>NZ_CP043028.1:137500-1637500 GCF_008935055.1 Pseudobutyrivibrio xylanivorans | reverse complement strand
TAACGGTCCTAAGGTAGCGAAATTCCTTGTCGGGTAAGTTCCGACCCGCACGAAAGGCGTAATGATTTGAGCACTGTCTCGACAATGCATCCGGTGAAATTGAAGTACCAGTGAAGATGCTGGTTACCCGCGCCAGGACGGAAAGACCCCATGGAGCTTTACTCCAGTTTGGTACTGGGATTCGGTACTGCATGTACAGGATAGGTGGGAGACTATGAAGATGGGACGCCAGTTTCATCAGAGTCTGTTGGGATACCACCCTTGTAGTATTGGATTTCTAACCAGCCGCCGTGAACCGGTGGTGGGACAATGCCAGGCGGGGAGTTTGACTGGGGCGGTCGCCTCCGAAAGGGTATCGGAGGCGCTCAAAGGTTCCCTCAGAATGGTCGGAAACCATTTGAAGAGTGCAAAGGCAGAAGGGAGCTTGACTGCGACACCGACGGGTGGAGCAGGTACGAAAGTAGGACTTAGTGATCCGGTGGTATAAAGTGGGATTGCCATCGCTCAACGGATAAAAGCTACCCTGGGGATAACAGGCTTATCACTCCCAAGAGTTCACATCGACGGAGTGGTTTGGCACCTCGATGTCGGCTCATCGCATCCTGGGGCTGTAGCAGGTCCCAAGGGTTGGGCTGTTCGCCCATTAAAGCGGTACGCGAGCTGGGTTCAGAACGTCGTGAGACAGTTCGGTCCCTATCCGGCGCGGGCGGAGGATATTTGAGAGGAGCTGCCCCTAGTACGAGAGGACCGGGGTGGACGGACCACTGGTGTATCAGCTGTCGACCAACGGCATAGCTGAGTAGCCAAGTCTGGACGGGATAAACGCTGAAGGCATCTAAGCGTGAAGCCCCCCTCAAGATGAGATATCCCCTCCATAAGGAGATAAGATCCCTTAAAGACGATAAGGTAGATAGGTTCAAGGTGTAAGTGCGGTAACGCATTCAGCTGATGAATACTAATAGATCGAAGGTTTATTCTAAAAGAGATGTAAGCGTGTTCTCGAGCACTGTATGAAGTTTTGAGGTTGCTATAAACCTTAAGTATTCCTCAATAGCTCAGTTGGTAGAACAATGCGGCGAGTTCCCTGTTTTACCGAAAGTTTGATAGGAAGATAATAATCCTCAATAGCTCAGTTGGTAGAGCACTCGGCTGTTAACCGAGTTGTCGTAGGTTCGAGTCCTACTTGGGGAGCTGAATATTGATTAAATCAATATTTTATGTTATTATTACTGGGTCGCCGATATAGGCGTTGAATTAAAGCCAGTTTGGCTCCGTGGTCAAGCGGTTAAGACATCGCCCTTTCACGGCGGTAACACGGGTTCAATTCCCGTCGGAGTCACTTGCCTTTTGGCGAATAACATTAAGCCGATGTGGCTCAATTGGCAGAGCAGCTGATTTGTAATCAGCAGGTTATCGGTTCGAGTCCGATCATCGGCTTTTTTCTACTTGATAGAAAGAGGCCAATTTTTTTTTAAAGGTCTTGCTTGTTCATACAATATGGACCTTTAGCTCAGTTGGTTAGAGCAACCGGCTCATAACCGGTCGGTCCAGGGTTCGAGTCCCTGAGGGTCCACTTTCTAAAATTATTATATATGGCCTCATGGCTCAGTTGGTTAGAGCGCCGCCCTGTCACGGCGGAGGTCGAGGGTTCAAGTCCCTCTGGGGTCGTTTCCAGTTTTTATTATGGGATCTTAGCTCAGCTGGGAGAGCATCTGCCTTACAAGCAGAGGGTCACAGGTTCGAGCCCTGTAGGTCCCATTAGATGTAAATCGCAAGCGATTTACTAGCATACTTTTTTCTTTCATTTCATTCAGAAAAAAGCATGCGTATGCCGTAGTGGCGGAACTGGCAGACGCGCGGGACTTAAAATCCCGTGGTGGCGACATCGTACCGGTTCGATTCCGGTCTACGGCATTCACTTACGTGAGTGAAATAATAATGTGTGTGCGTAGCTCAGCTGGATAGAGCACTTGGCTACGGACCAAGGTGTCGGGGGTTCGAATCCTCTCGCGCACGCTTTATCAGAGAAGAGATAGGAGTTAATCTTATCTCTTTTTTTTACATATTTAAAGGAATTTAGTATATTATTGATTGTGTAAATATGAAATTCAATTTCGAGGATTGGGATGAAGGAAGTAGTTAGATATAAAATGGTTTTCACAGGCAGGGTACAAGGCGTAGGTTTTAGGTATAAGGCAAGCCATGTAGCTAACCAATATCGTTTAACTGGATATGTGAAGAATGAATATGATGGCTCTGTCTTAGTTGAGGCTCAGGGGTCAGAGCAGGAAATATATATGTTTATAAAGGTGCTTTATGCAGACAGATATATTGACATCTATGAAATTGAAAAAGAGAGATTGCCAGTTGAGGAGGATGAGCGCAGCTTTATTATCCAATACTAAATATGATAGAATGAGGAAGTAAAGATTAGTTTTGTAACGGGAGGTAATGATTAATGAAATCAATAATCGTGTATGCATCTACACATCATGGGAACACTAAGAAAGTTGTGGATGCTATAGTTAGTGAATGTGGAGTTGAGTCTGTTGATGCAATTTCTGTTCAGGAGAAGGATTTATCAGAGTATGATTTAATTGGATTTGCATCTGGAATATATGCGGCTAAGTTCCATCCTCAGATTATTAAATTTGCACAGGATAATCTTCCGGATAATAAGAAGATATTCTTTATTATGACAAGTGCAATGGACAAAGATTTTTCCAAGTCAATCACATCATCTTTAAAAGATAAGAAATTTGATGTTGTTGGTGCATTCTCATGTAAGGGGTACAACACCTTTGGACCATTTAAGTTAGTTGGTGGCACAGGAAAAGGACATCCGGACGAGAAAGATTTGAAGAATGCTGTAGAATTTTACAAAGGTCTTACTTTATAAAATATAAGAGTTTTAAAGCTTTCTGAGGAATACTTGGAAAGCTTTTTTATGTATTGATTAACAGGAGAATTATAGCAGAACAATGAAATATAAAAATTATATTTTTGATTTATATGGCACACTTATAGATATCCATACAGATGAAAAAAATCCAAAGTTGTGGGAGTATATGTCAGTTTATCTTAAAGACAATTTTGGAACGGTAATTGAAGCGACAGAATTAAAGTCAAATTATTTAAAATTATGCAAGTCCGAGGAGAAGAAACTTGCTAAAGAAAATGGAAGCAACCATCCAGAAATAAAAATTGAGTGGGTATGGGAAAAGCTTATAGGAAGGCAGGTGCCTGACTTCGAAATGAGGACCTTGTGCAATTCCTTTAGAGAAAAATCTCGGGATAAGCTTGTAAGATATGAAGGTGTTGCAGAAGCACTAACAGCAATTAAAGATGCAGGGGCTAACGTATATCTGCTTTCCAATGCGCAACGTCTTTTTACAGAAAAGGAATTAGAAGATACAAAGCTGACACAGTATTTTGATGATATTTTTATCTCGTCTGATAAGGGAATAAAAAAGCCTGATGGACAATTTTTGCAGGATCTTATAGACAAGCATTCACTTAATAAAGAAGAATGCGTTATGATTGGAAATGAGGTTCTTGCTGATGTCGGAGTGGCTATGGCAGTGGGGGTAGATTCGATTTTCCTCAACACCTATAATCATCCTAGGTGGGATATAAAAAGAGATTTGAGCAGATGTGGGGCTGATATGGAAAAGGTTAAACTGATTCTTGAGGTCACTCCAGCTGAATATAAAAGCCTTATTATATAAGGATATTTAGGACAAGTATATGCGAGGCAATTATTGAATTATCGCAGATATAGGATTAAACTAAAGAATGGTTGTTAAATCACGATTAAGGAGAATGATAATATGAAGGGTGAATATGAACACTTGAATAATGACGGGAGAATCGCCCATTCGAGGAACAGAAAGAGGATGAATGCGATGCGTCGCAGAAAGTTGATTATTCTTGGAGCGGCCGCAGTCCTCGTGTTAGAAATATTCGTATTTACGATATTTAAAATCGTAGGTAAGAATAGTGATGAGGTTGAAGTAGCTGATAATAATCTTCAGACCGAGAAAACAATAGATCCAAATGCTGACATAAAAATCGAGGTGGTTGAGAACGCTGAGGATGTTCAGGATTCGGCACAGGAAGATGAACAGTCTTCAGAAGAGGTTACTGCTGAGGAAGCAAAGGCAGATCCCCAGACAAACGCCGTAACAGAAAAGGGAGAGGCTGTAAACGTAGTAGATATTGTAAGTGCAAGTAATGTTGGAGAGAATGCTAGCATAACCTATGGAATTGATGTTTCAAGATTTCAGGGCACCATTGATTGGGCTCAGGTTGCAGCATCCGGAATTAATTTCGCAATGGTGCGTGTTGGATATCGCGATTCACAGACAGGTGAGATTAAGGCTGATACCAATGCAAAATACAATATGCAGGAAGCTGAGAAAAACGGTATCAAAATCGGTGCATACTTCTTTTCTACGGCAGTGAATGCCACTGAAGCAAATGAGGAAGCAACCTGGGTGGCGAATTATATTTCAAAATATCCTATCACATATCCTGTTGGATACAATTGCGAGGGATTTGAGAACAGCACAAGCCGTCAGTACAATCTGACAAAGGATGAGCGAAGCAATGTGGCAATTGCGTTCCTTGATGCTATATACAAGGCTGGTTACACACCTATTTTTTATGCTTCAAAAAATGAACTTTCCAACAATGCAAAGTGGAACACTTCAGAAATAGAAAAGAATTTTAAGATTTGGATGGCCTGGTATAATCAGGATACTTCAAATTTGGCATCCGGCCCAGCGTACTCTGGAAAGTGTGCAATGTGGCAGTACACAAATCAGGGAACTATTCCTGGTATTTCGAAGAAGGTTGATGTTGATGTTGCATACTTTGGATACAATGGAACAGAGACAGCCAAGGACACATCAGCTCGTGAGACAGCCACTGCAGATGTTGAGGCATTGATGAAGTTTACAGATACAAATGAGACTGTTACAGCAAAGAGCAAAACTAATTTGAGAGATAAGCCAAGTCAGGGAGCTGACAGCAATGTAAAAGTTACACTTCAGAATGGACAGACAGCAACCCGTACTGGAACAAGCAATAGTGGATGGTCAAGGGTTGTTTATGACGGAGTGACATATTATGCTGTTTCAAGCTATCTTACTACTGATCTGAGTGCACCTGCACCAACACCAGAGGCGGCACCAGCAGAGCCTACACCAGAGCCAGCGGTGGCACCTGCTACATCTGGATTTAAGACAAAGTTTACAGATTGCAGCGAGTTAATCACTGCAAAGGAGATGGTAAACCTTAGAACAAAGCCAAGTGTTACTGATGCGGATTCATCAGTTGTAGTTACTCTTTACAATGGAATGACTGCAACTCGTACTGGAATCAACAATGAATATGGCTGGTCACGCATAGACTACAACGGACAGACGCTCTACTGCGTAAGCAGCTATATCAAAGTAGTCGAGTAAAGTTGTATTGATGAATTATATTAATTAAGTGAGCCAGTAACTATCAAGCTCTTGGTGTTACTGAAAGGAACATTCTAAAGTGACTGGAATTAATACCAAGGCTTTAGAGTGTAACTGGTGGACTTGGTGCATGCTATTAATTGAATAATTTTGACAAAAAAAATATAGATTCGATATAAAATTTAAACCATTTTACCTAAGCTATTCTCATACTTCATGTATTTAATAGGAGGAGAATACGCATGAAAAAGGGAAAATGGTTTAATTTTTTTGCCATTGCAATGGCTGCGACGGTTGCAGTGACAAGCGTGCCTGTGACTGGGGTTCAGGCAAAGACAAAGGATTCCATTAAAGACAAGTATTCTGATGAGGGATATGAGCTTGTCTGGAATGACGAATTCGAGGGAGATTCACTTAATACATCGGACTGGAATGTGGAACAGCATGAACCTGGCTGGGTAAACTCAGAGCTCCAAAGATACACAGCTTTGGATGAGGGCAATATTGAGGTAAAGGATGGTAAACTTTATTTAAAGCCACATGTTGAGGAGACCAAGGTTGAAAATGAGGATGATAACGAAGAAGAGGAAGTTGTAGAGGAGAAGGTATCTCACATTGCATTTGACGTAAATGTTAGTGAGGACAAGAAGGACTCAGATACAATAGCTCTTCAGGTTAACTTTGGAAAGATTGAAGACAGTGAGGCTGGAACTGCGGCGGCGACTGTAAAGCTTTCAAACATTTCTCTTAAGGAAGATGGAGAGGAGCTTTTGAGAGATACAAGCTTCTCAGGAAGTGATTGGTACTGTGGATTTAATGATCCTGGCAAGGGCTCTGTTTCTTATGAAGATGGAAAGGCAATAATCAATATAGAAAATTCTGGTGACCAGAACTGGCATATTCAGCTTCAGCAGAACGGTCTTAAGCTTGAGGCTGGTCACAGCTACAGCTTTGAGATGGATGCTGTTGCATCTGCCGACAGAATGGTGGAGATTAGCTTTCTTGACCCAGATAATGGATACGATTGGTATGGTGGAAGCAAAGCTACAATCGAAGGCTCGAAGCTTTCAGGCGGAAGCAGCAGTTCGTCTTCATCATCAAAGCGTGAGATTACATCAGGCCGTATTACAACTCAGAACAAGCATGACTTTACTTATGGTCGTTTCGAGGCAAGAGCAAAGGTGCCAACAGGTAAGGGATATCTTCCAGCATTTTGGCTCATGGCAACAGATGAGGGCCTCTATGGTCAGTGGCCACGCTGCGGTGAGATCGATATCATGGAGGTAATGGGTCAGGATACAACAAAGTCTTACCATACAATTCATTACGGCTATAATTCTGGAAATGGTCACAAGGAGAATCAGGGAACAAAGGAAATTATAGAGAATGATTTCGCTGACGAGTACCATGTTTTCAGAGTAGACTGGGAACCAGGACAGATTACTTGGTATGTGGATGATGAGAAGGTATTCAGCACAAACGATTGGTATACAGGTGCTGACGAGGATAGCCAGCTTACATATCCAGCACCATTCGATCAGGATTTCTATGTGATTTTAAATCTTGCAGTAGGTGGAAGTTGGGTAGGATATCCAAATGACGATGTCTATGCAAAGATGAATGATGATAACTACACAATTGATTATGTGCGTGTTTACCAAAAGTCTGAAGAGGAATACGAGAAGGAAGAGGCTAAGGCAAAGCGTCCAGAGAAGGAGCCTGTAACATATCGTGAGGCTGATGAGGAAGGCAACTACATAATCAATGGCGATTTCTCAAAGGATATTGCAATTGATGGTGCGGAGGATGCTGACAAGGATAACTGGGTTCTTCATCTCGAGAGCGATGCCAAGGATTCAACATATAAAGTAAAGAACAATAAAATCAAGATTACACCATCAGCTGTTGGTTCTCAGAATCACAGCGTTCAGCTTAAGCAGGCTGGAATCCCAATGTATAAGGGATGGGAATATGAGCTTACTTTCGATGCTGTAGCAGACGAGGAAAGAGCGATTATCGTTGATGTGGAAGGTCCAGACAGAGGATGGACTCGTTACATGCAGGATACTTCTGTAAAGGTTGGTACAAAGAAGCAGTCATACACATACACATTTACAATGAATGACAAGACAGACCCTAATACAGCATTAGAGTTTAATCTTGGTAAGCAGAAGTCAACTGCAGCAGTTACAATTTCAAATGTAAAGCTTGTTCATAAGTCAGGCGAGAAAATCGAGGAGACAAACGAAAAAGAGATTCGTTCAGATGGAAACTACATTTACAATGGTGGATTCGATCAGGGCGAGGGTAGACTTGGTTACTGGGAGATTGAAGATGCTGACAAAGAAGCATTTTCAGTAACAAACAAGAAGAATTCAAGAATGCTCAAGGTTGTTGCACCTAATGGAACTTCAAAGAGCAATCCACTAAAGATTGGTCAGCGTGAGCTCAGCCCAATTTCAGCAGGACAGTACGAAATCAGCTTTGATGCTTATACTGAGGATGGAGAGGAGGATGGCCTTACAGTAAAGGTGGCAGGTGAGACTTATACACCAGCACTCACAGGAACACAGAAGCATTTTTCAAAGAAGATTACAGTAGAGAAGAGCTTAACTCGCAAAGCCTCAAATGTTGAATTCGTATTTACGAAGCCAGGAACCTATTATCTTGACAATGCGTTCTTAACAGAGGCAGCTTTAATCAAGAATGGTTCATTTAACGCAGGTATTGCAGGATTCTCACCATATATTTATGATTCTGTAAATGCAAATTATGTTATTGATAACATGAACGGAAATGACAATACCTTCGCTATTACAATCGAGGATACCGTTGCAGATAATGATGATAACTGCTGGTATATTCAGCTTAATCAGGATGGAGTTAATCTTGAAAAGGGCAAGACCTACAAGGTTTCATTCAAAGCAAAGTCATCCATCGAAAGAGTTATCAAGTACTCACTTCAGGAGTTTGAAGGGGCTTGGACAAATTACAGCGGAACAGGTTCTGTAGAAATCGGACCAGAGTGGAAGACATTTGAGCACACATTCACAATGGAGAATGAGTCAGACCCGAACACTCGCTTCAATATCACAATGGGCTCAGTTGATGGAATCAGAATTAAGGAAAAGCATGATGTTTACATCGATGATATTGTACTTGTAGAAGTAGATGAGGACGAGCCAGTACCAGAGCCTTCTAAGAGTGAGGATGCGCCAAAGACTAAGCCAAGTGATTCGCCAGCAGTTGACGAGCCAAAGGCAAAGCCTAGCGACAAACCAGTAGTTGAAGAATCAGAGAACAAGACAGAGGAAACAAAGTCAGAGCAGAAGACAGAGACTAAGACAGAGCAGAAGTCATCTTCTAACTCAAGCCAGAGCTCAAGCACAAGTTCTTCACAGTCAAGCACATCAACAAGTGCAGCAGCCAACACAAAGATTGCCGATACACAGGTTCCATCAACAGGTGATGTAGTTGCTGCTCAAGAGACAATAAAGGTCGCTAATAATAAGTCAGCTACAAAGACTAAGAAAACAGCATCTACAGCATCAACCAAGTCAACAGAGCAGACAGAGACTGAGACAGAGGAAGAAGTGTCAGGAGAAGCTACAGAGGAAATCGTAGAAGAGACACAGATTAAAGAAGAGGAAACTCCTACCACAACTACTGAAACAGAAGAGGAAGTTGTTAAGGTAGAGGAGGAAACTCCAGCGGAGAGTACAGGATTCTTTGCAGCAATTGCAAGATTCTTCAAGGCTATTGCAGAATTCTTTGCTAATTTATTCCGCTAAAAGCATATGATGTGTATTTTTTATAACAGGTAGTGTAAAATAGTCGTTAGAGGCGAAAGCTTCTAACGACTTTTTTGAAACAAAGAGGAGGATATTAAAAATGGTAGTCGGAATAATTGTTTTAGTTTTGGTTGTTTTGATTGTATTGTGGGCAATTAGCACATACAATTCATTGGTACGCCTTCGCACACAGGTTGAAGAAGGATACTCAACAATGGATGTTTATCTCAAGAAGAGATTTGATCTCATCCCAAATCTTGTGGCAACTGTAAAGGGGTATGCAAAGCATGAGGCAGAGACTCTTGAGAAGGTTATCGCAGCAAGAAATGCAGCTTATTCTGCGGGAGACAAGGAGGGCATTGCACAGGCAGAGGGACAGCTCACTTCAACACTTAAAACTCTTTTTGCTGTGGCAGAGAGCTATCCAGATTTAAAGGCAAATACAAACTTCATCGATCTTCAGAATTCTTTGAAGGGTATCGAAGATGACATTGCAAATGCAAGAAAGTACTACAACGGTACAGTAAAGACATATAACACAAAGATTCAGCTTTTCCCAACATCAATTATTGCTGGCTTTGGACACTTCGAGAAGTTCCCATTCTTTGAGGTATCAGATTCTGCTGAGCGTGAGAATGTGAAAGTGGAGTTCTAGTATGAAAATAAAAGCATTCTTCGCTGGAATAGTTCTGAGTCTGGCTTTGGTGGCGGGCTTTAATCCTCTTGTTGCCAAGGCTGAATACCAGGACTATTACATTAAGGATTTAGATGTAGATATAGTTGTAAACGAAGATAACGTATTTACGATAAAAGAAACTTATGTTTATGATTTCATAGAATCTCATCATGGTCCAATCAGAAGCTTTGTACTTGATCATTATCGTAATCATGGTGAGGACGGCTATGATTACATCAAGGCCAGAGTCAAGCACCTGAGGGTTTCATCGCCAGATGCGGTCTCAGATATCGCAAATGAAGAAACTGATGGTGATACCTATACGGTATATATTGGTGACGAGGATGAGACATACACTGGTGAGCATACCTATGTGTTTAAATATGATTACAAGATTTATTCGAAAGATCCGCTTGTGGGCAAGGATGAACTGTATTACAACATAGTGGGTACTGGCTATGATTGCCCCATTGAGCATGTGACATGGACTGTTCATATGCCAAAGGATTTTGACACATCCACCATTGGTTATAGTGTTGGTGACGAAGGTTCTTCTGGATATGATTCGTATTTGAAGTGCAGTGTGAATGGCAAAACTATAACAGGTGAGTTCACTGACACACTTCAGCCATATGAGGGTATTACAATCAGGGCTGAACTTCCTGAAGACTATTTTGTGTACAAGGATTATTCTGTTATTGGACTTATTATTGCTGGAATCCTAAGCTTGCTGGGAATAGGTTATTCACTTCCTATTGGTGTGCAAAAGGATGTTGTGGAGGTTGTAAACTTCTATCCTCCTGAAGGCATGAGCCCTGTGGAAATGGAGACAATATACACAGCCCAAACACCACAGAAAATTACTGCAATGATACCGTACCTTGCCAATAAGGGGTATTTCACTATCCATCAGGGCGAGAAGAAAAATGACTTCAGCTTCATCATAAAAAAACGTGCTGATGGTGAATTGGATAGGGCTGGTTCTTTATTCTTCCAGGGAATACTTGAAAATCATGCTGTAGGCGATGAGGTCAAGGTTAAGAAGCTGAAGAATCATTTTTATACCACTATTGATGCGATTAAATCATACTATGCTATTAGGGCATCTAAACAGTATGATTCAAAGTCAGTGACAAAGAGTTGTATGGCTACTACAGTAGGATTATTAGTCGGACTAATTGGGATGGCTGTCATGTATTTCTTAGTTGGACATGAGCCATTTGAATGGGGATATTTTATAGTATTTGCGATTCTAGTAGCGGCTGCAGGTTTTGTCGGCTTTATGGCAGCAATAAGTAATTTTTTAAAATGGATTGCCCGTGCAGTGATGGCTTTGGCAGCTGCTTTCGCACTTGGTAATCTGTTAACAGGAGGTGTCGCTGACCTGTGGTTTGCTGGTATGCTACTTGTTTGTGTTGTTGTAAATATTATCGTGATGCTTGCACAGTACAATCAATTCAGAACTGCAAAGAGCAGAGAGCAGCTTGGCCAGATCCTTGGCTTTAAGAACTTCATTGAGACGGCGGAGCTTGACCGATTGAAGATGCTCAGTGAAGAGAATCCAAATTATTTTTATGATATTCTAGGTTATGCATATGTCTTTGACTTGGAGAAGACATGGATAAAGAATTTCGAGGAGCTTCAGAACAGCATTCCAGAACCTACCTGGTATGATGGTGGAAACTTCATCGGAAATTATATGGTATATGACAGCTTTAATAGAATGATGCGCGACACTGAAAAGGTTATGGTTTCAAGACCATCGGAATCCTATTCTGGTTCGGGAAGCTCACACCACGGTGGCGGAGGTTTCTCTGGTGGTGGCTTCTCAGGAGGCGGTTCAGGCGGTGGCGGTGGCGGCGCTTGGTAGTTTGACCAGGCGGGTCATTCCAAAATGGAATAATAATATTCGTTATATGAATACATATTACCCTTTAAACTACTTGTGTAAAGGCGAGGCAAGATATTACAATAGTCTTTCCTAGGGAGTAGTTTAGAGGGTAATTTTTTGAAATATATTATTAATAGAATTCTTGGGTTAATTCCAATATTGTTTGCAATCACTTTTCTATCCTTTGCGATGATGAGACTTGCAGGTAGTGATGTTGTTGAGCAGAAGATGCTCAATACTGGGCAAGTTGTAAGTGAAGCACAGCTTCAGGCGGCAAAGGCAGAATTGGGATTAGACAGACCATTTCTAGTGCAGTATTTCTCATGGCTGAACGATTTGCTACATGGTGACATGGGAGTGAGCTTCGTTTCTGGTCAGGATATTTTCCAAACCTTTATTTCTAAGCTGCCAGCTACTTTATTTTTAACGCTGACATCAATTGTTTTGACAGTTTTAATATCTATTCCGTTAGGAGTTATTGCGGCGGTTTATCAGAACAAATTCTGGGACTATTTCATCAGGTTTTTCAGCTTCATTGGAAACAGTATGCCTAATTTCTTTGTTTCACTGGTTCTGATGTATTGGCTCGCAATCAGGCTTGGACTTTTCCCTATTATTTCTAGGGAGGTTTCAATGACTAGTGTTGCTATGCCAACCTTTACGCTGGCGATTGCTATGAGTGCAAAGTATTTAAGACAGGTAAGAGCTACAGTCCTTGACGAACTTAGCAAGGATTATGTGGTGGGAGCAAAAGCTAGGGGAGTTAAGTTCTCAACAACGCTTTTTAAAAGCGTTTTGCGTGAATGCCTTGTAACAATTATTACGTTACTTGCGATTTCTATTGGTAGTTTGCTTGGTGGTACAGCAATCGTTGAGTCCATTTTTATGTGGGACGGTGTTGGAAAGCTTGCTGTTGATGCAATAAATATGCGTGATTATCCAATGATTCAGGCTTATGTAATGTGGATGGCAATTATCTATGTTACGGTCAATTTGATTTCAGATTTGACCTATCGTCTGTTGGATCCACGTATCAGATTGGAGGACGCTAAGCTTGAAAACTAGACTTATCGTATTTACGATATTGGCAGCGTTGTTAATATTTGTAGCAATATTCGCAGATGGATTGTGTCCATACGATCCTTATGCTCAGGATTTGACGGTGGCCTATTCTGCACCTGGGCCAGAACATCTTTTAGGTACAGATGCTTTTGGTCGTGATATGCTTTCGCGAGTTATTGTGGGTGCAAAGGTAAGCGTATTATCTACACTGGCGCTTGTAGGGGTTATCACTATCGTGGGCGCGTTAATCGGCGTGTCTGCTGGATATTTTGGTGGCGCATTTGATACTGTTATGATGCGCATTTCAGATTTTTGTATGGCCTTTCCAGGACTTGTTTTTGCCCTTGCGGTGGCCGCGATTTTGGGGGGTGGTGTTGTAAATGCTGTAATCGCCCTTGCGGTTATCAGCTGGCCTAAGTATGCAAGAGTTGCACGAAGTCAGACATTATCGTTGAAGGTTTCCTCCTTCGTTCAGGCGGCGGTTGTGGCTGGAGCTAATCCCCCTCAGATTATCTTCAGACATATATTGCCAAATATATTAGGGCCAATTTTAGTCACATCAATGCTTGATATAGGCACGATGATGATGGAGTTGGCGGGACTGTCTTTTCTCGGTCTGGGTGCGCAGCCACCTACAGCCGAGTGGGGCAGCATGATGTCAAACGGAAGAAGTATGCTTCAAACTTATCCTTGGGTAGTTCTTTCACCAGGACTTGGAATATTTGTTTCCGTTGTTATTTTTAATCTACTAGGCGATTCGGTCAGAGATGTTATAGACCCGAAAAATAGTCGCTTTAGATAGAATAAAGGAGTATAAAAATGAAGATTAAGAAGACGATTGCGCTTGTGCTGTCATTGGCACTGGCCGCTACAGCTTTCATTGGCTGTGGAAACACAACTAAGGATTCAGCAAGTGAATCACAGACACAGGAGACACAGACTTCAGGAAAGAAGGTTTTCACATTTGGTGACACAACCTTCAATGCAGAAAATGAAGAGCCAACAATCGATGCACACGATGCATATTGCGGTTGGCCATGCATTCGTTATGGTATTGGCGAGACACTATTCAAGTTTGACGATAACATGCAGCTTGAGCCATGGATAGCAGAAAGCTATGAGAATGTGGACGAGCTTACATGGAAGATTACTATTAAGGATGGTGTAACATTCTCTAATGGTAAGGCTGTTGACGCAGCAGCTGTAAAGGCTTGTATTGAGGATTTGGTTGCAGTTCATGAGCGAGCAGCAGGCGATCTTTCTATCGACACAATCGAGGCTGAGGGTCAGACTCTTACAATCAAGACACAGACTCCAAAGCCTACACTTATCAACTATCTTTGTGATCCTTATGGATGTATCATCGATGTTGATGCTGGAAATGAGGGCGGAATTGTTGTTGGTACAGGCCCTTATGTTGCAACTGAGCTTGTGACAGACGACCACATTAGTCTTGTAAAGAATGAAAAATATTGGAATGGTACTGTAAAGGTTGATGAAATTACAGTTCTTACTATTTCAGATGGTGATACTTTGGCTCTTGCCCTTCAGAATGGTGACATTGACGCTGCATATGGTATGGCTTATGCAAGCTATCCAATTTTTGAGAATGATGCATACACATTCTCAAGTACAGCAACAAGCCGTGCTTTCTATTGTCAGATGAACTACAAGTCTGACATCATCAAGGATGATGCAGTACGTAAGGCTCTTGCAATGGGAATCGACAAGGAGAGCTTCGTAAATACGTTATTAAATGGTTATGGATATGTTGGCGCTGGCGCATTCCCTGAGACCTTCACATTTGGTGGTCAGAATGTAAAGACTGATAGCTATGATCCTGAGGGAGCAAAGCTTGTTCTTGAGGATGCAGGCTGGGTTGATACAGATGGTGATGGAATTCGCGAGAAGAATGGTAAGACTCTTACAATCAGATGGATTAGTTATCCAAGCCGTCAGGAGCTCCCTCTTCTTGCGGAGAGCGCACAGGCTACACTTAAGGATATTGGTTTCGATATTCAGCTTAACGTAACAGCTGACCACGGACAGATTGTATCTGATCCTGAGCAGTGGGATGTTTATGCAGCTGCATTCGTAACATGCGGTATCGGAGATCCAATGTATTTCTTTACAACACACTGTTTAGACGATTCTTCTAAGAACCGTGGTGGATATCACAATGATAATCTTCAGGCTCTTGGGGATAAGATGAATGAGACCTTCGATGCTGATGCAAGAGGTGATATTGCAATTGAGATGCAGCAGCAGATTCTTGATGACAATGCATTTATCTTCTGCTCATTCCTTAAGATGAGCATGATTTCAAAGTCTAATGTAACCGGTCTTGTGGCTCATCCAAGTGATTACTATGAGCTTACAGCTGACCTTGATATTAACTAGGCTTTTGATTGTAGATGAGGTGTTATGGACCCAATTCTTTCTTTTGAACAACTAGAGGTATCCTTCCCAGAAGGTCCGGTGGTTTCTGATATAACCTTTCAATTGAAGAAGGGTGAAATCCTGGGTCTGGTTGGGGAGTCAGGAAGTGGAAAGAGTACCATTATCAAGGCAGCCATGGGAATTATGAATCCAGGTGGCAGAATTACAAATGGTTCCATTATCTACCAGGATACCAATCTTGTTGAGCTGTCAGAAAAGAAAATGAACACTTTGAGAGGCTCGCAGCTTGGAATGATTTTCCAAGATGCGGGTGGCTCTCTATGCCCAATTCGAACTATTGGAGACCAGATTTTAGAGTGTATGAAGGTCAGAGGGAAGGCTGCTAGGAAACAGGTTAAAGAGGAGGCAATTTCCCTTTTTGACAAGCTGAATTTCAAAGGTAGCGAAAAGATTTGGAACAGCTATCCTTTTGAGCTTTCTGGAGGGATGAATCAGCGCGTTGCGGTGGCAATTACTATGCTGATGAAGCCAAAAATACTGTTGGCAGACGAGCCTACAAGTGCACTTGACAATATTTCAAGAAATCAGGTCTTAGCAGAGCTTATCAATATCAATGATATGGGAACCTCGGTAATTCTTGTGACTCATGATATCGATATTGTTGATGCGATTTGTGACAGAGTGGTAGTTCTGAAGGATGGGCAGATTAAAGAGTGGGGAGAGGCGAAGGAAGTTCTGAGAGCGCCTAAAAATGAGTACACGAAGCTGCTTATAAATTCCACAAGGGAGCTTAGGGGAGAATCCCTGTGGCAGGCTTAGCAAAAATATAGTAAAATCATTGACATGGATGTATTAGAAAAAGAAAACAGAGCCTATTGGCAGCAGCGTGCTGCAGGCTACTCAGAGGTTAATAAAGAAGAATTAGCAGGCGTCCAACGAAATACTTGGACGTCTTTTTTAACTGCAAAAATTAGCGAGAGATTTCCTAATAGGGAGCCTGAAACTATAAGCATTTTGGATGTGGGCGCAGGACCAGGGTTTATCTCTATTATTCTCGCAGAGGCAGGTTATAAGGTCACAGCATTTGATTTTTCAGATGAAATGCTAAAGGAAGCCAGGGCAAATGCAGGGGAGCTTGCATCGAAAATTACCTTTAGGCAGGGTGATGCAATGGACCTTCCATTTGACAAAGAGGTGTTTGATGTAGTATTCTCAAGAAACTTGATTTGGAACATTCCGTTTCCTGAGAAAGCATATGAGCAATGGCTTCGAGTATTGAAGCCAGAAGGCTTGATGATGGTGTTTGATGCCAACTGGTATGCATTTCTTGTGGATGATGAAAAGAAGGCTGAATTTGAGCAGGATAGAAAGAATGTTGCAGCAGAGGGACTGGGTGATTACAACATCGGTGAGAACTTCGATCAGATGGATGTAATAGCAAGCAAGATGCCTTCTACAAGGCGCCTGCGCCCTCAGTGGGATAAGGAGTTCTTGGAGTCGATTAGTGCAGGCTGGGTTGAAACCTACGAGGACATAGGGCAGATTCTCTATTCCGAAAAAGAAAAAATAAATTACAAATCAACACCACTTTTTATGGTGCAGGTTATAAAAGGGTAGTATAAGGGTAGTTATAAAATCTTCCTTGGGAGGGAAGTTAGTTAGGATTTAATTAATAATGGGTGAGTTACATTATATAGCCTTTGAGGATGAGGCTACAGACATCAAAGACAAGGTTGAAAGCTATTGGACAAAACGTGCTGAGAGCTTTTTTGATCTTAGACACGATGAGATAGAAAGCAAAAAAGCAAATCGCTGGTTGGAAGAAATTGAAAAGCTTCTTTCATCGGGAAAGCAGCTGAATATACTTGATGTAGGTTGCGGAACAGGCTTTTTTGAAGTAATACTTGGCAGAGCAGGACACAAGGTTACAGGAATTGATTTGACACCAGAAATGGTTTCAAGAGCTAATGAGATGATTGGAATGTACGGTCTTGACCGTGAAAATGTTAAGGCTATCACAGGAGATGCAGAGCATCTTCCATTTGATGATGAAAGCTTTGATGTGGTTATCAGCAGGAATCTTACCTGGACATTGCCACATCCAATTGATGCATATACAGACTGGTTCCGCGTTTTGAAAAAGGGCGGAATGCTTATTAATTTTGATGCAGAGTATGCTAAGGGGGCACATAATCTCAAGAGTCCAGAGAATCTTGCTCATAGCAAAATTAGTGATGCATTGAAGGATGAGTGCCATGATATTTATCATATGTTGACCATCAGTATGCTTGATAGACCAATGTGGGATGAGAGTGTATTATGCCACATTGGCTACGGAAACGTAAACGTGGATTTGAGTTTCGGAGACCGCATTTTTATTGAGCATGATGAGTTTTATATACCAGATAAAATGTTTTGTGTATCGGCTCTGAAGCCTTGTAAATAGCGAACTTGGTACACAATAGACACCATGTGTGTAAGAGGTTAGAATGGTCTAATCGACTGTACAATAAAAATACAAAAAAATGTGAAAAAAGTGTGAAAAAGTTCTTGCGGAAACGTTTTCTACGTGTTATAGTATCTTACGTACTAGCGAAAAGCTAATACCAAATTTTTCATAACTCAGCGACCAAGGGCAACTTTGGTCGCACTCCCCGAAATCACACCGACGTCACAGCACGTCGGTTTTTTTATGTGTTTCGTTAAGAAATTACGTTGAGCAATTACGTTACGCTATTGATATTGGTTTGCGAAACAATACTAACAAGGGAGGATGTTCTTTTATGGAAGAAATTATAAAGTATTTCGCAGATGTTTTCATCACAAATTTATATGATGCTAAGATTGATTTTTATAAGAATCCACAATCGTTAGCTGAACTGGTCATTGCAACTAAGAAGGAAACAGATGAGTTGGGACGATTGTTCATTCAGTCTGTGCTGCAGGAAATGGATACACTTTTAAAGGAATTACCTAAGAGAAAACGCTTATGGAATGTAGAGCATAAGGCAGATGCCAGACAGGTTCTTACAACTCTTGGAAGAGTTACTTTTACAAGAGCACTATACGTTTCAAAGAACACTAATTCAGATGAGAAGGAAGAATTATGCTATCTGTTAGATAAGTTGATTGGTCTAGGCGATAATCAGCAGATGACAGAAGACGTTATGGCGAACATTTATAGTGAAGCTGTTCAGACTTCATATCGGAAGGCTGGTGAGGTAGCATCTATTCCTGAAGGGGTTACTAAAACAACTGTAAAAAATCTGCTTCATAAAACAAAATTCCCAAAGAATTTCCAGATTCCCGAAATTAAAAAGGAAGTGGATTATTTATATATAGATGCAGGTGACGATCACTATCTTCTCCACTTTATTGATGTTCTTGGGGATTTGGAAATCAACTGGGATTTCAGATAGCTGAAGGGGTCTATTAATAGTAGTATCTGCGTCTTTTAAGGAATATAACCCGACCCCCCCAGAAGTAAACGAAATAGACTTGTTGGAACACACTATTTTTGTCGTGGAGATGAACAGGACAATAAAGAGTTATGGAAGGAAGTTTTTGATTATGTAGAGGCAACATATGATGTAGAAAAAATAAAGAAAATATATATAAATGCTGACGGAGGAGCATGGATAAAAACTGGATATAGAGGTTTAGCCAATGTAACATTTGTATTAGATGAATTTCATATATCAGAGCATGTTTCTAGAATGATTTCACACATGAAGGATTCTAAAGATGATGTAAGGATTGAAATATATAAAACGATAAGAAGCAAAACAAATGCTGATTTTCTAAAACTGGTTGATAGATTAAAAGAATACACTTCCTCAGAAAATATACTTGCAAAAATATCGGCATCAGCTGATTACATAAGTTCAAATTGGATGGCAGCTAAATATCGCTTAAGAAAACATGAAGGAGTGTTGGCTTGTTCGGCAGAAGGGCATGTATATCATGTGTTATCTAGTAGAATGAGTACGCAAGCGATGGGTTGGAGTAAACATGGAGCAAATCAGATGGCTCGTCTGCGTGAGTATTATTATAACGATGAAGACATGCTTGAACTTGCAAAATTCCAAAAAGAAGAACTGCCGATGGCAGCGGGGGCAAAAGAAGTTATATTGACTGCTAATGATGTCCTGGCATCAGAAAAAAACAAGAGAAGTCAGCTATTGCGAGAATACGGTAAATATTCAGAGGCAATTCATTCAAGCATGAGTGTTCAAAATAGTAAGCAGCTATTGTTTATGTTGAATGGAAAGCTGTAAAAAGGGAACAACACCTGACGGTGTTGCCTTTAATAAACGTGCTTCGCACAAACCTAATCTTTCATTTGCTTGATTTACAGTGTATCTGCCCAGAAATGGGAGTCAAGGATGCTACGCACCTAAGGCTGAAGTCCTTGACACCCATTTCAAGGCAGATAAAATATCAACAAGCAAACGAAGGATTAATTGTCGTACAAAAAAGTACGGCTTTTAAACCAAAATCAGAGGCCTGCGGAGCAGGGCTTCCTTTTAGAATAGAAAAATAGTAAGATAATCACAAATCTAATTCTTGTCACAAAAACACAGGGATAGTCTTTTCTGTGATTTCCGAGTACAAATTTACGCTGCCTACGCTATTAGATGAGCTTGATGCCGTAACTAGCGGATAGTATAATATTGAGATAGTAAAGGAGTATAAATATGGGTGAAGTTAAAGTAATTGAAATAGGTGAAAGCGTCTTCGCTGAAAATGAAGCAGCTGCAGAGGCTATCCGTCAGCAGATGAAGGCTCAGGGAACCTTTTTTGTAAATGTAATGTCAGGCCCTGGCTCAGGAAAGACCACAACTCTTTCTGCCATCATCAACAGAATGAAGGATAAATACAAAATTGGTGAGATGGATGTGGATATTGAGACTAGCATCGATGCACAGAGAGTTGCTGACGCCACAGGCGTTGAATCCATCCAGATTCATAATATGGGACTTTGCCATATTGATGCTGATATGACAAGCCGTGCGCTTATGGAGTATGACACCAAGGATTTTGATTTACTTATCCTTGAGAATATTGGTAACTTGGTTTGTCCAGCAGAGTTTGATGTTGGAGCAAACAAGAATCTTATGTTGCTCTCTGTTCCAGAGGGTGATGATAAGCCTCTTAAGTATCCACTTATGTTTGAAATCAGTGATGTGGTTCTCATCAACAAGATTGATACCTTGGACTACTTCGATTTCAGCAAGGAAAAGGTTACTGAGCGAATTCTAAAGCTCAATCCAAATGCAAAGATTTTCTTTGTAAGTGGAAAGACTGGTGAAGGCCTCGACGAGGTTGTCGCTTGGTTAGAGGATGAAATCGCAACAGCGAAGAATTAATATTATAAAAATAGAACATGTTTAGAGCCCCTAGTTGCTATACAGTATTTATTTAGCTGGTAGGCATCAAGCTCTTAGGATTCACAAGTGAACCTTTCTATGATGAACTGTGAATCACTAAGGCTTGTAGCCTTAACCAGCTAATTGGTAACTAGGGGCTATTTTTTTTCTATGAACAATTTGTGTTATATCTTGCAAAACTCGTTCGTTTTCACATATTTTTTATAATTATAGATTAATATAGTTGATGGTCTCCCTTTTGAGGGAGACTATGGTATGTGAAAAAGAAAGGAGTTATGAATTTATGAAATTGCTTAATCGAATTGCAAGTATCACACTCGCATTTGCATTGGTTATTTCAGCATTCGCTGTTTTGCCAGCTCTTAAGGCAGAGGCAAAGGGCGGAGTTGCTATAGGGGGAGTGTTGATTCAGGGCGGTGATGTAGTTGTTGCCGCATCAGGAACAGCAGCTTCTGACGATGGAATGTATCATCTGGTAGCTTCTGATGTGAATCAGGCAGCTCCTGCAGGAACAGATGTGGCACAGGCTGCAATTTCAGCATCAGCTACATTTAGCGTTCCATTGGCAAAGGACACAGCAAATTCTATGCTGTTCAAGAAGTTTACGGTTTGCGTAATGTCTGGCGGAGCACTTTCTCCAGTTTCTAACAGTATGTATATTACTAATCCTGAAGCTTGCGCAAGCTATGCACCAGGACGTATGGATTTTGGCAAGAAGGGTATTCTTCCTGATTTGCTCCAGAGTGTTGCAAGCAAGAATCAGCCAGCAGATATGGGCGTAAAGCAGGTTAACCTGAATATTCCTTTATCAAAGATTAATTCACTGGCAGGCTATGATTTTTCAGTTCGCAAATACAATTCACAGGGCATGCAGGTCAACGTAATCATCCTTGTTGATAACAATACACCAGGTCAGTACATTAACCCATATTCTATGGATGGATTTGGTGCCCATAATCACTATGGATTAAATGCTAATACTGCAGATGGTGTGGCTGCGCTTCAGTCAGCAGCATCATTCCTTGCAAAGCATTATTCAGGAATAGGATACGGTCAGGTTGATAACTTTATCATTGGTAATGAGGTTAATGCGTGGTGGCTTTGGAACTATATGAACTGCGGTTCAAACGATGTGTTCATGCAGGAATATGCCAAGGCTTTCAGAATCATGTACACAGGAATTAAGTCTGAAAACGCTACAGCAAATGTTTACACATGTATCGATCATCAGTGGTCAAGAGCTGAGGCATCTTACTATATTTCAGGCAAGGAGTTTTTGACAAAGCTTAACAGCATTATTAAGAGTGAAGGAAACGTAGATTGGAGAGTTGCTGTTCATCCTTATAATGCACCTCTTTATGCACCAAACGCATGGGAGACAGGTAAGAATGTTTCACATAGCCAAGCTACACCTTATGTAACAATGGCAAATATCGATGTTTTGACAGATTTCCTCTGTTCGGCTGACATGCTTTCACCAACAGGTGCTGCACGAACTGTAAAGTGCTCTGAGGTCGGCTATTCAAGTGCAAATGGAGAGGCACTTCAGGCTGCATCATTAGTTTATGCATATCTTGTTGCTGAGAACAACAGATTAATTGATGGTTTAGTTATCTCAAGAGAATCAGATGATGCATTCGATATTTCTCAGGGAATGCATTCTGGTTTATGCAATTTGGATGGCTCACACAAGATGGGCTATGATTTCTACAAGAATGCTGCAAGTCCTGACATTATTGCACAGGCAAGTGCAGCAGCAGGTGTAGATCTTACTTCATTGCTAACTCCTAGGTAATAGTGAAAGGAATTAGAAAGGTTTAGATATATGAAAATCGTTAGGAAAATTGCAGGAGTTGCTCTTGTGGTGACAATGGTTGTCACAGCATTTGCATTCATGCCAACCATCAATGCAAATGCTGCATCAGGGGTGGCAATTGGTGGAGCTGTAATTGATGGTGGAAACGTTGTGGTTGCAGCATCTGGACAGACAGCATCAGACGACGGTGCGTATCATCTTGTGGCTTCTGACCCAAACAAGGGGGCAACAGAGGGGACTGATGTGGCACAACAGCCAGTTTCAGCATCAGCAACTTTTAGTGTTCCGCTCAACAAGAATAGTGCAGATTCAATGCTTTATAAAAAGTTTACAGTCTGTGTCATGAAGGGCGGGGCGCTTACAGCAGCATCAAACAGCTGCTATATCACTAATCCTGAGGCCTGTGCTACGCGCACAACACCTCGTATGGATGGTGGAAAGAAGGGGCTTCTCTGTGATGCCAGCTCTGTAAACATGGGAATGCGTTCACTTGCTGACCTCGGAGTAAAGCAGGCCACTGTTTCACTTCCACTCTCGAAGATTTCAGATGGCTCTGGCGTCCCTTACACCTACAATGGAAAGACTTATAATTTTGACACCAGATACATTTCTGCATTTGATAATTATCTTGGGCGTCTTAACTCTCAGGGCGTTCAGGTAACAATGATACTTCTTGTAGACCAGGCTGCAAAGACTGAGTTCATCAGCCCTTATGCTTATAATGCGCTGGGCACCAGAAATTATTATGGACTTAATGCATCTACTACAGAAGGTATCGAGCTTCTTGCAGCAGCTGGCTCATTTATTGCAGCTCGTTGGAGCAGTTATTCATACTTTGGAATGAATGCAAAGGTTGACAACTTCATCATTGGTAATGAGGTTAATGCCTGGAACGAGTGGAATTACATGAGCTGCGGTGGTGACCTTGCAACTTATACAAATGAGTATGCAAGAGCATTTAGAGTTCTCTATAATGCGATTAAGTCTGAGAATGCCAACGCAAATGTATATGTCTGCACAGACCATCACTGGGCACTTAACGAGGGCACAGTTCATGGCGCAAAGGCATTTTTAACACAGTTTAATAATGTCATCAGAAGTCAGGGCAATATTGACTGGAGGCTTGCATATCACGCATATAATTATCCAATGACAAACGTTCAGTCATGGGCACCAACAGCAAATATTCAGCGTAATCAAAATACAAAGTTTGTGTCGGTATACAACATTGATGTTGTTACAGATTTCTTAAGTCAGCCTGATTTCATTTCACCAACTGGTGCAGTTCGCTCTGTAAAGCTTTCTGAGCAGGGCTATACATCATCACAGGGGGAGGAGCTACAGGCAGCAGCTTTTACATTCGCATATCTGGTTGCTGAAAATAATAGTCACATCGATGGACTCATTCTTTCACGTGAAAAGGATGATCCTGTTATCGAAGTGCCACAGGGCCTTGCAAACGGAATCCTTCGTTCAGACAATACACAGAAGGCTTCCTACGCATATTACAAGAATGCAGGAAATCCTGAGTACACAGCAAAGGCCAGCGCAATCGCAGGAGTTGATTTGACAACGCTTCTTGCACCAAGATAAGTAAAATATAGATTTTGAGATTCAAGCACCGCGTCAGAGATGGCGCGGTGCTTTTATTGACAATTATCAGTAAGAAGGTGTTAATTGACGATAATTTTCAGATGTGATAAATTTTAAATTGTGAATATTTTGTGAATTATAAAGGGGCGGATAATGAATAAAAAGACAGTTATAGCGTTGATAGTTTTTATAGTAGTTTTATCTATCTTAAGGGCAATAGTATTACCTAGTCCAAGGTTTACGCCTAACAGAGATAAAGAAAATGCATATACAGAATATTTGAAGAAAAATAATATTGAGCAGAAGGGGAATTAAGCTGGCATGGAAGAGAAGATTACAAAGAGACTGCCACTAGGGAGCATTGTTATTTTAAATGGTGGGGTACAGAAACTAATGATTATTTCGAGAGCTATGCTCATACCAATTCAAAACAAGCAGTATTTATTTGAGTATGGTGGGTGTGTGTATCCTCAGGGACTGGTTAGTGACAGAGTATTTTATTTTAATACAGAGGATATTTCAGAGGTTGTGTTTGAAGGTTTTTCTGATGAAGATGATATCAGAATGAATAAAAACATAGACAAATGGACTGAAGATAAGGGATTTGAAAAAGGCACCGTTAAGATGCTAAAAAATAAGGGGCAGGCATGAGTTTAATAGATGATTTATATTCAAAAATAAATAATCTTAGAGCTGGTATTAATTCTAATAATGCCAAGATTGAACGTTTGAAAACGGTTAAATCCGAAATTAAAGAAGATAAAGAATTGATTGAGGGTTATAAAAAACGTTGGAGTGACAACATTTGCGCTCCGCTAGCTGAAGATACCACCTGGTATGGGAATAATAAGAATAAAGTGGTAGAATGCGCCACCGATGGCGTTTCAGCCGAGTATACAACGTTTATTAATAATACAGATCAGGTGCTTGATGCTATTTGCGATAAAATAACGCAGCTCGAGAATCAGAATGCGGAATGGCTTGGCATTATTGGTGACTGTTATTCTGCCATTAATAATTTGTTGAATGAGATTGAAAAGGCTTGCAACTAGATTGGGATTAAAGATGGGAAAAGAATTTAAGTTAGATGATACAACCTTTAATGGATTGCTTTCAACATACAAAACAAATGCATCAAGCATAAATCACGAGGCATTAGATTTACAAACTCCTGATAGCAAGGATGTAATGATTGAAAGCTATACGGGGGTGATGGCCTCTATATTGAATACAATGGCCTCTTTTCAGACGATGGTTTCTACAAATGTTACTGGAGTTGAGACAGTTGTTTCCGAACTGAAGGAAATGGATGAGGATTTACAGAATAATATTTGAGGATAATGTTAAATGCAAGGGAAAGATTATAAAGTCAGTTTTATAGACAATATGATGGCTTATCAGACTGCTTCTGCGAGAATAGCTGAGATTCAGGGAATTCTAGGCACTTTATCTCAGAATGTTACAAGTATTATTGAATCAGATGCTTTTACTGGTGCGGCTGCTGACAACATCAAGGCTTTTGCAAAGGAAGTACATCTTCCTTTGATTACGTCTGTCTCATATATGTTAACAGAGTATCATAGCAAATTGATGTTATACTATAGTGGATATTTTAACATTGACGATGACTATGCCACAAAGTTTTGTGCGCACACATTGGATAAATATCAAAAGCATGCCACAAATTATGATAATGCTAATATTTGGGTCCAAAATCAGATAAGTAATTCGCTTTCGAAAGTTTCGGATATCATTTCACTTAATACACCAGGAATGGGCTCACTAAGCACCGATTTACAATGGATGTACAACAAAATTAACACGTTGGATTCGTCGATTGTAAATTATGAAAATGCTCATGCAAATGATTTGGATTCGATTAATGATTTTATTGCTAATCTAGATAATTTTATAAATTATTATAAGGACAATATTGCACCGGGTGATTATACAAGTGGTGATGTGTCCAGCAATACATACGCATATTTGCTTTATCAATCTACTTTAGCAAGTCAGGAATTCCTACAAGGGAAAGAAGCGGAACTTCAGGATGCAAGCGAAAAGCTGCAAGAGATTTCTGAAAGAATGCAGGCTGACTATGATGCGGCTTGTCAGGCTAGAATAGATCAGGGTAGAGCAGAAATTATCAAAGGTGTAGCAGTTTGTTTTGTTGGCGCTATAGCCATAATCGCCAGTGCCGGTGCAGCAACACCTTTAGTTGCAGGAGGACTGTTTATCACAGGTAGTTGTACCTATCTGTATGGTGCCTCAAATATTGCAGAAGGTGTGGATGATGTCTACTATGGGATGAATGGTGACCTTAGTTCATATGCCTATAATCCGATAAGAGATACTGTCTTTATGGGAAATCAGCAACTCTATGATTTTTGGGGTAATGCCAATACCATGATTGCTGGGACTCTCACAGCTGCAAATTCAGCAATGCTTGGTGGCATGGCAAAGGGGTTAACTGGAACTGAGCTGACGAAAACAACTTTTATAGCCGTCGGTAAAAATATGACAGCAGGATTCTTGGGAGATGCAGCAACTAAGGTTACTGTTGATGCTTTGGATGCTAGATTCAATCTTAATATGACGGAGGAGGCACTGCTTGAAATCGGGCTGGGAATAGCCTTTGATCCAGACACATATGAAACTGTTGGAAAGGTTGGAAGCAAGCTTCATGGAGATACAGGCACTACACCTGGCAGTCTTACGGATGCTGCGCATAGATCAGCATTACCGGATAATGAGCTTAACTTTGCAGATATGATGGATCCCGCTGACGCAGAGCGCTATAATAACTGGGCAAATGAATGCGCCAATGGAACGCATGCTGAATTTCCAGGTATGAGTGAACTTGATATACAAGGCTTCAAGGTGGCTGATGCGCAGCTAACAACAGCTGGAGCGTTGGCTAAGGTGGATGGAGATGCATTGATTGCACTTAGAGGAGAGAGTGTTAAGGTTGATGCGACAGAATCTGTAAATCTAAACACAGAAGAAAAACCAAAGCCTTATACAAATGGTAGGCCTTCTTTTAGAAATGGAGTTGTCGAACAAGTGTGGGAAAATGCAAAAGGACCAGATGGTCTTGTTAGGGATCCGAACACAAATGAAGTAATTGAATGGGAGCCAGGACAACCTAGAAAAGGAGTATGGGATATGGGACATATTCCAGAAGAAAAGTATTCTGTTGTTCATGAAGCTTATATGAACGGAGAAATGACGACGAAAGAGTTTGTTGATTGGTATAATACTCCAGAAAACTACAGGCCGGAACTTCCTAAAAACAACAGAGGACATATGTTTGAATAGAGGAATATATTTATGGATATTAGTTTAATTGCAAAGATGAAGAAGTATAAGGATTTTATTGCGGAGTATCGCGATGGGGATGAACAGAAGCTATATAAGAATAAATCCCTCCTGTTTTATGCTGCTTCTAATACTGATATTGATAGTAGATTTTTAATAACTGATTTTTTGATAACAAAGGGTGCTGATGTCAGAGTGACAAATGAATGTAACGAGAATTTGTTACATATTCTTTTATCAAGAACAACACACAATTTGGAGCAAACTAGGATACTTTGCCAAAAGATAATTGAGGCAGGTGTTGATATTAATCAAATGGATGAAAAAGGAAGAGTTCCTTTACAATATTTGATCAATATGAAATACACAGATGAAGAATTAGAGCCTTTGTATGATTTGTGGTTTTCACAAAGCAATCTTGATTTTAGGCACAAAAATGCGTGGGATAAGACCCCGTTGGAATTGGCAGAAATGCTTCCGTATAGGGAAAAATTAGTTGAAAGGATGCATAACTATGAGTAATGTAGTTGAATTTATAAAATCTGCTGGAGGGTGTATTGTTTCTCGAAATGTGTTAGAAAAAAAAGGAATGCTAAAATGGTGTGTAAGAGAAAAATCGATGAATAAGATTGACAATGGATGGCGATTTTTCTCTGACATAGATACTGATGAGTATTTAAGCAATCCCAATAATATGTGTGTATGCGATTTTAATACGGTTGCAAATATAGAGCCTGCAATTTTAGCAATCTATAATGCTGAGGTAGGCACTGATTTAGAATTACAAATTGAGAACAATAAAAAAAGGTTCATAGATAATAACACGGGGAAAGAATTTAAAATATAGATTTGGAAGTGCCAACTAGATGATGAGGGACACTTGAGATGTTTAAATCGTTAGATGATTTATTAAGTCAAGAAGTAACGGAAGAACTGCTCATTATCGGAAAAGCAATAAACACAGATGATGAAGAATTATTTGAGATGTGTATTGATTCCCTCAGGTCATATGATAAAGAGGATATTAGAAGATTTCTTGATGAGCATAAAGATGTAAAATCGAAGCTAAATGATATTAGCAATGATTCATCTGGAATAATTAAAAGTATCGTTGATGGTTTGTTGAACAAGTTATCTGAGTAAAAAAGATTTGTACACTGCTTATGAAAGGAAAAAAATAGCTAGCGGAGAAAGACTAATTATATGGCAGTAGGTTTTAAAGTAAAGTATTATTGGTATCAGATTGGCAACGGAGATTTTCTACATGCATTCTTTTCAACAGTGGCTGCAAATCTAGAAAACTCGAATTGGGGGTGCCGCTTTCCTGTGATTATGAGAGAACTATATCAGGGGAAACTCAATGTGGATAAGATTGATGAAACACTTGAGGAATTGTCGGTAATAAAGGAAGAATTAAAAGAGCTTTCGGTTGATAAGGTAGTTTGGGATATTGAGGATTTATCAAAACAGCCGCCATGGGGGGATAATATTAGTGAAGATATCACTGATTTGTCTAATTACTTTGTTACAAGTGATGGCGAAGATTTCTTTACAATATTCACCCATGCTCTTGAAAAAGCAAAGGAGACAAAATCCGGTGTAGAGATAAAGTTATTGTAGAGGTTGAAGCAGAAGTTTATTGCAAGATGCTGGTTAAAGTATAGTTAGGGACATTAACTTATGGATATTAGTTTAGTTGAAAGGATGCATAACCATCAGCGATCGTATATCATTTATCAATAGTAAACGAAATCATACTTGATGACGATGAGGGCATTGATAAATATTTATTGAAAATCATATATTTTATAAAATCCCAATGGCACTAAGCTGGTTAGAGAGACTCTTATTGATAAAAAATGAAAAAATAGTGGATAATTTATCAATGGAAAGACGCAACAAGTGGATTAAAAGAGCCACAATTGATAAAACAAATTTGGCAAGTGAGAATGTAAGTATTGTAAATCACCTAAAATAGATATTTTGCACAGCGATAATCACGTGTTTAGATAAATTAGAGTGAATTATCCACATTACACAATCTGATAAGTTATATTTTGTAACAAAACACGAAATGATGATTATACATTGACGCAGGGGTGACACTGCGTTATTATTTATACATGAACTGGAAACGTTACCAGAAACGTTTCCAAAAGAAAGCGGATTAGGCCCCGCAGAGTTCATAACAGATTCTTAATGGGACAAAAGGAAGGAAAACGACATGACAATTAAGGACATCGCACGGCTTGCCGGTGTGAGCGTTAGCACGGTTTCGCGTGTTTTAAATGATCACCCGGATGTCAGTGAAACTGCAAAGGAAAAGGTACTTGCAGTAGTTAACGAATACAATTACATTCCAAACACAAGCGCAAGGGAGCTTGGAAAGTCAACCTCTGACAACATTGGAGTGGTGGTGCGAGGCATGTCGAACCCCTTTTACACAAAGATTATTACAGAGATTGGCGACAAGATTGAAAAAGCAGGCTACACAATGGTTATGCAGCAGATTGGAACCTCAGATGACGAGATTCTTACAGCAGCCAGAATGGAGCGTGATAAAAAGCTTTTAGGTCTTATTTTCCTAGGAGGAAGATTGAACTACTCCAAGGAACAGGTCTCAAGTATAAATGTTCCGTTTGTTTGCTGTACGTTTAACAATCAGTATGGTAATTTGGACAACTCAGAATATTCCAGCGTTGGTATTGATGACAATCAGGCGGCCTATGAGGCGGTGGAGTATCTTTACAAAGAAGGTCACAGAAGGATTGCAGTTTTGCTTTCTGGACCAGACGATGGCTCGGTTAGCCAGGTTAGATTTGAAGGCTATGAAAGAGCCCTTAATGATTTTGGAATAGAACTTGATGAAAATCTCATCATTTCGATAAACAGCTTTAATATCGCAGATGCTTATGAAGGCATGAAGGACTGGCTGAAGCACAAACATGATTTTTCAGCAGTGTTTGCTATCTCAGATAACATGGCTATGGGGGCTATGAAGGCATTGAGAGAGGCAGGAAAGGAAATGCCAAAGGATGTGGCATTGATAGCTATTGATGGCATCGAGGCTTCAGAATACATGAATCCAGTGTTGACAACACTTTGTCAGCCGATGGAGGAAATGGGAAGCGAGGCGGTGAAGCTTGCAGTTGATATCATTAGGGGGAAGAAGCAACACAAGCACATCGTTTTATCTACGAAACTTCGCGAGGGAGAAACCCTTCGCTAAGATAAAAACTTTTACACAAAGGAGAATGTAAGAAATGAAGAGAAAAAATGTATTGGCACTTGGTTTAATCGCTATGATGACAGCTGCTACCTTCGCAGGTTGTGGTTCATCAGCTTCAGGCGATTCAGCAACAGGTGATTCTGCATCAACAGATGGAGCAAGCGGAAAGGTTTACTACCTCAACTTCAAGCCTGAGGCAGACGAGGCTTGGCAGGAAATCGCAAAGCAGTACACAGAAGAGACAGGAGTTCCTGTAACTGTTATCACAGCAGCTTCTGGTACTTATGAGGAGACACTTTCATCTGAAATCGTAAAGGATGAGGCTCCTACATTATTCCAGGTAAATGGTCCAGTAGGTCTTGCAAACTGGAAGGATTATTGCTATGACCTCAAGGGCTCATCACTTTACAATGAGCTTACAAGCGATTCTTTTGCACTCTATGATGGAGATGCAGTTGCAGGTATCGCATATGTAATTGAGTCATATGGTATTATCACAAACACAAAGCTCCTTGAAGAGGCTGGTTACACAATAGATGATATTCAGGGATTTGACGATTTAAAGAAGGTTGCTGAGGATATTACAGCAAGAAGCTCAGAACTTGGCTTCTCAGCATTTACATCAGCAGGTATGGATGGTTCTTCTGATTGGAGATTCAAGACACACCTTGCAAACCTTCCAATTTACTTCGAGTATCAGGAGAAGGGCATTGATTCTACAGATGCAATTGAAGGCACATACTTAGATAACTACAAGCAGATTTGGGATCTCTACATCAACAATGCTACATGCAAGCCAGCTGATCTTGCTGGAAAGACAGGCGATGATGCTGAGAATGAATTTGCTGAGAGAAAGGCTGTATTCTATCAGAATGGTTCTTGGGAGTATGCAAACCTTACAGGCAAGGGTATGACAGATGATGAGCTTGCTATGATTCCTATTTATGTAGGAGCAGGCGATGAGAAGAATCAGGGACTTTGCACAGGTACAGAGAACTTCTGGTGCGTAAACTCAGAGGCATCTGATGAGGATATTCAGGCAACAATCGACTTCCTTACATGGATGGTTACATCTGATGCAGGTACAAAGATGCTTGCAGAGCAGATTGGTGTAATTCCTTTCAAGAACGCAGCAGATACAACAAACCTTTTCGTTCTTAACGACAGAGCGTACACAGAGGCAGGCAAGACTCCAGTTTCTTGGAACTTCACAACAATGCCATCTGAGGAGTGGAAGAACGGCGTTGGTTCAGCACTTACAGCTTATGCTGCAGGCACAGGCTCATGGGACGATGTAGTTTCTGCATTCGTTGATGGTTGGGCTACAGAGTACGCAGCAGCAAACTAATCAAATTAATCTAATCATCTTACTAACTAATCACAGGTGTTTACTGCCAACGGCAGTTTACATAAAGAAGAGTTTTTCTTCCCATTATATGTTTGGAGGGCGAGGCCTAACGCCCTCCAAAATTTTGAAAAGGAATGATACTATGGAAAAAGCTATAAGAAGATACTGGCCGGTATTTGTTCTGCCGACACTTGCGGCATTCTCTGTGGGATTTATTTATCCATTCGTTCAGGGCTTATATCTGTCGTTTTGCAAATTTACAACAATAAAAAAAGCAACGTTTATTGGTTTCGGAAATTATGCGTATGCTTTCCAGGATGAAAGCTTCTGGCATTCCTTCTGGTTTACAGCGCTTTTCACTGTGGTTTCCACAGTACTTATAAATGTAATAGCATTTGCTATTGCCCTTGCACTTACAAACAAAATCAAAGGTTCAAACGTTTTTAGAACTGTATTCTTCATGCCTAACCTGATTGGTGGCATTGTTCTTGGATATATCTGGCAGATCCTTTTAAACTGCGTTCTTTCTCTCATGGAAAAGCCACTTCTCGCTTTAAATGCTACATACGGATTCATCGGTCTTACAATTCTTATGTGCTGGCAGCAGATTGGTTACATGATGATTATTTACATCGCAGGACTTCAATCTATACCAGATGATTATATAGAGGCTGCGAAAATCGATGGAGCCACAACGGGACAGATTCTTTTTAAAATAAAGATTCCAAATGTTATGCCATCAATTACAATCTGTTCATTTCTGACAATCACAAACGGCTTCAAGCTTTTTGATCAGAACCTTGCATTGACAGGTGGCGAACCTGCTCACGCCTCAGAAATGCTTGCACTGAATATTTATAACACCTTCTACAGCCGTAGCGGCGCTCAGTGGAAGGGTTATGGTCAGGCCAAGGCAGTTATTTTCTGCATCATGGTAATTCTTATTTCTATGATTCAGCTTAAGATTACTAAATCAAAGGAGGTGCAGCAGTAGTGAAAGCAAAAGAAAAGGTTGCACGTGCCATTGTTTTTGTAGTACTGTGTATATTGACACTTTTCTGGATTTATCCAGTATTTATGATTTTGATTAATTCCCTTAAGGGGGACAAGTATATAAACACCGATACAGTGTTCCAGTTGCCAAACGCAGTGAGCTTTACAGGCTTCTCTAACTATTTGGATGCCCTTTCTTCAAAGGGATTTGCAGCAGCATTTGGATACAGCCTGGTAATCACAGTATCTTCTGCAGTGTTGATTTTACTTTGTACATCTATGTGCGCCTGGTATATCACTAGAGTTCACGGAATTCTCTCAAAGGTGTGCTATGCTTTATTTGTATTCTCGATGGTAGTGCCATTCCAGATGCTTATGTTTACACTGGCATCTACTGCAGATAGGATTGATTTAGACACACCGTACAATATCTGCATAATCTATCTTGGATTTGGTGCAGGACTTGCAGTGTTTATGTTTACAGGCTTTATGAAGTCGATTCCATTGGAAATTGAAGAGGCAGCAATGATTGACGGCTGCAATCCTCTACAGACATTTTTTCAAATTGTTCTTCCAATTTTGAAGCCTACACTTATTTCGGTTACAATTTTGGAGACAATGTGGTTATGGAACGACTATCTATTGCCATATCTTGTTCTCGACAGAAAGAAATACATGACCATTCCAATCTTGATTCAGTATTTCCGCGGAAGCTATGGTCATGTTGAGATGGGACCAATGATGGCATGTATTATGATGACTGTGATCCCAATTATCATCATGTACATTTGCCTACAGAAATATATCATCAAAGGTGTAATAGCAGGTGCAGTTAAGGGATAAGCAGATAGGAGGGACCCATTTATGGGGAGAACCTGTCTGCCACGGCAGGCCCCATTGCCGGAGGCAATTTTGAATGGGCCTGCCTTCCCGTTAAACTTAGATAATTTATAGGAGATTAAATCATGAAAAGAAGTAGTGGAATATTGCTCCCTATATCTTCATTACCATCACCATATGGAATAGGAACTTTCGGAAAGGCTGCATATGAATTTGCTGACTTTCTGAAGGCGGCCGGACAGAAATTTTGGCAGGTGCTTCCATTGGGACCTACCAGTTATGGAGACAGTCCATATCAAAGCTTTTCGACTTTTGCAGGCAATCCATATTTTATTGATTTGGATATGCTGATTGAGGAAGGCTTGCTCACACAAAAGGAAGTTGATGCTGAAAACTGGGGAACCAATCCAAGATACGTGGATTATGGTCAGATTTACGAGAGCCGTTTCAAGATTTTGGAGAAGGCAAAGGAACGTGGTTATGCCGAGGCATTAGGAGAGATTTCTCATTTTAGAAAACAGAATCCATGGGTTGAAAACTATGCACTTTTCATGGCAATTAAAAAGCATTTTGGCCAGCTGAGTTGGCAGGAGTGGCCAGAGGAGGACATCCGTCTTCATGAAGAGGCTGCAGTTGAAAAGTACAGAAAAGACCTTGCAGAGCAGATTGAATTCTTTGTATACATTCAGTTCCTTTTCTTCAAGCAGTGGGAAAAGCTGAAAAAATATATAAATAGTCTTGGAATCGAGGTTATAGGTGATTTGCCTATATACGTTGCACTGGATTCCTGTGATGTTTGGGCTGAGCCTGAATTCTTCAGCCTGGATGAGGAAAACTATCCAGTAGAAGTAGCAGGTGTTCCACCAGATTATTTCAGTGAAACAGGTCAGCTTTGGGGCAATCCTTGCTATGATTGGAAGGCTATGAAAAAAGACAACTATCGTTGGTGGATTCGTCGTATCGAGGGCGCAGCAAAGCTTTATGATGTTCTAAGAATCGACCACTTTAGAGGTTTTGATGAGTATTGGGCAGTTCCTGCAAAGGACACAACTGCAAAGAACGGCAAGTGGAAGAAAGGTCCAGGAATGGATTTGGTAGGACTTTTATCAAAGACATTTCCTAGTATTGAATTCATTGCTGAGGATTTGGGTGAGCCTTCACCTACAGTTGTTAAGCTTCTTTCTGACAGTGGCTGGCCTGGCATGAAGGTTTTGGAATTTGCATTTGATTCAGGTGAGCCAAACAATTATCAGCCTCATACCTATGATAAAAATTGTGTTTGTTATACAGGTACTCATGACAATGCCACTGTTATGGAGTGGTACAAAGAGGCCAATAAAAAGGACAAAGAATATGCCAGCAAATATCTGGGTATTTCAAAGTCTGAAGGCTTCAACTGGGGCATGATTCGAGGTGGAATGGGTTCTGTGGCAGTGCTTTTTGTGGCACAGATGCAGGATTATCTTGGCCTTGGTAAATACAATCGTATCAATGTTCCAGGCACAGATAGTGGCAATTGGCAGTGGAGACTTCTTGCAAAGGAGTCAACTACAGAGCTGGCCAAGAAAATTTTTGATATGTCTCTTCTTTACGAGAGAACAACAAAACCACCAAAGCCAAAGAAACTGGAAAAAACACAAAAACCATAAAAGAAACAAGCAAAGAAAGCTTCTTCAAAAAAATTATTTTTTCTTCTTCTTAAGAGCTTGCAAGAGTAAATCTCTCGCAAGCTCTTTTAATGTTTATCAAAAAAATATCACTATAGAAAAATAAAAATACTTTAAAACTATTTTGATTAAGTTATTATTGAAGAAGTAGATTTTATTCAGGAGGTGTGTTATGCAAAAATGGTCCAGATTATTATATCAGCCAGCTCTACCTTTATATGGAGATAGAAGAGTGACTGGCTGTGAGGAACATATAAAGCTTTCAAGAAAAGCAGCCAGTGAGGGAATGGTTTTACTTGAAAATGATGGGGTGCTCCCACTGTCAAAGGAACAGCCTGTGGCGCTTTTTGGTAAGGGAAGCATTGACTATGTAAAAGGAGGCGGTGGTTCAGGCGATGTATATTGCAAGTATGTTCATAGCCTGTATGATGGTCTAAAGGCTAAAGGCCTTTCAATTTATGAACCACTTATCAGCTTCTATAAAGATGATTTAAAAGAGCAGTATGGAAATGGAAGAGTTCCAGGTATGACTTCAGAGCCAGAGATTTCTTCTGAGCTTTTAAATGGCGCTATCGCATATACGGATACAGCGATTATCGTAATCTCAAGATTTTCAGGAGAAGGCTGGGATAGAAGTAGTGTTGAATGCAACAACGAATACAATCCTTGGGAATCTGAAACCTCTATGCCAAAGATTTCAGGAGAGATTTTCCCTAAGGGAGATTTCTATCTTACAGATGAGGAAAATAAGCTTGTAGATATCGTAAAAGCGAATTTCAAAAAAGTAATTGCGGTAGTAAATATTGGTGGAATCATCGATTTGAGATGGATCAAGGAATATGGTATTAACGGTGCGCTTTATATGGGACAAGGTGGAATGGAAGGTGGCGATGCAGCAGCTGATATTCTTCTTGGAGATGTGAATCCTTCCGGAAGACTTGCAGATACCTTTGCAGGCACTTTGGAGGACTATCCATCTACAGAAGGGTTCCACGAGTCCTTTAATTATGTAAATTATAATGAGGACATTTATGTAGGTTACAGATATTTCCTCACTATTCCAGAAGCTGAAAAGAAGATTGTCTATCCATTTGGATATGGAAAAAGCTACACAAGCTTTGAAAGCAATATAGTGGCAATGTCACTTTGCGATGATACATTTTACTTTACTGTAAAGGTTACAAACACTGGCAGCATTCCAGGAAAGAATGTTGTACAGCTATACTATAGTGCGCCACAGGGCAAGCTTGGAAAGCCATCCAGAGAGCTAGGAGCCTTTGCAAAGACCAGAGTTTTGGGCCCAAATGAGAGCCAGGTTATAACACTATCCGTTAGCAAATATCAGATTTCATCTTATGATGATTTGGGCAAGGTTAAGGAAGCTTGCTATGTATTAGAAAAAGGAGAGTACAAATTCTTCCTTGGAAATGATTCTTTGGATGTGGCAGCTACAAACCTGGTATGGAACAACGAGGAAGATGAGGTTGTGGCAACACTTTCTCATAAATTAGCTCCAGTTGAGCTGGAAAAAAGAATGCTTGCAGATGGTAGCTATGAGGAATTACCACAGGGTCAGCATAAGGCTATAAATGAAAGCATAATTAAAAAAATGGAGCCAGGAACAGAGGAGGGACTAACACCTTCTGTTAGGGCAAGGGATAGCTATTGCTTGATTTACCCATACAAGGAAGGGACCCATCCTCTATCCGATGTGGCAGAGGGAAAGATTACTCTTGATGAATTTATGGAGCAGTTATCTACAGAAGATTTGATGAATCTTGTAGGTGGTCAGCCAAATACTGGTGTTGCCAATACTTTCGGTTTTGGTAATCTCCCAGAATATGGCGTGCCTAGTGCTATGACAGCTGATGGACCTGCCGGAGTAAGAATTGCCCCAGAAACGGGAATCCTCACTACAGCCTTCCCTTGTGCTACACTTTTAGCTTGCACTTGGAACACGCATCTTATTGCTCAAGTAGGTAAAGCCGGTGGCGAAGAGATAAAGGAAAATAATCTTGCTGTTTGGCTTACCCCTGCAATCAATATTCATCGTAGTCCACTTTGTGGAAGAAACTTTGAGTATTATTCTGAGGATCCTCTTTTGGCAGGAAAGCTTGGAGCAGCTCTTGTAGATGGTATTCAGTGCAATCGCGTAGGTGCTTCTGTAAAGCATTTTGCTTGTAATAATAAGGAGACAAATAGAAAGCATAGCGATTCAAGAGTTTCAGAGAGAGCATTAAGAGAAATCTATTTGAAGGCCTTCGAAATTGTTGTAAAGGAAGCACAGCCATACACTATTATGAGCGCTTATAATGCGGTAAATGGAGAGAGAGCATCTGAAAGTCACGATTTACTTACAGGAATTCTCCGAGAAGAGTGGGGCTATGAAGGAATGGTTACATCAGATTGGTGGACCAGAGGAGAGCAGTACAAGGAAGTAAATGCAGGAAATGACCTGAAGATGGGAAATGGCTTTGTTGATAGGTTGAAGCTTGCGGATGAAAAAGGTGCATTAGACCATGACCAGTTAAAACTTAATGCAAAGAGAATTCTTAATACTATCCTGAAGTTCGATTAATTGAAAATAAGAAGAAATATAAAAAGGACACCATCCTAAAAAAGGTGTCCTTTTTTTAGTGTCTTGCCTTTTCTAAGATTAAATGAAGTAAGTTACAGGAATATGGAATTTGCAGAAGAAAATTTAGAAGAGGTAAATATGAGCAAGATAAATTACGTGGACAAAAATGGAACCTTTGAACTAAAGAATCCGGAGCACACTAGTGGATTATATTTGCCGATGGCAAGTAAAAAAGGATTAAAAAGTGCAGTTACACCTGATTTTGGCGGTGATGCAAAAACAGACCAAAATCATTTTATGATTGCACCTAAAAGCATATTAAATCTAAGCAATGACAGAGATACCAGGAATTTCTTTCTAGTGATGGATGGGAAATTATGGTCTGTAACAGGTGTTTCTGCTGAACAGGAAGCTAATAGATTTACAGATAAAGAGGACAGTACAAAGCTTACAGCAGGAAGAATGTGGCAGAGGGTAGAGAGAAATCACACTTCAGGTAGGCTGAAAAGCACTACAACTATTTTTGATACCCTCGACCATAATGCGGAGATAATGCTTGTAACTATTGAAAATCTTTCTGACGAGGATTTGTTTTTTGAGCCTGTGGCAGCCATACCGCTATATGGCAGAAGTGCTGACAATCTAAGGGATCATAGACATGTTACATCCCTACTTAATCGTGCAGTGATTACTGATGATGGAGTGGTTATGCATCCTACTCTTTCTTTTGATGAGAGAGGACATCAGAAAAATGACATGTCTTATTTCGTGTTTGGAAGAGATGAAAATGGCAATAAACCAAATAGATTTATTGCGGATGTTGAGGATTATCTTGGAGCAGGTGGTACATTCCTCAGACCTCGTAGCCTGTTAGATAAGAATGGTAAGGATACTATCTGGAAAAAGCCCACAGAGGCTATTGATGGCAAAGAGATTGTAGCTGTTCTTCGATTCCCTAAGTGCTCCTTGAAAAAGAGTGAAAGCTGTAGCTTTCAGATAGTTACAGGAATGGTTGACGATGAAAATATCGCAGAAATGGATATTATCAGAAGATTTATTTATTCGAAAACTCAGGTGGAAAATCTTTTTGAAACCACAAAAAATTACTGGAATAGTGTTGCTGATATTATTTTTGAAACTGGCAATGAAAGATTCGATGGATTTATGAAATGGGTGTCTTTTCAGCCAGAGCTTAGACGCATATTTGGCTGTTCATTCCTGCCTCATCACGATTATGGAAGAGGTGGAAGAGGTTGGAGAGATTTATGGCAGGACTGTCTGGCACTTCTTCTTACAGACCCTACCCAGGTTAGGGATATGCTTGTTAACAATTTCAAGGGAGTGAGACTGGATGGAACCAATGCCACAATAATCGGAGATAAAAAAGGCGAATTCAAGGCAGATAGAAACGGAATTCCTAGAGTTTGGATGGACCACGGCTTTTGGCCATTTTTGACGGTAAAGCTATATATGGACCAGACCGGTGATTTGGATATCTTAAATGAAAAGGTGTCATACTTTAAGGATGCACTTATAAATCGAGTGACAAAAAGAGATGAGGAGCATTCTAAAGAATATGGATTAGAACAGAAGAATGCAAAGGGTGAGGTATACAAGGGAACAATTCTTGAGCATATTCTGCTGGAAAATCTATGCGCCTTTTATGATGTTGGGGCACACAACAAAATAAGGCTACTTAATGCAGATTGGAATGATGCTTTGGATATGGCACCAGATAAGGGGGAGAGTGTCGCTTTCACCTGTGGTTATGCTGGAAATCTAAAGGAGCTTGCTACGTATTTACGAATTTACAAAGCAAAAACCGGCCGTAGCAAGGTTTCGATTTTGAAGGAACTTTTAATTCTTTTGGAGGAGGATTCTATTTTAGTATATGGAAATCCTGCCAAGAGAAGGAAAGTGCTGGAGAAATATGTTCAGGAGGTGTTAGGCGAAATTCCAGGGGAGACCGTCCTGGTAGAAATAGAGAAAATATCTGTTTTGTTAGAGCACAAGGCGGACTTTATGATGAAGCAAATCCGCGAAGAGGAATGGGTGACAGATAAGGAAGGAAATGGCTGGTTCAACGGCTACTACGACAATAATGGCGCCAGGGTAGAAGGAGATTTTGAGAATGGCGTCAGAATGATGCTGACAGGTCAGGTTTTCTCCATAATGAGTGGAACAGCTAAAAAGGAGTCTGTGGCATCCATTGTAAAATCCTGCGATAAGTATTTGTACAAAAAGGGTCTTGGAGGCTATGCCTTAAATACCGATTTTAAGGACCTTCGCCTGGATTTAGGAAGAATGTTTGGTTTCGCATATGGTGAAAAAGAGAACGGAGCGGTGTTCTCTCATATGGCTGTTATGTATGCCAACGCACTCTATAAAAGAGGTTTTGTAAAAGAGGGATATAAAGCTATAAATGAGCTTTTTATGGCATCGGATAATTTTGAAATCAGCAATAACTATCCTGGAGTTCCTGAATATTTTAATGAAAAGGGAAAAGGCCTTTACAGCTATCTTACAGGAGCTGCCAGCTGGTACCTGCTTACTATGGTGACAGAAGCCTTTGGTGTACGTGGAAATGCAGGAGATTTGTATATAGAGCCAAAGCTTTTAAAAGAGCAATTTAATGAGGAAGGAATAGCTGCTATTCAGGTGCCATTTAGAGGACATCGATTTAAGGTTGTTTTCAAAAATACAAAGCACAAGGATTATGGAGATTATTCAATTTCAAATGTAATTATTGACTCCACAAGCAAGGTGAAGCCTCAGAAAAATCAGGTGATAATTCCAGAAAAACTGTTGATAGATTGGAATGAAAAAGATCATATTGTGGAAATCGAATTGAAATAGGGAGGATTAATTAAATGCAGATAAATACTGAAGTTAAGGATGAGATATTTGACTATGGAAGAAAGACTCCTTTTGCCAGCTTCCTTCCAGGCATATCTGGTGTGGAAGGTATACCAATGTGGTGCTATTACGTGAATAGAGGACAGGCTGTTGTATCCTTCGGTGTTCAGGACAAAGACCATAGCATTATGGAATTTTATCCAGCCCATACAGCATATCAAAATGTGAAGCGCACAGGTTTTAGAACCTTTATAAAGGTAGATGGAGAGATTATAGAGCCTTTTTCGAAGGAAAACGACTCTAATAAAATGAGCATTTATATGAATGTTTTAGGTTTGGAGGATGTGGTTCACGAAAAAGGTATAAAGGCGAATGTAAACTACGGGACAATGCCAGGGGAAAAGATTGGGGCATTGATGCGTGTAGTTGAAATAACAAATGAGAGCGATGGAGACAGAGAACTTGAAATAATAGATGGTATGCCTTGCCTTATTCCATACGGTGTAAATCAGGAAAGCATGAAAATGATGGCCCAGACCACAAAGGCCTGGATGCAGGTAGAGAATGTTGAAAACAAGCATCCATATTACAGAGTCAGGGTAAGCATGGAGGACTCCGCAGAGGTATCGAGGGTTGAGGGCGGAAATTTTGCAGTAGGATTTTTGGCTGATGGCACTCCTCTTGATGTAATCGTGGATCCTGGTGTGGTATTTGATTATGATCTTTCTTTAGAAAATCCAATGGGCTTTGTAAGAAAGAGCATAGATGCGTTGCTTGAAAAAAAGCAAAACACATCAAACGAGTTGCCTTGCGCCTTTTTTGGAACAAAAAAGCTTCTAAAGAAAAATGAAACTATCACTTTGTATGAGCTTATAGGTCAGGTTAGAAACAAGGATATTTTAGCTAGATTTCTAGGACAGAAAATCGACAGAGAGTATTTCCAAAAGAAGTTTTTTGAAGCAGCTGAACTTACTGAAAAGCTAACAGCTGTAGTAAATACAAAAACAGCAAATAAGGTTTTTGACAACTACTGCAGATATAACTACATGGATAATGTTCTTCGTGGGGGTACTCCTATCAGATTGACAGATAATCATACATTTTATGTGTACTCTAGAAAGCATGGAGATTTAGAGCGAGATTACAATTATTTTGCCATGTCACCTGAGTTTTATTCACAGGGAAATGGTAATTTCAGAGATGTTAATCAGAACAGAAGATGCGATACCTTTTTCAGTCCAGAGGTTATGGAAGACAACATTAAGATGTTTTACAGCCTTATTCAGCTAGATGGATACAATCCTTTATCTATTGAGCAAATGAGATATCAGGTCTCTGAGGATTTATTAGATGGACTTTGTCTCAAGCAACCTTTTACGCCAGGTGAGCTTGCAGCAGCATTAATGGATGCAGGTGATGACAAGTTTGACAAGGAGCAAAAGGACAGATTTGTTCAAATAATGAGTGCGGCTGAAAAGACAGCAAATGCCAGATTTGGAGAGGGATATTGGAGTGATCATTGGACCTATAATCTGGATTTAATAGAAGAATATTTGGAAATATATCCAGATAAGACTGAGAACCTTTTATATAACACATCAGTAAAATCCTTCAATGCAAATAAAAAGGTATTGCCAAGATTTGAAAGATATACAAAAACAGAAAACGGCATCAGACAATACAATTATTTAGTTAATAGAACTGAAGTGGAAAATGCTTCTAGCTTTGAGTGCTACAAAAATGGCAGGGAAATAGATATGAGCCTTATGGCTAAATTGATTTTGATGTGTGCTGTAAAGTTTGCCACATTGGATGCCTACGGCCTTGGTGTAGAGATGGAGGGTGGTAAACCAGGCTGGTATGATGCCTTAAATGGTCTTCCAGGTCTTATGGGTTCATCTATGAACGAAACCTATGAGCTTGCCAGAATGGTTGAATTTACAAAGGATATGCTTGGCAAATTTGATAACAATATCGTATTTCCGAAGGGGGTTTTAGAGTTCATTTCGGAGGTAAAGGATGTCACTCTTAAAGCTACTAGTGAGTTTGAATGTTGGAATCGCAAAAACGATATTAAGGAACAGTATCGAGCAAAAGTATATTCAGGTCTTGATGAAGAAAATAAGGAAATCAATTCAGATGATTTAAAGCAGATTTTGGAGGTCTTTAGCAATAAGTTAAAGGAATCAATCCAAAAAGCAGTAGAGCTTTCAGATGGTATTGCCCCTGCATATTTTACATATGAAATCCATGACTATGAATGCAAGGAAAACGGAATTATTCCAAAGCATTTCAGTATGGTTAAGGTTCCATACTTCCTTGAGGGACCAGTGCGTTACTTTAAGCTTGGAAATGATGTAGAAGCTAAAAGAAATATGTATTCAAAAATCAAAAACAGTGATTTATATGATGAAAAGCTATCTATGTACAAGGTTAATGCATCACTTCAGGATGCCAGCTTTGAAATCGGTCGATGCAGAGCTTTTACACCAGGCTGGCTAGAGAATGAATCTATCTGGCTACATATGGAATATAAGTATCTGCTGGAGCTTATTAGAAGTGGATTATATGAAGAGTTCTTTTTAGATTTCAAAAAGGCTGCCATACCATTTCTTGATAGGGAAGAGTACGGAAGAAGTACTCTTGAAAATTCATCCTTTATTGTAAGCTCTAAGAATCCAAACGAGAGTATTCACGGCAAGGGCTTTGTAGCCAGACTTAGTGGTTCTACTATAGAGTTTATCAGTATGTGGAAGCTCATTTTCTTTGGAAAAGACATATTTAAATATGATGAAGAAAATGGCTTGATTTTTGCTTTGTCTCCAGCTATTCCAGAGTATTTGATTTCAAGTGGAGATTTAAAACACACTGTAAGCACTACATTACTTGGAAAGACAGAGTTGGTTTATGAAATGACAGCACATTGCGATTACATTCCAGGTGAATACGTAATTACGGATATAGAAGTTGAGCTTTTTGACGGGACTATTTATAGATTTAATAGGGAATACGTTACTGGAGAGGTAGCAAAGAAAATTAGGGATAGATTAGCTAAAAAAGTAACTGTAAAAATGACACCAAAATAAAAAAAGTATCATTCTTTCAGAAATTCTCCCAACCTATAATTTACATATAACAAATCAACTACAAATGTTGGGAGGATTGAAGAATGAAGCTAAAAAAATTATTAGCAACAATTCTCGTAGGCGCTTGTGCTTTGTCACTTGTTGCTTGCGGAAGCGATGGCAGTGATGCCGTATTAGAAGGCGAGAACGTAGATTCAGCAACAGTAGGTAGCGAGGACGGAGAGAAACTTGTTATCTGGACACTTGCAAAGGATCTTCAGACCTTCGCAGAGAAATATGCTGAGGAGAATCCTGATGTTCAAATTGAAACAGTAGTAATCGAACCAGCAGATTATGTAACAAAGGTACAGACAGCTCTTAACGGCGGTCAGACAACACCAGATATTATCGTAGGTGAGCCACAGATGCTTGAGGATTTCTACGATGCAAACTACTTTGAAGATTTAAATCAGGCACCATACAATGCACAGGATTATGCAGATCAGATTGTTGATTATGTATGGAAGGTTGGTCAGGATTCAGAAGGAATTCAGCGTGCAATTTCTTACCAGATTACACCAGCAGGTATCTACTATCGTAGAGACATAGCTGAGAAGGTATTTGGAACAGAAGATCCTGAAGAAATCGGAAAGCTTTTTGCTGATTATGACACAGTTCTTAATACAGCAAAGACACTTAAGGATGCAGGCTATAGAATCTTTGCTTCAGATGCTGAGATTAATTATTTTTCGGGGGATAGTGCGTGGGTCGTTGATGGAAAGCTTAACGTAAATCAGGCAAGACTTGACTATATGGACCTTGTAATTGATCTTTATCAGAATGACTATACTGCATATGCCAACCAGTGGTCTACACCATGGTATCAGGCTATGGCTGGCGAGGTACCTATCCTTACAGCTGACATCCAGAACTACGCAGATGATTCTGTAAACGTTTGGGATGCAGAACAGTTCGAGGAAGCTACAAAGGACCTTGACAAGACAGAGGTATTTGCATTTGGTCTTCCTAGCTGGGGCGTTCTTACACTTAGAGACAATGTAGGCGAGACATCAGGTAAGTGGGGCGTTTGCTCAGGACCTGCATCAGGCTTCGGTGGTGGTACATTCATCGGTATCTCATCTCAGTCAGAGCACAAGGATCTTGCTTGGGATTTCTTAAAGTGGGTAACACTTGATGAAGAGACAGCTGAGTGGTGGATTGAGAAGTCTGAAGGTGACACAGTTTCACTTGTATCAGTTCTCGAGAAGCACAAGGATGATGAGAATTCAGTATACGGAAATCAGCATATGTACTCATTCTGGCAGGCACAGGCTGAGAATATCGACTACTCTAAGGTAACTCGTTATGACAAGGTTATCAACGATGCTTGGGGTGCTGCTATTACAGCTATCAAGACTGGCGAGAAGAGCAAGGATGATGCAATCGCAGAGTTCTACGATGTAGTTGAATCTACATATCCAGATATTACTGTTGAAAGATAATATTTGATGATGAAATGGGGCTGGCTTTGCTAGCCCCTATATTAAAAGGGAGGAAAGGATGAAAGCGTTTTCTTTTAAGAATTTGATGAAGAATAGGAATAATGCAGCATATCTATTTGTGCTCCCATTCGTCATCGTTTTTTTGATTTTTAGTGTTTATCCTGTTTTTAGAACACTTTACCTAAGTTTTACAGAGTACAAGGGCTATGGTGACCCTACTCTCGTTGGATTAGATAATTACAAGCGTGTTATAGGAGATAAATTCTTCTGGCGTTCGCTTTACAACACGGTAAAAATGTGGGGCTTAAACATTGTTTTACAGCTTGGTCTTGCTTTTTTACTTACTATCGTATTTTCGGATATTAAATACAAGATTTCTGGACTTCCAGTTTTCAGAGCAGTTTACTATCTTCCAAATCTTATTGCAGCCACATCGGTAGCTTTTCTTTTCAAAACATTATTAGATTGGAAATATGGTACCTTCAACCAGATTCTCCTTGCAGCAGGCATTATTGACCAGCAGGTAAACTGGCTTGGACAGCGCTCTACAGCCTGGGCAGTAGTAGCCGTAATTCAGGCTTGGATGTGGTTTGGAAATTCATTCATTATGCTTATGGCTGGCGTTCAGGGTATTCCACAGGCTTACTTTGAGGCAGCAGCAATCGACGGAGCCGGCAGATGGAAAACATTTGGAAAAATAACTCTACCACTGCTTCGACCAATTCTTTTATATGTAGCAGTTACATCACTTATCGGTGGTTTACAGCTCTTTGATTTGCCATTCCTTATCAATGGTGTGGCAGGTGCATCTACAGCAGGTGAGCCAGGTGGAACACTTCAGACTGTAGTTATGTACATGTACAAATTTGGTTTTGAAACTCATCAGGTTGGATTTGCATCAGCAATTGCATACACCCTGTTTATCATAATTCTTATTGTATCTGTACTTGAATTTAAATTTATCGGTGAAAAGGAGGACTAAGCAATGGCTACAAAAATCAAAAAAGTAATTCTTTATATAGCACTAATTGTGTTAGCCCTTGGATGTCTTCTTCCATTTTGGCTTATGATTGTAAATTCCACCCGTTCCGGTGTGGAAATCACACATTCATTTTCATTTTTGCCAGGCCACAGCCTAAAGGACAACTGGGTAGTACTCTTCGATTATGTAAATCTATTCAGAGGTTTTGGAAACAGTATAAAAGTGGCTGTTCCTGCCACACTTCTTACAGCATATTTTTCAGCCATCACAGCATACGCTATGGCTATGTATGAGTGGAAGGGCAACAACCTTTTATTCAAGGTAATCGTGGTATTTATGATGATACCAGCACAGCTTTCTCTTATCGGATTCTATAATCTTTGCCAAAAGCTTAGACTAATAGATTCATACATTCCTCTTATTGTTCCTGCCATAGCGGCGCCTGGAATCGTATTCTTCCTTCGTCAATACGTGAAATCAACCTTATCAAAGGCGCTGCTGGAAGCAGCAAGAATCGACGGGGCATCGGAAATACATACTTTCCACAAGATTGTACTTCCAATTATGGCACCTGGTATTGCTACCATGTCCATCGGAGCTTTCATTGGAAACTGGAATTCATACCTGACACCATTAATTCTCTTAAATACTCCTAAAAAGATGACTTTACCGGTTATGATTTCCACACTTAATGCTGCCACCGACTTACAAAAAAATCAGGGTGCAATCTACCTTGGCGTTGCCATATCCGTAGTGCCAATCATGATTGTATTCGCATTCTGCTCTAAGTACATCATCAGCAGTATTTCCGCTGGAAGCGTAAAAGAATAAACCAACTGGGCTGGCGCTGTTTGGCGTCAGTCCTTGTTTGCTATCGGCCCTGTTTAGCCGCCGCCCGTCCCATCCTGCTCGTTACTTGGGCCCCGCTAGCCTCCCTCTCGGCAGCCCTGGGCCTGTGCCGCAGGAATGATTTCGCGAATATTATAGTTTTTCAACTTGCAAAAAGGGAGCATCCACAGGTGTCTTTTGAAGTATGAACTATTTTGAAAAATGTAGAGCAGATGGCGGACACCTTTAATTATTTTAATAGGACTTCGAATATACATAGGTGACTTGGGTTCATACTCCGTTTGCCAAGAAAAATTTAAAAAGCATGATTTTGTATGTATAGTCACCGTGGCACATTCAACATCGTGTTTCAAGTGACCACTGCTGCCGCCGTCCTAGCGGCAGCTGACTATACATTGCAAAATCAGCTTTTTATTTTTCTAGGCTCACTACAAAATCACCCAAGTTCACCTATATAAATTTGAAGTCCTATGTAGACTACTTAGTGTCCGCCAGCTGACTACATTTTTCAAAATTGTAAAGACTTACAAAAGACACCTGTTAATAAAGATGCGAGACTTTGCAAGTATGAAAAACATAATATTCTTGCGATATTCCTGCGGCACAGGCCCAGGGCGGCCGAGAGGGAGGCTATCGGGACTAGACTACAAAGGCAGGATGGGACGGGCGGCGGCAGAGGAAGAGGGGGGCAAACAAGGATTGATTGAAAGACAGGTGGGTAATTAGTATAATGGGGAAATGGAAACTAAATTGAGCACAATTAAAAGAATAATGGCGGCGAGCTTAGTGGCGACAACGTTTGTGGGCTGTGGAAAGGAAACTGTAGATAATACACCAGCATCAGAGGATTCGATTACTTTGGACTGGTATATTAATTATTCCTGGTTTAATACAGGCTGGGGAAGCAGTGTGGTTTCCAGGGCCATTACGGAGAACACTGGGGTCAATATTAATTTCATAACGCCACAGGGTAATGAAGAGGAAAAGCTTAATGCTTTGATAGAGTCTGGATCTCTGCCTGATTTGATTACTTTGGGATGGTGGGAGCCTCAGGTCAACGAGATGATACAGAAGGATATGGTGCATGCCATTAATCAGTTGGCAGATGAGTATGACCCATATTTTTATCAGGTGTGCGATAAGCAGGCTGTTAGTTGGTATACCCAAAGTGATGGAAATATCTATGGTTATCCTTGTTCTAGTGTCACTCCTCAGGACGTGGAGAGCAACGATAACATAGGCTCGAATCAGACTTTTTTGGTAAGGAAGGATATTTACGAGGCTATCGGAAGTCCGGATATGACCACCATTGTAGGTTTTGAGAGGGCTGTTAGAAAGGCAAAGCAGATGTTTCCTGAAGTGGATGGAAAGCCTCTTATCCCAATAGGTGCACATCTTTTTGATGATTCGGGAAATGTATCCTTTGATCAGTATCTACAGAATTTTTTGGCTGTGCCATACGAAAAGGACGGCAAGCTCTATGATAGAAATACAGACCCTGAGTACATCGAGTGGCTAAAGATGTTCAGACAGCTAAACGAGGAAGGGTATCTTGCTACAGATATTTTTATCGACCAGAGAATCCAGATGGAGGAAAAGTTGGCTGAGGGAAGGTATTTTTGCATGCTATATCAGTATACGGATATGGCAGCCCAGCAGAAGCTACTTTACTCCAGAGACCCTAATAGCATTTATATAGCTGTGGATGGTCCGAAGAATAAAAATGGGGATGACCCTGTGCTTCCTACAAACACAGTCAGTGGATGGACTGTTACTATGATTTCTAAAAACTGCAAAAATCCGGATAGGGCTATTCAGTTTATGGATTACCTGATTTCGGAGGAGGGGCAGAAGTTAGTGTATCTGGGAGTGGAAGGAATCACCTACGAAATGGTGGATGGCAAGCCAGTGATAAAACCAGAGGTGCTGTCACTGCTTAATTCTGATAGGGTCACCTACGACAAGATTTATGGGGCAGATGATGCATATTGGATGCTGCAGGATAACGTAATGCAGCTAAAGTGGCGGCCAGAGAATACTTCCCCTACTACTCAACTGGAGGAGTGGACCTATGATTATGCCAGCTACACAGGTCAGTATGATGTTATTTTGCCAGCGGATACTGAGGATGCTTATGTAGATAGTCAGATAAAGGCACTGTGGGCGCAGACTTTACAGGAGTTGCTTATTTCTGAAAGTGAAGAAGAGTTTGATGAAATTTTAGAAAGATATAAAGAAGAGCGTAACGCGTTAGGCTACGAACAGCTTCAGGAGAAACGATATCAATATGTTGCAAAAGCAAAAGAAAAATTGGGAATCGATTAAAGGCGTAAAACTGAATATTAAATTGACCGCCATTATCCTGGTTTTTGTTATGGTGCCTATTGCTATCCTAAGCGGAATAATGTTTTTCAATATTGAGCAGTCTACCATAAATGAAAATGTTTCATATCTTTCTTCCACAATGGCTAGAAGGCAGGATAGTATTAGAAATAACGTGGATTCAATCAATATGACTACACAGTTTTTTCTGTCAGATGAAACCATGAACAAGGTGCTTCTTAATGCGAAAAATGGTGGAGAATATACCACCAAAGAGTGGATAAAAATATATCGCAATGACGTGGCAGCTCTTGAAAGACTTATCAATACAAACCCGGTACTTGGAGGAGCAAGATATTATGCCTCCACAGATAATGTGCAGGAGATGATGCCGGTAATGTATTCTGCCAGCCGTCTTCAAAAACAGGCATGGACTCCTATGTTAGAAGAGGGTGGATGGATTTTTGATTATAAAGATAATCTGTTTTCTGGTGGAGATAATACTCCAATGATGGCACTGATTACACCTGTTACAAATCGTAAATACGGAGAGCTTGGTGTGATCGAGGCTAATATGAAAATGGAGACAATGTTCCCATCTTTGTATGAAAATGTTGCCGGTGAAATCAGCTGCTTTGTTACAGCTGAGGGCAGAGTTATTTTCGGAAAGAACACTAACGAGGCTGTTAGAAAAATCGCCATTTCTCTGGCAAGGCAGATGCAGGAAATCGCAAAAAAAGGCGAGACTCCGGATATTAAAACCTATTACAGTAAGAATGATAAAAGTGTTATTTCGGGAATGTACATTAATGAGCTTTCAGGAACGCTTGTCTCTGTAAAAAATATTTCAGAAAATATTGATGAGGTTCATAGTCAGCGAAATGCATTTGTATTTTGGATGATTTGCATTCTGGTTGTTTTGTACTTCTTGGTTAATCGCGTAGTGCTTAATCTTTTAAAGAACTTCTATGATGTTTTGCGTACAATCAGACAGGTACGTGCAGGAAATCTGTATGTAAGAGCTACTGATGTGGGCAGAGAAGATGAAATGGGTGAGCTGGCTCACCAGGTTAATCGAATGCTTGACAACATTCAGACTCTTATGCAGCAGAATATCGACAGAGAAATTCTGGCAAATGATAGCCAGATTAAGGCTTTACAGAATCAGATAAATGCCCATTTTATTTACAACGTTTTGGAATCCATAAAGATGATGGCGGAGATGCAGGAGGAGTATCAGATTTCTGATTCCATAACAAGTCTAGGAAAGCTCCTGAGATATAGTATGAAGTGGAACTCTAATACGGTGCTTGTGGCAGATGAGCTGGAATATATAAAAAATTATATGGCACTTATCAATCTTAGATTTGATTATGTCATATATCTGTCTTTGAATATTCCGGAAGAAATTTTAAGTCAGAAAATACCTAAGATGTCCCTTCAGCCAATCATTGAAAATGCCATAATTCATGGTGTGGAGGAGATTGCAGAGGACACAACTATTTATATCAAAGGTATTGTCATTGATTCCGACTGTATCATAGAGATTACAGATAATGGCCGTGGCATGAATGAAGAAGAACTGGAGATGCTCAGAAAAAAGATAGCAGGTGAAATAGAAACCAGCGGTAGTTCAAGTAACGGTATTGGATTAAAGAATGTTGAGGATAGATTAAAAATGGCCTATGGCCCAGGCTACGGAATAGAAGTGGCTGCTATGGAAGGATGCTATACGAAGGTAAGCATCAAAATTCCTATGATTGAGATAGATGTAAACGAGGGTAATTCATGAATAAAATTCTAGTTGTTGAAGATGAAAAGCTAATAAGACAGGGAATTTCTGCAATGATCAAAAGAAGTGGGGTCCCATATGAAGAGGTAATAGAGTGCAGTAATGGCTTGCAAGCCTTGGATATACTGAAGACTACCAGGATTGACGTGATGCTGACGGATATTAGAATGCCAAAGATGAATGGCATTGAATTGGTTCAGGCGGTGCAGGAGCTGGATAATCCTCCTCTTTCAGTGGCAGTCAGCGGCTATGATGATTTTTCCTACGCAGTAGAAATGATGAGACAGGGAGTGAGGGAGTATATCTTAAAGCCTGTTGAAAGAGATAAGCTGAAGGAAGTTCTTACAAAGCTTGATGAGGAACTGAACAATCGAAGACTAGACGAGGAAAAGACAGAGCTTACTGATACAAAGCTTTTGAAGTATTTTCTTCAGGATAGTGGAACAACCTCTGATGACATCAAGCTTATAGCTAAAAAAATAAAGGATGAGGTTGGGCAGCAGTTTAATGTGTATGTTGCTCCTATTGGAAGTCTTCCAGAAGAAAAGTGTGGAATTATTCTAAAAAACGTTTTGGGGTCCAATGTTATGATAGTTTCATCAGAGAGAACTATTCATAATATAAGATATGTTGGTGTCAGTGATTCCTATTCAGATGCATCGGATTTAAAAAAGGCATACACTCAGGCAAGGGATAGAAGAATGGAAGCTTTTTTGCAGAATATGAGTGTAGTAGATGAGGACTTACCTGAAATTCCGGAAATGCTATTGCAATCAGCTCAGAAATACACAGATAAAAAATCCATATCTGCCCGAGTGCAATTGATGGGTACAGATAGAGCAAAAGACCTTAAAAAGGAGTGGGAGGGCTTTTTTATTGCTGCAATAAGAGGACAGATTCCAGCTTCTGATTTTTTAGATTCGATTGAATTTTTTATTACTGAGTTCACGGGAACTTTTAGAGAAGAAGTACCGGTAGAGCTTAAAAATGTAATGGAGATTGATTGCCTTGATATTTACCGTGAGAAATTTATGAGCTTTATTTTGGAGAGACAATCAGAGTTTATGCTAAAAAATGATTCTGATAATACCTCTTCAAAAATGCAGGAAGCCATTAAATACATAAAGGAAAATTATTCAACAGATTTGAATATGGCAGTTGTAAGCAACCATATATCAATGAATTATTCATTGTTCTCCACAGAGTTTAAAAACTTTACAGGTACTAATTTTGTCACCTATGTAAAGGATCTTAGAATGGCAGAAGCAAAGGAACTTTTGGCCAATACAGACTTAAAGGTAAATGAGATTTCTGCCCAGGTCGGATATGACAATGAAAAACATTTTATGAAAAGCTTCAAATCCTATGTGGGGGTGTCACCAACCGAATATAGAAAGAATGCAAGTGCTTTGCGATAAGGTTTATAATGTGTTAAACTAAGGCTGACTTTTGAGGAGGGATTTTAAGACATGAAAAAAAGATTATTAGCATTAGTTTTAATATGCACAATGGCCTTTTCTCTTTCTGCCTGTGGAAAGAAAGAAGATAAAGCTGAAACTAAGACAGAGAAGACAGAAAAGGCTAGTGATGCCGCACCAATAGAGTATGACGTTGATGAATATGTTACCTTGGGTGATTACAAGGGCCTTGAGATTTCTCTTGAGAATACCTACGAATATTCAGATGAAGGCTTTGAAGAGTACTTAAACACAAAGATAGCAGATGCAGGCGTATATGTTGAGGACTCAGATAAGAAAGAGGTTGAAGAGGATTCAATCGTTAATGTAGATTATGTTGGCTCTCAGGACGGAGTTGCTTTTGACGGTGGCTCAGCTGAGGATCAGATGATTGATGTTGCCAACAATTGCTCTACATCAGGTTCAGGCTATATTGATGGCTTTACATCAGGACTTGCAGGACATTCTGTTGGCGAGGAGGTTGCTTACGAGGTTACTTTCCCTGAACAGTACGGAAATGCTGATTTAGCAGGCAAGACAGTTACATTTACATTCCAGATTAACTATGTTGCAAAGGCTATTGCAACAAAGGCTGATTTAACAGACAAAATCGTTTCTGATAACTTTAGCTATGATTCGGTTGATAAGTATGTTTCAGCAATGAAGGACGATTATGAGTCAAGTCTTAAGTCAGACCTTGCAAATGATACTCAGACAGCCGTTTTAAATGCATTGATTAACAACAGCACTGTTTCAGGGGTTCCAGAGGAATTGCTTCAGGCTCGCGTTGATATGTACCTTAAGGTGTACGACAAACAGTACGAAGCTTACGGCACAACAGCTAAGGAATATTTCGAGTCTATGGGGCAGGATTACGACCAGTACGTTGAGAGCCTAAAGACAAGCGTTGAGGAGTCTACAAAGACAGAGCTTATCCTTGAAGCAGTTGCAAGAGCTGAGGGTATTGCGATAGACGAGGATGGCTATAAGGAATTCATCTCAAGCGTTATGGGTTCAACAGGCTCACAGGAAGATGATACAGCCTTCTATGACATCTATTCTGTTGACGGCTATACAGGTGAGAGATACTTCCGTCAGGCATACTTAACACAGAAGGCATTGGATTTCTGCAAGGACAATGCAAATGTTACTCTCGGGGTTAAATCAGCAGATTAGGAAAAGGCTTTATATTTTAGGCGATTTATAGTATAATTGACTAACCTGAGGGTTACTATTTATTGGTAATCATTTTACTGAAAGGAGTTTTCGATATGGAACACATCAAAACATTAAATACTGCTAGATTACAGAATACTGTAAAGGAAGGCGGATGCGGCGAGTGCCAGACATCATGCCAGTCAGCTTGCAAGACTTCTTGCACAGTTGGTAACCAGAGCTGTGAGCATTCTAAGTAATTGCTACCAGACAATTAAGTAATAACTAACGTGAGACCGGTCCCTGCTGATTTTTGGCAGGGGACGGTCTATTGTGCGTTTATGAAAGGACATTTTTTTAGTGATACATCAGTTTAAAAACAATGGTTACAACATTGTTATTGATATTAACAGCGGTGCCATCCACGTAGTAGACGAAATCACTTACGATTTCCTTGCTCTCTGGCAGGAGAAGGGAAGAGATGAGGCATTTGCACAGATGAAGGAAAGCCATCCTGAGGTGGCTGAGTCAGAGCTTTCAGAGATTCAGTCTGAAATCGATAGCCTTATTGCGGACGGCGCATTATTTACAGAGGATAATTACGAGCCAAGGATTGTTGATTTTACAGCACGTCCTACAGTTGTAAAGGCTCTTTGCTTACATATAACTCACGATTGCAATCTTGCTTGCAAGTATTGCTTCGCAGAAGAGGGTGAGTACCACACAGGAAAGCGTGAGCTTATGACCTACGAGGTGGGTAAGCAGGCGCTTGATTTCCTCGTTGCCAACTCAGGAAGCAGACGTAACCTTGAGGTTGATTTCTTCGGTGGCGAGCCACTTATGAACTGGCAGGTAGTCAAGGATTTGGTTGCCTACGGTCGTTCAATTGAGAAGGAGCACAATAAAAACTTCCGATTTACACTCACCACAAATGGCGTTTTATTAAATGATGAGATTCAGGAATTTGCCAATAAGGAGATGGCTAATGTAGTTCTCAGCTGTGATGGTCGTCCTGAGATTCATAATCTCATGCGCCCATTCAAGAAGGGAGCTCCAAGCTACGAATTAGTAATGCCTAAGTTCAAGAAGCTTGCAGAGTCACGTAACCAGGACAAGTATTACATCCGTGGTACTTTCACTCGCAACAATCTTGATTTTTCAAAGGATGTTATTCATCTTGCAGATGAGGGCTTCAAGCAGATTTCTGTTGAGCCTGTAGTTGCTCAGGAGACTGACGATTACGCTATCCGTGAGGAGGATTTACCAAAGCTCTTCAAGGAGTACGACGACCTTGCAGCAGAAATGATGCGTCGTCAGGGTACAGATGAGGACTTCAACTTCTTCCACTTCATGATTGATTTGGAAGGTGGCCCTTGCGTGTACAAACGCCTTTCTGGTTGTGGTTCCGGAACAGAGTACATGGCAGTTACACCTACTGGTGAGCTTTATCCTTGTCATCAGTTTGTTGGAAATACAGACTTCTGTCTTGGTGATGTATTTAACGGCGTTAAGAAAAAGGAAGTTGTTAACGAATTCAAGCACTGCAATGTATATGCAAAGGAAGAGTGTAAGAATTGTTTCGCTAGATTCTACTGTAGCGGTGGTTGTGCAGCCAATGCCTTTAATTTCACAGGTAGCATCCTTGGAAATTATCATGTAGGCTGTGAGCTTCAGAAGAAGAGAATTGAGTGTGCAATCGCACTCAAGGTTCACAAGAGTGAGCTGGAAGAAAAAGAATCAAAAGAAGCGTAAGGCTTTTTTGAGTCAGCTATAGGCTGATAAATATATAGAAATAGGAGAATTTGTAATGAAACGTTTAAAAAAAGGACAGGGGATTGCCTGGCTCGTTGCATTCGTAGCTCTTCTCGGAGTATTGGGCTACTGTGCATTCGCAGTTATCACAGGCACAATTAAGGAAAATGATGACAGCCTCAAGCTTGGTCTTGACCTTGCAGGCGGTGTCAGCATTACATACGAGGCAGTTGGAGATAAGCCTACTGATGAGCAGATGGCTGATACAATTCTCAAACTTCAGCAGCGTATCGAAAATGATCTTGGTGAGGAAAGCTCAACAACAGAAGCTAATGTATATCGCGTAGGCGACAAGCGAATCACAGTTGAGATTCCTGGCGTTTCAGATGCTAATGCGTTATTGGAGGAGTTAGGAACTCCTGGTACACTTTACTTCATCGCGCAGACAGATGCTGATGGAAATCAGAACTACACATACGGTGAGACAGGATATGTTCTCAACTATGATATCCAGACACTTATCGACAATGGTTCTGTAATCGCTACAGGAACAAATGTAAAGAGTTCACAGGCAGGCAGCCAGTCAAACAAGACTACAAATGCAACAGAGTATGTGGTTCAGCTTACATTTGATGATGAGGGTACAGCAGCATTCGCTGATGCTACAACAAAGGCTGTTGCATCTGGCGAGACAATCGGTATCTACTATGATGGTAAGTTCGTTTCTGTTCCACGTGTTAATCAGGCTATCACAACTGGTAACTGTGTAATTGAGGGAATGGAGAACTATGAGGCAGCTGAGAAGCTTGCATCTTACATTCGTATCGGTGGTCTTGACATCGAGCTTCAGGAGTTAGAGTCACAGGTTGTAGGTGCTCAGCTCGGTTCTGATGCCCTTCGTACATCACTTATCGCAGCAGGCGTAGGTCTTGCACTTGTTATGGTATTCCTTATGGTAATGTACCTCGTTCCTGGTATTGTTGCATCACTTGCACTTGCTCTTTATACAGCAATGCTTGTTGGAATTCTTAAGGCATTCGATATCACACTTACACTTCCTGGTATCGCAGGTATGATTCTTTCAATCGGTATGGCAGTTGACGCAAATGTTATCGTATTCGCTCGTATCCGTGAGGAAATCAAAGCTGGTCGTCCGGTAATTTCAGCTATTGAGACAGGTTTCTCAAAGGCTCTTTCAGCTATTCTTGATGGAAACATCACAACTCTTATTGCAGCAGCAGTTCTTGGTGTACTTGGTTCAGGCACTGTAAAGGGATTTGCTATCACACTTGCACTCGGTGTTGTTTTATCAATGTTTACAGCACTTGTTATTACTAGAATTCTTATTAATTCTTTCTATGCACTTGGTGTTCGTTCACCTAAGGCATACGGAAAGGCAAAGGAGCCTTCAAAGTTCGACTTCGTTGGAAAGAAGGCAATCTTTATTACAATTTCTGTTGCTATTATTGCAGCAGGCTTTATCACAATGGGTGTATTCAAGGCAAAGAGTGGCGCAGGTCTTAACTATTCACTTGAGTTTCTTGGTGGTACATCTACAACAGTTGATTTCAACGAGACATACTCACTTGCAGATTTAGATGCAAAGGTTGTACCTGAAATTGCAAAGACACTTGATATCAGCGAAGGAAGCATCCAGACAACAACAGTTGATGGAAGCAATCAGGCAATCTTCAAGACACGTACACTTACACTTGAAGAGAGAACTACTCTCAACAAGATGTTTGAGAGCACCTTCAATGTAACAGAGGCGTCAATCACATCACAGAGTATCGGTTCTACAATCTCAGGTGAGATGCGTAGCCAGTCAACAATCGCTGTTATCGTTGCAGTACTTTGCATGCTTGTGTACATCTGGTTCAGATTCAAGGATTTAAGATTTGCATCTTCAGCAATTATTGCCCTTGTACATGATGTTCTTATCGTACTTGCACTTTATGCATTTGCCAGAATTTCTGTTGGTTCCGCATTTATCGCATGTATGCTTACAGTTATCGGTTATTCAGTCAATGATACAATCGTTGTATTCGACCGTATCCGTGAGAATCACAAGGCAATTAGAGATGAAAATGCTGAGAATCTTAAGGCTCTTTGTAACGAGTCACTTTCTCAGACACTTTCACGTTCTATTTCAACATCAATCACAACAGCAATCATGGTACTTATGCTTCTCATCCTTGGTGTTTCATCAATCAGAGAGTTCGCATTACCACTTCTTGCTGGTATAGTTGCTGGTACATATTCATCAATCTTTATTGCAACACAGCTTTGGTACATCTTTAAAGTAAAGTTTGCTAATAAATAAGATTAGAAGGATTAGATTAGGAGAGAAAAATGATAGACATTAAGTTTTTACGTGAGAATCCAGACGTAGTTAAGGAGAATATCAAGAAGAAGTTTCAGGAGCACAAGCTTGGCCTCGTTGACGAGGTCATCGAGCTTGATGACAAGAGACGTGCTACTCAGCAGGAAGCTGACGACATGAGAGCGAAGATGAATCAGGCTGCAAAGCAGATTGGTGCTCTTATGGGACAGGGTAAGAAGGACGAAGCTGAAGCTGTTAAGGCTGAGGTTGCTGAGCTTAAGCAGAAAATTAAGGATCTTGAGCCAGTTGAAAAGGAGCTTTCTGATAAGGTTGAGGAAATCATGATGAAGATTCCTAACATTATCGACCCTTCAGTTCCAATCGGTCCTGATGATTCTTGCAACGTAGAAATTGAGAAGTTCGGTGAGCCTGTAGTTCCTGAGTTCGAGATTCCTTATCACACAGATATCATGGAGAGATTCAATGGTATCGATATGGATGCTGCTGGAAAGGTTGCTGGAAACGGCTTCTATTATTTAATGGGAGACATCGCTCGTCTTCATTCAGCAGTTATCTCATACGCACGTGATTTCATGATTGACAGAGGTTTTACATATTGCATTCCTCCTTTCATGATTCGTTCAAACGTAGTTACTGGTGTTATGTCATTCGAGGAAATGGATGCCATGATGTACAAGATTGAGGGCGAGGATCTTTACCTCATTGGTACATCAGAGCACTCTATGATTGGTAAGTTCATTGATACACTCAATGACGAGGCTAATCTTCCATACACACTTACAAGCTATAGCCCATGCTTCCGTAAGGAAAAGGGAGCACACGGTATTGAAGAGCGTGGCGTTTACCGTATCCACCAGTTCGAGAAGCAGGAAATGATCGTTGTATGTAAGCCTGAGGAGTCAAAGAAGTATTACGATATTCTTTGGAAGAACACAGTTGATTTATTTAGAAGCCTTGATATTCCTGTTCGTACACTTGAGTGCTGTTCAGGAGATCTTGCAGATCTTAAGGTTAAGTCTTGTGATGTTGAGGCATGGTCACCACGTCAGAAGAAGTACTTCGAGGTTGGTTCTTGCTCAAATCTTGGAGATGCTCAGGCACGTCGTCTTAAGATTCGTGTTAAGGGCGAGGATGGTAGCAAGTACTTCGCTCATACACTTAACAACACAGTTGTTGCTCCACCACGTATGCTTATCGCATTCCTTGAGAACAACCTTCGCGAGGATGGTAGCGTAGCTATCCCAGCTGCACTACAGCCATACATGGGCGGAAAGAGTGAATTAACTCCCGTTAAATAAAAAATGCTATTGACAAATTAACTCGAAGATAATATTATCTCCGAGAATAAGTGAGGCGGTAGGTAACAAGCTAATGTGTATCTTTAGCAAGACATGTAGTCGAGCGGAGATACACATTGCTTGTTATTGTAACCGCCGTATTTTTAGGGGTTTTTTACAATGTAGTTTATTGTAAGAATATAGGAAAAGAGATTTATATGTCAGTACAAAGTAGAGAAGATATTAGAAACATTGCCATTATCGCCCACGTAGATCATGGTAAAACAACACTTGTAGATGAGCTTTTAAAGCAGTCAGGTGTATTCCGTGAAAATCAGGAAGTAGCTGAGCGTGTAATGGATTCAAATGATATCGAGCGTGAGCGTGGTATCACAATCCTTTCAAAGAATACAGCAGTATATTACAAGAACACAAAGATTAACATTATCGATACACCAGGTCATGCTGATTTCGGTGGTGAGGTTGAGCGTGTACTTAAGATGGTTAACGGTGTTGTTCTTGTTGTAGATGCATTCGAGGGCGCAATGCCACAGACCAAGTTCGTTCTTATGAAGGCGCTTGATCTTGATTTACCAGTTATCGTTTGTATCAACAAGATTGATAGACCAGAGGCTCGTCCAGACGAGGTTATCGACGAGGTTCTTGAGCTTTTCATGGATCTTGACGCATCTGATGAGCAGCTTGACTGTCCATTCATTTATGCTTCAGCTAAGGAAGGCTTTGCTATCAGAGATCTTAACGAGGAGCACAAGGATATGACAGCTCTCTTTGAGACTATCATTGATTATATTCCTGCTCCAAAGGGAGACCCAGAGGCTCCTACACAGGTGCTTATTTCTACAATTGATTACAATGAGTACGTAGGACGTATCGGTATTGGTAAGGTAGAAAACGGTTCTATCAAGGTAAACCAGGATGCTGTTGTAGTTAATGCACATGATCCAGAGAAGAGCAACAAGGTGCGTATTTCTAAGCTTTTCGAGTATGATGGTCTTAATAAGGTAGATGTTAACGAAGCACAGATTGGTTCAATCGTAGCTATTTCTGGTATTTCAGATATCCACATTGGAGATACAATTTGCGCAGTTGATGCACCAAACCCAATTCCTTTCCAGAAGATTTCTGAGCCTACTATTTCAATGAACTTTATTGTAAATGATAGCCCACTTGCTGGTCAGGAAGGTAAGTTCGTTACTTCACGTCACATTCGCGAGCGTCTTATGAAGGAGCTAAATACTGACGTTTCGCTTCGTGTTGAGGATACAGATTCACCTGATTCACTTAAGGTTTCAGGCCGTGGTGAGCTTCATCTTTCAGTTCTCATTGAGAACATGCGTCGTGAAGGCTTTGAGTTCGCCGTTTCAAAGGCAGAGGTTCTTTACAAGGAAGATGAGAAGGGACACAAGCTTGAGCCAATGGAGCGTGCTTATGTTGATGTTCCAGACGAGTTTACTGGTGCTGTTATCGAAAAGCTTTCTCAGAGAAAGGGTGAGCTTCAGAATATGACACCTATCGCAGGTGGATATACTCGTATCGAGTTTAAGATTCCTTCACGTGGTCTTATTGGATATCGTGGAGAATTCATGACAGATACAAAAGGAAATGGTATAATTAATACAATTTTCGACGGTTATGAGCTTTACAAGGGAGATATCTCTTATCGTAAGTTAGGAAGCCTTATTGCTTTCGAGACTGGAGAGTCAGTTACTTACGGACTTTTCTCAGCTCAGGATCGTGGTACTCTTTTCATCGGACCAGGCGAGAAGGTTTATTCAGGAATGGTTATCGGCCAGTGCTCACGAGCAGAGGATGTTGAGCTTAATGTATGTAAGAAGAAGCATCTTACAAATACTCGTTCATCATCAGCTGATGAGGCACTTACACTTGTACCACCTAGAGTTCTTAGCCTTGAGCAGGCACTTGATTTCATCGATGTAGACGAGCTTTTAGAGGTAACACCAGAATCTCTTCGTATCAGAAAGAGAATTCTTGACCCAACTCTCAGAAAGAGAGCAAGCTTCAAGAAGTAAGGAGACTTATGGAAAAGGGAAGTATTCAGGTATATTACGGAAATGGACAGGGCAAGTCGGCTGCAGCATTAGGAAATGCTATTCGTTATGCTTCACAGGGCAGAACGACCACCATTATCCAATTCTTAAAATCCGAGACAAATTCAGATTACTTAAGCAAGCTTGAGCCAGAAATCAAGCTGTTTAGGTTTGAGCGCTCAAAAGAAAACTTCCAAAGTCTTACAGAAGAACAAAAGCAGGAAGAAGTTATGAACATCCAAAATGGCTTGAACTATGCCAAGAAGGTTCTTGGTACTGGCGAGAGCGATTTGGTTGTTCTTGATGAAGTCCTTGGTGTAGTTGATGAAGGTATCGTTTCAGAGCAGGATATTTTATGCGCTCTTGAAGGTCGTTCATATTCGGCAAATGTTATTTTAACAGGTCAGAACATTACACAGGGGATTTTTGAAATAGCAGATAGTGTTTTAAACATAAAGCCAGAGAAGTAATTCTCTGGCAATTTCTGCAATAAGAGGTATTTAGTAGACATAGCAATGGTTAATCTAAGGAGACGAAATTATGACTAGAGTAGTAATGCATGGATGTAATGGCCACATGGGACGTGTTATCACTGATATTTGCAAGGCAGATTCAGAGATTACAATTGTTGCAGGTGTGGATAAGTTTAAGGGCGTAGACAACGAATATCCAGTTTTTGATTCTATTGATCAGGTGGATGTTGATTACGACGTAGTTATCGATTTTTCAAATGCAGCTGCAGTAAATGGTTTGTTGGATTCCTGTGTGAAGAATTCAAAGCCTGTTGTTTTATGTACCACAGGTCTTTCGGAAGAAATGCTTGCACATGTTGACGAGGCTACTAAGAAGGTTGCAGTGCTTCGCTCAGCAAACATGTCACTTGGAATTAATACATTGTTTGATCTTTGTAAGAAGGCTACTCAGATTTTTGCTGAGGCAGGCTTTGATATTGAAATTGTTGAGAAGCATCATAATCAGAAGCTTGATGCGCCTAGTGGTACAGCCCTTGCGCTTGCGGATGCCTGCAATGATGCTCTTAATGAGAAATATGATTACTGCTATGGCAGAGCAGACAGACGTGAAAAGAGACCAAAAAATGAAATTGGCATTTCTGCTGTAAGAGGTGGTAATATAGTAGGTGAGCACGAAGTAATATTTGCAGGACTTGATGAAGTTATTACAATCAAGCACACTGCTTATTCTAAGAGCGTATTTGCAAAGGGGGCTGTTGAGGCAGCAAAGTTTTTGGCTGGTAAGCCAGCTGGCCTTTATGACATGAAGGAAGTTATTGCAGAAAAATAGTATTGAGGTGTCTATGTACATTCAACTTAACTCACAAATTATATGCTATGAAAGAACCGGGGAAAGGGGGACCCCGGTTATTCTTATACATGGAAATAGAGAGGATCATCACATCTTCGATAAGCTGGTGGAAACAATGTCAAAAGATCATGTTGTGTATGCAATGGATTCCAGAGGCCATGGTGAGAGTGCTACCCCAAAGTCATATCATTATGACGATATGGCTTCTGATGTGATTAATCTCATTGATGCCCTTGATATCGTAAAGCCATATATTGTGGGTTATTCAGATGGTGCTATCGTGGCACTTTTAGTAGCAATGCGCGCTTCAAGGTTACTATCAGGTATTGTATGCTGCGGCGCTAATCTCACACCAGCAGGCTTCCATCACAGAGACCTGCGTGAAATTAAAAAGGAATACAAGCGCACTGAAGACCCTCGCGTGCTTATGATGCTTCAGGAACCTAATATCGATGCTAGAGATTTATCGGCAATCACAGTTCCAGCGCTTATTGTTGCAGGAGAAAAGGACTGCATCAAGGAAAAAGAAACCCAGAAAATAGCAGCGAGCATTAACAATTCAGAACTTTTGATAATTAGTGGACAGACTCATTCCAGCTATATTGAGAACACTGATGTGTTATATAAATTCATAGAAACGTTTACAGTGTGAATTTTGTAACGAAAGTTCTTGAATTATTTCTCTTGCCAAGTTATAATTGTTATAGTTTTGTGAACAAAACGTGAAAAGTTTATTTTTATAACGATTTATTATTGGTAGAGAGAATGAGAACGAATAAGATTATTAACGGAATAAAGCGACAAGTAAATAATCTTATGCTGGGCCTGTGCGTAGTTCTTTTTGCTATATGTTTTTATACTACCAATGAGGTATCCAGCGATACTGAGACAATCAAAATCGAGCCATACACAGTCGCAATTCTTGAGGATGGCTCAAAGCAGTATTATTTCGATTTGAGTGATTTTGATTATCACTACACATCTATAATGTTTTTCACATCCCACCAGCAGGTAAAGGGATATAACTCCGGAAGATTAATATATGAGTATACTACAGATGGCGGCTTTTGGACCTCCACTGGAGGCTCGTTGTACAATTTTATAGAAGTAAATGAAAAGATGCTTCAGGTGGCGATTACAGTTACACCTGTTTACGATATTGTAAAGGATCAACATATTGACTTTTATATAGGAACCTCTTATCAGATATATAACGATATGGTTTCAAAGTCGATGCCTAGATTTGTATCAAGTATACTCATCATCATTTTCAGTGGTCTGATATTTATATATTATCTGTTTATGCATAAGAAACAGCAGTTGGATAAAGCACTTATTTATCTCGGATATTTTTCTTTGTTCATAGGAGTATGGACTGCGAGTGAAACAGCTGTATGCACACTGATATTTGATAATAAAGTGCTGAATTCACTTATTCAGTATTATTGTTTGATGATGGCTGTACCACCGTTTGTATTGTTTTTTGACATGTATCTTGAAGTAAATAGCAAGATACTGAAAAATATCATTGTATTTGCATCCATGATTCAGTTTGTAGTGCTTAATATTCTTCATTATACGAAGATTGCAGAGTTTAGAGAGACTCTTGTATATGTGCAGGCAATGCTAGTCGTGGCTCTTACCTATGTAATAGGTTGCGTAATTAAGCAGATGTTTAGTGGGAATATCACACGAAACGCGAAGGTTTGCGCTGTTGGATTATCGGTATTTCTGGTGACACTTGTTGTTGACATTGTTAATTTCTATTTCAATTGGGGTGACGCTGATTATATCGGTAGATATATGTTCCTGGTATTCATAATTGCATTGGCAACAGATTTGATAAAGGGAACCTATGAGATTATTGAAAAGGGACGTTCAGCTAAGAGACTTGAGGAGTTTGCCCTTACAGACAGTATGACTGGACTTTTCAATAGAAATGCATTTGAAAAGAGGACTAAAAGAACAGAACAGAAGCTTGATGGTGTCACGGTTGTTGTGGCTGATGCCAACGGACTGAAGCATTGCAATGACACCTATGGTCACGAGGCTGGCGACGAATATATTTCCGTTGTGGCCGAAATCTTCAACAAGGTATATGGAAAATATGGAAACTGCTACCGAATAGGTGGTGATGAGTTCTGTTGTATCATTCCTTCAAACAAGCACACTGATATGGAACGCTTGAAGAATCTTTTCTCAGCCAAGGTATATACGGCAAATCTTGAAGGAGACCATATTTTCACTATAGGAGTAGCTGTTGGCTCTGCAGAATATGACAGCAGCAAGGATGAGGATATTAAGGCTCTGATAAAACGTGCCGATGCCTCAATGTATGAAAATAAAAAACAATCTAAGGCAATTTAAAAAGCTGGTAGTGTTTAGTTAGTGAGCAAGTTACACTCTCAAGCCCAGGTATTGCTTTTAGTCACTATGGAATGTTCCTTACAGCAACACCTGGAGCTTGATAGTTACTTGCAATTAAGAAAACGCCTACCAGCCTTTTGCTTGTTTTTTATGAACTCCAAGAGCTAGTCTGCTACTGGCTATTTATATTTCTAGACTATTCATCCAATCGACGAGTTCGACTAAGCCTTCTTCGGTAAAAGGCGCAAGGCGGACTTGTTTTTCTTCATCGGGAGTTTTGTCGGAGCTGAAAGGACCTTTCCAAATTGAGGCCTTAAACATATCTACAGCATCCTCGCCTTCTTCCTTAAATTTTTCAATTTTATAGCATTTATTTCCATCGCTTCCTGTGAATGAGGGAGCTTTTTTATAATATCCTAATGATAAGAGTCGACCTCTGTCTATCATGCGTGATACCTCCTGAACTTTTCCTTTTAATATTAACGATTTCGAAAGACTTTGTCACCAAAGAATGGTAAAATATACATATCAAACTTACTCAAAATGATGACGGGGGAGGATGTATCACATGGACAAAGGGCGATTATTTAGAATAATATGTGGCATAATGATGGCTATTATTGTGGGAATCCTTGTGATATTATTCGTTAGCGACGACGATTCACCAGTTGATGTGGCTGTGGATTTGGACAAGCCATATTCTGACACTGCTGAGTGGATGAGCAATCTTTCGGACGATGTATATTTGTCCCAGATTACTATTCCAGGCACTCATAATAGCTGCTCAAGGAATGTGGTTTTGGGCTATGCAATGAGATGCCAGAAGACAAGCCTGACAGAGCAGTTGGAAAATGGTTACCGCTATCTTGATTTTAGAATTGCAATTGACGAGACAGAAGAAGGAAACACTCTTAAGACAGTTCATAAATTCGCAAACTGCCATGTTTCTGGCAGCATTTTCTCGGATTATTTGTATTTTAATGATGCAATAGCAGATGTTTACAAGTTCTTGCAGGAGCACCCTCAGGAGACAGTTGTGGTGAATATCAAGATAGAGGATGATGAGCACTCTGTTGCAGATGTTCAGAAGCTTTTACTTGCTGAAATTAAGTCAAACAAGGATTATTGGTACACAGAAAACGAGATTCCAACACTTGGAGATGCAAGAGGTCGAATTGTTCTTGCAACCAGATTTGAGGATGCTACAGCTTCAGAGACAACTGGGATTAATATGATTTGGAATGAGCAAGACAACACTACTCCAGCAGATATTCCTTACGAGCTCTATGTACAAAATGGCGTTAGACTCTGGGTTCAGGACAGATATAAGTATTCAGTAGAGGATAAATACGAGGCCGTTGTGGATGGCCTTGAAAACTGCGAAGCAGATGAAAACACTCTGTTTCTTAACTTCGTAAGCACAAGTGGAGATGGTCCGGTGGGACACCCATATGGCTACGCCAAGACTTTGAATTCTCTTTTGATGGAGTATGAATTAAAGAGCGAAACCAGCTATGGCACAATCATTGTAGATTTTGGAACAGCTGATTTGGCTAGACATATATATTATTCGAATTTCTAATGGAGGTTGTAATTATGGGAAATGTGAATGATGAAGGAGAAATTAATCCAATTCTCTTAGAGTTTTTGGATACAGACAATTTTGAGGAGAAGTACAAGATTCTTGTTGCTACGCCAGTGATGGATTTTGACAATTTGTTAATCGATAACATGGCATCCTCAATTGATGTGGTTATCGAGGATGGGGACCTTGAGACACGAGTTCAAGATTTGAAGAACTGCGTGCGAACTCGCTCTAGATACGAGTCTTTAAGATTAAGACGATAATGTAAATTTTTTACGAAAATTTAGTGAACGACGACAAATTTTGCCATGAACGTTTTAAAATGGTAAGTAACTTATTTGTTGGTATTATTACTGAGGAGAAAGTGCCATGGCAAAAGAGAAGTCGTCGAAAAAATATGCAAAAATCAAAAACAAGCTAATTGTTCTGTTGTTGCCAGTAGTTATCATTGCTGTATTGGTTCTGGTTTTTATTTCAGGATGGGTATCACGTAACAGCATGAGAAAGATGGCTACAGAGCAGCTCAATTCTTCTATCTCCAACCAGGGCGATAATATCGAATCTTGGTTGAAAAAGAATCTTGAGAATTTCTCTACGGCAAAGCATGTCATCGAGACGGGCAATCTAGACGAAGAAAGTATTCAGACTATGCTGAATGCTTTCTATGGCTATAATTCAAACTGCCCTGAAGGTATGTATATTGCCACCACTTCAGGTAAATTCTACAAAGCAGATAAATCAGAAAAAGCTGTGTCAAATCCTCAGGCAGAACCATGGTTCGCTCAAGGTTTGACCAGAATTAATATGAATTATGGCGCTGCATATACTAATGCTAACGGCGAGAACGTTATTAGTGCATCTGGTATTCTTATGGATGGCAGCGATGAGATAAAGATTATCAGCGCAGATCTTACACTTGAGCAGATTTCAATCATTGTAAACTCAGGTGTAAAGATGGACCAAGCCGCGTCCTTCCTTATCGATACATATAGCAATACAATTCTTGCGCATCGTGATGATGCAAGAGTAAACACTGTGCTTACAGAAAACGATTCTGATAAGCTCATGGCTGGTATTGCAAAAAGACTTAATGATGCAGATTATACTTCCTGTGAAATTGAAGGTCATCAGGTAGCCTTTAGATCAATTGCTGGTACAGAGTGGTATCTGGTATCTTACATTAGTAATGATGTTATTCTTGCAGATGTTTACCGCCTCATTAATATCCTTGTAGCAATTGGTTTAGCAGCAGCAATCATTATTGTAATTCTTATTAACGTGCTTGTAAGTCGTGTTATTGCACCTCTTAGTGGTATTACTCAGAACATCGCTGATATGTCTGAGGGTGATTTCACAATTAAGGTTAGTAAGGATAGCAACGATGAGATTGGTCTTATGGGAAGCAAGGTTTCAGAGTTCGTTGAATCTATGAGACGAATGCTTTCATCTATCAATGAGGAATCTGAGCGCCTGAAAGAGCAGTCAGATAACTCTGATAGAGTTTCAAAGGATATGTTTAATGCATCACGTTCACAGGCAGATGCAATGCAGAATCTGAATTCAACTGTAGATCAGCTTGCTATTGCTGTTAATGAGATTGCAGAAAATGCAACTACCCTAGCCATGGTAGTATCGGATACACGTGAGAATTCTAATCAGGCAAACGAGAGCATGAAGGAGACTGTAGAAATCTCAAAGAAGGGTCGTTCCGATATGGAACAGCTCTCACGTGCTATGGGAGGAATCAAAAATTCCAACGACGAGCTGGTTAATTCTATTAATGATGTTGGAAAAGCATCAGAGGAAATCACCAAGATTGTAGGACTTATTTCCGAGATTGCAGAGGAGACCAACCTGCTTTCACTGAATGCTTCCATCGAGGCAGCTCGTGCAGGTGAGGCCGGTAAGGGCTTCGCGGTAGTAGCTAGTGAAATCGGAAAGCTGGCACAGAATTCTTCAGCAAGTGCAGAAAAGATTTCAAATCTTATTGGAGATGTTCAGAAGGCAATCGACAGTGTAGTTTCTCAGGCTGAGATAAGCGCCAAGGAAATTGACGCCAACAGCGATTTGATTCACACAGCAGTAGATACCTTCAATCAGATTTACCAGAACATTGAAAGATCTAATGAGCTTATAGACGAGATGATTCGTGGTGTTCAGAAGGTTGACGATGTTGCTGGTAACATGGCAGCTATCTCAGAGGAGCAGGCAGCCAGTGCAGACGAGATTCTTGAAACCTCACGTAACATGGTTGAACAGGCTAACAGCATTACCCAGAGCAGCCAGGATGTGGCAGACAATTCACATGAGTTGGCTAATACATCCCAGAAGCTTACAGGATATGTTCAGCAGTTTAAGATTGATGGTTAGGAGGTGAAAGAGATTATGAAGGCTAATGGAAATTATAAAAAATTGTTAGTAATCCTTCTGACGGTGATTCTTACTGCTGGAGTTATTCTTGCGGGATGTGGTAGCTCGTCAGGTGGCGGTGGAAGTGCTGGAGGTAAAAAGTTCTTATACTCAGGACCACCTTCTGATACATTTAAACAGCTTTTGATGGATAATATTGCAGCAGCTGGTTCAGCAGCAGGGGTCACAGTTGATTTCGGAGAACCATGTGAGTCAGTAAAAGCACAGGTTGATCAGTTCAAGCAGGCAGTTTCAGCAGGTTATGATGCAATTATCTGCCTTCCTGTAGATAGATCTACAGCCCTTCAGCTGGAGACAGTTGCAGGGGATTTGCCAATTATCTATGTAAATGCCTGCCCAGATGAGCAGTTTTTGAAGGAAAATAAATACATAGCTGTAAGTAGTTATGAGATGAATGCAGGTGAGTATCAGGCTGAGTATGTATGGAATAAGCTTGGAAAACCAAGCAGCATGAATATAGTAATTCTTCGTGGAGAGCTTACTCATAACGCATCTGTACAGCGTTCTGTATCAGTAAAGAATTGGCTGAGAAAGAACGGCGTTGAGCTTAACGTAGTATTCGACGATACAGCAAACTGGAGTGTTGACGAAGCTGCAGATGTTATGAATCTTGTAATGAAGATAGGTCAGCCATTTGATTGCGTATTCTGCAATAATGACGATATGGCTATTGGTGCTTGCCATGCACTGAAGGCTAAAGGCTATGATTTAAACAAGGTTCCTGTTGTTGGTGTAGATGCTACAACAGCTGGATGCCAGTCCATTGTTGATGGCGAAATGCAGTTTACAGTATATCAGTCGGCAAAGGGACAGGGTGAAAAAGCCATTGAAACAGCGATTGCGTTAACAACAAAAGGAAGTGCTGATGGTATCGAAGGATTATCTGAGGATGGTTTCTACGTATGGGTTCCATTCGAGAAAGTCGATGCGACGAATGTAAAGGACTACATGTAATTCTTATATGAGCTCTGTAGCTATCAAGCTCTTGGTGTTACTGAAAGGAACATTCTAAAGTGACTGGAAGTAATACCAAGGCTTGAGAGTGTAACAGAGCTGGCTAGGATGCTTGTAAAATATAACAACTTTTTCGTCACTTTATATAAAGATAAAAAAAGGAGTACCCGGCTCCTTTTTTTTCTTGTATACTGTTAGCGTGTTGTTTATATCAAATTTCATTATAATAGGAGGATTATTATTATGGCTATTGATCTTAAACAATACAAAGATATTCCACATGGCGATATGCCAGGTGACAAGGTAGAAATCGGCGAGGAGCATGTTAAAAAGGCTCAGCTCATCATGGAGTCCCTCAAGGGAATGCTTGATGAGGTAATCGCAAAGGATGGAAAGGCAGTTATCACAGTTTGTGGTGGCTCAGGAGTTGGCAAATCAGAGACCGCATCTCTTTTAAGCTACTTCCTTAACGAGCAGGGCATTGGTGCTTACACTATGTCAGGCGACAACTATCCTAGACGAATTCCTATGTACAATGACGCAGAGCGACTCCGCATCTTCCGCACCGCAGGCGTTAGAGGCTTAGTGAAGGCTGGCGAGGGTACAATGGAGCACTTCGACACTATCAGAAAGTGGCAGCAGGAGGAGACTGATGCAGACCGCAGTCACGTATCAGAGAATCCATGGGCAGCTTCTTACATCGACGCAGGACGTAAGGGGCTTGAAGGATACCTTGGAACAACCAACGAAATCGACTTTGATGAAGTATCTAGTATTGTAAAGGCTTTCAAGTCTGGCCAGAATAAAATCTACCTTAAGAGGATGGGTAGAACCGACTCTGAACTTTGGTATGAAGAGGTTGATTTTTCAACAATTAAAGTTCTAGTTATTGAATGGACACACGGCAACAGTGACCACTATGAGGGAGTGGATATTCCAATTCTTCTCAACAGTACTCCAGAGGAGACTCTTGCTCACCGCAGAGCACGTAATCGCGATGGAAAGACTGACAGTGCGTTCACAATGTTAGTTCTCGAACTCGAGCAGAATCTTTTAGCGTCACAGGCGCACAAAGCGAAGATTATACTTTCTAAGGCTGGCGAATTGCTTTCATTTGACCAGTATAAAGAACTTATGAATAAGTAAATGATTTTTTAGATTTATTATTTTTAGTGAGGCAGTAGGCATCAAGCTATTTTGACAACCTGTAGCTATCTAGCTCTGTCCAATACTCAAGCGAAACATGTCGTTGAGCGGAGTATGGGCAGGCTTGAGAGCGTAACAGGTTGGAAAGGTCTTGTAGCCGTAACTGCCGGACTATGGGTTTAATGGAGGTATAATATGAGCAATGGACCTATGTTAAATGCCTATCCAGATTCCATGGGCGGAACCTTGGATGACATTGTAAAGGCTTTAAAGAAGGAAGAGCTTAAGGACACATTCGAGTCTTTTTATATTCTTCCAAGCATTTTTAATACAGACTTAGACAGAGGGTTCTCTGTTATTGATTACGGCATCAATGAGGAGCTTGGTAGCCGTCAGGCTATTGAGGACATCAAGGGAATGGACATTGATCTTAAGCTTGATTTCATTCTCAACCATGCATCTGTATTATCAAAAGAGTTTCAGGACATTATCAAGAATGGAGAAAAGTCCAAATATAAAGATTTCTTTATTGACTGGAACAAATTCTGGGAGGGCTGCGGCCAGATGACCGAGGCTGGTTATATCCAGCCAGATGAGAAATATATCAAGGATATGTTTTTCAGAAAGCCTGGTTTACCAATTCTTATGGTAAGATTCCCAGATGGGAGAAATGTACCATATTGGAATACATTCTATCAGGAGGTTCGCTACAAGAATCTTGAAGCAGAAGACCTGATGGAGGCAATGGATATCCAGTATGTGGCAGCACAGAGATTAGCTCAGTGCGTTAACTCTCAGATTTCTGAGGGTTGTGCAGTGGCTGATTTGCAGCTTGGTAAGTATGACAAATATCGTGCACAGGTGGTTGAACTTCTTGAGAGCAGCCGCAGATACTTAGGCCAGATGGATTTGAACATCAAATCTCCATTGGTTTGGGAATTCTACGAGAACACTCTTAAGACACTATCATCTTATGGTGCAAAGATTGTTCGTCTTGATGCATTTGCATACGCTCCTAAGGAGCCAGGCGAGAAGAACTTCTTGAACGACCCAGGAACATGGGATTTGCTTCAGAAGGTTCGTGAGTTAGCTGACAAGAATGGGGTTACACTCCTTCCTGAAATTCACGCTAGCTACGGAGAGAAGATTTATGAGCTTGTGGCAAATAAGGGCTACATGACATACGATTTCTTCCTTCCAGGACTTCTCATCTACGCAATTGAAAAGAACGATCCTACAATCCTTGTAAATTGGGCTAAGGAGCTTGTGGACAATGATATTCGCGTTGTAAACATGCTTGGTTGCCACGATGGTATTCCACTTCTCGACCTTAAGGGACTTATCCCAGAGGAAGAGATTCAGTCACTTATCGATACACTTGTTGCACGTGGCGGATTTGTAAAGGATCTTCACGGTGCAAAGAACATGTACTATCAGGTAAATGCCACATATTACAGTGCACTTGGTGAGGATGATAAGAAGATGCTCTTCGCTAGAGCAATTCAGATGTTCATGCCAGGTAAGCCACAGGTATGGTACCTTGATTTGTTTGCAGGAAAGAATGACCACGAAGCAGTTGCAAGAGCAGGTGCAGGCGGCCACAAAGAAATCAACAGAACAAACCTTTCTATGGAGCAAATTGAATCACAGCTCCAGAAGGAAGTTGTAAAGAAACAAATCGAGCTTTTACAGCTTAGAAAATCTCATCCAGCTTTTGGATTTGACAGCAAGCTTAGCATCGATACTGAAGGTTCAGTGGTAACCTTTACATGGAGTAAAGGAACTGACACCATTACTCTTAAGGCTGATTTTAGCACTTATGAGTACCAGATAATCAAATAATAATGAGGAGAGCCCTTGTTACGGTCTCAAGCCTTAGTATTGCACCGTTCGACTGCATGTCTCACTATGCAACACTAAGAGCTAGATACCTACAAGAGCTCTTTTTTTATGGTACTCATAAGTGTTAAGATAACGGATTGCCGAAAATCATACGTGAGTTATGATAGCGAGGGTCTTCGGTTACGTCCTGGCCAAACCAATCTGGAGCAACGAATGAGTTTGCTTCTTCGATAGATGAAAATTCTACTTCGGCCATAATCAGGCCTTCCATATGCCCTTCGAATACATCAAGTTCTATGGTGTATTTATCGAGAGGAATGAGATAGCGACGTTTTGTAATTGGATAGCCGTCGATTTTTTCACGAAGGTGTTCATAGGCTTCCTTGGTGAGGGCGGCTTCAATTTCTTCTCTGGCCATAAGTCCTCCACCCTTGTAGGTGAGGATGTAGGCATCGTTCTTTTTTCGGATTCTAACGACAGGCTGGGTGGAAAGGTACCCCTGCTCGATATCAACATAATTGTATTTTGATAAATCTGGTAATTCTTTTATTAAAAATTTTCTTTCTATTTCCATGTGTTTCACCTCTTGTCTACAATGGTAGCATAGTGTCTAAAATTATAAATGTCTTGAAATGATTGCAATTGTGAGGTAAAATACTGTATACGAGTGTGGCCTAGGGCCAGTTGATTTTAGTATTAAATGTGTGAAAGGTAGATGTTTCACACCTGTTAAGGAGGATTTTATAATGATTACAGCCGGTGATTTCAGAAACGGTATGACAATCGAGATGGACAATAAGGTTTATCAGGTTATCGAGTTCCAGCACGTAAAGCCAGGTAAGGGTGCAGCTTTCGTTCGTACAAAGCTTAAGGATATCAAGGGTGGCGGTGTTACAGAAACATCTTTCCGTCCTACAGAGAAGTTCCCAGCAGCACGTATCGATCGTAAGGATATGCAGTACCTTTACAATGATGGTGAGCTTTACAACTTCATGGATGTTGAGACATACGATCAGGTTGCTCTTACAGCAGATCAGATTGGTGATGCTCTTAAGTTCGTTAAGGAGAACGAAGTTGTTAAGATGCTTTCACACAACGGTTCTATTTTCTCAGTTGAGCCACCTATGTTCGTAGAGCTTCAGATTACAGATACAGAGCCAGGTTTCAAGGGCGATACAGCTACTGGTGCTACAAAGCCAGCTACAGTTGAGACAGGTGCTGTTGTATACGTTCCACTTTTCGTTGAGAACGGCGAGACAATCAAAATCGATACAAGAACAGGCGAGTACTTATCACGCGTTTAATCTTGTTCGGCAGGAGAGTTTTTTAAAGAGAGATAGTTATGGATTATAGAGAATACCCGCTTTCAAAGTTGTTACAGAACAGGAAGATATTTGCAGTTTTTGATGAAGAGTTTCAGAAGGGCACATGGCTCGACGTTACAGCTCTTCTTGGAAGCGACAGCACGATTAATCAGCTTTATCGTGATGGCACAGTGCCTCGCGAGACACTTGATACAATCGTACAGCGTCTCTCTAAATAATCTACATATCGCGCAAATCAAGACCTTTGGCTACGCCAAGGGTCTTTTTTTACGCCGTAACATTTGCTAATATAATCGTAGTGTACAAATATTTTGTAGCATATCTAGTATTTAAGTGAGCTGGTAGGCATCAAGCCTTCGATAAGGCTTGTGGCCGTAACCAGCGGACTTGATAATAGGAGGGTAGGAGAATGACAGAGGCAATTAAATACATAGGTTGTGACGACAAAGATTTAGATTTATTTGAGAGCCAGTATGAAGTCCCAAATGGCGTTTCATACAATTCGTATGTGATTTTGGATGACAAGGTGGCAATTATGGATTCTGTGGACCCAAGAGTTACAGATGAATGGCTTGCAAATCTGGAGGGAGCGCTAGGAGGCCGTAAGCCAGATTATCTTGTGGTACAGCATATGGAACCAGATCACTCAGGTTCAATAAAAGCTTTTCTGGAAAAATATCCAGAGACTGCTGTTGTGGGAAATGCAAAGACCTTCGCCATGCTTGGACAGTTTATGGAGGCTCCCCTTTTTGAGAATAGAAAGCATGTAGTTGCTGAAGGTGAAAGCTTGGAGCTTGGTAAGCATACACTTTCATTCTATATGGCTCCGATGGTTCATTGGCCAGAGGTTATGGTTACTTACGAGTCCACAGAGAAGGTGCTTTTCTCAGCAGATGCATTTGGAAAGTTTGGAACCCTTGATGTGGATGAGACATGGATAGATGAAGCTCGTAGATATTATTTGAATATTGTGGGTAAGTATGGAGTTCAGGTACAGGGCTTGTTGAAAAAAGCAGCAGCGCTTGATATCAAGGAAATTGCTCCACTTCATGGCCCAGTACTTACAGAGAATTTGGAATACTATATCGATTTGTATAATACATGGAGCACCTATAAGCCAGAGGTGGAAGGGGTACTTGTGGCATGCGCTTCTATTCACGGAAATACAAAGAATGCAGCGCTTAAGATTTGGGAGCATTTGAAGGATGCAGATGTAAATACTACGTTTATCGACTTGACCAGAGAGCCAGTATCAGAGGCTGTAGCTCAGGCTTTCCGCTTTGATAAGATGGTTTGCTGCGCATGTACTTATGATGGAGGATTGTTCCCGCCTATGGATGATTTCCTTCATCATCTGACTGCAAAGGCTTATCAGAATCGTAAGGTTGCATTTGTAGAAAATGGAACTTGGGCGCCTCAGGCAGCAGGAAAGATGAAAGCAATTCTTGAGCCGATGAAGAATCTGGAGTTTATGGAGCCAGTGGTTAGCATTAAGTCTACTCTCAATACTGAGAGTGAGGCTAAGCTACAAGAACTTATAGAAGTATTAAAGTAAGTCACATTTTGACATATATTTAGACAATAAAAGCAAGAGCGCATGAAGATTTTTCATTTATAATATGACTCAACATTTACTTGAAAACTAATGGAGGCAGCAATGGGAGTCAAGATATTTGAAAAGGAAAAGCAGTTCCATCTGTTTAATTCAAAGATTAGTTATTTAATTGGCGAGTGCCGCGATGGTGAAATCGGTCAAATATATTTTGGAAAACGTATAAACGAAAATCAGATTATTCTAGGATATCAGACCTTGGCAGGCAGACCATATTGTAATCCTGCTGAATATGATGAGAGTTATACCAAAGAGCTGGCGTGTTTGGAGTATCCTGCGTTTGGTAATGGGGACATGCGTGGCTCTGCCTACGAGATTCGCCAAGCTAATGGCTCGAGAGTTACAAATCTTGTTTACAAATCACACGTTGTCTATGAGGGAAAGAAGCCTATTCCAGGTCTTCCTGCCAGCTACGTAAATACGGATTCAGAAGCTACAACACTGGAGATAAGATGCGTTGATGAGGTGGCAAAGGTTGAGGTGACCCTTTACTACACAATCTTTGAGGATTATTCAATCATTACTCGTCACGTAAGCTTTAAAAATGTTGGCAACGAGGAAGTGAAGCTAACAAAAGCCCTTAGTTGCTGTATCGATTTGCCAGACCATGAGTATGACTTGATGCAGTTTGAAGGAGCCTGGGGACGAGAGCGTTATCCACATGTGCGTTCAATTGAAAAGGGAATTATCTCTATCGAGAGTATGCGTGGTCACTCAAGTGCAAACTTCAATCCATTTGTGATTATGAAGCGCAGGAATACAGATGAATTCCAGGGCGAGGCAATAGGAATACATCTTGTCTACAGTGGCAACTTTATTGCCAAGGCAGAGGTGGATAACTTCGATAAGCTTCGTTTTACCATGGGGATAAACCCCAATTGGTTTGTATGGCCTCTTGATAAAGGCGAGGTGTTTGATACACCAGAGGTTATTATTTCCTACACTAAGGAAGGCTTGAACGACCTTAGCCAGAACATACACAAGTTCATGAACAATAACCTTGTTCGCTCACCATATAAGAACAAACCAAGACCAATCCTTCTAAATAATTGGGAAGCTACAGAGATGAACTTCGATGAGGGGAAAATCATTAATATAGCAAAGAAGGGAAAAGAGGCTGGCATCGAATTATTTGTCCTTGATGATGGCTGGTTTGGAAAGCGTAATGACGACCGTGCTGGGCTTGGAGATTGGTTTGCAAACACGGATAAGTTGCCTGATGGAATTACAGGTCTTGCTAAAAAGATAAATGATTTGGGAATGGATTTTGGTCTCTGGATTGAACCTGAGATGGTGAATCCGGATTCAGATCTTTACAGAGCACATCCTGATTGGGTACTTGCTGTCCCAGATAGAAGACGTACTCTCGGACGTCATCAGATGGTCTTAGATTTCTCAAAGCCAGAGGTTGTGGACAATGTTTATTATCATCTTTACGATATTATTTCCACAGCAAATATCAGCTATATCAAGTGGGACATGAACCGCTCAATCACAGAGTGCTTTAGCCAGGGCGTGGCACCTGAATATCAGGGAATGGTTTATCACAAATATATCCTTGGAGTATACAGTCTGTACGAGAGATTGATAAAAGACTTCCCTCATATCCTCTTTGAGTCATGCGCAAGTGGCGGAGGAAGATTTGATGCAGGCATGCTGTATTATGCGCCTCAGGCATGGTGCTCAGACGATACAGATGGTCACGAGCGTGTGAAGATTCAGTATGGTACTAGCTATGGCTATCCACTGGTATCAATGGGATCTCATGTATCTGCCTCACCTAATGGACAGACAGGGCGAGTGATGGCAATTAATGACAGGGCAAATATTGCATATTTTGGAACCTTCGGATATGAGCTTGATTTAAACGAGGTATCAGAAGAGGACTTTGAGCAGGTTAAAAATCAGGTGGTATTCATGAAGAAATACCGAGGTCTTTTCCAGTATGGGACCCTATATCGCCTTCAGTCCCCATTCGAGAAAAACTATGCAAGCTGGATGGTCGTCTCAGAAGATAAAAAGCAGGCGATAGTTGTAATGTACAAGGGCCTTAATACACAAAACACTGAAGTGGAGTATATAAAGCTTCAGGGATTGGAGCCAGATACGGTTTACACAATCAATGACAATGAGAAGATGTACGGTGATTTCCTGATGGAACGAGGCCTTGGAACGCTGGGCTGGAACGAGCCATGGTATAGGTCAGGCAAAGATTTCACATCTCGGATGTTCATTCTGAATGCAGAATAATATGTAAAGGCTTATTGAAAATAATTTAGAAAAACCTATAATATTATCAGGGGCTGGAGTAAGACATCTCCAGCCCTATTTGTATATTAAAGGTATTGAACCTAAGGAAAAGGGGGAAGAAAATGTCTAGTAAAGTGAATATTACATCAGCTTTTTGGGGAAGATATAGGCAGCTGGTGCGTACAGAAATGATTCCTTTTCAGTGGAATGTGCTGAATGACACAGCAGGTATTACCATTGAAAAAGAGAGACTTAATGATGAAGGTATTCCAAGTGAAAAAAGCCATGCGATGGAAAACTTTAGGATTGCAGCAGGCCGAACAAAGGGAACACATTATGGATGGACTTTTCAGGATAGTGATGTGTACAAGTGGCTTGAAGCGGTAGCATATTCTCTTCGCGAGAAAATGGATCCAGAGCTTGAGGCAAAGGCCCATGAGGTGATTGATTTAATTGCTGAGGCACAGGAGCCAGATGGATACCTAGATACATACTTTTCAATTCTTGGCTTGCAGTATCGGTACAAGAGTCTTGCAGGCAGCCATGAGCTCTATTGTATGGGACATTTTATTGAGGCAGCGGTAGCATATTTTGAGGCTACTGGAAATGAGAAGGTTCTAGCAGTTGCAAAGAAAGCTGCTGATAACATTGATGAGAATTTTGGCCCAGATGAAGGCAAAATTCATGGTTATGATGGTCATGAAGAAATCGAAATAGGTTTGCTTCGTCTGTATCATTCAACTGGAGAAAAGCGTTATCTTAAGCTAGCGAAATATTTCTTAATGGAGCGTGGTAAGCATCCAAACTTTTTCAAGGAGCAGGCAGCTGTATATGATGGACCTAATGCATTGTCTGGAATAGAAAAGGCACCTAATACATATTTTCAAAATCATAAGCCAGTGCTTGAGATGGATACTGCTGAGGGACATGCGGTTAGAGTGGTTTATTTATGTACAGCACTTGCTGATTTGGCTGCCACAACAGGTGATAAGGAAGTATATGAGGCATGTAAGCGTCTTTGGAACAACATAACAAGAAAGCGTATGTATATCACAGGTGGCATTGGCTCTACAGTAAATGGAGAGTCCTTCACTTTGGACTATGACCTTCCAAACGATACTATGTATTGCGAGACTTGTGCAGCAGTGGGACTGATATTCTTTGCAAGACAGATGCTTAGAATAGAGCCTAAGGCAGAGTATGCTGAGGTGATGGAACGCGCATTATATAACTGTGCACTTGCAGGAATGGCTCTGGATGGAAAGCATTTCTTTTATGTAAATCCACTTGAAGTGAATCCGCTAAAGTCGAAGCTTGATCCTACAAAAAGTCACGTTAAACCAGTTCGACCATCATGGCTTGGATGCGCATGCTGTCCACCGAATCTGGCTAGGCTTCTTACATCATTAGATGATTACGTATATACGGTATCTGAAAATACTATACTTGTGAATCTGTATATGGATTCGGACTCAACTATAGAATTACCAAATGGAAGAGTAAAGATAAAGCAGGAGACAAGATTTCCGTGGGATAATGAAGCGAGGGTTATTGTAAAGAATGATACTGATTCGCATATACGAATTGGAATAAGACTTCCTGGATGGGCCGATAATACATTGGTAGGTGCGATAGGAAATATGGAGATAGGTGATGTGGAGTCTGGGTATCAGTACTTTACAGTAGAGCCAAGCTGTGAGTGCAGTGCAGGATTAACATTTGAAATTCCTATCAGAAGAAACTATGCCAGCCCATTAGTCTCAGAGGATGTTGGTAAGGTGGCTATATCGAAAGGTCCATTTATCTATTGCCTTGAGGGGGCGGATAATGGTATCGATTTGAATACTATAAGCTTGCCAGAGACTGCAGAATTAAAATATGCATACGAAGATAATTTGCTTGGTGGAGTGGGCGTGATAACCGCAGAGGGCAGACGAACTAAAGCATCAGAAGAAGCTGAGACTGAGGGATTATATTTAAATGTAAAACCAAAAACCGAACCAGCATCTCTTAAATTCATTCCATACTATGCATGGGCTAATCGTGGTGAAAATGAAATGCTTGTTTGGCTTCGTGAAAGTTAAGTATAAATTATGTCAGAACTTTCCAAGATAAATATGATATGATAATTCTATCAAAAGGATAGGAGAGAAAGTTATGGCAGTGCATATTATAGAAAATGACAAGATAAAATTGACAGTGGAGGAGCACGGGGCAGAGATTCGTTCCCTTATCAGAAAGGCTGATGGTGCAGAGCTTATGTGGCAGGCAGACAGTGCATTCTGGGGAAGAACATCGCCTGTTCTTTTCCCACTTGTAGGAAACTATTTTGAAAAGAAATCAGTTTATGCTGGAAAAACTTATGAGATGGGACAGCACGGATTTGCCCGCGATATGGATTTCGAATTGGTTAGCAAGACAGAGGACGAGCTGACCTTTGAGCTTAAAGATAATGAGGCTACTCATGAGAAGTACCCATTTGCATTTATCCTTGAAATTGGTTATAAGCTTGATGGTGGAAAGGTAGCTGTTAAGTGGACAGTAAAGAACACCAATGTTGAGACAATGTATTTCTCAATTGGAGGACATCCAGCATTTAATTGTGACCTTGATACATACACACTTAGATTTGAAAAGAATGGTGAAGCAAATGCTTGTGTAAAGGCTAATATCATCGCAAATGATGGTAGCGGATGCCTCTCAACAAAGCAGGAGCATCATCCACTTAATAATGGAATTCTTAAAATGTCTGATGAGCTTTTCAGCCAGGATGCGCTTATTTTTGAGGACGAGCAGTCAGATGCTGTTACACTTGTTGATTCTGAGGGCAAGGATGTTCTTACAGTTACATGCCCAACACCACTCTTTGGAGTATGGTCACCAGTTGGTAAGCATGCACCATTTGTTTGCATTGAGCCTTGGTGTGGACGCTGTGATAGAGTTGGCTTCAACCAAAAGCTTGAGGAGCGTGAGTATGGAAACAGCCTTGCAGCAGGCGAAAAGTTCGAAGCTGGATATGAGATTATTGTAAAGTAAAAAAAGCCGGTAGATGACCGGCTTGTAAGTTAAAGTTATAAAATATTTATGTCAGCAATAGTGATACAAATTGCTGCATTAATGCATACACTCCAGGCCAGGCGGGAGCGGTGACAAGATTGCCGTCGGTAAATGCCTGGTCGGCAGGAAGTTCAATGTAGTGGCCACCGGCCATGGTAACTTCCGGAGCAACAGCTGGATAACAAGTGAGGTTACGGCCGCGGACCAAGTCTGCGGCCGTAAGTATTTGTATACCGTGGCAGATGGCGGCCACAGGCTTACATGCTTTAACAAAATAGCTCACGAGATTAATTACTCTTGAATCAAGGCGCAAGTACTCCGGCGCCCTTCCACCAGTGATGTACAAGCCATCATATTCTGAAAGATTAAGAGTAGCAAAATCTTTATTAAGCTCAAACTGATGCCCCTCAGTCTCACGATATGTTGCATCACCTAGGAAGTCATGGATGGCAGTTTTGATTTTTTCACCAGCTTGTTTGTCAGGTGCAACACAATCTACTTCTATACAGGCAAACTTCAATATCTGATAAGGTATCATTACTTCATAATCTTCTGCATAGTCTCCAAGAAGCATCAATACTTTTTTCATTGCATAATCCTTTCTAGAAAATTAATTTTATAGAAATCTTTTCTCGTTATTCGTAAATACGGAATAATCTTTGTTAGGCATAGATGAATCCAATTGGAATGGCTCCATTCCTTTAGCGGCCAATCTAGGATCATAGCGGAAAAGCTTCCAGTGACCAGTGGCAACAGCCAGGGCCTGCTCATCCTGAGAATGAGCCATAGTGGATTTGATTCCATGGGCAATGCAAGGGCAGTACGCAAAGATAATAGATGGACCAGGATAGCTCTCAGCCTCCATCATAGCTTTTATACACTGGTTCATATCTGCGCCCATGGCCACGGAAGCCACATACACATCACCATGTGAGATGAAACGCTCGGTCAAATTTATCTTAGACGATTTTTTCCCAGAGGTAGCAAATTTTACCTTGGCTCCAGTTGGAGTTGCGCCAGAGAGTTGCCCGCCAGTATTTGAGTAAACTTCAGTGTCAAAGACCAAAACATTGATATCTACACCCTTGGAAAGCACGTGCTCTAAACCGCCATATCCAATATCATATGCCCAACCATCTCCTCCGAAAATCCAGTGGGATTTTTTTTCGGTCTTGAAAGTCTTAGTTAGTATTTCATCAGCCTTTAGCATGCCAAATCCAAACTCTGCCGCGTCTTCAAATAAAGAATTAGACCAGGCAGGCCCTTTGCCAGAGTAGGCAGAAGCATAGGCTGGATATGGTGCTGAGTTGCCCCAAATTGAGGAGCAGCCTGTAGCGTTTGCAATATACATTCGCTCACCAAAGAGTTGGGTGAGTAGCTTTGCATAAGGTGTTTCACCGCAGCCACCGCAGGCTCCGGAAAACTCAAGTAATGGCTTTTGAAATTGACTTCCCTTAACAGAATGCACGCGAAATTTTTTTGAAATATCTGTTTTTGGAGGTAACGAAGCACAATAATCAAATGCCATTTGGTTTTCTTTAGCCTGCGCCAATGGCTTTAGTGTAAGTGCATGACCATGGTTTGGGCACACACTTAGACAACTGGCACAGCCAGTACAGTCCATAACTGAAACATTTATCGAAAAGTTGTATTTTTCTAATCCATTTAAAGCTGCATATTTCAGTCCATCAGGTGCATCCGAGCACTCCTCTTTAGAAAGTGCGAATGGTCTGATGGCGGCATGAGGGCACACGAAAGAACAGTGATTACATTGAATGCACTGATTAGGGGTCCATACTGGAACATACTTTGCCAGTCCTGGTTTTACTAAAGCAGAACAGCCCCTTTGACTTTTGCCATTTGCGGAATTTAAGTATGCGGAAACAGGCGGTTCTGCCTTATCCTGATTATTGAAAGAATTATCGTTCCATTTATTATTAAGATTGAAATCCATCTTTACTATTGAGCTACAACCTAATTCAATAGCTTTTAGATTTTTATTCAAAACAGAGTTATTATCGCCATAACTTATACTAGTCTGATTGGCAAGAAGCATACTAAAATCATCAGCAGGCATTATCTGCGCCAAATGCATAAAGGCGGCAATGCACATGATATTGATATGAGGGCCAAGCCCTATTTTTTTGCTAAGCCCATCTGCATCTATCGTATATACGAATATTTTTTTATCGACTAAAGCTTTGCATATTTCAAGTGGTAGTCTGGTAGTTAATTCATCAGCAGAATAATCACAATTAACCAAAAGCTTTCCACCGACAGCTAATTCAGAAACGATAGCAGGCTGGTTTTTCAAATCTTCAAAATGCATACAAACGGCAAAATGAGTTTGACGAACTAAATAAGGTGCACGGATAGGCTTTGTACCAATACGAAGGTGGGAAATAGTCAGTCCACCAGTTTTTCTGGAGTCATATTCAGAGTAAAGCTGTGGATAAAGCTCTGTATTATCACCGATAATTCTCGCAATATTCTTGCAGCCACTTATGGTGCCATCACCACCACGGCCCCAGAATTTACAGCATATATTAGAACCGGAAAAATCTACGTTATCATTAACTTCAATTGAATCAAGTGACAGAAGAGTTACATCATCCTTTATCCCAATAGTAAATTCTTTCTTAATTCTATTTTCAAAAACAGCAATAAGCTGCTCAGGAGTAGTATCCTTAGAAGCTAATCCATATCGACCATGGAACACAGCAACACCGGCGAACCTTGAATTATTGAGGGCACTGAGCACATCCAGATACAAAGGCTCACCTGCACCGCCAGGCTCCTTGGTTCTGTCCAACACACTAATCTGCCTTACGGTGTCTGGCAGACAATCTATAAAATCCAAACCTGAAAATGGTCTGTACAATCTGACCTTGCACACACCAACCTTGGAACCCTGTCTATTCATATAATCAACAACAGAGCAGAGAGTTTCGCAGACAGAACCCATTGCAACAACCACGTGCTCTGCATCCTTAGCGCCATAATAATTAAAAGGCGCATAGCTTGTGCCTAACTTCGTATTTACGATATTCATTTTTGCTTTCACGGTTTCAGGCATAAGCATATAAGAAAGATTGCTGGCCTCTCTTGTCTGGAAAAACACATCAGGATTTTGCGCGCTTCCCATTATTACATCATGGTCTGGATGCAATGAATTATCTCTGAAATCCTTGAGTGCGACTGAATCAAAAAAGTCCTTTAAAGCCTCTTTTGACCAGCATTCAATTTTCTGAGTTTCATGGGATGTTCTAAAACCATCAAAGAAAAAAATGACAGGAAGACGTCCTGCCAAAGCCGAAGCATGAGCCACAGGCGCAAGGTCCATAACCTCCTGAACGCTTGAAGCGCAAAGGATGGCAGCGCCAGTTTGTCTCATGGCATAAATATCAGAATGATCCCCAAAGATAGAAAGGGCATGAGTTGCTACAGTGCGGGATGCAACATAGAAAACACCAGGGAGACGCTCAGCTGCAATCTTATACATATTTGGCAGCATCAAAAGAAGCCCCTGAGAAGAGGTGAAGGTAGAGGCAAGTGCGCCACAGGCAAGCGCGCCGTGCATGGCACCAGCCACTCCGGCCTCAGACTGCATCTGGCAAACCTCTACCTTTTCATCTAAGAGATTTGTTTTATTTTCAGAAGACCATTTCTCCACCTTCTCAGCCATAGAGGTAGAAGGAGTAATTGGATATATAAAAGCCGCCTCAGTGAACTGGTAGGCTACTAGAGCAGCGGCCTCATTTCCATCTATAGTCATTGTTTCCCGCATAACAATCCCCCTCATATCAAACCTAATGTGTCTATAGGTATTTATAAAAATATACGAAAATCCTCAACTTAAAAAGATTCTTTTCAGACATAAAAAGGTAAAAAACAAACTTGTGTCCAAAGTGTGAATTTTACCCAAAGATGTCTGAAAAAACTCTGTCGAGTGAAAAGTGAAATTTGTTAATCTTAATAAACAAACCAAGGAAAATTTTGGGGGAAAGGAGGAAAGTGTATGGATTTCGGACAGTTCGGCGGAACTGATTTAGCACGAATTATACAGGAAACTGTACCAGGAAAGCAGATCACAATGGCGCATGTAATCTCAAGTCCTAACCCACTGATTTATCAGAAACTTGGGTTGGACCCAACGGTAGATTACAACAAAGCAGCCATCGGTGTAATGACCATTACTCCAAGTGAAACTGCAATCATAGCAGCGGACATTGCTATGAAGCGTGCAAAAATCGATATAGGTTTTATTGACCGATTTAGTGGAACATTAATTGTCACAGGAAAAATCGCCGATGTGTCCACGGCATGGGAAGCTGTACTCATGTATACAAAGCAGAAAATGGGATTTTCGGTTTGTGAAATCACCAAGGCGTAACCGGAACAGATATGAAGAAGATAATTCTAGTGGGCCGAACAGGTACTGGCAAAACTACCCTGACGCAGGCTCTGAAGGGGAAGAGAATTTACTACCATAAGACACAATACGTTAATCACTACGACGTAATTATAGATACGCCGGGAGAATATTGTGAGAACAGAACACTGGCCAACGGCATCATCATATATGCCTACGAGGCTGATGTGGTAGGACTTATGATGAGCTCCACAGAAGACTATTCCGTTTACAGTCCCAATATTGTATCGCTCTCAACCAGAGATGTGATAGGGATAGTCACAAAGATAAACGATGAAGGAGCAAGGCCAGATTTGGCAGAACAATGGTTACGTTTGGCAGGCTGCAAAACAATATTTTTTGTTGATTCAGTTAAAGGAGAAGGTATAGCTGAAATTTTCATGTACCTCAAGGAAGAGGGAGACAGACTGCCATGGGAAGAAGAAGGACAAAATTTTTAAGGAGGGTAATTAAATGATAGAAAAAGGTTTTAGCCAACCTACCGATCGAATTAAGAGATTGGCAAATGTCATCGTAACTGCTTTTCCAGAAGTTGAAGCTGAAAGAGCAGTGCTTGCGACAGAAGCTTACAAAGAGACAGAGGGGCTGTCTAATGTAATGCGTCGCGCAAAGGTAGCTGAAAAATTATTCACACAGCTGCCAGTTACAATTCGTGATGACGAATTGATTGTTGGTTCACTGACAGTTCATCCACGTTCATGTCAAATCACACCAGAGTATTCTTACGACTGGGTTGAAGCTGAGTTTGACACAATGGAGACACGAATGGCTGACCCATTCAAGATTCCAAAGGATGTTGCTGCAAAGCTTCATGATGCATTCCTTTATTGGCCAGGAAAAACTGTAAGTGATCTTGCAACTTCTTACATGTCTGAGGAGACAAAGGATTGCCAGGCTAACGGAGTATTTACAGTTGGTAACTACTACTACGGCGGCGTTGGTCACGTTTGCGTTGACTACGGCAAGGTAATCACAAAGGGCTTCCGCGGTGTTATCGAAGAGGTTGTTGCTGCAATGGAGAAAATGGACCGCATGGATCCAAGCTACATGAAGAAGCAGCAGTTCTACAACGCAGTAATTATTACTTACACAGCTGCTATTAAGTTTGCACATCGTTATGCAGACAAGGCTCGTGAGATGGCTGCAGTAGAAATGAATCCTACAAGAAAAGCTGAGCTCCTTCAGATTGCTTCTAACTGTGACAGAGTTCCAGAGTATGGCGCAACAAACTTCTATGAGGCTTGCCAGTCATTCTGGTTCGTTCAGTTAATGCTTCAGATTGAGTCAAGCGGACACTCAATTTCTCCTGGACGTTTTGATACATATATGTATCCATTCTATAGAGATGACAAGACTATCACTAAGGATTTTGCTCAGGAGCTTATCGATTGTATCTGGGTAAAACTTAATGATTTAAATAAGACAAGAGATGCTATTTCTGATCAGGCATTCGCAGGATATGCAATCTTCCAGAACCTTGGAGTTGGTGGTCAGGACGAGTGTGGACGTGATATCACAAACGACATCTCATACATGTGTATGGAGGCTTGTGCCCATGTTCGTCTTCCAGCACCTTCATTCTCAATCCGTGTACATGAAAATACACCTGATGAGTTCCTTTACAGAGCATGTGAGCTTGCTCGCTTAGGACTTGGTGTTCCTGCTATGTACAATGATGAGGTTATCATTCCTGCACTTGTAAACCGTGGCGTTAAGCTTGAGGATGCAAGAAACTACTGTATCATCGGTTGCGTTGAGCCACAGTGCCCACACAAGACAGAGGGATGGCATGATGCAGCATTCTTCAACGTAGCAAAGGTTATGGAAATCACCATGAACAACGGTCGCGTTGGTGGAAAGCAGCTGGGACCTGTTACAGGTGAGATGAAGGATTGGACAAGCATCGAAGACTTCTTCACAGCATTCAAGAAGCAGATGGAATACTTCGTATATCATCTCGTTGAAGCTGATAATGCAGTTGATTTGGCTCATATGGAAAGAGACCAGTTACCATTCCTTTCAGCACTTGTTGATGATTGTATTGGAAGAGGTATGACTGTTGAGGAAGGTGGAGCAATCTATAACTTCACAGGCCCTCAGGCATTCGGTGTTGTTGATGTTGGTGATTCAGCATACGCAATGCAGAAGCATGTATTTGAAAACAAGGAAATCACAGTTGCTCAGCTTAAGGAAGCTCTTGATCACAACTTTGGTTATCCAGTTGACAGCTCAACTCAGGCAGAGAAGGCATTTGATGCAGCTCGTGCAGCAGGCGGAGTTACTCCAGCAGCTACATTTAACACATCAAGCTGTGGTCAGTCTGATGAGCAGAAGGTATACGAAATCGTTAAGAGAATTCTCTCAAGCAACGGTTCTGTAGATCTTGCATCAGTAACAAATGAAGTTAACAGAAATCTTGGCTCATGCGCAGCTCCTTCAGGAAACGTTGATTACTTTGCAATCAAGCGTCTCATGGAGAAGACAGAGTGGTACGGAAACGATATTGATGAGACAGATTATGTTTCAGCAAGAGTTGCACGTATCTACAGTGCAGAGGTTGAGAAATATACAAATCCTCGTGGAGGACAGTTCCAGGCAGGTTGCTACCCAGTATCTGCTAACGTTCTCTTCGGTAAGGATGTAGCAGCTCTTCCTGATGGACGTCTTGCAACAACTCCTCTTGCAGACGGTGTTTCACCAAGAGCAGGTAAAGATACAAGCGGCCCTACCGCAGCTACAAACTCTGTTGCTAAGCTTGATCATGAGTATTTCTCAAATGGTACTCTTTACAATCAGAAGTTCACACCATCAGCAGTTGCAGGTGATGAGGGCTTACAGAACTTTGCAGCAGTTGTTCGAAGCTACTTCGATCACAAGGGCATGCATGTACAGTTCAACGTAATTGATAGGCAGACTCTTATTGATGCACAGCAGCATCCAGAGCTCCATAAGGATCTTGTAGTACGTGTTGCAGGTTACAGTGCTCACTTCGTAACTCTTGCAAAGGAAGTACAGGACAACATTATCGAGCGTACTGAGCACAACTTCAGTGGAGGCTGTGGCTGTGGCCATTAATATCTGCAGATAGGAGAAATTGTTATGGAGCCAGTTAATTACGCCCAGGAAGGGCTGGTGTTTGATATCCAGCGCTTTTCTGTAAACGATGGCCCGGGAATAAGAACCATAGTTTTCTTGAATGGATGTCCACTGAGATGTCAGTGGTGTGCAAATCCTGAATCGCAGCTTTTGAGACCAGTTGTGATGTTCAATGATTTGGAATGCATTCACTGTGGAATATGCAAAACTGTGTGCAAGCAGGGGGCAATCAGTCCAAACAATAAGGGGCTGATTGACAGAACAAAATGTATAGGTTGCGGAGAATGCTCAATCGCCTGTCCAGCTGGTGCCCTTGTAATGAAGGGCAAAAAGATGACCGTGGAAGAGGTTATCAGGGAGCTGAAAAAGGATGGAAGCCAATATAGAAGATCAGGTGGTGGCCTTACCATATCAGGAGGCGAGCCTTTAGTTCAGCATGAGTTTACCTTGGAGCTTTTGAAAGCGGCACACGCCCAGGGCTGGAATACAGCCATTGAAACAACTGGGTTTGCAGATGAAGAGATTATCAAAAAGGTTTTACCTCATGTAGATTTATCTCTTACAGATGTGAAATCGATGGATTCCAAAACCCATGAGGAATTCACAGGTGTGCCAAATGAGAAGATTCTAAAGAATGTAAAGCTTATTTCTGAAATCACAAACATTATGGTTCGTGTACCTGTAATACCTGGGGTAAATGAAAAAAAAGAGGATATCCTGAAGATTGCCGAGTTTGCAAAGACTCTTAATCAGCAGAATCTGATGGGAATAAATCTTTTGCCATATCATTCCATGGGAGAAAACAAATATAAGATGCTGGGACGTGATTATAAGCTTCACGGACTGCAAATGATGAATAGGGACGATATCAACGTCCTTAGAGAACAGGTTGAACGAACCGGTATTCCATGCAAGGTTGGTTGATGAAAAAATATGACTATTCATTAGTTATAAATGAAAAGAATGGAGGGAAAAAATGAATCAGGATTTAATCGAGAAAGTGATGAAGCAAGTCTCTGATGAATTGGCAGCTAGCAAGAGTGCCAGCGCGTCATCTACAACTCCGACTTGTGACTGTGCTTGCGACGGTGTAGGTCTGACAGAATTTGTTGGAACTGCAATCGGAGATACAATCGGTCTCGTAATTGCAAGCGTTGATCCAATGCTTTCAGATGTTATGAAACTTGGTAAATTCCGTTCAATCGGAATTATTGGTGGACGTACTGGAGCAGGTCCACAGATTATGGCTGTTGATGAAGCTGTAAAGGCTACAAATACAGAAGTTATTTCTGTTGAGCTTCCTAGAGATACAAAGGGTGGCGCTGGACACGGTTCATTAATTCTTATCGGAGCAGAGGATGTTTCTGATGCAAGAAGAGCTGTTGAAATCGCACTCAATGTTCTTCCAAAGTATTTCGGAGATGTATACGGAAATGAAGCTGGACACCTTGAGTTCCAGTACACAGCAAGAGCTAGCTATTGTCTTGAGAAGGCAATGGGCGCAACTCTTGGAAAAGCTTGGGGCATGACCTGCGCAGGACCTGCTGCTATCGGTACAGTTCTTGCAGATACAGCTGTTAAGGCAGCTAATGTAGAGGTTATCGGCTACTCTTCACCAGGCAATGGTGGAACAAGCTTCTCAAACGAGGTTATTCTTACATTTACAGGTGACTCTGGTGCAGTTCGTCAGGCAGTACGTGCTGCAATCGAGGTTGGTAAGAAGCTCCTTGGCTCTCTTGGTGACGAACCAAAGTCTACTACAGAGCCATACATTTAATATCTATTAACTTTTAATTTTTTCAAGGAGGTATTTCTATGAATGCAGATGCATTAGGAATGGTTGAGACAAGAGGTTTAGTAGGCGCAATCGAAGCAGCTGATGCAATGGTAAAGGCAGCAAATGTTTCACTTGTTGGCTATGAGAAAATCGGATCTGGTCTTGTAACAGTTATGGTACGTGGCGATGTTGGAGCTGTTAAGGCAGCTACAGACGCAGGCGCAGCAGCAGCTAGAGCTGTTGGTGAGGTTGTTTCTATCCACGTTATTCCACGTCCACACATGGATACAGAGAAGATTATCCCAAAGGCACTTGCATAGACTAGAGGTGGCGCATGGAGTTGACTGAAATACAGTTGAGAAAACTGGTAGAGCGGGTCATGGAGCTTACTTTAGAGCTGACTGTTGAAGCACCGAAGAAAAATGTTTTGGTGGTCTTATCTGGGTATGATACTGATCGATTTTCAACCGTTCTTAAATCACTGAAGGAAAACAAAAATGTGAGTACTACAGTGGTGGTGACACCAGAAAAACTGGAGGTTGAAAAAATCGGAAAAGTAATTTGCCAGACGGCTGACAGAGTGATAACTCCTCAGGAGGCTCTCGACAGCCCTCTGGATTACGAAAGCATCATCTTCCCAGTTATGCCACGAGATATTTTGTCTAAATGCGCCTTGTGTATTCCGGATACATATGAGGTTATGCTTATTCAAAAAGCCTTTGAGGAAGGTGTTAGCGTGAAGGTCTCGAAGGGGGGATTATCAAAATTCACCGGCTTCGAGCCTGAAGGCTATCGGCAAAAAATACTGAGTTATATCCGGACACTTTTGGAATTTGGAATCGAAATTCAATTAGATTCGGATACGGAAAAGAGGTGAAAATATGCAAGAGGCATTAGGCCTTGTGGAGACAGTAGGCATCTCAACAGCCATTGAAGTAGCGGATGTAATGGTAAAGGCTGCCAATGTAAAGCTCCTAGAAATGGAGAATACACGAGGTGGCGGTTACATGACAATAAAGATTGTTGGTGATGTTGGCGCTGTTAAAGCAGCGGTGGATGCAGCGAAAGCAGCTGGAATTAAATATGGAAATTTCGTGAGTGCATCTGTCATCGCGAGACCTGCAGATGGCATGGCAGCGGTGTTTTGTAATCCGAAGGTTCCGTATCAACGTGCAAATGGCTACAACAAAACATACAAGGAAGAGGTTAAAAAAGAGGTAAAGGAAGAAGTAAAGCCAGAACCAAAACCTGAGGTAAAGGCAGAGGTAAAGGCTGAACCAAAACCTGAGCCTAAACCTGAACCTAAAAAAGAAACAAAAACTCAGACCCCTAAGAAAACAACGACAAAGACATCCAAGAAGAAAGGAACTAAGTAGCGAATGATTTTAGCAAAAGTAATCGGAAATGTGGTAGCAACCAGAAAAGATGAATCGCTAGAAGGCACTAAGCTGATGATTGTTCGAAGAGTGGATGCCGAGGGGAACTATATCGAACCGGAGAGAGTTGCGGTTGATTATGTAGGCTGTGGCATAGGCGAGTTTGTGCTCTGTGCCACAGGCTCTTCTACTCGAGTAGAGGAAAACAAGCGTAACAAAACCATCGATATGGCTGTTATCGGAATAATCGATAGCATTGATACATCAGGGGCATAAAGGTGAGAATATGGAAGTTGGAATTTTTTCATCAGTCAATAATGCGATTTATTCGGTGAGGATGGCCTATGAGAGATACTCCAATTTATCCCTTGAGGATAGAGAAGAAATCATCGATGCCATCAGAAAATCCCTTAACCAAAACATTGATTTGATTGCAACATTGGCTGTAGAGGAAACCGGCATGGGCAACCTTCACGACAAGAAGCAAAAGCTTCAGGCAGCTATCAATAAGACCCCAGGACTGGAGGACCTTATCACAGAGGTTAAAACCGGTGACAGGGGAATGATATTATATGAGCTGAGTGCCTTTGGAGTGGTATGTACAGTGGAACCTGTTACAAGCCCTGCAGCATCAGTTATCAGTCATGTGATTGGACTTTTAGCAGCAGGTAATTCGGTTTTCATTTGTCCAAGCCCAAGAGCCGTAAAGACGTCAAATTTTGTAACGAGCCTGATTAGCAATGCAATTACCGAGGTCTGTGGAATAGACAATCTGGTTGTATCCTTGGATGAGAGTAACATCAGTATGATACAGGAGGTTATGCATCATCCGGATATTGACATGATAGTTTGCAGCGCAGGTGAGGCTGCCACAAAGGGGGCCATGGCCTGTGGTAAAAAGGTGATTGGAGAGGGGGGATCCAATTCAGTCGTCCTTGTAGATGAAACCGCAGATATCGATAAAGCAGCCTTTGATATTGTTAGTAGTGCATCCTTCGATAATAATCTTATTCACGCAGCAGAAAAGACAGTCATAGCAGTTGATAAAATTGTTCATGAGCTGGAAGCTGGATTCGTAAAAAATAATGCTGTAGTGATTAGGGACCAGGAGCAAATGCTTAGGCTTTCCGGACTCCTCTTAAGAGAGGATTTGAAGCCTCGAAGAAAATGGATTGGAAGGTCAGCTGATGAAATTCTAGATGGGGCAGAGATTCCTCATCAGGCAGGAGTAAAACTTATAGTGGTTGAAACAATTCCTCAGCATCCATTTGTAATAAATGAAATGAGGGTACCAGTTTTACCACTTGTTTACGCAGCTGATTATGAAACAGGCCTGCAGATGATGCTTGATATCGAACAGAGATATAAGTATGCAGCAGTGCTTCATTCAACTTCAATTCAAAGACTAAACGAGGCGGCAAGGAAACTCCAGACGGCAATTTTTGTAAAGAATGGTCCAGGCATTGCAGGAGTGGGATTACTTATTCCAAATAGCAGCTTTGCACTTACAGTCGCAAACGCTACAGGAGAGGGAGTTCTTACAGCAAGGCACTTTACAAGGCGAAGGAAATGTATGCTGACTAATGGCTTTTCAATACGATGAAAATGGAAACTCCACATTGAAAGAAATTTGTTCAGAATGCTATAATCAATATACTAGTATTGGTTAGGGGGAAGGTGTAATGAACAAATTGAATATGCAGGGGGCTCAAAATCCTGAGACTGAGGACATCAGTGATGTTGAAATCAGTCTCAAGAATTTTGACATCGTCCATCTTTTCGGAAAGGAGAAGCTTGAGGCAATCCAGGAACGAATTTCCAAGGTGACGGGACTGGCATTTGTGACGGTTGATTTCAAGGGGCAACCAGTTACAGAGTCCACTTATTTTACGGAGTTTTGTCACTGCGTTCGTGAGAACAAATTGACCGAGCAGGGGTGCTGGTCGTCAGATGCGTACGGTGCTGTACAGGCTACCATTACCAAAAAGCCAAGCATTTACTTTTGTCCATGCGGGCTTTTGGAAATCGCAATTCCACTGATAGTGAGGGGACATTATCTTGGTGGATTTATTGGTGGTCAGGTATGGTGCGAGGATGCACCTGACAGCATAGTTCGATTGGAAAATATTCTTGGACAACCAGAGCTTTTAGAATCCAGCGGAATCGATCTTAATCTTAGAAAAAAAGCTACTGCTCTTTCCTACGAGCAATTTTGCAATGTAGCTGATTTGGCAGCGATGATAATCAATCAGATGACTGAGTATGAATTGTCAAAGCTGGAGGGGCCAAAGTCAGACAGGGGAAAGATAGAAGCTCTAGAAAGAGAGATTCAAAGTCTTCGTTATCAAAAGCGTCAGCGTGAGATGCAGTTGGCAAGCATGGAGAACAATAATAACTCCCGCTTTGTTTTAAACACTCTCACATCCATTGCAAATCTTTCAATAATCGAAAATGCAACCGAAACCAATGCAGCACTCATTGTTTGTATTGAGTACATTAAATCATTGATGAACGTGAAGAATAATTTCTGGTCATTGATGGAAGAGCTGGATAATGTTGAGCGTTATCTCACGATTCAAAAGCTGCGTTACGAGGACAGATTAAATTATACAATTGAGGTTCCAGAAAAGCTTAGACTTCAGAGAATCCCATCCAACACTTTACAAGCCTTCGTACATCAGGCGGTGGAGCATGGAGTGGCTTTGAAGGAAAACGGCGGCACAGTTAAGGTTTCAGTCCAGTATATGGACGATGAGGTTGTTATCTACATTGATGACGACGGCCCAGGCCTTAACAATGAGCAGCTGGAAAAGTTTTATGGACATTTTGATAATGGTATTTATAGTGATGGTATCTTGCAGAGTATTGAAACAGCCAGCAAGCGTATGAGACTACTTTTTGGCAAGGAATATGATGTAGTTACTGAGGTAGTGGAGAACGAGGGCAGAAGAGTTTGCATTAGATATCCAAGATATTTTGATGAAGGGGTAATTACTGATGTACCAGATTCTAATCGTGGATGATGATTCGATAATGCGAAGAGCATTAAACGTCATGATAAACAAAATGGATGGCTTCGAGGTCTGTGGCGAGGCAGCTACAGGAACCGAGGCAGTCAAGGTTTATGAAAAGACTCATCCGGATATTATTTTTATGGATATATTGATGCCAGGCTTAACAGGTCTTGATGTGGCAAAGCTTATCCGTGAAAAGGATAAAGAGACTACAATCTATCTGCTTAGTGCCTACAAGAATTTCAATCTGGCAAAGGAAGCAGTAAAGCTTCAGATAAAGGAATATTTGCTTAAGCCTTTATCAATGTCAGCCCTGTCTGAGCTGCTTACCAACTACAAGAGAGATAAGGAGGGCTCAATCAGCCATTACCTTAATTCCTTTGAAGAGGTGGTATCTCAGGGAGATTTCAGAAAGGTTTACTACGGATTAGAGGAGCCAATAAATAGAATCTACAAAAAGTATGGTGATGATCAGGAGAAGCTGGTAGAGATTTTCAGATACGTAGGTCAGAGGCTTATTGCACAAAGCATAGTTGATGATAATGGAACTGCAGATGTGGAAAGCCTATTCCCACTTAATGAGTGTCTCATAAGTGAGCCAATGATAGCACAGCTGTGGCTGTTCAAGGTTATGAACTACGTGTATGAGAGAGAAGCAGTTCGAAGATATCCAGTGCTTCAAAATGTGTTTGTTTACATCGATGAAAATATTCACAGCGACATTGGCCTGAATCAGATTATTGAAAGCTGTTCTATATCCCAGGGATATTTAAGCAGAATTTTCAAAAGCCAGTTTCAGGTTTCAGTGATGGAATATCTTCACCTGAAAAAGATGCATTTGGCAAAGGGATATTTTTACCTGACTAATGATAGCGTGGCTGAGGTTGCTTTCAAGTTGGGATACAACGAGAGTAATTATTTCAGCAAGGTATTCAAAAAATATGAAAACAAAACGGTGCAGCAGTACCGTAAGTCAATGCAGGCGAAGAGAGGTACAGCTTAGTGAGTAAACATTATGTAACCTCAGAATCCGTTACCGAAGGGCATCCGGATAAGGTCTGCGACCAGATTTCAGATGGAATCTTAGATGCGGTTCTAAGTCAGGACCCTAAGGCACACGTTGCAATTGAAACCATGGCTTCCAAGAACACTCTGATGATTGCAGGTGAGCTTACCACATCAGCACAGGTTGATGTGACTGCCATCGCAAGAAAAATCCTTTTGGATATTGGATATAATTCAGAGGCCAGTGGAATCGATGGAAACAGTTGCTTGATTTTTACAAATATCAATGTTCAGTCAGCTGATATTGCACTTGGTGTAAACAAGGCTGATGGGACAGAGGAAATAGGTGGTGGCGATCAGGGAATTATGTATGGGTACGCTACCAACGAAACCAAAAATTTTATGCCGTATACAATTGATGCGGCACATAATCTGGTCAAGCGATTGGCACAGGTTAGAAAAGAAGGTATTGTTCCCTGGCTTTATCCAGATGGAAAGGCCCAGGTAACTGTGGGATACGACAATGTTAGCGGGGAGAATTTTTTGACGAGTGTAGTTCTTAGCGCTCAGCATTACCCCTCAATTTCTTATGATTATTTAAAAAGTACCTTGATGGATGAGGTTATACTACCAGTTCTTGGTGACAGACTGACACCTGCTACAAAGGTGTTAATCAATCCAACAGGAAGGTTTATCATCGGCGGCCCTTTAGGCGATACCGGTCTTACAGGACGTAAGATTATGGTGGATACCTATGGTGGAGTTGGTAAACATGGAGGTGGAGCCTTTTCTGGAAAGGACCCAACAAAGGTGGATAGAACAGCTGCTTACATGGCCAGATATGTCGCAAAAAATATTGTGGCAGCAAACCTGGCAGACAGGTGTGAAGTGAGTATCGCATATGCGATAGGACAGATTCAGCCAGAGGCAGTGAATATCGAAACCTTTGGAACGGAGCATATTGATTCTGAAATTATCAGACAGGCTGTGGAGAAGACATTTGATTTCACCGTGGCGGGAATGATAAAGAAGCTGGAGCTTAGACGCCCACAATTTTTAAAGTCAGCTGCCTATGGACATTTTGGTCGTGAGGATCAGGACTTTGGCTGGGAGCGACTTGATATGGTGGAGAATCTAAGACAGCAGGCGATTGCAGGTCAGTATTCAAGACTTTTAATCAAAAGATAATCGTGTCCTATTCAATGAGGAGTAATAAAATATGGAGACAAATCAGATGAATCAAGAGGAATTGATTCAGAAAATTGTTAAGAATGTGATGGTTCAGCTTCAGGATTTTGATGAATTTAAAATTCCAATCGGCGTCTCAAACCGTCATGTCCATGTATCTAGAGAGGATTTAGATACCCTTTTCGGTAAGGGATACGAATTAACAAAAAAAGCTGATTTAGGACAACCAGGACAATACGCTTGTAATGAGACTGTTACAGTGAGAGGTCCAAAGGGTGAAATCCAGAAGGTGAGAATTCTCGGACCAGTACGAAAGGAAAGTCAGGTGGAAATTTCTCTCACAGATAGCTTCCAGCTTGGTGTGAAGGCACCTGTAAAGGAGTCGGGCATGCTGGATGGAACACCGGGAGTTACTCTTATTGGTCCTAATGGTTCAGTAGATATGCCAAGAGGAACCATTGTAGCATTGCGTCATATTCACATGACCCCAGAGCAGGCAACTAAAATGGGGCTCAAGGATAAGGATGTAGTAGAGGTGGAGACCTTTGGCGAGAGAGCAGGAGTTCTTGGAAATGTACTTGTGAGAGTGTCTGACAAGTTCGCCCTTGAAATGCACATCGACATTGATGAGGCAAATGCCTGCTCACTGAAAAATAAAGATTACGTTGTGATACGAAGACATTAGTTTAGATTTTATTTTAGACAAATTTGGAGAGACTGAAGTGATTATAGAAAAAGGTGTTTTAGATTCCTTTGCAAGACTTGTAGAGGATGAACAGGCAAATACAGCAGAAGGAAAACTTAAGGTAGGAGTAGATCTTGGAACAGCAAATATCGTGCTTGCTGTTGTAGATGAAAACAATGAGCCAGTTGCAGGCGCAACCTATCCTTCAACAGTTGTTAAGGATGGAATTGTTGTGGACTACATGGGGGCTATTAGGATTGTTAAGAATCTCAAGAATCAGGTAGAAAGCTTGCTTGGCACAGAGTTGACAGAGGCTTCCTGCGCTATTCCACCAGGGGTTGTTTCCGGAAGCGTAAAGGCTATTTCAAATGTAGTTGAAGGAGCAGGCTTTGACGTTATAAACATTGTGGATGAGCCAACAGCAGCAGCTACTGTTCTTGATATTAAGGATGGTGCAGTTGTAGACGTTGGTGGTGGCACAACTGGAATAAGCATCCTTAAGGATGGCGAGGTTATCTACACTGCAGATGAACCTACAGGTGGAACTCACATGTCCCTTGTTATTGCAGGCTACTACAATGTTTCAATGGAAGAAGCTGAAAAAATAAAAAAGGATCCAAGCCGCGAGGCAGATATTTTCCCAATCGTGAAGCCTGTAATCCAGAAGATGGCAACTATCGTAAAGGGCTTTCTTCGTGATTACGAAGTGCCAGCAGTCTATGTGGTTGGTGGAGCTTGCTCATTCGAGGAATTTACAGCTGTCTTTGAAAAAGAGCTTGGAATCAAGACTATAAAATCTAATCACCCACTTCTTGTTACTCCACTTGGTATTGCGATGAATTGCGAAAAAGGCGCCTAAGCATGCGTCTAATTAAAGAAAGGAAGATTAGACATGGACATCGATGTAAATGTTATTGAAAAAATGGTGCGCCAGGCTATTGCAGATGTGTCAAAGGATAATGGATGCCCGACAGTGACATACCACGGTCCTGCTGGAAACTATGGTGTCTTTGATACCATGGATGGAGCAATCGAAGCATCTGTAATTGCTCAGAAGGAGCTTCTTCATTCTACTATGGCAGAACGCCAGAAGTATGTTGATACAATCCGCGCTACTGTTTTAAACAGAGCAAATCTTGAAATGATTTCCATGCTCGCTGTTGAAGAAACAGAAATAGGAAAATACGAGCATAAGCTCATAAAGAATCGTTTAGCAGCCGAGAAAACACCTGGTACAGAGGACCTGGTGACAGAGGCAAAGACGGGAGATAATGGCCTTACTTTAATCGAGTATTGTCCATTCGGAGTAATTGGTGCAATCACTCCAACAACAAACCCAACAGAGACTGTTATTTGCAACTCTATCTCAATGATAGCTGGTGGAAATTCGGTAGTGTTCAGTCCACATCCTAGAGCTACAAAGGTTACACACCTTTTAGTTCAGATGCTCAATAAGGCATTGGAGGAGGCTGGTGCACCAAAGAATCTCATCACCACTGTCAAGGAGCCATCTATCGAGAATACAAATGCAATGTGCGAGCATCCGAAGGTTCGCATGCTTGTTGCAACAGGTGGTCCTTCAATCGTAAGAAAGGTTATGTCAACTGGGAAGAAGGCAATCGGTGCCGGCGCAGGAAATCCTCCTGTAGTAGTTGATGAGACAGCTAATATCGAAAAGGCTGCAAAGGACATTGTGGACGGATGCTCATTCGACAATAACGTTCCTTGTATAGCTGAGAAAGAAGTATTTGCTGTTGATCAGATTTGCGACTATCTGATTCATTGCATGAAGCAGAATGGTGCTTATGAAATGAAGGATCCAGCAATGGTAGAGAAGCTTGATGCTCTTGTTACAAACGACAAGGGCGGTCCAAAGGTCGAGTTTGTTGGAAAGAGTGCAAAGTATATCTTGGACAAGCTTGGCATTCAGGTTTCTGATGATATTCGTGTCATCATTATGGAGACAAACAAGCATCACCACCTTGTAACAGAGGAAATGATGATGCCAATTCTTCCAGTTGTCAGATGCCACGATGTAGACGAGGCTATCGATAATGCCTATGAGGCAGAGCATGGCAATCGTCATACAGCTATGATGCATTCGAGAAACGTTGAGAAGCTCACCAAGATGGCAAAGCTTCTTGAAACAACTATCTTTGTTAAAAATGCTCCTTCTTATGCCGGCATTGGTGTTGGAGGAGAAGGTCATACCACATTTACAATCGCTGGTCCTACCGGTGAGGGACTTACCAGCGCACGCTCTTTCTGCAGAAAGAGAAAATGTGTTATGTCTGACGCTTTACACATTCGATAATATTCAAATTGGAAAGCCCCATTCATTTGGGGCTTTCATTAAAAGGAGTGGCTATGGGGTTAATTGAACAAATAAGAGATGCCGGTATTGTCGGATGCGGTGGCGCAGGCTTTCCAACTCACGTGAAGCTTAACTGCACTGTTGAGTATTTGATTGTAAATGCGGCAGAGTGCGAGCCATTACTTCGAACTGACCGATATTTAATGCTAAATAAAGCTGAGGAAATAATATCCGCAGTTGAGCTTGTGGCAGAGATGACAAAAGCTCAGAAACTTTTCATAGCATTAAAGGAAACCTATACAGACGAGATACGAAGCCTTCAGGCGGCTATAAATAAAAAGAATAGCAAGGTTGCATTATTCCCTTTGAAGAATTTCTATCCTGCAGGTGACGAGCAAATAATGGTACTTGAGGTGACGGGCCGAACTGTTCCACCTACAGGCATACCACTTGATGTCGGAGCAGTGGTTTCAAACGTTGCCACAATGTATGGAATCTATCAGGCTTCATCAGGAATTCCATTTACAGAAAAATATCTGACTGTAACTGGAGCAGTTGCGAGTCCTGTAATTGTAAAGGCTCCTATCGGAACCTCTTTCAGAGAGTGTATAGAGGCAGCTGGCGGTGCTACAGTAGCGGATTATCATATCCTGGCTGGTGGACCATTGATGGGAAAGCTATACAGGAAAGAGGATTTGGACAAATACGATGTTACAAAGACCACCTCTGGAATTGTAATTGTTCCTGATGACACCAATCTGGTAAAGATGCGTGAGACCTCACTTCGTGCAATCCTAAAGCGCGCAAAGGGTGCTTGCATTCAGTGTCAGACCTGCACATCAATGTGCCCTAGATATTTAAGCGGACATCCACTTTCTCCTCACAAGATTATGAGAAAGCTGGCATACATTGATGATGTGACTCAGGTGCTTGAGGACAAGGATATTAAGGAGGCAATGACCTGTAGTGAGTGCGGTGTCTGTGAGGCATATGCCTGCCCAATGGGACTTGCACCTAGACAGGTAAATGTATATGTGAAGAAGGCTCTCCGTGAAAGCGGCTTCAGATATCAGAAGGATACCTCTACCACCTTTGAGGCGAGAGAGGATAGAGAATATCGAAGAATTCCATCACATCGAATTGCAGCAAGACTTGGAGTGGAGCAGTATTACGACTACACCATTCGTGACTTGAAGGAGATTAATCCTGACATAGTGAGAATTCCATTGCAGCAGCATATCGGTGCACCATCTGAGGTGACAGTTGCTGTTGGTGACAGGGTTGAAAAGGGTACTGTAATTGGAAAAATACCAGAGAAGGCTCTTGGAGCAAACATTCACGCTTCAATTTCCGGAACGGTAAAGAGCATTGAAAATGGTACGGTAGTGATTGGAAAATAAGGAGAGGCACGCATGATAACAATAGGATTTCTGGAAAGTAATAGTATTGCCAGGGGAGTTGAAGCAGCGGATGCCATGCTCAAAGCAGCAGAGGTAAAACTTGTTGTTGCTCGTCCAAGCTGCCCGGGAAAATACCATATTATGATTAGCGGAGAGGTCTCTGCTGTTCAGTCAGCAATGGATGCTGGCAAAGAAAAAGTGGGAGGCTCACTTATTGATGAGCTGGTAATCCCTCGAGTTCATCCTCAGGTTATAGAGGCAATTAACTTGGCAACCATGCCTGAAAAAATCAGAGCAATTGGTGTCATGGAATATTTCTCAGTGGTGCAGGCTGTCATTGGCGCAGATGCAGCAGTAAAGGCAGCAGGCGTAGAGCTTATCGAGGTTCGTCTGGGAACAGGAATTGGTGGAAAATCATTTGTCGTTCTGACAGGTGATGTTTCAGCAGTTGAGGCCAGTGTACAGGCAGGAACAAAGGATGCAATTGAAAACGGACTATTAATTAGTCAGATTGTAATTGCACATCCACATCCTGATTTGGTACAGACCTTACTGTAATATTTAGTATCATAAACTCCTCAATAGCGTGAAAGGATAAGGTATGGAAGGTCATTATTTAAGAGTGCTATCAAAGCAGTTTCCAAACGTGGCATCAACTGCCACCGAGATAATCAATCTTCAATCCATCTTAAGTCTTCCTAAAGGTACAGAACACTATCTGTCTGATATCCATGGAGAGCACGAGCAGTTTGCCCATGTTCTGAAAAATGGTTCAGGCGCAGTTAAACGAAAAATTGATGAGGAATTTGGAAACATCCTATCTGAAAAGGAGAGGCGTGATTTAGCCACTCTTATATACTATCCGAAGGAGCGTATCAGAATGATTCAGGAGGAAAGCTCCTGGAACATGGACGACTGGTATGTGGTCATGATTAATCGCCTGATTCAGGTGTGCAAGGCTGCTGCCAGCAAGTACACTCGCTCCAAGGTTAGGAAGGCACTTCCAAAGGATTTTGCCTATGTTATTGAGGAGCTTATTACTGGCCGCAGAGATCACAGCGACCAGGAAGCATATTTTAACGAGATTATCCATACGGTAATCAGAATCGGAAAGGCACCAGAGCTAATCGTTGCTCTGTCAAATGCCATAAGCAGATTTGTTGTGGACCATCTTCACATTGTTGGAGACATTTATGACAGAGGACCAGGCCCACATATCTGCATGGACACACTTATGAACTATCACAGTGTGGATATCCAGTGGGGAAACCACGACGTTGTGTGGATGGGTGCAGCAGCAGGACAGCTTGCCTGCATTGCAACAGTCCTTCGTTTCTCTGCCAGATATGGCAATCTGGATATCATAGAGGATGGCTATGGAATCAATCTGTTGCCACTCTTCAAATTTACAATGGAAACCTACAAGGAGGATCCTTGCAGCTGCTTTGAGCTTCACTACCGCGAAGGGGAATATGACCTTGCTAATGCAGAAATCGATAGAAAGATGCACAAGGCCATGGCTATAATCCAGTTCAAGGTTGAAGGCCAGCTGATAAAGCAGCATCCTGAATGGAAAATGGAGGATCGACTCCTTCTTGATAAAATGGATTTAACAAGGGGAATCATTAAAATCGACGGCAAGGAGTACAGGCTTCTGGACCAGAATTTCCCTACACTAAATCCAGATGACCCTTATGCTCTTTCAAAGGAAGAGGCAGAGGTAATGGAGAAGCTTCGCATAGGATTTATAAAGTGTGAGAAGCTTCAGAATCATGTCAGATTTTTATATCGTAAAGGCGGATTATATAAGACCTACAACAGCAACCTTTTATTCCATGGCTGCGTGCCACTGGACGAAAAGGGCAAGCTAAAAGAGGTGGAACTTTACGGCAAGAAATACAAGGGTAAAGCACTTTACGATGCCTTGGAGCAGCTCCTTCGCAAGGGCTATTACGCCATTGACCCAGAGGAAAAGAAGCGTGGTATGGACATGCTTTGGTACACCTGGTGTCATGCCAATTCACCTGTGTTTGGCAAGGATAAGATGGCAACCTTTGAGCGATACTTCATAGAAGAAAAAGAGACTCACGTGGAGAAGAAAAATCCTTATTATACATGGTACGATAAGGAGGAGACAGTCACCATGATTCTTAATGAATTTGGGCTCCACTCTCCAGAGAGTCATATTATAAATGGACACGTCCCTGTTGAAGCAAAGAAGGGAGAACTGCCAATCAAGTGTGGTGGCAGACTTATCGTAATTGACGGAGGCTTTTCAAAAGCCTACCAGCCTAAGACAGGTATAGCCGGCTACACACTTACCTACAATTCATACGGCTTCCTGCTTGCAGCCCACGAGCCTTTCGAATCCGTGGAGAAAGCCGTAGAAACTGGGCAGGATATCCACTCCGATACCGTACTTGTGCAGCACGTTGAACGCCGCAAAACCGTGGCCGACACCGACATAGGCGAAGGCATCCGCGAAAACATCAAGGAGCTCGAGGAACTCCTTGAAGCTTACCGCACCGGCGCCCTCGTAGAAAAAGAATAGCAAACCACCATGGCTCCCATAATATTTGTGGGGGCCATTATTTTGCCCTTTTGTATATTAGGGCTTGCCCCTGCCCCGCCACAATTGCTATAATTCGGACCCACCGCCCCGACTTCTGCCCCACAGGCCCTGCCCATTCTCCTGCACAATCACAAAATGTTGATTTTCTAAAAGCTGCGTGTCGCTTTCTTTATTGGTGGGTGTTCGTCTCATTCTTTGCACTTCTGTTGCCACAGTATGCTATACACAGACACACATTACTTTATAGAAATAGCTTTCCAAAGCAAGTTTAGGAGTAATTGTGCGATTTTGAAATGAACTTAGTAAAATCTTAAAGCAGGTTTTGCAGAATTTAAGTATGGGCTGCCACGGACGGCAGCCCAAGGCTGACAGCGAAAAGGACTGAGCTTGAAGCCGGTACTTAAATCTACAAAACCTGCTTTTGATTTTACTTAGTGAATGGAGCATGAGCACAATTATCCTAAACCTTGTTTGGAAGAGCTATTTGAATACTACAAGTGTCTGTGTATATGCATACAGCGGCGTCGAAGTGCAAAATCAATAGAAGAACACCCACATAAAGCTCCACCAGCAGCTTAAGAAAATCTAACATTTTGCTCAAATGCTGCATGAGAACTGGGCAGGGCCTGTAGGGCAGAGGTCGGGGCGGTTGGCCCAAGATGTTTTGAACTGTGGCGGGGCAGGGGCAAGCCCGGTTTGGGCAAAGAGCAAAATAATGGCCAAGGGATGGTAGGTGGTGGAGCCATGGTGGTTTGCTATGTAAAAATATTCGCTCAATTCTGGCAAAATGTGGTATTATATATGTGTTGCGCGATATGGTCGCGCCATGGGGGATAATAGACGCTCAACAGCGGGGGCGAGCGTTTGTTATAAAAGTTTTTACAACATAATAGGAGGGGGAATAATGGAAAAACTAGTGACAGCATTGATTTGCTTTCCATTTCTTTGGGCGATTTTGCCTGCCGTGATTCATAATTCGAAGTGCAGGGCTTTTTTCGTCTATCTTGGTTGTGCCATTGTAATGGCGCTTTCAGTATTTACCGCAATTTTATGGTATGCGGCAGGGGGTAAGACATTCGATTTCAGATTGCCATATCAGGAGGCTTTTGGGCATCTGTTTATGGTGGGGGATGTCTTGCTAATGTTCTTTATTACTTATCTCGCTTATAAGTATAAAAAGTTAATAATTTCAGTACTTACAATTGTATCAACAGTTATACCTACTGTGCTGGAGCTTTTCGGACCAAAGCTTGCAGATAGTTTTACAATGCGATTCGACTGGCTCACCTTCATCATGATTCTGATAATCGGTGTGATTGGTTCGCTGATTGGAATTTATGCAGTTGGTTACATGCACGGTTATCACATTCATCATCATAAGGAGCTGACGGATCGCCGTAGCTTTTTCCTTTCAATGATATTTGTATTCTTTGGGGCAATGTTTGGTCTTGTATTTTCTGCAAACCTCTGTGGGCTATATTTCTTCTGGGAAATCACCTCAGTTACATCATTCCTTTTAATTGGATACACTCGCACTGAAGAGGCAATTAATAATTCTTTCAAGGCTCTGTGGATGAACCTTTTAGGTGGCTGCGGTCTTGCGACAGCGATTAGTTTGGGATATCTGTGGTTTGGTACTGTAAATCTTTATGATTTCCTCAGATTCGAAAAGCTTAATCCAGGCGATATGCGTTGCCTGCTTCCAATTGCAATGCTTGCATTTGCAGCACTTACAAAGTCGGCGCAGTTCCCATTTTCAGGCTGGCTTCTTGGAGCCATGGTTGCACCTACACCATCTTCTGCACTATTGCATAGTGCCACAATGGTAAAGGCGGGCGTTTATCTTTTGATCAGAATTACAACTGCAATGGCAGATAACTATGTTGGAAATATGGTAGCTCTTATCGGCGGATTTACATTCCTTACAGCATCATGTCTTGCAATTTCTGTTTCAGATGGCAAGAAGGTTTTGGCGTATTCGACCATTTCAAACCTTGGACTTATTGTTGCATGTACAGGCTGTGGTTACGAGGAAACAATCTGGGCGGCAGTATTCCTTGTAATTTTCCATGCTGTTTCAAAGTCAATGCTCTTCCAGTGCGTTGGTGCAATTGAAAACACAACTGGAAGCCGTGATGTTGAGGATATGCAGGGATTGATGTCAATCTTCCCTAAGCTTGCACTGATTCTCATGATTGGTATCGCAGGAATGTTCCTTGCACCATTTGGAATGCTTATCTCAAAGTGGGCAGCCCTCAAGGCATTTATCGATACAAAGTCAGTTTATGTATCAACTCTAATGGTACTGTTCATCTGTTTTGGTTCTGCAACTACAATGTTCTATTGGACAAAGTGGATGTCAAAGATTCTTGGTGCTTCAAAGAGAGAGAAGTCACGTGATTTAACAAAGAAAAATGAGTACATCTCAATGTTCTTCCATGCATTTTTGATGGTGGCATTGATTCTTGGATTCCCATGGCTTTCAGAGCATGTGCTTAAGCCACTTTCAAGAAACATGTTTGGAGCAGTAGAGCAGGTTATTTCAAAGGAAAATATCTTTATCATGATAGTTTTGCTTGTGGGTGTATTTGTAATTCCACTTATTAATTATTTCATGACAAAGCACACAAAATATACTCCAGTTATCACCTATATGGGCGGTGCAAATGCAGGTGACAATATGAGCTTCATTTCATCCACGGGTGATGCGAAGGAAATGCACGTAGCAAACTTCTACATGGAAGAAGTGATGGGAGAAAAGAAACTGTTCACTCCAGCGATTATAATTTCATCCTTTGTAATAATCGTTTATCTAATAATCGTTATAGGAGGTGCATTCTAATGGACTTAAGTACACGACTAATACTTGCAGGATGCTATATCCTACTTGCACCTATTGTTATTGGCTTGCTTGATGGGTTCGATAGAAAGATATCGGCACGTATGCAGGGCAGAAGAGGCCCATCAGTGCTTCAGCCATTTTATGATCTAAAGAAGCTTTTTGAAAAGGAATTTTTAAGTGCTAACAAGATGCAGCTTTTTATGATTCGCTCATATTTGTGTTTCATCATTTTGTCAGGAATACTTTTTTACACAGGCTGTGATTTATTGCTTGTGGTATTTGCACTTTCAACCTCAGCAATGTTTTTGATTTTGGCTAGTACTACAACTCATTCACCTTTCAGTTCACAGGGAACACACCGTGAATTGGTGCAGATAATGGCCTGTGAGCCAATGGAGCTTTTGGTTGCTGTTGGATTTTATCTGGCAACAATTCCAAAGACCTTCAGTGTGGCAAACATTGTTCGCAATAGCAATTATTCAAATATTGTTTTCCTGCCGGGATTTTTTATAGGCTTTGTATTTATTCTTACAATCAAATTTAGAAAGTCACCATTTGATATTTCTACTTCACACCATGCTCATCAGGAGGTTGTAAAGGGAATTACAGCTGAGATGGTAGGTAAGGAATATGGAATGGTTACCCTGGCAGAGTGGTACGAAAATGCAATCCTCTATGGAATGGTTGCACTGTTTTTCATCAACAAGAACCCACTCTCAATTATTGGGGCAATCGTAGTAATTTTAGCAGTATGGTTCCTTGAAATTCTCATCGATAACACATCTGCAAGAGTTAAGTGGCAGCTTATGTTAAAGCTTGCCTGGGGGGTAACAATTGTTGCAGCTGGAATGAATCTTTTCCTGTTAGAGATAATCAGAGGTTAGTAGAGGGGGACATACAATGAGTACAATACATAAATCACCATGGCTATTGCACTATGATGGAAGTAGTTGCAATGGCTGTGATATAGAAGTTTTGGCATGCACAACACCTGTTTATGACGTTGAACGATTCGGCGTAATCAACACAGGAAATCCTATGCATGCAGATATTTTCCTTATAACTGGTGGAATCAATTCTCAGAACGAAGCTGTTGTAAAACAGATTTATGAGCAGATGCCTCAGCCAAAGGTTGTAATCGCAGTTGGAACCTGCGCCTGCACTGGAGGAATTTTTAAGGAGTGCTACAACATCAAGGGCGGCGCCGACACAGTAATTCCAGTTGATATTTACGTGCCTGGCTGTGCAGCAAGACCTGAGTCAATCATCGATGGTGTTGTAAAGGGAATAGGCCTTTTCAAGGAAAAAGCGGCGGCTCTTGAGGCTCAGTTGAAGGCGAACTAGTTAGGAGGATATTTAGTAATGCAAGAATTAAAGACAGACTTATTTTTGATAGATAAGGCAGAGCTTCTGAACATCATCATGGAAAAGAAAAATGCTCTTTGGAGACTTTGCCAGATTTGTTGCTCTTATCCAAAGGCGGAGGACCACTTTGAGGTGACATATTCCTTTGCAAATGGTTATGAGCTTGCAAATTACAGACTTATTGCTGAGCGTGATGAGGAGGTTCCATCAATCTCACGTGTCTATAAATCAGCAATTTATTATGAGAATGAAATGCATGAGCTTTGGGGTCTCAAGGTTGAAAACATCAAGCAGGATCTTCACGACAAGCTTTATCGTATAGACGTAGAGACACCATTCTTGGAGAAGGAGGTGGCTAAAGATGGGGAATAGAAGTATAGTGCCATACGGCCCTCAGCATCCAGTCCTTCCTGAGCCTATTCATCTTGATTTAGTTTTGGAGGATGAAAAGGTTTTGGCTGCAATTCCATCAATTGGATTTATCCACAGAGGACTTGAAAGCCTTACAAGCAAAAAGGATTTCAATGAAATGGTATACGTTGCGGAACGTATATGTGGTATTTGCTCTTACATGCATGGCATGAGCTACTGCCTTGCTCTTGAGGACATCATGAATGTGGAAGTCCCACGCAGAGCTGATTACCTTAGAACCATCTGGTGTGAGCTCAGCAGACTTCACAGCCATTTGCTGTGGCTTGGACTTTTGGCAGATGCCTTTGGTTTTGAGTCGCTTTTCATGCATTCATGGAGACTTCGTGAGAAGATTCTTGATATGTTTGAGGAATCAACAGGTGGACGTGTTATCTTTTCAGTAAACACAATCGGTGGTGTACTTAAGGATATGCCAAACGAGATGCTTCAGTGCTTTGTGAAGCAGCTTGATGAGATGGAGAAGGAAATCCGTGAGATGACGGAAATCTTCCTGACAGACTATACAGTTAAGAGCCGTCTTGTTGATGTTGGAATTATCAGTGGTGAGGATGCAATCCGTCGTGGTGCCGTTGGCCCAATGATGCGTGCATCTGGAATCAATGTAGATATGAGAAAGAATGGCTATGCAGCCTACAACGATATTGACTTTGAAGTAATCACCAGCAACAAGTGTGATTCTTATGCACGCTGCGAGGTGCGTATCGGAGAAATCTTCCAGTCAATTGATATCATCAGACAGGCTGTTGCAAAGATACCTGATACAGAAATCAATACAAAGGTCACAGGCATGCCAAACGGAGAATCAATCATCCGTGTTGAGCAGCCGCGCGGTGAGGCGTTCTATCACGTCCGCGCCAACGGAACCAAGTTCCTTGACCGCTTCCGTGTCCGCACCCCGACCTTTGCCAACATACCAGCTCTCACACAGACATTGCAGGGCTGCCAGTATGGCGACGTACCACTACTCGTACTCACGATAGATCCATGTATTAGTTGTACAGAGAGATAAAAAAGCCTTCCCCTTGAGGGGAAGGTGTCAGCGAAGCTGACGGATGAGGTGTTTTTGGAGGAATAATATATATGGGACAGTTTTTACCATTTACAAAACAAGTAATAAAGAACCTCTTTTCTGCGCCAGCAACTACACAATATCCATTTGTGGAGCGCGTATATCCTGAGCGCACAAGAGGTCATGTAGATATTAACAAAGACAGTTGCATTTTATGCGGCATGTGCATGCGCAGCTGCCCACCAGGTGCAATTAAGGTTGACCGCGCAGGTAAGACTTGGAGCATTAACCGCTTCGATTGCATCCAGTGCGGATATTGCGCAGAGAAGTGCCCTAAGAAGTGCCTGAGCATTACCCCAGGCTACCAGGAGCCAGGTCCAGAGAAATTCGCATATACTGTAGAGGTGCCATACGAGCCACCTAAACCAGCAGCGAAGACTGTGGCAAATTAAATTTATTCATCGGCATACGTATCTTTGATGGTACGTATCATATCAAAGCAATCCAGGAAGGCGTCCACCACAGTTGGTGAGAATTGCCTTCCTCTTTGATTTATGATTTCAGCTCTGGCGTCCTCTATAGACCAAGAGTCCTTGTAGGCGCGCTTGCTGGTAAGAGCGTCAAACACATCAGCGACTGATACAATCTGAGCATAGATTGATATTTCCCGGCCCTTTAATCCACTTGGATATCCATTGCCATCCCAATGCTCGTGATGCTGTAAAGCAATAATGCTGGCCATTTCCATTACTTCACCTTCAGACTTGGAGAGGATTTCCCAACCATATTTCGCATGCTTTTTTACAACTTCATACTCATCTGGTGTTAGCTTACCAGGTTTTCCAATGATATCCTGGCTAATCATGAGTTTTCCCAGGTCATGCATCATTGCGGCAACCTTTAGATTTTCAACCTCAAGCATATCCATGCCTAATTTACTACCAATAAGCTTACTATATTCACCAACTCTTCGTACATGCTGTCCAGTTTCATATGACTTTGCTTCGGAAATTTGCGCCAAAGTTGCAATGATTTTTTCCTGACTGTTCTGAAGCTTCTCGAAATAGAAAATCTTTTGGTCATGTTCTCTAGCCTCAGAAATAGATATCTTGAAGAAGCCTGCCACGAAGGCACTGGTGATAATTGCCACCATATCAAGCCACATTACATTCTGGATATTGAGCACATCGGTTCCTAGCTCTGGGAAAAGGAAGTATGCAGCATAGAGCAAATCAAGGATATAGAAAAGTCCAATTAAATATATGAAGACTCGGCGCCAATTAATGCTGGAGCCTTTGAAGAGATAAGCTAAATCATCCTTGGTTACAAGATAGAGCACCAGTTGGAAGAAAAAGTATAGAACAACGTAGCCCCAGTATGATATAGCAAGAACCAGGCAAAGTCGTTCTATGCATACAAATTCCATGTAAATTGTGGCGCCTTGGTAATTCTTTAAGCCTGTGAAATAACTAAAAAGGTTTCCACCAATGAAAATAAAAACAACATCGCCAATCAGGTTTAAAAATATAAAGATAAAATTATAGGGATCCTTAAAGCCAGCAGTTTGTATGAGATAAGAATAGATTACTATACATATCTGCTCACCGATTATAGATACAAATGAACTGGAAACAAAGAATCCAGAGACAGCTCTTTCCACAGCATACCGTTTGTTTCCTGTGTATTTGTATAGCATCATTAAGTTTAGTATGGAGAACCAAGCTGCAGAAATCAGCTTTGGCCAATAAGCTAAAAACAGTCTTTCCATTTATAACCCTCTAAGACATAGTACCGGAGATTACTCACGTTATATAAGTTTTAACATCAAAGTATGTCCAAATTATTATAATTCTATATAGATTTTTCAAAATCTGAGGTAAATCTCTATATTGATTAAAAATTTTTAAACATTTTTCAAAAATTATGTGAAAATGCCCAAGGCACCTAAAGGATTGTCTTATAATGAACTTGTTAAATTATGTGTATTATTACACAAGAGGCCAACTGTTTTTATTTTTGGGAGGGGCAAAATGAGAAAAGCAAACGATTCACACACAATTGCAGGAGCTTTGAGAGGATTCTCAGGTTTTACTATCCAGATGGTGAGGACAATATCACTTGTGATGTTTGTTTTTCTCGTTATTATTTTCTATAATATCTACAATTTCTATAATGTTCAGTTTGTAACTGAAAAGTATCAGATGGAAATCCGTAAGGATGTTCAGACAATAAATAAGCGACTTCTTTTTGCAGTTGCATCAAATGACGAGTCTGTAACCGCAGCACAGAAGGAAGATTTGGAAGGTCGTTTCCCGAAGATAGAGGGGTATTTTTCTACAATCTCAGGGAATTTAAATAATGAAGAACTAGGTTCTCAGCTTACCACCAACTGGAAGAATTTTGAGACAGCATCCTTCGAAATGCTTTCTCTTGTTGAGGCAGGCGATACAGCTGGAGCAGTTGAATACTACAACTCGACATTAAATGATGTGTCAGAAGCACTAGCAGATTCACTGGATTTGACAGGACAGCTTGCTGAGACCGCAGCAACGAGCAAGTATATTACGATTCTTGTTGTAATGGGGGTATCAGTTGTTGTTCTTTTGCTTGCACTTATTGCTATCACGGTAATGAACAAGAAGAAATGTAAAGAGATGGTTGAACATATTGAGGCAGATTTAAATATCCTTGCTGATGCGTCTGCTGAAATCGCAAAAGGCAATGTTCATATTGATATCGACTATGAAACAGACAATGAAATCGGACGAGTAGCAAGGCAGCTTAAGGTAGCAGTTGAATCTCTTTCAAGCTATATAGACGAAATTGCAAAGAACATGCAGACTATGGCAAGTGGCAATTTCAATATAAGCTTCGACAGGAATTTTGATGGAGATTTCCAGGAAATTCAGGTCGCAATCGAGAGCTTTTCACAGCAGATTTCAGACTCCATGACAGAAATTATGGAGGTTTCACAGATGGTTTCCGATGGTGCAAACCAGATTGCTAGCGCTGGTCAGAATTTGGCAGATACAGTTACATCACAGGCAAATATCGTTGATGACCTGTCTGTTACTGTCGGTGAAATCACAGATCAGATTTCAAGCAATTCTACGGATGCAACCTCTATTTCAAAGGAGGTTGAGGTTGTTGCAGAAAATATTGTTGAAGGCAACAAGCGAATGCAGGATGTTGTAAATGCAATGGATGCAATTTCAGCATCTTCACAGGAGATTTCAAAGATTATCGATACTATCAATGCAATTGCTGACCAGACAAACCTGCTTTCACTTAATGCTTCTATTGAGGCAGCCCGTGCTGGTGAAGCAGGCAAGGGCTTTGCAGTTGTTGCTACAGAAGTATCACAGCTGGCAGGCCAGACTGTGGAGGCAGCTCAGAATACCGCAGGTCTTATCAATGCATCTCTTAAGAGTGTTGAGGAAGGCATTTCTATAGCCAATGATACAGCAGAGAAGCTTAATGGTATGGTTGCCCAGGTTCAGGGCATTGCTGAAAAGGTGAAGACAATTGCCGAGGCTTCAAATTCTCAGGCTATTTCTGTAAAGGAAATGAAGTCGAATATCAGCGAGATTTCTTCAGTTGGACAGAATAATGCTGCAACCTCTGAGGAATCATTGGCACTTAGCTACGAGATGAACGAGCATGCTAATTCATTGAAGGGATTAGTTGATAAATTTGAACTTAAGAAGTAATGATTGCTTCATAGGATGAGGGCTCGCTTTTGGAACCAATTACCATCGAAAAAGGTAAAAAGTTAATAGGTGAAGGCGATGTTGTGGATAGCCTCTATGTAATCATGAAAGGCTCTATCGACCAGAACTGGAAGGGCCAGCATTTAACGCTGGGCCCTGGGACTGTTGCGGGTTTATCAGACGCTCTTAATCTTACATACGAGGCGGAGTATACCGTCCTAGAGGACTGCACAGTTATAAAATGCCCATACAAGAGTATGGGCGATTTTGATGCAATTTTTAAGGCTCAGCCTGTGTATATCTTTGGTTTTGCAAAGGGCTCATTCAGGCAGTGTCGTGATGTTTTCAAGATTTATGATGACTACAAGAAAAAGGTAGATGACTTCACGGATTATTGTCGTGGAATAAGTGGCGAGTATCGCAAACAGTGCCGTGCTGTGGGCATGACTCCAAGCGAGATTCCTATGCTTGAGGAGATGGAGCCAGTTACTCTTAAGAATGAAATCCTCAAGTGGGAGCATGATTACATTGACAGCCTTAATTCTGTTGATAATAAGGAAATTGAAAATATTTATGGCAAGCGCACCGAAATTGTAAATGGTGTTATTGGCATAAGCTGTGGCTATATGAAGAGGGCAATTGAATGTGCAGAAATCATGGGCTTTTATCTGGAGGAGTTTGCGCCGATTTTACTGTCTTCTGAAAAGGGCGATATGTTTGAGCTTGTGTTTAACCTGCAGATTTACGCTGCCCAGCGAGGTGCAGACCAAAAGGCTATCATAAAGCTGATGAAGATGCTTTACAAGTTTATTTCTCAGTCAGGGCTTTACGACAAGGCTTTGATTAAGGAACGTTGGGAAGAGTACGATAGCCATGACTTCGCTGCCACTGCCGCATCTTTCGACGAGGCGAAGATGCAGAAGCAGGCTGAGTTTACTCAGACCTTTGAGCATATCTGTGAGTTTGCAGAAATTGAAGAGGATAAGGTTGAGGAGTATCACAATCAGATTCGAGCATATCTTGAGCTTTCGGACCGTGAAGGAAAGGAAGACAACGAGCGTAAGATTCGTAAGAAGGCAGTGGATTTGTTCTATGAAATATATCAGAAGACCTTCTTTCGTGCCTTGGAGTTCGAGGCCTATGGTGGAGAGCTGGATACAATCATTCGAATGTTTTTGAATCTTGGATATATAGATTATGATGCTGTGGGAGACGATTTGACGAATGAGCTGGCTGATTTAATGGAACGATTGGATACGCTGGTCTGTTCAGATAACGTATATACGATATATACCTGGCTTCGAGCAGTCTATGCAGGAGACAGGGAGCCTAGCAGAAATGAGCTGGATTTGGATTATCGAGGCTTCGTGCTTGAAGAGCGCAAGGCTGGAAATATCTCAGAGGCAGACATGCCAACCTGGATGAACGACCAGGAGCAGAAGGTGAAGTTTGAGATGAACAATTTCTTCATCTCTGCAAACCGAACCACCTCAGGAAAGATGTCATCCTTCTGTCCAGTTCTTACAAAAGAGGATTTTGGTGCAGAGCCAATGAGGATGCTTCTCACTAACACCAAGCTTTCCGAAGCTATGGAAAAGATTGAGAGTGTAGACTATCAGATTTTCCTTCGTGAAGGCTTCTTCACGGATATGGAGGCAAACGTAAAGAGTGAGTCATACCTGAAGCGCGTAGGCCCTGATATTATTCTTCTTCCAAACTGTGGAATGCGTGCAATGATGTGGCAGGAGTGCGGTGGTATCAAGGTTGATTCACCTGGTAGATTCGTATTTCCGATGTTCACCTTCGATGATCTTGATAAACTGATGATTTACTGCTGTGGCGCTTTCCGTTGGGAAATATGCCGAAAGGAGCAGGGCTCACGCTGGAACGATATCGGCTCCGAGTGCCTTACATCCGATTTCTACGATTACTTCACCTTCTACCGCAAGAACAAAGACTTGTCGGCAGAGAACAAGGAGAAGGTCAAGACGCTGCTTAAGTCTTCCCGTAACAATATGCGAGAGGCTTTCACAAAGCAGTATACAATTTGGATTAACTTTGAGGCCCAGGGTAGTATCCGTCTGAACAAGGCAGAGCGAAATATCCTGAACAAGCACTGTACCTTCTCCAAGGAATACCGTGCCAAGGTTTCAAGTCATCCGATGTACGAGCAGATGATTTCCCGCCACGAAATAAAGTGCTCACAGGCACTGAACCACCTTAAGACTATGATAGACAAAGTCGAGAAGAACGGAGGCGTCGTGCCTGATGAAGTGCGTAAGGGACTAGACTATTTGCGTATGTAGAACAGAATAGTGATATATGTGAGTTATTGGATGGGAAAGGCTATTCAAGAATATATGGTTGCCCCTGGCATGCCCCTGCCCACACCAGCATAGCTTGCATCATTTGAGCAAAACACTGGATTTTCTTTTTCCTGCAAATTGAGCTTTTGTGGGTGTGCTTTTATTGGTTTTGCACTTATAAGCTACTGTATGTATAGTCTCAGACACTTGGAATTATCAATAATTCTCCACTCAGACATACTCAGGATAATTGCATTCATACTCCATTTGCTAAGTGGAATTAAAAAAAATGAGTTTTGTATGTATATGCACCGTGCTTTATGCAACATCGTGTTGCTTTCGCACTTGAGCCGCCTTCCCAATGTCATTTAGATAGCAAAAATACAAAAAATTTAGTATCATAAAAATCATGATGATTCAAAACATAATACAGCCAGTTCTCGGGTTTACGGTCAAAAATATTATTTTTGAAAAAGGCAAACAGACAGTCTGGGGAGACTGCCTACTGAAAGGTATTTAATTGTTTTGAGTTATCGGTAGGATAACGGTACAGCTGACTGGCGACGTATTATTCTTTTGAATTTACGTCCCGGTCGGACTGGTACTAAGAATCTGTTTATTAATTTCTCTAAATCCTTCACTACTCCAATTATGTAAAGACGTACAAACTTCTGTATCTGTGAGTGATTGAAGTTGTATGTATAAGTGTTGCTTGCACTTTCTCTTTTTGTTATGGAATTTGCGATACATGATGAAAAATTATATAGCGTCAATTTCCCATATATTTCCTGGATTAAGAAATCTGATTTTAACGAATGAATATGAACCATATTTCCCGCATATTTTAAGTACCGAAAGGCCGTTTCTTCACCCCATCTTAAGTTATAAAGTTCTTTTATTGTGTCTAATGAAAATACATCCCTAGGAAGATTAGTTACGATATATTCAGACACCCCAGACGAAAGAGGAAATTTTAAAACACGAAGTCTTAATAAATCCACTTTATCTTCGCCATACTCGATAAAATCATAACGGTATTCTTTTCTTATTAAATGATAGTTTTCATATTTACAATTTTTTCCATGGCGTATACGTCCGATATTTATAGTAAAATTCCCGTCAAAAAGACAATCCTCAACCACATGCTTGTCTTTACAGCAAAGGGCGAGAGCATCATTTTCCTTAATGCGAATCAAAAATAGTTGATTATTGTTAATTGCATGCGCAAAAATATTAAAAGTTGCATAACCTCGATCTGCAATGAAGATCCTTTTTTGTTCTGATAGTGAGCACTTATCTAAAAATTTACAGAAAGCATCTCTTTCATTCATTCCTTTCATCCCTTGAATTTCAATATCAAGAAAAATGTCATTCATGATGTCATAAAGAGCATTTAAATGAATTTGATTAAAACTTTTTCGTCCTTTTACATTATCAACTAAAGTATCAAAATCCGTTGGATTATAAGGAAGATTAAGTCGAGTGCCATCACAGGCAACGAGCTGATATCCATGAAAATTTTTATCTTTAGGAATACTTTGGGTAAAAAGAGAAAACAGTTCCTGAAAAGCTTCTTTTTTAATCTGATTGCGACGTTGAATCATAGCAGAAGGCAGGGGTAAATCTTCTTCACCGAACATATTTAATAATTCTGAAGCCACATTATCAGCTCCAGCAATCATAGGAAATAATATAGTTTGTTCAAATGAGATTTTCTTTTTTCTGGTAAAATCAGAGGATGGATTTTTTAGGAATTCATCCCGACGATCAAGCAAGGACGAAATAATCGAGAATAAGTTTTGATGAATTTCTGCAACAGTAAATGACATGATAGCACCTCCATAAAAAAGTTTTATTATCAAGGGCGGCGACATTTTTTGACTATCTTGTCAAGTGTTTTTTTGAAAAAAGCAAAAAAAATCAGAGGGTATTTCACCTCTGATTTAAAGAAGATCTAAAATATAGATTTTAGGATTAGAACCTAAAGTTCTTATCTAAATGACATTGCCGCCTTCCATGGCGGCTCATACATATACATTGCAAAACTCATTTTTTATTCCACTAAGCTCATTCCAAAATCATGCAATTATTCCTGAATATGCTCTGATGGAGAATTAATAAAAGGTAATGTGTGTCTGAGCAATACATACTGTAGCTGTAAAAGTGCAAAGAATGAAAAGCACACCCACCAATAAAAAAGTAGCCTTTCCCATCCTATTAGATAGCTCTTTTATTTTACCGCAAAATAGGAATATAGTGTCTTAACTTTCTACCTCAGATATGTTTAAATATAGTGAGTAGCTATATCATGTAACTATCAGGAGATAGTTACAGCGGCTTAGCCGCAGAAGGAGGAAATGTATATGGAACTTATCCCTATTATCGCACTTATAGCAGTGCTCCTATTAATCATCGTAGCAGGTTACGTAAAGGCACCACCAGACAGAGCCTTTATTATTTCAGGTCTTAGAAAGAACCCACGAATCCTTGTTGGACGTGCAGGCATCAAAATCCCATTCTTCGAGCGAGTTGATAAGCTTTATCTTGGACAGATGACAGTAGATATCAAGACAGAGCAGTCAGTACCTACAAACGATTTCATCAATGTAAATGTTGATGCAGTTGCAAAGGTTAGAATCGGTACAGACCCTTCATCTATCCAGCTTGCAGCAAAGAACTTCCTGAACAAGAATCCAGAGCAGATTACTCAGGACCTTCAGGATTCATTACAAGGTAACATGCGTGAGATTATCGGTACACTTTCTCTTAAGGTAATCAACACTGACAGAGATAGCTTCTCCGATCAGGTTATGGAGAAGGCTTCTCGCGATATGAGCAAGCTTGGTATCGAGATCCTTTCTTGCAACATCCAGAATGTAACTGATGAGAATGGTCTTATCAATGATCTTGGTATGGACAACACAGCTAAGATTAAGAAGGATGCAGCAATCGCTAAGGCACAGGCCGACAGAGATGTTGCTATCGCACAGGCAGAGGCTGACAAGGCAGCGAATGATGCCAGAGTTACAGCTCAGACAGAAATCGCTGAGAAGAATAACGCACTTGCTATTAAGCAGGCAGAGTTGAAGCAGGAGGCTGATACAGCAAAGGCTGCCGCTGATGCAGCTTATTCAATCCAGGAGCAGGAACAGAAGAAGACAATTGAAGCTGCTACTGTAAATGCTCAGATTGCAAAGGCAGAGCGCGAGGCAGAACTGAAGCAGAAGGAAGTAGTAGTTAAGCAGCAGGAACTTGCAGCTCAGATTGAGAAGCAGGCAGATGCAGAAAAGTACTCAGCAGAAAAGAAGGCTGAGGCAGAGTTAATCCAGAGACAGAAGAAGGCTGAGGCTGCTAAGTACGAGCAGGAGCGTGAGGCTGATGCAAAGAAGGCACAGGCAGAGGCTCAGAAGTATGCAGCAGAGCAGGAAGCAGCTGGTATCAAGGCTAAGTATGATGCAGAGGCTGCTGGTATCGCTGCAAAAGGTAAGGCAGAGGCTGAGGCAATCAAGGCAAAGGGTCTTGCAGAAGCTGAGGCAATGGAGAAGAAGGCTGAGGCATACCGCAAATACAACGGCGCTGCTATGGCAGAGATGATGATTAAGGTAATGCCTGAAATTGCATCTGAAATTGCTAAGCCACTTTCACAGATTGACAAGATTAACATCTACGAGACAGGTGATGGCGGCGAAGGCGGAGCAGCTAGAATTTCAGCAAACATGCCAATCGTTATGAAGCAGGTATTTGATACCATGAGCGAGGCAACAGGCGTTGACTTTACAGAAATCATGAGAGCTAACACCTACGACGCAAAGGTTAACAAGAACGTAAATATCTCAGGTGCTGAGGTAAGCGTAAAGACTGAGGAGAAATAGTTTTAAATGAAAAAGAAAATAATAGCAGGACTTTTGATATTTGCTAGTTCATTTTCAATTCTGGGTTGCAGTGCGACCCAGAATTCTTTTGGTGATGAGAAAGTTTCTGATAGCAAAATTGGTGTGACAGTTGTAAATCATCCTCTTGAGGTAAAGCAGGATGGGAAGTTACTTGCCCATGGCTCTTATCCTGAGATTCTTATTTCAGAGGAGTATGCAAAGGCTTATCCAAATTTGAAAAACACTCTGGATGAAGAGAACCAGATGCGACAGGAAAGTTCAGAAGAGATGATTTCAGACTTTGGTAGATATGCTTTGGAGTCTGGAGACGAAAATACAGATGATTACAATGAAGATATTACTGTAGACATTGTCAGAGCAGATGACATAATGTTTTCTTATGTTTTATCTGACAGCTATTATTCCGGAAATGAGCATCCAGTTCATTACACTAACACCTGCAATATAGATGTGAAGACCGGTCACACTATGAATCTGAAGGAAGTCATTACAGATAAAAATCAGGTGGCTTCAATGATTAAGGATAAGGTATATGAAAAGTATCCTGAGAACAAAGAGGAAATAGAAAACTATTATGTTTGCTATTGTGCTGGTGGAGATGGAGACGTCTTCACTGATAAGATGAACGATAATTCATATTCCTGGATTCTCACTGATGAGGGCATTCATATTTATTTTTCTGCCTATGAGCTTGCCAGCTATGAGACTGGAGAAATGGATATAATGCTCACTAAGGATGAGATTTCAAATCTTGTACAGGATTTGTTCAGACCAGAATCTCAGGATTTGGACTCGATTGTAAAGTTTGAAACTGCAGATATGACAGAGCTACAGCCTTCAGAACCAAGTGGTGAAGAGGATGATTATTATACTTATGATGAGCCTGTAGGATTAACAGTTGCTAACCCAACCTTCCACAGATATGTAAGTGATAAAGCAAAGCCTGCAGCAGAAAAACACATCACTCTTACTGAGACAAGTAAGGATAAATCTGACTGGCTAGATACTTCAGTTTGGGCTGAAAAGAATGGTTTTGAAGAAGCCTTCTTAAGCTATGGTGATGGAAACTACTATTATGCACCAGGTGCTGGTGGTGAATGGGGATATGAATACACTACATTATTCCTTTATGATTATGAGACCAATGAACTTTTACGTACCTATGATTTATCAGTTCTTTGTAACGGCCCTGATGAGGAAGAGGAGCATTCATCTTCCAGCCAGTATATTCACTGGGCAAAAGCAATGGATGGCGTACTCTATGTTTCGTTAGGTCATAATGGCTATGCATCAGAGGAACCATGGTCATCTTATGTAGTAGCTATAGATATGTCGAGCGATAAGGTGCTTTGGAGAAGTGAACCTCTTGTCAGCAACGCGTCAAATTTCCAGATAGTAGATGACACTATCATTTGCGGATATGGTTTTACAGCAGAGCCAGACTATCTGTACTTGCTTGATAAAAATACAGGCGAGAAGGTAGAACAGATAAAGGTTGAATCTGGCCCTGAGCAAATTGAGGTTGTTGGGGATACACTTTATGTGGCGACATATAATACCGCATATACGTATAAGATAAATAGATAAGAAAAACTGCTAAGAAAATTGCCGACATTTATTGTGGGCAATTTTTTTCTGTTTTAGCAAAATATAATTGAATGTGTTAAAATATGACTCAATAGAACTATGAAGAAAGATTAGGAGAAGTCATAACATGGATGGCAAGAAAATAGAGCAGGAAATCCTTGAGATTACCGAAGAATTGATTAAGGACTATAAATCAGACAGGGCCATTGACAAGATGGATACCTTCCATCAGCCAAATAAGGACAGCATCATTGATATCACAATGAAGCTTCTTAGAATCGTGTACCCTGGCTATTATCGTGATCACGTGTACAAGGTTTACAATGTTGAGACCAATTTGAATACCCTCATGGAGGATGTTGTTTACAATCTGAACAAGCAGATTGCACTTATTCTTTGTTATAGCGCAGATTACTGCGGCTGCTGTGATGATGAGTGCAGCCAGAAGGCAGAGGAGCTTTCGCTTGCGTTCTTGAAGAGGATTCCTCACGTTAGAGCCTTGCTTGATACAGATCTTTCTGCAGCTTATGACGGTGACCCTGCAGCAACAAGCATTGATGAAATCATTTTTGCTTATCCTGGAATTCTTGCAATTACAATCTATAGACTGGCCCACGAGCTTTATCTTCTTGGGGTGCCTATCATTCCACGTATCATGACAGAGTATGCTCATTCAAATACAGGAATTGATATCCACCCAGGTGCCACTATCGGAGAGTATTTCTTCATCGATCACGGCACTGGTATCGTTGTTGGTGAGACTACCATCATAGGAAAGAATGTAAAGATTTATCAGGGTGTTACTCTTGGCGCTCTTTCCACAAGAGGTGGTCAGAATCTTCGCGGTGTACGTCGTCACCCTACTATAGAGGATAATGTCACAATATACTCCAATGCGTCAGTTCTCGGTGGAGATACAGTCATCGGACACGATTCAATCATCGGAGGCTCAACCTTCATCACCGAATCTGTACCACCTGAGTCGCGTATATATTACGACGTAAAATAAATCGTGCAATCGAAATATAATAAGAGCCCCAGTAGGCATCAAGCTCTTAGTACTCTTTGTAAGGACATGTAGTCCAACAAAGAGTATCTAAGGCTTGTAGCCGTAACTGGGGCTCTTTTACTCATATCTTATAATGATACGCTTTTGCTACGGTGTTAACCTTCAATAGCTATGTAACGAGTTTCTTCCTTCTGTGGGATTGCTTCCTTCTTAGGAATGCTGAGTGTAAGGACGCCGTCTTTGTATGCCGCGTGGATGTCGTCCTGTGTTACAGCATCACCTACATAGAAGCTTCGACTGCAAGAACCTGTGTAACGCTCACGGCGGATGTAATTGCCATCATCATCCTTCTCGTCGTTGTTCTGATTGGTCTCAGCCTTGATTGTGAGGTAACCATCCTTCAATTCTGCTTTAATATCTTCCTTAGCAAATCCTGGAAGGTTCATATCTACTGTGTAAGCATTCTCGGTTTCCTTAACATCTGTTGTCATCATACGTGCAAAATCGCGATCATAGTGATGACCAAAACCTGTCATTCGTGGTACTTCGAAGAAATCATCCATAAAATCATTTGATAAAATACTAGGCATTAACATAATTACTACCTCCTCTTATATATGTAATATTGTTGTAAACCCGTTTGGTGACTGGTGCTCCAGTCAGCTTGGTTTGGGAACCATTTCTTTTTGTTCCCTTGTTGTAACTATGTTATACACCTGCTTTTAGCACTCGTCAATAGAGAGTGCTAATAATTTATAATTATTTAAGAATTGGTTTATAAATAATCTGACAATAACGCTGCGCACAGTGATTTTTCTTAAGTAACTCACCAAAAGTCTTCCTTTACTTTAAACCTCACAAATGCTATAGTGTCCCATGGATGGTATTCGTAAGAAACTATACCTTTTAGCTTCTAAATTTTAAAAGGTGGCCTTGAACTGTGGCATGCTCGTATCATTTTGAACGAGACTGTATCACCCCTGATATTTAAGGAGGTGTTGCCCATGAAGGTTGGATTTGTAGGCGCTGGAAAAGTTGGCTGTTCCCTTGGAATGCTCTTTGCCACTACCCAGCATAATCTTGTTGGCTTTTACAGCCGCACTTCTAATTCCGCAGAAGAAGCAGCGGATTTTACCAAATCGAAACATTTTCAAAATTTAGAGACATTAATTGAAGAAAGTGATACGGTGTTTATTACTGTGCCTGACGATGCAATTGCGTCTGTATGGTCGCAGCTTAAACATATGTCTATTGCTGGAAAAATGATATGTCATTGCAGCGGTTCTTTATCTTCGGAAATCTTTAGGGATATTGAAGAAACTGGCGCATACGGTTTCTCGGTCCATCCATTACTGGCGGTATCAGACAGATACCATTCATACCAGGAGCTTCCAAAAGCATTATTTACAATCGAAGGAAATGCAGATCACATCGACAATATTAAAAGTTTGTTAGATGGCAGTAATTTAAAATATGCCATCATCGATGGAGATGTGAAAACACGTTACCACGGTGCAGCAGTTCTGTGCTCAAATCTTGTGGTTGCCCTTGTGAAAGCAGCAGAAGATGAACTTCGTATATGCGGATTTTCCAAGGAGCAGGCAAGGGAGGCAATAGCTCCATTATTGCTTGGCAACGTGAATAAGGTGCTATCGGTGGGAACCACTGATGCACTGACTGGCCCAATCGAGCGAAACGATGTTGGGACAGTAGAAAAACATTTGCAGACATTTGATGGAATCGACATGGAGATTTACAAGGTGTTATCCAGAAAAACTGTGGATATCGCCAAGGAAAAGCACCCTGAATGTGAATATAGCGAATTGGAGCTTCTACTAAATAATTAGGAGGACAGGAGAATAATGAAAAACACAGTTACAACTCTTCAGCAGATGAAGAGAGACGGAGAGAAAATCAGCATGCTTACATGCTACGATTACTCAACAGCATGTCTTATGGAGGAGGCTGGTATCAATGCCATTCTTATCGGTGATTCCCTTGGAATGACAATGATGGGATACAGCGATACTCTTCCAGTTACAGTTGATGATATTATTCATCATTGTGCATCAGTTTCACGTGGACTTAAGGACACATTTCTTGTGGCAGATATGCCATTCATGTCTTATCAGACATCAGTTTACGATGCAGTAAAAAATGCAGGACGTCTTATTAAGGAAGGTCATGCACAGGCAGTTAAATTAGAGGGTGGCGCATCAGTTTGCGAGCAGATTCGTGCTATCGTAAATGCGGATATTCCAGTTGTGGCACATATTGGTCTTACACCTCAGTCTATTAATGCTTTCGGAGGCTTCAAGGTTCAGGGAAAGAACATTGAGCGTGCACTTCAGATTCTTGAGGATGCAAAGGCAGTTGAGGAAGCAGGTGCATTTATGGTTACTCTTGAGTGCGTACCAGAGGAGCTTGCAACCCTTATTTCACAGGAGCTTTCAATTCCTACTATCGGCATTGGCGCAGGAAATGGTTGCGACGGACAGGTTCTGGTATATCAGGATATGCTTGGAATGTTCTCAGGCTTCAAGCCAAAGTTTGTAAAGCATTTTGCAAATATTGGTGAGGAGATGAAGCGTGCCTTCAAGGAGTACGATGCAGAGGTTAAGTCAAAGGCTTTCCCAGCAGAGGAGCATAATTTTAAAATCGATTCAGAGGTAATGGAGGCTGTCAGAGAAGCTGCAAATGCAACTGAATTTAAGGTAACAATAGATGATGCAAAGGTCATGGCATAATGACTTTTAAAGGAGAACAAAGATGGTAATTGCAACAACAATCAAAGAGGTAAAGGAAAACGTAAGAGAGTGGAAAAAGGCTGGCCTTACAATCGGCCTTGTTCCAACAATGGGTTATTTACATGAGGGGCACGCCAGCCTCATTAAACGTGCGCGTGGGGAGTGTGACAAGGTTATAGTTTCTGATTTCGTAAATCCGATACAGTTTGGACCAAAGGAAGATTTAGCTACATATCCTAGGGACTTTGAAGCTGATTGTGAATTATGTGAAGGTCTTGGTGCTGATTTGATTTTCCACCCAGAGCCAGAGGAAATGTATTTGGAAGGTTTCCATTCATACGTAGGTGTTGATACTTTATCAACAGAGCTTTGCGGAAAGAGCCGCCCTATCCACTTCAACGGTGTGTGTACAGTAGTTTCAAAACTTTTCAACATTACTGAGGCTGACAAGGCATACTTCGGTCAGAAGGATGCTCAGCAGCTTGCCATTGTAAAGCGTATGGTTCGCGATCTTAACTTCAATATTGAAATCATTGGTTGTCCAATCATCCGTGAGGAGAGCGGCTTGGCAAAAAGTTCACGCAACACTTATCTTACAGAGGAAGAACGCGAGAAGGCACTTATCATCCATCAGGCTCTCACAAAAGGTGAGGAGATGGTTCGTGCAGGCGAGAAGGATGCTACTGTGGTAAAGAAAGCAGTGACAGATATTATCGAGTCTGAGCCTCTTGCAAGGGTTGATTATGTGGAAGTTGTTGATTGGAACGAGCTTCAGAAGGTTGATGAAATCGATGGACCAATTCTTACAGCAGTGGCTGTTTATTTTGGTGAAAAGGTGAGATTGATTGACAACTTCGTGGTTGAGTAATAAGCAGGCTAATTTATGAGGTTTACCGAAATAAATTAGTCTGCCACTGCACAGCCCCATTGCCTTTAGGCAATCATAAATGGCTGTGCTTTCCCGTTATAATATTGAAAGGAAGAAAGAAATGAATTTAACAATGCTTAAGGGCAAAATACACAGAGCAACAGTGACACAGGCAGAGCTTGACTATGTGGGAAGCATCACAATCGACGAGGACCTTCTTGATGCAGCAGGCATCTTAGAGTATGAGATGGTGCAGATTGTGGATGTGGAGAATGGTAATCGTTTTGAGACCTACACAATAGCCGGTGAGCGTGGCTCTGGTGTGATTTGTCTGAATGGAGCAGCTGCAAGATGTGTGTCTGTAAACGACCACGTGATTATCATGTGCTATTGCAGTATTCCAGCTGAGCAGGCTAAGGACCATAAGCCAAAGGTTGTTTTTGTGGATGATGAGAACAAGGCAGCCCGAATTACAAATTATGAAAAGCATGGTAAGCTGGGCGAGCAATAAATAATAGCAATAAATAATATAGAAAGGCTTCTTGATATAGGATGATTGATTAGTTAAGATTAAATCATGAATATATTAAGAAGCTTTTTCTTTTTTTATGAGGAGAAATAGGATGGACAAGACTTTACTAAAAGAGATACGTATATGCGATATTGGAAATGTTAGAATCGGTCAAGTTGAAAACGAGGATGCCAAGACTGGAGTAACAGTTATTGTGGCACCTGAGGGGGCACCTACAGGGCTTGATATCAGAGGCGGCGGGCCTGCCAGCCGTGAGTCCGGGCTGATGGACCCACTTGCAGCAGCTGAGGTAGTTCACGCTGTGGTACTTGGCGGTGGCTCAGCATTTGGCCTTGATGCGGCAGGTGGTGTAATGCAGTGCTTAGCAGAGCATGAGATAGGATTTCCTGTTGGACCTGTTCGCGTTCCTCTTGTTTGCCAGTCAGATATTTTTGATTTGATGTATGGCAGCAGTGATGTATATCCTGATAAGAAGATGGGCTATGAGGCAGCTTCAAAAGCATTTGAAGGAGAGCATGGTAATTATCAGGATGGAAATCATGGCTGTGGCTGTGGGGCTACAGTTGGTAAGGTCCTTGGACCAGACAGATGTACCAAAACTGGAATTGGAAGCTATGCGGTACAGCTTGGGGATTTGAAGGTTGGTGCTATTGTTTGCACAAATGCCCTTGGCGATATTTATGATTATCAGACTGGCGCGCGAATTGCGGGAGTCATGAACGAGCAGGGCACTGCACCTAATGAGCTTTCCTGTGAGGAGTTGATGCTCGGCATGTATGCAAATGCACCAACAGGTATGGCAGCAAATACCACTATCGGTATCATCCTTACAAACGCAAAACTTGATAAAACTAAGCTGTGTAAGGTTGCAGGAATGGGGCATGACGGTTATGCTAGATGTATTCGTCCAATCCACACTTCAATGGATGGAGACAGCATTTATGCTATGTCACTTGGAGCTGTGGAGGCGAACACGGATGTGGTTGGCACCATAGCGAACCATGTAATATGCGAAGCGATTAAGCGTAGCACAAAGTAATAGAGGTTATTTATGTTTGAATCAATAGAAGAAATATGCGAGAAGGAAATTAATACAGGCAAACCTTTCTGGAAAATAGTTCAGGAGGATGATTGCCGTGAAAGGGCGGTATCTGAGGAAGAATCCTTTGAGACAATGAAGAAAATGTACATTGCCATGAAGGAATCAGCTCTGAATTATGATTCGCATATACGAAGTAACAGTGGGCTTGTAGGTGGCGAGGCAGGAATGCTTCGCCAGTATTTGGATAATGGAAAGCCACTTGTAGGCGAGTTTACAGGCAGAGTTATGGAGCTTGCCCTTCGCGTTGCTGAGGGAAATGCCTGCATGAAGCGAATTGTTGCAGCACCAACAGCTGGTTCCTGTGGTGTGGTTCCAGCAGTTTTCATTGCAACTCAGGAGAAGCTGGGACTATCTGATGACAAGATGACAGAGGCACTTTTTGTGGCGGCAGGAGTCGGTGCAGTTATTGCAAAGCGTGCATCCCTGGCTGGTGCAGAAGGAGGCTGTCAGGCAGAGATTGGTTCAGCCAGCTCCATGGCAGCGGCAGGCTTGGTTTATTTACAGGGCGGCAGTGGAACACAGTCTGCAAATGCAGCCGCACTTGCCCTTAAGAATCTTCTTGGCTTGGCATGCGACCCAGTGGCAGGACTTGTAGAGGTTCCGTGTGTTAAGCGAAACGTATGTGGCGCCATGAATGCAGTTACATCAGCGGAGCTTACTATGGCTGGAATTGAAAGCCGCATCCCTGCAGACGAAGTTTTCGATGCTATGAGTTCTATTGGCAAAAATATGAACCTAGATATTAAAGAAACTGGCAATGGTGGAGTTGCAGCGACACCAACTGGTGAAAGGATAAAAGAGTCTATCTAATTATGAACATTTTCGATATTATCGGTCCGGTTATGGTTGGACCATCCAGCTCTCATACAGCAGGAGCTGTCAAAATTGGCAATGTATCTTCCAAGCTAATGGGAGAAAAAATTCAAAGTGTAGATATTTTTCTGCATGGTTCCTTCGCGAAAACAGGTAAGGGCCATGGTACTGACAAGGCGTTGGTGGCAGGACTTATTGGCATGCCATGTGATGACATACGCATTCCTAACAGCTTTGAAATTGCTGAGGAAGAGGGGCTGAAATTTACCATTTCCAATGTGGATTTAGGCGATGCCCATCCAAATACCGCAAAGGTGGTTATGCATGGGGTTAGCGGAAATCAGGTAGAAGTGGTTGCTGCATCTCTAGGCGGTGGTCGAATTGAGGTGTGCGGTCTGGACGGAGTGACGGTCAGCTTTTCCGGAGAATGTCCTACCCTTATCGTTCATAACGTGGATCAGCCCGGCTATATTACAGAGGTGACAAGTGTCCTTGGAAAGCAGGGAATTAATATTGCCACAATGCAGCTTTACCGAAAGAATCGTGGTGGCGAGGCTGTCATGGTGATTGAGTGTGATGACGAGATTTCTCATGAAACTGTTGAAAGCCTTAGTAAGCTGGAAGGCATTATGAAAGTTTCCTACTATTCGCCTAATTAAGAGGCTGGAGATTAGTAATATTTTTTCTGATACGGACAAATGTCCGCCATACGCAAATTTTTAGTTGTAATAGCGGATAATGTGTAGTATAGTATCAGAGGTAATCACTTTAGCGAGGTAAAGCATGGATTTATTTGATTACATGAGGCAGGAAGCCAAGAAAAAGGAGTCGCCTCTTGCAGCTCGCCTGCGTCCTACCACACTTGATGAGGTGGTTGGTCAGCAGCATATCATTGGCAAGGATAAGCTTCTTTATCGTGCTATCAAGGCAGACAAGCTTTCTTCCATTATTTTTTATGGGCCTCCTGGCACAGGCAAGACCACTCTTGCACAGGTTATCGCCCATACCACAGCAGCGGAATTTACATCTATAAACGCAACGACATCTGGTAAGAAGGACATGGAAGCGGTTGTCGAGGCCGCTAAGCAAACGCTCGGGGCTTACGGCAAAAAGACAATCCTGTTTATAGATGAGATTCATAGATTCAACAAGGGACAGCAGGATTACCTGCTTCCATTTGTTGAAGATGGCACCATCATTCTAATCGGTGCCACCACAGAAAACCCTTATTTCGAGGTTAACGGAGCTCTTCTTTCAAGGTCTATTATTTTTGAGCTGAAGCCACTTGATGCTTCAGATATAAAAACTTTGATTATGCGAGCAATCACCGATACTGAGAAGGGACTTGGTAGTTATAACGCCGTCATCGATGATGATGCTCTTGAATTCCTTGCAGATATTGCAAATGGAGATGCCAGAAGTGCTCTTACAGCTATCGAGCTTGGTGTGCTCACAACAGACAGAGCTGAAGATGGAAAAATTCATATTACAATAGATGTGGCTAGTGAATGTATCCAGCGTCGTGTTATCAAATACGACAAGGATGGCGATAATCATTATGATACAATTTCTGCTTTCATTAAGAGTATGAGAGGTTCTGACCCAGATGCGGCAGTTTATTATTTGGCGCGAATGCTTTATGCAGGGGAGGACCCGAAGTTTATTGCCAGACGAATTTGCATCTGTGCATCTGAGGATGTTGGTAATGCAGATCCGATGGCACTGGTAGTAGCAACAAATGCATTCCTTGCTGTTGAGCGAATAGGAATGCCTGAGTCGCGGATTATTCTTTCACATGCTGCCACCTATGTAGCCTGCGCACCAAAGTCAAATTCAGCCTACGGAGCTATCGACTTGGCTTTGGCTGAGGTGAGAAACAATACCACGCGACCAATACCTACTCACCTCCAGGATGCCCACTACAAATCAGCGGGCAAGCTTGGACACGGCATTGGCTACGAATATGCACACGATTTTCCAAATCATTTTTCACACCAACGATACTTACCTGAAGGTTTGGAAATCGGTGATTTCTATCGCCCGGGAAATCTGGGATATGAACAGACAATCAATGAGTATCTTGATAAGGTACGAAATGATAAATAAATTAAGTAACAAAGGAAGGACCATGCAATGAAAAAGTACAGCGAAATGTCATTACAGGAACTAGAAGCAGAGAAGGAGCAGCTGTTTAGCCAGTATAAAGATTGGCAGCGAAGAGGGCTTAAGCTTGATATGAGCAGAGGTAAGCCATCAGTTGAGCAGCTTAATCTTTCTATGCCTCTTTTTGATATTCTCGATGGAAAGTCACTTATGAAGTGCATGAACGGAGTAGAGACTAGAAATTACGGACAGCTTGAGGGCATCGTTGAAGCTCAGCATCTTATGGCAGAGATTATGGATTGCCAGCCAGAACAGGTTATCGTTGGAGGAAACTCATCGCTTAATCTTATGTTTGATGCAGTTGCTCGTGGTTATATGTTTGGTTTCGGTGGATGCACACCTTGGTGCAAGCTTGAGCGAGTTAGATGGCTTTGCCCAGTTCCAGGTTATGACAGACATTTCGCTATTACACAGCACTTTGGTTTTGATATGATAAATGTCCCTATGAATGAGGACGGCCCAGATATGGATGTTGTAGAAGGCCTTGTAGCTGCTGATGACAGCATCAAGGGTATCTGGTGTGTACCTAAGTATTCTAATCCACAGGGTATTGTATATTCTGATGAGGTTGTTCGCCGTATGGCAAACCTTAAGCCAGCAGCTAAGGACTTCAGAGTATTCTGGGATAATGCATATGCGGTACACCATCTATACAAGGAAAAGAAGAAGATTTTAAATATTCTTCACGAGTGTGAAGAGGCAGACAATCCAGACTTAGTATTTGAGTTTGCTTCTACATCAAAGATTACTTTCGCAGGTGGTGGAATCGCTGCTATCGCTTGCAATCACAACAACCGCGAGGAGCTTAAGAAGACACTTACAGTTCAGACAATCGGCTTTGACAAGATTAATATGCTTCGCCATGCAAGATATTTTGCAGATGTTGAATCTGTTGAAAAGCATATGGAAAGACACGCTAAGATCCTTCGCCCTAAGTTTGAGCTCGTTATCAAGACAATGGAGAGAGATTTAACAGAGCCAGAATGCGGTAGATGGATTTCACCAAAGGGTGGATACTTCATCACCTTCGAGGCACCAAAGGGCACAGCTACTCGTATCGTAGATTTGGCAAAGGAGGCAGGTGTTGTTCTTACACCAGCAGGCGCTCCTTTCCCATACCACATGGACCCTAACGATTCAATCATCCGCTTCGCTCCATCACTTCCACCAATCGAGGAGCTCGAGCAGGCAGCAGATGTCTTCACAGTTTGCGCACGTATCGCATATCTTGAGAAGCTTATCAATATGAAGGCTATATAAGGTGTTGCTATGAAAGAAGTCACATTAGGACGTACTGGTATTAAGGTTCCACAGAACGGATTTGGATACATCCCTTACAAATCTTAAAACTGATTACATTGATATTTATCAGTTTCATATGATGGGACAGTGCTACAAGCCTGGAGATGGAACTGGAATGTATGAGTGTATGGAAGAGGCTAAGCGCCAGGGAAAGATACGCCATATTGCAGGAACCGCACATAAGCTTGGGGTTGCTAAAGAGCTTATTGAGTCTGGCTTATATGAAACAGTACAGTATCCTATGAGCTATTTGGCTTCAGATAAAGAAATAGAGCTTCTAAAGCTTTGCAATGAAAACAATGTGGGTTTCATTGGGATGAAGGGCTTGGCTGGAGGATTAATTACAAATTCCAAGGCTGCTATGGCTTTCATCAGCCAGTTTGACGGAGCAGTTCCAATCTGGGGAATACAAAAGGAATCTGAGCTGGATGAATGGCTATCATATATGGATAATACACCAGAATATGATGCTGAAATAGCTAAGTTTATTGTGGATGAGAAGAATGAGCTTAGTGGAGAATTCTGTCGTGGATGTGGCTACTGCATGCCTTGCACAGTTGGTATCCAGATTAATCAGTGTAACAGAATGATACTGATGCTTAGAAGAGCGCCTAGTGCCGGATGGCTCAGTGAACACTGGCAGGAAGAAATGGAAAAAATCAACGACTGTATTGAATGCGGAAAATGCATGACACACTGCCCATATGAGCTGAATATTCCTGTGCTTCTTAGAAAGAACCTGGAGGACTATAAAGAGGTTCTTGCAGGAAATAGAAAAGTGCAGTAATCGAATACGTAAGATAATGAGTTTAGTCAGCCTGAACATACAGCTGGCTAAACTCTTTTTTGTCTAAGTATACAAGCATCAGTGCTGCAATAACAGCAACCATAGTCATGGCGATGGAGAATGCCCAGGCGTATGAAGGGCCGAAGGCGTCAAACATTCTTCCGCTGCAGAACTGTGTGATGCCCTGCATAAAAGCACCGGCGAAGTTTGTTACTCCAAAGATACGTCCGCGGTGGCTCTCTGGTACACGTTCTGCTAGGAAAGCTCCCATCATGATAGTGGTGAGGATTTCGCCGAAGGTGAAGAGGGCGATAGAAATATAGTATCCTCCGATGATACCGAAGGACATTAAAAATGCTGCAAAGCTGATAGCCTGAAGGATTACACCTAAGGCGAATTTTTTGGTTAGATCAACCTTTTCAAAAAACATTGTGATAATAGGTGTAAACAAAACTACTAAGAAACAGTTTACACTAGTGATAGTTCCATATATTACAGAGCCTTTCACCGGAAAGGCTTTTGCTATGTCTAAAGGCATCAGGTATCCAAACTAGGAGTAAGCACCCTGATAGAATGCCAACGAAATAATAAATGCAATCAATGCGCCGCTATTTCTGATAATATTCCAGATGTTTAGGCCATCGTCAGCGGATTCTTCAACATCTTCTACAGGAGCTTCCTCCAGCTTTTCATCTTTTACGAACAGTCCAATTAATACTGTTGATACACTGATAGATAGACCACTGATTATAAAACACAGCCAGAGATAATTATTGAAAAGCAATCCAGCTAATGTAGGCGAGAGGATAAGTCCGATATTGGCTCCTAAATATAATAAAGAAAATGCTTTTTCTCTTTTTTCTGCAGGTGTAATATCAGCAACCAGAGCCTGATATGCAGGGCCTTCCAAAGTCTGGAAAAAAGCGCCTACTAACAGCACGCAGATAGAGAATATAGAAAGAGGCAGGAAACCACTGATGACAAATAAAACAATAGACATAATGTCACAGTAAATAATGACACGCTTCTTATTGAACCTGTCAGCCACATGTCCACCCAAAAGATTTGCAGGTAAAAATAAAATGCCAGAGAAAATAGTAAAAAGCGCAGTTTCAGTGGCATTGAACCCAATTTTCTTATTAAGAATAAGTGTTAGCATAGGCCAAATCATGGCACCCATATTTGTGACGATTCGACCTATAAACAGTATGTAATTAGCTCTACTTAAACCCTTATATTGGCTGAATAATTTCATCTTGTCTCCTATTTGTGCTTCGTATTTACGATATTTATTGGATTATATCTGATAAAAAGCTTGATTACAAGTAGTGCCAGCGGGGGAGCAAGAATGTAAAAGATATTATTGAAAAACAAAAGTATCTCCCAGATTCAAAAAAACTTGGGAGATACTTTTTTAGTATTGTTATTTAAAGGTTTTTAATTTTCCTCAGAAAATCAAGAACCGGACATGGACCAATATTTTCTGAAAGAAAATATTGCTTGGCAAAGCCAAGTTCTTGTGGGCTTTTTCCTTAAGTAGCCCACAAGAAGTCATATTTTACTGGAAAACATATTCAATAACATCGCCAATTTCACCTGATCCCTGGAATCCAAATGTGGTGTTACCATTAGCACCAATGATTGCATTCCAATTTTTGGAGGGAAATTTTATATATTTTGCTACTTGTTTTTGCTCTACTACCTATAAAAACAATGATTTTTCTAGGAAGTAAATATCTAAAGGTTTTTATCATCTGTAATTAAAAATTGAAATTAGGTAGTAAAAAATAGGCTGATTTTACTACCTAATAAGGCTTTGGAATATAGGTAGTAAAAATAAGGTTTTTTTTACTACCAGTAGATTGATTTTTCTGAGGGGTAGTAAAATATTAGAAATTTTTACTGCCTAAGAATAAGAATTTATATGAGACAGTAAAATATCAAGTTTTTTAGTACCTATTAAATTGATAAGTGAAACAGGTAGCAACTATTGCAACTTTTATTACCAGCAGCCAAGCAACAAGGAAAAATAAATGTACAGAATAAATCTAAAATGTTACACTTAGGATGTTGTTATAGGGCTTGTTTTTTTCTGGAGGAAATCGACATGAAGATTGGATTTATTGGTGCAGGTAATATGGGCAGTGCGATGATGGGTGGAATGATTTCATCTGGCACAGTTGAAGCACAAGATATAATGGCAAGTGATATTTTTCAGGCTACACTTGATGAGCTCATTGAAGAGCTTGGAGTTAATACAAGCATCAGCAATAGAGACGTAGTTGATTTTGCGGATATTATTATTATTGCGGTGAAGCCACAATATCTACCAGATGCCATAAGTGGAATAAAGGACATGGATTTCACGGATAAGGTTGTTGTAAGTATTGCAGCCGGCCAGTCATTGGAGAGATTGACTGAGTTATTTGGAAAAGATTTGAAGCTTATCAGAGTTATGCCAAACACTCCAGCATTGGTTGGAGAGGCGATGAGTGCCCTAAGCCCAAACAAGTTTGTATCAGAGGAAGACTGTGAGATCGTAGTTGAACTCTTTGAATCATTTGGTAAGGCTGATGTTGTTCCTGAAAAGCTTCAGGATGCTGTTGTTGGAATCAGCGGTTCTTCACCAGCCTATGTATTTATGTTTATCGAGGCTCTTGCAGACGGTGCCGTGGCAGAGGGAATGCCTAGAAAGCAGGCATACAAGTTCGCTGCTCAGGCAGTGCTTGGTTCAGCAAAGATGGTCCTCGAGACAGGAGAGCACCCAGGAGTTCTTAAAGATAATGTTTGCTCCCCAGGTGGCACTACAATAGAGGCAGTCGCAGCCCTCGAAGCTCTTGGTTTCAGAAATGCAGTTATCGAAGCAGAGCGCGTCTGCATCGAAAAATCGCGTGAATTATAAAGATATTTAAGAAGGAAAAAAGTCCCTGTAGCTATCAAGCTCTTGGTGTTACTGAAAGGAACATTCCAAAGTGACTGAAAGTAATACCAAGGCTTGAGAGTGTGTCAGGGACTCTTATTGCGTGGAATTAATAATGGATTCAATTAAGAGATTTATAAATAATGAGATAGTTTTATGTGTAGCTTTTGTATTGGCGGTTGGGTCAAGCTTTGTTGTTCACCCAGACCGCCAATATCTGGGTTACATAGATTTTAGAACACTAAGCATTTTGCTAGCCTTAATGATTACCATGGCAGGTCTTCAGCGCCTTCAGGTGTTTAGACAAATAGGTGAGCTTCTTGTTGCAAAGATGAGTTCTATCAGTGGAGTAGTATTGGTACTCATTTTCCTTTGCTTCTTCTCGGCAATGTTCATCACCAATGATGTGGCGCTACTTACATTTGTGCCATTTTCAATTGTCACACTTTCAATTTCAAATCGAAGAGATTTGTATATCATAGTGATAGTCCTGGAGACGATAGCTGCAAACCTTGGAAGTATGCTCACACCTCTTGGCAACCCACAGAATCTGTATTTGTATTCTCTGGCAGGTATGAGTCTGGGAGCCTTTATAAAGCTGATGCTCCCATACAGTGTTGCGGCGCTTGTGCTTTTGGTTGCCTGTGGCTTCGCTTTTGTTAAGCCTGCGCCAGTTACCCTTGCAGAAAAACACAAATATGACCGTAGCTCACGTGACAAGAAAATGATTGCCATGTACGTATTTACGTTTTTAATTTCGATTCTCGTGGTGGCAAGAGTGCTTGATTACAGAATAGGACTTGTGATTGTGGCGGCTTTGACTTTGGTTCTCGATAGAAGAGTACTTAGAAAGCCAGATTACTCATTACTGTTCACTTTCATTTTCCTATTTATCTTTATTGGAAATATTAAGCGAATTCCAGCGCTTTCAGATGCAATCGGAAGCTTTTTACAGATTAATGAGGTGGGTGTGTCCATCTTCCTCAGCCAGTTTATCAGCAACGTGCCTGCGGCAATCCTTTGTTCAGGCTTCACAGATCAGATTGATAAGCTGATAATCGGAACAAACCTCGGTGGTCTTGGAACACTTATCGCATCCATGGCCAGCCTGATTTCCTTCAAGCAGTATAGCTATATCGACGGAGCAGATAAAAAGAAGTATATTGGTGTGTTTACTCTGGCAAACATATTCTTTTTAGTTGTGATGTGCGCGATATATATCATTTTGTAAAAATATGTAGAAACCAAAGGGTCTGGCTAATGTGAGCCAGACTTTTTTAATTGCGAAAGGTTGCACCTCAATGTTAACAATTATTGAAGATTCTAGGGCTTCATCAGGCTGTATCACATGGAATAACATAATGCCCTATTTACAATGATTTGTTCACAGAATGATAAAGATTTTTTGGTACGATGACCTGGTAACGCGGTGGATTTTCTTTGGGAAAGAGGTTGACATTATGAAGGAAATGAGAAAGCCTTGTCAGACCAGACCAGACCAGACCAGACCAGACCAGACCAGACCAGATTCTAGCACTGCGTTTATTATTAATAATGATTGCATAGAGCTCATAGAGCAGACCTAAGGCATTAGGTTTGTTCTATGAGCTTTTGTGATTGATGGGGGTTTTAGTAAAAAGGAGGGAAAGCATGGATAAAAAAACATGTAGACGAGCGTTGTCGTTGATGATGTCCCTGCTGCTCTGTGTTACCAGTATTAATTTTAGCATCATAGCTAATGCTGCTGAAATTGATGGTGGAGATGTGGCGGAAGCGATAGTTTCCGAGACTCTTGAAGACACAGCGGAGCCTGTGGAGGAAGTAGAAAAGGCTGATTTACCAGAAGGTGAAGAAGCTCAGGCTGAAGATGAAACTGAAGAAGTTTCAGAAGAGCCTGATGACACTTCTGGAGAAGAATCTGACGAAGGCATAGATGATACATTAGAAGATGTAAACGCTGACGCACCAGAGAAGCTTCCAGAGGAAGAGCCAGATGAAGAATTGAGCGCTTTGGCTGGAGTGTTCGAAGACGTAGCCGAATTGACTAATGTTGACGAGGAATTAGAAGAGGAAGAACTGGAAGAAGAACTAAAAGAGGATGAGGAAGAAGAGGAAGATGTAGCCTTTGAGGAGTCAAAGGTTATTGATGGTGTGCGCGTTTTAGTAAAGGCTGATGAAGGCGTATTCCCAGAGGGAGCAACACTTTCAGTAGCAAAGGTAAGTGGCTCTGAGGAGCAAGCTGTAGAAGCAGCTGTTGATGCTGAACGTGCCAGCAATAAGAACGTTGTAGAGTCTTACACCTTTGATATCAAGGTTCTTGATGCAGATGGAAATGAGATTGAGCCTGACACATCGAAGGGCACAGTAAAGGTTTCATTCACTCTTGAAGAAGTGGCAAATGGTAATCTTGAAGCTGATGTATATCATGTTAAGGGTGAAGTGGGCTCGTTATCTGTTGATGAGTTAAATACTGTGGAAGTTGGTGAGACTACAGTTGAGGCAGAGACAGATGGATTTTCATATTATGTAATAGTATTTTCATATGATAATCTTGAATACCGATTTCCAAGTCTTGACAGAATAAGAATTTTACAAATTTTACAACGTATGATGCCACTTGATTCTGAAAAAAGCATTACTTCAGCGGTAAGCAGTAATACTTCATGTTTTACAGTGGTTAATGACAACGGAGAATGGTATGTGGTACCAGGAGAATTCTTTACCAGTACAGAAACACTAACTGTAACTTATGGTGGGGTAGATTATGTGATAACTGTTACCGTAGATGTAAAAGATTTATCCACAGCTACCATTAAGGGACTTTCAAAGTATTATCCTGTTGGAACTAACGCTTCTAAGATTGCTGGATATATTAACGTTCTAGTTGGGGACGAAAGATTATATGATGGATATGCTACAGAGGTAACTGATAAGAACGGAGAATCTGTAGATTCTCTATCTGAAGAAGGTGAGTACACATTAAAAATAAAGCCTTCTGAGTCTGGTTATATAGGTTGTGTGGGTGAGAAGACAGTAAAAATCAATGCTATTAATACAATAAGTGGTTTTACATATACTAGGGCATCTGAAGAAGGTAGTATAGCTGCTGAGCCAGCATCTAACTTGGTAGATGGAAATGCATCCAATAAGTGGTGTAGCTCATATGTGCCAACATGGATTGAATTTAAAACGAGTGATAATAGCCTGATTACGCCAGCGGGATATATATTTGTAACAGGAAATGATACGAGTAGCGAAAGCGGAAGAAACCCTAAAAATTGGGTTTTAAAGGCAAAAAAGAACTCTGAGGATGCCTGGACTACAATAGATACAAAAACAGATAACACAGAAATGCCTGCTTCCAACTATGCACCATATTACTTTGAGTTTGAAAATACTAATAGTTATCAGTATTTCCGACTTGAAATAAATGCTATTCAATATGGAAGTACGTTCCAACTTTCTGAGTTTTATTTTATAGAAAAAGAACCTGATTATGCTGCAGAGGTTGACGGAACAAAATATCTCAATTGGGATGACGCAGTTACTGCTTGGAAGAGTGAGAGCGGCTCTACATTAAAACTTTTATCAGATGCAAAGGTTAGCTCAACAATAGAACTTACAGGTTCGGAAAAGGTATTGGACTTAAATGGCCATGGTCTGATTTATACAGGACCAACAGGAACAACAGATCGTTTTAAAAGTGTATTGAGGTCTGAAACTGATCTGGAAATTAAGGATTCTTCTCCAGATGTAGAACACAAATACACTATAACGGCTTATTCAGACAAATCTAATGGTGCAGGACTTGCAACTGTTAATGATAATGCTACAGGTGAAAATGTTAAAACATTTACTGGTGGCTATATTACAGGTGGAAAAGGTTACCTTTTTAGTGGTGTGCCTTATGGTGGAGCGATATATGCTGATAAAAAATTAAAGATGACTGGGGGTACCTTGATTGGTAACGAGTCTACTAATGGCGGAGCAGTATACCTGAAAAAAGAGGCAAGTTTCATTGGTACAACTTTTATAGGAAATTACGCATCTAGTGATGGTGGTGCAATCTGTTTCGACAAAGAACACAATACCAATGTAACGATGGATAAATGCAAAGTGCTATATAATTATGCCCTTGTAGGTACTTCGGGAATATATCCATCAGTAAAAACTGGTTGTGCAGTGTTGATTAAGGACAGTATATTTAAAAATAACGCGACAATAGGTACTGGGGCAGCTAATATTGGCGTGTTAATAATTGTAAATGAAAATTCAACGTTGACTTTATCAGGAAAATGTATTGTTATCGACAACGTTGATGTTAATGGAAATCCTAATAATTTATTTGTCTGTGACAGCACAAAAGCGACCTTAAAAATTGGTGTAGATGGTCTAGCAGAGGGTTCACAGATAGGTATAACAATGGACAATCCTGTCAACTTTACTAAAGCAATGGTAAACAAGAGTTACTTTAGTTCAGATAATCCAGATTACATTGTTTTAAATGATACAGAAGGATTGAAGATTGGTAGTCCTTATACACCACTCTCAAATGAAACCCCTGTAACAATTTACAAGGGCGACATTGCGATAGGCACTACAGCTCCTGTTATTGGTGATACATTAACAGTTAAATGTGATGCTACAGGTGTAACTTATCAGTGGTATGTTGATGGTGCAGCAAAGTCTAAAGGAACTAGCGACACATACACAGTCGAGGCAGCTGATGCTGGAAAGAAAATCATAGTAAAGGCAACACAGCCAAAGATGGCAGATGGAACAGCTTACACTTCGGAGGCTCCTACAAAGGATTCAGCTCAAACAGCAACAGTAGCTAAGAAGACTGGAACGACTCAAGCTTCACTTCTAGATTATGTCAAATTGGATTTTGCAACTGAAACAGTTTCAGTAATGGAAGCACATAGAACAGAGTGTGAATTGGCTACAAGTAATACAGCGACAAAGGGTGAATCCTCACTCAATGTAACAGATATACTTGATAGTAGCGAGTCTCCAGCTATCTATTTCAGAGCATGTGAACAGTCTGAAACCTATGCAGGTCCATGGGAATCTGTAGCACATATTGGTAGAGGACCAGCGCCAGCAGGCTTCACCACAACTAAGGCTTCAAGCGAAGCAGATGGAAGCATAATTGGTACGACTGCTCTGATGGAATACAAACTGAAAGATACCGATGATGCCTATACTGCTGCAAGTGAACCTAGTACAGAAGTTGCAGCAGGAACTTATCTGGTAAGATACAAGGCAGTTACAGGAGAATCACTTGCAAGCAGCTGGTTTGCAAGCAAATCAACAGAGGTGGTAGTTCAGGCTAAGGCTGACCAAGAAGCTCCATCTGAGTCATTGTTTGAGATTAAGCATGTCAGTCCTGACAAAACAAATGATGGTGAAATTAGCGGTGTTGATCCAACTATGCAGTATTTCATGGATGGCGATGGTTGGTATTCTATAACCGGAACTAGTCTTATCAACCTTAGACCAGGTACTATTAAAGTTCGTTATAAGGGTGATGATGATACTAACCCTAGTTCGGCTATTGAATTAAAAATTGAAAAGCTTACAGCAGAATTTACATTAGAAAATGTTCAAGTTACTGACATTGAAACAGATAGCGTAGTAATGAATGGTGCATTGTCACCAGCTAAGTATGCTAACAGTGGATGTATAAGTGTGGCAGGTTTCGAATATCGTAAATACGGTACTGAAGAATGGACTGATGTAACAGCAGAGGTAAGTGATGGAACATTCAATGTATCTGTCACGGGTCTTGAACCAAATACAAAGTACGAGTATAAGGCATACTTTGTTAAGGTAGATAGTGAAGTAAAACAGTATGCAATGGATGGTGATGCTGAAAAGATATTCTCATTCACTACTGACAAGCTTCCAGAAGAGAAGACTGATACAGGAAGTATCCATGTTACTGTAACTCATACTGGAGGCGACACTCGTGATGTTATAATCACCATTGAAAATGGTAATGAACCATTATCATCAAAGAATTATAGTGGTGATGGAATAGATTTCACAGGTTTACCAGATGGTAACTACAATGTAGTATGTCGTACTGCAGATGGAAACTATACAGAGACAAAGCTTCTTATAATACAGGAAGGAGCTGCTGTAGAAACATCGTTTGAGGTTAGTCCATACAACCTCAATTCTATAGTTGAGATTACCAATGGCGCTCCAAGTATAGCTGTTGGCGGTCTTAATGAGTTGTTTGAGGAGGGTGATGAGACTAACGCTACAGGAAACAATAAGGTAGAGTTAAAGCTTGTTGTTGAGGAAAAGTCAGATGATAATACTACTACAGATTCTGATGGATATAAGGAAATAGAAAAGCTGCTTGGTTCTAATATGAAGCTGGATCAGCTCCTTGATATTAATATTGTAAAGACTGTAACTACTAGAGATGATTTTGGAAATACAACTTCATCAACTACAGACAATATTACTGATACTGGTAGCAAACTTATAAGAATGGCAATGTCCTTAAAGGATATTATTATTAAGGGTCTTACTGTATTTAGTTACCATGTTAGTGACCCTGCAGATCCAACTACTGGAGAAGCAAGGGAACTTAAAAAGCTTTCAAGTGCGGATTCAGATGAGGCAGGATACTATGCAGATGTTCTTAATCGTACTTTGTGGATAAATGAGACCAAGTTCTCACTTTATGCAATTGCCCATGTAGAGGAACCAGAGGAACCAGTAGCAGGAAAGACTACAGGCGAGCCTGCGAAAGCAAGCCAGGTTAAGACAGCTCCTGTTTACAGATTATTTAACACTAAAACAGGTGAGTACTTCTACACCATGCTTAAAGATGAGCGTGATACAATCCTTGCAAATGGAGCTACAAAGGGCTGGACTGATGAGGGAACAGCATGGCAGGCATCAGCAAAGACTACAGACAAGCCTGTATATCGTCTATTCGATATTAAGGGCAAGGGCGGTCATGTATATACTACAGATGTAACTCTTAAGTCAGAGCTTATGACTAAGGGTTGGATTGACGAGGGCATAGCATGGTACGCACCAAGCGTTTCTGGTAGAGTAATCTATAAGATTACAAACAAGACAACAGGCAAGATTCTTTACACAACCTCAAAGGCAGAAAAGGATACCCTTGATGCAGCAGGATTTACCTGTGAAGAGGCTGAGTTCAGAGCTTACTAAATATTGATTCTTTAAGCGCCCACCTGGTTTCAGGTGGGCGTTTATATTACAATAAAGTATGTTAAAAGACTACTGGAAACGTTTCCAGTGATGTGGTATGCTTGTTTTAACACAATGTCAGGAGGGTATTTATGGAATTTGGAAAGATTCTGTCACAGGAAACTGCGGATAATCAGGTTACAGTTAAATATGAGAATCAGGAAGTAATAGTTCAGGTTATCACAGATGAGATAATCAGAGTGTTAGTTCCTACTTGGATAAAGCATTACAAGTCAGTTGCAATTGAAGGTCATCCAGAGGTGCCTTGCGATTTTGAGGTTGCAGAGGCAGAGGGCGAAGTTACTATTTCTACTGGCGCTGTTGTTTTACAGCTTAGAGATAATTTTAGCTTTTCATTCAAGGATAGATATTTAGATGAGCTGCTTTCAAGCTACGATGGCAATAGAACGATTTTGGGCGGCTTATCTGAGGAGGCATTAGCACTTCTTATTGCCGAGGGGCACGTGTTCAATGCAGATCAGTACAAGAATCATAAGGTGCAGCAGCTTTTCAAGCTTAGCCCAGAGGATAGATTTTATGGCACAGGTGATAAGACAGGCTTTTTGAATAAGCGAGGCTATGCATACGAGAATTGGAATTCCGATATTCCACAGCTTCATCACGAGAATATGCCAGCCCTTTACAAGTCTATTCCATTTATCATTGGTAAGCGCCCAGGCTATACCTATGGACTTTTCTTCGATAACACTTATCACAGCTATATGGATTTAGGAAAGGAAAGCACTGATTATTACTACTATGGTGCAGATGGTGGAAACCTGGATTTCTATTTCATGGCTGGCGAAAAGATGACAGATATCGTGGAGCACTACACATATCTTACAGGTCGTGCACCGCTACCACAGCTCTGGACACTGGGCTATCATCAGTGTCGCTGGGGTTATGAGAGCGCCAAGGATATCCGCACAGTTGCTACAAAGATGCGTGAAAATAGAATCCCTTGTGAGACAGTCCAGTATGATATCGACTACATGGATGGCTTTAGAGTTTTCACATGGGACGAGGAAGAATATGAGCCAGAGGGACAGCTTATAAAGGAGTTGGCTGAGGATGGCTTTAAGGCGGTTTGTATCATCGACCCAGGTGTAAAAGAGGACAAGGGCTACTTCATGTACGATGAGGGCATGAAGAACGATTATTTTGCCAAGGATAAGGATGGCAAGGTTTATGTAAATGAGGTTTGGCCTGGAGATTCAGTATTCCCTGATTTCGGTAAGGAAGAGGTTAGAAACTGGTGGAGCAAGAGTCACAAGAGGCTTGTTGATATGGGAATGCAGGGAATCTGGAACGATATGAACGAGCCTGCAAGCTTTAAAGGACCACTCCCACTTGATGTTCAGTTCCATGTAAATGACAGAGAGACAGACCACGGTGAGATGCACAATGTTTATGGTCATTTCATGAGCAAGGCTACCTTCGAGGGAATGAAGGAGCTCACAGGAAAGCGCCCACTTGTTATTACCAGAGCTTGCTATAGTGGTTCTCAGAAATACACAGCTGTATGGACTGGAGATAATCAGAGCGTTTGGCCTCATCTTCAGATGTTGATACCACAGCTTTGCAATTTGGGAATAAGCGGCTTTCCAATTGCAGGTACAGATATAGGCGGATTTGGAGGGGATTGCAAGCCAGAGCTTCTTATGAGATGGATTGAGGCTGCTGTGTTCTCCACATTCTTTAGGAATCACTGCGCCAAGGGTCATAGAATGCAGGAACCTTGGAACTTTGGTGAGGAGACTGTAAATGTATATCGTAAATACGTAGAGCTGCATTACAGATTCCTGCCATATATTTATGATTTGCTCTTTGAATGCCAGCTTACAGGTCTACCTGTAATGCGTCCTTTGGTTCTTCACTATGAGGATGATGAGAATACCTACAACCTCAATGATGAATTTTTGGTAGGCGAGAATATGCTTGTTGCACCAGTTGTAGAGCAGGGCGCTATTAAGAGAATGGTGTACTTGCCAGCTGGAAATTGGATTGATTACTGGACCAAGGAGCGTCACGCAGGTGGAAAATATATTATTGTAAATGCTCCAATTGATGCACTCCCAATTTTTATCAAAGAGGGTAGCATCATTCCTATGTATGAACCTGTTCAGTACGTGGGAGAAAAGCCATATGACACACTTGAGCTTTTAGTGGCTGGCGACAGCGCATGGGGTTCTCACTATCAGGATAATGGAGAGGATTTTGCATACCTTGATGGCGAGTATAATCTCTACAGCTTCACCTACGAAAACGGAGAGCTGGAGAGCGACATGCTCCATAGTGGCTACGAGATGTACAAGGAAATAAAAATAGTAAAACTTTAGAAATTATAAAAGCTCCTAGTTGGCTATGTCTGCCTAGTCTTGTAACTTAAAAGCTCTTAGTAGCTGACAAGCTATCTGTTCTCTGAAAGTGACATGTAGTCACTGGAAGAGAATAGATGCTTGTAAGCGTAACTAGGAGCTTAAAATGGTAACAAGGCAGTCTAGCCTAAACTAGGAGCTCATGTATTTTTATTTATGCTACATTTTTATTGAAGAAAGACATTTCCTTCTCGAGAATCTTCGAGATATCATTGAGGCTTGTAGCCTTCTCAGAAAGCTTGCTTACAGTCTCTGCAAGCTCAATCATTGAAGCACGAGTTTCCTCTGTGCTTGCTGCATTCTCCTGAGAGATAGCAGAAAGTGAATTGATTGTGTCAGCAAATACCTTTGTAGCCTCGTCTGAACGATTTACACTGGCTACAATCTGATTTGTCACAACGAGTGACTCATCAATGTTTTCAATCATGCTGTTAACTGCGTCGATAGTCTTTCCGATGACCATACCCTGACGCTCAACAGCACCCTGAACCTGACCAGCATTTTCCATAGTAGCTTCTGAATCAGCAGAAAGAACAGCCATGATTTCCTGAATATTCTTAGCTGCATTGGCAGACTGCTCTGCAAGATCACGAATCTCATTAGCAACTACAGAGAAGCCTCTGCCTGACTCACCAGCTCTTGCAGCTTCGATGCTTGCGTTAAGAGAAAGAAGATTTGTCTGGGCTGCAATTGAATCGATAATTGCAACTGCCTCGCAAACTGAGGCAACAGCTTTGTTTGTGCTGTCAATTTTTCCAACAATATCTTCGATTGACTGGATTGTCTCCTCAGTAGAAGCCTGAAGCTCCTGAAGCGCAGCAGAGCTTGTCTGAGAATTATCCTGCATGCAACCAGCAAGCTCGTTCATGTGGCTTGTGTTGTCTGTAATCTGCTGGATAGCATCGTTGATTTCCTCAACACTTGTAACAGCCTCCTGAAGTGATTCAGCCTGGCTTGTAGCACCGTTAGCAACATGGTCAACAGCGTTTGTAACATTGTCAGCTGTCATAGAGATTGTCTCAGCTGTTGCTGAAAGGTACTCAGCAGAGGTATCAAGCTCAGAAGAAGAGCTTCTTGCATTTCCGATAACATCGCTAAGCTTGTCAGCAAGGGAAAGAATAGAACGACCTGTCTGACCAAGCTCATCTGCACGACAGGTGATTCGCTCATCGATTTCGATTGAAAGTTCACCAGTAGCAAGCTTGTCGATAGCCTTAACATTTGCTTTGATAGCCTTTGACATCTTGATAGCTGCAAGGATTGAAACACTGATGATCAAAGCCATTGCGATTAAACCAGCAATGATAATAGTGTTTGTCTTTTGCTCAAGGGCTGTAATGATTGTGTCCTTCTCAAGACCAACGAAAGCCATTCCGTATGCAACATCGTTATAGATAAGTGGCTCGTAAGCAACATAATACTGCTTGCCGTTAATCTCAACATCTGCGGCAGCGTAGCTTTCGTAGCTATTTACAACTGCCTGATAAATATCATTATCAACTTTTGTTCCGGCGATACCTTCGATAGATGAGCGGTTTCTTACATCACCTAAAATGAAAGTATAATCATAACCTGTTGATTCCTTTAGCTGGGCTTCGAGATCAGAGTTGTCAGTCTTTGCACCATGCTCTGTAATATTCAAAACTGAAGAATAAGTCTTGCAAGCGGCCTGAACGCCACGCATTGCTTCGCTTTCCATTCCAGTCTTTAAATTGTAAATAGAAACACTTAAGTTTACGAGTCCTAAAATAGACATTGTAGCGATTACCATTCCGATGAGGGCAATCTTGATAGATGGTATCTTGTTCATACTTTACCTCTTCCTTTTTTAAGCATAAAAACAACAATGAACAAGATGATACACACTTTGTTCACAAATTAATATGGTAAATGTGCACAAAGTTATATATCTAACAATATTTATAAAGAACAACTAAACTATAACTATATGCACACAGGTGGGTAAAAAAGCGGAGTTTAGATCAGGCTCAGGACACATAGATACAAATTTTTAGATAAAGTAAAGAGGACGCCGGCGGGGCGTCCTCTTCAAAAAGGGAGAATAATGTTATGAAAAAAATGGTTCATCGCTTCTGTCTTGCGATGTAATTATAATACTAAGTTATTTTGAACGAACAATGGAAAATATGTGAACAAAAAAGTAAAAGAAAAAGAATATTTGTGAATTGCTTACCACTCGTTTCTTAAGATAGTTTTAGGTTAATTGATGTAACTAAATCCCATTCTGGGCATGAAAAAAGGACCTAAACGGTAGGTCCCTTTCATATCTTAACCCAAAACATTTATAACTCATACGCGCATATCAATGGTAGTGCCAGAAGTAGGATAGACCAGACTCTCGAGAGATGGTGAATTCATATCCATCGAATCAACGAAAGCCTGAGCCTGTCCTTCCATGAGATCCAAGCTCTTCGACAGCATAGCGCTCCCTACTGCGTCCATCAGTCGATTTTGACTTAAATTCATAGAAAGCTGGGCAATATCCATAAGCGCCTCCCCTAAAAAAGACGTATCTTTTTCACTCAAGTAAATTCTACCATTTACGTGTTCACAATTGGTGCCAAAGTGTGACTAAATTGTGAACAAACTGTGAACTATTCAAACATTTTAACGATTTTGTATAAAGTAAGTATTTTGTGTGATTTCTGCGACATAAATTGAGTTTAGGATAGAAAAATGGGATGAGAATAATTATAATAGTAGTGTCTGTAATTATGCTTTACTGGAGAATTTATGGCATTACTAAACATAAACCTCAGCGATCCGTTGATGAAAGCGCTGAAGGCGGTAAATTCAATAGCTGGAAAATCTCTTACAGAAGATGATTTGCGAAGGCAGCGCTCAGCCATGGAATTGGCGGGGAAGCTTGCAGCGCCAACAGGGGGAGTTGCGCTTGAGGGATTTTCAGTTGGGAATATATCCTGCGAATGGGTGAAGCCAGAGCTTGCGCACAATCCGCAGTATGTGATTTTATATGCCCACGGCGGCGGTTATACCTGTGGCGGTCTTGGCTATGCCAGAATCCTGGCGGCGAAGCTTGCGGTATCCACAGGATTTACAGTTGTTTCTTATGAATACAGACTTGCTCCAGAGCATAAATTTCCAGCAGCGCTGGAGGACACAATAGCAGTATGGGAATATCTGTTGGAAAATGGATTCGACAGTGAACATATTTTGTTTGCTGGTGATTCAGCAGGTGGCAACCTGGCAGTGTGCCTGACACAGAGACTTCTGACTGAGGGACGCAAGGCACCGAGGGCACTGTTGCTTTTCAGCCCTTGGACAGATATGACAGCAAAGTCAAAGTCCTATCAGCAGTACGATGGTAAGGATCCGATTCTGACTAAGCGCTATGTGGAATCGGTTAGAGATGCGGTCATTGGCACCGATGTGGAGGCCTCTGATCCGATATACAGTCCCCTTTTTGGTGACTTCAATCATTTTCCACCTACACTTGTGCAGGTTGGTAAAACGGAAATTCTATACGAGGACAGCGCAAGCCTCGTAAAAAAAATCAACAAAGCGGGCGGCAAAGCAACCCTTGACGTGGAGGAGGATGGCTGGCACGTCTACCAGCAAATGCCCCTGCCAATGTCTGGGCGCGCCATGCGTCGTCTGAGCGAATATGTATCTGGGGAGATATATACGTAAATGCAAACAAATTATTATTTGTAATCAAGCGTGTCGAACATGGGTATGTGGCAATGGATAATTGATGGCGGATTAGGAAGTATAAATAATTATGGGTAGAGAAAATTGGTACAAAGTAGATAATGTTGCAAAGGTTTTTTTGGCTACGGCCGCCAAGCGTGACACACGCACTCTGCGTGTCAGCTGCACTCTTTGGGAGCCTATAGATCCAGGCCTTTTGCAGTTTGCGGTGCTTTCCGCTATTCAGGAGCGCCCACAGTTTCAGGTGCGCATCCGTCGCGGAATTTTTTGGCACTATATGGAAGATACAGATTTGCAGCCAATAGTGGAGGAAGAGCATGGCAGAGTTTGTCCATCACTTTATCATCCAGGCCACATGCTGCTTCACTATAAGGTTACTTATTTTGGAAATAGAATTAATCTGGATTTGTTCCATGCTATCTCTGATGGCACTGGAGCACTGGAATTTTTGAATATTATTGTTCTCGATTATTTGAAGCTGAAATACCCTGATAAGTTTGGAGATTTGACAATCCACTCAGGGGCTTCTGAGGATGATTTAAATCAGGATAGCTATAAGCAGTTTTTCGGAAGCATGCATCTTAAAGCATCATCTTTGAAGCGAGCTTATCATCCAGGAGGTTTAAAGCTGCCATATGATCAGCTTCAGTTCTTCGAGGTACAGATTCCAACCGAGGATATTTTGCCAAAGGCAAAGGAGGTTGGCGTTGGGCTGACCAGCTATATCGGAGCAAAGCTTATGATGGCGATTAAGGCTGATATGCCTCCTCGTAAGATGAAGACACCGGTTAATGTTTCTATGCCAGTAAATCTTAGAAATTATTATCCAAGTAGCACCTCGCGAAACTTCTTTAATAATGTAAATGTTACACATGTTTTTGATGAGGAGATTTCTTTTGAGGATTTGGCGAAGGAGTTTGATCTTAAGTTAAAAGAAAATCTTACTGAGGAAAATATCAAACAGCAGATGGATAACTTTGAGACCATGGAATATTTTATTCCTGTCCGTGCTGTACCGCTTTTTATCAAGCAGATGGTTGTGCGCTATGGCTCAAAGGTTACAGATAAAAAGGTATCGGTAGTACTTTCAAATCTTGGCGTGCAGCGTCTACCACAGGAGATTGGGTCAATGGTTAAGAATTACTGCGGCTTCTGTAGCTCATCAAATCTTTTCGTGGTAATGAGTAGCTACAACGGAGTGCTTACGCTGGGCATCACCTCACCTTATTCAAATACTAAGGTGGTGAAGACGCTGGTTCGTGGCTTCAGCGAGGACGGGATGAGAATTACAGCATACGCAACGGAGGTTATTCGCTAATGAAGAATTGTCCTTATTGTAATATTAAAGTGGGGGGCGATTTAAAAAAGTGTCCCTTCTGTCAAAGTAGACTGGCTGGCGAGGCAGAGGATAGATATTTTCCGACTCAGACAATTTTGAAGTTGCAGTCATTCTTCTATAAGCTTCAATTGTTTATTGTTTGGATTATTATCATTACATCAATTGGATTGGATTTCTTTTTTGGACTTCCGCTATATCCGAGCTGCAAATTCCACTGGAGTCTTCTTATAATTATGTGGTTGCTGGCTTTTGAGTTTACAATCATTCGTCTTTTCAAAAAAGGAATGAACGCATCGAGAGTGCTTTCAATTTCAGTGGTGCTAGTGATGATAATGCTTGGAATAACAGCATATTATGTGGGATTCCTGAAGATATTCGTTTACTGGGTATTGCCGAATGTGGTTATGGCTACCATGGTTGCAAACTTCGTTTTCTCAATGTTGGACAAAAGCGGCAACGCAATGGTTTACCTTTTGACAAATCTTTTGATTGGCATTTTGCCATATATTGCTTTTTATGTATTGAAGAGAAATTGTCCACTTGAATGGATTATCTGCCTTTTGGTCAGCTTTGCATTATTTGTTGGAGCTATCATTTTTAGAGGCAGAGAAGTAGTTAATGAAATACAGCGAAGGCTGAGTGTGTAGATAGGTTTTTGGCAACGCAGGTTTAGGTGCTAGACGGAGGGTGTGGCATGAATACCGTTGATAGAATACCTGATAAGAGAAAGTACATAATAGAAAATTTTGGAAAGGCTATGCAGGAGGGATGGATAGAGGTTTATTATCAGCCTATTATCCGTGGCTCTAGTGGAAGAGTCTGTGGCGAAGAAGCTTTAGTACGTTGGGATGACCCTGTCTTTGGCATAATGAATCCAATAGAGTTTATCCCTATCTTAGAAGCTGTCAATCTAATTGATAGACTAGATCTCTACGTTTTAGAGCAGGTTATAGCCAAGCTTGAAAAGTTCGAGGAAATCGGGCTCTACAGAGTAGTGCATTCTATAAATTTCTCTCAGATAGATTTCTATTCTTCAGATATTGTGTCAGAGGTTAAGCAGCGAGTGGAGGTTTCATCAATTCCTCCTTCTTTGATTGCAATTGATGTTATTGAAAGCATATGCGGAACAAAAGATGCTAACATATTATCAAAGCTGAAGGAGTTCCATGAGTCAGGTTTTCAGGTTTGGATGGACAATTATGGAAATGGTGATTTCGCGCCAATTCTTCTCCAGCAGACTCATTTTGATTTACTAAAAATCAATATGGGTTTAGTAAGTCAACTGCGCGTAAGTAAGGAAGCGAGAGTCATAACAACAGAGCTTGTTAGAATGGCTATGGGACTTGGCATCGAGGTGGCAGCCGAGGGTGTTGAGGGCGAGGAAGAGGTTGAATTCCTAGGTGAAATTGGCTGTGTTAAGCTTCAGGGATTCTACTATTGTAAGCCATTGTCATTAACCGAAATTTTAAAAAGATATGAAAATGGTAATCAGCGAATAGGTTTTGAGAATCCTGACGAGCGCGATTATTATACAGCAGTTGGACATGTGAACTTATATGACCTTGCATTTACGAACAAAGATAATGAAGGCGCGGTAGATTATTTCGATACGCTACCTATGGCAATTCTGCAGGTAAATTCTGAGGAAATATCTCTGCTTCGCTGCAATGCTAATTATAGAAAATTCTGTTATGCGAACTTTACTAAGCAAAGGGGTGTTTCTACATATTATTTCAAAGATTCATTAAAGAGTATAGGTTCCTACGCTATGACAGCAGTCCGTCAGTGCGGAATAGATGGAAAACGTGCAATTATTGACGAGCGTACAAGAAACGGTAAAATGGTTCAGTTGCTTATCGATAAGATTTCGGAAAATCCAGTTACAGGAATGTCTGCGGTGGCTGTTGTAATTCTTTCCGTTACAGATACGCCAGATAAGGCTGACGATTTGAACTACAACTATATTGCAAGAGCTTTGGCAGAGGATTATTTGAAGCTTTACTTTGTGGATATGGAAAAGGACGAATTCACGGAGTTTGTTTCTGATGGAAAAAATCGAGACGTGAAAGTTATTGCCCACGGTAATAAATTTTTCGATCAGCCTGAAGAACTCGGATACTATTTTATCTATAGAGAAGATAGACCGAGATTTATTGATAATTTTACAAAGGAACGTATTATAAATGATTTAAATGAGTATGGAAAATATACCATAACCTACAGAACTCTGATGGATGGAGATCCTAAGTATGTAAATATGAAGGCTGTTCGTGTAAGAACAGATAATAAGCATATCATCATAGGTATCAGTGATGTGGATGCTCAGACTAGAGAGCAGGAAGCCTTTGAGAGAATTAAAGAAGAGCGAATAACCTTTAATAGAATTACTGCTCTTTCAAGTGATTTCTTAAGTATCTATACTGTTGATCCTAATACAGGGTTCTATGAGCAGTTTAAAACCAGTGAACCATATCAAAAATATGAACTAGATCCTGAAGGAAAAGATTTCTTTAAAGAAGCAAGAGAAAATGTTAAAGATATCATATATAAGGATGATTTAGAGGGATTCATGAGTGTGTTCACAAAGGAGCACATAATGGAGGTCATCAAACAGCGAAGGTTATTCAGTTATATCTATCGACTTGTGCTAGAAGATAAGCCTACTTATGTAGCGTTGAAGGCCGCTGTTGTGGAAGAGTTGGATGGACCTCAGCTTATAATTGGACTTGTCAATGTAGATGAGCAAATTCGAAGAGAAAAGGAATATGCAGAGAAGGTTACTGAAGCGGTGGATATGGCTATTAGAGATGCTCTTACTGGTGTGAAAAATAAGCATGCTTATGCTGTAGCAGAGGAAGAATTCAATGTGAGAATAGAAGAAGGAATCGCATCTGAATTTGCAGTGGTAGTATGTGATTTGAATGGTCTAAAGGATATCAACGATAACTATGGACATCAGACTGGTGACGAGTTTATCAAGGCTGGATGTAAGATTATCTGTGATGTATTTGCACATAGCCCTGTTTACCGAATCGGCGGTGATGAGTTCGTTGCGATAGCACAGGGCACGGATTATGGAAGCCTTGATAGCCTTCTTGAAAAAATGGAGAAGATAAATTCTCGCAATGCTAAGAAAAAGGAAGTAACTATTGCTGTTGGCGTTTCAAGGTATGTTGGTCAAAAGGAAATGCGTGAAATATTTGATGAGGCTGATGCCAAGATGTACATTAATAAAAAACGCATGAAGAATGGTGAGGCAAGGCATTATTAAAATGATTGACAAAGTTTTAACAATGCTCTATTATTATATACATGATAAAAAAGTTGGGGTGAACCCAAAAGAGGAGGATTATGATGAGCGAATTCAACAATTTAAAGCTTGAGGTTGCTGACGAGATCGCAGTACTTACTATTGCACGTCCAGCAGCACTTAATGCACTTAACAGCGAGACTCTTGATGAGTTAAACGTTGCACTTACAGAGATCGAGGCTAGAGACGACGTAAAGGTTCTTATTCTTACAGGTGGTCCTGATAAGAAGGACAATGCATTCAAGTCATTTGTTGCTGGTGCAGATATTTCTGAGATGGTTAACTTTACTGCAGCTGAGGCACGTGCTTTCGGTATGAGAGCATCAGTTCCTTTCTTCAAGCTCATGAACATGAGACAGGTTACTATTGCAGCAGTTAACGGATTCGCACTTGGTGGTGGTTGCGAAATCGCTATGGCTTGTGATATTCGTATCGCTTCTGACAATGCTACATTTGGACAGCCTGAGACAGGCCTTGGAATTATCCCAGGTTTCGGTGGCACACAGAGACTTGCTCGTCTTGTAGGTATGGGACGTGCTAAGGAGCTTATCTTCACATGTGATTCTATTGATGCAAACGAGGCATACAGAATCGGTCTTGTAAACAAGGTTGTTTCTACAGAGGAGCTTATGGACACAGCAAAGGCTATGGCTAAGAAGATCGCTTCTAAGGGAAGCTACGCTGTATCTATCGCAAAGGCTGCAATCAACAATGGTTACGACATGGACATCAAGAATGCAGTTGAGATGGAGGCTAATCTCTTTGGTATCACATGCTCTACACACGATAAGGCAGAGGGCATGGGCGCATTCCTTGAGAGAAGAGCAGCAAACCTTACAGATTTCTAAATTGAATTTGATTCCTAAGGGGTCTAAGCGTTGGCTTAGGCCTCTTTTTTATTTTTATTGGGCTATTTATCAATTAAGAGTCATTAAAGCTGATGAATCCATTAGTGTATTGATAAAATCTGCTTAGGATTTGGGATTTTTATCAAAAAGATGTCTATAAGGCCAGTGAATTCAATGGTGTATTGATAAAATTTGCTTAGGATTTGGGATTTTTATCAATAAGATGTCTATAAGGCCAGTGAATTCAATGGTGTATTGATAAAATTTGCTTAGGATTTGGGATTTTTATCAATGAGATGTCTATAAGGCCAGTGAATTCAATGGTGTATTGATAAAATCTACTTAGATAGTGGGATTTTTATCAATGAGATGTCTATAAGGCCAGTGAATTCAATGGTGTATTGATAAAATCTGCTTAGGATTTGGGATTTTTATCAATAAGATGTCTATAAGGCCAGTGAATTCATTAGTGTATTGATAAAATTTGCTTAGGATTTGGGATTTTTATCAATGAGATGTCTATAAGGCCAGTGAATTCAATGGTGTATTGATAAAATCTGCTTAGATAGTGGGATTTTTATCAATGAGATACTTACAAGGTCAGTAGAGCCACTGATGAATTGATAAATTCAGAGTAGATTTATACTTATAATGATGATTTCCATTATGAATACAGTGGAGTATAACCAGTACAAATTGGGAACCAGGGATGAGGGAATTATCACAATCCTAAGACCATATTTGACAAAGATGGCATCTGCTTTTGTAGTACTTATTACTGCGTTGATATACATGGCGCTTGGCGTGAAAAAATTACACAAATCAGATTTCAAATTATGAAAATGCTGCATCGGCAGGCACTATGAAATTTTTTAAGCTTGATGAGGCGGAATATGATAGAATATGCCAAGAACTTGAAAAGAATAGATAGAGCAAGAAAGAGAAGCGGCAGATGAGAATTATTTTAGTTAGACATGGGCAGACAGATTTAAATGTGCAGAAGAGATTGCAGGGAAGCTCGGAGATTCCTTTGAACGAAAGAGGAAGAGAGCAGGCAAGAGAGACCCATGAATTTGTAGTAAAAAATGGATTGGTTCCAACGAAAATATTGTCAAGTCCACTTGGCAGGGCAATTGAGACGGGAGCGGTAATTGCAGGAATTGATATTTCTGGTTTTGAAACGAATTCAATCACGGCTATAAACAAGCCGGCGGAGATTGAGATAGAACCTAATCTTATCGAAATGTCCTTTGGGATTTATGAGCAGAAAAATATGGAAAAGGAAAATCCAGAATTTTTGGCAGAATGCTTTGATCACCCTGAGGGGTACAAACCACCTGAGGGAGCAGAGTGCTATGATGAGGTGGTAGCCAGAGCGGAGCGAGTAATCGAGAGACTCCGAACAAGAATTGCTCTCGATGAATTTTCAGAGGATGATATTATAATGCTTGTGAGCCACGGGGCGCTTAGTCATGGTATTTTTGAATATTTAAAGAAGACGCCTAGAGAAAAATACTGGGATGTTGATTTCAATAACTGTGCTATAGCAGAAATCTTTTTATCTAGCGATGGAAAGAGCGATGACTACAAATTCATATCAAATGGATTTGAGAAGAATTGGTAGGAAAGCACTACTCATCAAGAGGGTGAGCATTAAAGCTCACCCTCGAAGTGTGTTATAAGGGAATCTACATTTAAGTCAGAGTGTTCTACCTCACGGGAATAGAGATAGATGGTTTCAGCAAAAGCTGTGTCCGAAGCTGCGTGAAGCATCATCAGCCAGCGTGTGGATTGAACAGCAATCATTGCGCGGGAATAGATTTGTCCATCGTAGGCTGAGCCGCAGAAATAGGTGAAGAGAAGCAATTCGAAAATCTTCTCGAAGATGAATTCTGTGGCGGTATCAGGGTACATGGCTTCCTTCCATGGAAGAAATTCAAGGGAGTGCTCTTCCCAATATTTCTGAGCATTTCGGATGGAGTCACGCCACGATTCTTCAAGCACTTCCATTTCAAGCAGCACATCCATTGTCTTCACACAGTATTCCAACGAGAGGACAGCACCTGTTCCAACGCAATCAAATTCCTCGTCAAAATCCACATCATCCATATCGAAGATAGCACCCTCATCATAGAGGCGCTGAAGCTTCAGTGCCATGGCAGCAATGAGGCTCATTCTATCCTGAAGGGAAATTGCCTTTGAAAATGCCAGCTCAAGCATTTTGTCTCTGGCAAACTCAAGCTTATCAAAGAGCAGCAAATCAAACTCTTCAAATTCTTCAGGATTATCAAATTTATCATCCTCAGTTTCAATAATTCCAAATTCATAGTCTGGGTCGAGAATCATGCGAGTGACCTCGGGGCAGGATAGAGAAAGGGAATATTCTCTAATATCCTGAAACTCTTCCACGTGCCTAGGAAACATCTTGCAGGTGTAGCAAAGCATATCTTCGCCAAGAGTGGAATGCAAATCGCAGAGCCCTGTTTCATTAAGCATGGCACAGCGAGTGTTATTCTGAAGGAAGCAGCCCTCTTCATAATTGATTGAATTTTTCAGGCGAGTGCCAAAGTCACCTGAGGCCTTGCCATATTTTTCAATGCTGTCTTCGTCTATCATTATCTGCCAGCCGACGCAGCAGCTCTTAGGGCATTTATCGGCTATGCATTTGAAGGAATCGTATCCGGTTTGTTTTCTGTAAATCATATAATATATCTCCATAAAAGATTGATAACTTATTGTATCACGCTAGTGTGAAAATTCACTGAGAAATTTAAAATAAAGTTACTAGAAACGGGTGATAATAAGGTAATGCATTGAGATGTAACGCTTGCAATCACAGAATGATAATCAATTTTTGGTATTATAACCTAGTAACTCGCAGAAAGATGAATGGGAAAGTGTAGCTACTCAGACACTTCCTTTGGGAGCTACGATTGAGGATATAGAGCTTCCTGACACACTACAGCATACTAATTTCAATAAATAATAACCTTCACTAATAAGGTCCCGGGGTGGCGCAAATGGCGCTGTCTCGGGGCTTTTATATTCCTGAGTTTATTTACTAATCATTTTACAGAGTGGTATTATACTGTAGACAGTAATAAATAGTAATAGAAAAATGCAAACTTATAATTGGAGCAAATATTAATGTCTAAAGATTGGAAGAGCTGGTTTGACCCAACAATTTTAAAACGAGGCAAGGATTACTATGACAAGGGCCGTGTGATGGAGCTTAAAAAGACTGCAGGTGGCTACCAGGTTTTTGTATTGGGAAGTAGCCTTTATACAGTTCGAATCGCCTTGGATGGGAGCGATGTTATCGCGGCTTCCTGCAATTGTCCTCATGCTTTGAAGGGCTTTCGCTGTAAGCATCAGGCTGCGGCTCTCATTAAATATTCCCATCAAAAAGAGGAGCTTTTACTCGAGCAGACTACCGAGACAGATGCGAAAAAGTTGAATGCTGCCATGAGGGAACGCTTGCTGGGTGAAGTAAATGATGATTATCAGACCCTTGATATGGACAAGCTGGAGTCATCTTTGTTCATAAACGAAAGGGAGAAGTATGAGGCTCTTAGAGCTGTAGATAAGGGGGATGTTGTATCATTTGAGTTCAAACCAGAGTCGACAGCATTAGGAAGTGAGCCATATATTTTGGTGAAGGGAATGGTAAAGGATGCGGACGATGCTGATATGTCTAAGCCAGTTTCTTTTCACGTTTTCACCAACCATTTTTCAACCTTCAGATGCGATTGTAGAAAATGTAACCCATATTCGTTGGGTGTAAGCAGGATTAACCAATCAGGCTGCAAACATGCTAGAGCGTTGTTTTTTGCTGCCTACAAGGAGCTGAAGCATCAGACATTTATTGATGACACTACTCCGGATACCCTTAGGTTAATCAAAAAATATCAGAATACCCGTGCCAACACAGTGGCTCAGAATATTACCAAATCACTGAATAATTCAATATCCTTACAGCCGCGACTAAAAGAAGCGTATGGTGAGTTGGAATTATCCTTCAAGATCGGTGAGTCGAAAATGTATGTTGTGAAGGATATCACCCTGCTTGACCGAATGGTGCGGACTGGTGGAACGATGGCTTTTGGTAAGAATACAATCCTGAAGCTCAATCGGGAGAATTTCACCAGGGAGAGCCAGCCCTATTTGGATTTTATTGCTAATGCTATTACGCGAGTTAATGATAGTCTGGATTTAATATATGGAGATGAAGGCTATTCCTATAGAAGAGATTACTATGAAAGTGCGTATTTCTATAAAAATAGCATGAGCCTGGAGGGGAAACTTCTAGATGAATTCTACGATACCTTCTGTCATTCTGGAATGGATTTTGAAGGAGAGAGAAAGGGTGTCATTTATTTCCAAGACAAGAATCTTAAGGCTGAAATGCACATAAAACCGAAATATGATTCCACTGGGACACGTTTTACAGGTGTTCGGGCGCAGGTGGAGTTTCCGGATATATATGAGGGCGCAACACATTCTTATTTTATTGAGGGAGATAAATTCTGCCGAATGAGTGCGGAGTGCAGCAAAAAGCTGGCGCCACTTATGGCTGAAAGTGCTGGTGAGCCCCTTACTATGAATGTGGGCATGAACTACCTTTCTGATTTTTACCACACCTTCATTCCTGAAATTAGCGATTATGTAAAGATAGTCGAGGAGGGAACAGATGAGATTTCCAAGTTCCTGACAGAGGATGTGGAATTCACATTTTTCCTTGATGCGGAAAATGGAAATGTGACCTGCCAGGTGAAGGCGACCTACGGCAAGCAGGAATACAATGCCATGGATTGCTATGAGCTGAATTTTGCTGATGCGGGACAGGTGGAGAGAGAGCGAATAGTAATCAAAGAGCAGGAAATCTTGAATGCAGTAGCAGGATATCTTCCTTTTGCGGATAAGGAAAAGGGCTATTTCCATTGCGATAAGGACGAGGATTTAATATATAACTTTATGGTTTCTGGCGTGGCTGAGCTGGCAAAGCTTGGTGAGGTTCAGGTCACAGATGCTTTCCAGCATATAAATGTGTTCCGTGAGACCAAGCTCAGCGTTGGTGTTTCTCTTTCAAAGGGAATGCTTGACCTGCAGGTTACCTCTGATGAGATTTCCAGGGAGGAACTGCTGGAGATTTTGGCCAGCTATCGTGCAAAGAAAAAGTATCACAGATTGCGTGATGACAGCTTTGTGGATTTGAATGATGAGGCTCTTGCAACCTTGGATGAGATGCTTGCTACCTTGCAGATTACCGAGAAAGATTTTTTGAAGGACAACATGCACGTGCCAGTTTATCGTTCCCTCTATCTGGACAAGCTTCTTGAGGAAAATGAGGGTGTCTACGAGGATAGAGACGAGCACTTCAAGGATTTGGTGAAGGGCTTCAAGACCGTAAAGGATGCGGAGTTTAAGGTGCCTGCAAATCTCTCAAAGACCATGAGAAATTACCAGAAAACAGGCTTCAAGTGGATAAGTACCCTTGAAAAATATGGCTTCGGTGGAATACTTTGCGACGACATGGGACTTGGAAAGACGCTTCAGACTATCAGCTTTTTGCTGAAGCATTATACCAGCCCAGAGGTGGTAGAAGAGCTGCCATCTCTTGTGGTTTGCCCTGCATCGCTTGTGTATAACTGGCTGGATGAGTTTTCAAAATTTGCGCCTGAGCTTAACGCAGTGGCAGTGGTAGGAACCATCGCAGAGCGAGAAGAGATTATAAATGATGCTGAAAAATACGATGTGCTTGTTACATCTTATGATTTGCTGAAGCGTGATGTGGCCCTTTACGAGGAGCACGACTTCTATTACGAGGTCATCGACGAGGCTCAGTATATCAAGAATCACACTACCGCTGCGGCAAAATCCGTGAAGGTTATCAGTAGTAGACGTCGTTTGGCTCTGACTGGTACACCTATTGAAAACAGGCTCAGTGAGTTGTGGAGCATATTTGATTTCCTTATGCCAGGATTTCTTTATAAATACGAGCAGTTTAGACGACAGTTTGAGACTCCAATCGTCAAGTACGAGGACAAGAATGCCTCTGAGCGTTTGAAGAAAATGGTGTCACCTTTCCTTCTTCGTCGATTGAAGGAAAATGTTTTGAAGGAGCTTCCTGAAAAGCTTGAGAAGGAGCAGGTTGTTGTTTTGGACAAGGAGCAGCGGACATTATACGATGCTCAGGTTGCACACCTGAAGCAACTAATAGAGGAAGCTCACAGGGAGCATAATTTTGAAAAGGTTAAGCTGAAGATTTTCTCTGAAATGACAAGGCTTCGTCAGATTTGCTGCGATCCACGTCTTTTCATCGATAATTACAAGGGCGAGTCTGCAAAGCGCGAGGCTTGCATGGATTTGGTGGAGCGTGCAATAGAATCTGGACATCGCATGTTGATTTTTAGTCAGTTTACGACTATGCTTGACTTACTGAAAAAAGATTTGGATAAGGCAGGTATACCTTACTTCGAAATCACCGGTTCCACCAAAAAGGAGGACCGACTTGATTTGGTAAATCGCTTCAATGAGGGGGAGAACAATGTATTTTTGATTTCCCTAAAGGCTGGTGGAACAGGCCTCAATCTGATTGGTGCCGATGTGGTTATCCACTATGATCCATGGTGGAATCTGGCTGCACAGAATCAGGCAACGGACCGCGCGCATCGTATCGGACAGAAGAAGACGGTCACCGTCTATAAACTGATTACTAAGGGCACAATCGAAGAGAAAATCGTAGAATTACAAAATAGCAAGAGCGACCTGGCAGACGAAATTCTTTCTGGAGAGACAAATGTTATCTCTAAGATGACAGAATCTGATTTCATCGAGCTGTTAGGTTAACAAGGAGTTACACAATGACATTTCCAAAAGATCCTGTGATGTTGCTTTCTGTTGTAAATACAGCATTGAGAGATCATTACACAACATTATACGCATTAATAGATGATACAGGAGTTGATGAGGCGGAGCTGAAGGCCAAGCTTGCCAGCATCGATTATCACTATGATCCAGAAATGAATCAGTTTAAATAAGGGGAGAAGATGAAAAAATTTTTTGCAGCGTTAATTAAAACACTATTAGTATTAGTTTTGCTTTTGGCAATTGGCTGGTACGCTTTTGGTGAGGATGGACCATTTGTAGAGCAGGGACAGCAGCTTTTGGCAATGGCTCAGGAGAAGACAGGACTTGTGATTGGCTCACGTTCCAGTGATTCGCAGAATCCTTTGGAGGAAGATGACACTGAGGTTGTGACTACAGAAGTTGAGCAGGTTGAGGCAGCGGCGGAGCCAGTAGCAGAGGTTACACCAGAAGAGCTTACCACTCGTATTGTTTTCACTGGTGATGTGGAGCTCAGCGAGTATGTTCAGGCAAATTATTCCGCGGCTGGTGTGGATGGCGTTTGCGTACCTGAAGTGCAACAGCTCATGCAGAATGCCACCTTTACTATGATTAACAATGAGTTCTGCTTCTCAGAGAGAGGTCAGAAGGCCCCTGATAAGCAGTACACTTTCAGAGTTAACCCTGGATATGTGAGTCTTCTTACAGATTTGGGAGTTGATATTGCGGGACTTGCCAACAATCACGTGCTTGATTATGGTAAGGACGCTTTGACAGATACATTCACGACATTGAGTGGAGCAGGCATTGATTACACTGGCGCAGGCACTAGTCTTGAGGACGCAAGCAAGCTGATTATCAAGACTGATGCAAAGGGACGTACCTACGGATTTTTGGCAGCCAGCCATGTTATTCCTGTAGGCAGCTGGAACGTGCTGAATTCACAGCCGGGAGAGTTTTGCTTCTACGATGAAACTGATTTGCTGAATTCAATTGCAGCAGCAAGACCTCAGGTGGATTATCTTTTTGTGATGGTTCACTGGGGCGTGGAGCATACCACAGAGCTTACTGACTATCAGCCAAATGATGGTCACAAGTTCATCGATGCTGGCGCTGATGCTGTCATCGGAATGCACAGCCACTGCCTGCAGCCTGTGGAATGGTACAATGGCAAGCCAATTTTCTATAGCCTTGGCAATTTCATTTTTAACAAGAGCATCAAGTCTGGCGGTGGCGGAGCAGTTGAAGTCACCTTGGACGAGAATGATAATGTGACATGGCGAATTGTGCCAATTACTGCTAACGGAGCCTGCACTTCTATTGATGCGGGAGGATATAGCTATGTTGAGAGCATTTCATCAAATGTAGCTGTCGGTGAGGATGGAGTGATTAGTGAAAAATAGATATTGCCAGTGAGTATCATCACCTGGATTAGTGGTTTAGGCCCATGGATATGTCCATGGGCCTTGATTTGTGATGGTATATTGGGTGTTTACTACTCTAAAGAATGATATTAGTTAGGGTAGTAAAAATATGAGGCTTTTTACTGCTTTAAATGTGAAGTTGTGAGTAGGTAGTAATATATAGGCATATTTTACTATCTTAAGAATGACTATAACTGGGGGCAGTAAATATAAGGGGAATTTTACTGTCTATGATGTGAATACATACATAGATAGTAAATTGATGCTAGATTGTACTGCCTATAATATACATTGTTATGTGGGTAGTAATTATAGTGTCATTTCTACTATCCAAAGGATAAATAATTTCATAGGTAGTAATAGAAGACTGGATAATCTTGGAGGTAAGAGCGTGTGTATTAATTGACAATAAATTAACAAAAATACAAAAAAGTACAAAATCAAAAACAATGAATGAAACCACTGTTTTTTCATAAAAAAGTAGTAATATATCTAATGGGTTTTAGAAAACTAACAGTATAGTTACTATTCACAGTGCCTTTCAATGAATTCATAATAGAAGTCCTGTGGACTTCTTTCCCAGTGCTATAGCACTTAACATTATTCATTCATAGAAAGTCACTGATTCCAGTATATAAAATATTAAGAATTTCTCTTTTATAAATAAATTTAACAAGAGATATTCCTAATATTTTATAACTGTGAATAGTAACATATTTAAAGAAAGAAAAGAGGAAATTAAAATGGCAGGATTTGGAGCATTAATTGACATCCTTAAAAAGGATCCTAAGAAAATCGTTTTTACAGAGGGTACAGACCCACGTATTATTGAGGCATCTAGCCGTCTTCTCGGTTCAGATTTCCTTCAGCCAATTCTCATTGGTAAGGAAGCTGAGATTACTGCAGCAGCTGAGGAAGCTGGATTTAACATCCGCGGTGCAGTTATCATCGATCCAGAGAACTATGACAGATTTGATGAGATGTGTGAGCTTTTCTGCGAGCTTAGAAAGTCTAAGGGCGTTACAATGGAGCAGGCAAAGGCTACATGTTCAGCAGCTAACTACTTCGGTACAATGCTTGTAAAGATGGGCGTTGCAGATGCACTTCTTGGTGGTGCTACATACTCAACAGCTGATACAGTTCGTCCAGCACTTCAGGTTATTAAGACAAAGCCAGGCAACAGCATTGTATCTTCATGCTTTATTATGGTTCGTAATTCAGCAACAGGTGATCGTGAAGTTCTTGCAATGGGTGATTGCGCTATCAACATTAAGCCAAACGCTGATGAGCTTGCTGAAATCGCAGGCGAGACAGCAGCTTGTGCAAAGATTTTTGGTATTGATCCAAAGATCGCTATGCTTTCATACTCAACACTTGGCTCAGGAAAGGGCGAGGATGTTGATAAGATGCGCGAAGCTACAGCAAAGGCTAAGGAAAAGTATCCTGAGCTTGATATTGAGGGTGAGCTTCAGTTCGATGCAGCAGTTTCACCACGTGTTGCAAAGACAAAGTGTCCAGGCTCTACAGTAGCTGGTCACGCTAACACATTCATCTTCCCAGATATCAATGCTGGTAACATCGGTTACAAGATTGCACAGCGTCTTGGTGGTTTCGATGCATACGGCCCAATCCTTCTTGGACTTAATGCACCAATCAACGATCTTTCTCGTGGTTGCAATGCACAGGAAGTATACTCAATGGCTATCATTACTGCAGCACTTGCATAGTCTTAAAAGAATCTAACGAACAGTCAGCATACATATACATCACTGACACGCTTTCGCTCTTGTCGCGCTTTTAATGTAAGCTTCGCTTACTAGACCGCAAAAGTTGATTGCAAATGCAATCATCCTTTTGGGTCATTTATTGTCCTACATAAGAAGCCTCTTTCAGAGCCTTCTAAGTAGGGATGGCGCTTTAAGGTCAGGTGATAGTATATGTATGTTGCCTGTTCTTTTTTTATGTATTAGACTATGCAAGTGAGACATAAATGATACGGAGAATAGATAAATGAGTAAATGGATATTACAGAGAAAAAGTGCGGATTACGCGGGGCTTAGTGCAAAGCTTGGAGTTGACCCAGTTATTGTGAGACTAATGGTCAACAGAGGGCTTAGCACTTACGAGGAGATGGAGGAGTATCTTCATCCAAGAATGGATAAGTTACCGGATCCACATCTTTTTGCAGATATGGACTTGGCTTGCGAGCTTCTTATGGAAGCAATTGACGAGGGCGTGAAGATTCGAGTGGTTGGAGATTATGATGTTGATGGAATCATGTCTACTTATATCCTTACAAGCGCAATCAGAGAAGTTGGCGGAGATGTGGATTATGCAGTGCCTCACCGAATGGTGGATGGCTATGGAATCAATCCTGATATGGTTCAGCAGGCATATGATGAGGGCGTGAGATTCATTATCACCTGTGACAATGGAATCGCAGCTGCACCAGCAATCGACCTTGCAAAAGAACTTGGAATGACCTTTGTGGTGACTGACCATCATGAGGTTCCTTTTGAGCTTGCAGAGGACGGGGTTACCAAAATCCAAAAGCTTCCAAATGCAGATGCAGTTGTAGATCCAAAGCGTGATGATTGTAATTATCCATTTAAGGGAATCTGTGGGGCACAGGTGGCTTGGAAGCTTACCGAGGTTCTGTTTGAATTCCTTGGGCTTGAAAAGGAAATGTCTGATGCTTATCTTCAGTTTGCGGCCATCGCAACTGTCTGTGATGTTATGGAACTGAAGGGCGAGAATCGTGCCACTGTTTACCATGGTATCAAGGCTATCGAGAGAACTGAAAATATCGGAATAGACGCTTTGCTTGCCAGAACGGAGTTAAAGGGGAAGCCTCTTAGCTGCTACCATTTGGGCTTTATTATTGGTCCATGCCTGAATGCCAGTGGTCGATTGGATACAGCCAGTCGAGCTATTGAGCTTTTGTTTGAGACTGACAATGCCAAGGCTCTTGCCATGGCAAATGAGCTTGTGGAGCTGAATACGCAGCGCAAGAATATGACTCAGATTGGAATTGATAAAGCCAGGGAGCTGATAGAAAATAGCGATTTGAGTCAGGATAGAGTACTGGTAGTATATATCCCAGAGCTTCATGAATCCTTGGCTGGAATCGTGGCTGGAAGAATTCGTGAGAGCTACAACAAGCCGGTGCTTGTTATTACAGATGCTGAGGATGGTGCAAAGGGAAGCGGCCGCTCTATTCCAGCTTACAATATGTTTGAAGAGCTGACAGGTGTGAAGGATGTATTCACCAAGTTTGGTGGTCATCCTATGGCAGCGGGAGTTTCACTTCCAACGGAAAAGGTTGAGGAGCTACGCACACGTTTGAATGAGCGCTGTACTCTCACTGAGGATGATATGCAGGAAGTGATTAAGATAGATTGCGATATGCCACTTGCGTATATCTCAGAAGAGCTGGTTGATAGCATTGATTTGCTTGCGCCTTTTGGAACAGGAAACACCAAGCCATTGTTTGCACTTAAAAATGTACCAATCCTAAAGGCTGCCTATATCGGTAAAGAGGGGCAGTACCTGCGCCTGACAGTTCAGGCAGAAAATGGCACGCCAATGACTGCCATGCTTTTCCGAAATGTGCCAGAATTCGAAGCTCTCGTAGCAGAAAAATATGGCGCCACAGCCTGGCAAGCCCTTACTTCAGGCCAACCAACCAACGTCGCCATGGACTTAATTTACGAACCATCAATTAACGAATTTCGTGGCAATCGTAGTATTCAGATTATGGTGGAAAATTTTAAGTAATGGATAGTTAGATGATTAGGCTTGTAGCCGTAACCGACGGACTATCGTCTTCTGAAAAGCTTTATGATTCCTCTAATAATCCCACGAATCAATGCGAAGACCGCGAAAAACAGCATAAATCCCCACACACCGAAGACTATGTCTGCAAACTCCATAGACCCGGTGTGTGTTATTTTTTGTCCAATTTCAATTGCAAAGGTCAAAAGAACTACAAGCGTGAACACGTAAATCCAGGTGATGGTCAGTATGCGGTCACGCTTTGCTAGATAGGTGAAAAGTGGGTGTACCACAAATACCATTGCCATTCCAATTGCACCGATTACGATGAAGTGCAACTGCTTGTCACTGAGATTCGTCTCGTAAGCATCATTGAGTGACAAAAAGTATGAATGGAAGTACGTAATTATGTCTATAATGCTATATAAAAATTGTTTCATAAAAAGCCTCCTTTATGATAAAATCAACCCTAGAATACTATTTCGGGAGGATAAATTCATGGGTAATGTATTAGTAGCTCAATCCGGCGGCCCTACAGTGGCAATTAACGCAAGTCTTGCGGGTGTAATCGAGGGCACCTTAGGCTCTAGCTATGATAAGATTTACGGTTCAATCAACGGTATTCTTGGAATTAAGAATGACAACGTTCTTGACCTGACATCTATTGTAGCAAATGATCCTCGTTTTCTAAAGCGTCTTAAAACAACTCCTGCTATGTATCTTGGCTCATGCCGATTCAAACTTCCTAGCGTCGATTCAAACGACCCAATTTTTGATCACCTTTTCAAACAGTTTAAAAAGTACGATATTGAAGCATTCTTCTATATTGGTGGAAATGATTCAATGGATACTGTTGATAAGCTTTCTGCTTATGCAGCAAAGATTGGTTCAGACGTTAGATTTGTAGGTGTGCCAAAGACAGTTGATAATGACCTTTGTGTCACAGATCACACTCCAGGCTTTGGTTCTGCGGCAAAGTACATCGCAACTTCTACAATGGAGGTTATTTTTGATGCTCAGATTTACGACAACCCAAGCGTTACAATTATCGAGGTAATGGGACGTGACGCAGGTTGGCTTACAGCTGCAACAGCGCTTGCAAAGAACGAGTGTTGCGATGGACCAGACCTTATTTATTTGCCAGAGGTTGCATTTGATAAGGAGCGTTTTATCGAGGATTTGAAGGAAATTCTTGAGGAGAAGACAAACGTAGTTGTCGCTGTTTCTGAGGGAATTCGTGATGCTCAGGGAGAATATATCTCAGCATCGACAGGCACACTTGATAATTTCGGACATGCACAGCTTTCAGGCGCAGGCAAGACCCTCGAATATCTTGTTAAGGATAAGCTTGGAGTAAAGGTTCGTTCTATCGAGGTTAATGTTCTTCAGCGTGCAGCAGCACACATGTCAAGTCTTACAGATATCAACGAATCTGAGGCAATCGGCAAGAAGGCTGTTGATATTGCAGAAGAGGGTGTAACTGGCGCAATGGTTACAATGGAGCGCATCAGCAACGCACCTTATGAAATTAGATTTGATTATGCTAAGATTCACGATATTGCAAACGAGGCAAAGGAGGTTCCACAGGACTGGATTAACGAGAGCCACAACGGCGTAACATCTGATATGGTTTCATACTTGAAGCCTCTTGTTATCGGATTGCCAGACGTGGAATACAAAGACGGACTTCCAGTTTACGTATCACGTTAATTAGCGTATAACGTATAGGATTGAGCAAAAAAAGTATTGGGATTTTACAACTAATAAGCCCCTAGTTACGGCTACAAGCCTTAGAGTCTCTCTGAAAATGTAAGCTAAAGCTTACTAGACCACAAAAGTTGATTGCTAAAGCAATCATCCTTTTGGATCAGATTTCGACTACATGTCTCACTGAGAGACCTAAGAGCTTGATGCCTACTAGGGGCTTTTAGTTTATCAACTCAATTTTATAGAACTCAACATTAGTATTCTACGGTGTACGTGCCAAGATCATATAAGCGACACTCTCCTTATTCGTATTGAAATATCGGCAAAAGCCCTTTAATATATATATAGTCACATACTGTGGTTAAAGTGTGAATAAAGGAAAAAATGAGTATTAATAAACTGTGTTGCCGCACAGGATGTGATAACAAATATTTCATTGTTTTAGGGTAGAATACAAACTAGCGGGGAGAAGAAGGAGGAATCATGGCGTATTTTCCAATGTTCGTTGATTTGACAGATTCAAATTGTTTGGTAATCGGTGGCGGTGAGGTTGCTCTTAGAAAAGTAAATGTTCTTTTGGATTTTGGGGCAAAAGTTCATGTCATTGCAAAGGAAATTGGCATGGGACTGGCGGCACTTTCTGAGGAGACGGATCATCTTGTGTTAGAGCAGAGGGATTTCACGCCATTTGATTTGCAGGATAGAAAGCTGGTAGTTTCAGCAACAGATGATTCAGAATTAAACGCGCAGGTGTCTGCAATGTGCAAAGAAGGAAAGATTCCGGTGAATGTGGTGGATAACCAGGCCCTTTGCACGTTTATATTCCCTTCATATCTGAAGGAGCAGAATCTTGTGGGAGCATTTTGCAGCAGTGGCAACAGCCCTTCGCTTACCCAGTTCCTTCGCAACAAGGAAAAGGAAGTTCTCACACCAAAGCTTGGAGAACTCAACGAAATGCTTGGACGTTGGAGACAGCCAATTATGGAGCTGTTCCCTGACGAGGCACCACGCCGCAGCGCCTTTGAACAACTCATCGATTACGCGCTTTGCTACGACGGAGTCCCAACCGACGAAGAGGTTGAGGAACTTCTGATGTCCATAAGCATGACATTATAATTATCTTATATGCAACAAGCTAATTAGTTTCACATGCTCCCGCAGGGCACCCCTCATACTCAAGCATGGGCCCCTAAGAAATGTAAGCTTCGCTTACTAGGGCAACATTTTCCATCGCTAAGCTCGGAAAATATTACCCCTGTCCCGCCCGGTGTAGGTCCCTCCCATGCTTGGCATGATTCTTCCCTGCTCGCGCTTGCTAAGTTTATCAATGCTTGTTGTTATAAGTTCATCAAAAAGGAGAACGACATGAGATATCCAAAGTTCCTCCAACCTGGAGGTACGATTGGTCTGGTGGCACCTTCGTTTGGGTGCTCGGTGGACCCATATAAGAGCTGCTTGGATGCGGCAGAAAAGCGATTTGAAGGGATGGGCTACAAACTGATTGAAGGTCCTAATTGCCGGAAGAATGAAGGTATTGGAATCAGTTCTACTCCGGAGAATTGTGGTCGTGAGCTGACAGAGTTCTATTGCAGTGAGGATAATGATATGCTCATCACCTGCGGCGGTGGAGAGCTGATGTGCGAGACCCTTGACTATGTGGATTTTGAAGCGGTCAAGGCTGCCAAGCCAAAGTGGTATATGGGCTATTCCGACAATACCAACTTTACATTTTTGCTGAACACAATATGTGATACAGCTGCAATTTATGGCCCAAGCATTGGTGCTTTTGGAATGGAAAAGCTCGAGCCAGCGTTGCTTGATGCAATTGATATTTTCACTGGAAAGAAATCTGAGGTTTCAGGTTATGACCGCTTCGAAGTAGAATCACTGAAGGATGAGGAGCATCCTTTTGTGGGATATAACCTTACGGAGAAAAAAGAGCTTAAGCTTTTCATGGGTGAGGCTGAAATGAATCGCCTGCCAGAATTTAGTGGAATTATCACAGGCGGTTGCTTGGACTGCTTGGCAAACCTTGTGGGGACTAAGTTTGACGAGGTAGCCGCTTTCAATGAACGATACAAGGATGAGGGCGTCATCTGGTTTGTTGAGGCTTGTGATTTGAATGTAATGTCCATTCGCAGGGCGCTTTGGAATCTGGATCGTGCTGGCTGGTTTAAATATGCAAAGGGCTTCATAGTAGGTCGCCCAGCTTTCGCATGGAAGCAGGAGATGATGGGCTTGGACCAATACAATGCAGTTACTGGAATCCTGGGCAAGTATAACGTACCAATCATAATGGACGCTGATGTTGGGCATCTTGCTCCTGCAATGCCAATAATATCAGGAGCCCATGCACATGTTGTGGCGGATGATAATATTAAATTAATATACGAATAACCATTTTGAAGTCAGTGTAAATTACATAACATAATTGAAAGTGTGGTATATAATTGCTATACTTCAAGATGTAGTTGATAAAATAAAAAGGAAAGCGAGGTAATCATTTATGAGTAGAAGGGTATTAGATAAGACAATTGAATATGGATGGATGACCTCGGATATTGATTTAAGATAGATTATTTTTTGTGATTGTAATGGCCGTGGCATTTTTTGTCGCGGCTTTTTTACTTCATTTTTCTAGTTTGTCCAGAGGTCTCCAAGAGCTAAAAAATAGAACATAACGGTGGGAGGTATTAATTGGAGAAGATAATTGCGGCTTGTGGAAATGATTGTGCAGCGTGTCCACGTTATGTGGCACATCCATATGAAAAAACTAGTGAAGAACTGCGTCACACAGCAGAACTGTGGATGAAAATTGGATATCGGGATCATATTGTTACAAATGAAGAGATTAGCTGTACAGGATGTAAGCCTGAAAATTGGTGTAGATATCAAGTAGTAAAATGTTGCGAAGATAGAGGTATCAAAACATGTGCTGAATGCCGGGAATACCCCTGCGCCAATATGAAAGAATGCTTTGAAATTACAAAATCATTTGAACACAATTGTCTTGAAGTCTGTAAAGAAGAGGAATACCAGCAGCTAAAAAAAGCATTCTTTGAGAAGGAAAAGAATCTTTGTAATGGGAACTGAAATGGAGATAATCAGTTAGGCAGAAAGATGAATAAACATTCTAAATAAAAAAAGTCCTTATAAAAAGTTTTACGGTTAAGAGAATGCTAATGGAAGAGGGGCAGGAAGTGTTCCTTATGGATTTACGGTGTTTATTGGGAAAATGAAAAACAACACTGTAAGAGGAAATGATATGTTACAGTGTTTTTTAGAATAGGGTCGAAAAACACTGTAAAAATGAGGCTTGTGTCCTAAATTGCTACATGAAAATGGAATGATATTATGAAAACAAAGCAGATATTACAGTGTTATTTACAAAAAATGAAATAAACACTGTAGGTAGCTTGATTTGAGAAATTTGGGTTACAGTGTTTTGAGAGAAAACAGCAAAAAAAAACTGTAATGATTTTGATGCATTATATAAAGTTCTTGCTGATAAGGATATCATGCAGCATTATCTATATACTTTTGACGAGAAAAGAGTCAGAGATTGGATTGTAAGAAATATGAACCGCTACCGTAAGGATGGTTTTGGACTGTGGGCTGTATGCTTGAAAGATACTGGAGAGAGATTATGGTACAGAAGATAATTAGAAATCAAATGTTTTTGGCTCAGAAGTGCGAGCCAGCCACAGAGAAGGATGCACAGATAGCTCAGGATTTGCTGGACACACTAAGAGCAAACATAGATCATTGCGTAGGTATGTGTGCCAACATGATTGGAGAGAAGAAAACTATTATTGCTGTTGCAGCTGGCCCTTTTCAGTTTGTAATGATAAATCCAAAGATTACAAAGAAGAAGGGTGAGTATCTGACTGAGGAGGGATGTCTTTCCTTAGATGGAGTTAGACCTTGTACCAGATATGAAGAGATTGAAGTGGATTTCCTTAATCAAAACTTTGAACCACAGCATGCCAAGTACACAGGGCTTACTGCAGAATCTATTCAACACCAGATTGACCATTGTAATGGGATAGTGATATAGAACCAATTGTTGAGTATATTAAAGAATTAAAAGCATAGGGGGTGAAAGTATTTTGAGTAGAAAAATTTGGGGTATTAGAAATTCAGCAATCGCAGTATCTCTTACAATCGCAGTATGCATCAATCTGTTTTCGGCTACTGCCTTTGCAAAAGAGGATGATGGGCTTTTACACGAAGGCTATCAGCTGCAGCAGGTGGTTGTGCTCAGTCGCCACAACATAAGAGCACCACTTAGCGGAGGGGATTCCTTGCTGGGCAAAGTGACACCATATACCTGGCATGAGTGGTCATCTTCACCTAGTGAGCTTTCGCTGAAGGGCGGAGTGCTGGAAACAGAGATGGGCCAGTTCTTTAGAAAATGGCTGGTTAGTCAGGGGCTCATTACTGAAAACTATCATCCTGCTGACGGTGAGGTCAGGGTATATTCAAATTCAAAGCAGCGAACTATTGCCACTGCGCAATATTTCACAGCGGGCATGATGCCTACAGCAAATGTGCGAATCGAATATCATTCAGAGTTTGACACGATGGACCCTGTATTTAATCCGCAGCTTACCTTCTGTACAGATGAATATGTAAAGGATGTTACAAATCAGATTAATGCTCTTCATAGCAAGGAGATAGCAGAGCTGCAGGACAACTACGACCTTGTTTCAAGGGTTGTGGATATGAAGGATTCAAAAGCATGGAAAAGTGGAGAAGTGACAAAACTGGTTACCACCGACAATGTATATTCTATTAAGACTTTTGATGAACCTAGAGTTAAGGGCTCTGCAAGCACAGCAGTGTCTATCAGCGATGCTCTGGTTTTACAGTATTACGAGGAAACTAACGACAGTGCAGCGGGCTTTGGAAAGAAGCTTTCAAACAAGCAGTGGAAGGAGATTTCTGAAATAAAGGATGCCTACGGTGAGATAATGTTTGGCACACCTCTGTTGGCTGCCAACGTTGCCTATCCACTTGTAAACGAGATTAATTCTGAGATGAAGAATCCAAGCAGAAAGTTCACATTCCTTTGCGGCCATGATTCAAATATCGGAAGTGTACTTGCTGATTTGGGCGTTCAGTCCTATGAGGCACCAAACTCAGTGGAGAGTCGCACACCTATTGGCTCAAAGATTGTATTCTCAAAATGGAGCAATGCAACAGGTGAAAACTTCTGGGATGTTGATTTGGTTTATCAGACTACTGAACAGCTTAGAGCAGTTTCAATGTTGGATTTGACCAATCCACCTCAGATATACGATTTGAAGTTTAATAGCATCACTCCAAACGAGGACGGCTTGTACAGGGAGCAGGATATTAATGACATGTTCCAGAGAGCTATAAATAACTACTTTATGATTCGTGATTATTACGAGGCCTCATTATAATAAAATTGTCAAAAAACTTACCCTCTTTTTCTTGAATTTTGCTATAATAATACTATCGAAATTCTAGGAGAAGGGGGAATTTTTATGTCTACAAAAGTCTACGACTGCCTCAAGGCCATCGCAGAGAAAATCATTGATAACAAGGATTTTCTTACAGATTTGGACCGTGAAATAGGCGATGCCGATCATGGTGTAAACATGGCCAGAGGATTTCAGGCAGTCATCGAAAAGGTTGATCCAGAAGATCCCGACATTGGAAACGTTTTGAAGAAAACAGGAATGACTCTTTTGTCTACAGTGGGTGGAGCGTCAGGACCATTGTATGGAACTGCCTACATGGAGGCGGCTAAGGTCTTTGCTGGAAAAACCGAGTTAGCAGGAGAGGATTTCAAGGGCGCACTCGAAGCTGCAATTGCAGGAATCCAAAAGCGTGGTCATGCTGAAAAGGGGGAAAAGACTATGCTTGACGCATTGATGCCTGCAACAGATGTTTTTTCAGAGAAGCTTGCTGAGGGGGCAAGTGTTGTGGATGCACTTGATGCTGCTTGTATAGCTGCAAATGAAGGTATTGAGTTTACTAAGACTATCGCAGCAACAAAGGGACGCGCAAGCTATCTTGGTGAGCGAAGCATAGGTCATCAGGATCCAGGTGCTACATCTCTTACATTGACCTTGGAAACTATCAGAGATTTTCTAAAGGGCTAACGTATATACGAATTAACAAATGGGGGATTTGTTATGGTAGGATTAGTTTTAGTTTCCCACAGCGCCAAAATCGCTGAGGGATTAAAGGATTTAACTTCCGAGATTGCTGCAGCACATAAGGGGATAGTTGCAGCAGGGGGGATGGAAGATGGATCTATTGGTACAGACGCAATTCGTATTTCCGAAGCGATAAGACAGGCCAATGATGGGGATGGCGTTGTCGTGTTGGCTGATCTGGGTAGTGGAGTAATGAGCTCAGAGACAGCTATCGAGCTTTTGGAGGACGAGAATATCAAAGTGAAGCTGGCGGATGCACCAATTGTAGAGGGCACTATTGCAGCGGCAGTTAGCGCTATGGTGGGCAGCGACCTGGAGGCTGTCCTAAAAGCAGCGGAGGATTGTCGTGGCGTGCGTAAAATACCGGAATAACGTGTTTTGGCAAGTGTCTGGTAGTTGATAACAGAAATACTTAGATGAGCTGGTAGCCAACAATCTCTGAGGTTTCTCAAGTGAGACATGTAGTCGAACTGAGAAACACTCAGGATTGTAGGTGTAACCAGCGGAGTAAATTACTTAGGAGGAGGTAATTATTTATGAAAAAACTTATTAATGGGGTTGATAACATCGTAGATGAGATGCTAGACGGCATGGTAGCAGCCTATCCACAGTACATCAAGAGACTTGATGGTCTTGATGTTGTAGTTAGAGCAGGAGGCTCTGCAGGTAAGGTAGCTCTTGTTTCAGGTGGAGGCAGCGGCCACGAGCCAGCACACGGTGGCTATGTTGGAAAGGGAATGCTTGATGGCGCTATCGCAGGTGCAGTTTTCACATCTCCAACACCTGATCAGGTTTATGAGGCAATCAAGGCTGCTGATGGTGGCAAGGGCGTACTTCTTGTAATCAAGAACTACACTGGCGATGTTATGAACTTTGAAATGGCAGCTGATATGGCTCGAGATGAGGGCATCGAGGTTGACCAGGTTATCACAGCAGATGATGTTGCCGTTGAAAATAGTACATGGACCACAGGACGCCGAGGCATTGCAGGTACAATCTTCGTTCACAAGATTGCAGGCGCATGTGCTGAAGCAGGCGGAGACTTGGCAGAGGTTAAGCGCGTAGCTGAGAAGGTTATCGCAAATGTTCGCTCTATGGGTATGGCTATTGATGCATGTACAGTTCCAGCAGCTGGAAAGCCAAGCTTTGACTTAGCTGAGGACGAAATCGAAATCGGTATTGGAATTCATGGTGAGCCTGGTGTTAACCGTGAGAAAATTAGCTCAGTTAACGAGATTGCAGACAAGCTTCTTGATAAGATTTTTGCAGAAGGCATCTACAATTCAGGCGATGAGGTTGCTGTTATGGTCAACGGAATGGGTGGCACACCTCTCATGGAGCTTTTCGTGGCTAACAAGCACGTGAAGGAAGTTCTCGACGGCAAGGGAATCAAAGTAGCCAAGACACTCGTTGGCAACTACATGACATCCCTCGACATGGAAGGATTCTCAATTACCCTCCTCAAGGTCGACGACGAACTCAAGAAATTCCTGGCAGCCCCAGCTGACACACCAGCCTTCGTACAAGTATAATCTCTTAGGTTTATGAAGCCCCTAGTTACGGCTACAAGCCTGAGAGTCTCTCCGCTCAACTACATGTTTCGCTTGAGAGACCTCAGAGCTTGATGCCTACTAGGGGCATTTTTACGCTGAGAGATAGTTCGCACGGCTTGTAGCCGTAACTGGGGGCGTTTTTATGCTTGTATTTACGCGGTATAAAGGGTAGAATATTTAAGATTAGGTAGACTATATTTATCCGAGGAGAAATCATGAATTACGAGTACCAGTATGTTGAGGATATTGATAAGGAGATGAACTCTTTAAACGATAGGAAGGATGCACCTCCGATGAACTACGGCTTGGCAGTTGCATCATTGATAATTGGTGCAATTTCCTTGGTATTTTTCTTGTTTGGACTGAATATTTTGTCTTCGATTATTGCAATTATTTTCGGAGCAGTTTTCCTTGGCTCCAATTCAGGCAGAGGAGTAAAGAAGGGCAAGGCTCTTGCTGTAACAGGAATTCTGACAGCTATTGCTTCAATCGTCCTTTGCATCGGCTGCTGGACCTACATGTTTAGCAATGCTGATAATATCATCCTGATGATGAATGACGGCATTTTCTTTAATAATATTGAGGACTATCCAAATTTCGATTCAGAGTTCAATTTTGATTTGGACAATGAATTGCAGGATTTAGAGCCAGATGACACACTTTAATATTGGTTAGAAGTCTGAAGTCTAACCAGCTTCAGAGTTTTTACATATTAAATAAGAGAAGGGATATGTGACGAGAAAGCATATCCTCATAGAAAGGAATTACTTTATATGTACAACAAAGTAGACGCAAGCTTAAATTTTGTTGAGCGCGAAAAGCAGGTGCTCAAGTTCTGGGAGGAGAACGATATCTTCCAGAAGTCAATGGATTCAAGAAAAGAGGGGGAAACATACACATTCTATGATGGCCCTCCAACAGCAAACGGCAAGCCTCACATTGGTCATGTTGAGACTCGTGCCATTAAGGACATGATTCCTAGATACCAGACAATGAAGGGCAAGTTCGTTCCTCGTAAGGCTGGTTGGGATACACATGGTCTTCCAGTAGAGCTCGAGGTTGAGAAGCTTCTTGGTCTTAATGGAAAAGAGCAGATTGAAGAATACGGAATGGAGCCTTTCATCAAGCAGTGTAAGGAATCCGTATGGAAATACAAGGGTATGTGGGAGGATTTCTCTGGCACAGTTGGTTTCTGGGCAGATATGGACAATCCTTACATCACATACGATGACAATTTCATCGAGTCTGAGTGGTGGGCACTCAAGACAATTTGGGACAAGAAACTCCTTTACAAGGGATTCAAGATTGTTCCTTATTGCCCTCGTTGCGGTACTCCACTTTCAGCGCAGGAGGTTGCTCAGGGCTACAAGACTGTTAAGGAGCGCTCAGCAATCGCACGTTTCAAGATTAAGGGAGAGGATGCTTACTTCCTCGCTTGGACAACAACACCATGGACACTTCCATCAAACCTTGCACTTTGCGTAAATCCAGTAGAGACTTACATCAGAGTAAAGGCAGCTGATGGCTATACATACATTCTTGCAGAGGCACTTGCTGACAAGGTTCTTGGCAAGCTCGCTTCAGAGGAAGGACAGAAGGCATACGAAGTTCTTGAGACTTACAAGGGTACAGACCTTGAGTACAAGGAATACGAGCCACTTTTCGAGTGCGCAGGTATTGCAGCAGAAAAGCAGCACAAGAAGGCACACTTCGTAGTATGCGACGATTACGTTACTATGTCAGATGGTACTGGTATCGTTCATATCGCTCCTGCATTTGGTGAGGACGATGCAAAGGTTGGACGTAAGTATGACCTTCCATTCGTTCAGTTCGTAGATGGCAAGGGTGAGCTTACAGAGGAGACACCTTACGCAGGTCAGTTCGTTAAGGATGCAGATCCAAACGTACTTAAGGACCTTGATGCAAAGGGACAGCTCTTCGAAGCACCTAAGTTCGAGCACGAGTATCCACACTGCTGGAGATGCGACACTCCACTTATCTACTACGCTAGAGAATCATGGTTCATCAAGATGACAGAGGTTAAGGATGACCTGATTAAGAATAATAACACTGTAAACTGGATTCCAGATTCAATTGGTAAGGGACGTTTCGGTGACTGGCTTGAGAACGTTCAGGACTGGGGTATCTCACGTAACCGTTACTGGGGAACTCCACTTAACATCTGGGAGTGTCCAGACTGTGGCAAGCAGATTTCAATCGGTAGCCGCAAGGAGTTAGCAGAGCTTTCAGGCCGCGCTGACGCTGAGACAATCGAGCTTCACCGTCCATACATCGATGAGGTTACATGCACATGTCCTGAGTGTAAGGGCACAATGAAGCGTGTTCCTGAGGTTATCGACTGCTGGTTCGATTCAGGTGCTATGCCATTCGCTCAGCATCACTATCCATTCGAGAACAAGGAAGTATTTGAGCAGCAGTTCCCTGCTAAGTTCATTTCAGAGGCTGTTGACCAGACTCGTGGTTGGTTCTACTCACTTATGGCAGAGTCAACACTTCTCTTCAACAAGGCTCCATACGAGAACGTAATCGTACTTGGTCACGTTCAGGATGAGAATGGTCAGAAGATGTCTAAGTCTAAGGGCAATGCTGTTGATCCATTCGACGCACTTGAGAAGATGGGTGCAGATGCTATCAGATGGTACTTCTACACATCTTCAGCACCATGGATTCCAAAGAGATTTGGTGAGAATGCAGTTATGGAAGGCCAGAGAAAGTTCCTTGGAACACTTTGGAATACATACGCTTTCTATATCTTATATGCAAATATTGATGAGTTTGATCCTACAAAGTACGAGCTTGATTTCAGCAAGCTTGCAGTTATGGACAAGTGGATTCTTTCCCGTCTTAATTCAGCAATCAAGGCTGTTGATGAGAACCTTGGCGCTTACAAGATTCCTGAGGCAGCACGTGCTCTTGATGAGTTCGTAGATGATATGTCAAACTGGTACGTTCGTCGTTGCCGTGACAGATTCTGGGCAAAGGGAATGGAGCAGGATAAGATTAATGCTTACATGACTCTTTTCACATGCCTTAAGGATATCTCACTTGCAGCAGCACCAATGATTCCTTTCATGACAGAGGAAATCTACCAGAACATGGTTCGCTCAGTAGATAAGACAGCTCCAGAGTCTATCCACCTTTGCGACTTCCCAGTAGTAAATGAGCAGTTCATCGACAAGAAGCTTGAGGAAGACATGGATGAGCTTCTCAAGATTGTTGTTCACGGACGTGCTTGCCGTAACACAGCAAACATCAAGAACCGTCAGCCAATCGGCCAGATGTATATCAAGGCTGAGCACGAGCTTGATGAGATGTATGTATCAATCATCGAGGACGAGCTTAATGTTAAGAAGGCTACATTCACAGATGATGTTTCAGCATTCACATCATATAGCTTCAAGCCACAGCTTCGTACAGTAGGACCTAAGTATGGTAAGTTCCTTGGCGGCATCCAGAAGGCGCTTTCTAGCCTTGATGGAAATGCAGCTTATGCAGAACTTAAGGCAAATGGGGTATTAAGATTGCCAGAGGTTGATGCATCTATCGAGCTTGCAGAGGAAGATTTACTTATTTCTATGGCTCAGACAGAGGGCTTCGTAGCAGATGGAGACAACTACGTAACAGTAGTTCTCGATACAAATCTTACAGAGGAACTTCTTGAGGAAGGCTTCGTACGTGAAATCGTATCTAAGATTCAGACAATGCGTAAGGAAGCTGACTTCGAGGTTATGGACCGCATCAGCGTAGCGTACTCAGCTGGCGAAAAGGCAGCTGCAGTCTTCGAGAAGAACAAAGCTACAATCGCTGGTGAAGTTCTTGCTGATGAGATTGTCGTAGGAGAATCTGGAGAGCATACAAAAGAATGGAATATCAACGGAGAGAAAGTCGTATTATCTGTAACTAGAAAATAATGTAGAGATAGCTGGTAGTGGTCTAACTCTTGGTTTTACTCAAGGGAAGCAATCTACGCTGAGCGGAGTAATACCAAGGCTTGAACACGTAACCAGCGTTTAGACGAATGGAGGGGTTTTGAGTTTATGAAGAGACAGATGCCAAGTACTAAGGAGCTTGAGCGAGAAATAAAGGACCGCGTCAAGTCCATGTTCCGCAAAGACTTTGAGGACGCCACAGAAGAGGAAATCTACCGAGCCTGTGCCGAAGTCGTAAATGATGTGGTAATCGACAACTGGCTTACCACTCAAAAGGAATTTGTAAAGCAGGATCCAAAGTGCGTTTACTATATGTCCATGGAGTTTTTGATTGGTCGACTTCTTGGAAATAACATGATAAACATGCGTGGCTACACCGAGGTAATGGATGCTCTTTCTAATCTGAATGTTGATATTAATGTCATCGAGGATCAGGAGCCAGACCCAGCCCTTGGTAATGGTGGTCTTGGACGACTTGCTGCATGTTTCCTGGATTCACTTGCGACCTTGCAGTATCCAGCTTATGGCTGTGGTATTCGTTATCACTATGGTATGTTCAAGCAGAAGATTAACGATGGTTATCAGGAGGAGGTTCCTGATGATTGGCTTCAGACACGTTATCCTTTCGAGCTTGAGCGTTCAGAGTATGAGTTCGAGGTTAAGTTTGGTGGTTGGGTTCGCTATGAGAATGGTGATGATGGCACCACCCGTTATATTCACGAGGGCTACAACTCAGTAATTGCCACACCTTATGATATGCCTATCACTGGCTTTGATAATGGTATGGTTAATACTCTTATGATCTGGGATGCCAAGCCAAAGGAGGTCTTCAGACTTGCTTCCTTCGAGCGTGGTGATTACAACAAGGCTGTTGAGGACATGAACCTTGCCCGCAACCTTACAGAGGTTCTTTATCCAAACGATAATCACGTTCAGGGCAAGGAGCTTCGTTTGAAGCAGCAGTACTTCTTTGTATCAGCATCTCTTCAGCGTGCTATCGCAAAGTATTTGCGTTATCACAACGACATCAAGAAGCTTCCTGAAAAGGTAGTTTTTCAGATGAATGATACTCATCCAACCCTCACGGTTGCTGAGCTCATGCGTCTTCTTATGGACGAGCATGGACTTGGCTGGGACGAGGCATGGGAGGTTACAACCCATTGCGTTGCTTATACCAATCATACAATTATGGCAGAGGCTTTGGAGAAGTGGCCTGAGGAAATCTTCAAGGGACTGCTTCCTAGAGTATTTATGATTGTTGAGGAAATCAACCGTCGTTTCTGCGAGGAGATTAGGGCTAAGTTCCCAGGTGATGAAGAAAGAGTTCACCGCATGGCAATACTTGCTGACGGTCAGGTTAAGATGGCTCATATGGCTATCTGCGCAAGCTATTCTGTAAATGGTGTTGCTGCACTTCATACAGAGATTTTGAAGAACGTTTCTCTTCATGATTTCTATGAAATGTATCCTGAGAAATTCAACAACAAGACCAACGGAATCACTCAGCGAAGATTCCTTATGCATGGTAATTACATGCTTTCTGATTGGGTTATCTCAAAGATTGGTCGTGGTTGGATTACAGATTTATCTCAGATGCAAAAGCTTGAAAGATACATTGATGACGATAAGTCCCTCAAGGAATTTATGGCCATCAAATATGAGAATAAAAAGCGTCTGGCAAAATATATTTGGGAGCATAATCATATCAATGTTGACCCATCGTCAATTTTTGATGTGCAGGTCAAGCGACTTCATGAGTACAAGCGTCAGCTTCTCAATATTTTGCACGTAATGTATCTGTACAATCAGATTAAAGAGCATCCAGAAATGGAGTTTATACCTACCACATTTATCTTCGGTGCAAAGGCTTCTGCTGGATATGAAAATGCAAAGCTTATCATAAAGCTTATCAACAACGTTGGCTCAGTAATTAACAATGATAAGTCAATCGACAATAAGCTGAAGGTTGTTTTCATCGAAGACTACAGAGTTTCCAATGCTGAGTGGATTTTTGCAGCTGCAGATGTTTCTGAGCAGATTTCTACAGCTTCAAAGGAAGCATCTGGTACTGGAAATATGAAGTTTATGCTTAACGGTGCAATCACAATTGGTACTATGGATGGTGCTAATGTGGAGATGTATCAGGAGCTTGGTGGCAAGGATATCTTCATCTTCGGTATGAGCTCAGATGAGGTTATTGCTCACGAGAAGAATCGTGATTACAACCCTGTGGACGAGATGAATAATAATCATCACATTCAGAAGGTGCTTTCACAGCTTGTAAATGGCTATTACAGCATCGAAAACCCAGAGCTGTTCAGGCCGATTTACAATTCACTTCTCAACACACAGTGCACAGACAGAGCAGACACCTACTTCGTTCTCAAGGATTTTGCTTCTTACTGTGAGGCACATGAGAAGATTCAGGAGGCATACAAGGACGAGAGAAAGTGGGCGCAGATGGCACTTTCCAATGTTGCTCACGTTGGCAAGTTCTCTTCTGACAGAACTATCCAGGAATATGTTGACGACATCTGGCACCTTGATAAGCTGGAGTTATAATCCTGATTTGTAATAAAGAAATACTTAAATTGGAGACATAGAATGAATCAAAATAGAGAAGACAAGAGCAAGTTTATTGTCTGGATTTTCCTTCCAACGATTTTTGCGATTCTTGTTCAGAGTGCAATTGCAGTAATGGCACTTCAGTTTTATATAGTCGATAAGATGGCAAATTACACCAGCGGTTCATACACTGATTTCATGAAAGAGGTGTTTGAGGGATACGCAGGCAGCGATTCAGTTGCAATGATTTCCATTTTATATGCTGTTGTCACAATTGTTGTTGGATTCTTAGTTTTTAGAAACAAGTTCAGGGAAGGGCAGCTTTCAACACTTGCTGGCAAGTCTAAGAATTTAGGCTTTACGATAGCAGGCATGGTGATTTTCACACTGGCTATGCAGTACGTGACAATCTATCTGGTGAATTCATTGTCGGCAGCTTTCCCATCGTGGCTTTTAGAGTATCAGGAGTTGATGGATTCCGCAGGAATTGATTCGGAAATGTCATTGTTGATGATTTTGTACGCAATAATCCTTGGACCTGTTTGTGAGGAATTGCTCTTTAGAGGAATTACATTCTTCGCAGCAAAGAAGGTTATGCCAGTTTACTTCGCAATTTTGGTTCAGGCTATTATGTTTGGAGCATTCCACATGAACAAGCTTCAGGGCGTATATGCATTTGTTCTCGGACTTGGACTTGGATACATCATGTATCTTTACGACAACCTATTGATGACAATTGCAGTTCACGTTGCTTACAATTTTGTGGGAACAATATGCTCAGAGATTTTGCCAGCAGGCGGAAATTCAATACTTACATTTTTCCTTTGTTCGTTGGCATCACTTGCAGCAGCATACGCATCGATACTTCTTTTAAGAAATGGTGCTGCATCTGTTAAGGATGGAGAGTTTTTCTCCGATATATAATTACACGGACGATGATTCAGAAGAAGACCAGGAAGGCCAAGGCTTTCCTGGTTTTTTATTTCTTCTGAGGGCTTGAAAACGGACTTTCTTCCAACAGGTAACATGTTTTTCAAAAAGGAGGAAAGCACATGGTAATTCAAAACTCTGAGGTTTCTATGACCTCAAAATCTAGCGTCGCTAGAGAAATGAAGCTGTCTGTTCAGACAACTGCAAAACCAGTCATCAATGTGGCGGGCATCCAGGTTTTGGGGGCTCCGGACAAAATTGAAAAGACTGAGGCAACCGAGGACAAAAGCAATGATGAGTCTAAGGAGATAGGTGAGGGTGAATTTCTCTCATCTCTTAACTATGCCCTTGGCTCAAATGGTCAGGTTCAGGAGGTGGAACAGACGAATCCCCTACTTGATGTAGCTGCAAATCATCAGGTAAGGATGAAAACAATGCAGTATCTTTTGGAGTTGCTACTATTTGGTTGCAACATCGATGAGGACAGCGAATTTGGAAGGATGATTAAGGAGATGCTTAGTGGCGAATCCAGTGAGGGCGAGCTGCCGACAACATCAATGGGTATGTCTGGAATACAGCCATTCTATGTCCAAACCACAACTCACAGCTATCAGTACCACGAGGAACAGAGTGTTGAGTATGCATCTACTGGCACTGTAATAACCGGTGATGGCAGAAAGCTGAATTTTAATTACAGCTTTTCTATGTCGGAATCCTTTACAGAGGAATTCTCAACAGAGTATTTCGCTCTTAGAGAATGTATCGACCCGCTCATTATTAATCTGGATGACTGTCCAACCTCTATTGCTGACCAAACCTTCTACTTTGATTTAGATGGAGATGGCAATGAGGATGAGATTCACAATATTGGAAAGGGTTCAGGCTTCTTGGCACTGGATAGAAATGAGGACGGAGAAATCAATGATGGCTTGGAGCTATTTGGTGCCCGCACCGGTGATGGCTTTGGTGAATTGAAGGAGTTCGATGAGGATGGAAATGGCTGGATTGATGAGAACGATCCGATATTTACAAAGCTTAGAATCATGACTGTGACTGAAAAGGGAGAGAAGGAGCTTTATGGACTAAAACAGTCGGATGTTGGTGCTATATTCTTAGGACGCATCGATACTCAGTTTACGCACAGGGGTGAAGACAGGCAGTTAACAGCGGCCTCACGGGAAACTGGAATCTTCCTTCACGAGAAGGATGGCCACGCAGGAGGCGTTCAACACGTTGACTTCGCTACCTAGATTCATTACAATAATCTTCAAATGGGTTTTTGGAGAAGTAATGTAATGAATTTGGGAAAGCGTAGAATGAAGATAAAAAGCAGCAGTGCACTCGTCATAGCGGCAGGGTGTGCTGTTGCTTTTATGTTTTTAACCACCTGCCTTACCATATATTTTTATAGACAGCGAATGAATGAGGCCTATAGCCTTTTGCAGGAAGCAAAGTACTCACAGTACGATTCTTATGTTGTGATGATTTCTTCAGATGATGATTCGGATTTTTGGCAGAGAGTCTATAGTGCGGCCTTCGAATATGGAAAGAAAAACGGCGTTTATGTTGATTTGCTTTCTGATAATGTGGATGAGAAATATTCAAAGTCTCAGCTTCTTGAAATGGCAATTGAATCAGGTTGTGACGCAATCCTCCTTGAGGGAGATGATAGCCCTGAGACAGCGGAGCTTCTGAATACAGCAGATGCTGCAGGCATTCCTGTTATCACTCTTGAAAATGATGTTTTAGGAAGCAGCCGTGTCAGCTTTGTTGGGGTAAATAATTACACTATAGCCAAGCTTTACACCCAGTCGCTTATGGATAATATTGTGAAGCAGAAGCATGTGATGGTTCTTGGAGACAGCACTATCAATGAGACAGCTGCCAACAATTTCGTGAACAATATGCAGGAGGCACTTGCCACTGAGGATTTGGTGAATGCTCCGTTGGAGTTTGATATCAAAATCATCGAGAGCGATGATGCCTTTGCGACAGAGGAATACATCCAGAATATTTTCATTAAAAATGAACTGGCACCAATCGTCATTTGCCTTGATGCCACTTCTACTGAATGCTTCTATCAGTCCATGATTGACTACAACAAGGTTGGTCAGGTTCTTCTATTTGGAAACTATGAATCTCAGACAATTTACACAGGAATAAAGCAGGGAGTCATCAAAAGTACAGTAACCCTTGATGCTACAAGTATGGGAGAGACAGCAGTTGGGGCGTATATTGAGTACCGTGATTCAGGCTATGTTTCTGATTACATCAATGTGGAGCCAAAGATTATTGATTCCACAAATATTGGTGATTATATGAAGAAGGAGAGCAGTGATGAGTAAAGAATTATTCAAATCACTCTCCCTCAGAAAAAAGATGATTATCGTGTTCTGTTTGCCTACAATTCTGCTTTTTATGGTAAACATGACACTTTATCTTGGAACCAGCAGGATGTTAGACAGCTTGAACGAGGTCTACGCAAGCAATAATTCTTTGAACGAAATCAACACTGCCCTTGATAATCTCCACCTTGCGACCACAGGCTATCTTAGTACCAAAACCAGTGATGCTTTGGAGGCATACTATATCGCAGAGCAGTCTTACGTTGATTCAATTAATGCCCTGGAAGACAATCAGGACGAGAATGAAAGTAGGGTTTTAGAGCGAAACATCAAGCGAATGTCCAACAATTACTTCGTACTTTGCAGCAAGGCCGTTGAGAGCAAGCGTGGTGGAAATGTTGAGAAGTACAAGTATTATTACGAGAAGGCTTCACGCCTTTACAACTACATTGGCACTAACATTACAAGGCTTAATAATCAGCAGTTCATCAACAACTCAAAGTCCTACAGCACAATGATGTCAGCGTTGCAGACAATTGAAGAGCTGAATATTTTGACTCTGATTATCATTGGTATTGCAAACCTTTCCTTCGTAGTTTTGATTGCATCAACAATCACTGAGCCGCTTATTAAGCTGGCGTCTGCAGCCAACAGGGTTTCAAATGGTGATTTTGAGGTTTCACTTCCACCTGTTAAGAATAACGATGAGGTCGGTGTCGTAACCCGTGCCTTCAACAAGATGGTGGTTTCCCTTAAGGATTATATTACCAAGCTTACTGAGTCCATGGAGACAGAGCGCAAGCTAAAGGAAAACGAACTTATCATGGCTAACCACATCAAGGATGCGGAGCTGAAATATCTTCAGTCTCAGATTAATCCGCATTTCCTTTTCAATACCCTAAATGCTGGAGCGCAGCTTGCCATGATGGAGGGCGCAGATCGAACCTCAGAATATATGCATAATGTTGCCAACTTCTTCAGATACAACATCAAGAAAAATAAGGATGTTGTAACACTGAAGGATGAGATAGAGCTTGTTGATATTTACATCTATATCATCAATGTTCGTTTCGCTGGAGAAATCCAGTTTGAAAAGAATGTGGATGAGGCTCTTTTGGATGTGAAAATTCCTAGCATGATTCTCCAACCAATTGTGGAAAACAGCATTAACTATGGAGTCCGTAATATTGAGTGGACAAAAAAAATCTCTCTCTCAGTATACAAGCTGGGTGATTTTATCTGCGTAAGCATTAAGGACAATGGCATCGGTATGACTGCCGAGACCATCACCAAAATCCTTGAGGGTAGCTATGAAGGCAATCCACAGAAGACCGACTCCAACGGAGTAGGCCTTGCCAACTGCATCGAAAGATTGAACATTTTCTACGAGCGAGATGATGTTCTTGATATTATTTCAGAAGGAGAAAACAAGGGTACAGAAACAATTCTGTACTTGCCTAAATAAGGCTTCCCCTTGAGGGGAAGCTGTCAGCAGAGCTGACTGATGAGGTGGAAAATTAGAGGTTTTGTTATGTATAAAGTTATGTTAGCCGATGATGAGGGCATTGTTATTGACTCCCTCAAATTCATCATAGAAAAAGAATATGGTAGCCAGTGCGACATCCGTGTTGCCAAAACTGGTCGCCAGGTCATAGAGTTAGCAGAGGAATTCCAGCCAGATATTGCATTTATGGATATTCAGATGCCAGGCATAAATGGTATCGATGCCATGCGTGAAATCCGTCGCACCAACAATCATGTTGTTTTCATTGTAATGACAGCCTATGACAAGTTTGATTATGCCAAGGAGGCAATCTCGCTTGGTGTTCTTGATTATTTGAACAAACCTGTGAGCCGTGACAAAATCCTTGAGATTCTCCAGCGGGCAATGCGCCAGATTGATGGTGAGCGTACAAAGCGAAGCGATGATTTGAAGGTTCGTGAGAAGCTGGAGATTGTGGTTCCTATTATTGAAAATGGACTTATTCAGGATTTGCTTTTCAAGGAATACTTCCAGGAGGATATCGATAATTATAAGACTCTTCTTGGAATTGACTCCAACTATGGCTATATGGCCTGCATGGTATTTGGACGTGAGCTGGTGGGCAACTACATGACAAATGCTGTTGCCGCATCAATCCAGGCTCAGAAATCCTACAAGGAAATCCACACTATCACCGACGATTATATAAAGGGAATCATGGGAAATGTTATGTCTAACAAAATTCCAATTTTGATTCCGTGTGATAGTGACACGCTTTCCTATAACGAGAGAAATGCAATCGTAGAAAGTGCCCGAGCACTTTGTCGAAAGCTGGCTGAGCGATTTGATATGGATTTCAGAGTTGGCTTTGGTTCTGTAAAGCCACTTGAGAGAATGAGCGAATCCTACGAGGAGGCAAACTCAGTGTTGATATCTAACACCAGCCATGTTGCTCATGTGGATGACATGCCTGTGGCTTGTCAGTATGAGTCCAACTATCCTATGGAAATGGAAAAGCGCCTCTTTGATGAAATCACTCTTGGTAATGTTAACGAGTCATCATCCATCGCGCAGAATTTCTTCGAATGGATGGAGGAGACCTACGGCAGTGATACAGAGAGTATTCGTTTGAAGTGCTTGGAGTTTGTTTTGTGGGCGGAGCATCTTGCCTATGAAAAGACAGGAAGAATGTACGAGTTCCAGAGCCGAGCCAATTATCTTTCAGAGCTCATGAGTTTGGGTGGGCTTTCAGATATGAAGGTCTGGTTCATGAACAAGATTAAGTCTGCGGCTTTCTGGGTTTCAAATAAGCACGAGGAGCAATCCATGAGTGCTGTCAACAAAGCAAAGCAGTACATTGATGAGAATTATATGAAGGAGCTTACGTTGGATGATGTTTCTCGGGTGGTTAATATCAGCTCCTACTATTTTTCAAAGGTGTTTAAGGAGGAGACGGGAGAGAACTTCATTGATTATCTTACAAAGCTTCGAATCGAGGCGGCAAAGAAGCTATTGAAGACTACAAACAAGTCCATGAAGGAGATTTCGGCAGAGGTTGGTTACTCTGATCCGAACTATTTCTCACGTAACTTCAAGAAATATACGGGGAAGACACCTACTGACTACGCGAAGGGCTGATAAAAGTCGGTAGGAATTATGGAGGATGTAGATGAAGGGTTTTTTGAGAATGATGTTATCGGTGGTGATTACTGCCACCCTTGCCTGCGGCTGTAGTAGCGGGCCTGTTATCAGTCCTGACGATGTGAACCAGGCTGATGACACACTTGAAATTGGAATGTGCTTTGATTCTTTCGTCATTGAAAGATGGGAAAAGGATAGAGACGTTTTTGTGGCTACGGCGGCAGGACTTGGCGCTACAGTTAATATCCAGAATGCCAATGGAAATGTTGAAAAGCAGATTGAGCAGATAAAGTATTTTATTGATAAAAAGGTGGACTGTCTTGTTATTATTCCGGTGGATGGTTCAAGCCTGAAGGATGTAGTGCTTGATGCAAAGAAGGCGAAGATTCCTGTAGTTTGCTATGATAGATTGATATCCAATGCCAACGCAGATTTGTACATTTCCTTTGACAACGAAAGAGTAGGGCAGATGCTTGGCGAGGCAATTGCCAGCCAGGGGGCAGGAAATGTAATTATGATAGGCGGACCTCTCACTGACAATAATGTACCGATGGTCACAGCAGGCTTCACAAATGTAATGAAGCAGAATGGAATTGATATTCTTGATACTTATAATTGCGAAGGCTGGAAGGCTGAGTACGGCAGTGCTTATGTCTATGACCATATGGAGCTTGTGAAGCGCGCTGATGCCATTATGTGCGGAAATGATGATATCGCCAGCTCTGTAATCAAAGCCCTTGCAGTTGGACAGCTTGCTGGGGAGATTCCAGTTGTTGGTCAGGACGCAGACCTGCCAGCCTGTCAGCATATAGTCCAGGGAACTCAGCTGATGACTGTTTATAAGCCAGTTGGCAAACTTGCTGAAGAGGCTGCAAAGCTTTCTGTGGAGCTGGCAAAGGGCGAGACGCTTGATGTGGAGGGCGTTATTAATGACGGCACAAACCAAATCCCTTATGTGGCTGTTGAGCCAGTTGCCGTAACAAAGGACAACATGGATCAGGTAATAATCGACGGAGGCTTCCACACTCGTGAGGACGTATATTTAAATACAGTAGATACTACAGATAGCCAGTAAATATCAAGCTCTATGTGTTACTCAAGTGAAGCATTCCTCTGCTGAACGGAGTGACACATAGGCTTGAGATTGTAACTGGCGAGCCGTATAGCAAATTATTGTAATTAAAAAATAGGACTAGCACAAAAATGTGCTAGTCCTATTTTTTACGTATATACGTTTTAGACAAAAATGTGAAGAAAGTGACAACCATTTTAAGACCTTTATTTGTTAAAGTATTTTCAGAACGGAAAACTACTAAGTTTTCAAAAATAATTTTACCTAGAAGAAAGGGAGGTTTTTCTAGAAATGAAAAAGAAAGTTTTAAGTGTAGTATTAGCAGGTGCTATGGCAGCTTCAATGTTTGTAGGTTGCGGAACAAGCACAGAGACAACAGACACAGGAGCAGCTGATACTGGTGCAGCAACAGAGACAACATCTGACGCTGGCACAGCAGGCGGCACAAAGGTTGGTGTAGCAATGCCTACTAAGGACCTTCAGAGATGGAACCAGGATGGTGCCAACATGCAGAAGGAGCTTGAGGCTGCTGGATACGAAGTAGATCTTCAGTATGCATCAAACGACACAGCTACACAGGTATCTCAGATTGAGAACATGATCAACTCAGGATGTAACGTACTCGTAGTTGCAGCTATCGAGGCTTCTTCACTTGGTTCAGCTATGGACCTTGCAGCTGAGAAGAACATCCCAGTTATCGCTTATGATCGTCTTATCATGAACACAGATGCTGTTTCATACTATGCAACATTTGATAACTACAAGGTAGGTCAGGTTCAGGGCCAGTACATCATCGATCAGCTCGACCTTGAGAACACAGACAAGAAATTCACAATGGAAATCACAGCTGGTGACCCAGGCGACAACAACGCTGGCTTCTTCTACAATGGTGCTATGGACCTTCTTAAGCCATACATTGAGAACGGCACAATCGAAGTTAAGTCTGGTCAGACAGAGTTCTCTGACGTAGCTACAGCACAGTGGGCTACAGAGACAGCTCAGTCACGTATGGAGAATATCCTTTCTACATACTATGCTGATGGCACAAACCTTGACATCTGCCTCTGCTCAAACGACTCTACAGCACTTGGTGTTGAGAACGCTCTTGCAGCAAACTACAACGGTGAGTATCCAATCGTAACTGGTCAGGATTGCGATATCGAGAACACAAAGAACATGATCGCTGGAAAGCAGTCTATGTCAGTATTCAAGGATACACGTACACTTGCTTCACAGGTAGTTAAGATGGTAGGTCAGATTCTTAGCGGTGAGACAGTTGATGTTAACGATACAGAGACATACGACAATGGTAAGGGCGTTGTTCCTTCATTCCTTTGCGATCCTGTATTCGCTGATGCAAACAACTACAAGGAAATCCTTATCGATTCTGGTTACTACACAGAGGATCAGCTTAAATAATTTAAAGTTTTGAAATGCTTTTTGTAGGGCAGGGAAACCTGCCCTATTTCTAAGAGAAGACACATAAGAGAATGATTTGAAGAGGATAAAGATATTTATCCATTAAGTAAGTATTAAAAATAGGGAGGACAAACAAGTGGGAAAAACATTACTTGAGATGGTGAACATCACCAAAGAGTTCCCAGGAGTAAAGGCCCTTGACAACGTTAATCTTAAGGTAGAGGAAGGTGAAATTCACGCTCTTGTAGGTGAGAATGGTGCTGGAAAATCTACATTGATGAATGTTTTAAGTGGTATTTATCCATTTGGCTCTTACACAGGCGACATTGTTTACAATGGAGAGGTTTGTAAGTTCCAGAAGATTAAGGACTCAGAGGAAAAGGGAATTGTTATTATTCATCAGGAATTAGCCCTTATTCCTTACATGTCAATTGGTGAGAATATGTTCCTTGGAAACGAGCAGGGCTCTAAGGCAGCCATCGATTGGGATAAGACATATGCAGAGGCTGACAAATATCTTGGTATGGTAGGTCTTACAGAGAGCAGCCGTACTTTGATTAAAGATATCGGTGTTGGTAAGCAGCAGCTTGTAGAAATTGCAAAGGCACTTGCTAAACACGCTAAATTACTTATTTTAGATGAGCCTACATCATCTCTTAACGAGACAGATTCAAAGGCACTTCTTGATTTACTTCTTAAGTTCAAGAAAGAGGGTATGACATCTATCATCATCTCTCACAAGCTTAACGAAGTTTCCTACGTAGCAGACAAAATCACTGTTATCCGTGATGGTTCAACAATTGAAACACTTGATAAGGCAACTGATGATATCTCTGAGGATAGAATTATCAAGGGCATGGTTGGCCGTGAAATGACAGACCGTTTTCCTAAGAGACATGATGTTAAAATCGGTGACATCGCTATGGAGGTTCAGGACTGGACAGTTTACCATCCACAGTATGCTGAGCGTAAGGTTGTTGATGGCGTATCAATGAACGTTCGCAAGGGCGAGGTTGTTGGTATCGCAGGTCTTATGGGTGCTGGACGTACAGAGCTTGCAATGTCAATCTTTGGAAAGTCATACGGTACAAATATCTCAGGAAAGTTGGTTCTTAACGGTGAGGAAGTTCAACTCAAGAATATTAAGGATGCTATTAAGCACAAGCTTGCTTACGTTACAGAAGATAGAAAGGGTAACGGACTTGTCCTCACAAATCCAATCAAGATTAATACAACCCTTGCAAATCTTTCAGAGCTTTGCTCAAAACATGTTATTGATCAGGATAAGGAATATCAGGTTGCGGAGGAATATAGAGAGAAGCTCAAGACCAAGTGTCCATCAGTAGAGCAGAATGTTGGTAACCTTTCAGGTGGAAATCAGCAGAAGGTTCTTCTTGCAAAGTGGATGTTTGCAAATCCAGATGTACTTATTCTTGATGAGCCAACACGTGGTATCGACGTTGGTGCTAAGTACGAGATTTACTGCATCATCAATGACCTTGTAGCAGCTGGAAAATCAGTTATCATGATTTCTTCAGAGCTTCCAGAGGTACTTGGAATGTCAGATAGAATTTATGTTATGAATGAGGGCAAGATGGTTGGCGAAATGTCAGGTGCTGAGGCTTCACAGGAAAGCATCATGTCTTGCATCTTAAAGAATTAGAAGGGAGAGGAATCATGGTTTCAAATAATATTGGAAATGCTTTAAAGAAATACACCATGGTAATCGCCCTGGTGATCATCATTGCAATATTCTATGTGGGAACAGGTGGAACAATCCTTTTACCACAGAATATCAATAACTTACTTTCACAGAACGCATACGTATTTGTTCTTGGAACTGGTATGCTGATGTGTATTTTAACAGGTGGTAACATCGATCTTTCTGTTGGTTCAGTAGTTTGCTTCGTCGGTGGTATCGGAGCAGTGCTTATGAGCAAGGGCGTAAACGTTTGGGTTACAGTTCTGGTTATGCTTCTTTGCGGTACTGCAGTTGGTGCATGGCAGGCATTCTGGGTAGCTTACATTAATGTTCCACCATTCATCGCAACACTTGCAGGTATGTATGCTTTCCGTGGACTTTCAAACGTAGTTCTTAACGGTTATGCAGTTTCAATTTCAAACACAACATACCTTAACGTTTTCGGTGGCGGCGCTGATTGCTACATTCCAGATTTCTTCCATGGAACAGGACTTAATATCACCTGTCTTCTTGCAGGAATCATCATTGTTGCAGTATTTGTAATTCTCAATTTCAGAAACAGAATTGCAGCACAGAGAAAGGGCTATTCAACAACAAGCGCTGGTGCATTCTATGCAAAGCTTGTCCTTATATCAGTTGTTATTTTATATCTTTTCTATAAGCTTGCAGGCTACAAGGGAATTCCATCATCACTTATCTGGATTATGATTGTAGTACTTGCTTATCACTACTTCACCACAAAGACTACAATGGGTCGTTACCTTTATGCAGTCGGTGGAAATGAGAAGGCTACACAGCTTTCAGGTATCAACACAAAGAAGGTTTACTTCTTCGCATATACGAATATGGGATTCTTAACAGCTCTCGCTGGTATTCTTACAGTTGCCCGTGCAGCATCAGCTCAGCCTACATATGGTCAGTTCTATGAGATGGATGCTATCGGTGCTTGCTTCATCGGTGGTGCTTCTGCATACGGCGGAACAGGTTCTGTATTCGGAGCAATCGTTGGTGCTCTTTTAATGGGTGTCATCAACCAGGGTATGTCTATCATGGGTGTAGATGCCAACTATCAGAAGGTTGTTAAAGGCCTTGTACTTCTCGCTGCGGTAATCTTTGATGTAATGTCTAAGAGAGAGAAGAAGTAGGAAGGGAGGAGCGAAAAGTGAAAGACAAGATTTTAAAAATAGTAAAAGAAAACACAATGCTCATTGTACTGGTCCTCGTTGTTCTCTTCTTTAACATTACAACAAATGGCACAATGCTTTTACCAAGTCAGTTCAATGCGCTTATCACACAGAACGCATACGTATATGTTCTTGCAACAGGTATGTTGATGTGTATGTTGACCGGTGGTAACATCGATCTTTCCTGCGGTTCATTCGTATGCTTCGTAGGTGTTCTTGGAGCAAAGCTCATGGTTGATAAGGGAGCTTCTACTCCAGTTGGTATTTTAGTAATGCTTCTTATCGGTGTGGTTTATGGTTGTGTTCTTGGATACGTAATTGCGTACATCAACATTCCACCATGGATTGCAACACTTGCAGGTTTCCTTGCTCTCAGAGGTTGGGGTATTGCATTGATGCACGGCGCATCAAACATCAGCCCACTTCCAGAAAGCTTCAATGGACTTTTCATGGGCAAGATGAATGACCTCTTCGGTGGTCCAAGAATCGGCGGCGTACAGTACAACATGACAAGTATTGTTGCTGGACTTATTGCTTCAATTATCGTTGTATTCCTTCTCGTAAGAGAGCGTGCAACAAAGCTTAAGAAGGGTTACACAGCTGACAGCATGACAAAGGTTATCGTTAAGTCAGTGCTTATCTGCTTCGTAATCATGCTCTTCGCATACAAGCTTTCACTTGCTGGCGGTATTCCATACGCACTCATCTGGGTTGCAGTTATCGTGCTTATCTACAGCTTCATTACATCTAAGACTGATGTAGGACGTTACTTCTACACAATCGGTGGTAACAAGGAGGCAACAAGACTTTCTGGTATCGACACCAAGAAAATCATGTTCATTGCTTACCTTAACATGGCTGTTCTTACAGTTGTTTCTGCATTCCTTACAATGTCTCGTTTCCAGGCTGCAAACTCTACAGCTGGTACAAACTACGAGATGGATGCTATTTCAGCTTGCGTAGTTGGTGGCGTTAGTGCATACGGTGGTTCTGGTACAGTATTCGGAATGATCGTAGGTGCTACACTTATCGGTGTTATCAACCTTGGTATGTCCCTCATGGGCATTGATGCTAACTGGCAGAAGGTTGTAAAGGGTGTCGTACTTCTCGGCGCCGTAGTCTTCGAAATTTTGAACAACAAAAAGAAGGCAACAAAATAAACTAATTTATATTCTTCATTTTATTCTCATACCCCAAGGACACTCAGTTCTTGGGGTATTTTTCGTATCTAGATGAGCTCAGAAAAATATCATATTGAGATGAGCACTGTAGCTATCTAGCTCTGGGTGTTGCTCAAGGAGCCAATCTCGCGACATATGAACCCAAAAGGATGATTGCTTTGCAATCAACTTTTGCGGTCTAGTAAGCGAAGCTTACATAAAAGTGCAATACCCAGGCTTGAGAGCGTAATAGTGCGGATTTTGTTATGTGATGGGTTTCTGAACTTTTCTGAGTGTTTTGTGAAGTCCATTTACAAGGGTTTTTATAGCATATATCCTCTATTAGTCGAATAAATTTTTAATAAGAAATTGGAGGAACGGCATGTCAAATGATAGGTCCAAGGAGCAAAAAAAGCCAGGAAAAATAAAGTGGTTTTTTAAAGCTATTGGTAGATTTATTAAGGGGCACACGCTATTATGCTTTGTGCTTATCGCACTTATTGCTGCAGGTGCATTTTTTGGTAGGGGTTACCTGATGAAGAAAAAGATGGCTGACACTCAGGAGGCAGTTGGTACACTTACCACAGATGTTCAGGTGATGGATTTACAGTCATCTGTCAGCGTTACAGGTACACTTCAGGCAGGCCAGTCACAAAGTGTTTCATCAACAGTTGCAACAGGAACAAAGGTGGCAACAGTAAATTATGAGGTTGGTGATTATGTTGAGGCAGGTGCAGTTGTAGTTGAATTTGATTCAGATGATTACAACACAAAGCTTGCTCAGTTAAATGCTAAATACAAAATCTCTGATAAGAAAGCTGCTAAGAGCATCAGTGATTATGAGAAGCAGATTGAGGAGTACAACGAGAAGATTACCGAGCTACAGGAGAAGCTTGATAAGTATGAGATTTACTATCTGGATGTAAAGGATGCTTATGACAATTATCAGAAGTATCCATACTCAGATGAGAAGCAAAGATACGAGGAGCAGAGCCAGGTTATCCAGTCTCTCTATGGCTTTACCATGAAGGATTATGAGAGCTGGCAGGATGAGATTGAGGACTATAAGGACAAGATTGAAGAGGCTCAGTACAATATCGAATTAGCAGAGCTTCAGCAGGAGTATGATTCAAGCTACACAAAGGCTGAGGAGTACGACAAGATAACAGAGAGCCAGTCAGGTACACAGGTTGTGGCACCTTTCTCTGGTTATATCACAGCAATCAATGTCTCAGAGGGAAACAACTATACACAGGGTAATACCGTATTTACGATATCAAATACAGATTCATTTGTAGTAAAGGCAACAGTTGATGAGTATGATATTGCATCAATCAAGGAAGGTCTTTCAGCAGTAGTAAAGTTTGACGCAACAGATGATGATGAATTTACAGGAACTGTTACATACGTGGCAGTTACATCGGATTCCACAACATCTTCTTCTAGTTCAGGTAATTCAAACAATGCTGGGGGCACATCGAACTCATCATCAAGCTCAGCCAGCTACGAGGTGAAGATTACTCTGGATGGAACAGATGACAGACTTCGTGTTGGAATGACAGCAAAGGCATCAGTTATTCTTGAATCGGTTGAGAACGCACTTGCCGTTCCTTATGATTGTGTGGAGACAGATTCGGATGGAAACAGCTACGTAACAGTTGTTGGTGACAACGATGAGGAGACAAAGGTTACTGTTGAGCTTGGTCTTGAGAGTGACTACTATGTTCAGATTATCAGTAGCGAGATTTCAGAGGGTACAAAGCTGAAGGCAACTGCTTCAAGCGGCACATCAAATGACGGACAGATGCCGGGAGGCGGTTCGCTGCTTAACCTCGGTGGGGGCGGTGGCGCCCCAGGTGGTGGTTCAAGCGGTGGCGGAGCTCCAGGCGGTGGCCCAGGTGGATTTTAGGAGGTGAAATTGTGGCAGCAGGAGATATTATGTTAGATCTTCGTGACATCCACAAGAGCTTCTTCATTGGGACACCAAATGAATTTGAGGTGCTTCACGGATTGAATTTCACAGTCCGTGAAGGAGAATTCGTTTCAATCGTTGGTCAGTCTGGTTCGGGTAAGTCAACCTTGATGAACATCATTGGCGCCTTAGACCGACCTACCAGCGGTGAATATACACTTGATGGAGTGGACATCGAAAAAGCAAAGGATCACGAATTATCTATTCTTAGAAATAAAAAAATTGGCTTTGTTTTTCAGACCTATAATCTGATAGCAAGAACAAACGCCCTTAAGAATGTTGAGCTTCCTATGATGTATGCAGGAATGGGAAGAGCAGAGCGAAATCAGAGAGCGAAAATGCTCTTGGAGCAGGTGGAGATGACCAACAGAATGCATCACAATCCTGATGAGCTTTCCGGAGGTCAGAAACAGCGTGTGGCTATTGCAAGGGCCATGGCAAATGACCCAGCTATCATCCTTGCAGATGAGCCTACTGGCGCTCTTGATTCGGCAACCGGTAGATTGATAATGGATATCTTCCACAAGCTTCATGAGGAGCAGGGGAAGACAATCGTTCTCATTACCCATTCGCCAGAGCTTTCACAGGAGACAGAGCGAATCATCACACTTAAGGATGGAACAATCACAGGCGAGCAGCCTGGTAATTGGAAAAAGATAAAGGAGGATATGGCATGTTAATCACAGAAAATATCCTCGTTGCATTGGCAGGACTGAAATCCAATATCATGCGGTCACTGCTGACAATGCTTGGAATCATCATTGGTATTGCATCGGTTATCGCAATCATGACGGTTGGTAATTCCATAACAGTCATGGTAAACACCTCGATGCAGGAGATGGGTGCAAACAACCTGACTGTTGGTGTTTCAGCAAAGAGTAATTCTGAGGAGACTACATTCTCTGGACTTCGATTTGGTCCAGGAAGTCAGCGAAGCATGGACAGTGATGATTATCTTTCAGATGAGATGATTGATTCTTTCATGGAGGAGTATGGTGACAATGTAAAATACACACTGTTTTCTTCTTCAGTAGGTAGTGGTACAGCTACAGATGGTAATCTTTATGCCTATGTAAATATAAATGGCTATAACAAGGATTACATGGAATATACAGATTTGAATCTGTTGTCAGGTAGAAACTTCATCGACAAGGATTATGACAATGCTCAGAAGGTTTGCATCGTTTCAGATTACTTCGTCAACAACATGTTTGACGGCGATACCTCAGCAGCACTTGGCTCAGAGATTGAGGTCAGCATCAATGGAAAATATTACAATTACTATATCGTAGGTGTTTACGAGTACGAGGCAAGTGAGTGGACAAGCTCTTCAACAGAGGACACAACCACAGAAATGTACATTCCTTACAATACTGCGCGTGCTCAGCTTCATACCTCAAATGATGGTTACCAGAGCATCATTCTTGTAACCACAATTGAAACTGATTCTGAGGATTTTGCAGATACAGTAGAGACATACTTCAACACAATGTTTTACTCTAGAAATGATGACTACGAGGTAACAGTAACCAGCATGTCATCAATGATTGAGTCAATGACTTCAATGATTGGAACTATCGAGATTGCTCTTGCTATCATCGCAGGTATTTCACTTGTTGTTGGTGGAATCGGTGTTATGAATATCATGCTTGTTTCAATCACCGAGCGTACAAAGGAAATTGGTACCAGAAAGGCACTGGGTGCTACAAATGGTTCCATCAGACTTCAGTTCATCACTGAGTCGGTGGTCATTTGTATCATCGGAGGACTTATTGGCATTCTCTTCGGCGTGGGAATTGGTTCCATCGCTGCAACCTATATGGGTTACGACGCATCAGTTTCTGTATCAGCCATCGTAGTTGCCGTTTGCTTCTCAATGGCTATTGGAATCTTCTTCGGATACTATCCAGCCAACAAGGCTGCCAAGCTTAATCCGATTGATGCATTACGTTATGAATAACATGATTTATGGAAGGGACTGGCAGATGCCAGTCCTTTTTTCATGGGCGAATGTTTGAAATGAGAGGCTTCTCCTTGAGGAGAAGCTGTCAGTAAAGCTGACTGATGAGGTGCAGCCACAACTTGATTTATCAATATGTGAACGGAGTGAGGGCGTTTCAGCGATTGTTATTGATAAATATTTCTTGTGAAATGCTTATTTTATCAATGGGAGTGGTAGCATTCTTGTAATCACATTGATGTATTTATAAATTTTGTTCAAATCTAAAGAATTTTATCAAATAGAAACGAAGAGAAGCGGCGTACAAGGGCATGTTGTGATAAATATCCACTCATTTCGCTTAAATTTATCACATAGTATCGAATATATGCGGTTTGAAGAGGAGGTCTGTGATAAAAAGGATGGGATTTTTTAGCAAGACATAATTTGAATCCACGTGTTACCGTTGTTTTGCGATAGTTAGTTGATTTGTGGCTTGCCACAGTCCTATTTTCAAGCAGGTTGAAAAATAATTATATGATTATATATTGAATGTACTTGTGATGTGTTTTTTCTGAAAAAAGGCGCCCCTCTCGCGAGGGGCGCTATGTCCTTATATATCATATTAAGTTTTAATTAGTCATTGATTTCACACTTAAGAATAGAGCCATCAGCTGTAATAGCCTTTACTTCTTCTGAGCTGTCTGTGTCTCCGATATATAACGGTGGTTTTTATGTACCATTACTTTAACGTTTGCATCTTAATATTTTCAAGGGTTCTGTAATTGAATTTATATCTGTTCACCATTCAAGAACAGCACTTCATCTGGTTCGATTGGTACGCAGACGCATTTTTTGCCATCCACATAGGCAGTGGTCACGGTGGCAGCCTTGTCTTCTGAAACCTTAACTACGATATCTGCAGGCTTGCCATCTTCGGTGACGCCAGTAGCTTCCTTGAGCTGCTTAGTAAGGTCAACGACGCGTTCCTTGAGTACGTTCTTCTCTACGCGAAGCTCGTTGTTCTTAAGAGCTTTTTCATCGAGAATCTCCTCAGCAAGTGGAAGCTGCTCCTCGAAGTAGTTCTCGAACTTAGCCTGAATCTTTTCAACCTTTACATCTGAAAGACCAGAGTCTGTAAGGATATTTGCAACATCCTGTGGCTCGAGAATAATTGTCTCATCTTCGCCAAGGCGCTCTTTTTCAACAGTGATGAAATCTGAAAGATTCTGCTGGATATCAAGCTTTGTCTCGATAGTTTCATCTGTTTCCTCACCTAGAGCCTGATCAAGCATGTTGTTGAAAGCATTTTTCTTCTGAGTAGAAGTCTTCTTTGTGCCGCAGCCAATACAGTTCTCCCAGAACTCAACATGAGGCTCCTTAGTATTCTTAGTGTAAGCAAGGCAAGCGTGAAGATCTGTGGTACGCTCGCTGAAGCATGGGAAAGTGAAGGCTGTATCGACAGGACCAACAACCCAGTCACGGTCACGGGCACCGATTCGATTCTCTGCCTCACGGTAGCCAAGTCCTGGCTTTGAAAGAGCAACAGGGCAGATGGCACAGATGATGTAATCATATACTTCTTCTGATTCATCAAGTGTAAGCTCATCTGAAGTCTTCATTGGAATATCGTAGGTGTCATGATAGAGAAGAATCAGGTAGTTTCCAACAAAATCATAAGATTCAATGATTCTGTTGTAGTACTCAATGAGAAGCTTCTCGTCCTGAAGGCGTGTTTCACGAAGTCTCATAAGAAGGTCGTGACCACTGCCTTCGATTTCTGATTCTGGGTCAAATGGAAGCTCAAGAAGATTATTTCCAATAGTTCCAGAAAGTGATTTGTTTGCAATCTCTAAATATTTGTGAAATTCCTCGTCTTCAAGATTAAGGAATGTCTCCTTAAAAGTGAGCACCATTTCCTTGTTGGCATCAACATAGCAGCCAACCATCTTGTCGAAGTTGCAGGAATCTTTTTTAAAACGTCTTTTTATCTCGTTTACTTCTTTTTTATTCATTACTCTTCTCCTGAATTAAAAATTTCGTGCCCTCTAATTATAAAGTCGGAAAAAGAGGTTAGCAAGATAAAAATGGCTTAAAGCTTTTCGTCAAATAAAAGCGAAACTTGTGGTTTTTGAAATTAGAATAATGTATATTGAAAGCATATATGTTGAAATGACTTTTACATATAGTTTGTAAGTATAAGGAGCAAGGTAATATGGCAATTATTTTTGATGAATCAAGGAAACTCTTTAGGTTGAGTACCACAAATAGCGAGTATCAGATAAAGGTGGATGACATTGGACTTGTTATTCACAATTACTATGGCAGATCAACATGTGACACCGATATGAGCTATCAGATTCTTTCTGTGGACAGAGGATTTTCTGGCAATCTGTTTGAGAACAGAGACAACAGAGGTCGTTCTATCGACGTGCTTCCACAGGAATTTTCAGGTTGCGGAGTTGGTGATTATAGAATCAGTTCAGTGGGAGTGGTTGCAAAGAATGGTAGCCGCAGCTGCGATCTTCGATACAAATCCCATGAGATTATCGATGGCAAGCCAGAGATTCCAGGACTTCCATCTGTGAGACCATACGATGATGACGTAACTACTTTGGTAATCACATTGGAGGATAAGGTCATCGGTCTTGAGGCACAGCTTTTCTATTCTGTTTTTGCAGATAAGGATGTTATCACAAGACACACAAGATTTGTAAATGTAAGTGATAAGAAAATTCATCTTGAAAAGGCTGCATCGGCAATGCTTGATGTACAGTTTGGTAGCTGGGATGAGATTCATTTCGCTGGACGCCACTGCATGGAGCGTCAGATGTCCAGAAACAAGTTGACACAGGATATCAAGGTTATTAGCTCAAAGCGTGGAATGAGCTCTCACCACGAGAATCCATTTGTGATTTTATGCGATCATGGGGCTACAGAGACCTACGGCGATTGCTACGGAATGATGCTGATGTACTCAGGCAATCACAAGATTGAAATCGAGCAGGATCAGGCTGGTTCAACAAGAATCGTTGCAGGAATTAATGAGGAGAACTTCTCATGGTGCCTTGAGGCTAGCGATGCTTTTGATACACCAGAGGCTATTATGGCTTACACTCCATCTGGTTTGGAGCAGCTTAGCCACATCTATCACAACATCATTCGTGAGAATGTTTGTGACAGAAAGTATATGGAAATCAAGCGTCCAGTTCTTATTAATAACTGGGAAGCAACTTATTTTGATTTCACAGCTGAGAAAATCATCGATATTGCAAAGACTGCATCAGAGCTTGGTGTGGAAATGATGGTTCTCGATGACGGTTGGTTTGGCAAGCGAGATGATGATAATTCTGGTCTTGGAGACTGGTTTGTAAACGAAAAGAAGCTTGAGGGTGGTCTCAAGAGACTTTCAGATGAAATTGGAAAGCTTGGAATGAAGTTTGGTCTTTGGTTTGAGCCAGAGATGATAAACGAGGATTCAAATCTTTTCAGAGAGCATCCAGACTGGGCACTTGTTGACCCTGACAGACATCCTACAATGGCTAGAAATCAGATGGTGCTTGATATGAGTAATCCAAAAGTTGAGGATTACCTTTTCAACTGCATCAGCAAGATTTTGGATGATGCAAATATTTCATACATCAAGTGGGATTTCAATAGAAGTATTACAAATGTTTACTCAAAGAATCTTCCTAACAAGAAACAGGGAGAGGTTTCACACAGATTTGTTCTTGGAACATATTCATTATTGGAGCGACTTCTTAATGCATACCCAAATCTTATGATTGAGGGATGCTCAGGCGGTGGCGGACGTTTCGATGCGGGAATGCTTTACTATTGCCCACAGATTTGGTGTTCAGATGATACAGATGCAATCGAGCGTCTTGAGATTCAGGAGGGCACTTCTTTTGGATATCCTGTAAGCACAGTGGGGAGCCATGTTTCTGCTTCACCAAATCATCAGACAGGTCGTAGCACTCCACTTGCGACACGTGGTGTGGTAGCAATGTCAGGAACCTTTGGTTATGAGCTCGATGTGACAAAGATGTCAGAAGAAGAAAAGGCTGAGGTTAAGGAGCAGATTAAGACCTTCAACAAGTACTACTGGCTTATCCAAAAGAGCGATTATTATCGACTGGTAAATGAGGAGCAGGCTGAGGTTTACAAAGCTTGGGAGTTTGCCGCAAAGGATAAATCTGAGGCACTTGTAAATATTGTAGTAAAGAAGTCTCAGGCTAATGCAAAGATTAAGATTATCAAGCTTAGAGGTCTTGAGGAGGATGCTATGTATCTCCTTGAAGGCACAGATAATATGATGTCAGGCGCAGCACTTATGTATGGTGGATTTGCAATAAATATCGCCATGGGTGATTATCCAAGTGCGCAGTTGCATTTCGTAAGACAGTAATAGTAGAAATAAAGATAGCCTCTAGTAGCCATCAAGCAACTAGAGGCTTGTTTATTTTACTTAATTGCTGTTGATTCTCGGATAAGCAAATCTGTCTCAGCATAAAGTGTTCTGTAATTCAAATCCGGTTGATTGATTCTGGAAATCAATAGCTGAGCCGCTGAAAAACCAAGAATCTGCGAGTGAATGTGGCAGGTGGTAAGTGCAGGGGTGATGAAGCGAGATTCTGGTGAATCATCAAAGCCGCAGATAAGCACATCCTTTGGACATTCAATGTTTAATTTCTTTAAGCCTTGTAGCAAATCGATTGCCACGAAATCATTGGCACAGATAAAAAGCTCAGGCATTTCTTTCATCTTTTTTAAGGACTTGAAAAGGTAGCCAGGATACTCTATGTCATGGGCATGAACATTTGTGAGGTTGTAATCTTCATTTATAGGAAGCTCGCACATATACATGGCATCTCTGAAAGCAGAGTATCTTTCAAAGAAGGAACGACAGTGGAACTTCTCGCCCACAAAACCGACCTTTGTTATACCCTTGTCCTTAAGTTTTTCAATTATCTCAAAGATGCAGTTGGTATTGTTCATAAGAAGCATATCCACATCAAGTGGCTTGGAGAAGGATTCAATTGGTCCATCGGCCATAAGAACAGGAATGCCAAGCTCTGTAAGCATTTTTATGTATTCATAGTCAAATAGTTCAACGCAGAGAATACCCTTTGTATTGTCGGAAATAAAAGTGATAGGAAGTTGCTTTTTCTTTCTATTATCATCTGAAATTCGATGCATGGTCATGCTATATCCCAAGGATGAAATCTCCATCTGGAATTTATCAAGCATGGTGGTGGCAAAGTGTGAACGATCTACAACACCACCTATCATAACTGCTATTTCGCCGCAGGCTTTTGGAGGCTGCTCCGTCATGATTGAAGAATTAGGCATGGAAGCAATATAAGAAAACTGCTTGTAGCCCATTTCGACAGCTTTTTGAAGAATTTTTTCTCTAGTGGAATCAGCAAGAATTCCAGTGTTGTTTATTGCTTTAGAAACAGTATTTCTAGATAATCCAAGAGCATCGGCGATATCCTGGATTGTAACTTTTTCTGACATTTATAAACCCCTTGTTAATTAGAATATCGTAATCTTATTTTAAATTATAGAAGAGATAAGAAAATGTGTCAAATGTAAAAATTTAAGAAGAATATTTGTCGAAATGTAACAATAGTTGTGCAAATGTAAAAGTTCTAGTTGACGTTTTCTATTTGTAAATAGTATACTAGCAAAAGTAAAGAGTGCAAATGCACAATATTTTACATTTGCACAAATGATATGGGAGGAATTTTGCAATGAATAAGTCAAAAAGTCTGGGAAGATATCTCAAACAAAATTGGCAGCTATATGTTTTATTTTTAGGGCCAGCACTGGTACTTACCATCATATTTAAGTATTTGCCAATGGGCGGCATCATGATTGCTTTCCAAAAGTACAATCCAATCAAAGGAATCTTGGCAAGCCGTTGGGTAGGACTTAAGCATTTTGAGAGATTTTTATCTTCGCCAGATTTCATTAGATATTTGGTGAATACTTTAAAGCTTTCATTATATGGATTGCTTTGGGGATTTCCGGTTCCGATTCTTCTGGCACTTTTGCTTAACAGAATCGAGAGTACAGGAATTAAAAAGAAAATCCAGTTGGTTCTTTACATGCCAAACTTCATTTCAGTTATTGTCCTTTGCGGTATGGTTCGAATTCTTCTTTCTGTAAACGGACCAATCAACGGCCTATTCGGTACTGCTATCAATTTTATGACAATTCCTGAGGCATTCCGAAGCATCTATATTACAAGTGGTATCTGGCAGGGTGCAGGCTGGGCTTCAATCATGTACACAGCGGCACTTTCCAATGCCAGCAAGGAATTGAAGGAAGCAGCTATGATTGATGGAGCCAATATCTTCCAACAGATAAAGGCGGTGGAGTGGCCAGCCATTAAGAATATGGTTGTTATTCAATTCATTCTATCAGCAGGAAATATTATGAGCATCGGCTTTGAAAAGGCTTACGCTCTTCAGACAGATTTAAACTTAGAAACATCCGAAATCATAGCAACCTATGTATATAAGAAAGGTTTGATTGAAGGTGATTACAGCTTTTCAACAGCGGTAGGCCTTTTTAATACAGTTATAAACCTAATCCTTCTTATTGTGGTTAACAAGATTGTTGAGAAGATGAACGACGGACAGGGATTATAGGAGGCAATTATGAAAAAGAAAAGTACATTTGCAAAATATGATATGACAGATAAAAGTTTGCTTCTGACTGGATATTTTTTACTTGGATTGTTTGTACTGGCAATCATAGTTCCGATGGTTTATATAGTCCTTGCATCCTTCATTGATCCAATTACTTTGCAGAACAAGGGACTGACCTTTGATTTCAGCAAGTGGACATTGACTGCTTATGAGCGAGTTCTTTCCAATAAGCAGATTTGGGTTGGCTTCAAGAACTCAGTTGTTTATTCATTGGTGTTTACGTTTGTATCGGTTTTTGTAACATTGCTTTGTGCGTACCCAATGTCACGACCAGACTTTAGAGGCAAGGGAATCTTCAACACCATTTTCATCATCACAATGTTCTTCGGTGGAGGATTGATTCCTACATATATTTTGATTAGCAGACTTGGAATGCTTGATTCAATGTGGGCAGTGATTTTGCCGGGCTCTTTCAGTGTGTGGAATATGATAATTGCCCGTACATATTTCCAAGGTGTGCCTTCGGAACTTAGGGAGGCAGCAGAGGTTGATGGTGCCAGTGAAGTGGTTTACTTCTTTAAAATACTTCTTCCCGTGTGTGTTCCTGTAATAGCAGTTCTATGTCTGTGGCAATTCGTTGGAATGTGGAACAGCTACTTCGATGCCATGATTTATATTAACGATGTGGCAAAGCAGCCACTTCAGCTGGTGCTACGTTCTATTCTGATTCAGAATCAGCCAGAAGCAGGAATGATTGCAGATATGCAAAGCACAGCACAGCGTGCACAGCTGGCAGAGCTTTTGAAGTATGCAACAATCATCGTTTCAAGTTTACCACTTATCGTGATGTACCCATTCTTCCAGAAATACTTTGATGCTGGAATTATGGCAGGCTCAATAAAGGGATAGTGTACAACGCCCTCATAAGAAGGCGTGTAATAGATAATAAAGGAGGAGAAAAATGAAAAGGAAAAAGTTACTTAGTGTGTTACTTGTTGCAGCCATTGCTGTAGGGGCTTTTACAGGCTGCGGAGGTGGTTCTGCTGCCCTGAATGATGGGGAAGAAATGCAGGAGGTGGATGTTGATTCACTTGCATTCCCACTTAAGGAGCAGGCAACTATCACAGGCATGACCAGCTTCCCAGTTGGAACAGAGTCGGAGCCAAACAACAGAACCATTTTCAAGAGATTGGAGGAAGACACCAATGTTCATGTTGAATGGACCGCAATTTCATCGGACCAGTGGGGAGATAAGATTAAGCTTAACATGGCAAATCTTGATACCCTTACTGATTTCGTATTCACAGCAAACTTTGGTGATAGCGACTTGCTTAACTATGCTGATCAGGGTGTTATCATCAATCTTGAGGACTATATTGACACTTACATGCCTAACCTTAAGGCAGTATTTGATAAGGCACCAGAATATCGTAAGATGTGTGAGGATGAGAATGGACATATCTGGGCTCTTCCTTGGATTGAGCAGCTTGGTTCTGAAAAGACAGCTATTCAGACAGTTGGTAGCATGCCATTCATCAACAAGAAGTGGCTTGACTTCCTTGGACTTGAGATGCCTACAACAGTAGACGAGTTCGAGCAGGTGCTTATTGCATTCAAGGATAATTCTAAAGAGTTACAGAAGGAATTTGGTATTGAGGGTGATATCATCCCAATGTCATGCATCATCAATGATGGTGGTCAGGATCCAGCAATCCTTATCAACGGTTTCGGCGAAGGCTACGGCGATGTTGATATGGGTAAGCATATTGCAGTAACAGATGATTTAAAGGTAATTTGTACATCAGAGCAGGAAGGCTACAAGGATGGTGTGGCTTGGCTTCACAAGCTCTACAGCGAGGGCTTAATCGATGCTGAGGCATTTACTCAGGACTGGGCAACATACGTTGCAAAGGGTAAGTCTGGTAGATATGGTGTTTGCTTCACATGGGATGTTGCTAATGTAGATAACCTTACAGACTGGGTTCCACTTAAGGCGTTAAAGGCTGATACAGTAAATATCACACCACAGAATGGTTCATTCACATCAGGTTTCGATAGAGGTCGTTGTGTTGTAACAGCAAAATGCGAGCAGCCAGCTTTAGTTTGTGCATGGCTTGATCAGATGTATGATCCATTCCAGTCTCCTCAGAACAACTGGGGAACTTATGGTGAGGATGACGATTTTGATATCTTCGAACTCAGTGAAAATGCAAGCGGTGAAAAGATGCTTAAGCACGCACCACTTGGTGATGCTTCACCAGTTGAGGTTCGTGAGGCTGAGTGTGTAGCAGGTCCTCTTGCAATTCTTGACGAATACTATGATGTTTATGTAACATGCCCAGATGATGCACAGTATCGTCTTGATTGGATCAAGGATTACTATACAGATGATATGAATCACAAGTATGTATATCCAAACGTTCTTATGAGCGCTGATGACACAGAAGATTTAAATGATTTAGCTACAGATATTCTTAGCTACATCAATACAACAAAGGCAGCTTGGATTATGGATGGCTTCACAGATGCAGATTGGGATGCTTACCTAAATGAGCTTGATGATTACGGCATAGAAGAGTACATTGGAATATACCAGAAATATTTGGACGAGTTTTATAAGTAGAGGTACGAAATGAAAATTAGTGAAAAGCTGGCGGCAGCCCGCCAATACGAAACAGAAGCAATAGAAAAGGGGAAGGTTACCGACCGTCCAGCTTTTCATACAACAGGAACTGTAGGTTGGATAAATGACCCAAATGGTTTCTCAATATACAAAGGAGAGTATCATCTTTTCTATCAGTATTATCCTTTTGATAATCACTGGGGCCCTATGCACTGGGGCCATTCAAAGACATCGGATTTTATTAAGTGGGATTTCCTTCCTTGCGCACTTGCGCCTGACAGCGCTGAAGATGCTGAAGGCTGTTTCTCAGGTAGTGCCATTGAAACCCCTGATGGAAAGCACCTGCTTATTTACACTGGTATTACAAAGGCCGGTGTGGTAGATGGCTGGGAGAGATGTTATCAGCAGCAGTGCGTTGCCATAGGCGATGGAGTAGACTACGAAAAAGTCGATGGCAACCCTGTTATTTCTAAGGAGGACCTTCCAGAGGGAAGCAATCCTTATGAGTTCAGAGACCCTAAGATTTTAATGCGAGATGGTAAATACTACACCATCGCAGTTAATATGGATAAAGAAGACTGTGGCAATGCCTACGTTTTTGAAAGTGAAGATGCCCTTCACTGGAAATTCCTTAAGATGCTAGATGAGAGTAAATGGGAAGTAGGCCGTGTTTGGGAGTGCCCAGACTACTTTGCTCTTGGTAATAAGCAGGTGCTTATCGTCAGTCCTCAGGAGACAGAAGGTAATGGTGTAGACATCATGCCAGGCTATAACAACTTCTTCCTACTTGGAAATGAGAGCGCACCATTTGAGTTTGAGCGAGAAGTGGTTCAGCCAATAGATTTTGGTACAGACTTTTATGCTGCTCAGACTATCGAGACTATTGACGGCAGACGTGTTATGGTTGCCTGGATGCAAAACTGGGAAACCAAGGATTATGGAAATGACAAGCGTGGATTCTTTGGAATGATGACCCTGCCTCGTGAATTGTGGCTTGAGGATGGACATGTGTACCAACGCCCAGTGAAGGAGCTTGAAAACTATTATTGTAATCAGGTAGCTTACAGAGATGTGAGGGTATTTAAGCCATTAACTCTTGATGGTATCAGAGGCAGAGTTTTAGATATGAAGCTTAGACTAAAACCTGAAATTGGTTCAGAAGGCTATATCTTCAAAATCTGTGTCGCAAAAGACCACAGGCACAAAACTGTAATCGAGCTTGATGCCCGCAAAGGAACAATCAAGCTGGATAGAAGTGGCAGCGGCTACAAAATATCAGCTCTTGCAACCCGAGAGTTTCCAGTAGACTTTGAAAATGGTAAAATCGAATTAAGAATTGTTCTGGATAAATGGAGTTTAGAACTTTTTGCAAATAATGGAAAGCAGGCAGCTTCCATGAAAATTGATACTGATTTATCTGCAGAAAATATTACATTTGAGTCAGATAAAACAGTTGTGATGGATGTTATCAAGTTCGATTTCAAGTAAGCAAATTAGGGGGAGAGTCTATTGAAAAAGAAGGGTAATGTAACGGGGAGAGTTATTAGGCAGTCTTTGGGCTGCCTTTTTTGGTGGTTGCGCTAAGTTGAGTATGGGGATTTGGGCTTTTCCAATTATTAATTTAAGGCCATTCTTGAAAAAGGGGGTTGACTTAAATAGTCGAAAAATTTATACTTTAACAGAATAAAGGGGAACAATTATGTATTTCACAATCGTAATCAACAACAATAATAATAACAATAATAATTCCGTGAATAATAATCAGGGGATTTAATTTTATTGTGTTGATGAGAGTTGAAGATTGTTCAAATAAGTAAGAATTAGGAAGCCTCATCAAGCGTAAGTTTGGTGGGGCTCTTTTATGTGACGCGCGCGGAAAGGAAGGACCTTCGGTCTCAGCGCTTGCACAAGTATCTAGCAAAGCTAGATACTATTAGTATGTAAAGAAGTATTAAAGGAGAAAATACAATGAGTGTTAAAACAACAGACGTAAGAACACTATCAAGAAACTTCAAAGACTACGACGGCAAGGAAGTTACAGTTTCTGGATGGGTACGCAACATGCGTGATTCAAAGACCTTCGGATTCTTAGTACTTGCTGATGGTACATTTTTCAATCCAGTACAGGTAGTTTTCAACCAGGATAAGATTGACAACTTCGATGAGGTTTGCCACCTTAACGTAGGTGCAGCAGTATACGTAACAGGTACTGTAGTTCTTACACCAGAGGCTAAGCAGCCATTCGAGATTCAGGCAACAAAGGTTGAGGTAGAGGGTAAGTCAACACCTGACTATCCAATTCAGCCAAAGCGCCACACAATGGAATATCTTCGTACACAGACACATCTTCGTGCACGTACAAATACATTCCAGGCTGTATTCAGAGTTCGTTCTCTTTGCGCATACGCTATTCACAAGTTCTTCCAGGAGCGTGATTTCGTATATGTTCACACTCCACTTATTACAGGAAGTGACTGCGAGGGTGCAGGTGAGATGTTCCAGGTTACAACAATGGACCTTAACAACATCCCTAAGACAGAGGACGGTAAGGTTGATTTCTCACAGGATTTCTTTGGACATGCTACAAACCTTACAGTTTCAGGTCAGTTAAATGGTGAGACTTATGCTCAGGCATTCAAGAACATCTACACATTTGGACCTACATTCCGTGCTGAGAACTCTAACACAACTCGTCATGCAGCAGAGTTCTGGATGATTGAGCCAGAGATTTCATTTGCTGATCTTGAGGATGACATGATTCTCGCTGAGGACATGATTAAGTTCGTTATCAACTATGTTCTCGAGCATGCTCCAGAGGAGATGGAGTTCTTCAACAACTTCATCGACAAGGGACTTCTTGATAGATTACATCATGTAGCTTCTTCAGATTTTGGTCGCATCACATATACAGATGCAGTTGCTGAGCTTGAAAAGCACAACGATGAGTTCGATTACAAGGTATCTTGGGGTTGCGACCTTCAGACAGAGCATGAGAGATACCTCACAGAGAAGATTTTCGGAAAGCCTGTATTCGTTACAGATTATCCAAAGGAAATCAAGGCTTTCTATATGAAGCTCAACGAAGACGGTAAGACTGTAGCAGCTATGGATTGCCTCGTTCCTGGTATCGGAGAAATCATCGGTGGCTCACAGCGTGAGGATGACTACGATGTACTTGTTCAGAGAATGAAAGAGTGCGGTCTTAAGGAAGAGGATTACCAGTTCTACCTTGACCTTCGTAAATACGGTTCATCTCGTCACGCAGGTTTCGGCTTAGGTTTCGAAAGATGTGTTATGTACTTAACTGGCATGGGTAACATCCGTGACGTAATACCTTTCCCACGTACAGTTGGAAATTGTGATTTATAAATCATTTAAATGAGAAATCTCTAGGGATTATTTATATATCTTTCAAGAGACCTTTTAGTGCCATCCCTACTTAGGTGGTGCATAGCAGCACCTTATGTAGGGCAATGAGCACGACAAGAGCGAAAGCGTGTCTCGGAAAGATATATAGATAAGCCTAAAGAGATTTCGGACTTGGAGGACAATAAGTTATGAGCAAGATATACATCCCAGAAGGTTACGCTTCGGCGTTGAATCTTAAAGAAACACAAATCGCTATCAAGAAGGTGAAGGACTTCTTCCAGGCACAGCTTACTGCTGAGCTTAATCTTCATCGTGTGACAGCACCATTATTTGTCGAGCCTGAGTCAGGTTTGAACGATAACTTAAATGGTGTGGAGCGCCCAGTTGCATTCGGAGTAAAGGAGCAGGGCGATAAAGAGGTTGAGGTTGTGCATTCTCTTGCAAAGTGGAAGAGAATGGCCCTTGGTCGCTATGGTTTCAATGTAGGCGAGGGCCTTTATACTGATATGAATGCTATCCGCCGCGATGAGGATACAGATAACATTCATTCTATCTATGTTGACCAGTGGGATTGGGAATGTATCATCGAGAAATCTGCTCGTAACGAAGAGACTCTTAAGAAGTACGTAAAGAGCGTTTATGCTGCTCTTCGCGTTACTGAGAAATATATTGCAAATTCATATGACTATGTTCAGTGCATCCTCCCAGAGGAGATTCACTTCATCACTACACAGGAGCTCGAGGACAGATGGCCAGACCTTGATCACAATCAGCGTGAGTACGAGGCAGCCAAGGAGTATGGCGCAATCTTCCTTATGAAGATTGGTGATTTGCTCAAGTCTGGTGAGAAGCATGATGGACGCGCACCTGACTATGATGATTGGCAACTTAACGGTGATATCATTGTTTACTATCCAGTGGATGATATTTCACTTGAGCTTTCATCAATGGGTATCCGCGTTGATGAGGACAGTCTTGCATCTCAGCTTAAGAAGGCCGGCTGCGAGGAGCGCGCAGAGCTTCCATTCCAGAAGGCAATTCTTAACAAGCAGCTTCCTTATACAATTGGTGGTGGTATCGGACAGAGCCGTATCTGTATGTTCTTCCTTCGTAAGTGCCACATTGGTGAGGTTCAGTGCTCATTCTGGCCAGAGGAAGATGTTAAGTATGCTAACGAAAGAGGAGTTGTCATCCTTTAAAAGACAATGCTGAAAAAGTGTCTTTCTGACGCAAACAAAATCCTTTACATTTATAAAATTTTATCGTAAAATATTCTTCGGCTCTCATTTCGGGAGCCGATTACTTTGTCTAAAAATATTGTTGCTAAAAGGTAACAATATTTTTTTGTTGTGACTCTTTACTTTAAGACTTTAGTGTGCTACAGTATTACTGTAATGATTTAAGTCTAAAAATATGGGGTAAATATAGGAGTATTGGTAATAATGAATAAGAAACTTGAAACAGCAGAGATGGATGAGCTCTTAAGAGCCATTCTTAGCCTCGAGACAGTCGAGGAAGCATATGAATTTTTTGAAGACCTTTGTACAGTAAATGAGATGGTAGCAATGAAGCAGCGTTTCGAGGTTGCTAAGATGCTTCGTGAGGAGCGTACATATCAGGACATCGCAGATGAAACTGGTGCCAGCTCAGCTACAATCAGCCGTGTTAATCGTGCCCTTAACTATGGAAACGATGGTTACGACATGGTTCTTAAGAGAATCAGTAAATAACGCGAATATCAAATGTCAAAGTCAGGTCAACATTGACCTGGCTTTTTATTATGCAGAAAAATGAAAACTACCGTTCATGCGAAAAATTATACATTTCAGGTAGTGGAGTTTTTTCCGGATGCTTATGTGCTAAACTCTAATTATAGATAATAGAAGTAATAGGCGAGGAAGAATTATGGGCAAGCTAAGTCATAGCGATAGACAGTGGAAGGCTAAGTGGATAACTGACGGAGAGTATGTTTTCAAAGAGAAAAAGATATCTCCAGTTCCTATGGTCTTCAGGAAAAGTTTTGAAATTTCAAAAAAGGTTGTAAGTGCTGAGCTCTATTCCACAGCCCTTGGAACCTATGTGTTTACCATAAATGACATCAGGGTTGGAGAGGACTATTTTACCCCTGGTTTTACCAGCTATAAGTATAATCTTCAGTATCAGAAATATGATGTAACACATTTGCTGAGGGAAGATAACACTATTCTAGGAACTGTGTCTGGCGGCTGGGCAGTTGGTGCCTTCGTTTATAGTAGAAGAAACAGATTGTTTGCTGACAGGCAGGCATTACTTGCTGAGCTCATAATTACCTATGAGGATGGTACTAAAGAGCTTGTAGCTACAGATGAGAGCTGGGAAGTTTCTACAGAGGGACCATTGCGCTATGGTGATCTCTACGATGGCGAGGAGTACGATGCCAGAATTAGTGATGAATCTATAAAATACCATAAGGCTATCCTTGAAACACTTAGAATTGCTCCTAGTATTTCAAAAGCTATCGGTGTGCCAGTGAGAGAACATGAAAAATTCGAGCCTATTAGCGTAAACAAGGTTGGAGATGAATTAATCTATGACTTTGGCCAAAATTTTGCAGGAATAGTTCATTTTTCAATCAATGGCAAAGAAGGTCAGCAAATTGAAATAAAGCATGCTGAGATTTTAAAAGAGGATGGTAGTCTAAACACCGATTTCCTTAGAAGTGCCAAGGCTCGTATTCTTTATACTGCAAGAGATGGACAGCAGGAATATGCGCCGAACTTCACATATATGGGATTTAGATATGTTTCTGTATCAGGAATAGATGAAAAGGAAATTAGCATATATGCCAGAGCGTTATACTCTGATGTAAAGGAAATTGGCTCATTTACCTGCTCTAATGAGATGATAAATCGCCTTCAGGAAAACATTAAATGGGGGGCGAAGTCCAACTTTGTGGAAATTCCAACAGATTGTCCACAGCGTGATGAGAGAATGGGGTGGACTGGAGACATTGCTCTTTTTGCAGCCACAGCCTGCTTCAACTTTGATATGAAGGATTTCCTTAAGAAATGGTTGAGGGATATGCGCTCAGAACAGCTTTCCACCGGCGGTATTCCGAATACAATTCCGTCTAACGGATTTGGTTTTCCTACTACAATGCCACCTGTTGCGGTTGATTTTTGGGGAGATGCCAGTGTGCTTGTTCCATGGGCAGTTTATCAGGCAACTGGTGATAAATCAGTTCTCTCTGAAAACTATGACATGATGAAGAAATATGTGAAGGCCTGCAAAAACTGGGCTGGATTATTTTCATTTGGAAAGCACAGATATATCTGGCATACCCTATCCACACTTCATTTTGGCGACTGGGTAGCACCAGATGTTCCAAAGATGAGCCAGTGGCAGAAACGAAGCAAGTGGACCGCTACAGCCAGCCTTGCAAATACAGCACATCTTGTTTCAAAGGTTGCAGAAATACTTGGAAATCCTAATGATGAGGTTTATTTCAGAAATATATATGAAAAGACAAGTGATGCCTACACGAGCATTTTCACAGATGGAGATGGTAAGCTTCTTGAGGAGTTCCAGACAGCCTACGTGCTTCCAATTCACTTCAATATGTTTAACGAAGCAGCAAAGAAAAAGGCCGCTGAAAACTTAGCACAGTTAGTCAAGGCCAACGACTATAAAATTGGAACTGGTTTCCCTGGAACACCATATATACTTTTTGCATTAGCAGATAATGGGCAGAAGGAAGCAGCCTTTAAGATGCTTATGAATACGGATTGTCCATCATGGCTCTATGAAGTCAAAATGGGAGCGACCACCATTTGGGAGCGCTGGGATGGCTTGGATGAAAATGGCAACTGTCCAATAGGAAATGACGGCACTGACACCATGATTTCCTATAATCACTATGCTTCAGGAGCTGTTGGAGATTTCCTTTACAGGAGAATCGCAGGAATTGAGCCAGTTGTGGCAGGCTACAGGAAGTTTAGGATTGCGCCATTAGTAGGCGGTGGACTTACATTTGCAAGAGGCGAGCTCAATTCACCTTATGGAAAGATTGTATCTGACTGGTCTATTTCAGAAAACAGGTTTATAATCAAGATTACAGTGCCAGAGGATACTACCTGTCATTTGATTATGCCAGATGAGAGTGAAAAGTTCCTTTCGGCAGGTGAATATAGTTTTGAATGTAATATTTATTGTTAGGTTATTTTTATGCTTCGAGTAGCAATTGTGGATGATGACGGAGCATATCGTAAAGAAATTATCGATATGCTCGTCAAATACGAAAAGGAATACGGTGAAACCTTTAACATAACTGAATATACAGATGGAGATGAGCTGGTGGAAAACTACAGCTCTGATTTTGATATCATTCTTTTGGATGTGGAAATGAGATTTATGGATGGCATGGCCGCAGCGGGGCATGTTCGTGAGGTTGATCCAGACGTTGTAATTGTATTTATTACTAACATGCCACAATATGCTATCAACGGATATAGAGTGGATGCTCTTGATTATATTTTAAAGCCAATTGAGTATTATCCATTTTCGCAGACTATAAAAAGAGCTATAGGCAGAAGAGGAAATACAGATAAGAAATATATCAGGGTCAAGATAAAAGGCGGTGAGCAGAAGCTTGATATATCGCATATACGATATATTGAAGTGATTGGTCACGACATGATTATTCATTGTATTGATAGTGATATCGAAACTAAGGGAACTATCAGGGAGATGGAAGAACTGCTTAGAGATGATTATTTCTTCCTGTGTAACAAAGGCTTTTTAGTTAACCTGGCGCAGGTAGACAGTATCCAGGGTAATGATATCATTATTGGAAATGACTGGGTTCAGGTGAGCCGAGCAAAGAAGAAACCATTTATTGATGCGCTTAATCAATACATGAGGACAATGGGACATTAATATGAATCAAGAGTTGATACAGGCTTTGCAGGTTGGGAATACCCCAGGATATTGGTATTCACATGCATATATAATAGCTTCGATTATTTATATATTTAACAATCCTAAGAAAAACAAAGAATCAAATTGGGTTCTTCCTCAGATACCGATTTGGGTAATTCTTGAGGTGTTCATGATACTTACTGCTGGGCAGGACGGTATTCTTTTTGTACTTGTGATGCTGGTAATAGGATTCATTAATTTCTTTAGCATCAGTATAGCTGTTGAGGGGGATATAAAAAGAAAGATTTACTACACCATTCGAACATTTATTTTAGGTGAGTTTGCTGGCTCGCTGGGATGGCAGGTTTATTATTTTATATTTAACCAGAAATACATATCGCATATACGAATTGCCGAAGCCTCAACTATGTTTATAACCTATGCAATTGTATTTGGAATAGCATTCTTTGCTGAAAAGAGACATCAAAAGAGCAATCGTGAATTTGATATTACTGGCAGAGCTTTAAGCGGAATAGCTGCCACAGCACTGGCGACTTACGCCTTTAGTAATCTGTCTTACGTAGTTACAAATACGCCATTTACCACCATGTACAATTCAGAGCTTTATATGATACGAACAGGTGCAGACTTCATGGGAGTTGTACTTTTATATATGTACCACGAGCTTATGATGGAATCTGCAGAAAAGGTTGAGGCTCTGACAATTAAGCATATGCTGGAGCTACAGTATAGCCAGTATCAGGCTTCGGAGCAGACTATTGAACTGGTCAACCAAAAGTATCATGATTTGAAGCATCAAATTAGAATGCTACAGAGAGATATGGTAGATGATGAGCGGTCAGAATACTTGGACCAGATGATGAAGGAAATTAGGCACTACGAGGCACAGTATAAAACTGGCAACCGAATTCTTGATACAGTACTTTCGTCAGAAGCAATGAAGTGCCAGTCCAAAGGTATAGAAATCACCTGTGTAACTGATGGCTATGCAATTGAATTTATGCAGCCTATGGATATTAGTGCGCTGTTCTTCAACGCATTGGATAACGCAATCGAAGGAACGGAAAAGATTGAGAATCCAAAGGAGAGACTGATTTATCTTACTGTGGATAAGCAGAAGAGCTTTATACGTATCCATGTGGAAAACACATATACTGGCAAGATTCAGTTCAGACATCACCTTCCTGTGACAACCAAATCCAACAAGAATGTCCATGGCTATGGTGTGAAGTCAATGAAGCAGATAGCGGAAAAATATGGTGGTTCAATAAGAGCGGAAGCGGTAGATGGTTGGTTCAAGCTCTATATTCTCATACCAATTCCTAGATAATATTACCGTTTACGAACTAAACATGACAGTTTATGAAGGCTCCGAATTATTCGGGGCCTTTCATGATACTATTAGACTATTAAAGTATCAAAGGAGAAGAACCATGAAAAAACAAGATAATATATGGGCCTCAGGATTCTTAGCTTCATCAATAAAATCAAATGAAGTAAAGCTTCCTGAAATGGCTATAGGATATTTTATCGGACCATTTGGAGCATTGCTGTCATCAGGTATTTTCACAAGCATGCTCCAGAAATATTTAAACGAGGTACTGGGGCTTTCGAATGGATTTTTGACACTGTTACCTCTTGTATCAACAGTACTTATCATCATTGCAAACCTGGTGGTAGGACAGCTTATTGAGCATACTAAGGCACTTGCTGGAAAGGCTAGACCATGGATTTTGCTTTCAGCGCTTACTCTTTCAATTGCATCGGTACTTATGTTTATTGTACCTGCAGAGGGCACAGCTCGTATGATTTGGATTGCCATCGCCTATAATCTTTACTATTCAGTGGCATATCCAATTTACAACACTGCAAATTCTACACTGGTTCCTGTTTCTACAAGAGATAGCAAACAGCGTGGCGCCATTGCTTCATTTACAAATGTTGCAGGCCTTGGAGTAATGGGTGCAGGCTCAATGGTGTTCCCAATTTTGGCATCTAATGTGCTTGGAGAGAATCAGCACAGATGGTTTATAGTTATGGCTTGTGTAGCTATTTTCACAGCTATGACAATTCTCTTACAGTATAAGTTCACAAGAGAACGTGTCACAGAGGAAAACTTTATCGGTGGTACAGGTGATGGAACAGCTACTGAAAACAACACAAAGACTGCTACTATCAGTGAGCAGCTGAAGGCTGTTACAACAGAAAAATGGTGGTGGATAATCATTATCTTCTATTTATTATTTCAGTGGTCAGGTGCCATTAAAAATGGTTCCATGACTCAGTTCTGTGAATGGGTGCTGAAGCTTGATATGGTTGGTAATGACTGGGGAATCGCTCAGACAATCCTTTCGATAGCAGGCGCAGTGCCAATGGCAGTTGCAGCAGTATTTGTTGTTCCACTTGCTAACAAGTTCGGCAAGGCAAAGGTTACTTTCGCAGGTCTTGCAATTGGAGCAGTTGGTGGAATTCTTGCAGGACTTTTTAGTGACAATATTATTGTGGTAGGAATCGGTGTTGCACTTAAGTGCTTTGGTTCATCACCAGCATGTTATTTGATTCTTGCAATGCTTGCAGATGTTATCGACCATATCGAGTTTAAATCTGGCATCAGAACAGATGGACTTACAATGTCAATCTACTCATCACTTATGGTTGCTGCATCACCAATCGGAACAGCAATTATGAATGCACTTCTGACAGCTGGCGGCTTTGATCAGTCAATAGTGTTTGGTGCAGGAGTACAGTCAGCGGCTGCACAGTCAGCACTTACAGTTTCATATATATGGATTGAAACTTTTGCATATATTCTCTGTGCAGTATTGGCGTTCTTCTTTACAGTAGAGAAGAATCTTAGCGCAGAACAGGCAGAGATAGCAAAGCGAAAAGGATTATAATACCGTTCATGCAAATAAAGTAACCGTTGACGCATGTGACGATTTTACAAGGATTTTATTTGATAATATAGCCTTACTAAATAAGGGAGATAATCCTGAGGAAATAGGAGGGTATTTATGAGAACTAAAGTATTGGTTCCAGCCATGAGAGGTGTGGCAGCGCTTTCAGCATCACTTTTAGTGCTTTCCACTCTTGGAGCGGACGTAGCTGAGACCTACAGAAAGAATCTTGATGATGTACTTGGCACAACAAGCTACGTAACATCTACAGATGCAGATTCTGCCAGATTTGTTTCAGACTATGAAACAGTTGAAGATATGGCAGCAGCTGCAAAAGATATTGCAATCAGAGAAGGCCAGGAAGGTACTGTTATCATGAAAAATGATAATGACGCACTTCCACTTTCAGGCACTTCTGAGGTAGCACTTTTTGGACTTGCAGCATATGCACCTTATCCATATAATGCAGGCGATTTCAGAGGTGGAAATGATGACGCGGTAGAGCTTCTTCAGGCATTTGAGGATGCTGGAGTTACTGTTAATTCCACAGTTAAAGATTTCTATGTTAACCTTATGAACAAGCATGAGGTTGTTACTCAGAATATGTGGACAGGAGCAGATGAATATTCAATCGGCTTCGACTACATCTATAACACAACAGTTGGTGATATGGTAGATTTTGCTATCACAGAGGTACCAGCTAATGAGTTTGAAAGTCTTGGACTTGCAAGTGATTGGAAGTCAAAGATTAACAAGGAAGATACAACTGCAATTTGTGTTTTTGCAAGACCAGGTGGAGAGTCAAACACTTACGGTGCAGGCACAGCTGTAAATTATGCAGGAGAGAAGACTGGTGAAGATCCACTTGCACTTTCAGAGGATGAGCTTTCTGTTATTGATGCAGCAAAGGAAACTTGCTCAAAGGTAGTTGTACTTCTCAATACAGGAAATGCAATGCTTATTTCTGATATTGCAGAGGGCGGCGCTCACGAGGTTGATGGTATTGCTTACATTGGTTGTATCAACGACTATCAGTGCATCGGTATCGTGGATGTGCTCACAGGAAAAGTAAATGCTACAGGTGCTCTTACAGAGGCTTTTGTAGTTGATAACAGCTCTATTCCAGCAGTTCAGAACTTTGGTGGCGACTATTATGCAGACGCAGAAACACTTGCTGCAAACGCTGAGAATGGTTATGACGAGAGATATCCAAATGTTGATATTACAAATACAAGTGCAGTAGGTTCATTCGGTGGTGGAGACCCTACCTACAGTGGTGGTGAGTACATCGTTGAAGCAGAGAGTATCTACGTAGGTTATAAGTACTACGAGACAAGATACTTTGATGCTATTGCAAATCCAACATTTAACGCAGCTTCTGCAGCTGGCTCAACACAGGGAGCAGGATGGAATTATGGGGATGAAATGGTTTACAGCTTTGGCCATGGCCTTTCATATTTACCATATGAGCAGAATATCAAGAGTGTAGAAGTTGAAAACACTGTTGATGGAAATGTAACAGCAGTTGTAGAGGTGAAGAACAATGGCGACGCAGATGGAAACTTCCTTGCACAGCTTTATGTTTCACAGCCTTACACAGACTATGATAAGGAAAATCTTGTTGAGAAATCATCAATTATGTTTTTAAATTCTGCGAAGGTATTTGTACCAGCAGGTGAAACAGCAGAGGTTACAATCGAGGTTCCTGCAAAATATCTTGCAAGCTACGATTATAAAAATGCAAAGACTTACATCTTAGATGCTGGGGATTACTATTTCACAGCTGCAGCAGGTGCGCACGAGGCAGTTAACAATGTCCTTGCAGCACAGGGCTTTACAACAGCAGACGGTATGGATGCTGATGCAAAGGGAACAGCAACAGTATGGAATGGAAATAAAGAGCTTGATACAGTTACATACTCAATTGAGAATGATGTAGAGGTAACAAACGTTGCTGACGATGCAGATCTTAACTACTGGACAGGTGAGGATACTGTAACATATCTTTCAAGACAGGATTGGGAAGGAACATACCCTATCAATTACAATAAGGATGTTCAGATTACACTTGCAGACAGCCCTAAGGCTGAGGAGTGGATTAACCTTCTCAAGGGCAAGGTTTATGAAATAGCTTCTGATTCACCTGCAACAGAGGGTGAGGACAAGGGTCTTAGATTTGACGCTACTTCAATCGGTTATGAGCAGCTTGAAAATGTAAATGATGAATATTGGAACGAGCTTGTTTCTCAGATTACAATTGACGAAGCAATCGGTGCAGTAATTCACGGCGGTAGCCAGACAGATACACTTACAAACGTTGATAATCCAATCGTTCTTCAGAATGAGGGTGTTTGCGGTTTCTCAGCAGCATACACAGATGAAGCAACAGGAAAGGTTTATCATTTTAATGTAAACTCACAGACACTTTTAGGTTCTTCTTTCAACCCACAGCTCGCATATGAGTGGGGTCTTGTAGAAGGAAATTCAGGCTTATGGCTTGAGAGATATCAGTTATGGGGCACAGGTCTTACACTTAAGAGAACACCTTATAACGGACGTAACTACGAGTACATTTCTGAAGATCCAATGCTTACAAACAGAATTGGCTATGGCACTTTAAAGGGATGCACAGAAAAGGGAATTCTTAATGGACCAAAGCACTTAGGCTTTAACGATCAGGAGCATACTAGAAACGGTATTGCTGTATATCTGAATGAGCAGAAGTTGCGCGAGACAGATTTACGAGGCTTCCAGGGCGGACTTGAGGATGCAAAGGGACTTGCAGTCATGATTGCATTCAACAGACTTGGACCTACAAACGCAAGTGCATACGCACCACTTATTACAAATATTCTTCGTCAGGAATGGGCATTTACAGGCGTCATTTCTACAGATATGGTTAACAATATTTACTACTTCACACCAGAGGGCAGCGTAATGGCAGGTATCACACAGATGGCTGACTTCGCAACAAATGATAATCACATCAACCTTGGTGAAGGTGGAGTAGATGGCTCATGGGGCTACTTATCAGTGGATGCTGTAAAGAATGACTCAGCTCTTGTAGAAAAAGCTAGAGAGAATCTTAAGTATCAGCTTTACACATTTGCTAACAGCGCACTTATGAATGTTTCTACTGAAAAGGTAGAGGTATGGTGGGACACTGTTCTTAACACCATTAAGCTTGCAAATGGAATCCTGCTTGTAGTATCAGCTCTTTTATGGCTTGTATTTTCAGTAAAGCCAAGCAAAAGTAAGGAGGAGAATTAAGCTATGAATTCTATCAAAAAAATAACACCTGGAATCATCTTAACTGTCATCACCTTACTTTTAAGTGTGATTTCAATAATCGTATATAATACAAACATTGCTGGGGAAGGCTATTTCCATAATGCAGCAGTTTCAAATGCAGTAAAATTCAATGTGTTAGGAATCATTGTTCTTGCAGTTGCAATTGTACTTGCACTTGTACCTGTAGAAGGTGTACTCGCCAAGGTGCTCACAATCATTTCAGATGTGTGCCGAATTGTTGCACCAGCGCTTTTTATAGCAGCTGTACTTGCTATCGTAACAGCAAGAGTTGAGGGATTTGCATTTATCTACTTCTCAAATGTAGAGGTTCTTCAGGAAGTGCAGACTCCAGCAAATATTTCATCAGCACATGGAGCAATTGCAAACATTGTTTTCCTTGCAATCACAGCAGTTGTGGGAATTGTATCAGCGTTCTTTAGTACGAGAAAAGAATCATAAAAAGAGACAAAAATTTTAAAGAAGCCTGGAGACGCGTATGTGTTTCCAGGCTTTTTAGGAAAGAGAAGAATTATGATTAAAAAATGCTTAAATGACAATTGGTTAGTTTATGAAACTGGAAAAAGAGATAACGCAATAAAAGTTGATGTGCCTTATGATGCAATGCTCTTGGATGAAAAGTCAGCAGATAGCGTAACTGGCGTTAATCTGGGATGGATTGTTCCAAAGGATTACACTTATGAGAAGAGCCTTTTTGTGCCGATAGAGTGGAAAGAAAAGGTGAATATAATCTATTTCGAGAGTGTGTATCATAAAGCTTCGGTTTTTGTAAATGGAAGGAAGGCTGCATTTCAGGATTACGGTTACAGCGGATTTTATGTTGATGTGACAGAGTTTTTAAAATACGGAGAAGACAATGAGATTCGTGTGGAAGCAATTAACTCTGACCAGCCAAACAGCCGTTGGTATTCCGGCACAGGTATTTATCGACCAGTCTGGCTATACCAGTTGCCACAGGAGCATATCAAAATCAATGGAATTAAGATTGATACAGTAGCTATTTCACCTGCAAGGATTCGTGTGAGAGTATCTACAACTGGAGCAGGGAATGTGGCTGTATCTATACCCGAGCTTGCTGTAACAGGTGTGGCAATTGCTGATGCATACGGTCATGCTACTCTGGAACTGGAGTGCAAGGATGCCATTCTTTGGTCGCCGGAAAATCCAAAGCTTTATGATATCAAGGTTTCATTTGGTGAGGATGAGTGGACAGAGCGAATCGGTATCAGGACTATCGAATACAATGAGAAGGTTGGCTTCGCAATAAATGGTAAGCGAGTGATTTTTAGAGGAGCCTGCATACATCACGATAATGGATTACTTGGTGCAGCTGCGCATGATTTTGCAGAATATCGCAAGGTCCGTCTCATGAAAGAAAATGGTTATAACGCCATCAGAAGTGCTCATAATCCATGTTCAGAAGCAATGCTTAGAGCCTGCGATGAAATGGGTGTACTGATGATGGATGAGTACGTGGATTGCTGGTATATTCACAAAACCAAGAATGATTATGCTGGCAAAGTGGAAGAGAACTACAAGACTGACTTAAAGGCTTTGGTGGACAAGGACTACAATCATCCAAGTGTAATAATGTATTCTACAGGAAATGAGGTAGCTGAGACTTCGCAGGAACGTGGAATCAAGTTTACTGGAGAGATGACTAATTATCTTCACAGTCTTGACAACTCCCGTCCAGTTTCTTGTGGTGTTAATATATTCTTCAATTTCCTTTTCTCGATGGGATTTGGAGTATATTCTGATAAGAAAGCTGAGGCAGAGGTTAAGAATTCATCTAAGAAAAAGGCTGTGGGAAGTGAGTTCTTCAACAATCTTGCAGGGCTTCTCGGAGCAGATTTTATGAAGTTTGGCGCCACACTTTATCCATGCGACCTTAAAACTAAAGGTGCTTTTGCTAACATGGATTTTGCTGGCTATAACTATGGTATCAACAGATATAAAAAGGATTTAAAGAAGTATCCTAAGCGTTTGATTTTAGGTAGTGAGACATTTTGCTCGGACGCTTATAAATTCTATGAGATTGCAAAGAAAGAGCCTAGAATTATAGGTGATTTTGTTTGGGCTGGAATGGATTATCTGGGTGAAACAGGTGTAGGTGCAATGGAATACAGTGATTATGCACCGGATTTTAATCACGGAATTGGTTGGGTTTCAGCTGGTTCAGGCAGGGTGGATTTAACAGGAAAGTCTCTTTCTGAGGCAGATTATACTATGGTTGCGTTTGAGCAAAAGGATATTGCAATTGGTGTAATACCAGTTAAATATGCTAAGAAAAAACATTCTCCATCAGCTTGGAAAATGACTAATGCAATGCAATCGTGGACCTGGCATGGCTGCGGGGGTATGGATACAACCGTTGAAGTTTATTCAAGAGATGAGGAGATAGAGCTTCTTTTGAACGGCAAGAGTCTTGGACGAAAAAAGAGAAAAGATGATTGTAGAGTAAAGTTTGATGTGAAGTATGAACCAGGAGAATTGATGGCTATCGCTTATGATGCATCAGGCAATGAGTCTCATAGAACATCACTTGTGACAGCGCAGTCAGATACAATCCTTGTGGCGGAGCCAGAGCAAAAAGAAATCTCCGCAGATAATGGACTTGCCTATATTAGACTTAGATTCTGCGATAAGGATGGTATACTCAATCCTTTGGCGAGAGAAGAAATAGAGGTTGAGGTTGAAGGCGGTAAGCTTTTGGGCCTTGGAAGTGGGTGCCCGTTTTATACCAAAAGTTATCTGTCAGACACCTGCGACACATATTTTGGCGAGGCACTTGCTATCGTAAAACCTGAGGAAAGAGGTGAAATTAGGCTAAAAGCATTCGTGGCTGGAAAGAGTGAACTCTCTGCCGAAGCGAAGGTAAATGTTATTTGATTTGGCTTTTAATAATATGATAATGATGATAATATGTAAGATGTAGTTCTCGTAACTACATCTTATTTTTTCGTATCTGTTTATTGTAACTATGTTTAATTTTTTATAGAAAGTGTAAGGCGGTAGCAGACAATCTCTGAGATTTCTGTAGGTGACATGTAGTCACCGGAAGAAATACTCAGGATTGTTGGCGTAACTGCCGTAGGGGTTTAAATATGGATAATTCTAGAAAAAGATTGAATTCAATTTTGCATCAACTGGCAGAAATAGATTATGTTCATCCAGAGGACATTCCAAATATAGATTTATACATGGATCAGGTGCTTACGTTCTTGGATCAGGAGCTTGGTACAGTTCGCGAAGCCACCGAAGATAAGGCTATGACCAAGACCATGATTAACAACTATACCAAGAATCAGCTTATGCCTCCACCGACCAAGAAAAAGTATTCCAGGGATCACATGCTTAACTTAATTTTTATTTATTATTTCAAGAATTTCCTTGGACTGAAGGATATCAAGAGTATCCTTGATCCAATCAACGACAAGTACTATGGTGATAGTAAGGGCTTGGATTTCTTTGATATCTATAGTGATATGGTTGGCTATGAGCGTAAAGTCGCTAAGGAAGTAACAAAAGATATTATCAAGAAGTACAATATGAGTCGCGAGGCCTTTGCAGACCAGGACGAGGAGAGCAGGGATGTGCTTCAGGACTTTACATTCATTTGTCTTCTTTCATTTGATGTGTTTGTAAAAAAGATGATGATTGAGCAATATATATCTAATCGTCGTGCTGACGAGGAAGAACTTGGCAATAGTTCTAAAGAAAAGTAAAAAGAAAAATAATTCTTGGGTAGAAGGAACTAGGTTCATATGATAAAATTATAGAACAAAGTTTCGCTTAAAGGACAGTATTATAATGAATTTAGATATTTTAAATGACAAGCAGCGTGAGGGTGTTGTCACAACCGAGGGACCTGTGCTTATTTTGGCAGGTGCTGGTTCGGGAAAGACAAGAGTGCTTACACATCGCGTTGCTTATTTGATTGAGCAGGGCGTGATGCCATACAACATTATGGCTATCACCTTCACGAATAAAGCAGCTCGAGAGATGCGTGAGCGTATAGATAGTATAGTTGGATTTGGTTCAGATGGCGTTTGGGTTGCCACCTTCCATGCCAGCTGTGTGCGAATCCTTCGCCGCTTTGGTGACAGAATTGGATATGGCAGCAATTTCACTATTTATGATACTGATGATTGCAAGACTCTTATGAAGGATGTTTGCAAATATCTTCAGATAGACACAAAGCAGTTCAAGGAACGTACATTTTTAAATGTAATTTCCGATGCCAAGAATAAGCTCATTGGACCTGAGGAGTTTACCAATCGTGCCATGGGAGATTACAACATGTCGCGTCAGGCTTCCGTGTACCGTGAGTACCAGGCACGTCTTCGCCAGAACAATGCAATGGATTTTGATGACCTGATCATGAAGACTGTTGAGCTTTTGAAGGTAGATGGTGAGGTGCGAGCTTACTACAATGATAAGTTCAAGTATATCATGGTGGATGAGTATCAGGACACCAATGCTGCACAGTTTGAGCTGGTTCGCTTGCTTACTGGAGCTCAGCAGAATCTTTGTGTAGTAGGTGATGATGATCAGTCTATTTACAAGTTCCGTGGCGCTGATATCTATAATATTTTGAATTTTGAGCAGCATTTCCCAGCAGCTCATGTGATTAAGCTGGAGCAGAATTACCGCTCTACCGGTAATATTCTGGAGGCAGCCAATTCTGTCATAGCAAACAATGAAGGACGTAAGGAAAAGGCCCTTTGGACCGAAGCTGAGGATGGAGATAAAATCCATTTCCAGCAGTTTGACAGTGCATACGAGGAAGCAAGCTTTATTGCCAGCAATATTGCATCCTTTGTTCGTAAGGGAGAGGCTGATTATAAGGATTGTGCGGTGCTTTATCGTACCAATGCACAGTCCCGTCTTATTGAAGAGAAGATGATTTACGAGGGAATCCCATACAAGATTGTAGGCGGTGTAAACTTCTACAGCCGTAAGGAAATCAAGGATATCCTCGCTTATTTAAAAACAGTTGATAATGGTAGTGATGATATTGCAGTTCAGCGTATTATCAATATTCCAAAGCGTGGAATCGGTGCTACTACTATCGCCAAGGTTTCTGATTTTGCAAGGGAGCGTGGTTTGAATTTCTATGAGGCGCTGGTTCATTGCGAGGAGATTCCTTCCATTGGAAAGGCCGCTGCAAAGATTCAGGGCTTCACGTCCCTTGTTGAGAAGCTTCGTGAGATTGGAAAGACAGAGTCGGTTTCAGCTCTTGTTGAGGAGATTTTGGATCAGACAGATTATGTGGCAGAGCTTAAGGCTGAGGGCACAGATGAGGCAAAGGCACGAATCGAGAATATCGACGAGCTTTTGACAAAGGCAGTTGCCTACGAGAAGGATGCAAGAGCGGAAGGCGAGGAGCCAACTCTTTCAGGATTTTTAGAGGATGTTGCACTTGTAGCCGATATTGATAGTTACGAGGAGAGCGACAACTATGTTGTTCTTATGACTCTTCATGGAGCAAAGGGTCTTGAGTTCCCACGTGTTTACATGGCAGGAATGGAAGACGGATTGTTCCCAGGACAGAGTGCAATCTTTGATGGCGGTGGAGCTGATTCAGAGATGGAAGAGGAGCGTCGTCTGGCATACGTGGGAATTACCCGTGCCAGAGAGCACCTGACTATGACCAGTGCTCGAATGAGAATGATTCGTGGTGAGACTGCTTTCCACAAGATTTCCCGATTTGTTAAGGAGATTCCAGAGGAGCTTCTTCAGGGCAACCTTTGGGAGCCAAAGCCAATGGAGGATTATTCTAGCACTCCTATTGGTGAGTACTCTGTATATCAGAGACCAAGCAAGCCAGTGTCTAGCTTCAACAAGCCAGTTTCAAGTTATTCGAAGCCGGCGAGCTTTACAGTGGGAAGCTCGACTACCGCAGTGGCAAACAAGAATGGCACAAAGATTGAAAAAGGTGATTTAGAATATGGTATTGGCGACCGCGTCAGCCATATTAAATTTAAAGAAGGCACAGTGAAGGATATCATTGACGAGGGTCGTGACTATGAGGTTACGGTAGAGTTTGATGGTGTAGGCGTGAAGAAGATGTTCGCGTCGTTCGCGAAGTTGCGTAAGATTTAGCATTAGCTTAGTGTTTTTTTAATGAGCCAGTAGCCAACAAGCTCTTGGTGTTACTTGAGGGGCCAATCTCGCGACGGAGTAATACCAGGGCTTGTAGGTGTAACTGGCGGAGTAAGTTTGTGTGAGGTGTAATATGAAACGTGGAGAAGTTGTACAAGGTAAGGTAATAAAAGTAAACTTCCCTAACAAAGGTATAGTTGAAACTGCTGAGGGTGACCGCCTTCGTGTAAAGGGCGTGCTCCCAGGTCAGACAGTTTCTGTAAGAGTTAAAAAGTCTTCAAAGGAAAAGGCACAGGGCAATCTCCTTTCTGTGGATGCTCCTTCAGAGCTTGAGATGGCTGAGCCAGCATGTGTACATTATGGTAAATGCGGCGGCTGTACATATCAGTCACTTCCTTATGAGACGCAGCTCGAGATTAAGTCAGGTATGATTCATGACCTGATGGCTCCAGTCATTGGTGAGGATGTATGGAATGCTACCTATGAGGGAATCAAGGGCAGTCCAAAGCAGTTTGAATATAGAAATAAGATGGAGTTCTCCTTTGGAGATGAGGTGAAGGATGGACCTCTTTCTCTTGGTATGCACAAGAAGGGGAGCTTCTATGATGTTGTTACAGTAGATGGCTGTCAGATTATTGATGCAGATATGCGTCGCGTTCTTACAATCACTTTAGATTACTTCGTAAATGCGAATCAGCCATATTATCGCAAGAATACCCACGAGGGATACCTCCGTCATTTGCTTGTGCGCAAGGCAGCAAAGACTGGAGAAATTCTTGTGGATATAGTTACAAGCACACAGATAGATGAAAGCTTCGAAAAGGAGCTTTTAGGAGGTTGGAAGCAGGCGCTTCTAACATGCCCGGATTGGGAAGGCAAGCTTACTGGCATCCTTCATACTAAGAATGACAGAGAAGCAGATGTTGTAGCAGATGAGGGTACAGAAATCCTCTATGGCCAGGATTGGTTTAAGGAAGAGTTACTTGGTCTTTCATTTACTATCAGTCCATTCTCATTCTTCCAGACCAACTCACTTGGTGCAGAGGTGCTCTACAGCACAGCTCGTGATTTCATAGCTGGCGGCGCTGATGGAGCAGAGGTCTATGATCTTTATTCTGGCACAGGCACAATCGCCCAGGTTATCGCACCTGCAGCAAAGCACGTTACTGGTGTAGAAATCATCTCCGAAGCGGTTGAGGCTGCAAAGGAAAATGCCAAGCTCAATGGACTTTCAAATTGCGATTTCATCGCAGGTGATGTCCTCAAGGTTCTTGATGATATCTCTGAAAAGCCAGACTATATCATCCTTGACCCACCACGTGATGGTATCCATCCAAAGGCCTTGGAGAAGATCATCGACTACGGTGTGGATTCACTTGTGTATATCTCATGCAAGCCTACCAGCCTTGCACGAGACCTTGAGGTATTCCTCGCCCGCGGCTATCATGTAACCCGCTTGGCTTGCGTTGATATGTTCCCTGGGACTTATCATGTGGAGACGTGTGCGAAAATTGAGAGGATATAGGAACTAAATACGGTATAGACTCAGCTTCCAAACATGAATAGTTTGGGAGCTTTTTTAGTACCATAAAAGTGTAGTAGTTAGAGAGTAATTATCTCTAACTTCTGCACTTATTTTTTTATAATAAGGGGAGTAATTGGTCTGACGTGGGGCTTTTTGGATTAATCATCCGCAATAAAAACCGTTAACCAACCCCTTATTATAAGCATTCGATTAGGCAGGTAGGGAGCGACACCCGCGTAACCAACTAAACTGAATGGTAATAAGTGCGGTTGGAACAATTACTAAATTTTATGTAGAGGGAGGTTTAGAATGATAAGCGTAGGTGTTGATGTTTCTAAAGGTAAAAGTACTGTATGCGTTATGAAGCCATACGGAGAAATTGTATTAAAACCGTTTGAAGTACAGCATACAGAAAGTGAGCTCAGCGAACTTGAGAAGATGTTAAGGAAGCTGGATGGCGAAGTAAGATTGGTTATGGAAGCCACAGGTGTATACCATTTGCCATTGCTAACTTTTTTTCTTGAGCGTGGGTATTTTGTGTCGGTAATAAATCCATATGCCATGAGAAAATATGCTAAAGATAACAGCATTCGTGGCGCTAAAACAGACAAATTGGACTCAATTGTCATAGCAAACTATGGTATTGAAAAATGGTATAAGCTTCAAAACTATGACAAAGATGAGGCTATATATGCTGAGCTTAAGTTGCTTGGGAGACGTTACAGATTCTATATGGAACTACACATTAAAGCGCTTCAAGAATTAACTCATATGTTAGATTACACAATGCCAGGCTTAAAAACTAAATTTAATAGTTGGGATGAAAAGAATAATAAAGATAAACTTAGTGATTTTGTAGAACGCTTCTGGCATTATGACCTGATTATCGGAATGAGTCGTGATGATTTTGTGGTGGCCTATTGTGAGTGGGCTAAAGAAAAGAAATACCAAAAGAGCCAATCAAAAGCTGAAGAAATATATGAATTGGCATCTAATGGTATTCCTACGTTATCTTCAAGTACTCCATCTACAAAAATGTTAGTACAAGAAGCTATATCTGTGTTGAGAGCAATTGATGATACCCTCAATACAATTCTAACACGAATGAAGGAACTTGCTAAGAGTTTACCTGAATATTCTACTGTTAGAGCAATGGGTGGGGTTGGTGATGTATTGGCACCTAAGTTGATTGCTGAAATTGGAGATATAAGAAAACTTCATAGCGCAAAAGCACTTATTGCTGTTGCGGGAATAGATCCTCCTCCATATGAATCAGGACAATTTGTAGGTTCAAACCGGCGCATAACGAAAAGAGGTTCATCAACGCTACGAAAAGTAGGGTATGAAGTTATGCGAGTGTTGAAGAGTCACCCTGAACCAGAGGATAATGCTGTATACAATTACATCCTGAAAAAGGAAGCTGAAGGTAAAACAAAGAAACATGCAAAAATAGCAGGTTTAAACAAGTTTTTAAGGATATATTATGCAAGAGTAAGTGAAGTGTATAAATAGAAAAATATAGTTAAAGGCTGGTCTACCGCCAGCCTTATTGTGATGCAATTAATTATTTAAAAAGTATATTTGAAATTCATGCTTGATTTTTGTTAGCAGGTTTTTATGCAGGAAATAAGAAAGTTTATTAAGCTTTCGGCAGAGAAACGTAAGGAAAAAGATTTGTTTGATATTGAATACGTTTTGTTTACATGATAATATGTTCGTGTAAACGAAATTGATAGAATTCGGAAAGGCGGACAGTTGTTATGGCAATAACTGAAAGAATATTTTTTCTTATAAAAGAGCGTGGGTTAAGTCAAAATGCATTTGGTAAAGCAGCTGGTATAGCACCAAGTACAATCAGTGATTGGAAGAGAAAAGGGCATAATCCTTCCGCTGATAAGATTATGGATATATGCAGAGTATTAGAAGTATCACCGGAGGCTCTTCTTACTGGTAAAGGTATAGATGAGACTGAGGTCAAGGAGACTAAGGTGGATTATAAGGAAAAGCAGCTTTTAATGGAATATGAAGGCTTAAATGAGGACGCACAAAAGAGGCTGCTGACTTATGCAAAGAAGTTGGGGGAGTTGACTAAGTTAGAGGAGATTTAATTTTTGAGGTCACAATTTGTGACCTCAAAGAGGTAATATGAAAGGAATTTTTAGTAATTGAAGAATAATGTAAATGTGTCTGTGATTCAAGATGCAGATGGAAATAATATTGTAATGATTAATGATATTGCTTTTAAGGGAAAGCGATCGATGAATTGGGATGATGTAAAGGAGTATTTAAAAGAATTTGTTGGAAATAATTACACTATAGCTGGCTCTAATGAAGTTGTTTATATTGGAACTGATTTACCCGATGAATATACTGGTTCAGATTATACCTATAGCTTGAAAGGTGCAGTTGCTAAGGCAAAAGCTAACGCAGCTCAAGGATTAGGAGAATTAATTGAGATAGCAACAAATGGAAAGCATACAGAGAATAAAAAGAAAAAACATAATATTGATGGAGCTAATGGTTGGTATCGTTATGATTCTTGTTTTGCTTTGCCTGTGTATGGAGTTGATAATAAAGTGGAAAGGTATAACGTCTTTAATGTAAATTTGATAATTAGACATGATTTAGATGGCAAGAAGTATTTATACGACATAATAAACATAAAAAAAGAAACGAGCAACCCGCTTGGCTGTTAGTTCCTAACACGTACGGTAAAAAACCCATTTCCTTCAAAAAGGATAATACTATGGTACAGGAAAAATGTCAATCCAATATTCGAATAAAGGGGGACATGTCTTATGTTTTCTTATCCGCGTGCGATTCGAGAAGGTTAATAAATGAGCGAGATTATATAGAGGTGTATTTTGTTGAATAAAGTTGATAGAATCAGATACAAAGAATATATTAAATGTGCTAACGAATGCCTGGCTAACCGGGTTTATCCTTTATCAATTGCGACCGGGACTCAGGATGGAGATATTTATGTTGATGGCAAAGGCTGTGTACTGTTTTGGCATTATTGCGGCTTTGCGTATATCTCTGGGGATGTGAGCTCAGATGTTCTTGAGGAAGTATATCAAAATTTTTGGGGGTCTGATACGGAGCGAAGATTTTTACTAATTACAGATTCGAAGTTTTTTTCCGACTATTATTCAGGCATAGACATGCTACGAATTGATAAAAGGATTGAATACACTCATAGCGGAATCCTTGAAAAGCAACCGAAACTTGATGACGGCTTTGTCATTGAACGTATAACTTCAGACAATATACATGTCATTCAGGGGAGAATTACGCCATCTTTTTCCTGGAATGACAGTGAAATGTTCCTTCGGAATGGATTTGGATTTCTGGCAAGAAGTAAGGAAGATGGCAGCTTCGCTGCGGTGGCGTTTTCAAGTGCGGTCAGTCCGGAGGAAGTGGATATTGGTGTTGAGACTGCTGAAACATACAGATACCATGGTCTGGCATCCTATCTGGCATACAAGATGTGTGAGGAAATCATACGCCAGGGCAGAAGACCTGTATGGGCCCATGCGGAAACGAATACAGGTTCACAGAAAACGGCTCTCAGCGTCGGATTTAAACCAATAGGAATAAATACGGTAATCCAAAAGAAGTAATGTTCCAACAAAAACCAGATGATGCGTTGGAAAATCAAAAACACCTATTTTATCTTAATTATTATAATTTAACTTTGTATTTTGAAGCGATATTTTTATCTGAAATCAAATAAAAAGTAACAGTAGCACTGTCATCGATAATGGGAATGAGCACTCTGTCTGGAATGGATCTGCCAGGGAGATTCATGCTTTCATAAGTGCGAATTGTTATATCGGTGGCAAAATTAGGCAGAATTGAGATATGTGGCAGGAATGTTGCTGGCTACAGTATTTTTATCCGCCTGCGGAAGCAGTGAAAATGCTGAGGTTTCCAGTTCAGGAACCACAGTTTCGGCCGCTGATCAGGCTGACGAAGATAGTGTAACTAAAAATGATGGTTCGGATGGCGGTGACACTTTGATAATTTATTTTAGTGCCAACAATCTGAATGATGTTGATGCAGTTAGTTCATCAACTCCAATGGTGGGTGAGGAGTCCGCTGTAGAGTGGATGGTGAACATTATACATGATGAGGTCGGTGGCAATTTGGTTCAAATAGTTCCGTCAGAAGACTATCCACTTGAATATGATGCTTCTGCTGATCTTGCGAAGACTGAAGCAGATAGTGAAGCCAGACCGGCATTTAACAATCTTGGTATTGATCCTACATCCTACTCAAGAGTATTTATCGGATACCCGATTTGGTGGTACAGAATGCCGATGATAATGGAGACATTTTTTGATACCTATGATTTTGACGGAGTGACCATCATTCCGTTTAATACGCATCTTGGAAGTCGCAATTGCGGAACCTATGACATGATAAGGGATAGAGAGCCTGGGGCTACGGTTTTGGAAGGAATCCCTATAAGTGGAAGTGATGTAGGAAAAGATTCATCGAAGGAAGATATTATAAAGTGGTTGAATGGCTTAGATCTGGACTAGCACGGAGACATCCATTATTCTAGCTATATTCCAGAGACTTATGATGGCAGCGAGCCCTATGCGCTTTTTGTTACACTTCCCGGATGGGAGGGACTATATTTTCAGGGTGTCGGCGCCAACATGGTAGAAGATTTTGGCGTAGAAGCAATCCGATATAACGATGAGACGGTTGCAATAATCGATATAATATAATAACTAGGCAATAGAAAAGTTTCCGAACTTGAAAAAGTTTGGGAGCTTTTTTGATTGAAGAAGGGGAGTTTTAATGATAATATATACGCGATAACGGAATGAAATATACGGGAAGGCGTAGGAGATTTATGGAGAGTAATAGAAACGTATCAGTTGTTAAGGATTCTGAAGGAAAGGATATTGTATTAATTTATGATATTCAATTTAAAGGAAAAAGGAAAGTCGATTGGAATGAGGTCAAAGAGTATTTATATGGATATGTTGGAGATATATATGAAATATCAAATACTGATGATTATGTATACATAGGTACAGATTTGCCAGATGAATACACAGGTTCTGAATATACTGAAAGTTTACGAGGGGGTAATGCTAAAGCAAAAGCAAATGCTACGCAAGGAATACCAGAATTATTAAATATAGCAACAGGAAAGTTTTATAGAGAAAATACAACTAAGAAGCATTTACGAGATGCACAATATGGCTGGTACAGATATGATTCACGATTTGCGCTTCCAGTCTTTGCAGATGATGGACGAGTTGAGCGTTACAATTTGTATCATGCATCTATGTTAATAAGACATGCTAGTGATAATAAACTGTATCTGTACGATGTTATAGACATAAAAAAAGAAACGAGCAACCCTCTCGGCCTTAACGGCTTACCAGACAAAAAACCCATTTCTTGACTTTTATATTAATGTCGGAATGTGTTGGTGTCAATAGATTTTTAAGTATTTTTGCGAGGAGAATTATGATGAGAAAAGAATATTTATTTAAAAACAGAGTAATAGTCGAAAACAAAGTGTTTTTGTTAGCAGAGGATGTAGCTAAAAAATTAGGGTATGATAGTCTCGAAAATTTTGCGAATGCGAGGCCAGAAGTGATTGTTGAAAAGAATGGACTTCCAAAACTTGTAGAAGAAACAAAATATAACAATATTATATTAGGTGATGTAGAGCTTTCAGATAGGATAAAGCATCTGGAATATACTAGAGTTGACACTTTGAGAAGTAGAGCGGAAACTCTTAGAAGTTTTTATCCACTAAAGTTTATGCTAGCAGGCGGAACCTTGGAACGTAAAGCATATGATGCAGGTTATGAATCAGTTGAAAAATATATAAATGATGTGGATTATCCAAAAGAGCTTGAGGAAGAAAAAGAGAATATGGTTCGTAAGGCTGATTTAATCAGTTCTATGGAGGATGCTAAAAAGAAGATAAATGATTTGGTCGATTATGATATTCTGAAAAAATACAATATTAGGTTGACTCAATATATTCATATAAATGAATATGGAGTACACATAGAATCATTTTTGGCAGGAAAGGGAATCTTTTTTGCGTTATATGATTCCGACTATGCTTTTGATGAGCTCAAAGTTATCGATGGAGATTTAATTATTCCTACTTATGACGATTACGAAGACTCATTTATTGAAAAAAATTATGGACATGATATTTCCGATAGAGATTATAGTCAATATAGCTGTATTGAAAATCTACTGTATCTTATTTTGCATAAAGAGTTTGAAGATGCAGGGGTTGATTTGATGTATTGTCAGTGCTCGGGAATTGATTTTTATATATCACAAAAAGAAATGATAAAAATGCTTTCACCAAGTCAGTATAGTAATATAATATTGGTAGATGGTGTTGAGGATTTTGATTTTGCAAAATATATTACACCGATTGAGGATTAGTCAATTTAAGATTAATCGATGGAAATTTGGAGCAGAATATGACTATTACAGAAAGAATCTTTTATTTAATAAAGGCTAGAGGCATGAGCCAAAATGCTTTTGGAAAAGCAGCGGGTATAGCCCCTAGCACAATTAGTGATTGGAAGACAAAAGGGCATACTCCTTCTGCTGATAAGATAATGGACATATGCAGAGTTTTAGAAGTAACACCAGAGATTCTTCTTACAGGAAAAGGAATTGATGAACCTGATGTCACAGTACCTAAGATTGATTACAAGGGGAAGCAGCTTCTGCTAGAATATGAAAGCTTAAATGAAGATGATAAGAAGAGGCTGCTTGTCTACGCGAAGAAGTTGGGGGAGCTTACGAAGCTAGAGGATATTTAAAAGGATATTGTCTTGAAATGCCATTTTGGCATCTCAAGTTCATTATGTTTTACAAGGAGAATCAAATTGGAAGAAAAAATGGGGAAATTTCACGAATGCTTTCTCAAAGTGGATGTGTCGAAAATCATGGGGCCTCTACGTATACCATTATCTGATGATAGCGGTCAGCGGATGGTATCTGCATACATTATGTCCGTCCCTTTCCCCTGTCATCGTATACCTGTTGGTTGCAATAGCAGCATTCGCAGGCTCCTACCTTCTGTATGAAATCATGAGCCGCATACCTTTCATAAGGTGGTGTGTTCTGGGAATAAAAAAGGCGAAGAAAGAATGATTCGGACAACCTGGGAAATTATTGACGCAAGGATAGACGGCGGAAAAGCCTTTGATTGGGGTAAAACATCAAAAGACTATGCGATGTACAGAGATATTTATCCGGACATTTTTATCAAAAAATCGTAGACAGAGAACCTAATTTTTCCGGTTGAAAGCTTTGATGTTATTACAGCCTGTCAGTGCTTCTGGTATTTTGATCATGAGAGAGTAATGCCACATTTGGCGAAGTTGCTCAAGCCCAATGGCAGGCTTCTCATTTTATACATGGCTTGGCTGCCTTATGAGGATGCAATCGCAGGTGCAAGTGAAGAATTGGCATTGAAGTATAATCCTGAATGGACAGGAGCTGGTGAGACAAGACATCCGATATGGATACCGGATGTGACCTATCGTTATTTTGAATCAGAAGATCATGAAGAATACGATGTTATGGTTCCTTTTACGAGAGAAAGCTGGCACGGCAGGAAGCGGAATAGGCTGGTTGAGCATTGACTTCTGTCGGCGATTGTAAATTGAATAGCGAAACGTTATTGAGCCTGCAGGCATTTGGAGCAATTCTGATGCTTGCAGGCTATTTTTGTGGTATCTCATTAAAACCTTGATTGGCTAATGAATATTAGCTATAATATGGCTAATAGTTATTAGCAGAATGGAGGAAGATATGTCTACCAAAGAGAAGATACTGGATGCGGCATTAACGTTATTTGCAGAGAATGGATACGATGGAACAAGTGTGGAGCAGATTGCGAGTATTGTCGGAATCAAAGCTCCATCATTGTACAAGCACTATAAAGGTAAGGAGGACATTCTAAATGCTTTGATCGATTCTGCTGAAACGCGTTATGAGGAAATGTTTGGATCTGAGCATAATATCGGGAAATTGTCGCGGAGCCGGGAAGAGTTCATAAAGGTGACAATGGAAAGGATTTCATTCACAATGCGGGATCCCATAATCCGTAAGACTCGAATGTTTCTTGTCCAGGAACAGTTCAGAAATGGAAGGATTTCCGAGGTTACGACCAGGCATCAGCTGGACGGAATACAGAAGATGTTTGCAAAGATCATCAAGGAGATGATGGATGAAGGTATCGTTAAGAATGATGATCCGGAGCTGCTTGCGGTAGAACTTACCGCGCCTGCTGTTCTACAGATTGCAAGGTCAGATCGACAGCCTCAGTGTGAGGAAGAATGTATGAAATACATCGAAAAGCATTTACGACATTTTTGCAAGGTATATATGAGAGAGGATTGATAGTTTGAAAATAATCGTGGAAACAGAGAGGCTGTTCCTGCGGGAAATGGAGATGGAAACTGGATTCTTCTGCCTGTTTCATTTGTGGAAGAATGGAGTCTTGATAAGTGCAGAGAAGAAGCGTCGGCAATAGCAAATAATCTATATGGGGACATGATAGATTATGGGGCTTGAACCAGGGCGAACGCAACTGAAAATAGCAAAATAATGAGGATAATGACAGTTAGGAGAAGTGGGATGCATATTGTCAAAGCTGAGACAGATCAGGTGGAAAAAATCGTAGATATGTCCATCAGAGCTTTTGAAACAGATGTAAATGTTGGCGGAGCAAAAGGTGATTGCCCGCCTGGATTTGATTCAGTAGAATGGCATGAACAAATGGCCAGGGAGGGACATTTGTATCAGGCAATAATAGGAAATGATCTGGTAGGGGCAGCCATTATATTCCAGGATGAAACAAAAAACAGCGTATACATTGGCAGAATATTTATTGACAGCGTCTATCATAGAAAAGGTTACGGAATTCGTTTGATGGAATGCATAGAAAAGTATTTCCCATGTGGTACGGAGTTTAATCTGGATACCCCATGCTGGAATGAGCGGACAAATGCTTTTTACAAAAGGTTAGGCTACCGTATCATAAAGATTGAGGATGGATTTGTCTTTTATCAAAAAAAGGAAAAGTGAACTGGGTACCATCCAGAATTCGCATAAAGAAAAATTCGGATTTGCAGAGTGGTATGACTGTGTAAATGGGGAAAAGTCTTTATTTATGGGCATGACACGAAGCGTATCGCCCATGTGACGGCGGGATTCTTTCTGTTTTTCATATCCTTTGATACTTTGAAATCAGCCGGAAGGAAATTTTTCAAAGGAAAGGAATTAGAAAAAATGAGAAACAGAAAAACTTGCTTTTTAACAGGGGGCACTTTTATAGCATTGTTTGCATTATTAACCTTGCTTATTATGACAATTGATGTTCAGTCGGTCGGGCAAAATGGAACAGATATCGGATTTGCTGGATTTAACGTGGGCTTCCACGAGATGACGGGAGTTAACATGACACTTTATACCATCACAGACTGGCTTGGGCTGGTACCAATATTTATCTGCATGATATTCGGTGGTGTTGGGTTACTTCAGCTGATTAAGAGAAAGAGCCTGTTTAAGGTGGATAAGGATATTATCATTCTCGGAATCTACTACATTATTGTCATCATGGCTTACCTTATTTTTGAGATGATACCAATCAACTATAGGCCTATTCCTATAGAAGGGGTTATGGAGGCATCGTATCCATCTTCTACAACGCTGCTGGTACTTAGTGTGATGCCGACACTGGTGGAACAGGCTGGCAGAAGGCTAAGTGATGATGTGATAAGGAAGCTGATAGCTGCTTTTGCAGTATTGTTTTCTCTATTTATGGTAATAGGAAGACTTATTTCAGGAGTCCACTGGTTTACGGATATCATTGGTTCGGTACTATTAAGCATAGGATTATATTATTTGTATAAGGGCTGCGTTTTATCCTGCAGCAAAGAGGCTTAAGAGAGGATGGCAGATATGGAGTTTGGCGAAAAACTATTGGAACTTAGAAATAGCAAAGGGATGACCCAGGAGGAGTTGGCAGAAGCTTTGTTCGTTTCAAGAACAGCGATTTCGAAATGGGAGTCGGGCAGAGGTTATCCAAGCATCGACTCGTTAAAAGAGATTTCAAAGTTCTTTTCCGTATCCATAGATGAGCTTCTTTCCAGTGAAAAACTGGTGGTTATTGCTGAAAAAGAAAACAGGGCAAATATTCGCAAGGTCCTGGATTATCTTCTTGGGCTAAATGACCTATTGGCGTGCGGGCTGATATTCCTTCCGCTTTTCCCGCACCCAGTAGAAAAGATGGTTTACGCATTGAGTCTTATTGAATACAGCGATGTTTCAGCTACCATAAGGCTGATCTACTGGGGATTGTTTGATTCTCTTGTGGTAACGGGAGCTGTAATAGTGGTTTTAAACCATTTTAAGTGTGAAAAGATAAAGAGGATAATGATCATCTTATCTATGGGAATCAGTATAGTAACAGTGCTTGTGCTTGCTATCACCAGGGCAGCGTATGCTACATCTGTAGCCTTTATTTTGATGATCATAAAAGGATTATTGCTACTTAAACGAGAGAAAACATGATTTATAAGAGGAGATTTTTAGAGATGAATTCAAATGATTATACAATACGACCTGAGAGAAAAGAAGAGTACAGAGAAGTTGAAAACCTTGTAAGGGAGTCCTTCTGGAACGTGTATCGCCCGGGATGCAGTGAGCATTATGTGATTCATGTTCTTAGGGAGGATCCTGCTTTTGTAAAAGAACTTGATTTTGTCATGGAAAAGAATGGGAAACTTATAGGGCAGAACATTTTTATGAAGACGATAATTGAGGCAGATGATGGCAGGGCTATCGATGTCCTTACCATGGGCCCGATCGGTATCACTCCTGAATTAAAGAGACAGGGATATGGCAAGGCAATCCTGGACTACTCTCTTGAAAAGGCTACAGAAATGGGCTTTGGGGCAGTGCTTTTTGAAGGAAATATTGGATTCTATGGACACAGCGGCTTTGAATATGCCAGCAAGTTCGGAATCAGATACCACGACCTTCCGGAAGATGCAGACGCATCATTCTTCCTATGTAAGGAACTAATCCCGGGATATCTTGATGGAATCACTGGTGTATACCAGACTCCAAAGGGTTACTATGTTGAAGATGTTGATGTTGAAGAGTTTGATAAGAATTTTCCGCCAAAGGAAAAGCTTAAGCTTCCAGGGCAGATTTTTGAGTAAAGTATAAGGATGATATTGATTATGAGGGCTGATATAGATTTTAAGAATTATACTGACACTGACTATGAGGCATTGTGCTCTTTTCTGATTGCTTTAAATGAGAAGGATGACAGCCATATTAACTGGAACTGGGCAAGGCTGGAATGGATGATTGAACATCCTGAATTTGATAAGAGCTTAAAGAATTCCATTGGCCTTTGGACTGTTGACGATAAAATCGTTGGCGCTGCTATCTACGATATGTATTTTGGCGAGGGCTTTTGTGGAGTACTTCCGGAGTATAAAGATTTATATAAGGCCGTTCTGGAGTATGCTTGCAAAGAGCTAAAAGATGATTCTGGCTTTGGACTGGCAATCTGTGATGAGAATACAGATGAAATAGAGATGACAAAGAGTCTTGGATTTACACCTTCGGACCTGGATGAGACCATCATGGAAAGGAGTCTTTCTGATTCGCTTGAAGCAAAACTCCCGGATGGCCTTAAGCTCTTTTGCCCGGATCCTGTGAAGGATGCTTATGACCTTCAATGGCTTTTCTGGCAGGGATTTGATCATGGTGATGATAAAGCAGAATTTGAGAGAGAAGAGGAGATTGTTCCAAGAGTCAGAAAGCATTTTAATAAGGACTTAGGTGTTGCAGCTGTGAATGAAAATGGAGAAATGGTTGCCTGTTGTCTGCTTTGGTATATGGCAGGGACTGATTATGTTTATGTTGAGCCTGTCTGTACTATACCGGCATACAGAGGGAATGGCATTGCAAAAGCCTTGATATTTGAGGCGTTTCGCAGAGCCAAAAACCTTGGAGCAACCAGGGCTTACGTGATTTCCGATATGGAATTCTATGAGAGGCTTGGCTTCAGAAAGAAACATCACTATTCATTTTATTTTTGGAAGGATGGCGAGCAAGAAGATACATGATAAAAATAGAGGCGGAAACAAATCCTGATAATCAGTCGTCAAAAAATGTACTGGCTAATGTAGGGTTTATTCCAACAGGTGAAGTTGGGGAGGAAGGCCCAAGATTCGTCTTAGAGAAGAAAATAACCGTGTGTGGAAAGTTATACCGGATTATTAAACTTCTCGGGCATGGAAAAGGTGGGTATTCATATCTTGCAGACCAGGATGGACAGAAGGTGGTCTTAAAACAAATACATCATGAGCCCTGCGATTACTATACCTTCGGAAATAAGATACAGGCTGAGAAAAATGATTACGAACGACTCACTAATGCCGGAATCAGAGCTCCGAAGATGCTGGCTATAGATGTAGAAAATGAGCTGATTGTTAAGGAATATGTTGATGGGAAAACTATTTTTGACTTAATCCTAGAAGGGACTTCAGTAGAACAATTTTTGCCGCAGGTACGTACAATGGCGAAGAAGGCATTTGACGTTGGGCTGAATATTGATTATTTTCCTACAAATTTTGTTATTCAGGATGGACTGCTATGGTATGTCGATTATGAGTGCAATGACTACATGGAAGAATGGAACTTCGAAAATTGGGGAATCCGGTACTGGTCAAGAACACCGGAATTTGAGGAAGGAAAGATGACAGCAGAAGAGTTATGGAAAAAATCCGGATTAACCGAATCATATGAGTCGTGGTCGTTTGGTGGCGTACAGGACGAACTGGCAGCTTTGGTAAAAAAACGGTGAGAAAACTGCCACTTGTTCTGCATATGATCTGTATCTGGCTGAAGGCGGACCAATCCCAAAAGAGGGAGACTATAGTGTTATTCTTGTCTCCAAGGGAGAGGCTGTATGTATTGTGAAGACAACGAAAGTGTATGTGATAGCATTCAATCAGGTTTCACATAATCATGCTTATAAAGAAGGAGAGGGTCGTATGGTTTTTAATGGAATCAGTAAGGTGTTTTCAACAAAAGACGATCGGCAATATGAAACGATCGGTGCATTTTGGGATGAATTTTCCAAAAAATATGGAAGAGAAAAGCTTAGGGGGTTAGGCTATAATTGGACAACTGATACGATTGAATATGTCATCGGGCTTAAATCCGGCGACATAGATAATGCAAACTGTTCTGTGATTTTGCCGAATTCAGGATGGATTGCCGTAAAAGGAAAAACAGCAGAATTAGATATGATCTATCAGGAAATCTACGCCGATGGGGTTCTTACATATGAGATTGAAACTTTTACCGATGAAGGCGAATGTGAGATTTTATATTATAGATAGTTTTCGATTTTGACGAAGGTGCCGGAGGTAAAGTTTCATGTGTGAAGAGCGTAAGTGGAAAAAGGATATACATATTCAACTTGCAGTTATGAAATATCTTGATAGCTGCATAGACATTTTGCAAAATTCTGATTTAGGAAGAGCGTATTTTAGCGATCATGAAAAGGCAACTAATATGCTTACATATGCAGTGGAACAAGAAAACATATATGTTGCATTGGATGAAAATGAGAAATGCCTGGGGTTTATTTACTACATGACAAATGGTGTTTTTGGAAGCTACCCTTATCTCCATATTGCTGCAGTAAAGGAAGAATACAGGAATTATGGCATCGGTAAACAGCTGATGAAGTTTTTTGAGGATAATGCTTCCGATTCTTCTTCGGCAAAATATTTTTTAACTGTAGATGATTTTAACCCGGGAGCGAAGAAATTATATGAAAATCTGGGGTATAAGTGTGTCGGAGAACTACCTGATTTTTATAAAAAGGGGATAAACTGCTATCTGATGATGAAAAGAAGAGGGTAAAGATATGAACTATAGAGTTATTGATAAAGAAACCTATTATAGGAAGGGGGTATTCCGGCATTTTACGGAGGATTGCAAGTGCTCGACTTCTATGACGGCAAGGGTTGATGTGACGGAGCTTGTTAAGGGCTCGAAGGAGAGTAACACGAAGTTCTATGTCAATTTCCTATATATCCTTTCCATGGTATTGAATTCCCGGGATGATTACAAAATGGGGTATCTCTGGCAGACTGAGGAACTGATCTGTTATGACAGGATTAACCCTACGCAGTATATTTTTCATGAGGATACCGAGACCTGTACGCCGGTATATACAAGTTATGATCCGGATTATGCCGCATTCTACAAAAATGCTGTCTCTGACATAGAGAAGGCAAAACAAACGAGGGAGTATGGCCTTGATATGGAAAAGCATCCGAACTGGTTTGATGCTTCCTACATTTCATGGCTGTCCTATGATTCCCTGAATATTGAACTGCCAGATGGATTCCTCTATTTTCTGCCGATCATCAACTGGGGGAAATACCGTGAGGAAAACGGGAGACTTTTGATGCCGGTGTCGGTTCGTATGAATCATGCGATAGCGGATGGGTATCTGATTGCGAATGTATTCCGCCTGCTTGAAAAAGAGATGGCTGCGTTTTGCAATGGTAAAGTGAAGGATGAACAGATATGAGTAAATACGAACATCTTTGGAAATGGATCCGGGATAATGGAACGGACAGCTTCAAGCTCACATATGCTGAGATTGAAGAAATTGCAGGGGTTCCGATCGACCATTCTTTTCTCAAATACAAGAAGGAATTGTTGGAATATGGCTTCTGTGTCGGAAATATCTCAATGAAGGAAGAGACGGTCATGTTCCAAAGAGTTAAGTGATGGCAAATATAATAACAGGTTTCAGAGCTCTGATTGTCCGGTGGACGATCGTTTAGCACCGACCGAAACGAAGTGGAGAAAAAGGGTATGGCGTTTGATTACAAGAAGGAATACAAAGAATTCTATATGCCGAAGGGCACACCATCAATCGTTACTGTTCCTAAAATGAATTATATCGCGGTTAGGGGCAGTGGGAATCCAAATGATGAAGATGGCGAATATAAACAGGCTATAGGTCTTTTGTATGGAATCGCATTTACGATCAAGATGAGTAAAAAAGGCGATCATCAGATTGACGGATATTTTGATTATGTAGTTCCGCCATTGGAAGGTTTTTGGTGGCAGAATGGAGTAATCGGTATCGACTATGCTCATAAAGAAGATTTCAAGTGGATATCCGTCATCCGCCTGCCAGACTTTGTAACGAAAGATGATTTTGAGTGGGCTGTCAGGGAAGCTACGGTTAAGAAAAAACAGGATTTCTCAAAGGTGGAGTTCTTTACTTATGATGAAGGGTTGTGTGTGCAGTGCATGCATATCGGATCGTATGATGATGAACCTGCTACAGTAGATGCAATGCACAGATTTATAGAAGAACAGGGTTATGTCCTGGATATCACTGACAAGAGACTGCACCATGAGATTTATCTATCTGATGCGAGAAAAGTCCAGCCGGAGAAACTGAAGACAGTGATCCGGCATCCGATCAGGGCGCTGGATGTCCGGGGGACATCCGCTTAGCGCGGACCGGAACGGAGTGTAGACAGGAGAGCTGACTATGGAGTATATCAGGGTTACAAAAGAGAATCTGGAAGAGGAGCATATCTGCTGTGCCATATCCAACAATAAAGATGTACAGGTATCTTCAAAGAAGGCGTGGCTTGCGGACAGATTTGATGAGGGGCTTGTATTCTTAAAAAGTGTGGAGCGCGGGAAATGCTTCATAGAATATATTCCTGCAGAGCATGCATGGTGATAAGAAGTCCTTAAAGTTGGTAAACAATTCTTGTTGCAACTAATGACATTAGTGAGAGTTTGTTCTTTCGCGCAAGCAATGTCTGTGTCCAGACAAAGCCTGTGCAGCTTGTTGGGAACAACCCCTAATCCCCGGGAACATCTGCATGAGCAGATGAGCTTGATATGCCGGTCTGCTCTGACAGTTCTTGCAGAGACAGGCCTTTTTCAATTCTCAAATCTTTCAATTTTTCCTGAATCGATAATTTACATTTCATGAAACCAGTCCCCTTTAACAAAGTTTATATAAATGGCACATCTATATTATAACGGAACACACGTTTGTGGGATACGGCTAAATCTAAAAACGTGGAATTTTTAATTCTTTTAAAAATATTCCTACCTCTTGGATATACGGATTGGACCGTATATTTCTTGGATAATGTGTTCATAAACAATGATTTCCAGTTTAGAGAGGAGGTGAAAAGAAAATGCTAAATCAAGGATATGCTCCATGTGACAATCAGATTCATATCAAGTTAAGGAAGAATAGCAGAAGAGGCTTATGGCTTATATGGAGGCACTGAAGAAGATAGAAAGCCTTGAGGAGATGTAGGAAAGAGTTTAAAAATTTGAAAAGGTGGGTTGCGGTCGATTTTTGCGACCACAAAAATCACCTTGTTTGAATATAGAATACATGAAGTCACAATTTGTGACTTTAAACGAAAGTGGAAATAAACGCGGTTTACACATAAAAGATGCCATATGCCTTCACTGAACAAGGAATATATAGTTAAGGGAGTTCTATCAATATACAATTGACGAACCGCACCATCCTTTGATAATATAGCTTTCAAATTTGTTTTTTAGAAAGTTATAGATATATGAAGTACAAAGCAATAGCCCTGGATTTAGATGGGACTCTTTTAAATAGCAAAAAAGAAGTCAGTAAAAGAAATAAAGAAGTAATAATGAAGGCTGCAGAGGCTGGAGTTCATATTATTCTCGCGTCGGGAAGACCAGTACCTGGCATTAAGCATATAGCTCATCATCTTCATTTGGAACAGGTTGGAGGTTACATCCTATCATATAATGGAGGAATGATTATCAATTGTAAGACTGGAGATGTCATTCGCAGAGAGACTATTCCAGAAAAGTGTTATTCAGACATCGTTCATGTGGCGAAGAAGTATGGTGTTACCCCACTTACTTACGATGCGGAAGGTATCATCACTACAAATGAGAACGATGAATATGTAAAGCTGGAATCAAAGATTAACAACATTCCTATTAACCAGGTTTTCCATCTGGATGAAACAGCGAAGCTGGATCCCCCAGTGAAATTTATGGTTGTAGGAGAACACGAGGCGCTCCAGAAGGTTCAGGCTGAGCTTAATGAAAAGCTTAAGGGAGAGGTAAATGTTTTCTTTTCCGAGTCGTACTTCTTGGAAATCACACCGAATGGTATTGAAAAAGCCACCTCACTTGAAATGCTTTTAGGTAAACTTGATTTGGATAGAAAGAACCTAATAGCATGTGGAGATGGCTATAATGATATTCCTATGATGCGTTACGCAGGCTTTTCCGTAGCGATGGAAAATGCAAAGGACGAAACAAAGGAATGGGCTAATTTTATTGCACCTTCAAACGATGAAGACGGTGTAGCGACTGTGGTCGAGAAGTTCGTTCTCCGCGGTTAATTACTTTAATATTATAGATATGTGAAAAATATGCTTCGGCGGCCAGTACAACTGTATCGCCGATGTTTATGCGTTGAGTTTAAAAGCCTCTTTTTTACAGAGCTCTAAACCTTCTGTTTGGCTAAATCGACAAAGCCAGTATTAAAAGAGCCAAAAAAGTTTTCGCCTTCTTTCCTAGTGGTTCCCTCAGTAAAGATGCCGAGATTGTAACGATTTTCCAGTTACGTATTACGTATACATTTGAATACATGTGAGTTATTTCTTCACTATAATTCCTTATGCTGTGCGATGAATCAAATTCTAGCTCCACGTTATTGGAAACTGCTAGAAGTATTTGTGCAGAATTCTCGCAGGTTTTGTCTCTGGAAGAGTGTAACTCAATTTTGAAGCCTTTCTTTTTCATAAGATTGACATTATGCTACGGCATCACTTCTGTATCTGTCTAATAGAGAAAATTGAACAAATCTGTGGCTTATCCAAAAGGCGTTTAGCATTTGCTTCTTTTCTTCTTTTGAAAAAAATCGAGTCTAATTCAAAAATATCTTCAAGCTCTAATGCATCTGGATTTTTAACTTTCAGATAGTATTTCATTTCGAAATAAGGAATGCCGATGGTTCTGATAAAACTTCTGAAATCAGTTAATGTTCCATCTATATCAAATACAATTATGGGGTGCATATCGAATTGCCTTTCTTACAGTCAAAGAGTTTGAGCAGAAAGAATTAGTAAGATTTTTGATTACTATCATGTATTTTTCATCATTCATATTAAATTCATACTTTAGCAAAGTCAATCGAGGAGTTTAATTACTGTCTCCAATCTAATCTCTGATATGGATAGTAAAATGTTCACCTGTTTTACTACCTAGTTAAATAATAGTTGGAGAGATAGTAAAAAACATATTCATTTTACTATCGTGTAAAGAAAACTCAGCAGAGGTAGTAAAAAACATACTTTTTTTAATAGCTTGAGAAAAATATTCAGCAGGGGTAGTAAAGAGACCGTATTTTTTACTATCAGAGGAGCAATAGTCACTGAAGGTAGTAAAATATCACCTTCCCACCTCCGGGAAAGTGATGTTAGCGTGAGAATACATCAACAATTCCCCGTATACACATACTCCACCTTCTCACGGGCAATTTCGGCCAGTCGATAAACCTTGCTAACATCCGTGGCAGGGCGGTCTGTCATGTGGAAACGTGGGAAGAAGCGAGAAATGTGGAGTGGAACCCCTTCACCATTAGGATTTGTAAGGGAGCCGACCCATGCAGAGAGTGCACGAATTTCGTCTTCGGTGTCATTTTCATCGGGAATGATAAGCGTGGTTAGCTCAACGTGGGCAGATTTTACCGCCTGAGAAATGAAGTCCATTACCTGTTTTCTATTTCCGCCAAGGATCTTTCCGTAATAATCATCGGTGAAGCCCTTTAGGTCGATGTTCATGGCATCGATATATGGCGCTAGCCTTTCAAGTATAGGAAGCTCAGCTGTTCCGTTTGAAACTATAACAGTTTTAAGGTCGTGGGCTTTGGCCAGTTTGGCAGAGTCCAACACGTATTCATAGTCGATAAGTGGTTCGTTATACGTAAATGCGATACCAATATTTCCTTTATCACGAGTTTCATTTGCAATTTCCACAAGCTCACCTGGGCTTAGGAAATGAGATTCCTCTGCAAATCTTTTAGCTTCTTCCGACCATGAGATTTCATAGTTTTGGCAGAAGGGGCATCTAAGGTTGCAGCCATAGCTTCCCACGGAAAGGATTTTACTTCCAGGGGAGAAGCGAGCCAGAGGCTTCTTTTCGATTGGATCCAGTGCGATGCTTGTGATCTTTCCATAATTAGCAGGTATTACAACACCATTTTTTACCGTTCTTGCGCCACAGAATCCTAACTTACCCTCATATATATCACAGTGTCTAAAGCATACATCGCATCGTGCCATAGTCCATGCCCTCATGTAAATCCAACAAATGATTAATAGTGCCTAACGACTTCAAAACGTTGTAACTTATATGGTTCATCAGCATCAATACCGCCCTTCTGGCGCGCAATGTTGATTTGCTGTTCTATGGAGTCCACACCATCAAGGTTAGGTAAAAGCAGACCTCGTTTAAAGCCGTGACTGACAATCACACCATATCGTTTCACATCAAGCTGGTCAGGGGAGTCAATATCTTCTGTTGGTCCCAAAACGTCAACGCTGATTTCCAGGTATTTTAGTTCCTTCTCGGTTATAGGATCGAAGCGATTGTCACGGGTGCTAGCACTCATTGCATTATGAATGATTTCCTCAGCTATGTTATCTTGAGTGGCTGCGATAGTTCCGATGCAGCCTCTTAAGCGTCCAAACTTGTGGATAGACACAAAGGTGCCTGCAGCCCGATTAAGCATTTCAGCAGGTAAGCCATCTGGAACGGATATTTGATGACGACCCTTTACCCACGACTCGATGCTGGCTCTTGCCAATTTGACATAATCATCACTTGCTTCGTTTCTTTTTATACATTCACTCTCAAGCTTTTGGGTATAAGCTGTTAAGAAATGTCTGTTTTCGTTTTCATCTTGTGGATAAAAGGTGCAAATGCCATAGCCAACGCCAGTAACATCCTGATGGGACAGGGAAGTTGCATTTACATTAAGACCGTCGAAAGCGCCAGCCATGATGACAAAGGAACGATGACCACATTCAGCAGCCTTCTCGCAAAAGCTTTCATCAAAATCAAAAAGCTCTCCAAAATTCGCTTTTCCGCATACGTCCATAATCCTCGAATCATATACGGGACCCTCTTTTGCAAATCCGTATGGGCCATAATCCTGCAGCTTATGAGATAAATCACCGCTAGCAACAATAACGACTCGCTTGCCAGATTCATTGGAGGCCTTGGCGATAAGTTCGCCAAGGTGATAATGCTCGGTGAGCGGAAGACCTGAAAGGCCGATTCTGATAATCCTACCTTCCTTATATTTTTGACGGATAAACCATAATGGGACCATTGTTCCATGGTCTAATTCAGGATTTCTTTCTCCAAGAGTACCGGCAGGGAAATCTTCTTTATCTGCAAGATGGCATATTAGTCCAACCAGTTGGGTGTCATATTGTTCTGTGAAAGTAACCTCTGGTGCACGGAAATTCGCAAAGCTACCAGTGGCGCCATTTCCAGGAGAAATATGAAAATAATCTGAGTACATGATGGAATGAGGGCTTGTGATAATGATTGTATCAGGCTTTAGGGCAGCGATTTCTTCGGCTACCTGAGTATAAGCCCTTGTCGTTTCAAGAATTTCTTTTTCACCGCCACGTCCAACGGCTGGAACGATTAGTGGTGGATGTGGAACCATAAAAGCAGCTAATACAGACATTTCATAACCCTCCTCTACAAATAATACTGTTACCGTAATTGTAAGCTTTACATTTTTAAAAATAAACCCATTTCTAAGAATGAAATAGTAATGTGTTCAATAGGTGGAATGCCATTAGAAGATTTGTCTTGGGGCTATGATTGTTATCAGAAGGCATTGGAACTTGGCATTGGTACAAAGCTAAATCTTTGGGATAAGCCATATTTATGCTGAAGGTATTAATAATAATTTAAGATACCTCTTGAAAAACTGCATATGAACCTTTATCATATCAACAAAGACGAAGGTGTCTGCTATAAATGGCAGGCACCTTTTTGCAAATATGGAGAAAGAAATGAGACCAATAATAGGAGTAATTCCTTTGTACGACGACGATAAAGATAGCCTATGGATGCTACCAGGATATATGAGGGCAGTTGAAGTATGCGGTGGTGTGCCGATAATGTTTCCTCTTACAACTGATGAGGAGGAGCTGGAAGCGGCCTTCAATATATGCCAGGGCATCCTTTTTACAGGAGGGCATGATGTATCACCATCCGAGTATGGCGCTATCAAATCAGATAAATGTGGTAAGCCCTGCGAGGCCAGAGATTTTATGGAAGGCTTTCTTTTGGATAAGTGCATTGAGGAGGATAAGCCACTTCTTGGTATATGCAGAGGTATCCAATTTATCAATGCCCATTTGGGAGGAAGCTTATATCAGGATTTGCCTAGTGAGTATGGTGAAAAAATAGAACACCATATGGTGCCGCCTTATGATAGAATAGTACATAAGGTTGATGTCGCTGAGGGCACGAAGTTAGCAAATATAATTGGTGCAGGAGAGCATGGTGTCAATAGCTATCATCATCAGGCTATAAAGAAACTGGCACCAATTTTGACACAAGCTGCGGTTTCAGAGGATGGGCTTGTTGAGGCAGTGGAAATAATTGGTCAACGTTTTGGCATGGCAGTTCAGTGGCATCCAGAGTTTTCATATCGCAATAATGAAGATAGCAAAAAGATTGTTCAGGCATTTATTGATGCTTGCAAATAAATTATTAAGAAAAGGAGAAATCAAATCTTATGAAGAAAAGACTTATTAGTGGTTTATTAACAGGTATTATGGCGTTGTCTTTGGTTGCCTGTGGCGGTGCAGCAGATAGCCAGCCAACTGCAGAGTCATCAGATGCAGCAAGCTCATCAGACAAGGTATGGAAAATTGCAACAGATACATCATTCAAGCCATTTGAGTACACAGATGACAATGGTGATTTCGTAGGAATAGATATGGACATCCTTACAGCAGTTGCTGAGGATCAGGGCTTCAAGTACGAGGTACAGGTACTTGGTTGGGATGCTTCAATTGCAGCTTGCCAGGCAGGTCAGGCAGACGGTATGATTGCAGGTGCATCTATTACAGATGAGAGAAAGGAATCTGGTTGGATTTTCTCTGACGGATACTATGATGCAAACCAGAGCATGGCTGTTGAAGCTTCATCTGATATCAAGGGCTTCGAGGATTTGTCTGGAAAGTCAGTTGCTGTAAAGACTGGTACTATGTCAGCAAGCTATGCTGAGAGCCTTGCAGGCGACTATGGCTTCACAGTTACTTACTTCGAGGATTCACCAACAATGTATCAGGCAGTTGTAGGCGGTCAGGTTGCAGCTTGCTTTGATGATACCCCTATCATGGCTTCAAACATTAAGGACACAGGCATTGCTATGAAGATAGTAGATGGTACTGGAAATGATCCAGCAGCTTATGGATTTGCTATTTTCAATGCAGACAATCAGGAATTGGTTGATATGTTCAATGCTGGTCTTAAGAACATCAAGTCTAATGGAAAATACGACGAGATAATTGCAAAGTATCTCGGTGAGTAGACTTTGATTATGGGTAGGGTATATAATAATGCCCTGCCCATATTTTTTTATAGAAAGGTTAGTATATATGATTAAGATTATTACAGTATACGGTCCTATGCTTTTAATCGCTTTGGGACGCACACTGCTTTTGGCATTACTTGGTCTATTTTTTGCCTGCATTATCGGAATGATTTTCGGAATAATGGGTGTACTTAAGAACCGTGTATGTAATGTCATTTCACAGATTTTTGTTGATGTAATTCGAGGTGTGCCAATGATTGTTCTGGCATTCTTCATTTACTTCGGAATTCCATATTTGTTCAACACCATCATTGGTGGATTTTCAATGAATCTGACTGCACTTCAGGCAGGTACAGCTTGTCTTGCGTTAAACTGTGGTGCTTACATGGCGGAAATCATCAGAGCTGGTATCCAGTCAGTTGATCCGGGACAGATGGAGGCAGCTCGTTCTCTTGGTCTTACATATAGCCAGGCCATGCGCAAGGTTGTTCTTCCACAGGCAATCAAAACTATGATTCCAACATTTATCAATCAGTTTATTATCACCTTGAAGGATACTTCAATCCTTTCAGTTATCGGTTTCCCAGAATTGGTTAACACTGCTAAAAACGTTCAGGCCAATACTTTTATGTCTTTCCAGACATGGGCAATCGTAGGAATTATGTATTTGATAGTCATCACCATTCTTTCGCGATGTGCAAAGATGGTTGAAAGGAGGCTCAACGTTGGTAGATAAGAGCGAAGTAAAGATTAGCGTTAAAAATTTAAAGAAATCCTTCGGTGATTTGGAGGTTTTAAAGGATATCAGCACTGAGGTATATAAAGGTGAGGTGCTTTGCATCATTGGCCCTTCAGGCTCAGGAAAGTCTACATTCCTTCGATGCCTCAACAAGCTTGAAAAGGCTACAGCAGGAAGCATAATTGTGGATGGTCAGGACATTCTCCAGAAGCAGACCAACATCAACAAGGTTCGTGAAAATATCGGAATGGTTTTCCAGCATTTCAATCTTTTTAACAACCTTAACATTATCGACAATCTGACTCTTGCACCAGTTCAGTTGAAGAAGTGCTCGAAGGAAGAGGCTACAGCACGTGCAAAGAAGATGCTTGAGCGAGTTGGCTTGGCAGACAAGGCAACAAGCTATCCAAGTCAGCTTTCAGGTGGACAGAAGCAGCGAGTTGCAATTGCCAGAGCTCTTTGCATGGAGCCAGACATTATGCTCTTTGATGAGCCTACATCAGCCCTTGATCCAGAAATGGTAGGCGAGGTTCTTCAGGTTATGAAGGATTTGGCAGCTGAAGGAATGACAATGGTTGTTGTTACACACGAGATGGGCTTTGCAAGAGAGGTTTCAGACCGCATTATCTTTATGGATGGTGGTTATATCGTGGAGGAGGGTACTCCAAAGGAGGTTCTTGGAAATCCAAAGGAAGCCAGAACAATCGATTTCTTAAACAAAGTATTATAAAAGGGAAATGAGAAGGTATGAAAAACATTATTACAATTAGCCGTCAGTTTGGGGCTGGCGGAAGCACTATTGGCCAGAAGGTTGCAAACGAGCTTGGATACTATTACTGCGACAAGGATATGATTCTTAGAGCTGCAATCGAAAGTGGAAACCTTACCCCAAACGAGGTTCGTTTCTACGATGAAAAGGTTCCAAAGGAGTTTGGCTTTGGTCAGAGTCTATTTGATTTTTACAACAAGCCATTGGATGAGCGCCTTTTCAGGGCTCAGTCTGAGGCAATCAAAAAGCTTGCTGAAAAAGGCAATGTTGTTATCGTTGGGCGAAATGCAAATATCATCTTGAAGGAATACGACAGAACTCTTCACGTATTTCTTTCAGCCACTGAGTATTTCAGAACAAAGCGTATGATGGAAAAGATGCCTGACCTTTCCGAAGAGAAGGTAATCGAGCGTATCCATTCAGTGGATAAGATGAGAAAGAAGTACTGTAAGTACTATACAGATACAGAGTTTGGCAACGCAGCCTACTATGATTTGGCATTAAAGACTTCAACACTTGGTTATGACAAGTGCGCCGAGCTTATTATCGAAGCTGCAAAAGCCTAAATTCTTGTGGATATTGTAGAAAATAGCGGCAAAATATTGGTGGAAACTCAATATTGCGTTTTCAGTTCCGAATAAGGTATACTATGAACTAGCCTAGTCAAAGTGACTAGACTAGTTTTTTTATTCTTTAGGGGGAAATAATTAAATGAAACAACTTAAACCTATTACTAACAAACTTCTTTGGATTTTCGCCTTGGCTCAGTTCGGTTGGAGCTTGCTTTCCGGCGTAGTTTCAAACTGGATGGTTTATTACTACACAGGCACACCATCAGAGCAGAATCCTAATACAGGTATTTTTGCATCAGGAATCACACAGGATCCTATTTTCTTTAAGTTAACATTATTTGGACTCGTTCTTGCGGTAGGACGAATCTTCGATGCTATCACAGATCCACTTATTGCAGGTTGGTCAGATAGAAGTAATTACAAGGGAGGTCGTCGTATTCCTTTCATGCGTATGATGGCTATTCCATTTACTCTTTGCACAATTGGTCTTTTTACAGTTCCACAGACTTCAAATATTGCATTGAATGATACTGCTTTGTTCATTCTTTTAATGGTGTTCTATCTTTTCATGACAATGTTCTGTACACCTTATACAGCGCTTATTGCTGAGCTTGGTGATACACAGCAGCACCGTATCAATGTTTCGACTTATATTTCATTTACATTTATCGTAGGTCAGAGTATCTCATTCCTGCTTCCAAACCTTGCTGGAGCACTTACAGGTACCTTTGGTCAGCAGGGCAGTATCAGAATGGCTGTTGCAATCATGGCCACAATTGCATGTCTTGCAATGCTTTTCCCAGCGTTCTACATCAATGAGCGTGACTACATCGACAGCAAGCCAAGTGATACAAAGCCATTTACATCACTTATCAGAACATTTTCAAACGATCAGTTTAGACGTTTTGTTGCCAGTGATGTAATTTATTTCTTCGCACTTACACTTTTCCAGACAGGCTTGGCTTTCTACGAGACACAGCTTATGGAAATCGAAGATACATACACATTCCTTCTTACAGCTACAATGACATTCATCAGCGTTTGCTTATATCCAGCTGTTAACATCCTTGCAAAGAAGATTGGAAAGAAGCAGCTTATTATCATCGGATTCTTCGCATACAGCGTTGTATTCTTAATTACAACACTTTGCGGTGTTGGTCTTGTATGGGGATTCATCGTTGCTGTTACAGCAGCTATCCCAATGGCAATCCTTGGAATTCTTCCACAGGCTTGCGTTGCTGACGTTGCTGAGCTTACACGTCTCCAGACTGGTGAGGACCGAAGCGGTATGTTCTTCGCTGCTCGTACCTTTGCATTTAAGATGGGACAGGCAATCGCAATGGTAGTATTTACTTCAGTTACAATTTCTGGAACAAAGCAGAGCTATCGCACCACAGCACTTATCGCATTCGTAACCTGCTTCATTGGAGCATGTATCTTCTTCACATTCAATGAGAAGCAGATACTTGGACAGATTCGTGAGCTTAAAGGCGACGAAGAGATCTAACGATTAGCGCGTAATGCGTATCATTCGTGTATCTAAAGAATTAATAATAGAGCCCTAGTTACGGCTACAAGCCTTAGAGTCTCTCTGTTCGACTACATGTCTCACTGAGAGACCTAAGAGCTTGATGCCTACTAGGGCTCTTTTTTTCACGCTTTTACAAACATATACACACGAATTAATTATCGGCTTTCGAGAAATGGTAGCAAAAATTTATGATACAGCATATCGAGAATTGCGACCATCGGGATTGCAAGGAGGATACCAACTACTCCGAACATCTTGCCGCCTGCTACGATACCAATGAGAATCCAAAGGCCTGAAACACCAAGGGAGTCACCAAAAAGCTTAGGTTTGATTACGTAGCCATCCAGAGTTTGAAGAATGAGGGTGAAAATTAGGAACGCACCAGCATACCAAGGCTCTACCAGCAGGAGCAGGAAGCTTCCGATTAGTGCGCCTATTGCAGGACCGAAGGTTGGGATTATATTTGTAACTGCTACGAAAACTGATACAAGTCCAACATAAGGTAATCCAGCTATTGTCATAAATATCGCATTTACGATACCGATGATTGAGGCATCAATCAGGTTGTATACGATGTAGCGGTTGAGGATTTTATCACTTTGAATGATTACATATTCAACCTTGTCATACTGTCCTTTGCAAACAGCCTTGAGGAATCTTTTACCACCGCGTTTAAGCTTATCTTTTTCTGCAAGGAAATAGATGGAAAGCAGGAAGGCAATGAAAGCCTGACCAAGTCCTTTGCCAACACTGGTTGTAGCTGACATAATGGTGGACATATTTTTAGTTGCAAGCTCTTTCACGTTGTTTAGCAGATCAGTAGAAGAGTTTACAAAATTACTCAGGTCTATGACAGAATTTGAAACTCCAATGGCTGCAAGTGTACGCTGGAGCCCATCAACATATCCATTGAAATTCATAGCAAAGGTCTTCACACTCTCGATAAGCTGAGGGACAATTGTGAATCCAATAAATGTTAGAAAAACAATCACCGACAGGAAGGCCAGAGCATTTCCAAGTGCTGCTCTGGTGGATTCCTTCTTCAGTTTTCCGAAGAGCTTTCTCCTATAAAGCATGGCTAGAGGATTGATGATGTAAGCAATCACTCCGCCAAAGAATACAGTGGAGAAAAATCCCAGGAAGGTTCCAATTCCACTTATCACACTATTTATCTTTATCAATGCCACAAACAGTATTACCCCAATGCAAATGGACATTGTTAGGGAGTACCAGGGTTGTTCTTTAAACTTTTTCATAGTTCCTCCAATAAAAATGTGGTTTATATCTTTAATATGGCAAAATCACTGATTAAAAGCAATGAAAAAAGTCTTAAAATTTCCTAAAAAATAATGCGACCAGTCAATACAACAATATTCATAAAAATAGGAGACTAAAATTAAAATATTTTAACGAAAATCAATCTAAAACATAAAAACTGTGGATGAGCTGTTGAATAATGGGCAAAAAAGAGATATATAAATATTATAAGCTAAAATACTTTAGTATAAACTAAATAAAAGGAAAAGGAGAAAAGGGGGAACAATGAAAAAGTTTAAACGAGTCATGGCACTTGCTTTGTCAGCTGCTATGGCAACCTCAGGTGTGCAGCTGGCTGGATTAGGGGATTTGGAAGCTAAGGCCGCAACAAACATTTCAAGAGTATCAGTGCATGATCCATCTATCTTTGAAGATAATGGAAAATTCTATGTGTTCGGCTCTCATATTGCTACAGCCTCATCAGAGGATTTGGTGAACTGGACGCAGGTGTCTACCGATTATCAAAGTGTGGACAGCAACACCATTTATGGCAATGTGAAGGAGAATCTGAAGGAGTCCTTCAAGTGGGCTGGCTACGACGATGGTGACTGTGCAGGTGGTAACTACGCTGTTTGGGCACCAGATGTAATCTACAACCCATCATATGTGTGGGAGGATGGAACAAAGGGCGCTTACATGCTGTACTACAGCGCATCTTCAACCTGGCGCAGATCCTGCATAGGTTATATGGTTTCAAAGAGAGTTGATGGTGACTATCAGTATGGTGGAACTGTTGTATACTCAGGCTTCACAAACACAGGCAAGGTAAATTATGATGGCAACAGTAAGCGTGATACTACCTGGACAAAGGACTACCTTCCATTCAACAAGCTGATTGCCGATGGAAAGATTGACGGTGATGCATCTACATGGAAGTGCTTCAACAAGGATGGAAGCTGGAACAATAATTATGCGCCAAACGCTATTGATCCAACCCTGTTCTTTGATACAAGTGGCGAGCATCTTTACATGGTTTATGGTTCTTGGTCAGGTGGACTTTTCATTCTTGAAATTGATAAGGAAACTGGCGAGGCTATATATCCTGGTAAGGATGGCATTGAGGAAACCAGCGGAAATTACGTGGATAGATACTTCGGTGTTCACATTGCTGGTGGAAATCATCAGTCAGGCGAGGGCCCATACATTGAGTATGACAAGAACACTGGCTACTATTACATGTATGAAACCTACGGTGGACTTACCACAACAGGCGGATACAATATGAGACTTTTCCGTTCAAAGAATGTGTATGGTCCTTATGTTGATCCAGCTGGAAACGAGGCAGGTGGAAGTGGTGTTGATTGCTACAAGTATGGTGCAAAGCTTATCGGAAACTATCAGTTCTACGGTCAGCCAGGCTATAGAGCTGCAGGTCACAACTCAGCGCTTATCACTGAGGACGGAAAGTACTATAACATTTTCCATCAGAGATTTTTGGACCCATCAGTTGGCGAGTACCATGAAGTTCGAGTTCGTCAGCAGTTCCTTAACGAAGATGACTGGCTGGTTACTGCGGTATATGAAAATAGAAATGAGCAGATTCAGAAGTACAGCAAAGATGATGTGGTTGGAACTTATGAATATATTAACCATGGAAACTCAGCAACAGATGGAAGCATGCTGAAGACAGAGAATATCGTCCTTGAAGAAAATGGCACAATCTCAGGTGATGAGAGTGGTACATGGACAATGGCTGATGCAGCTGATTATACCTATGTGACATTGAACATTGGTGGGGCAGCATATAAGGGTGTTTTCTTTGAGCAGACAAACGACAATGATGCCAAGACAATGACATTTACTGCAATTGGAAATAACAATATGTCAGTTTGGGGCAGTAAGTACGAGGTGTCAGATGAGCTTCTGGTTGGAAAAGTTGCAGAGCAGCTTGAAAGCCTTGTTCCAAGTGCAACCAGAGAAAGCTTTTCGCTTCCAACCTCCCTTTCAGGAACAGAAATTTCTTGGGAGACAGATAATGCAGGCGTAGTTACAAGCACAGGTAAGGTCTTCACTCCTGGCGAGGACACTAAGGTGACATTGACTGCAACTATCACCTATGGCAGCGTGACTGTAAAAAAGGAATATACAGTACTTGTATATAACGGTCCAAGAATTATTGTTGGATATGATTTTGACAAGGTTTCTGGAAGCACAGTATCCACAACAAGCGCATCACAGATTAGCAAGAGCGCAGAGCTTATGGGAACAGCATCAGTAATTGAGGACGAAACCCGTGGTGAAGTGCTCAAGATTGAAAATGCAGCTGGAAACAAACAGGTTAATTATCTTTCACTTCCAGGTGATATTTTCAAGGATGTGGATGAGAGTGGCTACACAGTGAGCATGTGGGTAAATATTGGTGAATCAACCTGGGAGCACAGCGCACTTTTTGAGGCTGACTGGGTTGCTGATGGAGCAACAACTGGTACTTACCCAATGACTCGAATCGGAGCAAATCTTATAGGACGTATAAATGCAAATAATTATTCTGACGCAGTACCAGGTTTGAACTATAAGTCACTTACAGGAAAGTGGCAGCATGTAACCTATACGGTAGATCCTAATGGAATTAAGGTTTACCTTGACGGTAACCAGATTGTCTATGACAAGAAAGATATCAGTACATGTTTTTCAGGCAGAGACGCAGCAATTCAGAATGTTAACCACGTGATGGTTGGTGCAGGTGATATTTGGACTGATGAGGATTGCCGAGATGCACTCTTTGATGATATTCGTATATACGATACAGCTCTTACAGCATCAGAGGTAAAGAGTGTTTACGATGGAACATTTATAGAGAAAGAGGATGATCCAGAGGAGCCTGAACCGGAAATAGAACCAGAGCCAGAGCAGAAGGTGAAGCCAATTGGCGAGGAAGAGCCTTATGTGGAGGGCATGACAAAGCTTTATGTTCAGCTTGATAATGCAAAGTTCTATGAGGCAGCAAATATCTATGCGACAACAGAGGATGGACAGGAAATCTTTGGCGAAAAGCCTGGCAAGGAGATGGTTCACATTGGTAATGGCTGGTATTCAGTGAATGTGCCAGAGGAGATTCTTAATACTGAAGAGAACAAGGAAGAGATAGAAGCTGTTGAGGCTGAAGAAAAGACAGAAGTGGTTAATACTGAGGCAGATGTAGCAGTTGATACAGAAGATGTAACTGAAGAGAATCCAGCTGAAGAGGCAGTTGAAGCTGAAGTTACAGACATCACAGATGAAGATGTGGAAGAGAAGACAGATGAGTCAATCTTAGATACAGTTTCGGATGTATTAGAAACTATAGTTGATACTATCACAGATGTATTTGCACCAATGGAAGTAAAGGCAGCTGATTACAAGCTCTTCGCTGATGACATAAAGGTTAGCATCAACAATGGCGCTGACTATAGCATTGATGATGCAAGAGCATTATTCACAGCAGTAAGACCAAGTGCAGAGCAGTTGAAGCAGGGGGAGGCAGATGAACCAATCCCAGAGCCAGAGCCAACAGATGAGCCTAAGGAAGAGCCAACTCCTGCACCAACACCAGTGCCAACTCCAGCAGTAGATGATAAACCTGTTATTGATGAGCCTACTCAAAAAGAAGAGCCAGCGCAGGAGAGTAAGCCTCAAACTGAGAAGAAGACTAATACTTCTCAGCCTAGCAGCTCAGGTTCATCAAGCTCTAGCCAACAGTCATCACAGTCTAGTCAGACTACACAGGTTACTCAGGCAACCACAGCTGATACAACTGCAATAGCTGAAACTCCAGTTCCACAGGGAACAGAGCTTAAGACAGCTAGTACTACAAAGAAATCAACTGGTACCAAGACAAAGAAGTCAACAGCTACTAAATCAGAAGAATCTGAGAAGACAGAGGAAGCTGAGGATGTAATCGAAGCAGAGACAAAGGATTTGGAGACAGAGAAAGTTACTACAGAGGAACCAAAGGAGGAAGTGGTTGAAGAGACAACTCCTCAGGAGGACTCAGTAGAAATCCCAGATGAAGAGGTAGCCGAAGCAGGTAACCAGGAAATCTCTAATGGCAATGGAGTAATGATTTTTGTAATCATGGTTGCGATTGCTGCAGCAGCGGCAGCAGGCGTATTCTTTGTTAGAAAAAGAGATTAATAAATGATTTTGAAAGGGCGCATCTCAATATGAGGTGCGCTCTATATTTTTACACATTTTTGTGATACTTTAAGGTTGTTACATTGTTTAAATAAACCTTTGGAGGTAGAGAATATGAAGATAGCAATGGCAAATGATCATGCTGGAACAGAAATGAAGAATGAGATAAAGGCTTATCTTGAAAGTAATGGCTATGAGGTTGTAGATTTCGGAACCTATGATGGAGAAAGCTGTGACCTTTCAGATTTTGTTTATCCTGCAGCTCTTGCGGTAGCAAAGGGCGAATGTGAACGTGGAATCTTCTGTGATGGAGTTGGCTATGGCAGCGCCCTTATTGCAAATAAGATTAATGGCTGCTATGCAGCGGTTTGCCAGGACCCACTGTGCGCTACTCTTGCAAGACAGCATACAGATTCTAATATCCTTTGCCTTGGCGCAAAGATTATTGGCGGTCTTATGGCTATGGAGGTTGTGAAGACCTGGCTCAATACAGCCCCTCTTATGGAAGAGAAGTATCGCCGCCGTGTGCAGAAGGTATGCGATATCAATGACAAGCACTGCGTGCCTGTGAAATAGTCAAATATCAGAAATTACACCTTGAGAGTGATTGATAGATGCTTTTATCTGTATACAGGTTGGCAAAATTCAATTAAAAATGAGTTCGTGGTGAGCTATGCCTTTGATTTATCAATTTGTGAACATAGATAGGGGATTTCATGGCTTGTTATTGATAAAAATTTCTTGTGAGAGCCTATTTTTATCAATGCAATACCAACAAGTATTGTAATTGCATTTGAAGATTGATAAAATCTGGTGAAATTCAAAGAATTTTATCAATTAGAAACGAGGGAATGTGACTGTGGTAGACATCTTTTGATAAAATGGAATGACATTCTGGCATGGAATATGTCCAGAAGTAATAGATGCTACCGCATAATTTACAAGAAAAAGGGAGGAAGAAAAATGCCATTTATTGATTCAAAGATTACAGTACCAGTTACAGCTGAGCTGAAGGAAGAACTCAAGACTGAGCTTGGAAAGTTAATAACAACTCTTAACAAGACAGAGACCTACCTTATGGTAGGAATTGATGATGCCTATGATTTGTGGCTAGGTGGAAAGAAGCTTGAGAAGGGAGCTTATGTTTCGGTTAGTTTATATGGAAATGCGCCAGCCGCTTCCTACGATAAGCTGACAGGTCAGATTTGTGATTTGTTTGAAGAAAAGCTTGGAATTCCAGGCAGTGCAGTATATGTTACCTATCACCCTGTAAGTGACTGGGGATGGAATGGAAGTAATTTCTAATAGGAGAATAATTAGATGAAGTCATATTTTGCAGGTGGATGCTTTTGGTGCGTGACACCGATTTATAAAATCTATGGAGTGGATAGTGTGGTTTGTGGATACAGCGGTGGTGAGGAGCCGAATCCTACCTATGAGGATGTAAAAGCTCAGCGAACAGGCCACAGGGAAACAATAGAGCTCACTTATGATGATAATAATGTTTCTTACGAAAAGCTGTTGGAAATCTATTTAGCCAATGTAGACCCATTTGATAGTGAAGGCCAGTTTATTGACAAAGGTTTCTCTTATACGTTGGCAATCTACTATAAGAATGAATCTGAGAGGAAACTGGCTGAACAGCGAATCGCTCAGCTCGAAGCAGAGTCAGGGAAGAAGGTACAGATTGCACTTGAACCATTTAAATCATTCTATCCAGCTGAGGAAGAGCATCAAGACTATTATTTGAAGAATCCGGAAGCTTTTGAAAAAGAAATGAAGGAAAGTGGAAGGATATAAATCATAGAAAAATAAGTAGATGCAACTAGAGAAGGCCATCTCGTCAGAGATGGCCCTTATTATTTTCTATATCATTATTCTGTTCTGCCTTGAATTTTCGATTGATTCGCCCTGAAGTATCAATGGTGCTAGCCCTTTGAATAGCGGCATTTCCAAACTTGCCGCGTATTAAATCAAGGGTTGAATCTAAAGCTTTTCGCTTCTCTTTATCAGTGTCTTCAAAAAGGGACAGCTGCTCAAAACCATCTCTATCAATGTCTGTCAAAGAAAGCCCTATAAGTCGCAGTGGTTCACCATGCCAGCTTTCTCGAATGAGTTCCTTTGCAGTTTTAAAAATCACATCTGTTACGTCTGTAGAATCTGGCAATTTTTTTTGGTGAGATTTGTTTACAAAATCAAGATTTCTAAATGTAACCCCGACACAACGGCATTTTCCTTCATCTGCCCTCATTCTGGCTGCAACAATGTCTGCTTGGGCCAAGAGGATTCTATTAATACTTTCCAAATCAACCAAATCATCTTCTACAGTTGTTTCTGCGGAATACCCCTTAGCATCCTCAGGCTCGTCTATCACGGGAGAATCGTCGATTCCATTTGCGTAGTTATGAAAATGAATTGCCCCTCGCTCGCTGAATATCAGCATCAGCTGTTCCAAGGAAGTATTAGCCAATGCGCCGATGGTCTTAATATTATAGCTATTTAATCTGGCGGCCGAAGCCTTTCCGCAAGTGAATAATTCGCCTACTGGTAGAGGCCACATCTTTTTAGCAATTTCATCCGGGAAAAGCGTGTGAACCTTGTCAGGCTTCTCAAAATCACTTGCCATCTTCGCACAGAGTTTGTTTTCAGCAATGCCAACATTAACTGTAAAGCCCAGTTCGTTTTTTATTCTGTCCTTTATCTCATAGGCTGTTTTTATTGGGTCAGGATAGATAAGATGCATTCCGGACATATCCAGGAAAACTTCATCTATAGAAAAGGACTGCATGGTGGGAGTATACTCCTGGCATATTGCCTTAAAAGCTCTGGAGCATTTGACATACCAATCAAAATTGCTTCTTGCAATAACAAGATTAGGGCATTTTCTGAGAGCCATGCTAACTGGTTCACCAGTGGTTATTCCATATTTCTTCGCAGGGATGGACTTGGCTGCAACAATACCCGTTCTGGAATTTGGGTCGCCACCTACGATTGATGGTATTTCACGCAAATCAGGCCCACCGTTATGCAATTGCTCAACAGCGGACCATGAAACAAACGCACTATTTACATCAATGTGAAAAATAAGGCAATCACTCATATTTTATATGATATTACATTTTGGATGATGAAACAATTCACACTTAAGTGTTCCTGCTTTTGAAACAACACAAATATTAAGTATAGAAAAAATTAAGGCCACCTCATTGAGATGACCTTTGGATTATTTCCCGATTCTTATTTTTCTCCATAAAGCTGTAATACTAACAGATACAACTACAATTACTAGTCCTGCTGGAATAATCATTGGTTTCTCAAACCAAGGTATACCAAGAGTTGTCATAATTCCCTGAACATAGTGGATAACAATCCATTGAACAATATAAATTGTTGGTAGATTGTTTCCCAGATAAGCTACCATTTTTTCTATTGGAGCAAATCTAATATATTTAGAACATCCATAATAAATTGGAAGCGCAATCATAATTACAAATGTTGTGAAAATATAATGCAGGATTGTCTGTGCATAGAACACTCTGCCCGAAAGCATAAACATTGTTTTGATATCTATTCCAGCAAAAATATAAATAACCGATACAAGAATTGTCCCTGTTATACCTGTAAGTAATATCCTGAAATAAAAGCTTCCCTTATCTGTGACACGACGTAGCAAACTAGCAAAAGCCATACCAAGCAAAGGATAATAGAGCCACAGGAAAAGTGGAAATGTTGTAATGTCATTTGTCATGAAGAAAAGCCCAAAGAAATATTGAAGCCATGAACTGCTCATATCAATCTTTGCTAACATCGCACCAGCAATTGATAACACGATAGCAATTATAAACATGACTGGCAGAGAAACTTTACGTCTTTTCATAAGGGCAATTGTAAGGAAGGCCATTCCAGCAAATTGAAGAATACTAACAATAAACAATGACCCTACAATCGTGATTGGAGCAGTAACTCCAAGGGCCATAGCAATAAGTACTGGCACTGTTCCCTTAAAAAAGTTTAAAAGGTAACCATTTCTAACAAGAAGAAGTCCACGGCGAGTCATCTTCGTTGGCTGATTATTCTTTGAATAAACAATACCTACTCCCATCGCAAACATAAAAACTGGTGCCCCAAGTGGACCTGCTAAAAATTCAAGAATTATTCTAAAGAGGTCTGTTGGAATCTCTTCTGCATCAATTACGCTAAGCTGCTCATATGTATGGATTATAACCATAACTATAATTGTGAAAGCCTTTGCCCAATCAAGCTCTTTTTGCCTACCTATGTTTACTACATCCCTACCTATAGTAAAGCCAAACAATCTATTTTCCTCCATATCTATGTGTTTGAATCTTAATCACTATATTTTAAGTCAGCAATGTTCAGAATTATATCATCATAGATAGGATTTTGCCAGTAAATTCAGGTTGATATACATATTTTTAGTAATGTATATCTTTTGTCAACACAACTCAATTGATGATTATTGCTGTATCTGGCTATTCAGCCTACCATTAACTTAAAGAAGGTTATTTGTAGATGGAGGTAGAATAATGGCAAACACAATTGCAAGTATAAAACATTCAATTCAGCGAGAAACTTTTTCTCTTGCTATACACAAATTCTTAAGTAACTTAAATGACAACTCCCACAGAACTGATTACTATCTGCAGCTAATCGATTACGCTGAAAAGTTTTGGGGGAAAGATGGTGCTAAAAAAGAGAGCCTGGATAAAGTTCGAAAGGCATTTCAAAATTCAGATAACCGCTGGGTTAACTTTATTAACAAGGTTATCGATGAATCTAATCCAAAGTATGTTCATAAGATGGCGCTAAATCTCGGATACGAAGCCTTTTTCAGGGGAACTAAAATGATTCGTGCCAACAGAGAAAAATACAATTGCAACATCCCTTGGTTGATATTATTTGATCCAACAATGGCTTGTAATATGCATTGTGTTGGTTGTTGGTCAGGTACATATGGACATAAGGCAAAGCTGAGCTTTGAGGATATGGATAAAATCGTCACTGAGGGTAAGGCGCTTGGTGTTTATGTCTATATGATGACAGGGGGAGAGCCAATGTGCGCAAAGAAGGACATTATTAGACTTTGTGAGAAGCATAATGATTGCTTCTTTGCTGCATATTCAAATTCAACTTTTATTGATGAGGAGCTTTGTAAAAAGGTCGTTGAGTTAGGAAATCTTACATTTATGCTTTCTATAGAAGGCACGCCAGAGACAAATGATAAACGTAGAGGTGAAGGCCATTATGATGCCGTAATGAAGGCCATGGATCTTTTAAAGAAATACGGGATTGTCTATGGCACTTCGATTTGCTATACAAGAGATAATATTGAAGCCGTCACTAGTGACGATTTCCTTCGCTTTATTGCATCTAAGGGCGCACGCTTCGGTTTTTATTTCCACTACATGCCAGTTGGAAACAATGCTGTTAAGGAATTGATGCCTACAGTAGAACAGCGAAGAAAGATGATAGAAAGAATACGTGAAATTCGTTCCGATAAAAGTGACATTGAGTTCTTCCCAATGGACTTTCAGAACGATGGAGAATTTGTTGGTGGTTGCATCGCAGGTGGTCGCAACTATTTCCATATCAACTCCAATGGGGATGCTGAACCATGCGTGTTTATTCACTATTCAGATTCAAACATACGCGAGAAATCTATTTTAGAAATATTGCAGAGCCCGCTATTCATGGCTTATCACGAAGGACAGCCATTCAACAGAAATCATTTAAGACCTTGCCCTATGCTTGAAAACCCTGAGCTTCTCCGCAAGATGGTAAATGAAACTGGTGCGTGCCAGACAAATTTGGAATCGCCAGAATCTGTTGAACATCTCTGTGAAAAAGCCGACGACTATGCAAAAGAATGGGCTCCCGTCGCTGATGAAATCTGGGAAAGTCAGAAGCATAAAACTCCTGTTTATGAAAACTATTGCAAAAATCACAGAGATAATCCTGACCTTGCAGCATTTGAGCAGAAGACTGAGTCAGTGTCTCAACACACGCATAAGATAAAGAAACATAATAATAGACATAGAACAGCATAAATTTGATTAAGGCCGCCTTTCGAGGTGGCCTACTTTTTTTACGTGGTTCTATATCCGCTTTTTGCACACATCCGCAAGACAGCACTTGTCACAGTAAGGTGCTGTGCGTGCGGTGCAGATGGCACGACCATGATCCACCAGACGATGGCATAAATCATTGCCATCTTCTGGTGGTATTATTTTGCGTAAAGCCATTTCGACTTTGGTTGGATCTTTTTCGTTGTCCACAAGGCCGATGCGGTTTGAAAGACGAATGGCGTGGGTGTCGGTTACGATGGCAGGCTGACCAAACACGTCTCCAAGAATCAGGTTTGCGGACTTACGACCAACACCTGGAAGCTTCAGTAAATCCTCCATGGTGTCAGGAACTTTGCAGTCGTAAACATCTCTAAGCATTCTCATGCAGGCCACTATATCTTTGGCTTTTGATTTGCCAAGGCCACAAGGACGTACAATTGCCTCAACCTCAGCTACGTCGGCATCAGCCAAGGCAGATATTGTAGGAAACTTTTCATATAATGAAGGAACGATTTCATTTACTCTGGCATCGGTGCACTGGGCAGCAAGGCGTACAGAGACCAACAGCTTCCATGCATCATCATAGTCGAGGGTGCAGTCGCTGTCGGGATATTCCTTTCTTAATCTTTCTATTACAATAAGAGCTAATTCTTTTTTTCTCATCAGAATCCCCTTTGTGATACTTAATAATTCAACACCTATTTTACCATTGACCCTTAACTGTAGCAAAGTGTCATGTTACTGTTTTATCAGACTAAAGATTTAATTGAAAGTAGCTAAAACACAATTTAAGTTTGGGAATATTATCGGCAACCACTAAAAAGCACAGAACATTGTAAAAATTTTGTACATTATGATGAAATGTGAACATTGTGTGAATTTTCTATTGAAAAGGCGACTATGTAATGTTACTCTAGCATTACACGACATAACGATTTGAAAGTACGATCGACATATACCAAATCATTTAAGCAATTCAAATAATGATGGTTGGGAATGGAGATCGTCTTTTTTGTTGGGTGTGTCAAAAATGTTTAAGGAGGAGAGGATAGGTAATGAAAAAACTGGCTCGTAGAGGGCTTTCTTTAGTTCTTTCTTTATTAATGGTGGTTTCCCTAGCTTACACCGATGTTTCTTTCGTTTCTATGGCTGAAGAGACACATCATATCTGGACTAAAGTCAGTCTATCCGACATCACATCTAGTGATTCTATTGCCATCACAATGACAACTTCTGATGGCGAAACCTATGTATTACCAAACGCATCTACAGGAAAAGCTCCAGTTGCTGTTCAAGGAACAGTTGATAATGGTGCTCTTACAATCGCTGATGGCAGCGACAAGGATTACGCTTGGACAATTACAAAGAATACTGTTGAGGAGAAGGTAGTTAAGAATGCCGTAAGCAATACTGAGGCAGAAGTAACTACAGTTCAGGAATCAAAGGTTTCTGAAGAATCAGCAGAGGAGAAAGAAGAAGCTCCTGCTGAGGAGAAGTCTTCAACAGAGGAGAAGTCTTCAACAGAGGAGAAAAAGGATTCTGAGTCTGAAGAGGTTAAGGGAACTTCAGAGGTTAAGACAGAGTCTGAGTCAAAGGCTGATGAAACAGTAACAGAGGATAAGAAAGCTGATACTGTTGAGAAGGCAGAGACAGAGGAAGTAAAGGACGAGGATAAAGATAAGGAAGAAGAAAAGAAAGAAGAGGAGCAGGAAGAAACTGTTACAAAGACTTTCTATACTATTACAAATGGTTCTGATTATCTTTATACTACTGCAACAAACAATGGTATAAGAGCTGCCAAGGCTCCAAAGGATTTAGTGGGAGCTAAGTGGGATGTTGTAGATGGATATCTTGCTGCTACAGATTCAAAGGATGCAGTCCGTTACCTTGGGGTTTATAACAAGTCAGACTGGCGTGCATACACAAACACTACTGGCAACACAAAGGGCCAGACACTTGCATTCTACAAGCTCACATCAAAGGTTGCAGGCGAGACTGTTACAGTTGCTGCACCAAAGGTTTCAGTAGAGGCAGGCGATGTTGATTTTGGCACAAAGGTTGAGCTTACATGCGAGACTGAAGATGCTAAGATTTACTACAACCTTACAGGCGACGACGATAAGTTCAGCGCTTATAAGGAAGCAATCGAAGTAACAAAGGATACAACAATCTATGCTCAGGCAAGACTCGATGATGAGAAGAGCGAAGTAGCTACTTTCGAGTACAAGCTTGCAGCAGGTTCAAAGATTACAGATATTTCAAAGCTTGATGAGGAGCAGGAATTTGTTCTTGCATTCAATAATGAAAAGGTTCTTTCAACAACTGCTTCAGGCAAGAAGCTTGCAGCTGTTGATACAACAATCAACGAGGATAATCATCTCGCTATCGCTGAGGAGCAGCCTACAATTGCAAAGCTTAAGCTTGTAAAGGCTGAGAAGGACGGCGAGTTTTACATCACATCAGATATCATTGATGGTGATACACTTACAACTAAGTATCTTACATCTGGTAAGACAGGAAGTAGCCTTTTATTCGAGGCAGAGAAGAACGAGTACAGCCTTTGGACAATCGAGTCTGAGGAGGACGGTTCTTTCTTAGTAAAGAATGTAAATGCTGTATATCATGACAAGAAGAAGGACATCGATAAGGCTCAGTACATTGAGTACTACAACGCATTCACAACTTACAGCTATGTGGCTGGTGACAAAAAGGATGCATTCCTTCTTACAGCTTACACTTATCCAACTCTTGGAGAGAAAAAGGATGAGCCTACAGATAACACAATTGGTAAGCTCCTTACAAGAGAGCTTTACGATGGTGATCAGGTAGTTGTTTACTATCCAGCAGGAAAGAAGCTTATGACATCAGAGGCTACCACAAATGGTAAGCTCAAGGATGTAGAAGTTGAAGTTTCAGAGGATGGAACTCTTGAGACAAAGGATTTAAATGCAGCAGTTCTTACAGTTGCAGTTGATGATAACGGCTACTATTCATTCAAGACAGCTGATGACAAGTATCTCACAGGAAGTCTTGTTGAAACAGAGGCAAATGGCAAGACAAAGACTTTAGCAAATCTTGTACTTGCTGATGAGAAGACAGACAATAGCCTTTGGACTCAGGAGGCTGCAAGTGCAGAAGGCAAGTACTACTTAAAGAATGCATTCGCAAAGGTTGGTTCAAGCGTGCAGGCTCTTGAGTACTACAGTGGCTTCTCACTTTATGGATTCAAGGCATCTAACGCTTATGAGTTCAGCTTCTACGCTCTTGAAGAGGGCGAGAAGACAGTTAAGCTTGACTACGCTGAGGACGAGCTTACAATCGCACAGTGGGCAGGAAATGCACACTATGATGATGTTGAGACAGCAAAAGAGTATATCAATGGTGACTTATACGAGACCAACGATATGCTTGACAAGAACGTTAAGTACACAGCAGTTGTAGATGGCAAGTTTTCACAGCCATACACATCTGCAACCAGCACAACAACTGGTTCAACAAGCTTCTATATGGGTTCAACTGGTGTAGCAAAGGCTACTGACTATATGCAGTTTGCACTTTCTACAACAGGTTATGGCAATGCAAAGCTTTCATTCAGAATGCGTGCTTCTAAGACAGCATCAGGTGCATTCCAGATGCAGTATTCTACAAATGGTGAGAGCTTCAAGGATCTTAAGACAGGTACTTATTCATACAAGTACACAGCTTACAAGGCTGGCGACAAGGTTGACGAGAACGGCAAGGCAGTTCAGGAGCCATTCGAGGTTTCTGGTTCAGGTGATATCACAGATGGTATTGCAAAGCCTTCTTTAGCACCTACATATTATGTAAACTTTACATTTGATGTTCCAAATGCAGCAGCAAATGCAGAGAAGCTCTACATCAGACTTGTTCCAACAGGAAACATGGATGCTCAGGGCAAGAAGGAGCCAACAAGTGGTGGAACAATTCGCCTTGACACAGTTAAGGTTGTGGGTAACCCAGTTGTTTCAAATGACATTTGTGGATTTGTTAAGGCAAACCCAGCAGGTGGCGACGTTGCTGAGGGCAAATTAATCGAGCTTACATCAGCAACAGCAGACGCAGACATTTTCTACTCAGTAAATGGCAGCGACTATGCAAAGTATGATGCAGAAAAGAAGGTTGAGCTTACAAAGCTTCCAGCAACAGTTTCTGCATACGCTACAAAAAATGGTCTTACAAAGAGTATCACAGTTAGATATCAGTACACTCAGGCTCAGGTTGCAGCTGTAAAGGCAGCACCAAACGGCGGAGCAGTATTTGAAGGTCAGAAGATTACACTCAAGTCTAAGACTGAGGGCGCAACAATCTACTATAGATATCGTACAGATGAAGAGATTGCAGCTGATGATAATACTTCAGTAGATGAAAACAAATCTGAGGAGTCAGCTTCTGAGGAGAAGGCTGAGGAAGAGCATGATGACTGGGTTGAATATACAGGTTCATTCCAGCTTAAGGAGCTTCCATCACAGCTTCAGGTAAAGGCTACAAAGAAGGGCTATGTAGACAGCGCAGTTTCAACACTTAAGTTTACAAAGAAGCTTAATGACAAGTACAACATTTACTTTGGTCAGATTCACTCACACACAAATATTTCTGACGGTGCTGGTTCACTTAAGGACGCTTTGGAGCATGTAACAAAGGTTCCAAACATGGACTTTACAGTAATCACAGACCACTCTAACTCAATCGACAATGAGAAGGAGTCAAAGATTACAGAGAACGTTGATAAGGCTGATACAGATGAGTGGACATACGCTCACAACCTTGTTAAGCAGTACTCTACAGACAAGTTTACATGTGCATACGGTTATGAGATGACATGGTCAAACGGACTTGGTCATATGAACACCTTCAACACACCAGGTTTCCAGAGCCGTACACAGACAGCATTTAGCACATATTCAACAGCATTAAATAACTACTATGCTGCACTTAGAACTGTTCCTGATTCAATCAGCCAGTTCAACCACCCAGGTACAACCTTCGGTGACTTCCAGGATTTCTCTTACTATTCAGAGGAGAATGACGCATTAATCACAATGATTGAGGTTGGTAACGGTGAAGGAACAATCGGTTCTTCAGGTTACTTCCCATCATACGAGTACTACACTCGTGCCCTTGATAAGGGATGGCACGTAGCTCCTACTAACAACCAGGATAACCACAAGGGTAAGTGGGGCGATGCCAATACAGCACGTACAGTAATGCTTGCTGATACAAATGATGAAAATGCTATCTATGATGCAATGAGAAATTATCGTATTTACGCAACAGAGGATAACGACCTTAGCGTATATTACACACTTGATAACAACATCATGGGTACAATCCTTGAGAAGGATGCAGTAGGTGATACTGTAGAGCTCAAGGCAGAGATTTCTGATCCTACAGATTCAAAGATTGGTCGCGTTGAGGTTATCGTAAACGGTGGTCAGTCAATTGCAGCTCAGAATGTTTCTACAAACGAAGAGACAGTTACATTCGAGGTACCTTCAAGCTATTCATACTACTACCTCAAGATTACAGAGGATGATGGCGATATCGCTGTTACAGCTCCTGTATGGGTAGGTGAGGTTGAGGCTTGTGGTATCAACAAGACATACACAAACACAGTTCTTCCTGTAAAGGGTGAGAGCCTTGATGTAAATGTTGATTTATACAACAATGAGTCAGAAGCTCTTACAATCGACCACATTGATATCGTTCTTAAGGATGTGGATAACAAGGAGACAGAGGTTGTAAGCCTTTCAGGTGAGGAAGCAGGTCTTACATCTGTTGCATCACAGGGTACAGCAACCTATAAGACAGACTTCGTTTATAACGAGGCTGGCCAGGTTACTTACGAGGTAACAGTTTACGCTACATTAAATGGAGTTAAGAAGGTATATACTGATAAGCTCCAGGTTAGCTACGCAGTTCCTGAGATGGTCACAGACGTAATTATCGATGGTACACATTACAATGACTATGTTACTGGCTACTATGGCGGCAACATGTCAGCTTTCATTTCAATCTGCGCTATGAAGAATATCCGCGCTCAGGTTGAGACAAAGGAAATTACACCAGAGATGCTTGAAAAATGCGCATTACTTGTTGTTTCAGCTCCTGCAAAGAAGAGCGGTACAGCAAATGCTGGTGATTACACAGTTTCACACTATAGTGATGAGTTTATTGCTATGGTTAAGGATTATGTAGCAAATGGTGGTTCTGTAATCGTATGTGGTCTTGCTGATTACTCAGATACAACAGACGGCCAGACAGCTACAGAGCAGAACAAGCTTCTTGAAGCTATTGGCGCTACAATCCGCATGGGTTCTGATGAGGTTTGTGACGACACAAATAACGGTGGTCAGGTATACAGAATGTATCCTACTACTTACAATGTAGAGTCAGGCTTCCTTAAGGGCTTAAGTGAAGGTCAGAAATACAGCCAGTACTCAGGCTGCTCAGTTGATATTTCAAATGCTAAGGCTACAGATTTTGTAGACGAGGCACAGTGGCTTGTAAATGGCTTTGATACAACTTATTCAGTAGACTGCAAGGATGCTACTGGAAATGCACAGCCAGGTGCACTTGATAACGGAGTTAAGGGAATCAAGAATGACAACCTTGGCAATGTTACATTCCTTGCAACACAGCATACAAAGGCTGGTGGTGACATCTTCGTAGCTGGTGGCGTATTCATTTCAGACTTCGAAGTAAAGGCAGAGATGGACAACAACGATTCTCTTCCATATACAAACCACACAATCGTTAACAACATCCTTGATGGTGTTACAGTAGAGCTTCCAACAGCTACAATCGCAGAGGCTCGTGCAGGTAAGATGAATGAGGTATTTGCTGTTGAGGGTTATGTAACATCTGGTACCGATAACGAGAACACAACCTTCTTCGACACAATCTACATTCAGGATGAGACAGGCGGTATGGATATCTTCCCATATGCAACAGCAGGTCTTGCAATTGGTACAAAGATGCGTATTGTTGGATATGTTTCACAGTATCAGGGTGATAAGGAGCTCAAGGTTATCTCATCTAAGATTCTTGATGATGAGCCATACGTATGGGCACCAAAGGTAGTTGATACAAAGACAGCTATGGATTATGAGAATCTCGGTGGTCAGCTTCTTCAGACAACAGGTGAGGTTACTCGTGTTGAGTTCAACGATGACGGAACAGTAGCTGAGTTCTGGCTCAAGGATTCAACAGGTGTTGAGGCAGCTATCTTCATCGATGGTTACATCAAGTCTGGCACAACAGGCATTAACACTATTGGTGATTTCGTAAAGGTTGGAGCTAAGGTTACAGCAGCTGGTGTGCTTTACATGCACCCAGAGGGAGATTCTGATGTTTCAGTTCCTGTATTCAGAGTTCGCAACTGTGATGACATTGTTCTTGCAACAGAGGCTGAGCCTACACCAAGCGTAGAGCCAACTCCTACTCCAGAGCCAGAGAAGCCAAGCAATGGCGGAAACAACGGCGGCTCTGCAAGTGCTAACATTAGCAAAGTAGTTAAGGCAATCACAAACGTTGTTGATAAGGTAGTTGATGCAGTCCTTGCTCCAATTGAGAATACACCAATTGGTAAGGCACTCAGAGGAATTGTTAACAGACATAGAGCTCGCAGAGATGCAGTTATCAACAATAATACAGAAGAGGCTGTTGAGGAAGCTTCAGAAGAAATTGTTGCAGGTGCAGAGATAGAAGAGGATACTACTGAAGATGTAGCTGAGGCTTCACTTGATCCACAGCCTGAGACAGTTACTGAGGAAGAGACACCAGCAGCTGGTGAAGAAAAGTCATTCCCAGTAGTGCCAGTTGCAGCTGGTTCTGTTATAATCTTAGCAGGCGCAGCAGCAATCTTGGCTAAGGCAGGCAAGTTTGCTTGGTTATCAAAACTGTTAGGAAAGTAAAATGAAAAACGAACTGATAATTAAAATTGTATCAGTCGTAGTATTTTTGGTCTTAAGTGTTGGCGTAATAATTTATGCCAACACCGACAGACCTAAATATACCATTACAGAGAGCTCTGGCGTCGAATATGAGACTGCTAGAGTTCTTTCTGTTTTAGAGGATAATACTACGATTGATGCTGATGTAGAAAATGTAAAGAAGGGTAGCGCTGAGCTTGAGGTTGAAATCCTTACTGGCCGTTATAAGGGCGATGTTTGCAAGGTTACAAACTATTTCAGTGCGCTCTACAATGTGGATGTTTCAAAAGGGGATACAGTCAGTGTCAGAATTGACACCAGTGATGTGAATGAATACACCATAAGCATTTACAACTACAACAGAATCCCACTTACCATTGGGCTTGTCGTAGTGTTCTTTGGTGTACTTCTGTTGCTAGGTGGAAAGCAGGGATTGAAGGCATTTATTGGACTTGTGTATACGGTAGTTGCCATAATCTTTGTGTTGCTTCCACTCACATTAAAGGGGGTATCGCCGATTCCTCTTACTATCGGAATTGTATTTGTCACATCGGCAGTATGCTTTTTGCTCATTGGTGGAATTCAAAAGAAAACAATTGCGGCAGCACTTGGCTCCCTTGCAGGAGTTTTGATTGCAGCATTTCTTGGAGCAATAGCAGCTAAGGTGGGAGGTGTTACAACCTTCCAGATGGACGAGGCAGAAGCATTGTTACTTGTAAAATCGACTAATCCTATTCAGCTTAGAGGACTGTTCATCAGTGGAATTCTAATTGCTGCCATGGGTGCGGTAATGGATATTGCGATGTCCATTTCTTCAGCTATCAGCGAGGTCCACGAGGCAAACTCAAAGCTTGGCTTCAAGGACTTATTTGCCGCAGGTATGAATATCGGACGTGATGCTATGGGAACTATGGCAAACACCCTGGTGCTTGCATACGTTGGTGGAGCCTTGAATATGATGGTGCTCATCTATTCTTATGGCGTATCCTTCACCCAGCTTATTAACACCGACTTCGTAGCTATCGAGCTCATTAGAGCTATAGCAGGCTCAGTCGGTATCATTGGCACCGTGCCATGCGTAGCAGCAATTTCAGCGTCATTAATGTCTCGTGAAAAGTAAATAATGCTAATGTATTTGAAGGTGTCAGGTAATACGTTTACCTGGCACTTTTTTTAGTGAACCGTGAAAAGTATTCAATGAGCTTGTAAGTGTAACCAGCGGACTTTGGAGTTTTTTAGTTGTTATATTGAGGCGGGTATGGTACAATCTGAGAGGTTTTAAATTGCAGTGTTTTATAGGAGAATACTTATGGAAAGCTACAAGTCAGAATTTATAGAGTTTATGGTGGAGTCTGATGTCCTCAAATTCGGTGATTTTACACTGAAATCAGGGCGGAAGTCTCCTTTTTTTATGAATGCGGGAGCCTATGTTACAGGTAGCCAGCTTACCCGTCTTGGCGAGTACTATGCAAAGGCTATTCACAATGCCTACGGGGATGATTTCGATGTGCTTTTTGGACCAGCCTACAAGGGCATTCCACTTGCAGTAATCACAGCTGAAGCGTTCTACAAGCTTTACGGCAAGGAGATTAAATATTGTAGCAATCGTAAGGAAGAAAAGGACCATGGTGCAGACATGGGTTCACTCCTTGGCTATAAAATAAAGGATGGCGACAGAGTTGTCATGATTGAGGATGTTACAACCTCAGGCAAGTCAATGGAAGAGACAGTTCCAATCGTTCGCGCACAGGGTGATGTTGAAATCGTTGGTCTTATGGTTTCACTTAATCGTCAGGAGGTTGGTCTTTCAGGAGACAAGTCAAAGTCAGCTCTTGATGAAGTTGCTGAGACTTATGGTTTCAAGACAGGTGCCATCGTTTCAATGGACGAGGTCGTGGAGCATCTTTGGAACAGAGAGTGCCAGGGCAAGGTAGTCATCGATGACGAGATGAAGTCTCGAATCGATGCATATTATAAGGAGTACGGAGTACAGTAATGGGAAGAATTCGTCCTCATAGGCGCAGCTCTTCGGGCAATCAGCTGAAGGCCCTTCCGGTTGAGGCTATGTATGCTTCAGGAGTTTCGCTTTTTACATTAGTTATATATGGCGCAATAATCGGCGTATCTGTTTATATGAAGGGTGAGACACCAAACTTCATCGGTGGTATCGGAATGCTTGGCTTTTTTGTTGCGCTGGGGTCACTTATTTTCAACATCGGTCAGATGAAGACAAAGACCGAGATTAAGTACCGCGTTACCTGCCTGTCTATCAGCGCAGTGACACTTATTATTTGGATTACACCAATTGTACTGGGGTTAATAAACTAAGGGAGAATTTTTAGAACTATGAGCAAGACATTTTACACAGAAAATGACGATGTCATCGAGCGCTATGAGCTTGTGACAGATCGCATCGCTACTATTAACGAGGACAAGGATTTACCTGAGAACCTTCAGGCTTATTTCAATCAGGTTGCTGAGTTCATACAGACAGTTGAAATTGTTATGGATAAGGCTGTTGCAGGTGAGCTTGAGAATCGTTCACTTGAAGAGTGCAAAGCTGACCACGATAGAATCTTTGCTATCTACAAGGCTGGCACATACGAGAACAGCTTCCTTTGCCCAACTTATGCTGTGGCAGAGCTTGGAGAGCAGCTTGGTGGTCCACTTTCAGCAATCTATTATAGATTAACAGATATGATTCGTGCAGCTTTTGCTGGACGTCTTGATATATTCACTATTTTCTGTGAGCTTTTTATGCAGGTTTATGGTGTTTGTCAGGTGGAGAGTGATGATAAGTTTCGCAGAGAGGATATCATTTCTGCAATGGCTTCATTTAAACACGACTATTGCACAATCTTCACTGCAGAAGTTTTTGTTGGAATGATTGATCCAGAGTATGATTTCTATAGAAATATCATTATGAAATCAGATCTTTCAGATGATAGATATCTTTACAGATATGGTATGTACATCAGCGAAAACGAGCTTAAGATGGCTGCACACCTTCGCAGTATGCCACATGAGGATGTGGTTGCTATGGCTCGTACATATGTGGAAGGCTACATCAAGGGCTTTGAGGTATGTGGAAAAGATATCTCTATAAAGGATACAGTTGGTGTACATGCTCCAGCTGGTTTCGAGCTTATGACTCGTGAGGCTATTAAGCTTTTCAACGAGGCAGGTCTTGCTGCTACAGTTCGTTTTGGTGGCACAGAGGGGCGCAATCTTTTCTCTACTGTTCCTAACAAGCAATGCGAGTACGACCACAAGGATGATGTAGCTTATGTTTGGGATAAGGGACTTGCAGATAGAATTCTGGAGGTTGTTAAGAATACATTTGAAAAGAACAAGGAGCTTGCAGCAGTATTTGGTGGTCCAGCTGTAATCGAGACATTCGGAGATGCTCCATTTGAGCCAAAGAATTTCCCTGCAAATGCTGAGTATACAGACAAGCAGAACGAGCTCAATGTTTACTTCATGAGCCAGAGCGGTCAGATTACAAATCAGTACATTCACGGAGAGGAGCGCAGCTTCACAATTATCGCTTATCCAATCCCTGAAATCGGCGAGCAGTTCAACGAGATTTTCAACGAGACTGTCGCTGTTAATACAATGGATTACGAGCTTTACAAGAACATCCAGCAGCACATTATCGATGTGCTTGATCAGGGCGAGACAGTTCACGTTACAGGTCGTGGGGACAATCACACAGACATCACTGTAAAGCTTCATCATCTTGATAATCCAGCTAAGCAGACTAATTTTGAGAACTGCGTTGCAGATGTAAATATTCCTGTTGGTGAGGTGTTCACATCACCTGAGCTTGAGGGCACAAACGGTGTGCTCCATGTTACACAGGTATACTTAAACGAGCTTTGCTACAAGAACCTCGAGATGAAGTTCGAGGAAGGCAAGATTGTTTCTTACAATTGCAGCAACTTTGATACAGAAGAAGAGAACAAGAAGTACATCTTCGACAATGTTCTTTTCAAGCACGAAACACTTCCAATCGGTGAGTTTGCCATTGGAACAAACACCAGAGCATTCGTAATGGGACAGAAGTACGGCATCGCTGACAAGCTTCCAATCCTCATTGCAGAAAAGACTGGTCCACACTTCGCAGTAGGTGATACTTGCTATTCACACTCTGAGGATGTACCTATGTACAACCCAGACGGCAAGGAATGCATCGCCCGCGATAATTCGTGCTCATTACTTCGTAACACAGATATTTCAAAGGCATATTTCAATTGCCACACAGATATTACAATACCTTATTATGAGCTTGGTGACATCACCGTAATCACAGCTGATGGACGCGAGCTCGAAATCATCCGCGATGGACGCTTCGTCGTACCAGGCACGGAAGTACTTAACGAGGTATTCGAAAACTAGCCAGTAGCAGACTAGCTCTTGGTGTTGCTGCAGGAGACATGTAGTCGACGAAAGCAATACCAAGGCTTGTATGTGTAACTGGCGTGGGATTTAGAAAAACGGAGGATAGTGTTATGGCAAAAGTAAGTGTAGTTATGGGTTCTGATAGCGACATGCCTGTGATGGCTAAGGCTGTGGAAGTTTTAGAAAAATTTGGTATTGAATATGAGATGCGTATTATTTCTGCGCACAGAGAACCAGATGTTTTCTTTGAGTACGCTAAGGGTGCAAAGGACCGTGGGGTACAGTGCATCATTGCAGGAGCAGGAAAGGCGGCACATCTTCCAGGTATGTGCGCAGCTATTTTCGAGGGCCCAGTAATCGGCATCCCTATGAAGACTAGTGACCTTGGTGGAGTGGATTCACTCTATTCAATTGTTCAGATGCCTACCGGTGTACCTGTAGCTACAGTTGCCATTAACGGCGGAGCAAACGCTGGTATCCTCGCAGTGAAGATGCTTGCAATGTCTGACGCTGCCCTTGCAGGCAAACTCCACGATTTCATTGTAGAGCAGAAGGAAAGCGTAGAAGCGAAGGATGTAAAATTACAAAGCGAAGGCTATCGTGCCTTCTTATCTTAGATACGTAAAAGGAAACTCTTGTAATTATGAGAGTTTCCTTTTTGTATACATACATTAAAATATTTTAATGAGCTAGCACTTACAGAAGTTGGTAAGCGCGAGCAGGGAAGTATCGCGTCGTGCAAGGAGGGGAACCCACGCCGGCGGGGAGGTTTCCTTGCACGAGTGCGAGGGGTGCCCTGCGGGAGCATGAAACACTTGGATGTGCTAGCGTACCAAAGGATTTAAAAGGAGAGAAACATGGATTACAAGAGTTCAGGAGTAGATATTGAGGCAGGATATGAGTCAGTGGAGCTCATGAAGAAGTTCGTTAAGGGTACAATGAGACCTGAGGTATTAGGTGGTCTTGGCGGCTTCTCAGGCGCATTTGATCTTAGCGCTATCAAGAATATGGATGAGCCAGTACTTTTATCTGGTACAGATGGTTGCGGCACAAAGGTTAAGCTTGCTTTCCTTATGGATAAGCATGACACAATCGGTATTGATGCAGTTGCAATGTGTGTAAATGACGTTGCATGTGCAGGTGGCGAGCCACTTTTCTTCCTTGATTATATTGCCTGCGGCAAGAACATCCCAGAGAAGATTGCAACAATCGTTAGTGGTGTTGCAGAGGGATGTAAGCAGTCAGGCTGCGCCCTTGTAGGTGGCGAGACAGCAGAGCACCCAGGTCTTATGCCTGAGGAGGAGTATGATCTTGCAGGTTTTGCAGTAGGTATCGTTGATAAGAAGGATATCATCACAGGTGAGAACCTTAAGGATGGCGATGTTCTTATTGGTATGGCATCTACTGGTGTTCATTCAAATGGTTTCTCTCTTGTTCGTAAGATTTTCGAAATGACAAAGGAAAGTCTTGATACATATTATGATGAGCTTGGTTGCACTCTTGGTGAGGCACTTATTGCTCCAACACGTATTTACGTTAAGGCTCTTAAGGCTGTAAAGGATGCTGGCGTTCGTGTAAAGGCTTGCTCACATATCACAGGTGGTGGTTTCTATGAGAATATTCCACGTATGCTTCCAGAGGGGAAGCGTGCCGTTGTAGAGAAGGATTCTTATGAGGTTCCTGCAATCTTCAAGCTTATGGCTAAGAAGGGCAACGTATCTGAGCAGATGATGTACAACACATACAACATGGGACTTGGTATGATTGTTGCTGTAGATCCAGCTGATGTTGATAAGACAATGGAAGCTATGCGTTCTGCAGGCGATACACCATACGTCGTAGGTCGAATTATCGACGGCGAGAAGGGTGTAGATTTAGTTTAAAGATAAATGAGCTTCTAGCTAACAATCTCTTAGTGCTCTTTGTAAAGACATCTAGTCTAACAAAGAGTGCTAAGGATTGTTAGTGTAAGAAGCGGAGGAAAATATGAAAATTGCTGTATGTGTATCTGGAGGTGGTACAAATCTCCAGGCAATAATCGATAAAATTGAATCAGGCGAGATTCATAACACTGAGATTGCAGTTGTAATTTCGAATAATAAAAAAGCCCATGCCTTAGAGCGGGCTGCAAAGGCTGGCATCGAGGGGGTATGTATCAGCCCAAAGGATTTTGCTACTCGTGAGGAGTTCAACAAAGTATTCCTTGAGAAGCTTGATTCGTATAATGTTGATTTGGTGGTTTTGGCTGGATTCTTAGTAGTTATTCCACCAGAGATGATTCGTAAATACGAATATAAGATTATCAATATTCATCCATCGCTCATACCTAGCTTTTGTGGCACAGGCTATTATGGCCTAAAGGTTCACGAGGGAGTTCTTGCCCGTGGTGTAAAAGTAACTGGAGCTACATGCCACTTTGTGGATGAAGGCACCGATACAGGCCCAATCATTTTACAAAAGGCCGTAGAAGTCCTGGAGGATGACACCCCAGAGGTACTCCAACGCCGTGTCATGGAACAGGCAGAGTGGATTATCATGCCCCGCGCGATTGATTTAATTGCTCGTGGTTGCGTGCATGTCGATGCGGGAAAAGTGCATATCTTAGAAAAATAAATTATTATGTGAGCCTAGATGAAGTATAGGCGGACTAGGAGGATATAGTTTATGAAGGTTTTGATCGTAGGTAGTGGCGGCCGCGAACATGCCATTGCTTTGGCAGTGTCACGTAGCCCACAGGTAGATAAGATTTACTGCGCCCCAGGCAACGCTGGCATCGCAGAGCTTGCAGAGTGCGTGGACATCAAGGCTATGGAGTTTGATAAGCTTGTAGCTTTTGCAAAGGAAAAAGAGATTGACCTTACTGTAATTGGTATGGATGACCCACTTGTAGGTGGTGTTGTAGATAAGTTTGAAGAAGCTGGATTGAGATGCTTTGGCCCTAGAAAGAATGCAGCTATCATCGAAGGTTCAAAGGCATTCTCAAAGGATTTGATGAAGAAGTATGGCATCCCAACAGCAGGCTATGAAAACTTCACAGACCCTGAGGCAGCTTTAAAGTATCTTGAGACTGCAAAGTATCCAATTGTACTTAAGGCTGACGGCCTTGCTCTTGGTAAAGGCGTACTTATCTGTGAGAATCATGAGCAGGCTGTTGAGGGCGTTGCAGAAATCATGACTGACAAAAAGTTTGGTGATGCTGGAAACACTATGGTTATCGAGGAGTTCATGACAGGCCGTGAGGTTTCAGTTCTTTCATTTGTAGATGGAAATACTGTAAAGATTATGTCATCAGCTCAGGATCATAAGCGTGCAGGCGATGGAGATACAGGCCTTAATACAGGTGGTATGGGCAATTTTTCACCATCTCCATTCTTCACAAAGGAGATTGAGGAGTATTGCCAAAAGAATATTTTCCAGGCAACTGTTGATGCCATGAAGGCAGAGGGCAGAGAGTTCAAGGGAGTTATCTTCTTTGGTCTTATGCTTACTGAGGATGGTCCAAAGGTGCTTGAGTACAATGCAAGATTTGGTGACCCAGAGGCGCAGGTAGTTCTTCCAAGACTTGAGAATGATATCATTGATGTATTTAATGCCTGCATCGATGGCACACTTGATAAGGTTGATTTGAAGTTTTCAGATGAGGCATGTGTTTGCGTAGTGCTCGCTTCTGATGGTTATCCAGTAGCATACAAGAAGGGCTTCCCAATCACAGGCTTTGAGAAGTTCAATAATAAGGATTACTATTGCTTCCACGCAGGAACAGCAAAGAATGATAAGGGTGAGATAGTCACAAATGGTGGACGTGTCCTTGGTATCACAGCTCTTGGCAAGGATTTGGTTGAAGCTCGTGCTAAAGCATACGAAGCTACTGAGTGGATTCAGTTTGAAAACAAATATATGAGACATGACATTGCAAATTCTATACTTAAATAATTTTTGATTATTGGCAAGGTTCTCTGGTTTATAGACCAGAGAACCTTTTTTATATTCAAGACTGTGGGAAAATGTGAATTCTAATGAAACAAAAAAGAGTTCTGGAAAATTCCAGAACTCTTTTATAATGCGGATGACAGGACTTGAACCTGCACGTCGGGGACACTAGAACCTAAATCTAGCGCGTCTGCCAATTCCGCCACATCCGCATGAATCAAGGTCTCGACTAAAAAATCTACGACCTCGATGTCGGCTCATCGACTCGTCTATACTAACACAGATTACTGGTCTTTTGCAAGAGAATTTGCCTCTTCAATTGAAGATACTTTTTGATAGGATGCCCATTCATAATATGCGTTAAGTGGAGTGGTTCCATCATAGGCTCCGACCCAGCTTTCTAGGTCCTTTCCAGGCCATACATTCATGAAAATCTTACATGGTTTGTTTGGAGTATTTCCTTCGGCAGTGTAGACTGGCTCACCATCCACATACCAGGTTATAGAATCCTTGCCCCAGTAGAAACCGTAAGTGTGATAATCCTCAGAAGCATCAAATCCAAGATCGTAGAGATACTCATGAGAGTTGTCTTTAAAGTCATAATAGTTGAACTGAACCTGTGTAGTATCTTTGCCTAGAAATTCTATGTCTATTTCGTTCCAATCGTATTCATCTGTGGGCTCAATGTAGGTGAAAAAAGAAGAAATAACACCTGTATTTTTAATAGGCTTCATACGAACCTGATACAAGCCATAGAGAAAGGTCTTGTTGGTGGAATATTCACCACCTGTGTATCCTTCAGCGTTCTTATCCACAGTAAGTATCATTTTGCCATCACTGAAATCTACATTATCTGGTGTCCATACACAGTCGAAATCTCCTCCATTTGCCCAGTCTGATTTGACAAATTTAAAGATATTGTGATGGTTTAATTCCATTTTATAATCTTCATCAACAAGAGCGTGAGAGGATGATATTTCAATTGCTGCAAATATACCTATACCTAGCAGATAAACTGCTATTACAGCACTTATGATAATAATCCATTTTTTCTTCATAACAAACTCACCTTTGAAAGAATATAGGAACAGTTTAACCTAAAATAGAATTGATGATAATACTAAGCTTGCCATCATATATTTTCACAGGTATGTCGTCATCAAAACTGTATATGTAGGCCATCATAGGTTCACCCTGAATGTAGGTAGTTACTCGTTCCTTTTCAGGGTCTATAATCCAGTATTCCCTTACACCTTCAACCATATATCTATGCATCTTTTCGTTGTAATCAAGATGTCTGGTGCATTTGGAAACAACCTCTATAATCCAGTCAGGTGCACCTGTTACACCTGATTCGTTCAGTTTGCTGTCGTCACAGAGCACAACAACATCGGGAATCAACAGAGTATGTTCATCCTCCTCGAAATAGAGGTTTATACCTATATTAAACATTTGGCATTTGCCATTGTTTGAGTGGATGAAATCGTCAATAATTCTGCCAAGACTTTGAACCATGATTTGATGCTTTGGGTTGGGCGCTTCGTTATATATAAGATGACCATTCAGAAGCTCGATCTGTTTATCTTCACCCAATTCATGGATGAATTCTACATTTATTCGCTGTGTATCTATTGCTAAGGAACAATCTGTCAGTTCATATGAGGTTTGGTTTAGGATAGTATTTCTTTTATATAACTTCTCAAATTCAATCTGATTTACAGAGTCATTTGGATGTGAGTCAATATATTCCTTTAATAACTTGAAATAGGCGTAAACTCTTCGAAGCATTTCCTCATGAGCAAGTGCCTTATCAATCTTTTCTATGGTTAAAAATGAAGGATTCTTAGTCTCACCAGTCATGATTTTGCTGACTGTAGAAACTGGAAGTCCAGCCATTTGAGCAACCTGAGCGGTTGTAAGCTTAAGTTGTTTTTTTCTCTCTTTAATATTTCTATTATCTTCCATAAGAATGCCTCCGTGAGTTAATTATACAAAGATGGGTGGTTATTAGTCAATAGAAAAATACCCGAAAACGGGTAATGACTTCTAGCTGATAATTATAACGCTGGCGTAAATTTGAAAAATAGAAATCTAATTTGTAGTAAAAATCATAGAGGATTTGCCGATAAAATATTTAGCAGGGATGCTGACTACTGGAACTATGGATGGTTCGATTCTTTGAAAAGAGGTCAATATATGGTAGTTCAGCATAATATGCAGGCCAGCAATGCTAGCCGAATGTATAATATTACACAGGACAATATTGGAAAAGAATCTGAAAAGCTTTCAAGCGGTTTTAGAATTAACCGCTCTGCTGACGATGCTGCAGGTCTTGCCATTTCTGAGAAAATGCGAAAGCAGTGTCGAGGTCTTGATAGAGCATCTACTAATATCGAAGATGGAATTTCTTTGGTTCAGGTGGCTGACGGCGCCTTAAATGAAACTCATGCTATGCTTCAAAGAATGAATGAACTATGCGTTCAGGCAGCCAACGGCACTAATTCTGAGAGTGATAGAAAAGACATTCAAAATGAGATAACACAGTTGAAGCAGGAGATTAATAGAATTGCAGTGACTACTAGTTTTAATGATGAGATATACCCACTGAATGCAAATACTAGTTTGAAAGAGATTGGTACGAAGGAAGTTGAAAACCTCTCACTTCCATCTGGGTACACGATGATGTCGTTTACGATTGAGCATGATTTAGTGGATCCGATGTATTATGAAGGAACTATGTATAACACAGGCGATAACGTAGAATTTGTCGACCTGATTTGTGCTAGTAAATATAATATGAAAGAACAATCAGTTACTCTGCCAGGATATGTGATGACAATGGAGGCGTCGGTTGATGGAAGATTAGGTGGAGGTAGCACTAAGCTTAGATCGAATGCTTACCAGAAAATGTCAGAATGGGAAGGTATGTATGCAACAGTAACAGATGAACAGCGTGATGGAATCTTTTGGGATGTAAGAAATACGTCTAGGGATTCCTTAAAAATAGATGCGGATGGCAATTTATACCATACTCTCGGATTTGGAAACTATTATTACTATACCGATAGAGGTTTTGTAGAGAATCCTGGAATTGATGGAAGTACCTATAAAGGTCATGAATTAACTACTGAAGAAAAAGAGCAAATAGAAGAAAAGTATGGTATCAAATTTTTAACTATGGATTATGTTACACAGAAGGTTATCAATTTTAACCATATAGATGGCAGTGAAATCGACCACCTCTACCTCCAAACCTCCGGTGAAACCAACGAAGGCCTCACAGTGCTTGGTGTCAACGCTACCACGAAATCACTTGGTATTGACAAGCTCAGTGTAGAAACAGAGAATTTGGCAACCGCAGGTATCGATTTGGTTGGCGAGGCTATCATGCGTGTAAATGCCATGCGTAGTTATTTTGGTGCCATTCAGAATCGTCTGGAGCATGCGGTAAAAAATACAGACAATACCGTCGAAAATACTACAGCTGCTGAATCCAGAATCCGCGACACAGATATGGCTGGGGAGATGGTGAAGATTTCTAAGGACAGAATACTGGCTCAGGCTGGCGAAGCAGTCCTATCGAAAGCAAACTCTAACCAGCAGTATGTCCTTTCATTATTGCAATAAATGGGGCGGCTTTCATAGTTCCACCAATCTAAATATATAAATCATGACTTTCGATAGGTGTACGCTCAATAGCCTGTTCAACGCTTTTTAGAATAAGCTCCATTTTTTCGAAAGGAAGATTATCAATGTAACGGCAGTTGTGACTTGATGAAAGCATTTCATTTATCACATAATCGGTGGTAACAATATTATCAGAAAGGTCTTTAAGGTCTTCAAATGAGGTGATAAAGCAAACCTTCTTGAAGGCCTTTTTTATTTGTGCTTGTCGTTCTTTGTTGTTAGGCATCAGACCGACAAAGGTGTAATCTGTTCCCAAGCCTTCTGATGCACTAGCCTGAACCCTAGCCAAATCATTATTAATCTGGAAAAAGAGTGGGTCATTAATAAAACCATCCACGGAAAGAAGCGGGATAAAATTATTATTTCCAAGAGTTTGGAAATCCTTCTTTTCCATATCTATGCAAAGTATTGCAGCAGCCTGACTGTAATTATCCATTGAACCTGGTGCTATAGTCAGAAGCTCGTAGCCATGCTCATGAAGAAAGGCGGAAAGAATGTTGAGGGTGTGCCGTTCTTCTGCTAGCTTCAGAACAGAAGTATTCTCGCTGGTTGTCAGTGCTATGAGGCTTTTTTTATTTGATGCCAAAGCCTTCGCCGTCTGGTTAGGAGAATAATTTAGAAGATTGATTACGTGAAGGACCCTCTTTCTGGTCTCATCAGATATTCGTAAATCCGTGCGGCCGTTTACAACATATGAAACTGTGGCAACAGACACACCAGCCTCACGGGCAACATCTTTGATTGTAACTTTCTTTCCTGCCATTTTTGCAGCCTCCAATAAAAAATCCTATTGACATATCACAACAGTCAGTCTTAATATATAAATATAGTTTAAACGGTTAAGCAAATCCTGTCAATCAGGTTTGCTTTTAATTTTATTTGTTTGTTTAAACGGTTAAATAAAATTGGGAGGTTAGAAAATGAAAAGAAAATTATTGGTACTTTTATTGACTGCAACCTGTCTTGCAAACACATGGTTAATGACTGCCTGCGGTTCTCAAACAGCGGAATCTACAGCTACTGTTACTGCTGAAGATGAAGAAAAGGTTGAAAGTGGCTCAGAGCTTAACGAGCATACAGTGACTTATTATGACACGGATGGAACCACAGTGTTGGATACAAAGACTGTGACTCATAAGTCTGAGGCAGAAAGCTTTATTCCAGAGAAGGAGGGCTACACTTTTGTAGGTTGGTATGGAACACCTAAGCTCACTCGTAAGTTTGATTTTTCAAGGCTTATTACAGAAGATACGGCTCTTTATGCTGGATTCGTAAGCTATGCTGAGGACACACGTACTTTCGCTATAGTTGGTTCAGGCAAGAGTGAGGTTTTGGCTGAATCTGACTGGGGAAAAGTTATTGGAGAGGCACAGACACTTACAAAAGAAGAAAATCCAGATGCTAATGTTTACACCATCACTGTTGAGCTTCAGGAGGGAGATCAGTTCCAATTTGCAATTGACTCAAACTGGGCTAATCAGCGTGGCTTTGGATATTTGGAAACAGGGATGCTTGATGGCAAAACCTATTTTAAGAACGCTGGTGGATTAGGAGATACTCCTGCTGAAAAATCAAACATAGAATGTGAAGTTGCTGGCACATATACATTCTCTCTTACAACCTATCCAGCAGAGGATGTCTATGATGAGAGTGATCAGTACTACACCGAGGAGACAAGGGAGAACTTCAACTCTAATCCTTACGACACAATAACCTGGACATATTCAAACTAAAGGAGAAGACATGAATAAGCACGCACTGTTACATAACCCCGAATCAAGATATTGCTTTGCAACAGCGATTGATGAAGTTGTCATAAGACTTAGGACAGCGAGAGAAGATGCCGAAGCAGGACTGAAGGTCAGAATTATTTATGGCGTTAAATATGATTATCAAAAAGAACGATTCACAGCAGAGGTTCCTTTGAAATACAAGGATGAATTGTTTGCATATTATGAGGTTAAACTCAAAATTGATGATGTTAGATTCGTATATATTTTCCAATTGGAGGAAAAAGGAAAGATATTCTACTACAGCGAAGATGGTTTGACTGATGATTACAAATATGAGGATTGTTTTTATAATTTTTTCCAGCTGCCATATATAAATTCCAATGATGTAATGCCAATGGTGGACTGGATGAGAAGCGCAGTTTTTTATCAAATTTTTGTAGATAGATTTTGTATTGGTGACGAAGACAAAGATATGTCCTACATCGATATGAAATGGGGCGATAAGCCCACTCCTAAAAATCACGCAGGTGGCGATTTGAGGGGAATTATTAAGAAACTTGATTATTTAAAAGATTTGGGTATCTCAGCAATTTATTTAACCCCTATTTTTGAGTCAGACTCAAATCACAAATATGATATCAAGGATTATAAAAAGATTGACCCTCAGTTCGGCACCACTGATGATTTAATCGAGCTTGTGCGAAAGGCTCATGAACGTGGAATTAGAATTGTTCTTGATGCAGTGTTCAATCATTGCAGCAAAGAGATGGAACAGTTTCAGGATGTAATAAAAAATGGGAGCAAGTCGCCATACTACAATTGGTTTATTATCGATGGAGACAAGCTAAATACAAAAAAACGTAATTACGAATGTTTTGCCTATTGCGATTATATGCCAAAGCTTAATACGGCATGTCCTGGAGTACAGGAGTTTTTACTTGATATAGCAACCTATTGGATTGATGTGGCAGACATCGATGGCTGGCGTCTTGATGTGGCAGACGAGGTATCTCATGATTTCTGGCGAAGCTTCAGAAAGGCGGTCAAAGACAAAAAGTCAGAGGCTGTAATTATCGGAGAAAACTGGCATGATGCATATCCTGCATTGATGGGTGACCAGCAGGACGGTATTATGAACTACGCATATACGAAGGCGTGCCTAGATTATTTTGCCAGAGAATGCTCGGACGCAGAGGCAATGTCAGATAAGCTAAACGGAATCCTCATGCGAAACATGGAGCAGGTTAATTATATGATGTTAAATCTGTTGGATTCACATGATACACTACGATTTTTCACAGAGGTTAAAGGGAATAAAAAGAAGCTGGAAACAGCATTGGCCCTAACAATGTTTTTCCCTGGTACACCTTGCATGTATTATGGAACAGAGCAGGCTATGGAAGGTGGATATGATCCAGATTGCAGACGTTGTTTTGATTGGAATGAAGCTAACTGGGATAAGGATTTGTTAAATCATATTAAGAACCTGGTATCACTGAAAAGGCATAACAAACTTTTGCAGTATGGAGATGTTGAAATCACATCAAGAGCTAACAGACTTGTTGTAAAACGAAGCTCTAATGGTGAAAGCATAGAGCTTGAGATTACAAGTCCTACAGAGTATAGGATAAATATTTAAAGGGGGCGTAACTAATGAGAAGAAAACTTGCAATGATGCTGATTTGCGCCATAAGTGTTAGTGCGTTCAGCGGATGTGGAAAGTCAGAGGCTACAGAGGACAAAGGTGATGCAACTGCTACAGAAAACACAATCTTTAGTGGAGAGCTAGAAGAAAACGTTACAATTCAGGTGTTGGAAAATGATACCGCTATTTCTAAGGGCTATTTTCAACAATTGATTGATGCTTTCAACAAGGAATATGAGCAGTACGGTATCACAGCTGTGGACGCAAATATGGATCAATATCTTGATTTGGCCAACGATGGCCCTTATGGTTACGGCCCAGATGTGTTATATCAGGCAAATGATGTAATAATGCAGTATGCACAGGGAAAACACATCCTGCCACTACCAGTGGAAAAGCTTGAGTGCTATTCGCAGGTTCCAAAGTCTGCATGGCAAGCTTATCAAGTTGATATTGATGGGCAGACATATACCTGTGGGGTACCTGTGAATGTGCAGTGTCCAATGCTCTATTATCGCAGGGATTTATTGCCAGAGGATTGGAAAGACAATTGGGATAAGGACAGCAACGATGTTCCTGATATGGTTGAAAATTGGAATGATATGTATGCATTCTCGGTTGATAGGCACAATGAAAATGGGGACACCTATGGCTATATGAAGTCTCTTTATGATGTTTATTTTTCCAGCGGATTTTTATTTTCCTATGGTGGATATATTTTCGGAGATAATAACACTAATCCAGAGGACATAGGCTTTTCAGCAGGTGATTCTGCAAAGGGGGCCTGGGTGCTTAGTCAGTTGGCCAGTACAATGAATGAGGATTGTATTGATGATACGATTACCACAAATGCATACAGTAAGCTTGCAGATGGTACATATTTTGCCACAATGTCTACGCCAGATACCTACACTACTTTTTTCGATGAGTTGGTAAATGAATACGAAGCAGATGGCCTTTCAGAAGAAGAGGCTAGAGCTAAGGCGGAAGAGAATCTCGTGATGACAGGAATTCCAAAACTCCCTGAGAGTGGGGATTTGAAGGAGGAGAATCCAAAGCTTATAGATAGCAAGGCGATGGGTGGAGTTAATGGCTATGCAATAAGCTCGTACACAAAGAGCCCTAATGCATGTCTTGCTTTTGTGGATTTCGCCACCAAATACGACATGATTATGTTGAGAAATGAGACTCTTGGAATATCTCCTGCCAGAGAAGATGTATCAAATGAGATAGGAGGTTTGTCTGAGTCGATATATGAAAAACTTGAAAAGGGAAATATTGTGCTGATGCCATCAATTAAAGAAGTGGCACAGATATGGACACCTGGACAGACATTTTTTACTGACATTGCAAAGGATGCCTTTAGAAGTGATTCTGAGAAAAAGTATAAGGATATAGACTCTATGAGGGCTGGGCTTGAAGAGATGTGTCAGCAGATTCATGATGCAATCTTTACCTTGGAATAAGAGGCTTTTATTATGGGAAATTGTTTTGAAAAAATGGGAAATGCAATAAAGACCAGTAGCTATAAAGTGAAGCTTTCTGCACTTTTTATGGGAAGTGGGCAGATACTTTATGGTTCGGTTGCAAAGGGTTTGCTTTTTTTAGCCGTTGAAGTTGCGTTTATTCTGTATTTGGTACGTCGTGGTATTGATGACCTTACTGGATTTTTTACATTAGGTACAAATAAAGCAGATGCATGGCTTGGTACGGTTGGGGATAATTCTGTTGTAATGCTCTTGATGGGAATATTTGCATGGATTGTAATAGCTGGTTTTATCAGTCTGTATATCCTTAATTTGAAGGATGTATATGGAATCGAAGAGCAAGTTAAAAATGGGAAGAGACCAAAAACCTTCCTACAGGAGCTTCAGGAATTACTGGACAGTAAATTCTACATCACTGTGTTGATTTTGCCTGTGATCGGAATTTGTGTTTTCAATATTCTTCCAATTATATTCATGATACTAATTTCCTTTACAAACTATGGTGGTAGTATCGTTCCACCAGAGCTTGTGGATTGGGTTGGTCTGGATAATTTTCGAAAGATATTTACATTATCAAAGTTTGCGCCTACATTCGGACGAATCCTAGGCTGGAATATCTTGTGGGCTTTTGCTTCAACTACATTAAATTACTTTGCGGGGCTAGGCCTGGCACTTCTTTTGAATAAGGATTGCGTAAAGGGGAAAGCTTTTTGGCGTGCATTTCCAGTCCTTGCGTATGCAATTCCAGGATTTATAACATTGCTTGCTTTTAAGTTTATGTTTTCTTATGGTGGCCCAATCAATCAGATTATTAGAGCAAATGGTGGGGTGGCAATTGGCTTCCTTGATTTGGATGCCAAATGGTCTGCTCGTGTGATTGGCCTTTTGGTCAATTGCTGGATAAGCGTTCCGTCGATTATGCTGCTTGCTACTGGACATTTGTCGAATAGGGATATGTCACTTTATGAGGCAGCAAGAATTGATGGAGCAACTGCATTTCAGCAATTTAAAAAGCTTACCTTACCTTTCATGCTATTTGCCACCATGCCTGTTTTGTTGGGACAGTTTATTGGAAATTTCAATAACTTTGGAATTTTCTATTTCTTGAGAGGCAGATTGTATCTGGATGGATATTTCCTGGCAAGTGATACTGACCTACTAATTAACTGGCTGTATAACCTGTCCATCGACAATAATTACTATTGTATTGGTGCAGCTATTAGTTTGATTATTTTTGCGATTACATCAATTATATCGCTTGCTGTATACGTGAATTCGCCATCATTTAAAGAGGAGGATACTTTCCAATGATAAAAAGTAATTCTGCGGGTAAAATAATTGATACGACATTGACTTATGTTTGTCTTATAGCTGTCGCATTCATATTTTTCTTTCCATGTCTGTGGATTGTGTTAGCCTCGTTTTCAAAGTCGGGAAGCATTTATTCCTTTGATGGATTCTTCCCAACAAGCTATAGCATACATACCTTCAAGAAGCTGTTTACTGATACTACTATGTACAATTATCCAAGGTGGTTTTTAAACACCCTTTTTGTGGCTGTGGGAAGCTGTGTCCTTGGAACATTACTCACAATACTTACGGCTTACACAATGTCGCGTTTTGATTTTAAAGCAAGAAAGCCGATGATGAAATCAACCATGGTGCTAAGTATGTTTCCTTCATTTATGGGAATGACTGCCATATATATTTTAATGACTCAGTTTGGATTGATTAATCAGATTTGGGGATTGATACTCATTTATGCAGCAGGTGCACCAATGGGGTATCTGACACAGAAGGGTTTTTTTGATACTATCCCAAAGGCTATTGATGAGGCAGCAAAGATAGATGGAGCAAATTCAGCCCAGATATTTTGGAAAATTAATTTGCCCCTGTCAAAGCCTATTATCGTGTACACGGCATTGACTTCCTTCACTTGGCCTTGGTCAGATTTTATTTTGCCAAAGCTATTGTTAAAGGAAAAGGATTTATACACTGTTGCTGTAGGACTAATGAGTCTGGATGAAACAGAATTCGCTCGCTTTGCAGCAGGCAGCGTATTTATAGCGGTACCTATCGTATTACTGTATTTTTGTCTTGTGAAAAATATGGTCAACGGAATTGCCGAAGGCGCCGTTAAAGGTTAGTTAATAATACACCCATTAAAATAAAGAACCCCCAGTAGGCATCAAGCTCTTAGGTCTCTGAATGAGGCATGTAGCCGAAATATGATCCCAAAAGGATGATTGCTTTAGCAATCAACTTTTGTGGTCTAGTAAGCTTTAGCTTACATCTAGTAAGAGACTCTAAGGCTTGTAGCCGTAACTGGGGGCTCATTGTGTATATTATTCGTATTCTGGAACGATAGTTTTAATTGAGCCATCGCTGTTATACGAGAGCTCGCAGTACTTTACGTTTCTGCGGTGATTGATGCCGTTTGAAAGCTCGCAATCGTGATAGAAGAGGTAGGACTTTCCGTGGTACTCTACTATTGAGTGGTGGGTTGTCCAACCAAGTACTGGCTCAAGGATTCGACCCTGATAAGTAAATGGACCATATGGTGTATCTGATACCGCATATACGATATAGTGTGTGGTGCCAGTTGAGTACGAGAAGTAGTACTTTCCATTGTGCTTGTGCATCCATGGATCTTCGAAATATCTTCTGTCCTCATCGCCAGCTAAAAGCTCATTGCCATTTTCATCAAGGATTACAATATCTCTTGGAACCTCTGCAAATTCAGACATATCATCTTTCATTAAAGCAATCTTAGGCCATACAGCATGCTCATCCTTTGGTGGCTCAGTGCCATTAGAATCAAAGCTGCCAGTACGATATTTCTCGAGCTGACCGCCCCAAAGACCGCCGAAAAGAATATATACCTTCTCATCGTCATCGATGAAGGAGCAAGGGTCAATGCTGAAGCTTCCTGGTATGCACTCAGGTCGTGGTGTGAATGGTCCAGCTGGATTTTTGCTTTCTGCAATACCAAGTCTGAAGTTACCATCCTTGTCTCTTGCAGGGAAAACTAAGTAATAAACCTCATCCTTTAATACACAGTCTGGAGCCCACATCTGGCTGCTTACCCAAGGTACATCATTCTGATGTAAAACCATTCCGTGGTCGATGACTTCGTCGCTGTCCTCACTCATTGAGAAAACGTGATAATCTTCCATCTGATACTCATCGCCGTTGTCATTGTCCTCACCATTATGAGGTATGTCATGAGAAGGATAGATGTAAATTCTGTCCTGGTAAACGTGAGCAGATGGATCTGCTGTAAATAGTTCAGTAACTAGTGGGGTGTTTTGTGCTTTCATTTCTTCTGTTTTATTCTCCTGTAAGTAATAGTTTTGATGCTTTTGCGCTAGCGGGTTAGCCTTTTACCGCGCCCGCAGTCAATCCATCTACAATCTGGTTAGAGAAAGCGCAATATACAACAATAGTTGGTATGATTGCGATGATGATGGCTGCAAACATCTGTGAGTAGTTTGTATTATAAGGTCCAACGAATTTTGAAAGAGAAACAGGAAGTGTTTTCTTCATATCATCAGATATAAATACCATTGCAAGTAAGAGCTCGTTCCAGTTTCCTACGAAGGTCATAAGGCCTGTTACAAAAAGACCAGTCTTTCCTAGTGGAAGGCAAACCTTGAAGAAAATCTGGTAGATTGATGCACCGTCGATGCAGGCGCTTTCAATAAGCTCGTTTGGCATTCCCTCAAAGAATCCAACCATGATAAAGATTGTGATTGGAAGAGAGAAGGTCAAATATGGAAGAACAAGACCTGTAAGGCTGTTTGAAAGTCCAACCTTTGCAAAACGTGTGAAAAGAGGAATCAAAACGCAGTGTACAGGAATCATCATTCCGGTAAGGAAATATACAAGTGCCAGGTGTGAAAACTTCCAACGCAGACGGGCAATGCCGAATGCTGCCATGGAACCGATAATCATGCTGAGGAGCAGTGTTACAACGCAGACAATAAATGAATTCAGTGTTGCGATACCCAGCTTACCAGCTGTCCATGCGAAGGTGAAGTTTTCAAATGTTGCATCCTGCGGAAGTGCAAATGGAGCAGTGAAAATTTCTTTGTTTGTCTTAAAAGAAACATTGAAGGTCCAAAGCAATGGAGCTAAATAAAGCACTGCCATTACTATCAAAAAGATATATATAATTATTTGCCAAATAGAAACTTTTTTCATAATAAACTCCTATAGTCCACATCTGTTACGCTCTCAATCCTATGTATTACTCCGGTCAGCTTAGAATGCTTCCCTTTTGTAATACATAGAGATTTATAGCTACAGATGTTCACTTCTATTTTATAAACATTTACATCTCGTATGGTTCGGTTTTAACTACTTTATTTATAAACAACGTAACGGCGAGGCAAAGCACGAGGAGTAACACGCCGATTGCACTGGCGTAACCGTATTTGAAATACTTGAAGCCTTGCTGATAAAGGTGAGTTGCAAGCACCTCAGTCTTGTGGTTTGGACCACCCTCAGTCATGTTGAAAATCATGTCGAAGAATTTCAGAGAACCGATGGCGTTAAGTGACATTGCGGTTGCAACCATAGGTCGAACGAGCGGGAGAGTGATGTATCTAAAGCTCTTGGCCTTGCTGCAACCATCAATGTAACTTGCTTCATATAATGATTTGCTAATGCCTGAAATCTGAGCCATGTAAAGCATCATTGACTGTCCAACGTACTGCCATAAAGCAACGAATGCGATTACCCACATTGGAAGTATGATGAAGCCCTTGGTGTCCATCAACCAAAGAGGTCCTTCCATACCTATTTTCTGAAGAAGCTGATTGATACCAAGCTTTGGACTGAAAATGAACATCCACAACAAACCAAGTGCAGCAGATGAAAGAACGCATGGCAGGTAAATGATGTTTTTGAAAAGGTTTCTTCCTTTATCTATATTTGTAAGAAGAGCCGCTAGAAAGAGACCCATTATAAGCTGAGTTACGCAAGAATAAATCAGGAAGAAAATAGAATTCTTTAATGCAATTTTGAGTGTCTTGTCCTGAAGTAATCCCTGATAGTTTTTTAATCCAACCCATTTCGCTGGTGTCAAAGCGTTGTAATCACAGAAAGAATAATAAACTGATTGGCAGATTGGAATAAAAAGGATGAATGTAAATAAAATTAACGCTGGTGCCATGAAAATGACAATGGCTTTTTTATTTCGAAGTAATTTATCCATAACTTATTTTCCTTACTTTTTGCTAGTTATTTACTACCTACCATTCAGCACTAATTTAATTTTATTGGCCTCTGAATGGTAAAAAAATCGGGGCGCAGGGAAGTTGCGCCCCTATAATAAAGGTATTGAAGAAAAAGAATGTTATCGGCAGTTTGCCTTGTAGAACTCTTCCATATCGGTAGCAGCCTCTGCTGGTGTTAAGTCACCAAGGAATACTGATACCATTGTGTCATCGAAGTGTGAGCCTGTCTCTGTTGTAGGCATTGACTCATTATAGAAACCAAATGTACCCTGAGCGTTCTCAAAGATATCCATTACGTATGAAAGCTGTGCAGGTGCTGCTGAAGCATCGTACTCAACCTTTGTTACAGGAATCTTTCCACCAACCTCTGCTGTGTACTTCTGAGCTGTGTCATCTGTGAAGTATTTCATGAATGCAGCACATGCCTCAGGAGATTTTGTTGATGAGCTCATGCAGAGTGAATCAGACTTAGCAATAAGTCTCTTTACGCCTGGGAACTGGAATACACCACACTTAGACTCGAAGTCTGGGTTTTCACCGTTGATCTGACCAATTGCCCATGAACCCTGGATAAGGATTGCAGCTTCTTCGTTGTAGAAGTTTGCTGTAGCAACGTCGTTTGTATCACCAGCAGCTGTAGGCTGGAAGTATTTTGAAAGCTCTACAAGCTTTGTTGCAGCAGCTTCAAGCTTTCCATCCTCCCATGAAGCAGAACCATCTGCAAGCTTAGAAAGGTCAACGCCTTCAGCTTCACAAAGGTAACCAGCTACCATTGAAAGGCACCATGCTGTACCAGCTGAGATTGTGATTGGTGTGTAGCCAGCAGCCTGAAGCTTGTCGCAAGCTGTAAGCATTTCATCCCAGTTTGTAGGAACTTCAACGCCAGCTTTTTCAAACATCTCTGTGTTATAGAAGCAGCAAGCAGCAGCTGTATTAAGAGGTACTGCGTAAATCTTGCCGTCGTATGTCTGCTGTGTAAATACTGCATCACTTGTGAATGTATCCTTCCAACCATCGTTAAGATAGTCATCAAGTGGAGCAGCGATACCAGGTGCTACATAATCTGTAAGCTGTGGACCTGGGCTAACAATAAATACATCAGGTGTCTGGTCTGCAGCAACCAATGCATTTAACTTGTCATAGTACTCTTCGAGGTTTGTTGTAACAACGTTAACGTGATACTTGCCCTCGTAATCTTTGTTGAATCTTTCAACATTCTCCTTGTATCCAAGAGAGATAAGATCCTGTGTAGCATCAAGATCATCCCAGAACATCCAGGTAATCTCCTGTACACCGTCTGCTGATGCATCTGAGCCTGAGCTTGAAGCAGAATCAGATGAACCTGCTGATGAGCCACATCCTGTAAATAAAGATGCAACCATCATTGCTGACATTAAAGTCGCAAACAATTTCTTTTTCATTATGTCTCCTCCTTCTAACGGTTGTTCAACAGAGGCAATTTAAAAGCATCTCCGTTGAATCAGACAAATGAACTTCCCCCTATTCAGTTTTGACATTGACAAACCACAGACACGTCAAATCTGTTTCATTTGTCTGTTAACTTTTCTCTTGTATTTAATTTAGCACACAATTTGTTCACATTCATTTAAATTGTTGTTAGTTGATTATTAAATCTTGCTAATTTGTTAGGGCTTGATAACGTTGTATTGTATAATATTGACTATCAAATTGCAGAGCATTGGGTAAAGTTGCACAAATGTGGATAAAATTGTTGAGAATTTTTGCAAAAATAGCTTGATTATTTACAGAATATGCGCAAGAATTGAAGACGGAGGTTTTTATCAATTATTGCCCTTGATGGGGCTGGAAGGAGAAGGATGTTATGATCGAAAGCCTGGATGGGATTTTTGAGACCGTAAACTATAAGCAGAGCACTAGCTTGAAGCTTTATGATAATACACAGTACGAAGACTATCCAATGCACTGGCACCCAGCAATTGAAATTATTATGCCAGTGGAAAATACTTACAAAATGGTTTTTTCAAATGGGGAAGTAATGCTTCAGGAGGGGGATATCTGCATTATTTGTCCAGGGTGTGTGCACTCTATCGTTGCGCCGCCTACAGGTCGCCGAATTATTTTTCAGCCAAACACCACCACCCTTAGATTCATGAGGGATGTGGAGGTTCTGTTTTCAATTATGTCCCCATATTGTGTCATCACAAAGGAAGAGTATCCTGAGATTCACGGTATAGTAAAAGAGATGCTCATCGATATCCGCGAGGAGTATATGGCAAACGAGCCATTTTCCGAGGTGAATATCTACAGCAAGCTCCTGAAGATGCTAGTTTTAATTGGAACCAACTACTCCAACACTAACGTAAATACGAATTACAATCCAATCGTAAAAGAAGAGTATGCTCCAAAATTTATGGAGATTTGTGACTACATTAACGCACACTGCTCAGAGGATTTGAAGCTTGATGATATCGCCGACATGAGCGGCTTCAGCAAGTTCTATTTTGAACGACTCTTCAAGCAGTTCACTGGCACCAGCTTCTACAAATACGTTAATCAAAAACGTATTGCAAAAGCACAGGATCTTTTGGTGGAGCCAGGCATTTCCGTTACTGATGTAGCACTTAATTGTGGCTTCACTTCAATATCTTCGTTTATACGTATGTTCAAGCTTCAGAAAGGCTGCACTCCTACAGAATTCAAAAGTATGTACTGGAGTACCGATGCCAAGAAACCGAACATTTCGTAATACTACGTGGGACAATGTATACCCTGCGGCTCTACACTGTGTAGTGTGGGGCCGCTATTTAGTACCATAAAAGTGTAGTTGTTAGAGAGTAATTAACTCTGACATCTGCACTTATTTTTTTATAATAAGGGGAGTAATTGGTATGGCGAGCCGCTTTTTGGATTATCACATCCGGCAACAAAAACTGTCAACCAACCCCTTATTATAAGTATTCGCTTAAGCAGGTAGGGATAAGCTCCCGTGTAACCAACTAAAATGAATGGTAATAAGTGTGGGTGGTAAACAATTACTAATTCAAGTATAGGAGGTTATGTATGATCAGCGTAGGTATTGATGTTTCAAAGGAGAAAAGTACAGTGTGTATACTGAAACCTTATGGAGAGATTGTCGCAAGCCCATTTGAGGTAATGCACACAGAGAGTGAGTTGAAGAATCTGATTCAAATGATTCAGCGGCTGGATGGAGAAATTCGTATAGTTATGGAGGCAACCGGCATATATCATTTGCCAATGTTGTCAGCGCTTCAAGACCAGAACTTTTTTCTTGATATTGAAATTCAAGGGATGAAAGGAATGAATGAAAGAGATGCTTTCTGTAAATTTTTAGATAAGTGCTCACTATCAGAACAAAAAAGGATCTTCATTGCAGATCGAGGTTATGCAACTTTTAATATTTTTGCGCATGCAATTAACAATAATCAACTATTTTTGATTCGCATTAAGGAAAATGATGCTCTCGCCCTTTGCTGTAAAGACAAGCATGTGGTTGAGGATTGTCTTTTTGACGGGAATTTTACTATAAATATCGGACGTATACGCCATGGAAAAAATTGTAAATATGAAAACTATCATTTAATAAGAAAAGAATACCGTTATGATTTTATCGAGTATGGCGAAGATAAAGTGGATTTATTAAGACTTCGTGTTTTAAAATTTCCTCTTTCGTCTGGGGTGTCTGAATATATCGTAACTAATCTTCCTAGGGATGTATTTTCATTAGACACAATAAAAGAACTTTATAACTTAAGATGGGGTGAAGAAACGGCCTTTCGGTACTTAAAATATGCGGGAAATATGGTTCATATTCATTCGTTAAAATCAGATTTCTTAATCCAGGAAATATATGGGAAATTGACGCTATATAATTTTTCATCATGTATCGCAAATTCCATAACAAAAAGAGAAAGTGCAAGCAACACTTATACATACAACTTCAATCACTCACAGATACAGAAGTTTGTACGTCTTTACATAATTGGAGTAGTGAAGGATTTAGAGAAATTAATAAACAGATTCTTAGTACCAGTCCGACCGGGACGTAAATTCAAAAGAATAATACGTCGCCAGTCAGCTGTACCGTTATCCTACCGATAACTCAAAACAATTAAATACCTTTCAGTAGGCAGTCTCCCCAGACTGTCTGTTTGCCTTTTTCAAAAATAATATTTTTGACCGTAAACCCGAGAACTGGCTGTATTATGTTTTGAATCATCATGATTTTTATGATACTAAATTTTTTGTATTTTTGCTATCTAAATGACATTGGGACGGCGGCACAAGTGCGACAGCAACACGATGTTGCATAAAGCACGGTGCATATACATACAAAACTCATTTTTTTAATTCCACTTAGCGAATGGAGTATGAATGCAATTATCCTAAGCTTTGTGCAGAGGGGCTTATTTAGACTTCAATGTGTCTGTGTTGTGTAATACAGTGGCTTCGAAGTGCAAAACCAATAGAAGGACACCCACATAAAGCTCCACTAGCAGCTTAAGAAAATCTAACATTTTGTTCAAATGCTGCATGAGAACTGGGAAGGGGGCATGGCGTCTTGGGCTGTGGCCAGTGGGGGGCGGGCAGGCTGCGGCAGGAGGCATTGGGCTATGAGCATATATAAATGGGTACAACAATAGCGGCCCCTTGAAAAAATCAAGGAGCCGCAGGGTTATAGAAGTCCAGCCATTACGAAGACGAGAGGTGAATTCCAGTAAATGGTTATTTCGTTAAGTGAATAGCAGTCCACGTGGTCAATGTAGCATTTCATAGGTGCAGAATCTTTTGGAAGGGTCTGGGCCTTTTCATCCTGGAGGCCAATGTTTGGTCCGCCGGAAACAAGTCCTGGCCAAGGCTGTTCGATATTATCCACAGCTGTTGGACGAAGATGAGGGTTCTTGAATGCTTTCTCACCGCTTCCTGTTACGTAGCTGGTGTCCATGCTGTTGCAGCCAAGGAGATAATCCAGACCGGCTGTTATCGTATTTACGAATTCGGCTTTTGGTTCAAGTTTGTTGGCAACAGTGAGAACCATCATATATTTGAGAAGCTCCATGTTGCTGCCCCAAATAAAGTCTTCCTTAAGCATGCAAAGACCAAATCCGTTTGTCATGGCATGTTTGCAAAGGCGATTTGCTTCATCGAGAAAGCTTGCTCTGGCAAGTTCAGTAAGCTCATTTTTTTCGCCTTTTAGAATAAGAGAGAGGGAACCGAAACCAGCAACATCGCCCCAACCAAAGCAAGTGAAAATATTTCCATGGTATTCCTTTGGAGTGTCTGACTTATCGTGGGCCTTTATTGCAGGGATTAAAGCACATGCGTCTTCGTAATACTTTTTGTCGCCTGTTACCTCGTACATTGAGCAGGCTGCCCAAAATCTGTTTGAGAAATCCTCAGGTTCTGGATACTCTCCGGTGTTAGAGCCTTCTGCATTTTTGAAAAGCTTTGCTTCAGGATTGAGGTCAAGCCACTCGTATGCCTTGTTTGCTCTTTCTAATAGAAGATTCGCATATGCGGTATCGTAATCCTTGTAGATTGTATAGGCTAAAGCGAAGGTCGCAGCAATATCAGCAGTTGCAAGGGATGAGGTTGGGAAAAGGAATAGTTCTTCCTTGTCATCCTCCGGCATAATGAATGGCGCGTGGCTGAAGGTGGTTACCTTGTGCCAAACGCTGCCGTCTTCACGCTGCATTTTCATAAGGAAATCAAGCTCTACTTTAACCTCTGCGAGGATGTTTGGAAGGACACCCTTGTCACATTTTTCTTCAGGAATTTCGAAATCAACATCCAAAAGATTCCTAAACAAGCGAGTGCCATAAAGAAGGTGTGCCACAGCAACAGCGCCTGCAGTAGAGTATCTGCCATAATCGCCAGCGTCGTGCCAGCCACCACAAACATCAACAGGTTCAACGTCCTCACCATAGACAGTGGCCTTTGTCATGTGACAAGGCTCGTGGTAATAATCACCAGCATATTTTTTATCAAGTGCATCACCGCATCTGAGATAGTAGAAGCATTTGCAGATATCGTGCATTAGTTTGTCGTAAACATTCTCAGAAATTTCGAAGGAAGTACTTGTTGCATCGTTTGCGACAACTTTATATTTTCCAGACTGACTAAGCTGGCTGAAATCGGCTACAAACGTATCTTCACCAGATATTTCATCTGTGCCGAAGTGGCTGGTCTGACCCTTTAATACTTCTTTGCCATCAGAATCTTTTACAGTGAATTCATCAGCATTAAAGTTGAGGACAGCCTTCTTTTCAGCCTTTGGAAGAAAGCCAACCTGATTTACAAAGATTTTTTTCATAATAGAAAACCACCCTTTCTAAAACGTTTAAGTATAGTATAGCAATAACTTGCCCAAAAGAATAGAAGGTATTTTGGCTATATTAACTGTAAAGTATTTTTTGCGACGACCGATATAAAAATCGAAGACTAGATACAGGGAAGTATGATGTCTCAAATAACATAATCTATAAATGGTTTGACCATGGGATTACAAGGAGGTATAGCTATGGTAGGTATCAACGGATTAAGCAGTCTTTACAATCAGTATGATGTAAACAGACTGAAGAAGAATAAGACAGCAGAAAAGGCTGAGACTTCAGAGGTAAAAAAGACTGAAACCAAGAAGGCAGAGAGTACAGAGAGCAAGCTTTCTGATAAGGGCAAGGAGTATCTGAAGACCCTTCGTGAGAAATATAAGGATTACGATTTTATAATTGCTGATACAAAGGAAGATCAGGACGCCCTGGCAGCAGCAAGTGATAAAGAAATATCTGTTATGATTTCAAGCTCTGAGCTTGAAAAAATGGCAGAGGATGAAGAATATGGAAATGAGCGCCTGAAACAGATGGAAGATGCTGTTGAGATGAGCAAGAAACTGATGGATGAGCTTGCTGAGAAGGGTGATTTGGATGATGATACAGGAATCAACAAGATTACAATTGAGCTTGCTGATGACGGTTCTATAAAGCTTTTTGCCGAGCTAGAGAAATCTTCAGCTAAACAGAGAGAGCGAATCCAGGCCAACAGAGAGAAGCAGAAGGAAGAGGCAAAGGCAGAGGAGAAAAAAACAAAGGCAAGCGCTTATGAGAAATCCTATGAGAAGAATGAGGAGTATAGACAGCGCACCACTGTCGAAGCATCTTCAGCAGAAGAGCTCTTAGAAAAGATTCGTGGAATAGACTGGACGGCTGTTCCTTATGACGAGATTAAAACAGGTGAGAAGATTGATTTTGCAGTATAATCAACCAGAAGTTTATATACCATCAACTTTTTGTTGATGGATATTGGGGTAGGTTTACAGTATTATACTCGTCGAACCCCAAAACATTTTTATATAACTCCCCTAAATTATATAAAAATAAAATCATTTCTCCCAAATAACATTAATATATCCCGTCAGGCCCGATTTGCCTGACGGGCTTTTTTGTATTAAAATCCACTTATGAATATGAGAAATTTAAAATGCTTCCAAATTGTATATGAGGAAAAGAATCTGCAGGTGGCAGCCGGAAAGCTTTTCTTATCACCACAGGGTCTTAGCAAAATAATCAAGAGCCTTGAGGAAGAGTGCGGCATGCCGCTTTTTGTGCGTTCTAAGGACGGTTTTATGCCTACTGAGGCAGGCAAAATCTATTACGAGAAATCCCATGAGATTTTGAAGGATATTAATGAAATGTTTTTTTCTATTGGTTCCTTAGTCAAAAGAGAAAAGCACTTCAGAATTGGGTTTTCAGCAGGTGTAATCAGAACTATTGACATTCCAGCGGTTAATCGATTTATGAAAGCAAATCCTGAGATAGTTGCTAACTGGGACGAACAGGATAACGAGATAGTATTAGAGCAGGTTTTAAATGGCGTAATTGACTGTGGACTGGTCGTAGGCAGACCAAATGTGCAAGGCTTGATTTGTCAGTTGATAAAGTCTGTGGAAATCGTGCTTTATGTGTATAAAGGCCATAAATTTTGGGACAGAGAGCAGATAAACATTATTGATTTGACAGATGAGCCGATTGTTTCCATGAATAGAAAATATCACATTTATCAAAATCTTATGAATGCATGTCACATGAAAGACTTTCATCCTAATATAGTAGCCAGGGTTGTAGACGGCGCCACTATTTATAGCTTGGTTCGCAATGGTATCGGTGTAGGAATTTCACCAAAGCTATTCCCGAAGGATGATAATATCCGTGCCATTCCTATCACAGATGCATATAGCTGGGATCTTTACGGTGTTTATTTGGAAAACTCACCAGATGCTGAGATGGCAAAACGGTTTATAAACGTGACGCTTGGTGAATAGAGAGAAATCATATTTTATTCACTGAATGTTTCTGCAATAGTAGATGTAGAAGACAATGCACCGAAGGTAGCAGTAGAGGGACTTGGTAATATCCTTACAGAAGAAGAGAAGAACTCTGCAACTGGCAATAAGGATATTGAAGTAAAGCTTGAAGTAAAAAATGAGTCAGAGGAAATTGCACCTCAGGTTGAAGCAATTAAAGAGATGCTTAGTCCAGGCTTCAAGGTTGGTAAGGCTTTAGAGATGAATCTTTGGAAGAATACCACAGTTTGGGACGCTCTTGGAAATAAGGATACCAGCCAATCTAAGAGTGAGAACATTGGTGAAAAGAATAACACTGTTCTTCAGATTGCATTAGAATTATCTGATCTTGTTACCAAGGGACTTGAGGCATTCCGTTTCCATGGAACAAAGGCTGAGGCATTGACAACCCTTAATGAAAAGGCTACAGACCCAATCCAGTATAAGGATAATACGTATTTCTTTGACAAACTGACTAATTATCTTTTCGTATATGCAAGTGGATTTTCATCTTATGTACTTGCAATAATAGATGAAGATTATGTTCCTCCTGTATCAGGTGGCTCATCAGACAATAAAGATGCTAAGACGGTGCCTGTTTACAGATTGTACAACACTTTAACAGGTGAGCACCTTTATACAATAGATGTAGTTGAAAGAGCAAGTCTTCTCAAAAATGAGACGGCCTCAGGCTGGATAGATGAGGGAATTGCATGGTATGTATCTGACAAGGCTGGTAAGCCAGTTTACAGACTTCTTGATATGACAGGCGGTTCAGAACATATATACACAACTGATGCTAATCTTCGATCAGAATATGTATTAAAGGGTTGGAGAGATGAAGGAATATGCTGGTATGCACCAGTAGTAGCTGGTAGAGAAGTGTTCAAGCTTCAAGACAAGAATGGACGCGTATTCTACACCATATCAGAAGCTGAAAAAAAGGCTTGTGAAGAGATTGGATGTGTAGCAGAACAGAATGAGTTTACAGCATACTAATAATTTTTGATTCGTATCTTCTCTACATAATAGCCCCAGGGTGACTCCATATAGAGCCGCTCCGGGGCTATTTTCTTTTCCGGAGGGAATTTAGCAAAACTACTTTCTACATTGTTGGATAAATTCAAAGCTGGGTAGCTGGCTTTATAAATAGACGATTAATCAACCTTGTTCTTTCGTCTATTGATTGATAAATTTTTTCTAAAATCTGAGATTTTTATCAATGGATAACGAGAATATGCGGGATTGAGCGTTCTACATTTATAAATTCTTGTGTTTTGGAAGAATTATTATCAATGGCGTCAACGCAAAGTCTTATAGCACTGTTTAGAATTGATAAAGTCATTCAGAGAGCTCGGCCCCAGAAGGAGGAATGCATATAAGGTGATCATCGCATGAGAGAATTCAAAGGGCTTGAAGGTGAGTTGGAAATCGCAACTAAATCTAACGAAAAAGAGTAATATATGTAAGCTTCGCTTGGTAGACAGGCGAAGCTTTCTTTTTTACTATTAAGAAAAATGTTAAAATATTTAGCAAAGGTGGTAGAAATATGAGAAAGACATACTTAGATAATGTTCGTTGGATAACAGTAGTGCTAGTTGTCATATATCATGTAATCTACATATTCAACGGCGTAGTTGTGCATGGGATTATCGGTCCATTCAGTGACCATCAGCCACAGGATACATATCAGTACATAGTGTATCCATGGTTTATGTTGCTCCTGTTTGTGGTGTCAGGCATGTCAGCTCGCTACGAACTGAATAAGCGAACAGAGAAGGAATTCATCAGAGTAAGGACGAGAAAATTTCTTGTGCCTTCAACAATCGGCCTTCTGGTGTTTGGATGGGTTCTTGGCTACTATAACATGCTGATGGGCGGTGCATTTGATACCATGGACAATGTACCAAAGCCGGTTCTTTTCCTGATAATGGCAGTCAGCGGTTGCGGCGTTTTGTGGTACGTTCAGATGCTATGGCTCTTCAGCCTAGTTCTTGTGCTTATTAGAAAGATTGAAAAAGACAGATTATATAATATCTGTGGGAAGGCCAATCTTTTGATAGTTATGCTGTTTGTTATACCTGTATATGGCGCAGCGCAGATACTTAATACACCGATGATAGTGGTGTACAGATTTGGTATCTATGGGCTTGGCTTCTTAATCGGCTATTTTGTATTTTCTCATGACAAAGTGATGGAACGACTTGGCAAAAATTGGCTGATTTTAAGCATCATCGCCCTAGTATCCTGTGTAGCCTTTGTAATTCTTTATATAGGTCAGCCTTATGCCGATCACGTTGTTCTAGATACAATCATGTGCAATGTATTTGCATGGTTTGGAACAATTGGCATACTTGCCTTCATGAAAAAATGGGGCAATTTCCAGAATGCTTTTTCAAAATGGATGTGCAAAAAATCATGGGGATTATATGTATTCCATTATCTGATGATAGCGGTCAGCGGATGGTATTTGCATACACTATGCCCAGCCCTTGCGCCTGTCATCGTATACCTGCTGGTTACAATAGCAGCCTTCGCAGGCTCATACCTTTTGTATGAGATAATTAGTCGCATACCTTTCTTAAGATGGTGCGTTCTGGGGATAAAAAAGGAGAAGAAGGAATGAGTTTTGCTGACAACCTTATTGAATTAAGAAAGTATGACTTCTTGTGGGCTACTTAAGGAAAAAGCCCACAAGAACTTGGCTTTGCCAAGCAATATTTTCTTTCAGAAAATATTGGTCCATGTCCGGTTCTTGATTTTCTGAGGAAAATCAAAAACCTATAGCAATCTGTCACAGGAGGATGTCGCAGATAAGATAGGCGTATCCCCGAAAGAAAAACATATCTTTGGAATGGTCAAAGTTGGGGATAAGGGGTAGATTGTTATTCCCGCCAAGGCAAGAAAAATCTTCGATATTAAAACAGGTGACAATCTGGTTGTTCGCGGAGATGAATTCTAGGGTATAGCTCTTATAAAGGAAAAATTCAACAAGCTTGATTACCCTCTAATTGAATATTGAACGTAACATAGAGCAGTTATCTCAAATTGAGATAGCTGCTTTTTTGTGAAGACTTTTGTGGGTCCAGGCAGTACTAGAGAAGAAAATGCTTGCAGTACTGCCCTGGAGAAGAGAGATGAGCAGTACTAGGAAGAAAAATGCTTGCAGCACTGCCCTGGAGAAGAGAGATGAGCAGTACTAGGAAGAAAAAAGCTTGCAGTACTGCCTTGGAGAAGAGAGATGAGCAGTACTAGGAAGAAATATGCTTGCAGTACTGCTCTGGAGAAGAGAAATGAGCAGTACTAGGAAGAAAAATGCTTGCAGTACTGCCCTGGAGAAGAGAGACGGGCAGTACTAGGAAGAAAAATGCTTGCAGTACTGCCTTGGAGAAGAGAGATGAGCAGTACTAGGAAGAAAAATGCTTGCAGTACTGCTCTGGAGAAGAGAAATGAGCAGTACTAGGAAGAAAAATGCTTGCAGTACTGCTCTGGAGAAGAGAAATGAGCAGTACTAGGAAGAAAAATGCTTGCAGTACTGCCCTGGAGAAGAGAGACGGGCAGTACTAGAAGCAAAAATGAATGTAGCACTGCCCCAGAGAAGAGAAAAGAGCAGTGCAAAAGAAGAAACCGCCACCAGCACTGTCCGAAACTAGAAAAAATGCCCAGGGTAGAGAAATAAATAGAAATGTGGTAATATACAAAAGGCTATGACCAAAAGTGTCATAAATATTGAAAATACAGTAAATCATTACTTTTAGAAGGAGATATAATTCCTTCCTTACATATCGTCACGTAAAATCACGTGAAGTGGTTTTAAATGGCACATGAATGGCAAAAAAATGGCACATATTAATCAATTTGGAAACGTTTCATGCCAAATATAATAGGTAAACCTAGGAGGGGTAGTAACACCTAGGTTTTTTACATAGGACAGTTATTTCGAAAGAGATAGCTGTTCTTTTTTATTATCACTTTTGAATTGTGTATTCCTTGCTGGATGAGGATTCTGTATAATTAAACATAAAATAATTTAGCTACAATAGGAGGGACATAATATGGAACGAAAAATTATTTTGGAAACAGAGAGATTGTTTCTTAGGGAAATGAATACTGATGATTTCGAGGCACTATACAAAGTCCTTGCCGATAGAGACATCATGCAGCATTATCCATATACCTTTGACGAGAAAAGAGTCAATGATTGGATTGAAAGAAATATGAACCGATATCATGAGAATGGTTTTGGGCTCTGGGCTGTATGTTTGAAAGATACTAGAGAGATGATTGGTGACTGTGGATTGACACTTCAGAATATTGAGGGGAAGATGCTCCCTGAGATTGGTTATCATATCCGCGCAGATCATCAGCGAAAAGGTTATGCTAAGGAAGCAGCAACTGCTGTACGAGATTGGGCGTTTGCAAACACGGATTACCCTGCACTCTATTCATATTGCAAATATACAAATGTCGGTTCTTATAAGACTGCAGAATCTATAGGTATGCATTTCGAGAAGGAATACCCAGATCCCGAAAACAAGATTACTCATGTATCGGTAATCTTTCGTGAAGAGACGACAGTCGCATAAATCGCAATTTATAGGAGGCTTGAAGTGGGTTATACAGATAACAAGGTAAAGGTTACAGTAGTAGAAAGTCATTGTCCAAAGTACAAAGTTGGAGATGTTATTCGTTTTATAGGCAGTGACCTTGATAAAGATAACAGTGATAATGTTTGCATGGTTGCAATGCAGGCAATAATCCTTTCATTTATGCTTTTAGAAGAGGGGGCAATTTAAAAAATGGACCTTATCAGTGTATTGATTGTGGAGAGACTGTAGTATTTAATATTGAAATTGAATCATAAAAATCGGCATTTGTGGGGGAATTATGGACAAGAATTTACTAGATTTTTTAATAACAGCTAAGAAGGCTACTTATGCAGGCAAAGGTGCTGAGACAACTTCATCAAGGATAAAATCGCATGATTTGATTTATGAAGATGGAGATTATATGTATTACGATACATATATAGGAACTGGCAAATTTGCTGGAGAAGAGGCTCTTTGGATTAAAGATGTTCCTTATTGGAGCATGAACTATATTGGTAGAGTTATTGGTGCCAATTTCAGTGGAGATTTTTTGAAAGAAGCGCTACTTCTAGTTCCAGAAGAAAAGCCATTCCGAGGACCAGCAGATTATACTAAAGGTGATTACACATATCATTGTGATGTAGATGGCTCGTTTGACTGGTTCCAGGGAAAAGAAATCATTAGTTATAAAGGCAATGAAATCTATGAATGTGTTTTTCATGGAGGTTTAGTCGAATAAGACAACTTCGAATTTCTCGGGGAGTAGATAATATGAATATAGTAATATATGGTTCTCAATATGGTACAGCAAAGCGATATGCTGAAGAATTATCAAATCGTCTTGGATTTGAGTTGAAATCATATGAGGAAGTGGCAGACGTCAATTTATACGATACAATTATTTATGTTGGTGCATTATATGCTGGCGGAGTACTGGGGATGAAAAAGACATTTAAAGGCATGAAGGATAGCAATGGGCATACGATAGTAATTGCTACTGTGGGACTTGCAGATCCAACAGACAAGACGAATACGGACACGATAAAGAAGGGCATGAAGAATCAACTGCCAACAGAAGTATATGATAGAGCTTCTATTTTCCATTTGAGAGGTGGAATAGATTATTCAAAGCTAGGATTTAAGCACAAAACCATGATGGGAATGTTATATAAAAAAGCTGTAACACTGCCAGAAGACAAGAAAACTTCTGAAGTAAGGGCAATGATAGAAACCTATAATAAACAGGTGGATTTTGTGGATTTAATCACGATAGAGCCAATTGTCAAAGCATGTTTTGAAAAATATTAGCAGGTTTGTTGAGAAGGAGGTTTTATATGTCTTCAAGTAAAGATTATTTGGAATTCATTTTAGAACAGCTATCATCACTTGATGAAATTTCATACAAGGCAATGATGGGGGAATATATCATTTATTATCAGGGTAAGATTATCGGCGGAATCTATGATGATAGATTTCTTGTAAAACCAACTAAATCTGCAAAACAGATGATGGCTAACGCTCAATATGAAACACCCTATGAGGGAGCCAAGGAAATGCTTTTGGTTGATGACATAGATAACAAAGATTTCTTGAATAAGCTTTTGAATTCTATGGTTGATGAATTGCCTGCTCCAAAGAAAAAGAAATAAGCAAATCCAATTTGTATGGGAGAACATGGATGGAACTGAAGAGAATAGATTGCAAACTAACAGTCTGTAAGGTAACTGAGGTATCAAGTATCAATTTAGAGTCGGATTTTTATTTTATTGGTAAGACAGATGAAGAGGTATCGTTAGTTTGTAAAACAGAAGATACTCCTATAAATACGGTGGAACGAGATGATGGATGGCGAGGTTTTCGCATTCAAGGAGTTCTTGATTTTTCATTAATTGGAATTTTGTCAAAACTTTCAGGTATTCTTGCAGAGCACAAAATTGGAATCTTTGCAGTATCGACATATAACACAGATTATATTCTTGTAAAAGAAGAAAATTTTGAGCGTGCATTGAACGTATTGGCTGCTGAAGGATATACAGTGGTATAACTTCAAATTTGTGGGAGGACATAATGGAACAGTACTTGCGAGAAACACAGATGTTAGATTATTCCAATAAAAGTATTCAAGAGTTAATTGAAAAACGGGGTTGGAGAAATCTAGATGAATACCAGCGGTTGAAAGCCATATATAATTATATAAGGGATGAAATTCTCTTTGGTTATAATATAGATGATTGTATTCCTGCTTCTAAAGTATTGGCTGATGGTTATGGTCAGTGCAATACAAAAGGGACTCTATTTATGGCGCTGCTCAGGAGTTGTGGAATTCCGTGTCGTGTGCATGGATTTACCATTGACAAAAAATTACAGGAAGGCGCTATGACAGGATTCGTATATAGAAATGCACCTCAGAATATTTTCCATAGCTGGGTAGAAGTATATTTTGAAGGAATATGGTATGAACTAGAAGCATTTATTTTAGATAGAGCGTATTTAGAAAAATTACAAGAGATGAATCTTGATTGTAGCGGTGCTTTTTGCGGTTATGGTGTGGCTGTAACAGATTTCAGAAATCCTGTAATTGACTTTGATAGGAATAATACTTACATACAGAGTGAAGGTATAAACCAAGACTTCGGGATATATGATTGCCCAGATGAGTTGTTAAAAGAGCATCATCAGGAAATGACAGCACTCAAAGCTTTTGCATACAGAAATCTCGGTAGACATTTGATGAATCGAAATGTTAGAAAGATTAGAAATTGATAATTTCCAATTAGTCGATCTAATTGAATATTGAACGTAACATAGAGCAGTTATCTCAAATTGAGATAGCTGCTTTTTTGTGAAGAGTTTTGTGGGTCCAGGCAGTACTAGAGAAGAAAATGCTTGCAGTACTGCCCTGGAGAAGAGAGATGAGCAGTACTAGAGAAGAAAATGCTTGCAGTACTGCCCTGGAGAAGAGAGATGAGCAGTACTAGAGAAGAAAATGCTTGCAGTACTGCCCTAGAGAAGAGAGATGAGCAGTACTAGGAAGAAAAATGCTTGCAGTACTGCTCTGGAGAAGAGAAATGAGCAGTACTAGGAAGAAAAATGCTTGCAGTACTGCTCGGGAGAAGAGAAATGGGCAGTGCTAGAGAAGAAAATGCTTGCAGTACTGCTCGGGAGAAGAGAAATGAGCAGTGCTAGACAGAAAAATGAATGCAGCACTGCCCAGGAGAAGAGAGATGAGCAGTGCTAGAAGCAAAAATGAATGTAGCACTGCCCAAAAGAAGAGAAGCGGGCAGTGCAAAAGAAAAAAATGCCACCAGCACTGCCCGAAACTAAAAAAATACCCAGGGTGGAGAAATAAATAGAAATGTGGTAATATACATAGGATTTAGACTAAATTTTAAATACGCAAGAATATTTATATATAGAAGGAGATATATTACTATGAAGCTTGGCATTGTTGGATTGCCTAATGTCGGAAAATCGACACTTTTTAATTCACTTACAAAGGCAGGAGCACTTGCAGCAAACTATCCATTTGCTACAATCGACCCAAACGTTGGTGTTGTATCAGTTCCTGATAAGCGTCTTGATGTACTCACAAAGATGTACAATTCAAAGAAGACAGTTCCAGCTACAATCGAGTTCGTTGATATCGCTGGTCTTGTAAAGGGCGCTTCAAAGGGTGAGGGACTTGGAAACCAGTTCCTTGCAAACATCCGTGAGGTAGATGCAATCGTTCACGTTGTACGTTGTTTTGAGGATGCAAACGTAGTTCACGTTGATGGTTCTATTGATTCGCTCAGAGATATCGAGACAATCAACCTTGAGCTTCTTTTTGCAGATATGGAAGTTATGGAGCGTCGTTACTCTAAGACAGAGAGAAGCGCTCGTATGGATAAGACACTTCAGAAGGAAGCTGCTATGCAGAAGCGTCTTTTAGATCACATGGAAGCTGGAAATATGGCAAAGACCTTCGAGCTTAACGATGAGGATGAGGAAGGCTACTTCAAGGAGTACAACCTTCTTACAGCTAAGCCAGTTATCTATGCTGCAAATGTTGAGGACGAGGACCTTGCAGATGATGGCGCTAATAATAAGAACGTACAGGCTGTTCGTGAGTATGCTGCAAAGGAAGGTTCTGAGGTATTCGTAATCTCAGCTCAGATTGAGCAGGAGATTTCAGAGCTTGAGTCAGAGGAAGAGAAGCAGGAGTTCTTAGAGGCTATGGGTCTTTCTGAGTCAGGTCTTGATAAGCTTATCACTGCATCTTACAGACTTCTTGGTCTTATCTCTTACCTTACATCTGGAGAGGACGAGACACGTGCTTGGACAATCAAGAAGGGAACAAAGGCTCCACAGGCTGCTGGAAAGATTCACACAGATTTCGAGCGTGGATTCATCAAGGCAGAAGTAGTTAGCTACGATGACCTTATGGCAAACGGTTCTATGGCTGCTGCCAAGGAAAAGGGACTTGTTCGTATGGAAGGTAAGGAGTATATTGTAAGTGATGGAGATGTAATCACTTTCAGATTCAACGTATAAGGAGGTTCATATGAAGATTACTAATATTAAGGACACAGAAGCATTCTTTAAGGTAATTGATAGCTGTGTTGGAACAGTTGAGCTTGTTACAAACGAAGGCGACAGATTAAATCTTAAGTCTAAGCTTTCGCAGTTTGTTTCTCTTGCAAATATCTTCCAGGCAGATTCAAGCATCATTCCTGAGCTTGAACTTATCGCATATGAGCCTGAGGATTCAAAGAGATTGTTAGACTTCATGATTAACCAGTAACTAGCAGGCAGGAGGGGCCCACTTGTGGGAGTTGCCTGTCTGCCACAGCAGGCCCATTGCCGAAGGCAATTATTCATGGGCCTTGCTTTCCCGATTATGTATGAAAAAAGTATTATAGGGCTCCGATAGCGGGCCCTATTTTTATGGAGAATAAAATGAGAGCATACGAAAGATTATTAAATTATGTAAAGGTTTTTACTACAAGTGATGAGGATAGCACTTCAGTGCCTTCTACAGCCCGCCAGTTTGATTTGGCAAAGCTTCTTGTTGAGGAGCTCAAGGGTCTTGGTGTAGAGGATGCACATGTTGATGACAAGTGCTATGTCTATGGAACTATCCCTGCAACAGCAGGCTACGAGGACAAGAAGGTTGTAGGCTTTATCGCACACATGGACACTGCACCGGATTTTTGCGGCGAAAACGTAAATGCGATAATTGAAGAGAATTATAATGGTGAGGATGTTGTCCTTGGAACATCAGGTCGTGTTATAAAGGTGGCGGATTTCCCACACCTTAAGACATTAAAGGGACGCACACTTATTCATACAGATGGTACAACTCTTCTTGGTGCAGATGATAAGGCTGGAATCGCTGAGATTATGACTTTTGTTGAGGAGATTCTTAAGAGTAATCAGCCTCACGGTAAAATCTGTATCGGCTTCACACCTGATGAGGAAATAGGCGCTGGTGCAGACCACTTTGATGTTGAGCACTTTGGAGCTGACTTCGCATATACTGTAGACGGTGGCGAAGAAAATGCAGTTGAGTATGAGAACTTTAATGCAGCAGCCGCTGAGGTTAAGTTTAACGGAGTAAATATCCACCCAGGTGATGCAAAGGACATTATGGTAAATGCAGCACTTGTTGCTATGGAGTTTAATGCACTCCTTCCACCTTCAGAGGTGCCATCACAGACAGAGGGTTATCAGGGATTCTTCCATCTTACAGATATGTCTGGTGATGTTGCTGAGGCTACACTTTCATATATTATTCGTGATCACGATGAAGAGAAGTTTGCTTACAAGAAAAAGATTATGGAGCACGCTTCAAACATCATCAATCAGAAGTATGGCGAAGGCACATGCGAGCTTAATATCAAGGATCAGTACCAGAACATGCTTGAGATGATTAAGCCTCATATGTTCTTAATAGATTATGCTTTCGATGCATTAAAGGATGCAGGAGAAAATCCAAAGGCTGTTGCAATCCGTGGCGGCACAGATGGAGCACGTCTTTCATTTATGGGTCTTCCTTGTCCAAACCTTGGTACAGGTGGATATAATTTCCACGGCCCAATGGAGCACATCACAGCCGAGGGCATGGATACAGTCGTTAAAGTGCTTCACGGAATCGTAAAGCGATTTGCAAATGACTAAAATATTTTAGGAGCCAGAAGGCAACAAGCAGGAATAGTTAAAGTCAGTTTGTAAGCAGCAAGCTCTTAGTGCTCTTTGCAAGAACATGTAGTTCGGCAAAGAGTATCTAAGGCTTGTAGCTGTAACAAACTGGTCAGAAAAGTTGGGGCTTGTTGGCTTGACTGGCGGACTAGGGGGAATATATGTCAGCTGAGAGACGAAAAGAGCTTTTAATTGATGTTTTAATGGATGCCTTGTCAGGCTTATGCATTGGTATCGCTTTGTATAATTTTGCAGCCGATGCAAAATTCCCATTGACAGGACTGACTGGTATCGCTATGATTTTCTATCAGTACTGGGGATGGAAAATCGGTATCGCTACAATCATCATGAACATTCCACTTATTGTGTGGGCCTACAAGGTACTTGGCAAGAAATTCCTGCTGAAATCCTTCAAGACTATGGCAATTGGCACAGTCATGATGGATTATGTTGCACCTCTTATTCCTAAAGTGGAGGTAGGGAATTTGCTTTTAAATGCACTTGTTGTTGGTGTATTTACAGGCCTTGGATATGCGCTTGTTTATATGCGCAATTCATCAACAGGTGGAGCAGACTTCATCATGATGATTATCAAGGCTAAGCATCCACATATGTCACTGGGAAGAATCTTCTTCATAGTGGATACAGTGATTATTGTTATCGATACAATTGCTTATGCCCATTCCTTTGAAGCGCTTTGCTATGGTTTTGTAATCAGCTATATTGGTTCACTTGTGGTGGACAAGGTGATGATTTCTGCAGATGCAGGTATGATGTGTATGATTGTCACCAACAAGGCAGAGGCTATTGCAGATGCAATCGACAAGGCTGTTGAGCGCGGTACAACTATTTTCACTGCAAAGGGTGGATACAAGGGCGACGAGAGACAGGTTCTGATGTGTGCCTGCTCAGACAAGCAGATGTATCAGGTCAATCGTGTTGCAAAAAAGATTGACGTGGACGCATTTATTGTCATAATGGAATCAAAGGCAGTGTATGGCGAGGGGTTCAAACGTTTCAAACCATAAGGAGTATTTATAATTATGTCAGAGAAAATTTGCGTTCTTGGTGTTGCAGGAGGTTCTGCATCAGGCAAGACTACAATCATCAACAAGTTACAGGATTTTTTTGGAGAGGACATTGCGGTTATTAGCCATGACTCTTACTACAAGGCTCATCCAGAGATGACCTATGAGGAGCGTAGCCAGCTGAATTACGACCATCCAGATTCCTTTGAATCTGACAGAATGGCAGAGGATGTGAGAAAGCTCATTAAGGGCTATGCTATCGATATGCCTGTTTATGATTATGTAAACCACAACCGTTCTAATGAGACTGTCCACATTGAGCCAAAGACTGTTATTGTCATGGAAGGTATTCTTATTCTTGAGAATAAGGAGCTCCGCGACTTGATGGATATCAAGATTTTTGTTGATACTGATGCTGACGAGCGCCTCATGCGCCGTATCAAGCGCGATATGATTGAAAGAGGTCGAAGCATTGAGTCAATCATTGATCAGTACTCAAAGACTGTTAAGCCTATGCACGAGGAATTTGTAGAGCCATCTAAGAAGCATGCTGACATCATCATCCCTCGTGGTGGAGAGAATGAGGCAGGCCTCGAGATGCTCATCACGTACATGAACAAAAAGCTGCACGTAGAGGAATAGAATTGTGCACTTTGATATTTACGCCACAGGTGTTTTTGTTTATTCAACCAAAAATGCCTGCGGCCTTTTTTAATCCTTTTTTTTGGAATGCTTCTATGCTAGAATGGAATGGCAATAATTGATAAATTTTTATCAATATGTAGTAGTTCTATTAAAGGGAGAAATAATTAAAATGGGAAAAAAGCCTATAGTGTTGGCTGTTGCTGGTAAAGGTGGAGTAGGTAAAACTTCGCTTGCATCGGTGATGGTCAAGTTGTTAGTGGAAGCTTATCCTGACAAGAAAATCTTAGCAATTGATGCGGATCCAGCTGTTGGTTTATCTACAGCACTTGGCGTTGAGCCAGAGCTTACTCTCGATGACATTCGTAAGGAAGCTGTTGAGGCCGCTGAAAACGGAGATGCTAAGGCAACCGTTGAGGTCCTTGGTGAAGCAAGATATCGTATCTTCGATGCTATGGTTGAGATGGATGGCTTTTCTTTTATTGCGATCGGACGCCCAGAGGCAGCTGGTTGCTACTGCAAGATTAACACATATCTTAAAGAGGTCATTGCACAGGTGGCCGATAATTTCGACTATATAGTCATCGACGGCGAGGCTGGAATCGAGCAGATTAATCGCCGCGTCATGGAAAAGGTTACTCACCTTGTTCTTATCACAGATTCTAGTAAGAAGGGCTGTGGCGTTGTAAAGACTATCAAGGAAGTGGCAGACAATCTTGTAATGTATGACAAAATCGGTGTGGTTGTGAATCGCGTGCCTTCCGAGGATGTTTTGCAGTACATGGATTTAGCGGATATTCCACTTTTAGGATGGATTCCTGCAGACGCAAATCTTACAGAGCGTGATCTCAAAGGAGAATCCGTATTCTATATCCCAAGCGAAGCACCAATCGTAACAGGTTTACGTAGCTCATTGGAGAAGATGGGAGTAATTTAATATTTATATTGAGCCAAGCAAAAGATAGATATATACATTCAAAGAGACCTTTAGGTGCCATCCCTACTTAGATGGCAGTTTACTGGCATCTTATGTAGGGCAATGAGCACCGCAAGAGCGAAAGCGCGTCTCTGGAATGTATATGTCTAGCTTGCGCTAGGCGGACTAGGGAGAATTATAAAAATGAAGGATTTAAAGCATCTTTATTATTTTGAGAATCTTCTCATGGATGCTGACAATGAGCTGGTTAGACAAGCTCAGGCTGATGGCAGAATTTGTGTGGGTTCAGTGTGCTATCAGATTCCTGAGGTTCTCATGAACCTTGGCAATGCATTTACTGTTAGACTTCGTGCACCACGCACAGGTTCTATGGAAATGGGAACCTATTACCTTACCAGTTTGCTTTGCGAGTATTCGCGAGCATTGCTTGAGCGTGCCATCGAAGGTGGTTATCAGTTTTTAGATTGTCTTATGGCTCCAGATGGCTGCACCATGATCAACCGTTGCGTTGAGAACATGGAGCTTTTGAAAATCAATGAGAAGGAACATTTCTTTTATAAGTACTTAGAGGTTCCAATGAAAGCAGATGATAATGGCCTTAACCTCTATGTTAGTCAGTGCAAGGAAAAGATTCTTACGCCATTACATGAAAAGTTTGGCATTGATATTAGTGATGAAGCACTCAGAAAATCAGTGGAAGAGCATAATAAAATCTGCCGCATCATTACTGAGCTTGGAAACTTCCGTAAGGAAGAAAAGCCTCGTATCACAGGGTATGAATTCCATATTATTACTATGTGTACTTATGTGTGTCCACAGGACCTTCTCCTAGAGAAGCTTGAGGAGACACTTGAGGAAGTTAAGAATCGCCAGCCAGATGAGAAGTGGCCATATCGTGCAAGAGTTGCAGTGGTTGGTTCAGAGATTGACGATATCGATATGATTAAGCTTATCGAGGATTCAGGTGCTTACGTATGCGCCGACAGATTCTGCTTCGGTTCATTACCAGGCCGCGAGGAAATCATCCTTAATGATGATGAGGATGTTCTCACTCAGATTTGCCGTCATTACATGATGACATGCATGTGCCCACGTCATATGGATACACCTAAGATGAATAGAAGACGTGAGTACGTAGATGAAATCGCAAAGAAATATAAGGCCGATGGAATCATCTACGAACAGATGAAGTTCTGTGATCCATGGGCATATGAGAGAATGGTGGGAAGCCATGTGCTTCGTGAGGAGTATGGTTACCCAGTTCTTACAATCGATAGACCTTATGCAGTAGGCAATTCGGGACAGATTCGTACCCGCGTTCAAGCCTTCGTGGAGAGTATCGAAATTAAGAAAATCCAAGGAGGAATCAAGAGTGGGGAAAGCAATTGGAAGCTCTCAACTAGGGAAGCTTTATAGTGGTGACAAAAAAGTATTTAAACATAGAGAGTGGAGAGGTATCAGGGACACTTGGTACGATTACACCAGATGGCTGGGCATTATGGCCATGCTTGGTAAATTCATGCTCCACCCAAAGAACGTAAAGGGCTTCTTCAGATATCGTTGGATGCAGAATTATTTGGCAGTTCCAATGATGATTGATAAGCATTCCATGGGACTTCGTGGAACACAGCTTCGCATCTGCCGTGAGGAATATGATTTGGTTGCAAGCGATGTTGCGAAGCTTTTGACCAAGATTTTCTCAATGGACCAGAACCTTGGCGCCAGCCCAGAGGCTTCAAAGCATGTAGTCCTTATGGATGAAAACGAAATGACAAACATCATGTGTGGATTCCCAAATCTTGAGGGACTCAGCTGGGAGACAGCAAGCTGTTACGTTTGCGTACTCCTTCAGGGAGATGCCATGACACACTATCTTGATGTAGTTCAGGAATGTGGTATGCCTGGTGATGTTTGTCCAATGCCAGCATCTGAGGCTGGTATTTGTATCGATGGTGATATGCCAATCTTTGGTAAGTGTGCTGTTCAGTGTAACACTACCTGTGATGGTTCACTTATGGGAAATGGTGTTATTTCAAGAGCACTGGAGCGTAATGGAATTCCGGTTCATCAGCTTGCTACACCACTTCGTCACACTGAGCCTGGTGTTCAGGAATATGCTGCCCAGGAAGTTAGAAATGCTATCAAGTTCATCGAGGAACAGACAGGCGAGAAGTTCGACTGGGATTACTATTTCGAGTGTGCTAAGCGAATCAACATCGGTGCAAGAGAGTGTTCTGAGTGGCTTGAAATCACAAAGACAGATTATCCACAGGTTGTTGGTAATAATATTTTGCTCTATCGTGAGACAGAGTACATGGCAATCGCAGGAAAGGTTCCAGCCTTTGCCACTCTTGATAAAAAGATTACAAAGATGGCTACAGAAGCCTACAAGAACAAGAACATGCTCGCTAAGGAATACCGTCATCGTGCGGTAATTTGGGGAGTTCAGTCTCAGTTCTACACAGATTTCGTTGCATGGCTTATGAACTGTTGGGGAATTCTTCCAATGTTTGATATGCTTACAATGGTTTCTCTTGATCCGATTTCAGAGGATGATAAGGAACAGGCTATTTACGATATGGCACATCAGTATGAAAACATGATTATGAGAAACCGTACTCATGGTGGTTATGAGGTTCTTCTTGACGATCTTTGGAGATATTGTGAGGAGTTCTGTGCAGACATGGTTATCCTTTGGGAGCACATTGCCTGCAAGGCCCTTGATGGTATGCACGGTATGTTCGAGCAGCAGGCTCGTGAGCATGGCATCAAACTCGTATGGGTTAATCATGACCTCTACGACCCACGCGTCATTCCACGTAAGAACCTTCGCCAAGACGTAAACCGCTACATGCGCAGCGTCCTCCGCGAAGAGCCTCTCGATCCTTCATTAGAGGACTACGATGATACTAACTTGTGGTAAATACGTATTTTAAATTATTTAGACGAGTCGAAAATTTGGGGTGACTGTATTTCTTCAAGGAGACCTTTAAGCACCATCGTTACTTATAAGGTGCGAAGCAGCTTATTACGTAACGTAATGAGCGCGACAAGAGCGAAAGCGTGTCTCCGGAAGAGATACAGGCAGCACAAATTGTAGACGGACTAGGAGAATAGAAAAATGAGATATTTTGGTGGTTGTGACTCAGGTAGTACTTATACTAAATGTGTCATTATTGATGAGAATGGAAAGATGGTAGCAGACGTTACCCTCAAGAGCCGCATCAATGCAGTGCTCTCATGCCAGGATGCCCTTGACCAGGCAGTGGCTCAGGTTCCAGATTTAAATAGTGCCCAGGACTTAACTTACCTTGTAGGTACTGGTTATGGTCGTAACAAGGTTCCATTTGCAGATGAGAACATTTCAGAGATTAGCTGCCACGCTATGGGTGTTCACGTAGCTGACCCGAGCGTAAAGGCTATTATCGATATCGGTGGACAGGATGTTAAGGGTATCGCAGTTGATACTGATGGTACAGTTCTTAACTTTGCCATGAATGATAAGTGTGCTGCCGGTACAGGCCGTTTCTTCGAGGCAATGGCAAGAGCATTTGAAATGGATTTAGACGAGTTCTCATGCCTTTCACTTAAGGCAAAGAATGTTATTCCAATCACAGCTCAGTGTACAGTATTTGCTGAGTCAGAGGTTATCTCACTTGTAGGTGAAGGTAAGCCTATGGATGAAATCGCAGCAGGTATTGAGCTTTCAGTTGCTAAGCGTTGCTTTGTAATGTCAAAAAAGGCTGGTGCTGTAGACCACATCACACTTACTGGTGGTTGTGCAAAGAATGCAGGTCTTAAGGCTGCAATTGAGCAGGTTCTCAAGCTCAAGGTTACAGAACTTCCAATTGACCCACAGCTTATGGGTGCACTTGGCGCAGCCGAGTTCGCACGTCAAAAAGGAATGTAATCCGCCAGTTAAGGAGTTTATTATGTTGAAAGTACTTTTAATAATTGCAATCGTATTTGTATGCTTATTCGTGTTATCGCTGATTGTATACTTCTTCAATTTGGATATGAAGCTTACAAGCGCAATTCAGCCGCTTATTGCGAAGCACTACGATAAGATTAAGAGAGATAGAAAGATTTAAAAAGTCAAATGAAGTTATATGACGAAAGTATAAAGTCGTTGTTGGATTCAGTTGATTTCTCTGAAGCCCGAAAGCTTGATATCGTAAATACGAATTGGGAGGATGTGGGAGACCATAATCTCATCCTTCGTGCAGATATGGCTTTTGAGCTTGGAGGAGGAACTTATCCTGCAGTCAGTGCCATGGGTGTCACAAGCAACAGTGAATTTGTTCCAGCGGATGAGGTCATTTTGATTGGTCCAGATTTGAAGGACATCAAGGCTGACCAGCCATATGCCAGAATTTCAATTGTTCGTGTGGATGATGCAAACATGGGTGATGGCAACGCACTTTATAATGCTATTAGAAAAATTGAATATGTGAGATATCACATTAATCCAAAGGGCTACATGACTCGTATCTCTGCCAAGGGTGGTAGAGAGCCGGTTCGAGTTTCTGCTGAGGCCATCAAAGAAGGTCTCGGTTTCGCCCAGGTAGGAAAGCTATTTTTAGACACCTACCATGAAAATCAAAATATCGAAGCTGTAAAGCTCATATTTATAACTGATCCGAATTTCGATTACAAATCACTTTCGGAGCGGGCAAAGCATCTTGAAGATATCACTGGCACCATAGATCATATCTTCAAGAATGTAACGATGGACTGCGGAAGCTGTTCATTACAGAAGATTTGCGATGAGGTTGAGGGCCTTCGTGAACTTCATTTTAAGGAAAGAAAGGGAGTATAAGGAAATGCCAGAAATGAGTAAAGCAATTATCCCACCACACATGGGGGATAAGGAGCCAAGCAAGAAGATTATCGAGCTTGGAAGAAAGATTACAGACGTTATGCCACACAAGATGTTTGGTGTAAAGGTTGAGGATCCAGAGTACTGGGGTCTTGCAGAAATCGTAACAGAGGAGATGGCTGAAGTTGGCCTTACAATGAAGGTTCGCCATCACTATACATTTGATGAACTTTGCAAAATGAATCCTGAGAAGGCAAAGGATAAGGAGGCTTTCCAGAAGCTTCTTGATGATATGTCATACATCGGTCTTTTAGAGTACGATTATGGCAATCACTACGATCACAACGGACGTACAGCTCCACAGTCAGAGAGAAGATACACACTTCCTATCTTCGTTCCAGGTTCTGCAGAGCTTTTCAACATGGAAGAGTCAGTTCCAGGTGAGCGTTCAAACAATAGATTAAAGCAGCACCCAGCTGTTGCATCATTCTTTGAGAGAATGACATATTTACCACTTGATGGACTTACACACCTTATCCCACCAGGAGGTGCTGGTGTAGGTATGCACGTTATTCCTGTAGAGAAGGCTATCGAGTTCGAAAATGAGAAGCTTGACCTTGAGCAGATTTCATATTGGCTCAAGAAATACGAAGGCCACATCGGTGTAGGTCAGTGTTCATGCCGTGTATCACGTGCCTGCCTTGAAGAAGGCTGCGGTGATGATGAGATGAATTGGTGTATCGGTCTGGGTGATTTCGCAGATTACTGCCGTGAGACTGGTAAGGGTCACGATATCACATACGAAGAGGCTATGCGTATCGTTGAGCGTGCTGAGACACTTGGTTACGTTCACCAGATCACAAACATCGATGGTGAGAACAAGATCTTTGGTCTTTGCAACTGTAACGTAAACATTTGTAACGCCCTTCGTACATCACAGCTTTTCAACACTCCTAACATGTCACGTTCAGCTTACACAGCACACGTTGAGGCAGAGAAGTGTGTAGCTTGTGGTAAGTGTGTTGAGTACTGCCCAGCTGGTGCAGTTAAGCTTGGTCAGAAGCTTTGCAAGAAGGACGGCTCACAGGTAGAGTATCCAAAGGTAGTTCTTCCAGACAGAGTTCACTGGGGCAAGGATAAATATGACGAGGATTATCGTGATAACAACCGTAAGAACTGCTACGAGACTGGTACAGCTCCATGTAAGGTAGCTTGTCCTGCTCACGTTTCTGTTCAGGGTTATGTAAATATGGCTAAGGAAGGCAGATATGAGGATGCTCTTGCCCTTATCAAGAAGGACAACCCTTTCCCAGCTATCTGCGGTCGTGTATGTAACAAGAGATGTGAGGCTGCTTGTACTCGTGGTACAATCGATGCTCCTGTTGCTATCGACGATATTAAGAAGTTTATTGCTGAGCGCGATCTTCACGCTGAGACAAGATACATTCCACCAATCGATATCCCTTCAAACCGCTTAACACAGTGGGATGACAAGATTGCTATCATTGGTGCAGGTCCTGCAGGTCTTTCTTGCGCTTACTACCTTGCAACAAAGGGTTACAAGCCAACAGTATTCGAGAAGAACAGTCGTCCAGGTGGTATGCTCACATGGGGTATTCCAACATGGAAGCTTGAGAAGGATGTTGTTGAGGCAGAAATCGACGTTATCCGTCAGCTTGGTGTTGAGATTAAGTGCAACGTTGAAGTTGGTAAGGACATCACTCTTGATGAGCTTCGTGCTCAGGGCTACAAGGCATTCTATGTTGCAATTGGATGCCAGGGCGGAAAGATTCCACCAATTCCAGGAACAGATGCAAAGAACGGTATCGACATCGCTGTTACATTCCTTCACAAGGCACTTGAGGATCAGAGCCAGAAGATGGATGGCAATGTAGTTGTTGTCGGTGGTGGTAACGTAGCTATCGACTGTGTACGTACAGCTGCTAGATTTGGTGCTGGCAACCCTCAGATGTTCTGTCTTGAGTCAAGAGATGAGATGCCTGCAAACAATATCGAAATTACAGAGACACTTGAAGAGGATATCGCAATCAACAATGGTTGGGGTCCAAAGGAAATCCTTAAGGATGCTGAGGGCAATGTAGCAGGTATCGTATTCAAAAAGTGTACATCAGTTAAGGATGCTGAGGGCAAGTTCAATCCACAGTATGATGAGAACGAGACTATGACAGTAGAGTGCAAGAACATCATCTTCGCTATCGGTCAGGGTATCGAGTGGGGCGGACTCCTCGGTGAGAACGAGAAGGTTGAGTTCTGGCATGGAAATTACCCAGTTGCTGATAAGCTCACATACCAGACAGCACAGCCAGATATCTTTGTTGGTGGTGATGTTTACTCAGGTCCTAAGTTCGCTATCGATGCTATCGAGGCAGGTAAGTGCGCTGCTGATTCACTTCACAGATTCGTACAGCCAGGCTGCTCTATGACAATCGGAAAGAACCGTCGTGACTTTATCGAGCTTGACAAGGACAACATTCTTGTGGAAGAATATGATACAGCAGGACGTAATGAGCCAGCTATTGATACAAGCATTGATATGAAGCATTCATTCAGAGACGCACACCTTACTCTTACAGAGGAGCAGGTTAAGGCAGAGGCTAGCCGTTGCCTTAAGTGTGGTGCTTCTGTAGTTGATGAGAATAAGTGTATCGGATGTGGTGTCTGCACAACTAAGTGTGCATTTGACGCTATCAAGCTTCACAGAACTCATCCAGAGTGTACACACATGGTCCCATCTGAAGATAAGTTCAAGCATATCGGTGCATACGCTATCAAGCGTGCGGCTAAGATTGCGTTCTCAAAGAAGTCAGATGCTGAAAAGCAGGCTGAGCGCGAGCACAAGGCGTATAAGAAGGCAAATAAATAGTCTTCAGGCCTTTGATTAGCCAGATATATACAAAACTTACACAACCTTGGCAAGCGCGAGCAGGGGATACCGTGCCGAGCGAGGGAGGACCTACGCCGGCGGGAGGACCCTCGCGAGAGTGCGGAGGGTGCCCTGCGGGAGCTTGAAAGATTAGATTTGTTTTGTATATATATGGCGTCTTAGAGTTAGAGAGGAAGTATAAATAATGCATGAATTAGGTATTGTGTTTCATGTAGCGAAACAGGTAGAGGAAGTTGCTATTGAGAACAACGCTGAGCACATCAACGAGGTAGTGCTCTCAATCGGTGAGGTTTCCACAGTCATTCCAGATTATTTGATTGACTGCTGGGCTTGGAATGCGAAAAAGTACCCAAGACTTGATGGCAGCAAGCTCACTTGCGAAACAATTAAGGCTGTGACCTTCTGCGAGGATTGCAAGCAGGAGTACGAAACAGTTGCCCACGGTAAGACCTGTCCACATTGTGGCAGCGGCAACACATATCTTGTCACAGGAAATGAAGTTATTCTTAAAGAAGTTATAGCTGATTAATAGAAATCCCACGGCATCTGCCGTGGGATTTTTGCAATTTACAATAAATTAATCTACATTTCGATTTTGAGTTTGCGTACAACAGCAACATCCTTCTCCTCAGTCATTCTGCGGTAGATGTTTGCAAGCAAAGCGCCTGAGATGTTGTGCCATACAGAGAAGATGGCGCCAGGTACTGTGGCCATTGCAAGATTAGGAAATGCTGTGGCTGCAAGTGAAGTAGCAAGTCCTGAGTTTTGCATTCCAATTTCAACAGAAAGTGCCTTTTTCTTAGCAAGTGGAAGTTTAAGGGCTATTCCAAGGAGTAATCCGCAGCTATAACCAAGAAGATTATGAAGGATTACAACTACAAAGATTACAGCGCCAGTTGTAAGAATCTGCTGTGAGTTGTGAGATACAACGGCTGCAACAATCAGTGTGATTGCCAGCACTGAAACAAGTGGAAGTGCTTCCTTTACCTTAGTAGTGAATTTTCCAAAGAAGTGGTTAATGACGAAGCCCAGTGCGATTGGAATGATAACTACCTTGATAATTGATAGGAACATAGCAAGCACATCAACAGATACTGTTGTGTGAAGGAATAAATATGTGATAACAGGTGTAAGCAGTGGTGCAAGAAGAGTGTTTACGCTAGTCATGCCAACAGATAAAGCTACATCACCTTCGCTAAGATATGTGATGACGTTGCTGGATGTACCACCAGGACAAGTTCCAACTAGAATAACACCTGCAAGCAGTCCAGCCTCAAGACCGAAGGTCTTTCCCAGTATAAATGCAAGCAGAGGCATTATTGTGAATTGGGCAATACAGCCAATAAGAATATCCTTTGGATGAGTGAATACTAAAACAAAATCTTCAGGCTTAATTGTAAGACCCATTCCAAACATGACTATCATAAGGAGATAGTTAATCCAACTAGTCTGAATCCAAAGGCATGTGCCTGGCTTAAAAAGAGCCAGCGCTGCGACTACAAGTACAATGATAGCCATGTACTTTCCGATAAAGCTACTGATTTGTTTCATAACATAATTCCATCCTTTCTTATAAATAATAGTTTAACGCTTTAAAGTGATAGCGTTATAAACAAAATAGCACTTGTTAAAATATTTTTCAATAAGTGTGAGACACATCTGTTGATATGGGAAATATTGTTAGTTATAATTTTTAATAAGAATGAATTTTACAGAATATTTACAATAGAAAGGTATATATGAAGAAAACACAAGGGATTTTACAGTACATATTTATTATAGTTGGAGCCATAATGGCCAGTTTTTCAGTCGCACTGATTATATTGCCAAATGACGCCATTGATTATGGAACAGCAGGGGTTGCCATCATTATCAGCAAGCTTACTGGGCTTTCACTGGCGCCTCTTGTATTTTTAGTATTTATACCTTTTATAATAGCAGGACACGTAGTGCTTGGAAAAAGCTTCACTATCAAAGCTACAGTCGGTTCTTTGACCTACACTTTGGGAATACATTTTTTCGAGGAGATTCCCTTCGAGCTTAACACCGAGCATTTCCTTGCAGTTGCTTTTGGTGGGGCAATCCTTGGGGCAGGCCTATCCCTTATCCTTCGAAATGGTGGATGTATAGATGGTTCTGAGATATTAGCCAACATAGTTGTTAAGCGCCTATCTGATAAAACAGGTCGAAATTACAGCATGACTCCCGTTTTGCTTGCATTCAATGCATTAGTTTATTTCACAGTGTTTTTCACGATAGATATGACAGCGGCATTGCTTAGTCTTTTGGTTTATGTGGTGGCTACCACTGTTATCGATCATTACACAGACCATTTCGAAGCCATTAAGCAGGTTACCATTATCACCCAGGACCCAGATAACATTATTGCTGACATAAAGAAACAGCTGAACAAAACCTGTACCATCATGGACTCTAGAGGTGCAATCGCTGGCGAAAACAATACATTAATATGCTATATAAGCTACTTCGAACTTCCAATAATGAAGGACATTATCTCTGCTAATGCTGGAAGCTTTAGTACAGTGTCTACAATTGATGAGATATTGAGGTAAGAAGTGACTGATTCTAGGATTTTTGGGTATTTTATATAATAATTGACACCGCTTTTTATTAAAAGTAACATATTGCACAGAGTAAGTGTAAATGGTATCTTAATATGCGTATTAAGGATTGTAACTTTCGAGGCATTACCTTTTCGACTTACTATGTTCGAAAAGGTTTTTTTTATGCCCAAAATCCTAAAGAGAGGTTCTAACATGCTAATTGTCAAAAAAATCAATAATAACGTGGCCATTGGACAAGACGGCAATGGAAGAGAAATCATTGTAACCGGAAAAGGTATTGGATTTCCTCAAATGCCTTATGAGGTGACAGATTTATCTCTTATCGACAGAACCTATTACAATATTGAACCAAGCCACCAGCGATTACTTGAAACAGTATCGCCAGAACTATTGAGCTTTGTTACACAATTAGTTGATGTAGCCTCTAGCAAACTAGATGGTCAGCTTAATCCTAATTTGGTTTTTATTTTGGCGGATCATATCAACTTCGCAATTAATAGAACCAAGCAGGGCTTAACACTTGGATTACCATACTCAGAAGAAATGGCTTTTCACTATCCTGAGATAAATAAGCTCGCTATATGGATGGTTAAGAAGATAAATGATTGGGCAGGAATTCATCTTGAAAAAGGAGAGGTAACTAGTTTAGTCATTCATCTGATGGGAGCTCTTCAAAAGCCAACAAAGGTTGGCGAGACTACTGAGAGACGAACAGAAAGAATCGTCAAAAAGTTAGATAGCATAATTGAAGAGGAATTAGACATAAAGCTTGATAAAAAGAGTTTTTACTATTTCAGATATAAAAATCATATCAAATACTTTGTAAGAAGGCGTGAGAGAAACGAGCAGTATTCACAGAATACCGAGTTGCTTGAAAGCCTTAAGGTAAAGAACCCTGAGCAATACGAATGTGTAAAGAAGATTGACGAGTTCCTAACCAAAGAATTTGATAAAGAGTGTTCTGAAGAGGAACAGGCATATTTATTATTACATATAGTTGGGTTATCAACACAAGAGGATCGTAACCAATTGGGCGTCACCTCAGAGAAGTAAGCAGGTCTTACTTTCTCTGGGGTTTTTTTATATTATTTTTTAGTCGAATGGACTTTAAACAAAAGGAGAAAAAATGGGAAAGAGTACGTATGAACAACTTGCAAATGAAGTTGTGGATCTCTTAGGAGGAAAGAGCAATGTTGAGTTTTTCAGTCATTGCGTAACAAGATTAAGATTTAATCTTAAGGACCAGAGCCTTGTAAAAAAAGAAGAAATCGAAAAGCTTCCTGGTGTTTTAGGTTCGCAGTGGGCTGCAAATCAGTTCCAGATTATTATTGGTCAGGGCGTTAACGAAGCTTATGATTTGATTTGTAAAGTTGGTGGCTTTGAGAAGAAGGGTACAGTTGATGAGGTTATCGATGGTGACCTTAATGAAAAGAAATCAGGCAATGTTGTGAATCGTGTATTGGACACACTTGCAGGAATCTTCACACCAGTTATTCCATCAATGATTGGCTGTGCAATGATAAAGGCCGTTCTTATTGTTTTAAAGACCTTTAACCTTATCGATCTTGATGGACAGCTTTATGCTATCTTAACTTTTGTAGGCGATGCAGCTTATTATTTCTTACCAATGCTTTTAGCTTGGAGTGCTGCTAAGAAGTTTAAGACCAATGTAGGTTTTGCACTTACATTAGCTGGTGTATTACTTCATCCTTCATTCAGTGCATTAATGTCAGCTGGAGAGCCAGTCAAGTTACTTGGTTTACCTATCACAAATGCAACTTATTCATCATCAGTTATACCAATCATCTTAGTTGTCTGGGTTTTATCTTATGTTGAAAGATTCGTAGACAAGATTGTTCCAAATATTGTAAAGGCTATCTTAAAGCCATTACTTGTAATTATAATCATGTTCCCACTTACACTTATTGTACTTGGACCTCTTGGTGCAATTGTAGGTAATGGATTAGCAGCAGTAGTAACATTTATCAATACACATGCTGGTTGGTTAGTATCAGCACTTATCGGCGGTATCTTCCCATTCTTGATTATGACTGGTATGCACTATAGCCTTGGACCTGTAGTTATGACAGTTTATGCTGCAACAGGTGTTGATAGCATTGTTGGACCTGGTATGTTGGTTCACAGCTTTACTCAGAGTGCTGCTGCTCTTGCAGTTGCATTAAAGACAAAGAATGCTAATACAAAGCAGGTAGGTTTATCAACAAGTTTAACTGCTGCATTAGGTGTTACAGAGCCTGCTATGTTTGGTGTTAACCTTAAGTTCAAGAAGCCTCTAGCTGCTGTTGTTATCGGTGGTGTTGCCGGTGGTTTCTACGCTGGTTTAATGGGTGTTGGCCGTTCAGCGCTTGGTATCACAGGTTTACTTACATTCCCTGCATTCATCACAGAGAATCCTATGAGCATGGTTCACGCAATCATTGCTTCAGCAATCGGTTTTGTCGTTACATTTATTCTTACATTTATTTTAGGTTTTGAAGACACAGAAGAATAATACGAGGTAATAATACATTATGAGTAATTCAATATTTCCAGAAAACTTTTTATGGGGAGGAGCTACCGCAGCAAATCAGCTTGAAGGAGCTTGGAATATAGATGGTAAAGGACCTAGTACTGCAGATATGATGACAGGGGGCACAGTTGACACTCCAAGAAGAATCACAAAAGTGACAGAGGAAGGTACATACTATCCATCACACGAAGCAATAGATTTTTATCATCACTACAAAGAAGATATAAAGCTATTTGCAGAAATGGGATTTAAAGCATACAGAATGTCGATAGCCTGGTCGCGAATCTTTCCTGATTGCGATCAGCAAGAGCCAAATGAAGCAGGCCTTGCTTTTTACGATGATGTATTTAAAGAGTTGAAAAAATATGGTATTGAGCCAATCGTGACTATATCACATTACGAAGCACCATTTACACTTACACAAAGGTACAATGGCTGGGTTGGAAGAGAAGCTATTGATTGCTTTATGCGTTATTGTAAAGTGTTATTCGAAAGATATAGTAAAACAGTAAAATATTGGATTACATTTAATGAAATAAACAGCCTGCTGGTTCCAGCAGGTGGTTATCTTGGTGGAGCGCTTTTGATTGATGACAGTGGCAGATTCAATGTTACTGATATCGACAGCAAGCAAATTCGAATGCAGGCACTTCATCATCAGTTTGTTGCCAGTGCACGTGCAGTTAAATTAGCTCATGAAATTAATCCTGAAATGAAGGTCGGCTGCATGATTAATTATAGCTGCGGCTATCCTAGCACCTGTAAACCAGAGGATGTTATCTTTGCAATGCAGAAAGATCAGATTAGTAATATGCTTTGCGGTGATGTTCAAGTTCGTGGAAAATACCCAGCCTTTGCTAAGCGTTATTTTGAAGAGAACAATATCCATATAAAAATGGAAGCTGGAGATCTTGAGGATATCGCTCAGGGATGCGTGGATTTTTATACATTTAGTTATTATAAATCCCATGTTATGGGAACCAGACCAGAAGGGGATGAGACTCAGGGAAATGTATTTGGAGGCTTTAAAAATCCTTATCTGAAAGCATCTGATTGGGGCTGGCAAATTGATCCAGAGGGACTCCGCTATGTATTGAATCATGTATATGATCGCTATCAGATTCCAATCATGATTGTGGAAAACGGACTAGGCGCTGTTGATACGGTAGAACCAGATGGTTCAATTAATGACGATTACAGAATTTCTTTCCTAAGAGAGCACATTGAACAAATGAGAGAAGCTGTAAGGGATGGCGTTGAGCTTATGGGTTATACCGCATGGGGATGTATCGATCTTGTCAGTGCATCTACAGGTGAAATGAAGAAAAGATATGGTTTCATTTACGTCGATAAAAACAATGACGGAACAGGTACAATGAAGCGATTTAAGAAGAAATCATTTTATTGGTATCAAAAAGTAATAAAAAGCAATGGAAGAGACTTGGATTAGTCTTGAAAGGAGTAATATGGGATTATTTGATATGTTAAAAAAGACAGATGCTAAGGTAGAGTTTCCTTTATCTGTAAATGCAACTGCAGATGGTAGTATTGTTGCTATGGAAGATATTCCTGATGCAGTTTTTGCACAGGGATTAGTGGGACCTTGTATCGGAATTGAGCCAACAAATGGAACCATTGTTGCTCCTTGTGATGGTCAAATTCTTCAGCTTTCAGACACATTGCATGCATTTGGCATTGAGGGAATTGGCGGAGTTCAGATTCTTGTTCATATAGGTATTGATACTGTTAGTATGAATGGAGAGGGATTTACTGCAAAGGTAAAGGTTGGCGACAAAGTTAAAGCTGGTCAGCCTATTGTCGAAGTTGATTTTGATAAAGTTAGAGAAGCAGGACATCCAACAGTAGTTATAACTATTCTCTCAAATGCAAATGCTTTTAAGGAAGTTAATTTCACAAACGAAGCAACAGTTACAAAAGAAAAGGTATTATTTGAAGTAGATAAATAATCAAAGTAAATACCCTAAAATTTTACAAGTGTATAATATTTAATGTACTATGGGCTCCAAATCGGAGCCCATTATTTGTATAATGAAAATATATCTCAATAAGCTTATATTCGATTGCGCAAAATCAAATATCATATTATAGTATGAGCTGACAAAGTTTTATGTGAGGTCATTTATGGAAAAATATAATGTTACAGGAATGAGTTGCGCCGCCTGTCAGGCAAGGGTGGAAAAGGCCGTTTCGGCTGTGCCTGGCGTGGAGAACTGTGCGGTTAGCCTTCTGACCAACTCCATGGGAGTGGAGGGGAGCGCTGATTCCTCAGAGATAATAAAAGCAATTGAAAATGCAGGATATGGAGCAAGCCTTGCGTCAGATGGTGGAGCAGATGGTGAGACCAAGCAGCCTAATTATGATGATGCTTTAGCGGATACTGAGAGTCCAAAAATCAGGAAGCGTCTGATAGCTTCTCTGATTTTGTTAGTGCCGCTGATGTATGTGAGCATGGGACACATGATGTGGAACTGGCCGCTACCGACATTTTTAGACGGCAATCACGTTGCCATGGGAATCTACGAGCTGGTGCTTGCGGGACTTGTTATGGTGATAAACCAGAAGTTTTTCATCAGCGGTTTCAAGGGAGTGATTCACGGAGCACCAAATATGGATACACTTGTGGCTATGGGCTCGGCTGCATCATTTGTATACAGCTTATATGCACTGTTTGCTATGACAGGTGCGCAGCTTAATGGTGATGAAGCAAGAGTTATGGCACTTATGGATGATTTCTATTTTGAATCCGCAGCCATGATTCTCACACTTATCACAGTTGGAAAGCTTTTGGAATCGATTTCGAAGGGGCGAACCACAGATGCTCTGAAGGATTTGATGAAGCTTGCGGCTAAGACCGCTGTCATCCTAAAGGATGGTGCTGAAGTAGAGGTACCAATTGAGCAGGTAAAGATTGGAGACAGATTTGTAGTAAAACCAGGTGATAATATCCCTGTTGATGGAGTAGTTATAGATGGCAGCAGTGCAGTTAACGAGTCTGCTTTGACAGGTGAGAGTATTCCAGTAGATAAGCAGATTGGTGACACAGTTTCTGCCGCCACCAGTAATGAAAGTGGCTATCTGGTTTGTGAGGCCACCAGAGTTGGAAAAGATACAACACTTTCGCAGATTATTCAGATGGTTAGTGACGCTGCGGCAACAAAGGCACCAATTGCAAAGATTGCAGACAGAGTATCAGGTATATTTGTTCCTACTGTTATAGGCATTGCACTTATTACATTTTTAATTTGGCTTTTTGTGGACCAGCCTTTTGGATTTGCTCTATCGCGAGCAATATCAGTATTAGTAATCAGCTGTCCATGTGCCCTTGGACTTGCCACACCGGTTGCTATAATGGTCGGTAATGGCATGGGTGCTAAGCATGGTATTATGTTTAAGACGGCAGTTTCTCTCGAGGAGACCGGCAAGGTACAGATAGTTGCGCTCGATAAGACTGGCACTATTACGAAGGGTGAGCCAAAGGTCATTGGAATCTTTGAGGCAGAGGGGACAGATGATGTTGATTTGCTTCGTACAGCCTTCGCTCTTGAAAATAAGTCCGAGCATCCGCTTGCAAAGGCTATTGTGGCCTATGGGCTTGGTGAGGGACTTGAGCCAGCAGAGGTTTCAGATTTTAAGGTGCTCTCAGGAAATGGTTTAACAGGAATTCTTGATGGCAAACAGGTTTATGGTGGAAATCTTGAGTTCATCAGTTCAAAGGTGTTGATAGAAGATATTTATCTTGGACTTGCTGATACTCTTTCTGAAAAGGGCGAGACACCCTTATTCTTTGCAAGTGATGAAAGGTTCTTAGGAATCATTTCTGTTGCAGATGTAATAAAGGAGGACTCACCAGAGGCAATCAAGCAGCTTAAGAATATGGGAATCCATGTGGTGATGCTTACTGGTGATAATCCAAAGACCGCTGCCGCTATTGCAGCGGAGGCTGGCGTAGATGAGGTGGTTGCTGGAGTGAAGCCTGATGGCAAGGAAGAGGTCATTCGAAAGCTTCAGGAGTTTGGAAAAGTTGCGATGGTAGGCGATGGAATTAACGATGCCCCAGCCCTTACCAGAGCTGACATGGGAATTGCCATTGGCGCCGGTACAGATGTTGCCATTGATGCGGCTGATGTAGTATTGATGAAGAGTAGATTGACAGATGTTGCGGCGGCAGTTCGACTTAGCCGGGCCACACTTACTAATATTCATGAGAATCTGTTCTGGGCATTTTTCTATAATGTGATTGGAATACCTCTTGCAGCAGGTGCTTACATTCATGCTTTTGGTTGGACACTAAATCCTATGTTTGGAGCTGCTGCCATGAGTCTTTCCAGCTTTTGCGTAGTGACAAATGCGCTACGTCTGAACCTTTTCAAGATGACAAATCACGAAAAGGATAAGCCACTTAAGAATTCGCTAGGACATGAGCCATTATTAGAATCAAAAACAATAGTTTCTAAGGAGGAAGATAACACTATGGAAATTACAGTTAAGGGAATGATGTGTCAGCACTGTGAGGCACATGTAAAGGAAGCTTTGGAGAAACTTGCAGGGGTTGAGGAGGCTACAGCAAACCACGATGAAAACCTTGTAACACTTAAAACTTCGGGCGAAGTAGCGGAGGCAGATATCAAGGCTGCAGTAGAAGGAGCTGGCTACGAATTTGTTAGAATTAATTCATAGTTAAGTCCTGTTTTTTCATAAATTTTTCACATTAAATGACGATAATAGATGTGTGAGGTGATGAATATGCCACACACATCTATTTTTCTTTTGAGGGGAGTGATTCATCTATGAAAAATTACAACTTAAGAAGATTCAAGACTATATCAATGATGGTGCTCCTTATATTTTCATTTATAGGAACGTCCTTCACTGCAGAGGCCAAAAAGTCCAAGAGCGACGACCAAAAGGTGGTGGTTATTGACCCAGGCTGTCAGGCTATTGAAAACAATACCAAGGAGTCTGTCGGTCCAGGAGCCTGGAAGTGGGCTGAAGATGACATGGTTGGAGCAACAGGAGCCGTTACTTCGAATAATGAGTATGATATAAATCTTCTGGTAGCACTGAAAACTCAAAAAGAGCTGGAAAAACAGGGCTACAGGGTGGAGATGACAAGAATCACCAATGATGTAAATATTAGTAGTGCTGAGCGTGCAATGTTTGCCAATACGCTAGAGGCAGATTTGTACGTTACTATACGCTCAAGTGCCAAGAGTAGCAAGTCATCTGGAATTACAGTGGTATGCGAGACAGAGGACAATCCTTATAATTTCGTAACTTACAGTTATTGCCGTCTTTTAGCAGACACACTCAGAGGTTGTCTTGCTGAACGAACTGCGGATGCAAGCAAGGATGTGGTGGAGACTGATGATATCATTGGTATAAACTGGTGCCAGATGCCAAATGCTATCGTTATTGTTGGAAATATCAAAAACGAGAGTGATGATCAGAAGCTTGCAAATGAAGAGTATCAACAGAAGTTGGCAGAGGGAATTGCAGCAGGTGTGGACAGTTATTTCGAGCAGAGATAAGAGTTGAATTAGTTTCTTCAGGGAGAGCAGATTTTGCTCTCCCTTTTAAGTTTCGAAAAAAGTTGTTGACAAACAAAATTAAATTGCGTACAATCTAAATATAAAATAGATTGCGCACAATCAAAAGTTATGAAATGGTTTCAGTAAGGAGGAAACGTCATGGGATTTTATGATTTAACAGTAGAGCAGGCAAACGGAGAGCAGCTTTCAATGAAGGATTTCGAGGGAAAGGTAGTAATGGTTGTAAATACAGCTACAGGCTGCGGATTCACACCACATTACGAGGATATCGAAAGGATTTACGAAGCATATCACGAGCAGGGATTTGAGGTAGTTGATGTACCATGCAACCAGTTTGCAGGACAGGCTCCAGAGAGCGATGATGAGATTCACGAGTTCTGCCAGCTCCACTATAATACACAGTTCCCTCAGATGAAGAAGGCTGAAGTTAATGGCGAGAATGCAATTGAGCTTTTCAAATATCTCAAGTCGCAGAAGGGCTTTGAGGGATTTGGTAAGGGACCAAAGGCTTTTGCGATGGGAGCCATGCTTAAGACTATTGATAAGGATTACAAGAACAATCCAGAAATTAAATGGAACTTCACAAAGTTTATCGTTGATCGCCAGGGAAATGTAGTGGCACGTTTTGAGCCTACAGCAGACATGAAAGAAGTTGAGAAGTGCGTTGCATCCCTTATGTAAAATAGGTAAAATATTCTCCGGAGAGTAATATCTGAACAGCATTTCTAGATAGGGGACAGAATTCCCTTTTTGAACGGAGAATAGTTATGAGTTTTGAGTTTGTTTTTGACAAGTTAAATAATTACAAAGCTAATTTAAGCCGGGAGTGGCTTTTAACCAATGGCCTTGGTGGATATGCAGGCAGCACTGTCATCGGTGCCCATATGCGAACCCATCAGGGCTATTTGATTGCCAGCCTTCATCCACCGGTTGACAGATACCTCGTTTTTTCAAAGACCAATGAACGTCTTGTCTGTGGCAGCCGTATTTACGATTTGACTACAGCACAGCACAAAGGTCCATACACCAGCGAGTTTAATCAGGGCAATATGCACCTGAAGTCTTTTAAATATGATGGCACCATCACCTACACTTACGAGGCAGGTGGCATGCGTCTCACCAAGACCATATCTCTTGTATATGGAAAGAATCAGTGCGTGATTGCATACACTCTGGAAAACAATGGTCCAGAGGCAGGTGTCGTTATCACTCCTCTTATGAATTTCAGAGAGCATGGTGAGCACATGACTGTGGATGATTTGCGATGGGCGCTTCCAGATGAAGTCTTTACGGAAATCCGTGATGAAAAGACTGGCAATGTGGGATTTTGTTACAAGCCGGTAGGTCATTCGGATGTGCGAGTTTCGCTGGTCAGTGCAGGCTGCGAGATGGTGAAGCGCAACAACATCTACGATGAGAATATGGAGCTTCAGTTTGAAATCGATAATGAGGCAGACGGTTTGGATTGTCATTTGAAGCCTTATGATTTTGTAATGGAGGTAGCTGCTGGCGGAGTTTCCAGAGCATCCTTCGTATGCACAGTGGATGTTTGTCAAAAGGATGGAAAGAAAAAGACAGTTCTGCCAGCCTTGCCAACTGTGGAGATTGACACAGCCTTTATAGAGATAGAGCGCGCTAAGAAACGTGTGTCAGATTTAATAGATGCAGCAGGCTTTGAGGAGACTGATGAGCTGGCGCAGATTCTTACAGTTGCGGCAGACCAGTTTATTGTTGACAGGGCATCAACTGGGCAGAAGACTATCATGGCTGGTTATCCTTGGTTCACCGACTGGGGACGTGATACCATGATTGCCTTCACAGGTCTTTGTCTTGAAACAGGACGATTTGAGGATGCAAAGTCAATTCTCATTTCATTTTCGAAATATATCAAAAATGGTCTTGTCCCAAATATGTTTCCTGATGATGGAAAAGAGCCGCTCTACAATACAGCGGATGCATCACTTTGGTACTTCTATGCAGTATACAATTATCTGAAATATGTGGATAGTGATGATGCGTGGAAGTTCGTGGAGAATGAGATTTTCCCTAGCCTTCAGGAGATAATGGGGGCCTATAGAAAGGGCACACTTTTCTCAATAGGTATGGATGATGATGCGCTTATGAGGGCTGGTAGCGGACTAGACCAGGTAACCTGGATGGATGTTCGCATAGGAGATGAGGTTGTCACACCTCGTCATGGTAAGCCAGTGGAGATAAATGCTCTTTGGTATAATGCCCTCATGACTATGGAGGAGATTTCCCGTGGCATTGCCCGACGTACCCACAATAAGCCGGAATATTATCTGGCTTACGCAGGTGGCTGTTCACAGCTTGCCATGTGGGTAAAGGATGCCTTCAATGAGGAGTTTTGGAATGAAGAGGGTGGATACCTATATGATGTGGTTGGCGACGATTTCAAAGATGCCACACTCAGACCAAATCAGATATTTGCAGTAAGCCTTCCATTTACTATGCTTGACCCACAGAAAGAAAAGTCAGTTGTTAATGTGGTTAAGGATAGACTTTATGTTGGTGTGGGCCTTCGCTCTTTGGATGTGGATGATCCTCAGTATGTTGGCGTATATCAGGGCGCTCTCGAGAAGCGAGATCATGCTTATCACCAGGGTACAGCCTGGGGATTTCTGCTTGGAGCCTTCATCGAAAGCTACCTGAAGGTTGGCGGTGGTACACCACAGTCCATCGAGGAAGCAAAAGCATTCTTCGAACCAGTGGAGCAGCATCTGCTTCAAAACTGCATCGGCTCTATTTCAGAAATTTTTGATGGAGATGAACCTCACCCTGGTCGAGGTTGCTACGCTCAGGCGTGGTCGGTAGGAGAGGTGCTTAGGGCATATGCGTTATTAAAGAGTGAATAAAGCCTTCTGTATCACAAAGGCTTCTCCTTGATGAGGTGGAAAACTAAAGTAATTAGTATTTTTAAATTATTTATGATAAAGTATATCTGACTTATTAAAAGAATTTGGAGGATTATAAAATGTTACCAGAGCAGTCAATTGAATTTAGATACGACACACAGCTTCTTATCGAGGGCGAGGATCTCGATGAGGATGCCATCAATGATTATATTACAGAGAATTTTGTAGGTGATTGCCTTCTTGCAGTAGGTGATGAGGAGCTTATCAAGATTCACTATCATACAAATGAGCCATGGAAGGTTCTTGAGTATTGCCGTACACTTGGCGAGATTTACGATATCGTAATCGAAGATATGGATAGACAGGCAAGAGGTTTACAAGGCTAGGAGGCTTTTTGTTTAACATAGTTAAAGAAAAGGTCTCCCACAAACCAGCCTCTTTGCCGAAGGCAATCCTGGATGGCTGTGTTTTTCCCGTTTGTTAGGAGTTTATTATGAAAAAAGAGAGTTTTGTACTTCGTGGAGGCATTGCCTTCTCTGAGAGTCAGAACAGTATAATTACATATTATAGAGGCTATTTGGTCTGTGTGGATGGTATCTGTAAGGGCGCATTCACAGAATTGCCAGAGGAGTATAAGGGGCTGCCACTTTATGATTATGGCGAGCGTTTGATTATCCCTGGTATGACAGATTTGCATGTTCATGCTCCTCAGTATTCCTTCCGTGGAATCGGCATGGATGCTGAGCTATTGGAATGGCTTTCCACGTACACCTTCCCAGAGGAGGCCAAGTATTCAAACATGGACTATGCCCGTCATGCGTATGCCTTTTTTACTGCGGATCTGCGACGTTGCTTTACAACCCGTGCAGTAGTTTTCGGAACACTTCACAACGAAGCTACAATTGAGCTGATGAACCAGCTTGAAGAGACCGGACTTATCACTTATGTTGGCAAGGTCAACATGGATAGGAATGGTGGCGCAGGGCTTGAGGAAGAGAGTGCAGAGACATCTCTTGAGCACACTCGTAAATGGCTTGAAGCTATCGAAGACAAGTATGTAAATACTAAGCCAATTCTCACACCTCGCTTTATACCTTCATGCTCAGATGAGCTAATGAAGGGACTGGGCAAGCTGTCAGCTGAGAAGGACCTCAGAATCCAGTCACATCTTTCAGAGAACCACTCTGAAATTGCCTGGGTGAAGGAGCTTGTTCCTGAGTCGACCTGTTATGCAAATGCTTACGAGATGTTTGACACAATGGGTACACCAGAGCGTCCTACAATTATGGCTCATTGTGTTCATTCAGATGAGAGAGAGATGGAGATTCTAAAGAAGCATGGTGCTTACATTGCTCACTGTGCGGATTCAAACATGAATCTTACATCGGGAATTGCGCCGATCCGCAAGTTCCTTGATTACGGTATTAATATTGGTCTTGCCACTGATGTTGCTGCTGGCTCATCAATGAACATGGTAAAGACCATGCTGATTACACTTCAGGCATCGAAGATGTATTATCGTCTTGTGGATCAGAATGTTAAGCCACTCACCTTTGAGGAGGTATTCTATCTGGCTACTGCAGGTGGCGGAAGTTACTTCGGAAAGGTCGGAACCTTCAAGCCGGGTTATGATTTTGATGCATTGGTTATAGACGACAGCAAGATGTTCTCAATGAGAGATATGTCTATCCGAGAACGCATCGAGCGTATGTGTTATAACGATGCAGACGCCTTCATAAAAGACAAATTTGTAAAGGGTAAAAAAGTATTCACCGCCATTGATTAATGGCGGTTTTTTTATGCCTAAACTCGTGTTAAAAAGGATTGAATTTTTTGTGTAATAAAAGTGACTAGCATTGACTAGACACTTTTTTGGGTATATGGTGAAAACATACCAATATGGGGTTTTTGTCGATATACACATTGTCCAATTTGTATCTTACATTTTTGTGCGAAAAGACTAAAATGGGGGATATGTTGGCTTGAGAACCCCATAAAAAGGGGTCTAAGCAGTAAAAAAGAATAGGAGGTGTTTTCTTGGATTTAGCGGAAAAGCTTGTTGAAGAGCTAAATTGCGAGACTGTCTTCACCATCCACGTTGGTAGCTTGGAAATTCCAATTTTGGAATCAGTTGTAGTTACTTGGATTGTAATGGCTATCTTGATTCTCTTTGGTTTTTTGATGACCAGAGGACTTAAGACCCAGAACATCGGTAAGAGACAGGCATTTGCCGAGTTTGTTTATGAGAAACTGACGGGCATTGTTGGAGGTACACTCGGCGAGGAAGGAGAGGCTTATGTTCCTTATCTCGTTACAGTACTTCTTTACATCGGTGTATCAGACATCATCGGCTTGTTTGGTTTCAAATCACCAACAAAGGATTTGAATGTCACTATTGCGTTGGCGCTCATGAGTATTATTCTCGTGGAAGCCGCTGGTATTTACCAAAAGGGAACGAAGAAATGGCTACATGCATTTGTTGAGCCAGTTCCTATCGTTACACCATTCAACATTCTCGATGTATTCACAAGACCATTGTCTTTGTGTATGCGACTTTTCGGAAATGTACTTGGTGCATTCGTAATCATGGAAATGCTTAAGATAGTAGTTCCACCGATTATTCCAGCTATCTTCAGCGTATATTTCGATATTTTCGATGGATTACTTCAGGCGTACGTATTTGTATTCCTGACATCGTTATACATCAAGGAAGCTATTGAATAACATTATCATCAGGAGGAAAAATTTATGAACACATTAGTTGCTATTGGAGCAGGTATCGCAGTTATCACAGGTCTTGGCGCAGGTATCGGTATCGGTATTGCTACAGGTAAGGCATGCGAAGGTATCGCACGTCAGCCAGAGGCAGAAGGAAAAATTCAGAAGTCACTTATCTTAGGTTGTGCCCTTGCAGAGGCAACAGCTATTTACGGTTTCGTTGTCGCTCTTATGATTATGGTTATGTTGTAATTAAACCGTTTATTGAAGTTGGAATAGAAAAAGAGGATAGATAACGATGATTAATATTTCATTTTGGAATATTCTCTGGACAGTTATAAACTTACTTATTCTATTTGTTGCGATGAAGCTTGTGTTCTTCAAGCCAATTGCCAAGACTATTGAAAAGCGTCAGGAAGAAGCTAACGATGTCATTGACAAGGCCGTAACAAGAGAAAAAGAGGCTAAGCAGCTGGCTCAGGAATATCAGGATAAGCTTGATTCTGTCGAAGAGCAGAAGAAACAGATTATTGCCGAGGCAAGAAAGACTGCTGATGGTCAGTACCAGCAGATCGTATCTACAGCAAAGGATGATGCTAAGAGCATCCGCGACAATGCGGTTGTTGAGGCATATCACGAGAAGGAAAAGATTATTGCCAGTGCAAAGAAGGAAATTGCTGAGATGGTTCTTGATGCAACCACAAAGGTAATTGGTAGCAAGGCAGGGGCTGCAGTTGACAGCGAACTGTTTGATGATTTTTTGGATAAAGCAGGTGAATAAAATTGACACAGACTACTAATAATTACGTTAGAGAATTATATAGCCTAAGAAATGCAAGCTCATATTTACAGTCAACAGCTTCTATTATCGAAGCTGTGCCTGCAATCGGAGAGGAACTTTGTGATCCTACAGTTGCTTTCGCAAAGAAAGAGCAAATCATCGAAAGAATTTTCCCTAGAGAAATCCGCAACTTCTTAAAGTTACTTTGTGAGAACGGCGATTTCGATCTGTTCGATGAGATAGTAGCTGATTACAAGACAGCACGCGAAAATTCTGCAGGAAAGGTATCTTCTGCAAAGCTTCGTTATGTCACAGAGCCTACCGAGGAACAGCTTGATGGCATTAGGAAATTCCTAGCAAAAGAATATGATAATGAATTTATCGAAATTAAATTAGAGCAGGATGAGTCACTTAAGAGTGGATTCGTTCTTTCAGTTGGCACCAAGGAGTACGATTGGAGTGAGCAGGGCCGTATCGACCAGCTTACACAGAAGCTTAAGGCTGCTGTTGGTGTCAGCTCAGTTGACCAGGGTATCCTTTCAATCCTTAAGTCAAGCATTTCAGATTTCGAGCTTGAGGCTAAGGATCAGGAAGTTGGTATCGTAAACTGGGTTGGTGATGGTATCGCCAACGTTGACGGTATTGACCATGCATTTTATGGTGAAATCGTTATTTTTGATTGCGGCGTAAATGGTATGGTACAGGATATCCGCCGCGATGAGATTGGTGTCATTCTCTTTGGTCGTGACACTGAGGTTAAGGAAGGCTCAAAGGTAGTTCGTACCGGCAAGATGGCTGGTATCCCTGTTGGTGATGCTTTCCTTGGTCGTATTGTAAATGCTCTTGGTGAGCCACTTGATGGCATGGGCGATATTGATGAAGCTGGCTTCCGTCCAGTTGAGTGCCCAGCACCTTCAATTGTTGAGAGAGAGTCTGTAAGCCAGCCAATGGAGACAGGTCTTCTTTCTATCGATTCAATGTTCCCTATCGGCCGTGGACAGCGTGAGCTTATCATCGGCGATAGACAGACAGGTAAGACTTCAATTGCCACTGATACAATTATCAATCAGAAGGGCAAGGGTGTTATCTGCGTTTACGTTGCCATCGGTCAGAAGGCATCTACAATTGCAAAGCTTGTTAACACATTAAAGGAGCATGACGCTATGGACTACACAATCATCGTTAGTGCCACAGCATCAGACCCAGCTCCACTTCAGTATATTGCACCTTATGCAGGTACAGCACTTGCAGAGTATTTCATGTACTCAGGCAAGGACGTTCTCATCGTTTACGATGATTTGTCAAAGCATGCTGTTGCATACCGTGCTATTTCATTGTTGCTCGAGCGTTCGCCAGGACGTGAGGCATATCCAGGTGATGTATTCTATCTTCACTCAAGACTTCTTGAGCGTTCAGCTAGAATTACCAAGGAAGTTGGTGGTGGTTCAATCACAGCTCTTCCTATTATTGAAACACAGGCAGGCGATTTGTCTGCATATATTCCTACAAACGTTATTTCAATCACTGATGGTCAGATATTCCTTGAGTCACAGCTTTTCAATGCCGGTCAGCGACCAGCCGTTAACGTTGGTCTTTCAGTATCCCGTGTAGGTGGTGCTGCCCAGACAAAGGCTATGAAGAAAGCAGCAGGCTCAATTCGTATCGACCTTGCACAGTATCGTGAGATGGAAGTTTTCACACAGTTCGCATCAGATCTTGATGAGGCAACAAAGAAGCAGCTGGCCCACGGTCGTGTTCTTATGGAGCTCTTAAAGCAGCCACTTAACCGTCCATTCACAATGGCAGAGCAGGTTGTAATTTTGGTTGTCGCTAATGCTCATATCTTCAGTGATTTAAAGGTAGAAGAGGTTAAGCAGTTCAGAGCTGACATGCTTGATTACTTTGCAGAGAGTCACGCATACATTTTGAATTCGCTTACTCAGTCAAAGGAATTGTCTGACGATCTTAAGGCAGCTATCATTGGTGCTGCAAATGATTTCAAGAAAAGTCGGGAGTAAAGTATGGCAAGTACAAAGGAAATCCAGAATAGAATAAATAGTATTCAGGATACCATGAAGATTACAAATGCCATGTACATGATGTCTTCCATGAAGCTTCGAAAGGCTAAGTCAAAGCTTCAGGCTACTGAGCCTTTCTTCGAAGCGGTTCAGCGAGGCCTTGCAGAGAACCTGGCACACTTCCCTGACATCAGACACCGTTACTTCGATAACAATGTTGAGGACGAAAAGTCACAGTTCAAAAAGCGTGGCTTCATCGTTTTCACAGGTGATAAGGGAATGGCTGGTGCCTACAACCACAACGCAATCAAGATGACGCTTGAGCGTATCTCAGACCTTAAAGATGATGAGTACGAGCTGTTTGTCGTAGGTGAGGTTGGACGAGCATTCTTTATAAATGGTGGATACAATGTGGATGAGGATTTCCATTTTTCTTCAAACAATCCATCAATGCATAGAGCTCGTGTAATTGCCGAATACATGATCCACAAGTACAATAATCGCGAGGTGGACAGAATTGATGTCATCTACACAAAGATGCTTAATTCAGTTACCGAGGAGACTTGCGTTGAACGACTTCTTCCATTGAGAACTCACAAGTTCATTAAGGATAAGGTTAAGGAAATTCAGGAGGACGTTGAGGGAACAGGAAAGGCAGCAGCAGAGATGAAGGCTGGTGTTAAGCACGTTCACTCAATCAACAGCTACGAGATGGAGGCCTTCGCACAGGGTGGTGATAAATGGTTCCCATTCTTCCCATCATTGAAGGAAGTTCTCGAGCAGCTGGTGCATAATAACTTCACAGGTTTCATGTATGGTGCGCTCGTTGAGTGCTCAGCCAGTGAGGAAAATGCCCGAATGATGGCCATGCAGGCCGCGACAGATAATGCAGAGGCAATTCTTCGTGAATTATCTATTGAATACAACAGAGTGCGTCAGGCACAGATTACTCAGGAAATCACTGAGGTAATCGGCGGTGCCAAGGCGCTTAAGAAGAAAAAAGCAAAGAAACAGGCAGTGAGGTAAAAAATGTCAAAGTTAAAAGGAAAAATCGTACAGGTTTCAGGACCTGTAGTCGATGTAGAATTCACAGATAATGACTTACCTGCCATTAGAGATGCCCTTTACGTTATGGTAGGGGAAGAAAAAAGAGTAATGGAGGTTTCTCAGCATATCGGTCTGGGCGTTGTGCGATGCATTTTGCTTGCGCCTTCTGAGGGACTTTGCCGAGATATGGAGGTTATCGCTACAGGCGAGAGTATCACTGTGCCAGTTGGCGAGGGAACTCTTGGAAGACTGTTCAATGTCCTGGGTGATACTCTTGATGGCGGAGAGTCTCTTGAGAACGAGGAGCATTGGAGCATTCATCGTGAGCCACCTACATTCGAGGATCAGAGCCCAGTTGTTGAGATGCTTGAGACAGGTATCAAGGTTATCGATCTTCTTGCCCCTTATGCAAAGGGTGGTAAGGTCGGACTTTTCGGTGGTGCCGGTGTTGGTAAGACAGTCCTTATTCAGGAGCTTATTCACAATATCGCTACTGAGAGTGGTGGTTATTCAATCTTCACAGGTGTTGGAGAGCGTTCCCGCGAGGGTAATGACCTCTGGACAGAAATGGCAGAGTCAGGCGTTCTTGATAAGACAGCCCTTGTGTTTGGTCAGATGAACGAGCCACCTGGAGCACGTATGCGTGTTGCTGAGACAGGACTTACAATGGCAGAATACTTCCGTGATGTTATGCATCAGGATGTGCTTCTTTTCATTGATAATATTTTCCGTTTCGTACAGGCAGGTTCTGAGGTTTCAGCCCTCCTTGGTCGTATGCCATCTGCTGTAGGTTATCAGCCTACACTTGCTAATGACCTTGGTGAGCTTCAGGAGCGAATCGCTTCTACAACTAGCGGTTCTATTACTTCTGTTCAGGCTGTTTATGTTCCAGCCGACGATTTAACAGACCCTGCTCCAGCTACAACATTCTCTCACTTGGATGCAACAACAGTTCTTTCACGTAAGATTGTTGAGCAAGGTATTTATCCAGCGGTTGATCCACTTGAGTCTACATCACGTATCCTCGAGCCAGATGTACTTGGTGAGGAGCACTATAGTGTAGCCCGTGGAGTTCAGGAAATCCTTCAGAAATATAAGGAGCTCCAGGATATCATCGCTATCCTTGGTATGGAAGAGCTTTCAGATGCAGATAAGCTTACAGTTTATCGTGCACGTAAGGTTCAGCGTTTCCTTTCACAACCATTCTCAGTTGCTGAGAACTTCACAGGTGTAAAGGGACAGTTCGTACCAGTTAAGGAGACAATCCGTGGCTTTAAGGCTATCCTTAATGGTGACATGGATCAGTATCCAGAGGCTGCTTTCTTTAACGTTGGAACTATCGAGGATGTTAAGGCAAAGGCTGAAACCCTTGCAAAGGAGTAGCTTATGGCATCATTATTTAATTTGAAAATTATTGCTTGTGATGGCGTCTTCTACGATGGTCCTTGCCAGTTTATCGTAATTCCTGGCCGTGATGGTGAGAAGGGTATTCTCAATCACCACGAGCAGTTTACAGGTATCGTTGAGATTGGTACAGTTCGTTACCAGCTTGAAAACGGTGCCTGGAAATATGGAATCATTTCCGATGGATTGGTTACAGTTTACCCAGGTGGAGATGTTAAAATCGTTGCTTACTCCTGCGAACGTCCGGAGGATATTGATACCTTCCGTGCACAGGAAGCTTTAGAGCGTGCTCAGGAGCAGCTCCAGCAGAAGCAGAGTCACATCGACTACCAGATTTCAAGCAGTAATCTTGCCCGCGCTATGGCTCGACTTAAGGGCGCCGGTGCGAAGAATATGTATAAAATATAACGTCGCGTAGCGTAATATTATACGACATATAAAAGCCTCAGTAGGCAGCAAGCTCTGAGGTGTCTCAGCGAAACATGAGTTGAGCAGAGATACCTCAGGCTTGTAGCCGTAACTGGGGCTTTTTGTAGGTATAGGCTTGTAGCCGTAACTGGGGGATTTTTTAGGTAAGGCTTGTAGCCGTAACTGGGGCTTTTTATGGGTAGAGTCTTGTAGCTGTAGCTGGGGCTTTTTGTTGTTGAATATGGGGATGAAATACTCTAAAATGTAGTTACTCAAAGGGAGTATTAAGTAATTTCGGAGGGAATATTTTGATAAGGCAAGAGGAGTATAATTTTAATTCGGCAGATGGTCATTCGGTGATTCACTGCAGGAAGTGGCTTCCAGAACAGGAGCCAATTGCAGTTTTGCAGATTGTTCATGGAATGGTTGATTATATTGAAAGATATGATGAGTTTGCTACATTTTTGGCTTCAAAAGGCTATGTAGTTGTGGCTCATGATCATATTGGTCATGGTCATTCAGTGGCAAGTGATGATGAGCTTGGAGTTATGACAGGTAAGCATCCTTCAGATGATATGGTGGAGGATATCTACACTCACTATTCCATGACAAGAAAGGCTTACCCAACAATAAAGTATTTTATTTTAGGGCATTCAATGGGCTCTTACATGCTCAGAAAGTTCCTTTCTGTAAAGGCGGCCTATATTGAGAATCTTAGCGGCGCTATCATTATGGGAACAGGCTGGGAGTCACAGGCTCTTTGCAACGCAGGCCTTGCGGTTGTAGCGGTTATTTCGTTCTTCAGAGGAAAGAATTACAGAAGCAAGCTTGTGCAGAGTATGACTTACAGCGCACCTTACAAGAATTACGATTGCTATGGCAAGGATTATGCTAATTCATGGCTTTCAAAGAATATTGAAGGTGTTGAGAAATATTACCATGATAAGTACTGCACATTTATGTTTACGGTAAATGCTTACAAGGGCCTTTCAGAGGCTGTAAAATATGTATGCTCTGAGGAGTGCATTGCAAAGATGCGCAAGAGCATGCCACTTTTAGTGGTTTCAGGTGATGCTGATCCTGTTGGAAATCTTGGACAGGGTACAAAGCAGACAACTGACGCATTCAAGAAGGCTGGCATAAAAGATGTTATTCTGAAATTATATCAGGGTGACCGCCACGAGATTTTACATGAGCTTGATAGACAGACAGTTTATGAGGATATCTATCAGTGGCTTGAAGCACATAGATAATTAGGCTTTTCCTATTTTGAGGAAGTGCGACTAGTACAATGGAGATAATATGGATTCACTGGAGCATTTAATTACAAGGTCAATAAAGACATATTACAAAAATAGGCTTTATGCTCCTATCATATTTCTTGTAATCCTTTTGGTTCTTTCATTTATTTTTCCTGTTTGGCACATGCTTTTTCCAAAGACCTATTCAGAGGACAGTGTGAGTCTTCACGATTTATATAATGATAAGGAAACCTACGCAAAGTTTGATCTATCAAATCTTTATTTTACAGGCTATACCAGTAAATGGCTGGATAATACCAGGGGCTACTATTATTACACCATGATTAATTCCGAGTGCGTAATCGTACTTTTGGATCCAGATACCTGCGAGCAGGGAGCTCCTAACATTGATGAGCTGAAGGTTACAGGAAAGATTCTCTATGAATCACAGGCTGCCAGGACATTGCTATCGAACCTTGCCCATGATTTGAACTGGAGCGAGGAGGGCATTCTGTCGACAGTTTCTTCCTATACTATTTCGGAACCGGACGCTACAGGTTTTGTCACAAGAGCTTTTGAGCTGTTCTTTGTGATTTTTGGAATCTACAGCCTCATTAATATCATTGTGTGTTGTGTTTTCATCGTTTTTCCTGTATTATCAATTCCTGTGCAAAAGACAAGAGCCTACGGAAAGCCTGCGGAGATACTGGCGGAGGCAGAGGAGGAGCTTGCTACATTGCCACAGTTAGCTACTGAGGATATGTTCATTACTGAGCATTATTTCATTGAGACCAGTAGTTATGGCGTGGCTATTGTACCTATTGATGCCATCATATGGATTTACAAATATTCCACAATGCACAAGTTCCTTTGGCATCACTTTTCAATCACCTATACTCTTTATATCACCGCTGGAAAGCGTCACTATATCAAGTGCCCAAAGAATATAAAGAGCGATATCGACGGTATTATGGACTACCTTGCAGAGGCAAACCACGATATATTGGTTGGCTTCTCCGAGGAGAATCGTCTGAAGGTGGAAGAAATTCAAAACGATTTTGCTATAGTTAGAAAGATTACCAGCTTTTTATCTCAGAGGGTTTAACAGATGGAAGCTTATACAGGTTTTGCAACTGTCTATGATATGTATATGGACAATGTTCCGTATGACACATGGACAGAAAATATTAAGACTTTATTCGAAAAATATAATATGCCTATGGAAATCGTGTGTGACCTGGGTTGTGGCACCGGACAGATTACAAGGCGCCTAAAGGCTGCAGGTTATGACATGATTGGCATAGATAACTCCTATGATATGCTTATGGAGGCACAGACACACGAGGATTCCCAGGGAATCCTTTATCTATGTCAGGATATGCGAGAGTTCGAGCTTTACGGCACTGTTGGAGCAGTGGTAAGCCTTTGCGACAGTATCAATTATCTTTGTGATTACGATGAATTGCTGACAGTTTGCAAGCTTGCCAACAATTATTTGGACCCTAAGGGGCTGTTTATTTTTGACGTAAAGACTGAACATTTCTATGAGACGCTTGGATGCAGCACAATTGCGGAAAATCGCGAGACTGGCAGCTTTATCTGGGAAAATGATTATGATGTTGAAACAAGAGACAACTCATATTTTTTGACCATTTATGATGAAAATGAAGAGGGAACCTTCGACAGATATGAGGAGGAGCATCTTCAGCATGCCTTTACAGTTGATGAAATCAAGAAGGCAATCAGTGAGAGTGGACTTGAGCTTCTTGAGGTTCTCGATGTGGCAAGTATGTCTCCGGTAAATGCGCCAGAGGATTTCAAGAATAGTGATAGATTGTATTTTATAGCAAGAGAGGTAACAAAGTAATGAGCGATTATATAGTTAGAGGAACAGCTGCAAATGACGCAATCAGAGCATTTGCAATTACAAGTCGTGAAATGGTTGAAGAGGCGCGAAGCCGTCACAACACATCCCCTGTAGTTACAGCAGCTTTGGGACGTATGCTTTCAGCAGGCTCAATGATGGGTGTTATGCTCAAGGGCGAGGATGACTTGGTTACTCTTCAGATCCAGGGCTCTGGTCCAATGAAGGGCATTACTGTCACAGCTAATAATAAGGGTGAGGTTAAGGGCTTCCCTAATGTTGCAGTTGTTGATTTGCCACCAAAGAACGGCAAGCTTGATGTTGGCGGTGCTATCGACCTTGGAATTCTTCGTGTCATTAAGGATATGGGCCTCAAGGATCCATATGTTGGGACAGTTGAGCTTCAGACAGGTGAAATCGCTGAGGACCTTACATACTACTATGCTGTTTCAGAACAGGTTCCATCATCAGTTGGCCTTGGTGTTCTCATGAACAAGGACAACACAGTTAACTGTGCGGGTGGTTTCATCATTCAGGTTATGCCTTTCACTCCTGACGAGGTTATTACCCAGATTGAGGAGAATCTTAAGACTCTTCCTTCAGTAACAGATATGCTTTCAAGCGGCAAGACTCCAGAGCAGATGCTTGAAACAGTTCTTGCTGGTCTTGATGTTACTTTCATGGAGACATATCCCGCTTCCTACAAGTGTGACTGCTCTAGGGAGCGCGTTATCCGTAGCCTTGCTTCTCTTGGAAAAGAGGATATGGATGATATTATCAATGATGGCAAGCCTGTAGAGGTTAAGTGCCAGTTCTGTAATGAAGCTTATGAGTTCACTATTGATGAGCTTAAGAGCTTTAGGAAAAATTAATGATATCAGGGCTTTTCTACCTAAAACTTTAGTTGTTTTTTAGACTGGATTTCCTGTAAACTATCACTCGGAGTAAGTATGGAGAAATATAGCTTATTTTTAGAGGAACAAAAGATGAGTGGATTAAAAAAGAAGAAAGCTCATAAGAAAAATAAATTTAAAAGATTTTACGTAGACAAAAAGACAATGCTTAAGCTTGAAATTACAGCTGGCATTGTTTTATTTGTGTATTTAGCCGGAAGTATTTATTTCGGAAGTCATTTCTACATCAGAAGCAAGGTCAACGGTGTTGGCGCATCTTTCAGAAATGCTCAGAGTACCTACGATAAAATCCTTACAGATGCTGATAAATATACAATCACCTTTGAAAATGCAGATGGTGATGTTGTCAATGAAGTTAGTGCAGCTGATCTTGGCGTTGGTGTAAATTACGATGTTTCAGAGGTTGAAGCCCTTTTACCACAGCAGTCAGGTTTCAATTGGATCGGTCGTATTTTTGTTCCAGCAGAGTACTACACCAAGACTGGTAATTCCTATGATGAGGCAAAGGTGAAGGCAGTTGCTGAAAGCCTTGATTTCTCTCATCAGAAGGCTACAAAAGAATCTGAGGATGCTTACATCAAGTTCGATGGTAGCGAGTTCGTTATCGTTCCTGAGGTTTATGGTGACAGAATCGATGTCGAAGGTGTTGAGGAAGCTATCATCTATGCAGTTGAGAATCTCCAGACTGTTATTAATCTCACAGATGGTACCTGCTACAACAAGCCTGATGTAAAGGAAGACGATGCAAATATCAAAGCAGCCTGTGAGCAGCTTAACAAATATATGAACACAGCTATTCATTATGACTTGGGTGAGGGCCTTACTGAGGAAATCCCTGCCGAGACTAAGGCTGGTTGGTTCACATGGGATGATTTCAAGGTAGATTTCAATAGAGATGCAATCGGTGAGTATGTTAATGCTATGGGTGACAAGTACAACACCTACGGCAAGAAGAAGGAATTCACCACATCTACGGGTGAGGAAATCACAGTTCCAGCAGGTTCATTTGGTTGGAGAATTGCCTACGAGGGCGAGATTGATGCCATCATTGCTGACTTAAAGGGAGGCAAGGATGTTACTCGTGATTTCACTTATCTTTATCGTGGAACAAGTCATGGCGAACATGATTATGGTACTTCATATGTTGAGGTAAATCTTACTACTCAGCATGTTTACGTTTATAAAGAGGGCGAGATGGTGTTTGATACATCTTGCGTTACTGGAAATGTTTCTAAGGGACATGGTACTCACACAGGTGTGTACCCAATCGCTTACAAGCAGAAGGATGCAACCCTTAAGGGTGACAACTACGAGTCACACGTTAATTTCTGGATGCCTTTCAATTTGGGTGAGGGCTTACATGATGCAACATGGCGTAACAAGTTCGGTGGCACTATCTACAAGACAGGTGGTAGTCACGGTTGTGTAAACCTTCCACTTTCAGCAGCTGAAAAGATTTACGATATTGTTGAGGCTGGCTGGCCAGTACTTGTTTTCTATACTGGTGATACAGAGGAGGAGAACTTCCGACTTCAGAATCCTCAGATTGAGGCTATGAATCTTATCGCAGATATCGAGTCAGTTTCTCTCGAGTCTGAGGCAAAGATTGTTGCAGCTAGACAGAAATATGATTCTCTTACAGAGGAGCAGAAGGCTCTTGTTACTAATTATCAGGATTTAGTTAATGCTGAGCAGGCACTTCAGATATTAAAGGAACAGGCAGCAGCTGCAGCAGCGGCTGCAGGCGAAGGACAGATACCAGCAGACGGAACTGTCCCAGTTACACCAGAAGTTCCAGTTACACCAGAAGTTCCAGTTACACCTTAAGGCTTCCCATTGACGGGGCTAGATGCCAGTGGCATCTGTTCAGCACCGACCGAGGCGGGAGCCGAGAAAAGCTGTCAGCGTTAGCTGACTGATGAGGTGTTAACTGCATGTAAAGACCGGAGGCTAATATAATGACTAGTTGGAAACAAAATGTACGCCAGGTGGTGCCATATACACCAGGTGAGCAGCCAAAGCAGCAAAATATCATCAAACTTAACACTAACGAGAACCCATATCCGCCAAGTCCACGTGTGAGCCAGGCAATCGCAAAGGTGAGTGCAGACTCCCTTCGTAGATATCCTGACCCAACATGTGCCAGCCTGGTGGATGCTATTGCCAAGTATCATGGAGTGGATGCTTCCAATGTTTTCGTGGGGGTTGGTTCTGATGACGTGCTTGCTATGAGCTTCCTGACATTTTTTAATTCCGACAGGCCAATTCTGTTTCCAGATATCACCTATTCATTTTATGATGTTTGGGCAGATTTGTTTAGAATTCCTTACAATCAGAAGCCACTTGATTCGGACTTTAAATTAGTAGCTTCTGACTACGAAGGACCATGCGGTGGAATTGTAATCCCAAATCCAAATGCGCCAACAGGTGTTGCTGAGCCAGTCGAGTTTTTTGAAAAGATTGTTGAATCTCATCCTGAATGTGTTGTAATAATCGACGAGGCTTATGTTGATTTTGGAGCTAAATCCTGCTTGGAATTAGTTCGTAAATACGATAATGTATTAGTTGTTCGTACTTTTTCTAAGTCGAGAGCTATGGCTGGAAATCGTATTGGTTATGCAATTGGAAACGCTGAGTTGATTAAGTATTTGTCTGATTGTAAATTCTCATTCAACTCATATACTATGGATACAATTACTCTTGCTGCAGGTGTTGCTTCAATAGAGGATGATTCATATTTTAAAGAGAAAGTAGATGCGGTAATCGCTACTCGTGAATGGACAAAGGAACAGCTCAAAGGGCTAGGCTTTACATTCCCTGACTCAAAGAGTAATTTCATCTTTGCTAAGCATGAATTCGTAAATGCAGTAAGTATCTTTGAAGAGCTTAAGAAACGAGGCATTTTTGTTCGTCACTTCAGCAAGCCAGAGAGAATTGCTAATTATCTTCGCATTAGCATCGGAACCGATGAGGAGATGTGTTCGTTTATTGAGAAATTAAAAAAATAGTAAACAGTTAGATGATCTGGTAGGTCACAAGCTCTTAAGTCTTTAAATGATGCATGTAGCAGAATGAAAAGACACTGAGGCTTGTGACTGTAACCAGAGGACTATAAAATGGGAGATTATTTAATGAAGAACTATTTCTACGTATTTTTTATTTCAATGGTGCCACTAATAGAGCTTAGAGGTGCCATTCCAGCTGCATATTTTATCAAAGCGAATGACCCTACATTTAATTTATTACTTGCTTATGTTGTTATTGCGATTGGAAATATGCTTCCAATGCCAATCATTTATTTCTTTGCCCGCAAAGTTCTTGAGTGGGGTAAGGATAAGCCTGTTATTGGTGGCTTTTTTACATTTTGCCTTGAAAAGGGTGAAAAGGGTGGTAAGAAGCTTCAGGAGAAAGCAGGACGTGGCCTTTTCGTAGCACTTATGCTTTTTGTTGGTATTCCACTCCCAGGTACAGGTGGATGGACTGGTACACTTGCTGCATCAATCCTTGATATGGATTTCAAATCCACAATACTTGCGGTTGTTTGTGGTATTGCACTTGCAGGATGCATCATTGGTCTGCTTTGCACTTTAGGACTTGGCGCTTACATAGGAGTGGCAGCTTAATGAACACAGCGAATATGCTTATTAATGTTGCGGCAATTCTTGCTGGACTTATGATTTACATTTTTATTTCGAATACAAAATGGGGCAAAGACCATGAGCAGTTTCAGTATGCAATCATGCTGATGGCTATCATGGCTGCTGTGCTCCTTGGAGGGCTGGCTAGATGGCTAATTTAAAGAAAGGCTCTACAGCCTGTGAATACTGCAATAACTTCGTCTGGGACGAAGAGGATGAGCAGTATTATTGTGAAATGGATATGGATGAGGATGACTACGTTAAGCTTGTCACTGGACACTATAGCGAGTGCCCATACTTTGTAAACGGAGATGAGTATCGTGTCGTACGTCATCAGATGTAATTAACTAATTATAGTGCTGGTAGGCTACAAGCCCTGATATTTCTCAAGTGAAGCTTTCTATGCTGAACAGAGAAATCATCAGGCTTGTAGCCGTAACCAGCTCTCTATATTTATAAAAATTTCTAAAATGTTAACAATTTGAGTATTATTATATGCTAAAATTGCTGTAGTATTTTTTGAGGAGGTAGTGTTGTGAAATCTAAAGTATTATCAAGAATTTTAAAATCAGTCACTGCTATTGCTCTTGCAACTGCAATGACTTTTTCTATGCCAATTTCAGCTGTTGCAGCTGGCATTCAGGGTGTTGATGTTTCAAAATATCAGGGTGCAATTAACTGGGCTGCAGTTGCTCAGTCAGGTATGAGCTATGCTTTCATCAAGGCGGGCAGTACCAAGAGCGGAATTGATCCTTATTTTGCAGCAAATGTTACAGGTGCTCAGGCTGCTGGTATTCGTACAGGTGTGTATATTTATTCTTATGCCACAACTGTCGAGGCAGCAGCACAGGAGGCAGCACTTGTTCTTCAGTGGATTGAGCCATACAATGTAAATTTCCCAGTTGCTTTTGATATAGAAGACGGAGTACAGAAGGGCTTGGATGCAAATACTTGTACAGCGATTGCAAACACCTTCTGCAGCGTTATTTCGGCAGCAGGCTATACTCCAATTGTATATACATATGCAAACTTCTATAAGTCACATTTCACTTCAGCACTTTTATATGACAAGTGGATTGCTCAGTATTCAGACCACAACGATATTGCTGGTTGGGCAATTTGGCAGTACTCATCAGGTGGTGCAGTAGCCGGAATTTCAGGACGTGTTGATATGAATATTGCGTCAAAGGATTTCGCAGCATATATTCCACAGGTTGGTCTTTTGGATCTTGGTGGAGGAAATGTATTCTTCTTCAACAATTTCCGTAGACAGTTTGGATGGGTAGATATCAACGGAGTTAAGTATCACACTGATCCAGCCACAGGTATTGTAACAACTGGCTGGTTTGCAGATGAGACAGGCACCTACTATTTCTTACCAGGTGCAGCAAACGCTGTTGTAGGACTTAATACTATCGACAAGGGAATCTACTACTTTAACGAGGCTGCTCAGCTTCAGGTTGGTTGGGTTACTCTTGGTGAAAATACCTTCCTTTTCAATCCAGCAGAGAATGGAAAGCTCTACACTGGATGGTGGAACGATACAGATGGCGTTCGTTATCTTGATACTACAGATGGTCATATGTTAAAAGGCCTTGCTATCGTAGGTGATGCAGTATACTACTTCAACGAGGCTGGACTTATGCAGGTAGGCATCGTTCAGGTAAATGGTGCAACATATTACTTCGGAGCTGATGGTAAGATGCAGACAGGTCTTCAGACCATTGGAGACGGCGTTTACTACTTCGGAGATGACGGTACAATGCAGACTGGAATCATCCAGGCTAAGGACGGCGTATACTACGCAGGCAAGGATGGTAAGCTCGTAGCAGGACAGCCAATCAAAATCGGAAACGACCAGTACCTATTCGGCACAGACGGCAAGCTTGTTGTTAATCAGGTCGTACAGGTTGGCGATATGCTCTATCAGACAAACGAGACAGGCATTATTGTAGCCACAGCGCCAGCTCCTACAGCTACTCCAGCTGCTCCAGCAAAATAAACAACGCAATGATGCGGCTCTTTGGATAAATCCGAGGGGCCGCTTTTATTTTGCCCTTTTATATTTATTGGTCCCACCCAGCCTCAGGACCCTGCCACGCCTCATCTATATGCCTAAGCCCCACCGCCGCCACCATTCGCTCGCCGCCCAGGGGCCCAGTCCAATTCTCAATTGCATCATTGGAGCAAAATTGCAGATTCTCTTAAGCTACAGGTTGAGCTTTCTGTGGGTGTCCTTTTATTGATTTTGCACTTCGAAGCCACTGTATTACACTACACAGACACTTTGTAGTTTATATAAGCTTCTCTGCACAAAGCTTAGGATAATTGCGTTCATACTCCATTCGCTAAGTGGGAAAACGAAATGTGTTTTGTAGATATAGGCACCACTCGGGATTCACGTCCATGTTCAGCCGCTCGTTCTCCTCGCCATCCGTGGCTCGTCGTGCCTATATCTATCAAAACAACATTTCTTTCCCACAAAGCTCATTTCAAAATCACGCTATTACTCCTAAGTTTGTTGCAGAGAAACTTTCTCTATAGTTTATTAGTGTCTGTGCTGTGTATACTGTGGCGTTAGAAGTGCAAAGAATGAAACGGACACCCACAAATAAAGAAAGCGAAACGTAGCTTTAGAGAATCAAATTTTGCGACTGTGCAATGAGAATGGACTGGGCCACCGGGCGGCGAGCGGATGGTGGCGGCGGTGGGGCTAATTGCAGTAAATAGCGGCGAGGCAGGGTCCTGAGGCTGGGTGGGACAGGTGAGAGAGTGGAAAGGGTAAAAGAAAAGCGGCTCCATACACGTAGTATAGAGCCGCATGAAATTGCGTAATTATTTATTAGCCTTCTACAGAGTAGTTAGGAGCTTCCTTGGTGATGTGGATATCGTGTGGATGTGACTCCTTGAGGGAAGCAGCAGAAATCTTTACGAACTTGCCGCGTTCCTGAAGCTCTGGAATAGTAGGGCAACCGCAGTAACCCATACCTGAGCGGATACCACCGATAAGCTGGAAGATAACGTCCTCAAGGCTTCCCTTGTAAGCAACACGTCCTTCGACACCCTCTGGAACGAGCTTCTTTGCACCTTCCTGGAAGTAGCGGTCCTTTGAACCGTTTTCCATAGCAGCAAGAGAACCCATACCACGGTATACCTTATACTTACGACCCTGGAAGAGCTCGAATGAACCAGGAGCTTCATCACAACCTGCAAACATTGAACCCATCATGCAGACAGAACCACCAGCTGCAAGAGCCTTTGTCATATCACCTGAGTACTTGATACCACCATCAGCAATAATTGGAACATTGTATTCCTTAGCTACAGCGTAGCAATCCATAATAGCGGAAATCTGTGGAACACCAATACCTGCAACGACACGAGTTGTACAGATAGAACCAGGTCCGATACCAACCTTAACTGCGTCAGCACCAGCCTCGATAAGAGCACGTGTAGCTTCGCCTGTAGCAATGTTTCCAGCGATAACCTGAAGGTCTGGATATGCAGCCTTAACCTTCTTAACAGCGTCGATGATGTTCTTTGAATGTCCGTGTGCAGAATCCATAACGATAACATCAACCTGCGCATTAACAAGAGCTTCAACACGCTCCATCATATTGCCAGTGATACCAACACCTGCACCACAGAGAAGACGACCCTGGTCATCCTTTGCAGCGTTTGGATATTTGATCTGCTTTTCAATATCTTTAATAGTAATAAGTCCCTTGAGAATGAAGTTGTCATCAACAATAGGAAGCTTTTCCTTGCGAGACTTTCCGAGAATTTCCTTTGCTTCCTCTAATGAAATTCCTTCCTTTGCAGTAACAAGACCTTCTGAAGTCATTGATTCGCTGATTTTCTTTGAGAAATCAGTTTCGAACTTAAGGTCACGATTAGTGATGATACCGATGAGTGTACCGTCCTCTCTAGTGATAGGAACACCTGAAATGCGGAACTTTGCCATAAGATCATTTGCCTCGGCAAGAGTGTTGTTTGGTCCAAGATAGAATGGGTCAGTAATAACGCCGTTCTCAGAACGCTTAACCTTGTCAACTTCCTCAGCCTGCTGAGCGATAGACATGTTCTTGTGGATGATACCAATACCACCCTGACGAGCCATAGCGATTGCCATGCGGGATTCTGTAACAGTATCCATAGCAGCACTCATCATAGGAATGTTAAGCTTAATTTTTGAAGTCAAATTTGTGTGAAGATCAATAAGATTTGGGGTTACTTCCGAATACTGTGGAACCAGTAAGACGTCGTCGAAAGTAATGCCATCACCGATAATCGATGCCATAAGGGGGGACCTCTCTTTCTTTCAATGAAAATCTATAAAAGTTTTTAAAATTATATTTAACAAAATGCCCAATGTCAATGATAGATTTTGTTAAATTTTTACCAATGAAATCAAGAACACATAAAGATTTAACATTTTTGTACCTTATAATGAACAGAATTGCGGCCTAACTTTATTGATTTTTTTTATCAATAGAACTATGATTATGATACGACATTATGGGGGTGGGCATCCGGTTATAAAAAGTCCCACTCTGGTAACTATAAATGTCCCATATAATAAGGAGGATTTAGAAATGCCAAGAGCAAAACAGTCTATGGATGGTAACCAGGCTGCAGCACATGTAGCTTATGCGTTTACAGATGTCGCTGCTATTTACCCTATTACACCATCCAGCCCAATGGCCGATTTCGTTGACCAGTGGTCAGCAGCAGGCCTTGAGAATATTTTTGGAAATCAGGTAAAGGTTGTAGAGATGGAGTCTGAGGCAGGTGCTGCAGGTGCCGTTCACGGTTCACTTGGTGCAGGTGCACTCACAACTACATTCACAGCTTCACAGGGTCTTCTTCTTATGATCCCTAATATGTACAAGATTGCTGCTGAGCAGCTTCCTTGTGTATTCGATGTATCAGCTCGTACAGTTGCTACACAGTCACTTAACATCTTTGGTGATCACTCAGATGTTTACGCTTGTCGTCAGACAGGTTTCGCTATGTTATGCGAGACAAATCCACAGGAAGTTATGGACCTCGCTCCAGTAGCTCACCTTGCAGCTATCGAGGGTAAGGTACCTGTACTTAACTTCTTCGATGGTTTCCGTACATCACACGAAATCCAGAAGATCGAGAAGTGGGATTATGCAGATCTTAAAGAGATGGTTAACATGGATGCTATCAACGAGTTCCGTGCTCGTGCACTTAATCCAGAGCATCCTACAATGCGTGGTTCTCATGAGAACGGTGACGTTTTCTTCCAGCACAGAGAAGCATGCAATACATACTATGATAACTTCCCAGCAGTTGTTCAGAAGTACATGGACAAGGTAAATGCTAAGCTTGGTACAGATTACAAGCTTTTCAACTACTATGGTGCTGCTGATGCTGATAGAATCATCATTGCTATGGGTTCTATCAACGACGTTGCAGAAGAGGTTATTGATTACCTCAACGCACACGGTGAGAAGGTTGGTGTACTTAAGGTACGTCTTTACAGACCTTGGTCTTCAGAGGCATTCCTTGCTGCACTTCCTAAGACAGTTAAGAAGATTGCTATCCTTGATAGAACAAAGGAGCCAGGTGCTCTTGCAGATCCTCTTTACCTTGATGTTGCTACAACACTTCGTGAGGCAGGTCTCAATGACATCACTATCTGCGGTGGTAGATATGGTCTTGGTTCTAAGGATACTCCTCCTTCATCAGTATTCGCTGTATACAAGGAACTTGAGAAGGACGCTCCAAAGGCTAGATTCACAATCGGTATCGTTGATGACGTTACTAACCTTTCACTTCCAGAGGTTAAGCCAGCTCCTATTACATCAGCTCCTGGTACAAAGGAGTGCAAGTTCTGGGGCCTCGGCGGTGATGGTACTGTAGGTGCTAACAAGAACTCTACAAAGATCATCGGTGACCACACAGATAAGTACATCCAGGCATACTTCCAGTATGATTCAAAGAAGACTGGTGGTGTTACTATTTCTCACCTTAGATTTGGTGACAACCCAATCAAGTCTCCATACTATATCAATCAGGCTGACTTCGTAGCTTGCCACAACCCAGCTTACGTTACACAGGGCATGAAGATGGTTCAGGACGTTAAGCCAGGCGGAGTATTCATGATCAACTGCCAGTGGTCAGACGAAGAGCTCGAGACAAAGCTCAACGCTGAGGCTAAGAAGTACATCGCTGATAACAACATCCAGCTTTACACAATCAATGCTATCGATAAGGCTATCGAAATTGGTATGGGTAAGCGTACAAACACAATCCTTCAGTCAGCATTCTTCAAGCTCGCTGATGTAATGCCTATCGATGAGGCTGTTGATTACATGAAGCAGGCTGCTAAGAAGTCATACGGCAAGAAGGGTGACGATGTTGTAAACATGAACTACAACGCTATCGACGCTGGTGTTGATGCTGTACATAAGGTTAACGTTCCAGATTCTTGGAAGAATCCAGCAGCTGATCCTGCTAAGCCAGCACTTGAGGGTCGTCCAGAGGTTGTTAAGATGGTTAAGAACCTCCTTGAGCCTATCTCTAAGATGGATGGAGATTCACTTCCAGTTTCTGCATTCTCAGAGAATCCAAACGGACAGTTCGAGCTTGGTGCTGCTGCTTACGAGAAGCGTGGTACAGCTGTAACAGTTCCTACATGGGATCCAGAGAAGTGTATCCAGTGTAACCAGTGTGCATTCGTATGTTCACACGCTACAATCCGTCCTTACATGCTTTCAGAGGATGAGGTTAAGGCAGCTCCAGCAAACATCAAGCTTGCTGATACAAAGCCAAAGGCTTCAGAGTACAAGTACACAATGTCAGTATCTCCACTTGATTGTATGGGATGCGGCGAGTGTACAACAGTTTGTCCAGTTGGTGCTATCACAATGGTTCCACAGGCAGACGAGGCAGACGAGCAGCCAGTATTCAACTACTTAGTTGCTAACGTTGGACGTAAGGAAGCAGCAGGTTCTGACCTTACAGTTAAGGGTTCTCAGTTCAATCAGCCACTCCTTGAGTTCTCAGGATCATGTGCAGGTTGTGCAGAGACTTCATACGCAAGACTTATTACACAGCTCTTTGGTGAGCATATGTATATTTCAAACGCTACAGGATGTTCTTCAATTTGGGGTGGTCCTGCAGCTACATCACCATTCACAGTTAACAAGGATTCTAAGAAGGGTCCAGCTTGGTGTAACTCACTCTTCGAGGACAACGCACAGCACGGTTTAGGTATGGAAGTTGGTCAGAAGTACCTCCGCGAGCGCGCTATCGAGTCTGCTAAGAAGGCAGCTGAGGCTGGTTCTGCAGAGCTTAAGGCAGCATTTGCTAAGTTCGAAGAGACAATGAACTCTACACGTGAGAACAGTGCAGCAACAGACGTACTCGTAGCTGAGCTCGAGAAGAACGGTTCTGAGGATGCTAAGGCAGCACTTGCTCTTAAGGATTACCTCGCTAAGAAGTCTGTATGGATCTTCGGTGGTGACGGTTGGGCATACGATATCGGATTCGGCGGTCTTGATCACGTACTTGCTTCTGGTGAGAACGTTAACGTTATGGTATTCGATACAGAGATGTACTCTAACACTGGTGGACAGGCTTCTAAGGCTTCTAACATCGGTGAGGTTTGCCAGTTCGCTGCATCAGGTAAGGAGATGTCTAAGAAGTCTCTTTCTGAGATCGCTATGTCTTACGGTTATGTATACGTAGCACAGATCGCTCTTGGTGCTAACATGGCACAGGCTGTTAAGGTTCTTGCTGAGGCTGAGGCTTACAACGGACCTTCACTTATCATCGGATACGCTCCATGTGAGCTTCACGGTGTTAAGGGTGGTATGAACCACTGCCAGGATGAGATGAAGAAGGCTGTTGAGGCTGGTTACTGGAACCTCTTCTCATTCAACCCAGACCTTAAGAAGGAAGGAAAGAATCCATTCACTCTTACTTCTAAGGAAGGTGACTACAGCAAGTATCAGGACTTCCTCAAGAACGAGACACGTTATGCTCGTCTTACAAAGGCATTCCCAGAGCGTGCTGATAGACTCTTCGCTCTTAACGAGGAGACAGCTAAGGAGCGTTACGCTCACCTCAAGAAGCTCGTAGATCTCTACAGCTAAAATAAAGGCTAAGTGACCATCTGGTTACGCTTTCAATCATATATATCCCTCCATCGCGAGATTGGCTCTTGGAGGGACATATATAGATTGACAGCTACCAGATGGTTTTTTTATGTTATGTTTAGCTGTATAAATCTGCTCCACGTGTTGCGTTCTTGTGGTTTAACTGTTAAAATGTTACTAGATGTTGTGGTGTGGCGTAACGAAGTATCAACTCCACATCAGTTGAGTAGAGGTAGCTCAGTAGGTATCAACCTCTGAGTGTTGCATAGCGAGACATTTAGTCGAGCAATGCAATATCTCAGGATTGAGACCGTAACTGAGCGAGATATAAACTACATTTTGTGGAGGAAGATATGAAGTGTCCTTTTTGTGGTAGTCAAGATACCAGTGTAATTGATTCAAGACCGGCAGATGATAATACTTCTATTAGACGTAGACGTTCTTGCCCAGAGTGTGGCAAGCGTTTCACTACCTATGAAAAGGTAGAAACCATTCCTTTGATTGTAATTAAGAAAGATAACAATCGTGAGCCATATGACAGAACCAAGATTGAGAAGGGCGTTCTCATTGCATGTCGCAAGCGCCCAGTTTCAGCCTCACAGATTTCAAAAGTCGTAGATGAAATTGAGACAGAGATTTTCTCACTTGAGGAGAAGGAGATTCCAAGTACTCGTATCGGTGAAATTGTTATGGAGCATCTTGAGAATGTGGATCCAGTTGCTTATGTTAGATTTGCTTCTGTTTATCGTGAGTTTAAGGATGTTAACACTTTCATGGATGAGCTTAAGAGGGTGCTCGACAAATAATAGTGGCGGCTATTTGAGCATTTGATAAAAGATACAAAGGGGAGTTAAGTATTTGTCTTAATGTACGATATATAGTATGTAAAGATTAAATACGAGGATGTTATATGAATATTTCAGGAATTCGCCCATCAGTTGGGTTCTATGAAAACAATCCAATAAAGAATATACCACCGGTCAATCAGGTACCTGTAGAAGAGAAGCAAGCGTCTTTCGGTAGCGAACCTGCGGCAGTGGTTGAGATAAGTGAGGTAGGTCTTGCAGCTTCAAAGCATCAGGTAGCAAAAGCAGTCAGCAATATGGAGCAGGATAAGGCTATCCATCGTTACCAGTATTTCGTTCAGAGCAAGCCAGCTGTTGAGAATACAACTGTCAGGGGCTCAGAAAACTTTGTATTATAATATTTGAATATAGGATTTCTAAAGACTCAGGGTCACCTGAGTCTTTATTTTTGCACGTTTTTGGTCGTTTTTATTAGGCCTTAATGTGAAGGGTAAAATTTTAAGATATTTGTGAACAAACTGTGAAAAATATTCTATTTACTTAACATAAATTTAAATTTAACATTTTCTTTGAGAACTTCTTCTAAGAAGCAGCCTGTAACAGAGGAGAAATCTGAGGAAGAGGTTGTTGATACTGAAGAGGAAGAAACACCAACCTCAGTATTTGAGCAGAAGGAAACTACATTTGCTCAGAAGGTTGCAGCTATCGTGGTTGTACTCGGTGCAATAGCAGCCATTGTTTGGACAACTATCTTAAGAAAGAAGAATTACAAAAAATAAGACAGTGATATAGGCAATAATATTCCAGGGGCGTGGTTTTCATGTCCCTGGTTTTGTGTTACAATCGAGCCTATGAGTAAAAGAAATTTATATCCAAAGGACTATGTCGATAGTACCTATTCTATCGATTTCAAAAAGCTTTATGAGCAGGGCTACAGGGGCGTTATCTTTGATGTTGATAATACTCTTGTTCCACACAATGCCCCTGCTGACGACAGAGCAATCGCTCTTTTCAAGGAGCTTCACGAGCTTGGCTTTCAGGCGTTGCTTCTATCTAATAACAAGGAGCCACGTGTAAAGACCTTCAAGGAGGCAGTTACCTATTGCTCCTATATTTACAAGGCAAACAAGCCTTCTGCCACAGGCTACAGAAAGGCCATGGAGCAGATGGGCACAGACACTACAAACACTATCTTTGTGGGAGATCAGATTCTTACTGATGTGTGGGGCGCCAACAGAGCTGGCATTCGTTCCATAATGGTAAAGCCAGTATTAAAGTGGAAGGAAGAGCCACAGATTATATTGAAACGATTCCTGGAAGCGATAATACTTCTAGGTTATAAAATATATAGAAAGAGGAACAAATAATGAAAATCGTAATCGCAAACGACCATGCAGCAACAGACCTTAAATTCGAAATCAAAGACTACATCGAGTCTTTAGGACATGAGGTTATTAACATCGGAACAGACGATAATGAGAGTTGCCACTATCCAGAGTATGGCGCAAAGGCAGCAAAGATGGTAGCCGCAGGCGAGGTTGATCTTGGTGTTCTCATCTGTGGAACTGGAGTAGGCATTTCACTTGCAGCAAACAAGGTAAAGGGCATTCGCTGTGGCGTATGTTCAGATACAGCAACAGCCCGTCTCATCCGTCAGCACAACAATGCAAACATGATTGCATTTGGTGCCAGAATAGTTGGTTCTGAGCTTGCAAAGGACATCGTAAAATCCTTCTTGGAAGCTGAGTTTGAGGGTGGTGGACGTCACCAGATTAGAATCGATATGATTTCAGCTATTGAAAATGAGCAGTAGTTCTGCTATAATTTTTTGGTCTATGTGAGACTATCACGTAAATAATGGGCCTACAACACAAGGCATACCTATACATAAGTTAGAGGAGGAATATTAGTAAATGAACGTACAGGTAGAAAATCTTGAGAAGAACATGGCAAAGCTTACAGTCACAGTTGACGCAGCTGAGCTCGATAAGGCTATTACAAAGGCATATAACAAGCAGAAGAACAGCATTTCTGTTCCTGGCTTTAGAAAGGGCAAGGTTCCTCAGCACATGGTCGAGAAGATGTACGGTGCAGGTATTTTCTATGAGGACGCTGCTAATATCCTTATGCAGGAGACATACCCACAGGCTTATGATGAGTCAAAGCTTGATATCGTTTCACAGCCACAGATTGACATCACACAGCTTGAGAAGGGTAAGGACTTCATTTATACAGCAGAAGTTGCAGTTAAGCCAGAAGTTAAGCTTGGTAAGTACAAGGGCGTTTCTGTAACAAAGGTTGATTCAAAGGTTACAGCTACAGAAGTTAACAACACAATCAAGGCTGAGCTTGAGCGTGCAGCTCGTACAGTTACAAAGACTGGCAAGGCTTCTAAGGGTGATACAGCAGTTATCGATTTCGAGGGCTTCGTTGATGGCGTTGCATTCGAAGGTGGTAAGGGTGAGAACTATGATCTTGAGCTTGGTTCAGGTTCATTTATCCCAGGTTTCGAGGAGCAGCTTATCGGTCACAAGGCTGGTGAGGATGTAGAGGTTGAGGTTACATTCCCAGAGGAGTATCACGCAGAGGATCTCGCTGGTAAGCCAGCAGTATTCAAGTGCCACATCCACGAGGTAAAGGGCAAGGATATTCCAAAGCTTGATGACGAGTATGTTGCAGATACAACAGAGTTCGAGACAGTAGAAGAGTACAAGGCATCTGTTAAGGAGCGTCTTGAGAACAATAAGAAGGCAGAAGGCCGTCGTGCACAGGAAGACGAAGCTATCGCAAAGATCGTTGAGGATTCAGAGATGGAAATCCCAGACGCTATGCTTGACTACCAGGTAGACAACATGATCAACGACTTCGCTAACAACATGGCACAGCAGGGCCTTTCACTTCAGCAGTACATGCAGTTTACAGGCATGACAATGGATGCATTCCGTGATCAGGTTCGTCCAGACGCACTTTCACGTACACAGTCTTCACTTGTTCTTGAAGCTATCGCAAAGGCTGAGAACATCGAGGCTACAGATGCTGACGTTGATGCTAAGCTTGAGGAGATGTCAAAGCAGTACGGCATGGAGCTTGAGCAGCTTAAGAACCTTGTTGGCGAGAACGAGAAGACTTCTATGAAGAAGGATATCGCTATCGAGAAGGCTATCGAGCTTATCATGGATAATGTTAAGGAGTCAGCTAGAAAGAAGGCTGCAAAGAAGACAGAAGAGGAAGCTAAGGACGCTGAGTAATTCTTTTTGATTCCTCAAAAAAGTATTAAAATTTTGTAAAATCCAACAATTAAGGTATGAAAACCTATATAATAGGCTTGTGCTGTTAATAAGCTAACTGCACAAGCTTATTCTACATTTAAAAGGAGGCATAATATGGCAACAATTCCTTATGTCATTGAACAGAATTCTCGAGGCGAGCGTTCTTATGATATTTACTCAAGATTATTAAAGGATAGAATTGTATTCCTTGGCGAGGAGGTAAACGAGACTACAGCTTCTCTTACAGTTGCTCAGCTTCTTTTCCTTGAGTCAGAGGACCCAAGCAAGGACATCCATCTTTATATCAACAGCCCAGGTGGAAGCGTTACAGCAGGTATGGCAATCTACGATACAATGCAGTACATTAAGTGTGATGTTTCTACAATCTGTATTGGTATGGCAGCTTCTATGGGTGCATTCCTTCTTGCAGGTGGACAGAAGGGCAAGCGTTTCGCTCTTCCAAATGCAGAGGTTATGATTCATCAGCCACTTGGCGGTGCAAAGGGACAGGCTACTGAAATCGAAATCGCTGCTAAGAATATTTTAAAGACTAGAGAAAAGCTCAACCGTATGCTTGCTGCCAACACTGGCAAGGATTACGAGCAGGTTTGCTTGGATACAGAGCGTGATCACTGGCTTGATGCTCAGGAAGCTCTTGATTATGGTCTTATTGATGAAATCATCACAAAGAAAGAGAAATAAGCCGATATATAATATAGGCATTGTTTATTAGATTTAAGAGGTTATTATGGCAAGAAACGATGATAGAATTCGCTGCTCATTCTGCGGCAAGACACAGAACCAGGTTCGCAAGCTTATTGCTGGACCAAACGGTGCTTTTATCTGCGATGAGTGCGTAGATATTTGTCAGGAGATCATTCTTGAAGAGCTTGATGATTTTGCACCAGCAGCTGATGCTGATTCAATCGAAATCAATCTTCAGAAGCCAGAGGACATGAAGGCTTTCCTAGACCAGTATGTTATCGGTCAGGACGAGGCAAAGAAGGTCCTTTCTGTTGCTGTTTACAATCATTACAAGCGCATTATGGCAAATCCTGATGATATCGATGTTGAGCTTCAGAAGAGTAATGTTCTTATGCTTGGCCCTACAGGTTCAGGCAAGACTCTTCTCGCACAGACATTAGCTAGAGTGCTTGGTGTTCCATTTGCCATCGCTGATGCAACTACTCTTACAGAGGCTGGTTACGTTGGTGAGGACGTTGAAAACATCTTACTCAAGCTTATTCAGGCAGCAGAGTTCGATATTAAAAAAGCAGAAATCGGTATTGTTTACATCGATGAGATAGATAAAATCACAAAGAAGTCTGAGAATGTTTCAATCACTCGTGATGTTTCTGGTGAGGGCGTTCAGCAGGCACTTCTTAAGATTATCGAGGGTACTGTTGCAAACGTTCCTCCACAGGGCGGACGTAAGCATCCACAGCAGGAGACAATCGCCATCGATACAAAGAACATCCTATTCATCTGCGGTGGCGCATTTGAGGGACTTGAGAAGATTATTTCTCAGCGTACAAATGTGTCAGCTATCGGTTTTGGAGCAGATGTTAAGGATAAGAACAATCAGAAGATAGATGAGCTTCTTCAGCAGGCTCTTCCACAGGATTTCATTAAGTACGGACTTATCCCTGAGTTCATCGGCCGTGTGCCAATCAATGTTTCATTGAAGCAGCTTACAGAGGATGATATGATTCGCATCCTTAAGGAGCCAAAGAACTCACTCACAAAGCAGTATCAGGCATTGTTCAAGATGGATGGTGTTAAGCTTAGCTTTGAGGATGATGCACTTCGTGAAATCGCAAAGAAGTCTATCGAGAGAAAGACAGGTGCTCGCGGTCTTCGTGCCATCGTTGAGTCTGTTATGATGGACCACATGTATCATGTGCCATCTGACGAGAGCATCACAGAAATCACAGTTACAAAAGACATGGTTGATAACAACCTTCTCCTTATTGACAAGGAAGAAGAGGGCGAGGACGCCAGCGTTGTATCAATCGAAGATAAACAGGAAAAGAGCGCATAGAAATGGTTATCCGTTCATGTAATCTTGAAACAGTGTGCGGGCCTACATCCAAGCTTCCAAAGAACGACCTCCCTGAGGTTGCATTTGCTGGTAAGTCAAATGTAGGCAAGTCATCACTCATAAATGCGGTTATGAACCGAAAATCTCTAGCAAGAGTATCAGCGCAGCCGGGCAAGACTCAGACTATAAATTTCTACAATATCAATGACGAAATTTATGTCGTGGACCTGCCGGGCTACGGCTTTGCTAAGGCATCTGAAAAGGAGCGCGACGCATGGGGCAAGATGATAGAGACCTATCTTAACACCTCAGACATGATTCGAGCAGTGTTCCTTTTGGTAGATATCAGGCATACGCCATCTGCCAACGACAAGCAGATGTTTGAATGGATGGATTATGTTGGTTACGACCCAATTGTCATCGCTACCAAGGCAGACAAGATTAAGCGTAGCCAGCTTGATAAGCAGATTAAAATCCTTCGCGAGGGACTTGGTGCTGGAAAGGATACCATCATTGTTCCTTTCTCATCACAGACCAAGCAGGGCCTTGACACCATCCAGGATTTCTTAGATCAGGTAATAGAGAACGAAGCATCTTTATCGGATGTAGATGATCTAGATTAGGTGTATATGAAAAAAAATAAACTTATATTTGTGCTGCTACTGCTTTGCTCCATTACGGTGGTGAGCAGTGTCGGCACTTTTTTTTATGTAAAACTGAATAATAACCATACAGCTGCGGAAGATGATATCCTTGTTATGACCAGCTGTAATCCAGTATACATTGCTACTTTAAATGTACTTGATGGTGTAGATGGGTACAGGGTTGAGAACCTTTCACAGCCAACTACAGGCTGTCTTCATGACTATACTCTCACAACAGAAGACATGAAGAAGCTTTCAAAAGCAGACATGCTTATTGTAAATGGCGGTGGAATGGAAGGCTATTTGGAGGATGTTATGGAGGCTTATCCAAATCTTCAGATTGTAGATACCTATGAAGATATAGAGCATTCCAATGGGTTCATAGGCATGGACACTTACCTCATTAAAGAAGAGGAAAAGGAACATGACCATGAAGAAGAGAAAGAAAGCCTTCCCCTTGAGGGGAAGGTGGCAGCGGAGCTGACGGATGAGGTGTCAAATGAGGTGTCAGATGAGCATGAGCATCACCATGACCATGGAGCAAACAGCCACATCTGGATGGATGATCGCCTCTTCAAGTGCCAGGTAACTTCTATAGCAAATGCACTGATGGAGCCAAATCGAAATCGTGAGGAGACTCCTATATCTAAGAACTTTTTAGAGTATAGTAACAAGCTTGAAAATGAAATAGATAAGCAAGGTTTGGATAAAACCTTAGCTGGCTCAAATGTAGCTATTCTCCATGAGGCTTTCGCCTACACAGCCCAGTCCCTTGGAGCAAATGTGGTAGCAACTATGGATTTGGATGAAGAGCGACAGGTCAGCGCCGGCGAGGTCAGCGAATTTCTCGATGCAATCCGCGACAACAACGTCGCTATCGTCTTCGCAGAATATGACTACGGTAAATCAATGGGTGACCTCATAGAAGAGCAGACCGACGCAAAAGTCGTCTATCTCGAGACATTGGTTCACGGTTCGTACGACGCCTCTTCGTATATTACAGTGCAGAACAGTAATTTTTCGAAGATAAGAGATATTTTATAAAGCATAAGTGAGCTGGTAGGCATCAAGCTCTTAGGTCTCTGTATGAGGCATGTAGCCGAAATCTGATCCCAAAAGGATGATTGCTTTAGCAATCAACTTTTGTGGTCTAGTAAGCTTTAGCTTACACCAAGGAAGAGACCTAAGGCTTGTAGACGTAACCAGCGGATTTAAGGATTAGAATGAAGAAAATTATTCCATGTGGCTTCCACTGTATTAAGTTTGTAAATTTAGGTGTTTCCTTTGGAGACCAAAAGGTCTTAGAAAACATCAACATGCATATCCACTGTGGCCAGATGACAGCTGTGGTGGGGCGCAACGGCGCAGGTAAATCAACCTTGGTCCGTGCAATTCTCGGTGAAGTCCCATACACAGGAGAAATCCAGTTCAAAAATAAAATGAATAACAACATGCCTAGCCTTAAAATAGGCTATGTGCCACAGACTGTAAACATAGACCGCACAACGCCATTGTCAGTTTATGATTTGTTTCAGTCATTTACTGGTAAGCTTCCAATTTTGTTTAACAGCAAAAAGGAGCATGCTCACGTTCGTGAAGCACTTGCAGAGTTTGATGTGGCAGAGCTTATTGATCAGCCTGTAGGTACACTTTCTGGAGGACAGCTTCAACGTGTTCTCCTTGCCATGGCAGTTCACGATACGCCAAATCTCCTTTTACTAGATGAGCCGGTCTCTGGCATCGATAAAAATGGTATGGATGCCTTTTATGAGAAAATGCGTTATCTGAAGGAGACACATGACCTTGCAATTATACTTGTGAGTCATGATTTGGACTATGTATACAAATACGCTGATAATGTTATACTTATCGATAAGACTGTTACAGCGGCAGGCCGTCCAAGGCTAGTGTATGAGACAGATGCGTTCAAGTCTGTATTTGGCAAGGGTGCAGATGGGAATCTCAACTCAGAAGTGGAGGTGAAAGCGAATGTTTAGTGAAATGTTTAGCTACGCCTTCATGGTACGTGCCACAATTGCAATTCTTCTTATATCACCACTCTTTGGAATGGTTGGCACAATGATAGTTCAGAAGAGAATGGCTTATTTCAGTGATGCTCTTGGACACTCAGCTCTTACTGGTATTGCAGCGGGCGTTATAATGGGAATTGCTAACACTACTATTTCCATGATTATATTTGGAATTTGCTTTGCACTTCTTTTGAATTATATCAGTAGAAAAGGGCTTAGCTCTTCTGATACACTGATATCAGTTTTTGCAAGCTGTGCCACAGCCTTAGGTCTTGCAATATTGTCCAGAGGAGGAAGCTTTAGCAACTATTCGGCGATTTTGGTAGGAGACATTCTTTCTATTACAGTTGCTGAAATAGTCCAGCTTATAGCACTCTTTGCGGTTATCCTTGTATTTTGGTGCATCAGCATCAACAGGCTTACTGCAATAAGCATCCATGCCACTCTGGCCAAGAGCCGAAGCATCTCTGTTCGTGTGATGGAGGATGCATTCGCTGTGCTTATAGCACTGCTTGTAATGCTTTCGATTAAGTGGGTAGGTATCCTGCTAATCAATGCGCTTTTGATTTTACCAGCAGCCAGCAGCCGCAATATCTCTGAGAACTTTAGAGAGTACACATATTTCTCTATCGTATTCAGTGTGTTCTCTGGTGTTTGTGGACTGTTTGTATCTTATTTCACCGACATGGCCACTGGACCTATGATTGTTATCATAGCATCGGTAATCTATTTTGCGACTTATATTTACGGGAAGAAATAAAAATGAGGTATTTGAAATGAATAACATCGTTTTAATCGGTATGCCAGGAGTAGGAAAGAGCACTCTTGGTGTTGTGCTTGCGAAGGAATTGGGCTATGAGTTTGTTGATGCCGATTTGCTCATTCAGAAGCGTGAGAAAAGGCTCTTAAAGGAAATAATTGCGCAGGAGGGAGTAGATGGCTTCCTCAAAATCGAAAACGATGTTAATGCTAGTATTTCAACCACAAAAACAGTTATCGCCACAGGAGGCAGTGTTATCTATGGTGAAGAGGCAATGGCTCATCTGAAAGAAATCGGCACCGTTGTATATCTCAAGCTTGATTACGATACCTTGGATAGCAGATTGGGCAGCCTTAAGGGACGTGGCGTTGTTTTGAAGGATGGTCAGAATCTGAAATCCCTCTACGAGGAGCGCATACCTCTTTATGAAAAATACGCAGATGTAATCGTGGATGAAAAGGGACTTGATTTGGAAGCTACCTTAGCTAAAGTATTAGAAGCACTTTTTTAATCTGTCTCTGACATCTTTTGTAAAGGCACTGTCATCGGCAGAAATGGCACCGCCAGTTTTAGTGCCATAAACCATTCTATAATACATATCAAAGGTCTTCTTTAAGTCAGGCTTAAGCTCCTCGGGAGCAATGGTAAGATAATCAAATAAAAGACCTCTATCGGGAATCTTTTCGGAGAACTTCTTCGAAAGGGTTCCTTTTATCATATCTACATCCATTTTCAGTTTCTGCTCAGGCGGTGCAAAATGATATCGCAATTTCCTGAAACTTATTGAGCCTAGAATAATAATTCCAAGCAAAATCAGTATGCTTACAAGTACCAGCCCAAAAATCTTGAGGAGCTGTAAGCCGCTGACTACAACAGTATCATCTGAAACAGAGGATACAGACACCTCTGGAATGCTAGGGACATAATGAGAAACCTGATGGCTGCTCTTTGAGGATGAGATAGCTGTTTCTTCAATTGTTCTGTGCCAGGTGTAGGCTTCTGCCGTTGAATAGGCGCTTGTCGGTTCAAATGGTACCCAACCTATATTTTTTATGTAGGCTTCTGGCCAAACATGGGCACAGGCACCGGTTACCAAATAGCTGTCCTGTTGGTCGAAAGGAAATGCATATCTGTAGCCCATGGAAGCCCTGGCAGGTATGCCTGAAAGTCGAAGGAGCATCACCATGGAAGCGGTGTAATGAACGCAGTATCCCTCGTTTGTCTCAAAGAGGAATCTGTCTGCTATATCAGCCATTCCATCAGGAGTGGCGATAGTTGAGTTGGCGTCATGACCGCCAGTTGCATCAGTATTATAGGTGTACTGACGCAAATAGGTCTCTATCTGCTTGCATTTATCGAAGTCTGTGCTTGCAGCTGAAGTGATTTCGTTAGCCAGCTTAGTCATTCTTTCACTGGCGTTACCAGCATCAAGATATGAATTCACGTCGCCATTATTCCAAATAGCGAAAGCATATTCATCATATTCCTCCTGGCTAATAATCTCACGTAAATCCACACTATAAAGACTAAACATATAGGAAGCTGCGTCTTTATACGACAGTGGACTTTGGTTATTCACGCTAGTATCATCACAAATCATATCAATCAAATACTGACTGCCATAATCAATATCAAGATAAATGGTTTCAAGCTTGTAGCCCTTCTTATGAGCTCTATCGCTTACGCCTTCAGTAAAGGACTGTTCTCCATCAGACATGGTGATAACACCTGCTGGAGCAATCTCATCAGGTGTGTTTAAGTATACGTATTCAATATTAAGCTTGGAAATTTGTGAGAACAGTGAAGCAGTGTTTCTGTCAATGTAATGGCTATGGAGAAATTGAAGGAAGGCCACCAGTTGTCTGCCATCAACACCCTTGCCACCTGCCAGATATATATTTCTGCGAATTTTACGCTTGCTGTGAGAATCTTCATCCGTATATACGAAGTAAGGTTTTTCAGAAGTGGTGAGTATTAGCTGTGGCTTGTCGGAACGCTCAACCTTTCCACCGGTGACATTAAAGGACCCATAGCCTGTGCTGTAGGTGTTGCTTTTGAAAACATTTTCAAGGAAGTAGTAAGCGCTCTTTGATGAGTCTGCAACCTTTACAAAAACATCCTGCACAGGAGCCCAGTTGATAGGTGTTAATCGAACGGGTATGAATACAATAACGATAGCAAGAACCATGAAAAAGTGAAAAGGGAATGAACTTTGTCCCCGCTCGTAAACCAACTGCTGAAGGGCAGCAAGAGTTAAAGCGATAAGTGCTATGAGCAGTAGCTTGTCACTTAAATAGTTTCCGATGAAGCAGTCGTAGGCACACCACAGGAAAATAGTCAAAGCATCAAGTGGAAAGCAGCCGAAAACAAGCACCTTACTCTTGAATGGAACAAAGGAGAAGAATAATCTGATTACCAAAGCTACCAGCGCAGCCCATGCCAGAATACTCCAATCCTCAATATCTTTAAGTCTAAAGAAAATCAGTAATCCTGGTAGAATCGAAAGTAGTGGAGCAAATCTTGAATCAATAAAAAGACGAATAATTCTTTCCAACAGGCAAAATAGGAAAAACAACAGCATGACCTGCAACACAAAAGAACCCCTCTTTAATTCCAAGGGATTATTCCAAAACATCAGAAGAAGTTCCAATCCAACTACAACTGTAGCCAAGGCATATAGATGAATTTTCGCCTCAGTCACAAATATAGTAGAATGCTTCTCCTGGCTGAGGATCTTCTTTAATGATAATCCAGGTGTCGTTTTCATAAACACTGTCCCTCCGGGTGGTGGCGTATTTCTGGAGCTGATCAAAAATGTTATCGGTACTGTAGAATATTCCGTCAGCTATCATACTGTAAAACTCCATGAAGCTGTTGTAATCATTGACGATGGATTCCTTAATCTGTCCTGAAGGATAAATAAGACGCACTGGAACAGACTGTTTGCCAAAGTGCCATGCGGCAGATATGATGAATTCAAGGAAAAAGTCACGTTTTTTCAGGAAGGTGATGTCGTATTTATCATCAGGATTCTGAGCAGCCTGAAGCAGTATGGTGACTGTGCGTTTTTCCATGCGTTCAGGTAGTCGAACCACAAGCTCTGAAAGTCTGGCGGAAACCTTCCAATTGATAGAATGGAGCGAGTCGCCAGTTTGATAAGGGCGTACGTCACTTCCAGGAATATCTTCTAATAGATGGTCACTTTTCAGACCAGAGTTATTTACAAGATTTTCAATTTCCAAAACTGAATTGGCCGCATCAGTAATAGGAGGATTTACAATAGCTCTGAAGGAGTAAGGGATATCCAAATGCACGGTGTACATACCGAAAGGATCTGACAGGGAAATCTTTTCTATTCCGATGTTGTAAGCACCGGCGTATTTGCAGGTGATGTCGGAGGTGAGCTCCTGCTTCTGAAAGCTGGTCAGGGAAACCTCGATACCATCTGAAATATCATAAAGTGTACATCTGTCATTCAAGAGAAAGATTCCCATTTTATAGATTGGCAGAAAGCCGGAGTTCTCAAGCAAAACGCGGTAATGATGAATTTCACCTCGAGTAAGCTTGTGAACCTCGATTTCCTGATAAATTCGAAGAAAATGATAGTTTAAAAGAGTGTATAAAATAGAAAGTGGAAGAATCAGCAAAAGGGCGTAAAGAACCACAAAAGGTACCGGACCGCCGTAGAAACTGGCGAAAATTAGGCACAGTACCAGAATAAAAAGGTATGCAATTATCCATCGTTTATGAAGAAACAGCTTCATTGCATTGCACCTGCTCAAGTATCCTTCTGACTAAATAATCCTTGGTGGTTCCGTTGATTTTTGCCTCTGTGGTGAGAATCAGGCGGTGAGGCAGGGTGAGATTTGAAGCATGTGCAATATCCTCTGGGATGCAGTAGCTACGTCCACTCATATAAGCTAACGCCTGAGCACATCTGAGAAGTGAAAGCAGAGCTCGAGGTGAAGCACCGCAGGATATTTCAGAATTAGAACGTGTGCCTTCTACAATATTTACAGCATAGGACTGAAGGTTTTCTTTTATTGTGACTGCGTTGACTTCCTTTCGCATAGAAAGAATATCATCACTAGCCAAAACAGGCGCTGTTTTCTCGTGGAGACTTCCAGAGAGGAATCGTTTTGCCATATCCTCAGAGGCTTTTGCATCAGGATACCCCACGCTTAGCTTCATCATAAATCTGTCTAGCTGTGCCTCTGGAAGAGGATAGGTGCCGGCCATCTCGGTTGGATTCTGGGTACCGATTACCATGAATGGTCTTGGAACGGGAATTTCCTTTCCGTCTATTGTAACCTTTTGCTCTTCCATGACTTCCAAAAGGGCAGACTGAGTCTTTGGCGATGTTCTGTTTAGCTCGTCCACAAGGACAATGTTGCTGACTACCGGGCCGGGAACGACCTGAAAAATCTGTTCTTTAGAATTGTAGATAGAAACACCGGTGATATCTGATGGAGTAGTGTCCGGTGTACACTGAACTCGTGCAAATGAAAGGGACATTGAATCTGCCAGTGCCTTTGCAAGGGAGGTTTTGCCAACGCCTGGAACGTCCTCTAAAAGTACGTGTCCTTCCGCTAGAAGAGCAGCGATGACTTTGTCAATCAAATCCCCTTTGCCTACAATACGCTGTTCAATACTGTCCTTTAACTGTCTAACCTTCTCACTCATAATTCCCCCTAAGTACGAAATGACATAAAACCCCTAAAATGTAATTATGAGGATATTATACAATAATCATTTATATAAAAAAAGAGTTCTCTCGGACCTTCCAAATTAATGAAAGGCGAGAGAACGTTATCAATCGTTTATTATAATAACAAATATTTTGCCCAAGGACATTGCTATGGCATAATCTGTCAATTTTCTGGCATAAATGGTGTTATCTCTCAGAAACCTTGCTGTAGCCTGTCTTAACAAGCCATTTCTGATCGATGATTTTAACCTCGTCACCAAAAGCGATATGAAGTCGTACTGAAGAAGGCTGCTGCTCGATTTCCTTAACAGTGCCCTCACCGAACTTAGGATGAGAAACAGTGTCACCAACCTCGTACTTCACCTTTGCGTTTTCCATGTTCTTGTACATGCGCTGAGTGCGGTATGTATCAAGCATCTGAACCTGCTTGTGGTCTACGTTTGGACGAGTGAGAACTGAATCGTAATCTATCTTTTTAATATTTGCATCCTCGATGTAATAATCAGAAGGAATTGCGCCAATAAGTGAACAGCAGTATTTCCATGCACTGCCGTGAACACCTGGCTGCCAATTGTACTTCTCAGGGATGCTGATGTGATGTGCCATGTAATGAGCATATTCGTGCTTGTAGAGGTTAACTCTGTCATTCTTTGAAAGCTGCTCGTTCATGCAAAAACCGATGAAAAATAATGAAAACTGGAATTGCTCCTCGTTATCATAAGATGCTGGAAGATAAGAACCCAAAGCTTTTTCGTCCATGCCGAAGGTGATAGGAACCTCGGCGCCGTGAAGGCCAAGCTTGTGGTCCAAAACAGAATAAAGAGCGGTGATTTCAGCGCGAAGAACTGGTTCCTCTTTGCGCAATAAATTAAGCATATCTTTTTTAGTCATGTGGTACTCCTTAAAAAAACGAAAAACTGTCTTTCAGTATAGCAAGGCAAGGGGGATTATACAATTACCAAACTTTTGAATTCGTGACAAAAAATTTTCACAGGGGTGTTATATATTTAATAAAAATGTCGAAATAGAATTTAAGGGCAGTATTAGCTTTTATTTGAGTGTCTAAATTCAAAAAATAGATGGGGTAGAGTATGAAAAAAAGATTTCGTGTTGGTAGAAAAATTATGGTAGTCGTTCTGGCAGCGGTATTGTGCCTGCCAGTGATTTTAAATCCAATGGAGGCAGAGGCTGCAAAGAAAAAAGGAAACTCTGGGGCCGCAACTTATGCAGTTGGTGATGATGTTGCCTTTGGTTTCTTCGATGGAACAATTCTCAGCTGGACAATTCTCACTTATGATGACACAACAAAGCAGGCTTTGGTGGTAAGTAGAAAGCCACTGAATTCCCGCTCGGTAACAGCATATCGTTTGGCCATCGACCAAATGTATCGCGATAAAAAGACAGAGGCGGGCTATGTACGCTGGTCTGAAAATTATTGGAGAGGATGGCTTAACAAGACCTTCTATGAGACCTGCTTCAATGATGCAGAGCGAGCTATGATTCTGCGTACCACTCTTTCAGAGACTGACGCTAAAAATAGTATCATGAATTATTATCATGACACATCCATGGATGCATACGTGGTTCAGGGAAACAAGAAGAACTCGTTGAACATGGCAATTTATAATTCTCAGACGACGACCAAGGATTATATTTTCTTCCTATCAAGTGATGAATATACAGCGCATAAGGATACTATGAAGAACGAGACAAAGCTTATATTCCCACTTAGAACAAATGCTTATGATGATCCGACACAGGGACTTTTTGGAAATGACACGGACAAGCTTATCTATAGAATGTATTACTACGCAGGCGATTCCATTCGCCCTGCAATGAATATTCAGCTTGGTGAGCCTGAAGCAACAACTGATGATAGCAGCTCCACAACCAAGAGCACAACGAATTCAGCTAACAGCAAAATATCAACTAGTGATACTTCAAAAAGCACCACTAATACAGCAAGTACATCAAACACAAAGGCTACTGCAACGGCCACAAGTGCTACTACAAGCACCGCCACCGCAAGCACAGCTTCAAACTCAAAGAAGTACGCTAATAATGGAACCAACACTGGTGATTTGACTCTTCCGGATGATTCCGAGTACACGACCTCAGTTGGTGCAACAGCCCAGGTGGCAATTGACTTGGAGTACTTAAACAGCACGGAAAAGAACTATACCATCACCTACAAATCATCTGATGCAAGCGTATTCACAGTGGATTCCAGCGGAGTTATTACAGCTGTAGGGAAGGGTAGTGGAACAATTACCGCAAGGATGAAAAAATCAAATGGCAAGACATATACAATGTCCTGTCGTGTGGATGTAAATTAAAACTAAAGACTTAGTTACGACCCTGAGCTATAAATTGGCTCAGGGTTTTTCTTTATTTAATAAATCTTTTAGACTTTTTTATTAGTATTATTGCTCCAAGAGTTTTATACTATTCTCATAGATTTATAAGCGTAGGAGGTGCGCCATGTATTACGGAATGGGATATGGCTATGGTTACGATTGGACAATAATTCTTGTGCTGATAGGAGCAGCGATTAGCGGACTTGCTTCTCTTAATGTGCGTAGGACATACAGCAGATTTAGCAAGATTAGAAATTACAGAGGACTTACATCAAATCAGGTGGCAGAGCAGATTCTTCATTCAGCAGGTATTTACGATGTTCGTATTGAAAGAATCAGAGGAAATCTGACAGACCATTATTCACCAAATGAAAAGGTGCTTCGTCTTTCAGATGCAACTTATGGACAGACAAGCGTTGCTGCCATCGGCGTTGCAGCTCACGAGTGTGGACACGCCATTCAGCATCAGGAGAATTATGCACCACTTAAGCTTCGCGCTGCATCGGTGCCACTTGCAAATATTGGTTCTTGGGTTTCATGGCCGGTTATTTTGATTGGACTTTTAATCGGTTCGACACCGCTTGCTCAGCTTGGAATCATTCTTTTCACATTTGTAGTTGCATTCCAGCTTATTACTCTCCCAGTAGAGTTTGATGCAAGCTCAAGGGCTCTTCGAATCTTGGACCAGTCACACATCCTTGATGGAGATGAGCATGATGGAGCAGCAAAGGTATTAAAGGCAGCTGCCCTTACTTATGTTGCAGCATTGTTCACAACAATTCTTCAGCTTGCAAGACTTATCCTCATTGTAAACGGCAGAAGCAGAAGGGATTAAGCGTGAATTATCTTAAGAGCATTCTTAAAGTTAATAACCTTGCAGATTTACAGCCTGACTATCCAGAGGGCACTTTGGTGCTTTCGGACAGCCAGGCTGTTATTGATGAGTGCGTTTCTAAAGGAATACCAGTGGCAGCCTATGAGCATGATGGAATTAGTGGATTAAAGTGCGACCATGTGCTTATAGATGTGGATGATGTGGATGATGAGGTCTTTGAAAATATCTATCGCAGATGTGTGGATGTGCCATGGGATATTTCAAAAACTGAGCGTACTTATATTAGGGAGTTTTCCATGGACGATTTGGATGACCTCTTTGAATTGTATGCCAAGCCTGGCATGACTCAGTACATGGAACCATTGTTTGAATATGAGGAAGAACGTAAATACGAACTGAATTATATCCAGTATATATATAAACTTTATGGGTTTGGAATGTGGCTTATATATGATAAAATAACGAAGGATTTGATTGGTAGGGCAGGAATTGAGATTCGTGACACCTGCGATGAAAATAATCAGGCAGAGCTTGGCTTTTGCATTGCCTCAGACAGATGGGGGCAGGGGCTAGCCTTTGAGGTCTGCTCTGAAATCATTCGACTGGCAAAGGATGAGTATGGATTATCAAGCTTAATCGCAAGATGTGATCCAGAAAATTTAGCCAGCCGAAGGCTTCTTGAGAAACTAGGATTTCAGTTTAAATGTCATCAAGAAGACGGTGATTGGAGATATATGTTATGGATTTAAAAGATTATCAACACGAAGTAGTAGTGACCGATGCAGGTCTTCCCTTCAAGCTTTTTTCTTTCGAAGGCGCAAACGGCAACTATGTACGTGACAAGCATTGGCACAGAAGTATAGAGATTTTTGCAGTGTGGGAGGGCAAGCTGGACTTCACACTTCACGATAAAAGGATGCCTCTTTCAGCAGGCGAATTTGTTATTGTAAACAGCAACGAGGTTCACAGCATTGTTGCACCAAACCCAAACAGGACAGTGGTGCTTCAGATTCCACAGGATACCTTTGCGGAGTATTTCACAGACGACCAGTTCATCTGGTTCTCCCACGGAGACCGTGAAACTGACCACCGTGTGTTCACGCTCTTGCAAGAAATGTATTTGATTTACACAAATGGGGAAGAGGGCAACAAGCTTCAGGTTCTAAGCCTTTACTACGAGCTTTTGTACATCCTTGTTACCAAGTATCGAAAGTTCAATGTCAATGAAGATATTTTAAAGAGCAATAAGCAGCTGAAGAAGCTTTCAAGTATCACCAGATACATGAAGGATCACTACGCTGAGCCACTTTCACTTGAGATGATGGCAGAGCAGTTTAATTACTCACCATCATACCTATCACGCATGTTCCAGAAGCATGCAGGCATCAATTTCAAGGACTACCTCCTTGGTATTCGTCTCGAGCATGCTGTTCGTGAGCTTGAGGAAACAGGCGGCCAAATTGTGGATATTGCACTAGGCAATGGATTCCCAAACTCTAAGGCTTTCTCCAACGCCTTCCGCGAGAAGTATGGAATGCTACCAAGTGAATATAGGAAGACTAATTAGTATCTGAAATGAAATGACTACATCCCAATGGCTGTAGTCATTTTTTATTTGAAGTCAGCTTCGCTGACGATGCTTACCTCTTTTGGAGGATAAATGCTTGTTCTCATAAGATATCCTTATCGATTATCGCATAATGGCCTGTTAAGCCAATAAAAGCATTTATTTGTGAGAAAGTGCCTCCTTTAAATAAGTCTTTAAATATGGACACCTCCATGGGTTATCATATACACAGTAAAGGCTGTGTAAATGATAACCCATGGAGGTGTTTTTATGAAAGGATATGTTGTTTCAGATGGTTATATGGGATTAGTCGATGGTAAATATGAGCTTTTTGCTACAGAAGATGAGTATTGTGAGGAATATTATGAGTATGTTGCTAACATAAATGACTTAGATGTCCAATAATCCGCAACATGATTTGATATTATCACAAATAAACAAATTGAGGCGCCAATATTGTGGATAATTGATTCTTGAACGCATTGGTGCTATCATAATTTTAAGAAACGAGGTTCTATTATGTTTCAAATTGATTTCTATCGCACGGCTCGAGGTGAGTGCGATATTGAGGAGTTTTTAGAAGGGCTAGAGAAGAAAGCAGACAAGAATAAGGATGCGAGAATCCAGTATAAACAAGCAATACAATATATACAGTTTTTAGAGGATTATGGAACGCAGCTTGGCGAAAATGTGACAAAACATCTTGAGGAAGATATTTGGGAATTGAGACCTGGAAACAACCGAGTGCTATTCTTTTATTTCAGGGACAACACATTTGTTTTATTGCATCATTTTAGGAAGAAAACGCAAAAAACTCCGCGCAGAGAAATAGAAAAAGCAAAAGCTGAACGAAATGATTGGATTTCTAGAAAGGGGTAATTTAAATGAGTGATTGGTCTAATTATAAAGAAAAGGTAAGAAAAACAAATCCTAAGTTAAGCAGGGACATTGATGAAGCAGAGGAAATATCCGCTATCGTGGGGGCAATGATTCAGCAGAGACATAATCTTCATCTGTCACAGAGAGATTTAGCTGCATTATGTGGAATCCCACACTCTTCGGTAGCCAGAATAGAATCAGGGGCAAGCATTCCGAATCTGGCTACCATGCTAAAGATATTTAAGCAGTTGGAATTATCGTTTACTGTTCAACCGATGAGAAAATAAAAATATTAGTAGGAGGAACTATTTATGTATTATCAGGGTTTAACAAAGCTATATCCAATTAGTAAAACTATTAGAAACGAATTAATTCCTGTAGGAAAGACTTTAGAACATATTAGAATGAATAATATTCTTGAGGCTGATATTCAGAGAAAATCAGATTATGAACGTGTAAAGAAGCTAATGGATGACTATCATAAGCAATTAATAAATGAGTCTTTGCAAGATGTCCATTTGTCTTATGTTGAGGAGGCAGCTGATCTATATCTAAATGCTTCTAAGGATAAAGATATTGTAGATAAGTTTAGTAAGTGTCAGGATAAATTGCGAAAAGAGATAGTTAATCTCTTGAAGAGTCATGAAAACTTTCCAAAGATAGGAAACAAGGAAATAATAAAATTACTACAGAGTCTTTCTGATACTGAAAAAGACTATAACGCGTTGGATTCATTTAGCAAGTTTTATACATATTTTACTAGCTACAATGAGGTTAGAAAGAATTTGTATTCCGATGAAGAAAAATCATCCACAGCGGCATATCGATTGATAAATGAAAATTTGCCTAAATTTCTAGATAATATTAAGGCTTATTCTATTGCTAAATCTGCAGGTGTGCGAGCTAAAGAACTGACCGAAGAAGAACAGGATTGTCTTTTTATGACTGAAACTTTTGAAAGGACACTTACTCAGGATGGAATTGATAATTATAACGAATTGATTGGAAAGCTTAATTTTGCGATTAATCTATATAATCAGCAAAATAATAAACTCAAGGGATTTCGTAAAGTACCTAAGATGAAAGAACTGTATAAACAGATTTTGTCGGAAAGAGAGGCATCATTTGTTGATGAATTTGTTGATGATGAAGCATTGCTAACTAACGTAGAGTCTTTTTCTGCACATATTAAAGAGTTTTTGGAATCGGATTCTCTTTCAAGATTTGCGGAAGTCCTTGAAGAATCTGGTGGGGAAATGGTTTATATAAAAAATGATACTTCAAAGACAACATTTTCAAATATAGTATTTGGCTCTTGGAACGTAATTGATGAAAGATTGGCAGAGGAATATGATTCTGCTAATTCTAAGAAAAAGAAGGACGAAAAATATTACGATAAGCGTCATAAAGAACTGAAAAAGAACAAGAGCTATTCTGTGGAGAAGATAGTTTCATTATCAACGGAAACAGAGGATGTGATTGGAAAATATATAGAGAAGCTTCAAGCGGACATTATTGCTATAAAAGAGACGCGAGAAGTTTTTGAGAAAGTTGTTCTTAAGGAGCATGATAAGAATAAATCTCTTAGAAAGAATACTAAAGCCATCGAGGCAATTAAATCATTTTTAGATACAATAAAAGATTTTGAGCGAGATATAAAACTTATTAGCGGTAGCGAGCATGAGATGGAGAAGAATCTTGCCGTTTATGCAGAGCAAGAGAATATTTTATCTTCAATTAGAAATGTGGATTCTCTATACAATATGTCAAGAAATTATCTCACCCAAAAGCCTTTTTCAACAGAAAAGTTTAAGTTGAATTTTAATAGGGCAACATTATTAAATGGGTGGGATAAAAATAAAGAAACTGATAATCTAGGTATTCTTTTGGTAAAAGAAGGAAAATATTACTTAGGAATTATGAATACTAAAGCTAATAAAAGTTTTGTAAATCCACCTAAGCCGAAGACAGACAATGTATATCATAAAGTGAATTATAAGCTATTACCAGGACCAAATAAGATGTTGCCTAAGGTCTTTTTTGCAAAGTCAAATCTTGAATATTACAAACCATCAGAAGACTTGCTAGCAAAATATCAAGCGGGTACACATAAGAAAGGAGAGAATTTTTCTTTAGAAGATTGCCATTCATTGATTTCTTTCTTTAAAGACTCTCTAGAAAAGCATCCAGACTGGTCAGAATTTGGATTTAAGTTTTCTGATACAAAAAAATATGATGATTTGAGTGGATTTTATAGAGAGGTAGAGAAGCAAGGATATAAGATAACATATACGGATATTGATGTAGAGTATATTGATAGTTTGGTTGAAAAAGATGAGTTGTATCTTTTCCAAATCTACAATAAGGATTTCTCGCCATATAGTAAGGGGAATTATAATCTCCACACGCTATATCTGACGATGTTATTTGATGAGCGTAATTTACGTAATGTGGTTTATAAATTAAATGGTGAGGCTGAAGTTTTTTATAGACCTGCTTCAATTGGAAAGGATGAACTAATTATTCATAAATCTGGAGAGGAAATAAAGAATAAGAATCCAAAGAGGGCTATTGATAAACCAACAAGTACATTCGAATATGATATCGTCAAAGATCGAAGATATACTAAGGATAAATTTATGTTACATATTCCAGTAACTATGAATTTTGGCGTGGATGAAACTAGAAGATTCAATGAGGTCGTTAATGATGCTATAAGGGGAGATGATAAAGTTAGAGTCATTGGAATTGATAGAGGCGAGAGAAATTTATTATATGTAGTAGTTGTTGATTCTGATGGAACTATTTTGGAGCAGATTTCTCTTAATTCTATTATTAATAATGAGTATTCGATAGAAACAGATTATCACAAATTGCTGGATGAGAAAGAAGGGGATAGAGACAGAGCACGCAAAAATTGGACTACTATAGAAAATATTAAAGAACTTAAAGAGGGGTATCTAAGTCAGGTAGTTAATGTTATAGCAAAATTGGTTTTGAAATATGATGCTATTATCTGCCTTGAAGATTTGAATTTTGGATTTAAGCGTGGACGTCAAAAAGTTGAAAAACAGGTATATCAGAAATTCGAAAAAATGCTTATTGATAAATTGAATTATTTAGTTATTGATAAGAGTAGAAGCCAAGAGAATCCTGAAGAAGTTGGACATGTCTTGAATGCGTTACAGTTAACTTCAAAATTTACTAGTTTTAAGGAATTAGGTAAACAGACAGGTATTATTTATTACGTTCCTGCGTATTTAACTAGTAAAATTGATCCGACAACAGGTTTCGCAAATCTCTTTTACGTAAAATATGAGAGTGTTGAAAAGTCCAAAGATTTCTTTAATAGATTTGATAGCATTTGTTTTAACAAAGTAGCAGGTTATTTTGAGTTTAGCTTTGATTATAAAAACTTTACTGATAGAGCCTGTGGTATGAGAAGTAAATGGAAAGTATGTACCAATGGTGAACGAATCATTAAATATAGAAATGAAGAAAAGAACAGTTCTTTTGATGATAAGGTGATAGTTTTAACGGAAGAATTTAAGAAGTTGTTCAATGAGTATGGCATTGCTTTTAATGATTGTATGGACCTGACTGATGCAATAAATGCTATTGATGATGCTAGTTTCTTCAGAAAGTTGACTAAATTGTTCCAACAGACATTGCAGATGCGAAATAGTTCGGCTGATGGTTCCAGAGATTATATTATCTCGCCAGTTGAGAATGATAACGGGGAGTTTTTTAACTCCGAAAAATGCGATAAATCAAAACCAAAAGATGCTGATGCTAATGGAGCATTTAATATTGCCAGAAAGGGATTATGGGTGTTAGAACAACTTTATAATTCATCATCAGGAGAAAAGCTTAATTTAGCAATGACAAATGCTGAATGGTTAGAGTATGCACAGCAACATACGATTTAAAAGGAGAGCATATGGATGATGCAATCCTTATTACAGAACTAAATGATTTTATTTTTTGCCCAGTCTCCATTTATTTTCATAAGATGTATAGAGAAATGGATAGAATGACAATCTTGTAATATCAGATTCAGACGGGAAAGTTAAATATCAGCACACGTGCTACAGAATTTTCTGTGTAATTGTTATAGGCGATTGTACTATTACAACAGGTTTACTGCGCCGAGCGAAGAAGTATGCCTTTTCAATTTGCTTTATGACTTATAGCCTGAGAATGTATTCCGTTATTAAGGCTGGACTTGAAGGGAATAACCTACTTCATAAAAAGCAGTACGAGTATAATGGCTTAGGGTTGGCTAGACTCATAATTTATAATAAAATTTTGAACCAGCGCAACACTCTTAATCAAATAAGGAAGAAGACAGATTATCTCAAAGAGGGAATTGCTTTACTTGATGAATATCTTGAAAGATTATCTGCGACTGATGACTGGAATAGAAATACTTTGTTGGGAATAGAAGGGAATGCTGCAAAAGTTTATTTTCCAAGAGTATTTGAAAATACAAAGTGGAAGAGTCGTAAACCTAGAATTAAATTTGATTACATAAATAGTTTGTTGGACATTGGATATACCATCTTGTTTAATTTTATCGATTGTATCCTGAATGTTTATGATTTTGATGTTTATCAAGGTGTTTTACATACCAACTTTTATATGCGTAAATCTTTGGTTTGTGATTTAATGGAACCTTTCAGACCAATTATTGATTGGAGAGTGAGAAAAGGGATCAATTTAGGGCAATTTAAAGAAGAGGATTTTCTTGTAGTAAGTAATCAGTGGCAGTTGGAATATAAAAAATCTAATGTATATTCTATGATTTTTTTGGAAGATTTATTAGAAAACAAGGAATGTATTTTTTTATATTTAAGAAGTTATTATCGGGCGTTCATGAAGGGGAAAGATGCCTCAGAATTTCCAATCTTTGATATTAATTCCAATGATGTTGTTTTAATGGAAGGATAAAAGATGATTATTATTAGCTATGACATTTCAAATGATAAGCTTCGAACTAGATTATCAAAGTATCTTAGTAAATTTGGTCATAGAATTCAGTACTCGGTTTTTGAAATAGATAATAGTGAAAAAATCCTTAATAACATTATGGCTGATATATCAAATAAATATGAAAAGCGCTTTTCACAAGAGGATAGCGTGATTATATTTGTTCTTTCAAGTTCTTGCAAAACTGTCAGATATGGTTATGCTAAAAATGTGGAAAAGGATCTAGTCATGATAACATAATTGCAAACCTGTAATTGAATTTTGATATTAGAGGTTCTAGGTGTAGGATATTGGCAAATTATTGTTAATAAATTATAATAAAATCATAAATCAAGGGACTAAGAATTGTGCATAATAATGACATACGAGCTTAGAACCTTTAAATAATTTCTACTATTGTAGATACCGCGCAATGAATGATTGCAAAAAGCTTAGAACCTTTAAATAATTTCTACTATTGTAGATACATCTACCCAGACGGTAACAGAACAGCTTAGAACCTTTAAATAATTTCTACTATTGTAGATACAGGCTCGCCTTTGCTGTTCTTCCAGGCTTAGAACCTTTAAATAATTTCTACTATTGTAGATGATTGAAATACTCCAATTCGCTATCCGCTTAGAACCTTTAAATAATTTCTACTATTGTAGATCCTGTGTATTTTGCTATTTATAACGATGCTTAGAACCTTTAAATAATTTCTACTATTGTAGATGTTGCCCTCAGCTCTGCTTGGTATTCGCTTAGAACCTTTAAATAATTTCTACTATTGTAGATATTGACGATATCGGTGGATTTTTGCGCGGCTTAGAACCTTTAAATAATTTCTACTATTGTAGATTTGTGCAGGTTCCAAGGGCACAGCCTTTGCTTAGAACCTTTAAATAATTTCTAATATTGTAGATGTTAGTGAGGTAAATTCAAGTTTAACGGATTAGTCATTTACAGTTGCATTAGAACGTTTTAAGACGACAAGCTTATAATTAATGTTTCAAGTAAAATATAGCCAATTGAGTACGATCTCTCAGATTCAGTTTTTCCAGGATGGTGGACAGGTAATTACGCACTGTGCCTTCTGATAGGAAAAGCTTCTGAGAGATTTCTTTGTTTGAGAAGCCATCAGCTACAAGCTGGATGACCTCGTATTCTTTTTCGGAGATATCGTATTTACGATAATCAAATTCATCACTAGCGGAGCCTGCAGACATAAGGTTTGGAAGCTTGTCTATTACAGCACCTCCGAATACACTTTGTCCGTCAATTGCAGCGTGGAGTGCAGCAGGAAGAGATTTGTAGTCCTGCTTTAAAAGGTAGCCTTTTACGCCAAGCTTCAGGGCTTTTACGATATACTCATCATCGGAAAAGGTTGTGAGGAAGAGGATAGTAGCATCGCGGTGCTTGCCTAAGATTTCCTCTGCAGCCTCAAGTCCATTCATGTCTGCCATACGGATGTCCATAAGTAAAAGGTCTGGCTTAAGCTCATCAAAAAGAGCTACGGCTTCACGTCCGCTGCAACCTTTGCCTACTATTTCAAAGTCTGAGTCTGCTGAGATAATCATCTCAAGAGACATTGTAATTAGTTCGTCGTCATCTACTAGTAATATAGATTTCATAGTGGTAACCTCGCAAATATTGTAAATCCATTATCTGTATAGAAATAGGCATCTCCTCCGAGGGAGGTTGCTCTGTTTTTTATATTGGAAAGGCCAATGCCTTCGTAACTGTCGGTGGACAACTTTTCTTTTATACTGTCAGATATTGAACCGTTGTCTGTAATGGAAAGGGTGCAGAAGCTGTAGTTTCGCTGCATGATAATTGAGACCGAATCTCCATTGGAGTGCTTCAAAATATTTGTTACGGCTTCCTTTAAAATTCCAATCAAGGAAAGCTTTACATTTGTAGGAATTGCTTCATCCAAATCTAAATCCGTATTTACGGTAAAACTCTTAAGTTCACCGATTATTTCATCAAAGTTCTTCTGTAAATCAATTGAATCATCATGCAGGTCGTGAACTGAGGCACGCATCTTTGCCATTGATTCATCCAATGTGTCCGCCAACATCTTGAGCTGAGGCTCCAGCCTATCATCTGTATTAACAGTTGAAATTGCTCCAAGCAAAAGGATGGCGCGAGATAGGAGATGCCCTACATTGTCGTGGATTTCTCTTGCGATTCTGTTTCGCTCACCAAGGGTGGCAAGGTGAACCTGCTGGTCCTGTTCAGACATAAGTCTGCGGTTTTTATCCTGCAGGATTTCCTCCAACTCCTTGCTGTCATCCCTGGTACGATGAAGAAGATTTTTATATTTCATCATCTGCTCATAAAGGATGCTGGATACTACTGTAAAGCCAGCCAAAACTAGGATTGCAAATAGTCGAAGCGCAATCCTGTCCTGATTCAAGGTGTAGCAGGTGGAAATAACAAATGGTATGGCTGTAAGCGTGCCGTACACCCATTTATTATCAAACAGCAAACTGACTTCGAGAATCAAAAAAATGTAAATAGACATTACAACCGTAGAGGTTGTAATGCCACTTGCATTTATAATTACTGTTAATCCTGCTGCCGCTAAGAAGCGGATGATTACATCATAAAGCATACTGTTCCTTTTTCCTTGAAATGACCATCCCTGCTGCAAAGAACATTAATGCAAAGAGGATTTCAATCAATAAATATGTGCCGAACTGGCGACTCCAGATGTTATTAATTGGAGTATCATTTATAAATTTGAGTGCTGTGGTGTACCAGTACAATGGCATAAAGTGTGCTGCCTTAACGATAGAATCTGATAAGTACTGAGTATCAACAAATACGCCACATAAGAAGCTCATTGAAAGTACAAACATGTTTGCCACCATGTTTATCAGGTTTTCGTTTGAGGTAATTGAGCAGATGAAATATGCCATTCCAAGTCCTACAAACATTAGGGTGTAGGTATCAATTGCATAGTAAAGGAGCTTATCGTTTGCATATTCCAGTCCCATCAGCTGAATTACCATAATTACAACTGTTGTAATCACAAAACCAATAAAGAATACCGCTGAAATAGTTGCTACGTTTCTAGTGAAGAAATGCATTCCACTAACGGAAATACGGTTGCTAACATCTCTATTCTTCATGAAAGTCAATGTGCAGGCTCCGCAGATGCAAAGGAGCATCATCATTGTATATCCGTTAAAGGTGAACATTCCTGTGTAGAAGGAACGGTGGTTTTCCTCATGCTCATCTATTACGGTGGCCTGTGTCTTGCTAAGCTCTACCATCTGGCCATGTGTAAGAGCAATGGCTTCTTCCTCTGAATAACCACTATTTAAATATACCACAACATCCTGTAAATAGTCATTAAGCTTCTCTGTGAGCAAAAACTGCGATGCTGTTGTTCCTGGAGCAATGTAGGTGAGTGCATTCTCTACATCACCGGACATAATCTGTTCCTCAAATCCTTCTGGAATAATAAGGGCATACTCGTAAATTAAGAATCGCACATTATCATTCATCACCTGAGGATCGTCTGTCTGTGGGTCAACCACTTCCTGAGTTTCGGTAAGATAATCCACCAATGCTTGGCTAAGCTTGGAATCATCATTATCTGTTACTGCTACTTTCACTGTCATTTCTTCAAAGGCATCCTCCTGGGTAGAAACTGTAGCCTTAGCCTGCATATTTCCAAATACTGTGAAAATCGCTAAGTAAACGATGATGGTTGTAATATTTGCTTTTAATGATTTTAGAATTGCATTAAAGACTGACATATTTTCTCCTCCTTAAAAGGATTGCGCTTATGAAAAGACTAACAACAATCATGATGCTCATAAGCATAATATCCTGATAGTACATATCTGTTTTGCCGTAGGTTGCTCTGGTGTAGAGGCAGTCAACTAAAAGTGATGCTGGATTGATTCGATTGAGAATTGGCACTCTGCTTTCAATGTACTGTCTAATCTGATGCCACATAAGACCACTGAAGAATGAACAGGTCATTGTAAAGCAAAGAGGAACCACAATTAATAGTCTTGAATTTTTGATGAATGAACCCATTAATACACCAGCTGAAACACCAAGAACACTTCCAAGTGTTGTGATAGCAATAATGTTTACAAGTGGGGCACCAAAGCTTATCTTTAAAATCTCCTGAACATATATAACAACTACTGCATTCGAGAATGCCTGCATTACCATGGCTGCACATATGCCGGCTACTATTGCCATAAGCTTGTTGGTTGGAGAACACTCAAAACGTTTTCCCTGCTCTGTCATGTTTGCACATATTCCTTCAAGGATAGCGGTGCTAATCCAAGAACTGAAAAGTGATGACATTGCAATCAAAGCGAAGAAGTACTGCACGTATGGCGATGTGTTATTTCCAAAATCATGCTCCTTCATTACCTCGACGTTTTCTGTAATCATATCCAGAGCAGTCTGGATGTTTTCTGGATGATCCTTTGCGATAGTCTCAACCACTGTCTTTTTGTTTTCATATTCCCTAACAATCTGGTTCATTGTTGTAGCATGGTAGCCATTCTTAGGAACGATGGTTTCGATTTCATCACCATCTTCAACATAGAATCCAAATACCTCATCTGAATTCATGGCATCCATGGCAGCTTGCCTGGTATCGTATTTACGAAGTGTAAGGATTGGTACATTGCCATCGGTTTCATCTTCCAGTTGCTCTAGTATCTTTTCAAAATCAGATTCTTCATGATTCGTATTTACGTAGCCTGCCTCGATGGTATGGAAGTTATCAGGATCATCTTTTATAAGATTGCCGAAGCCCATGTAGAATACTGTGGCAAGTACGATTGGGAAGAGGAAATTCCAGCCAACCATATATCGGTTTCGGATTATCTCCTTAAATTTATATACAAAAATTCGTCCGAACATTAGTCTCTGAGCTCCTTTCCTGTGATTTCAAGGAATACATCATTTAATGTAGGAAGTTCTGTTGATACGTGTCCAAATGGAATGTTGTTATCTGTCAGATAACTAAGTACGTGAACCAGATTGTGGTCACCGCCGTCACACTTAATAACCAAATCATCTCCATCTTCCTTCACTTTATAAACGTGATTGATTTCCTTTAGTCCATTGATTACTTCATCAGATTTATTAGGAAGATTTACTCGGATTGTCTCACGGCTCATAAGTGATGCCTTAAGCTCATTTGCTGTTCCGTTTGCAATGTTCTTGCCGTGGTCCATGATTACCACTCGTGAGCAAAGCTCCTCAACCTCTTCCATGTAGTGTGAGGTGTAGATGATTGTTGCTCCATCTCGGTTCATTTTTTTGATTCCCTCGAGGATTGCATTTCGGCTCTGTGGATCTACAGCAACTGTTGGCTCGTCGAAGATGATAAGCTTTGGCTTGTGAGCGATTCCGCAGGCAATGTTAAGTCTGCGAAGAAGACCTCCTGAAAGCTTCTTTGGCTTATACTTCTTGTACTCTGTGAGGCCAGTGAACTCTAATGCTTCCTCAACATACTGCTTACGAAGCTTCTTATCCCTGATGTAGAGGCCACAGAAGAAATCTACGTTTTCATAAACATTCAATGTATCAATAACTGCCACATTCTGAAGTACCACACCAATCTGAGATTTGATATCGTAGGCCTCTGGCTTCATCTCCTTATTGAAGATTGTTACTGTTCCCTTGTCGTACTGGAGAAGTGAGAGAAGACAATTGATTGTAGTTGTCTTGCCTGAGCCATTTGGTCCAAGGAGTCCAAGAATTTCTCCTTCATTTACATTTAATGAAAAGTGATCAACTGCCACCTTATCACCGTATCTTTTTACCAAGTTTTCGATTGATACTACATTTGTACTCATATATCTTTCCCCTTTCGGTTTTGTTTTTGATGTGATTTCCTTATTTCTGAGATTATAATACCCAAATCAATTGTCATGTTACAGTGAAGGGAGTCATTTGGTGATGTGACAAATGTCATGTTGTATGGAGGAAGTTTATTGTTGACAATATACTTCAAGTCATTTAGTATCAAGTCAATTGAATAGTTATCTTCAGGGCAGGGTGCAATTCCCTACCGGTGGTACAGCCCACGAGCCGCAAGGCATGATTCGGTGTAATTCCGAAGCCGACAGTATAGTCTGGATGAAAGAAGATGGTGGATGTTTTTTAGCATCCGGTTTATTTGTAGAATTAATTGGGCTCTGAGATTTTTATATCTCAGAGCCTGTTTTGGTTTTAGGAATGAACTGTTTTTTGCCTTGGAGAAATCCAAGGCTTTTTTATTTGGGAGGAAATATGGAAGACAAATATTATATGGAAAGGGCGCTAGCTCTTGCGGAGCAGGGTGCCGGATTCGTAAATCCGAATCCAATGGTGGGCGCAGTAATAGTAAAAGATAGTCAGATTATTGGCGAAGGCTACCATGAAAAATATGGTGGACTTCATGCAGAGCGCAATGCTCTAAAGGACTGCAAAGAAAAGGGAAATAATCCAAAGGGGGCCACAATGTATGTAACACTAGAGCCCTGCTGCCACTATGGAAAAACACCACCATGCACAGAGGCAATAATTGAAAGTGGCATCGAACGAGTGGTGATTGGAACCCTTGATGTGAATCCCGTAGTAGCAGGGAAAGGCGCCCAGATTCTTAGGGACAACGGAATCAGGGTAGAGGTTGGCATGCTTGAAAATGAATGCAAAAAGCTGAATCGTGTTTTCAACAAATATATGTCGACCAAGCTCCCTTATGTGGTGATGAAATACGCTATGACTGCAGATGGAAAGATAGCAACAGCAAGTGGTGAGTCCAAGTGGATAACCGGCGATGCGGCAAGGGAAAATGTTCACAGACTAAGGAAGAATCTGTCGGGAATAATGGTAGGAGTTTCTACTGTAATCATCGATAATCCATCACTGGATTGCAGACTTGATGAACCATCAAATAATCCGGTACGAATTATCTGCGATTCGTATTTACGAACTCCGATCAATTCCAAAATCGTCGAGACTGCCAGTGAGATTAAGACCATAATTGCGACCTCATCGGAAAATGAAAGTAGAATTGCTGAATACGAAAAGGCGGGATGTACTGTACTTAAGCTGCCACGGACTGAAAATGGAATAGACTTGAATTCTCTGATGGTGGAGCTTGGAAATATGGGAATAGACAGCATCCTGCTGGAGGGTGGTGGAACTATTAACTTCAGTGCGCTGGAAAGCAAAATAGTGGATGAAATTCATATTCATATGGCACCAAAGATTTTCGGCGGAAACAGCAAATCACCTGTGGAGGGGCTTGGAATTTCGGATATTAATGATGCAATTAAGCTAAATCCAATAAATACCACTTGGGCTGGAGATGACCTGATTATAGAAAACGAGGTGATCTACTAATGTTTACCGGGATTATTGAAGAACTTGGAAAGGTTCAAAGAATCACCAGAGGTGGAAAGCAGCAGCGTATTACCATCAGCTGCAGCAAGGTACTTGAGGATATCCATATGGGTGACAGCATAGCTGTTAATGGCGTGTGCCTCACGGTGGTTGAGCATAACGCTAATGGGTTTTCTGCTGATGTTATGAACGAGACCTTTTCACGTTCTAGCTTAGGAGCACTTGGTGTTGGAAGTCCAGTGGATTTGGAAAGGGCAATGGCTGCAAATGGTCGCTTTGGCGGACACATTGTAAGCGGACATATTGATGGCACAGGCATTATAAAAAGCATAAGACAAGATGGCAATGCAGTCTGGTTCGAGATAAGAACTGATGGAAAAATCATGGAAGGTATCGTGGAAAAGGGCTCCATCACTATAGATGGAATCAGCCTGACTGTAGCGGTAGTGAGTTATGACAGTTTTAAGGTTAGTATCATACCCCACACATTAAAGGAGACAGTTTTGGGTCATAAAAAGATAGGGGATGTAGTTAATCTGGAAAATGATGTGGTCCTGTGTCAAGATTTAGTACAAATTAAAATGAGAGGTTCTGCCAGTTAAGCAACTGACGGAGACTTCACCCTTTCATACAACCTTTCATATTCATCAGGAGACATATAGTTACAATGACTATGAATCCTGACGGTGTTATAGAATGCTTCAATGTATTCAAAAACAAGCATGTATGCATGCCTGTAATCGGTAATGGTAAATCTGTTAAGCCATTCTCTTTTTATTAGTGAATGGAAGGATTCGATGCAGGCGTTATCATAAGGATAGCCACTATGAGAGTAGCTACGCTGCATCTTTGCAGTAGCTTCTTGCCAGGCCTTTGAAACATACTGACTACCACGGTCAGAGTGGATAATCAAAGGTAAATCAGTGTCTCGATTAGCCTTAGCTTTTTCAATAGTTTCAATAACAGTAGAAACCTCCATGGTTTCTGCGAGGGTCCAGGCAATGATTTTCCTGGCAAATAAGTCCATGACGCAGTTCAGATAAACAAATCCGTTCTGAGTCCAAATATATGTGATATCAGTACACCAAACAGCATTTGGTCTATCTGGATTGAATTGTTCATCAAGGATGTTGTGAAGCTCTTTGCTAAAATCAGAGTCTCTGGTTGTGGTAGTCCAAGGCTTCACCCACTGGGCTTTAATGCCCATTTCACGCATGTATAAACCTACAGTGCGGTCGGATATAGTTTCTCCAGAATTGCGAAGAGTCTGTGCTATTTTAGGGGCTCCGTAGTTCTGTTTAGAATCATCATAGATGGTCTGGATTTTCTTTTTAACCGCTTCTTTACGTTGCTTAGTAGCAGAAACCTTGCGATTAAGAAAAGAGCGATATCCAGAGCGAGAAACACCTAAAAATTTCAGCATTCCAGAAGTAGAAACACGGTGTCCAGTAACTTTAGATGCCTCTACCTTTGCGGAAACTTCAGTATAGATAGCTTCCGTTAATTTTTCCCCAGAATGCTGATGGCTTTTTTTAACACATCAAGTGCATCCTGAGCATCGCGTAACTCACGTTTCAATCTAGCGATTTCCTTCGCTTCATCTGATTCGTAATTACCCGAACCACGAACAGGAATATCGCCATCGTGGTCTCTGTACTGAGATTCCCAACGGGCCAAGGTGCTGACACCTATTCCTAGGTTCTTGGCACACTCTGATTGAGTGAGATCAGGATGCTCCTTACGATAGTTGATGGCATCCAACTTGAATTGCTTGCTGTGTTGTTTTCTTTGACGTGACATAATGAGTTCCTCCATTTGTTGATTATACAATACTTGAAGGGAATATCTCATTTTGTTTTGTACTATTTAGATGCTAACACTAATGTAGTTGGAAAATATATAAAGAAGTTCATAGGAAGGGAAGAAAAATGCGAAGAGAGTCGATTGAAAGAGCTATTGATGATTTGAAAAATGGTAAGGTCATCATGGTTATGGATGATGAAGGACGTGAGAATGAAGGAGATTTCATCTGTGCAGCAGAGTTTGCTACCACAGAAAATGTAAATCTTATGGCATCAGTTGGAAGAGGTCTTATCTGTATGCCAATGAGTGAGGAGCTTGCATTTAAGCTGGCGCTTCCACCAATGGTAAGCCATAACACAGATAACCATGAAACCGCATTTACGATATCCATTGACCATGTGGATACAACCACAGGTATATCTGCAGCAGAACGAGGAATGACAGCCCGAAACAGTGTTAGGGATGATGTGAGCCCTTTGGACTTCAGACGCCCGGGCCATATGTTTCCACTGGTTGCTAAAGCAGGTGGCGTCATAGAACGTCCAGGGCATACTGAGGCAACAGTGGATTTAATGAAGCTGGCTGGTCTTAAGGAATGTGGCCTTTGCTGTGAAATCATGGCGGAGGATGGAACCATGATGCGAGGCGAGGCACTGCGCAAGCTTGCTGAGGATATGGGAATAACCTTTATTACAATCCCTGAGCTTGTGGAATACAGAAAGGTGTATGACAAGCTTGTGGAGTGTGTATCTATTGCAAAGATGCCAACACGCTACGGCGAGTTCATGGCGCATTGCTATATCAATAAATTGAATGGTGAGCATCACGTGGCGCTTGTAAAGGGAGATATTACAGATGGAAAGGATGTGCTTTGTCGTGTTCATTCTGAATGTCTCACAGGAGATGTGTTTGGTTCCATGAGATGTGACTGTGGACAGCAGTTTGATGCAGCGATGAAGGCGATTGAGGGTGAAGGTCGCGGAGTTCTTCTTTATATGAGACAGGAGGGACGAGGAATCGGTCTTGTAAACAAGCTGAAGGCATACAAGCTTCAGGATGAAGGTATGGATACGCTTGATGCAAATATAGCCCTTGGCTTCCCAGGAGATTTAAGAGAGTATTACACAGGTGCACAGATTTTACGTGACCTAGGAATTCATTCGCTAAATCTTCTTACAAACAACCCAGACAAGGTGTACCAGTTGTCTGATTACGGCATGGAGATAAATTGTCGTGTGCCAATTGAAATACAAGCAAATAAATATGATGTGTTCTATTTAAAAACAAAAAAAGCTCGCATGGGGCATATATTAGCGGTTTAAAAGGAGGATAATAAAAAATGAAAGTTTATGAAGGAAAATTAGTATCAGAAGGTGTAAAGATAGGCATTGTCGTTGCTCGTTTCAATGAGTTCATCACTTCAAAATTATTAGGTGGAGCCATTGATGGGCTTAAGCGAGAGAACGTAAAGGAAGAGGATATCGAAGTGGCATGGGTGCCAGGTGCATTTGAGATTCCTCTTATTGCAAAGAAGATGGCAGAAAGTAAAAAATATGACGCTGTAATTTGTCTTGGTGCAGTGATTCGCGGTGCTACATCACATTATGATTATGTATGTGCGGAGGTTTCAAAGGGAGTTGCACAGGTGAGCATGAGCGCTGGAATACCTGTAATGTTTGGCGTGCTTACTACCGATACTATTGAACAGGCTGTGGAGCGTGCTGGCACAAAAGCAGGCAATAAAGGCTTCGAATGTGCTCAGGGAGCTATCGAAATGGTAAATCTAATTCGAGAAATGAAGTAACTTTTTTGACATAATTAACAAAAGAAAGTCAAAAATAAACCATCACGTAGTAAATTTTTAAAAGTCTCCAAAACGTTTTGTCTGATATTATCATATCATCAAAGAAAACGTTTTAGAGGCTTTATTTTTTTGTGAAAGGGAGCCGGTATTTTAAGGAGGGTAATAACTATGACAAACATGCCAAATGTAAAAATTGGTGTAGTAGCAGTTTCTCGTGACTGCTTTCCAGAAAGCTTATCAGTAGACAGAAGAAAGGCACTTATCGCTGCATATACAAAGAAGTACGGCGCTGAGCATATCTATGAGTGTCCAGTATGTATCGTTGAGAGCGAGATCCATATGGTACAGGCTCTTGAGGATATCAAGAAGGCTGGATGTAACGCACTTTGCGTATACCTTGGAAACTTTGGTCCAGAAATCTCTGAGACACTTCTTGCAAAGCACTTCGATGGACCTAAGATGTTCTGTGCTGCAGCTGAGGAGTCAGGCAACAGCCTTCTCGATGGTAGAGGAGATGCTTACTGCGGTATGCTTAACGCATCTTACAACCTTCAGCTTCGCAATGTAAAGGCTTGGATCCCAGAGTATCCAGTAGGTGATGCTGAGGATTGTGCAGATATGATTCACGACTTCGAGGGGGTAGCTCGTGCCGTAATCGCACTTTCAGATCTTAAGATTATCAGCTTTGGTCCAAGACCAATGAACTTCCTTGCTTGTAACGCACCAATCAAGCAGCTTTACAACCTTGGTGTTGAAATCGAGGAGAACTCAGAGCTTGATCTTTTCGAAGCATTCAATAAGCACGCTGGTGATAGCCGTATTCCAGAAGTTGTTGCAGATATGGAGAAGGAGCTTGGCGCTGGTAACAAGAAGCCAGAGGTTCTTGAGAAGCTTGCTCAGTATGAGCTTACACTTAAGGATTGGGTTCGCGATCACAAGGGATATCGTAAATACGTAGCAATCGCTGGTAAGTGCTGGCCTGCATTCCAGACACAGTTTGGTTTCGTTCCTTGCTATGTTAACTCACGTCTTACAGGCGAAGGAATCCCTGTATCATGCGAGGTTGATATCTACGGATGTCTTTCAGAGTTCATCGGTACAGTTGTATCAGAGGATGTTGTAACACTTCTCGATATCAACAACTCAGTACCAAAGGATATGTACAATGAGGAAATCAAGGGTAAGACAGATTACACACTTGAGGATACATTCATGGGATTCCACTGCGGAAATACATGCTCTAGAAAGCTTGCATTCTGCGAGATGAGAAACCAGAAGATTATGGCTCGTGCACTTCCTGTAGAGGTTACAAACGGAACACTTGAAGGTGATATCGCTCCAGGTGAGATCACATTCTACAGACTCCAGTCTACAGCTGACAACAAGCTTCGCGCTTACATTGCACAGGGGGAAGTTCTTGATGTTCGCACAAAGTCATTCGGTTCAATCGGTGTATTCGCTATTCCAGAGATGGGACGCTTCTACCGTCACTGGTTAATCGAGAAGGGATTCCCACATCACGGAGCTGTTGCATTCGGACACTATGGAAAGGCACTCTTCGAGGTATTCAAGTACATCGGAGTAGAGGTTGATGAGATCGGATACAACCAGCCAGCAGGTGTAAGATACCCTACAGAGAATCCATGGAGATAATTTAAACTGAGATGTGACTGACTTGGAGATTTTCATGCTCCCGCAGGGCACCCCTCATACCTTCGCTAGGCAACTTTCCGCTACGCTATCGCTTCGCGGCGCCCTCCTAGTTCGGTATGATACTTCCCTGCTCGCGCTTGCCGAGGCTTTGAGTCAGTCACTTTTTATTTTACTAGAATATGTGTAATATACGCCCTTTGGGCGTGGTTTACGAAAAGGAGAATAGAAAATGTATTACATTGGTGTAGATCTTGGTACATCAGCTGTTAAGCTTCTTCTTATGGAAGGCAACGGCGATATCAAGAAAATCGTATCAAAAGAATATGCCCTCAGCTTCCCTCATCCAGGTTGGTCTGAGCAGAAGCCAGAGGATTGGTGGACTCAGGTAGTAGCTGGTATCAAGGAGCTTACTTCAGAGGTTGATAAGAGCCAGGTTGCTGGTATTTCATTTGGTGGACAGATGCACGGTCTTGTAACACTTGATGCTGATGATAATGTTATCCGTCCAGCTATCCTTTGGAATGACGGACGTACAGGAAAAGAGACAGAATATCTTAACAACGTTATTGGAAAGGAAAAGCTCTCTGAGTACACAGCAAATATCGCTTTCGCAGGTTTCACAGCTCCAAAGATTCTTTGGATGCAGGAGAACGAGCCAGAGCTTTGGGCAAAGGTTGCAAAGATTATGCTTCCTAAGGATTACATTGCTTACAAGCTTTCTGGAAGCTTCTGCACAGATTATTCAGATGCCAGTGGTATGCTCCTTCTTGATGTTAAGAATCGTTGCTGGAGCAAAGAGATGATGGATATCTGCAAGGTATCAGAGTCTCAGCTTCCAAAGCTTTATGAGAGCTACGAAGTAGTTGGAACAATCAAGCCAGAGGTTGCTTCAGAGCTTGGCTTCACAAACGATGTTAAGATTATTGCTGGTGCTGGTGATAACGCAGCAGCAGCTGTAGGTACAGGTACAGTTGGAGAGGGCAAGTGCAATCTTTCAATCGGTACATCTGGTACAATCTTCATTTCTAGCAAGAACTTTACAGTAGATCCTGCAAACGCTCTTCACTCATTTGATCACGCTGATGGTGGATATCACCTTATGGGATGTATGCTTTCAGCTGCATCTTGCAACAAATGGTGGATGGATGAAATCCTTAAGACAAAGGATTACCCAGCAGAGCAGGCAGGCATCAAGAATCTTGGCGAGAACCGCGTATTCTACCTTCCATACCTTATGGGAGAGCGTAGCCCACACAACAATCCAGATGCACGTGCTATGTTCATCGGAATGTCTATGGACACAACTCGTGAGGATATGACACAGGCAGTTCTTGAGGGTGTTGCATTTGGTCTTCGTGATTCCCTTGAGGTTGCACGTAGCCAGGGTATCGTAATAGAGCGCTCTAAGATTTGCGGTGGTGGTGCAAAGTCTCCATTATGGCAGCAGATTATCGCTTCAGTTATGAACCTTAAGCTTGATATCCTTGAAAACGAGGAAGGCCCAGGTCTTGGTGGAGCTATCCTTGCAGCAGTTGGATGCGGCGAGTACGCTTCTGTAGAAGAGGCTTGCGAGAAGCTTGTAAAGGTTAAGACAACAGTTGAGCCAGATCCGGAGTTGATTCGTAAATACGAAGAGAGATATCAGGAGTTCAAGAAGCTTTACCCTACAGTAAAGGGTCTTTTCTAAAATTATAAAAAGCTATATTGAGAGGAGTTATCCATGATGGTGGATGACTCCTTTTTAATATGAAGAAAAAACCTCTAAATGTTAGAATCGTTGCACAATATTTGCTCATATAATATAATTTGAGTAAATAATGAAGGGAGATTAAGTATATGAGTGCTATTTTGGATACTATTGGTAAGTACATCGATTTAGGACCTGTTGGCAATACAATTGTTGGAATAGTCGCAGTTATATTGATGTCTTTAGGTGCTTTTTGTTCTTACAAAAAACTGCTTAACAGAAATATTCTTGAAATACTGTTATTAGGGGAAAAGGCTGAGAAAAAGAAGGATATGGCTGCAACGCTTGTCATATTAGCTATGACAGCGTTTATAAATGTTGTGTATACATTTGCTATGCGCTCTAATCCATTAATATTGATAGGTATGTTGGGGCTTATTGTTGTTGCCATCCTCATAATCGGTTATTTTTCATTAATGGATTTCAGGAAGAAAAAATTAAGCGAGACTCAAGAAGCATGGTATTATACCTGTTTTGCATATGTGTTTATTATTGTAGGTGCGTTATTTTCCTATGTGGCTATAAATATATATGGTTCGAATCTTTCAAAGGTTATTTTAGTTTTGTCACTTATTATAATTGCAGAGGGTATTCTTATGGTATTCTTATGTGACAGTATAAAACCAAAGGAATCCCACTTACTGGTAAATTTGAGCGGAAAGCTTAACGAGGACAAAAGCTTTGATAACGAGGAGTTGTATGTGTACTCCAGAGTGGATGATAAATTCCTGTGTGGCGATAAGCCTGTAATGACAAAAGCTGGTAAGGTTTATCCTGTTCCTATAAAGTTTATTTGTGACAATATTGATTCCTTCCATTTTGATTATGAAGATTTAGATAAGGAAAAAGCTTTAGTCGAGGATTCTACAAAGAACGAAAAAACAAAGAAAGCTACCAAGGAAGAGAGAGCTGAATACGTTGAAATAGGATACATCAAAAAACTGTTTAGAAAGAACAAGATTAGAGTTGATAAAAAGTATGTGGCACAATATCTTAGCTTTATGACCTTCCCATGTGAGGAGCCAGAAGCGGAGGCTGAGAAGAAACATGAGCCTAATTTAGATGCAGCGACAGCTGTAGAGGAAAAGACTTTATCAGATGTACATAAAGAATAAATAATACAGTGCTAGAAGATTTCAATTGAAATTTTCTAGCACTTTTTTGTAGGGCAAGGCCCTCTTTTTTCAAATTCGAAGTGCAAAATCAATGGAAGGACACCCACAAAAAGCTCCACTAGTAGCTTAAGAAAATCTAACATTTTGCTCAAATGCTGCATGAGAACTGGGCAGGGTATATATCATCGGGGCCCGTAAACATAGATATCATCAAAGGGCAAAAAAAAGCATCGCGCTTCGCGATGCTTTTAGCAGTTCCTAGCGGAATCGAACCGCTGTTTTCGCCGTGAGAGGGCGACGTCTTAACCGCTTGACCAAGGAACCATACTTGATTTATTTGTTTGTCGCTGAGCTCTTGTCCCTCGCGACAAGAAGTATAATACTACGGTTCCACTCCCACGTCAAGCAAAAATATACTATTTTTTTATATTCAGAATTATTTAAATATTAAGACAATAGATTACAATTGAAATCTTGAATTCTGCATGAAAATTCCACAAAAAACTTAAAGATTTATTGCTACTTTTGTGCAAAATGTGTAAACTATAAATAAGAAGAAAAATAATGTATCTTAAAGGGAGGTAGTTTTATGGCTCAATCTAATATGCTGGCCATGATCTTGGCTGGTGGTCGTGGCAGTCGTCTTCACGATTTGACCAATAAAGTTGCAAAGCCAGCAGTTTCTTATGGCGGTAAGTACCGCATCATTGATTTTCCACTTAGTAATTGTGCCAATTCAGGCGTTGATATTGTAGGTGTCCTCACTCAGTATGAATCTGTACTGTTGAACAGTTATGTTGCTGCAGGTGGCAGATGGGGACTTGATACAAAGGACAGCGGTGTTTTCGTTTTGACACCACGTGAGAAGGCTGATTCAGGTCTTGATGTTTATCGCGGTACTGCAGATGCAATATCGCAGAATATCGATTTTATTGATGCCTATGATCCAGAATATCTCCTGATACTTTCGGGCGACCATATTTATAAAATGAACTATGATAAGATGCTTCGCTTCCATAAAGAGCAGGGGGCAGATGCTACAATCGCAGTTCGTGGTGTACCAATGAGGGAAGCTAGCCGATTCGGTATTATGAATACTGATGGTGAGGGACGCATCATCGAGTTCGAGGAGAAGCCTGCAAAGCCAAAGAGCAATCTGGCTTCAATGGGTATTTATATTTTCACATGGAAGACACTTCGCAAGTTGCTTGTGGAGGATATGAAGAATCCAGACTCTGACCACGATTTTGGTAAGGATATTATTCCTGTAATGCTGAATGGTGGAAAGAAGCTTTGCGCTTACGAGTTCTCTGGCTATTGGAAGGACGTTGGAACTATCGATTCACTTTGGGAAGCAAACATGGATCTTCTTGATAGCGATAATGAACTGAATTTGGATGATACTTCTTGGAAGATTTACACTGAGGATTCAGGAATCGTTCCTCAGTATATTGCTTCTACGGCAAAGATTGACGGGGCTTATATTAATCAGGGAGCTGCAGTTGGTGGAACTGTTCAGCGTTCTGTAATTTTCACGAATTGTAAGATTGCTCCGGGAGCAAAGGTCATTGATTCTGTGCTTATGCCAGGTGCTATTGTTGAGGAGGGGGCAGTGGTTACAAGAGCTCTTGTAGCTGAAAATGTTCGAATCGGCAAGAATGCCAAGGTTGGCGACAAAAAGAGCGAGGAAATCCTTCTCGTGGCTAAAAACGTAAAGGGGGAGGATTAAGCTATGGCAAATAAAGCATTTGGTGTAATTAATTCGGCAGCTAATTATATTAGAGTTGAGGGCCTTCACGATTATCGACCAATCGGAGCCTTTACATTTATAGGAAGATTTCGTGTTATCGATTTTCCACTATCAAATATGAGTAATAGTGGAATCAATCGTATTCACGTATATTTGAACAGCAGACCTCGTTCGATTGTTGAGCACATTGGCTCAGGACGCCATTATAATATCAATTCAAAGCGTGGTAACCTGCAGCTTCTGTTTACTCAGAATAATGGTGCAAATTCTATCTATAATACAGATATTACAGCATACATGGAGAATCTGGAGCAGATTGAGCGTATGCCTCAGGATTACGTGATTATTGCTCCAAGCTACATGGTTTACAAGCAGGATTATCAGAAGCTTTTGGATGACCATGTGGAGGCTGGAAATGATATTACGATCCTTTATCACAAGGTTGATCAGGCAAAGGAATATTACAGAGCCTGCAATGTGGTGGAGCTTAATAAGCAAAAGGGTGTACAGAGCATCACTAGAAACATGGGTACTGCTAAGGATAAGAATATCAGCATGGACACCTATGTAATGAAGAAGGACCTTTTTGTAGCGTTGATTAAGAAGGCAAAGAGAGAGTCCAGTGCATATTCCCTTGCTGATATTATTGCACTTTCCTGCGATACTCTTGATATCAGAGGTTATCAGCACAAGGGTTATTTCGCAGCAATCACCAGCCTGGATGATTATTACAGAGCTAACATGGAACTTTTGGATTACGCCACAGCGATGGATTTCTTCAAGCAGGATTGGCCATTCTACACAAAGACTACCGATGCCTGCCCAACTCAGTATTTCCAAGGCGCAAAGGTTACTAACTCCATGGTTTGTAATGCAGCTTTAATCGAAGGAACAGTTGAGAATTCAATCATAGGACGCCACGTTCATATCGGAAAAGGCGCCATAGTAAAGAATTCCATCATTCTTTCTTATGCTGATATCAGCGACGGCACCTACATCGAAAACGCAGTTATCGATAAATGGGTAAAGGTAAAGAACGTGAAGAAAATTGTGTCTGAATCCGTAACCCCAGCGTACATAAAGCGTAACGATGTGCTGTAAATACAGGATTGTAACTAACAAGCTATTAGATTTCCTTAGCGAGACGTGCTGTCGAGCGGGGAAATACTAATGCTTGTTAGTGTAACAATCCGAGAAGTGGAGGATGCCACAGAGCAGCCTGCAGTAGAGGAGAAGGTTCCTGAAGAGGAAGTACCTCAAGCTGTTGTAAATGATGGACTTGGTACAGCAGCGGTTGTTGCCATTATTGCAGCAATTGCAGCAGTATGTGCACTTCTAGCTTATGTACTTTCTAAGCTTGGCATTCTAACAATTTTTAAATAAAAATATAGTTACTTAAATGTTTGAGTGAGGTCAATTTGCACAAAATTGATCTCACTCTTTTGTTAATTAATTAACCTTTGTTTACGAATGGGGCATTTGGTGTTATTATTGATAAGATTTTTGATTTTTTTTAAAAACAAGTGTTTTTACATATTAAAATGTTAGGTTTTAGAAATAAGAGGAGTAATTTGATGAGAAAGACTAAGATTATTTGTACTATCGGCCCAGCCAGCATGAACGAGGAAACTCTCACAGCTATGGCACAGGCTGGTATGAACGTTGCCAGAATGAATTTTTCCCATGGTGATCATGAGGAGCAGGGAATGAAGATGGATTTGGTAAAGAAGGTTCGTAAGAAGCTCAACCTTCCAATCGCAATTCTTCTTGATACAAAGGGACCTGAGTACCGTATTAAGACTTTCAAGGACGGTTCTGTTACAGTTAAGGAAGGTGATACATTTATCTTCACAACAGATGATGTAGAGGGTGATGAGACACGTGTTTCTGTTACTCACAAGAACCTTCACAACGATCTTGCAGTTGGTGATACACTTTCAGTTTGCAATGGTATCGTGTTCTTCGAGGTTACAGAGATTAAAGGTCATGACGTTATTACAAAGTGTACAACAGGCGGCACAATGTCAAACAAGAAGTCTATGAGCTTCCCTAACAAGGTTATGTCTGGTCCTTACCTTTCAGAGCAGGACAAGAAGGACATCCTTTTCGGTATCGAGAACGATGTTGACTTCATTGCTGCATCTTTCGTTTCTACAAAGAAGGATATGGTAGAGCTTAGAACATTCCTTGACGAGAACGGCGGAGAGGATATCGAGGTTATCGCAAAGATCGAGAACCAGCCAGGTGTTGACAATGTAGAGGAAATCCTTGAGATTGCTAACGGTATCATGGTTGCTCGTGGTGACCTTGGTGTTGAAATTCCATTCGTAAAGCTTCCAGCTGTTCAGAAGGAACTTATCTCTAAGGCACGTGCACTTGGTAAGAGAGTTGTTACTGCTACAGAGATGCTTGAGTCAATGATTACAAATCCACGTCCAACACGTGCGGAGATTTCTGACGTTGCAAACGCTGTATATGATGGTACTTCAGCTATCATGCTTTCAGGCGAGTCTGCTCAGGGTAAGTACCCAGTTCAGGCTGTTGCTACAATGGCTGAAATCGCTGAGACAACAGAGAACGACATCAACTACGAAGGTCGTTTCCATAAGGATGATATTTCAATCACAACTACACCAGATGCTGTTTGCCACTCAACATGTTCAATGGCTATCGACGTTAGCGCAAAGGCTATCGTTGCTTGCACAATGTCAGGTTACACAGCTCGTCGCGTAAGCCGTTTCAGATGCCCTGTTGATGTTGTTGCTATGACTACAGATAAGAAGGTATGGAGAAAGCTTGCACTTAGCTGGGGTGTTACACCAGTTCTTGTAGACAAGTTCAAGTCTCTTGACGTTATGTTCTACCATGCAGTTAACCGTGTACAGCAGATGCTTGACTTAAACAAGGGTGACATGGTTGTTCTTACAGGCGGTCCTATGGATGGCAATTGTGGAAACACAAACACTATCAAGGTTGAGACAATTCAGTAATTACGCTTCCTATTGAATTGAAGAGAAGCTACCAGCGGAGTTTACGGGTCATGTGAAAAGCGAAGTTTGAGAAAACGTTTAAGTTGACAGAAAACTTTGTAAATTCACAAACTATTCACAAAATACACTTTATTTGTACATAATTATTAGTTAATATATACTCATCTCGAAAGAGATACAATTTTTTCATAACATTATTCTCCCTTTTGAAAGAGACGCTCCGCTGGCGTCTCTTTCGTATTTTATGGCAGCATTTTAACCCTAATAAAAAGCTGGATGAAATTCAAATTTGAATTCCATCCAGCTTATTTTTTATCTGTTCTCCCAACTAAATAATCTAATGATACCCTATAATAATCCGCAAGCTTTATAGCATAGGAAAGCGGTAATTCTCTTATCCCCTTTTCATATCTTCTGTAGACCTCTCTTTTACAGAAGAGTATATCCGCAATTTGCTGTTGAGATAAATCGTGATCTATTCTTAGGTCTTCAAGTCTCTTAATATACAAACGAACCCTCCCTTAAAGAATGCTGTCAGATAAATTAACATCGAAATGAAAAGAGTGTGAAAAATATGTTAAATAATCAAGAACTCTAAGACAATGCTACCAAATGGTGGTATATTAAGTGCATGGATGCCACCATTTGGTGGCAGAAAAAGTTAGGGGGCAGCATAAAGCTGCATATTTTTGACTCTTCCGTGCTACCAAATGGTTGCATAATATTTGGGGACTGGGAGAAATAATAATTTTAGGAGGGACAGTAAACTATGACTCGAAACAAGAAACTTGTGAAACTTATGGCACTCACAGTGGCAGCAGCAACAGTTGCAACATCTGTGCCAGCCTATGCTGCATTTGACGCAGATTATTATGCATCTCAGAATGCAGACGTAGTTGCAGCAGTAGGAACATCTGCAAAGGCATTGGAGAATCATTACAACACATTTGGTAAGAAGGAAGGCCGTGCTGGAAGTGCAGAGGACCTGGCTAACAATCCTATCCGCCAGATATTTGACTCAGAGCTTTATGCTAAGCTCTATCCAGATGTAGTTGCAGCTTTTGGCAATAATGCAGATGCTTTATTTACTCATTTTATGACATTTGGTATCAAGGAAGGAAGAAAGATTAACACTTACTTTGATGTAAATGTTTATAAGGAGGCTTATCCAGATCTTGCTGCAGCCTTCGGCGATGATATCGCTATGTATTATAAACATTTCGTATTATTCGGAATTGCTGAGCATAGAACAAAGGGTGGATTCCCTGCAGAGAAGATTCTTCCAGGTAAGGCTACACCAGTAAGCACTTCTTCAGGAAGCTCTTCAAGTGGCGGTGGCAGCGGAAAGAAGAGTACAACACCTACTCCAACTCCAACACCAACCCCAACTCCAGAGCCAACACCTACACCAACTCCAGAGCCAACACCTACACCAGCTCCAGAACCTGAGAAGACTGAGGCTGAGAAGGCGGAGGAAGCTTATGATACAGCGGCAAAAGCAGCTGAAGCAGCTGATAAAGCTTTAGATGAAGCTATTGAGGCATTAGGCAAGGCAAATCAGGCGGTAACAGATGCAGGTTTGGTTATAGCGAATACAAACGCTACAAATGCATTAGGTGCAGTTAACGCTGCGGCAGTAACATCAGCAAATATGGATACTACTAAAGCTATAGGTGATGCAAATGATGCAATTTCACTTGCCCAGAAATCACCTACAGATGCTAATAAAGACGCAGCTGTGCAGGCTGCAATAAAAGCAGTTAAGGCAGCTAATACCGAATTAAGAGCTGCTAACACAAATGCAACTAATGCGGCAACTGCTGTAAAGAAAGCGGATGAAGCTGTTAAATCTGCGGATAAAGCAGTAAAGGCTGCAAAGGAAGCTCAAGTGCAGGCAAAAGCAGCAAAGACAGCTGCGGATAGTAAGCTGGCAGCAATTGAATCACAAATTGAAGAAGCCGAGAAGCGTCAGGATATTGCTGAGAAGGCTGTGCAAGATGCAAAAGCAACTGTAACGAAGGTGGCTAAAGAACAGGAAGATGCAGTTGCAGCGGCAACTGATGCATTTAATGCAGCTAAGATAATATCTGATGGAAAAACAACAGCGTTAAATACAGCTACAAGCAAGTTAGTAAAAGAAATTAATGATACATTGAATCTTCAGAATGAAGAAGCATATACAACTATTACAGCTACTGGTATTTCTCTTGCAACTGATGCATTAAATGAGGCTGCAGCTACTGCAGCAAAGAACACTTCAATTAAGAAGGGGGCTCTCACAACATTGGTACCTGGAGCAATAGGCTCTGATGGTGAAATAAATGAGCGTATTATTGCAAGGGCTATTCAGACTGCAGAGAATAATACAGATTCTCAGATTGCGGCAGTAAGTGAGGCGGTTGCGGCATATACTAAGGATGGTGCTACTGAGGCTCAAAAAAAAGAAGCTCTTGAAGCTCTTGATGCAGCCATAGCAGAGCTTGTAAAATTAGGATGTTATAACGATGCAAAAGATGCAAAGCAAGCTCTTGTAACCACAGATGAAGGTGGCAATCCAACAGCGTATGCAGGAACAGAAGTGACTCCAAATGATGCAAAAGAGGCAGCAGGAAGTAAGATTAATAATGCGGTAGCTGATTATACAGGAGCTGTTAAGGCACAAGCAAATGCAGAAAATGCTGTTACAACATTTAGCGAGATGCAGACAACTGTAGATGATGCTAAGAATGCTAATGATAAAGCATTGGCTAAAACAAAGGCTGCTGAGGATGCAGAGAAAGTTGCTCAGGACACAAAAAAAGAGGAGAACGCAAAGGCAGCATCTGCTGTAAAGGCTGCAGAAGATGAGAAGAAACTTATTGATGCAGAAATTGAAGCAGCTGACTTGGACGATCAAAAGGAACGTGCAGAACGAGAGGTAACTAGTGCTAAAGATGCTGTTAAAGCTGCCGGCGACCTGTTAGAGGATGTAGAGGAACAGGCAAAGACTGCAGCTGAAAATAAGGTGGCAGCTGATGAAGCAAAGGCAAATGCAGATGCTAGTGTTGCTACTGCAGAGCAAAATGTAGAGATTGCAGAAGGTCAGAAGACTACAGCTGAAGCAATTGAAGTGCCTGAAGACTAATTATTAATTTTTGCATAAAGGGAAAGTATTACTAAAACTTTTTTCAATCCTTTTTAATTCTTAACTCCACAGGAAGAGCGCCCTTTCTGATATGTACCCAGAATCCTGGACACATATTTATGAACTAGGCTGAACACATGGATGCTATCCTGTATTGTACAGGTGGCATCCATTTTGTTTTTGCCTGAATTCTTTTGTTATTATAATAATCTATATATTCATCAATCGCTTTTGCGAATTCTTCATAAGAAGAAAAATCTTTCTCATAACCATAGTACATTTCATTTTTCAATCTGCCAAAGAAAGTTTCCATAATGCAATTATCATAGCAATTACCTTTTCGAGACATGGATTGGATAATTCCATGCTCTTGTAAAGTGTTTCTATAGAGAGCATGCTGATATTGCCATCCTTGATCAGAATGAAATATAAGACCTTCCACTGATGGAAATTTATCAAATGCTTTATTTAACATTCTTTCTATTTGCTCAAGATTAGGGCTTTTAGATAAGTCATATGAAATGATTTCATTCGTATTCATATCTAGAACTGGCGATAGGTAACACTTTCCCCATGTAAAATTAAACTGGGACACATCTGTTGTCCATTTCTGCAAAGGCGCAGTTGTACTGAAGTTTCTATCTATTATGTTATCAGCAATCTTTCCAACTTCGCCCTTATAAGAATGATATTTTTCCTTAGGACGTTTCCCTAATAATCCAGCTTCATGCATAAGACGCTGAACGCGCTTATGATTAACTATATACCCACGATTTATCAACTCCCTGATGAACACGTCTAACACCATACCTACGCTTGTTAGATTCAAAAATACTTTTATTTCTTCAAGTATTTCTTGATTGCGTTCAGCAACAACATCTTTCTTGCTAATCTCAAAATAGTATGTTGATTTAGCCATGTGAAAAGCTTTAAGAAGATGTTTTAATTGGAATCCTTCTTCTCTGAGGTTTTTGATGATTGCTGCTTTTTCGCCTTGAGTTGCGCAGCCCACTTTTCTTGCCTCAAGGCAATCCTTTTTTTTATTACTTCATTTTCTGCTTTTAAATATTCGTTTTCAGCTCTAAGCCTGATAAGTTCTTCTAATTCTGACTCTGTAAGAGGGCGTGGGTTAGTATTTTTTTTCATAGAATAATCCTTTGAAGGCCTTCCTTTGTTTTTTACTAATCCATTATACCCCTGAGTTTTGTAATCTTGTACCCACTTATATAAGGTCCCTTGATGCATTCCTTGCTCGAAAGAAACAGATTGAATAGACTCACCTGCAATAACACGAGAAACTAATGCGTATTTTTCTTCAGGAGTACGCAGTTTTTTCTTATTGCAAAAGGCTTCCGAACCTAAAGCTTCTTCTCTGCGACTCCAGCGTCTTATCATTTTATGAAAATTTTGCGGATTCTTTATGCCTTCTGGAGTTTCAGGCCACTTGCCAGAACGATACAAATCAATACACTCTAATATAAATTCCATACTATAACGCATAAAAATAACCCTCCTTACAGGACATTTACTTTGTCCAGTAAAGAGGGTACATATCATTCGGGGGCGCTCTTTCGCTGTTGGTAAATAATATCAAGCATAATTCATATTTTAGTATTGGGCAAACGGTATTGGGCAAACACACCCATACCCCAAGGTACATTGGTTTTTTAGGTTTTGTGGTACCAATGCCAGTGAAAGGTACCACAAGATAAAGGCAATATGTGAACATTGGGGAGCGGCAATACCCCAATACCTGCAAAACATATAATGCTTGAGGTACTGGAAAACGAAAAAGTACATCAAGAAATTGCAAAATCTCAAGGCTTGGGGTACTGCAGTACCTCAAACTTGCAAATATACATAAATATTGTGGTACCTAAACCTTCCAAATGTACCACAATATTAAAGAATGACAATATATTGGGGTCTCCATAGGATTTTTATTTATCCAGGAAACGGAATAGTCACAGATTTCATTTATTTTGAATTAGGACTATTAGAGTAATTAGAATTATTAAGAGACATAATAATCCTATAAAAATAGCTGGCACCGAAAGGTGCCAGCTATCACTTATAGAATAATAATGTTTAGTCATCCTCGAGCTCATCTGAAGAAAGCTCAAGTACTGTACGCTTACGAGCCATTTCATCAGACTCGAGGTACTCGTCGTATGTAGTCATCTTGTCGATCATCTGTCCGTTTGGAAGGATTTCGATGATACGGTTTGCAGTAGTCTGCACGATTTCGTGGTCACGAGAAGAGAAAAGGATAACACCTGAGAACTTCTGAAGACCAGTGTTGAGTGCTGTGATTGACTCCATGTCTAAGTGGTCAGTAGGCTCGTCCAGCATAAGGACGTTAGAGTTCTCAATCATCATACGAGAAAGAAGAACACGAACCTTTTCACCACCGGATAATACCTTCATCTTCTTTGCACCGTCATCGCCAGCGAAAAGCATACGGCCAAGGAAACCACGTACATAAGTTGCATCCTTAATCTCAGAGAACTGTGTAAGCCAGTCTACAATGAGAAGGTCTGTAGCGAAGATTTCTGTATTGTCCTTAGGGAAGTATGACTGAGATGTTGTAACACCCCATTTGTAGCTTCCTTCGTCTGGTTCCATCTCACCTGCGAGAATCTGGAAGAGAACTGTCTTAGCCTTTTCGTTTGAACCAACGAATGCAATCTTGTCCTCACGACCAACGTTGAATGAAAGGTGGTCAAGGATAAGCTCGCCATCAATTGTCTTGGTAAGATTCTCAACTGAAAGAACCTCGTTTCCGATTTCACGCTGTGGGCGGAAGTCGATGTATGGGTACTTACGGCTTGAAGGACGGATGTCGTCAAGCTGAATCTTCTCTAATGCACGCTTACGAGATGTAGCCTGCTTAGACTTAGAAGCGTTAGCAGAGAATCGCTGGATGAACTCCTGTAATTCCTTAATCTGCTCTTCCTTCTTCTTGTTAGCTTCCTTACGCTGCTGGATAATGAGCTGTGAAGACTGATACCAGAAGTCGTAGTTACCAGCGTAAAGCTGAATCTTGCCGTAGTCGATATCTGCTGTATGAGTACATACCTTATTTAAGAAGTAACGGTCATGTGAAACAACGATGACTGTGTTCTCGAAATTAATAAGGAATTCCTCGAGCCATGCGATAGCATCTAAATCAAGGTGGTTAGTAGGCTCATCGAGAAGAAGTACGTCTGGTGAACCGAAAAGTGCACGAGCAAGAAGAATCTTGACCTTTAATGCACCTGGGAGGTCTGCCATCTGAGAGTAGTGGAACTCTGTATCAACTCCAAGACCGTTAAGGAGTGTAGCGGCATCTGCCTCAGCATTCCAACCATCCATCTCAGCGAACTCTGTCTCAAGCTCAGCTGCACGGATACCATCCTCATCAGAGAAATCTTCCTTCATATAAATAGCGTCCTTTTCCTTCATGATGTCATAGAGACGCTGATTACCCATGATAACTGTATCAAGAGCTGTGAATTCATCGTACTTGAAGTGATCCTGCTCTAAGAATGAAAGACGGTTGCCTGGGCTCATTGTGATTTCGCCGCTTGTAGGCTCAAGCTGACCTGATAAAATCTTAAGAAATGTAGATTTACCAGCACCGTTGGCACCAATGATACCGTAGCAGTTTCCTTCTGTAAATTTGATATTAACTTCTTCGAAAAGGGCTTTTTTGCCAAAACGAAGAGTGACATTATTTGCTTGAATCATCTAAAATAATCCTTTCAAAATTATAACTATAAAAAAAGACCGGAAATATGATATCAAAAAAATCAAAAAAAGTCTAGGAAGACACGGAATTTTCAGCATTAGAATTATTGCTTTTTAAACTGTTAAATAATATAATGATTAATAAAAATTTTTTAGGAAAGGCGGTGATATCATGGCAAGCAAAAATGAAGTTGAAATTAATGAGCAGCAGTCTGCTTTTGAAAACCATGGTGTCATTGCTACCGAAGATTTCGTTAATCCTGACGAGCTCTATCGTGAGCTTATTGAGCGCGTTCGCAAATATCATCCAAACACAGATATTTCCATGATTGAGAAGGGCTACACTATAGCCAGAAATGCCCATGAGGGCCAGTGTCGTAAGTCTGGCGAGCCTTATATCATCCATCCTCTTTGTGTTGCCATCATTTTGGCAGACCTAGAGCTTGATAAGGAAACTATCGTGGCAGGACTTTTGCATGATGTTGTGGAGGACACCATCTGTACCAAGGAGGAGATTGCCCAAGAGTTCTCAGAGGAAGTTGCAGAGCTTGTTGATGGCGTCACCAAGTTGGGTCAGTTGAACTACGACGCGGACAAGGTAGAAATCCAGGCTGAGAATCTTAGAAAGATGTTCCTTGCCATGGCAAAGGATATCCGTGTTATTTTGATTAAGCTAGCCGATAGGCTTCACAATATGCGTACTCTGAAGTACATGACTCCTGAGAAGCAAAAGGAGAAGGCCCGTGAGACCATGGAGATTTATGCTCCTTTAGCACAGCGACTTGGTATCAGCAGGGTTAAGATCGAGCTTGATGACCTTTCACTGAAGTATCTGGAGCCAGATGCTTACTATGATTTGGTTGAGAAGATTGCTCTTCGTAAGAGCCAGCGTACAGATTATATCAATTCGTTGGTAGTGGATGTTCGCAAACATATCGAGGCTGCAGAGATTAAGGCTGACGTATATGGTCGTGCAAAGCATTTCTTCTCTATATATAAGAAGATGGTTAATCAGCATAAGACCATCGATCAGATATATGATTTGTTCGCAGTTCGTATCATCGTAGATTCTATCAAGGATTGTTATGCAGCACTTGGTGTTATCCACGAGATGTATACACCAATTCCTGGTCGTTTCAAGGATTATATCGCTATGCCAAAGCCTAACATGTATCAGTCTTTGCATACTACAGTTATCGGTCCAAATGGTGCACCTTTCGAAATCCAGATTCGTACCTACGAGATGCACCGCACCAGTGAGTACGGTATCGCAGCTCATTGGAAGTACAAAGAAAGTGGTGAGGGCTCTACAGTTGTCGGTGAGGAGGAAAAGCTTTCTTGGCTTCGTGAGATCCTTGAATGGCAGCAGGAGATTCAGGACAATAAGGAATTCTCTTCTTTATTAAAATCCGATTTGAATCTTTTCTCAGACACAGTATTTTGTTTCACTCCAACAGGAGATGTTAAGAATCTTCCAAATGGTTCTACACCAATCGATTTTGCATATTCGATTCATTCAGCCGTGGGTAATCGAATGATTGGTGCCAAGGTCAACGGAAAGCTTGTGCCAATCGACTACGTAATCCAAAATGGTGACCGTATCGAGGTTGTCACATCTCAGAATACAAATGGTCCTAGCCGTGATTGGCTTAATATCGTAAAGTCATCACAGGCGAAGAACAAGATTAACCAGTGGTTCCGCTCACAGTCTAAGGACGAGAATATCGCCAAGGGTAAGGAACTGCTCATCAATTCGGCAAAGACAAAGGGCGTGGATATTGGCTCAATCAACAAGCCTAAATATCAGGAGCTCATTAAGAATAAATATGGCTTCCACAGTTGGGAGGATACTTTGGCCGCTGTAGGTCAGGGCGCTATCAAGGAAGGCGCCGTTATCAATAGGATGTTCACTGCATGGCAGAAGGATCATCCAGTGAAGGTTACTGACGAGGATGTGCTTGCAGAGCACAGCGGTTCTTCCGACAAGATTAAGCCTAAGTCTAAAAATGGTATTACAGTTAGCGGACTTTACGATGTTTCAGTGCGCTTCTCTAAGTGCTGCAATCCTGTACCAGGTGATGAAATCGTGGGCTTCGTTACCAGAGGCCGTGGCGTTTCAATCCACCGTACTGACTGCATCAATATGATTAATCTTCCGGATTTCGAGAAGGAGCGATTAATCGAGGCAGAGTGGGCAGCTGATATTGAAGAGGATGGTAAGCGTGGCGGAGTTTACCTGACCGAAATCAATATTTATGGAAACAACCGTACAGGTCTTCTTGTTGATATCACTCGTATTTTCACAGAGCGTGAGATTGATATCGATTCCATCCATTCTAAGACCAGCAAGCAGGGGGTTGCCACAATCACTATCAAGTTCGGCACACAGAGCAAGGAGCAGCTTCGTGCACTTGTTGAGAAAATCAAGCAGGTGGAATCAATCATCGATGTAGAAAGACCTAGAGGATAATTTTAATGAAGGTAATGCAGGTTTTATTGCCAGTTTGCGCCATGAACTGCTACTTGGCAATTAATGATAAAACAAACGAGTCTATTATAATTGATCCAGGCTCAGCGCCTGAGCGTATCAAGGCAGCGGTTGAAAAGTCTGGCACCACACCGGTTGCGATTCTTCTGACACATGGTCACTTTGATCATGCTGGTGCAGCTGCAGAGATTGCCAGCACCTATGGGATTCAGGTCTACGCTTTCGAGGGAGAGCGAGAGTCTTTAGAAAGCCCAAACATCAATCTTTCTGTTATGATGGGGGAGCCTGTTTCGTATAAGGCTGATGTTTTCCTCAAGGATGATCAGGAGTTTGATTTGGCAGGGCTTCATATCAAGTGTATTTTCACACCAGGTCATACACCTGGCGGATGCTGTTTTTATTTCCCATTTGAGGGAATTGTTTTCACAGGGGATACCCTTTTCTGCGGTTCAGTTGGCCGCACAGATTTCCCAGGTGGTTCTATGTCACAGCTTGTAGGTGGAATCAAGTCAAAGCTTATGATTCTTCCAGATGACACCATTTGTTACCCAGGACATGAGAGTGCAACCACCATTGGCGAGGAACGCATGTATAATATGTATCTATAACAGGAAGTTTTTATGATTTATATCCAATTAAATGAAGATAATTTTGAATACGATATTTATTCACTAGTTAAAGCCTTTTATCCAAAGGAAGAGGTTGAGATTTCCACAGACCCTGTTCCAGAGGATTCAGGGCTTCTTTTTTCGATGAAGGTGGACTACTCAGACAATATCCTGACCTTGGATGGACGTCAGATTGAGATTGATTATTCCAATCGTCCAGATACAAAGAATCGTCTGAAACTGGCTATTTATGAGAGCCTTCATGAGCGAACAGGAAAGGATTTACCTTGGGGCACACTGACAGGTATTCGTCCTACCAAAATCAGCTTAGGCATGATTGAGGAGGGAGCAAGCGATGAGCAGGTTGCTGATTATATGAAGCAGACCTACCTGACCTCGCAGGAGAAGATTGATTTGAGCTTGCAGGTTTCCCATAAGGAGCACGAGCTTTTATCGAAGATAGATTACGACAATGGCTATTCCATTTATATTGGAATACCATTTTGTCCAAGTACTTGCTTATATTGCTCGTTTACCTCTTATCCAATCGGCCTTTGGACCAAGAAGCTTGATGATTATATCGATGCGCTTGAAAAGGAGATGGCATTTACCGCTGAGTCCTGCAAGGGAAAGAGCCTTACTACCATTTATATTGGCGGAGGCACACCAACATCCCTAGATGCTGAGCACCTTGAGAGACTGCTTTCTCTCATTGATAAATACTTCGATACACCATCACTTTTGGAATACACAGTGGAAGCGGGTCGTCCTGATTCTATCACCTTTGAAAAGCTTCAGGTGATGCGCAATCATCCCGTCACTCGCATTTCCATCAATCCACAGACAATGAATCAAAAGACTCTTGATTTAATTGGTCGTTTCCACAAGGTGGAGGACATTCATGAGGTCTTTGGATGGGCACGAGAGCTTGGCTTTGAAAATATTAATATGGATCTTATACTTGGTCTTCCAGGTGAGACTATCGAGGATGTGGCTTACACCTTATCTGAGGTAAAGAAGTTAGCACCGGATAATCTCACCGTTCATTCACTGGCGCTGAAGCATTCTGCTAGACTCAATTATGATAAGGAAGCCTATGAGGATTATCTTGTGGAGAATTCCCAGAAGCATATGGACATCTGTCTGGATGCAGCAAAGGAAATGGGAATGAATCCATATTACCTTTATCGTCAGAAGAATATGGCAGCCAACTTGGAAAATATCGGCTATGCCACACCAGGTAAAGAGGGCTTATATAACATCTTGATAATGGAAGAGAAACAAACTATAATGGCACTTGGCTGTGGCACAGCCTGCAAGTTTGTTGCAGACCATGGCAAGACAGTTACAAGATGCGAAAATGTCAAGGACGTTCAGCTTTACATGGACCGAATTGATGAAATGATAGATAGAAAACGTGAAAAACTTAGAGAGGATTTAAAATGGCTTTAAACAAGAAACCAGTTAACGGAATGAAGGACATTCTTCCATACGAGATGGAAGTTCGCGATTATGTTACTTCTATTATTAAGGACACCTATCGTTCTTTTGGATTTACACCAATCGAGACACCAGCGATGGAGTCTATTGGAAACCTTTCAAACAAGCAGGGTGGAGAAAATGAGAAGCTTATCTTCAAGGTAATGAAGAGAGGAGAGAAGCTCAATATCCCTGAGGCACAGACAGAAGATGATGTTGTAGATTTTGGTATGAGATACGACCTTACAGTTCCTCTTTGCAGATTTTATTCAAATCATGCTAATGAGCTTTCATCACCATTTAAGGCACTTCAGATTGGCTCAGTTTGGAGAGCAGACAGACCACAACGTGGCCGTTATCGTCAGTTCACACAGTGTGATATCGATATCCTTGGCGAGCCTAGCAACTTAGCAGAAATCGAGCTTATCCTCGCTACTACTACAACACTTGGCCGTATCGGATTCAAGAATTTTGAAATCCGTATCAATGAGCGTCGTATCCTTAAGGCTATGGCTGCTTATGCAGGATTCTCTGAAGAGGATTACGATTCAATCTTCATCACACTTGATAAGATGGACAAGATTGGACTTGATGGAGTTTCAGCAGAGCTTCTTGAAGCTGGCTACTCTAAGGAGTCTATTGATAAATATGTAGAATTATTTGCACTTCTTGAGAATGTTAAGGATGTTGCAGCAGGCATGGATGTACTTCTTGATAAGCTTGGCGAATTCCTTGATACAGAGGTAGCTGACTGGATGCGCGAAATCGCAGCGGCTGTAAATGCTACAAAGGAAGCTCAGTTTGAGCTTGTATTTGATCCAACACTTGTACGTGGAATGAGCTACTACACAGGTACAATTTTCGAAATCGCTATTCCTGAGTTCGGAGGAAGCTGTGGTGGCGGCGGCCGCTACGACAAGATGATTGGAAACTTCACAGGCCAGAACACACCAGCTTGTGGATTCTCAATTGGCTTCGAGCGTATCATCCTTCTTCTTATGGAGCAGGGCTTTAAGGTACCAGGCGCTAGCAAGAAGGTAGCTTACCTTGTAGAGAAAGGCTACCCAGCAGAGAAGCTTGCCGAGGTTATGGCTCAGGCAAAGGCTGCTCGTGCGGAGGGACAGACAGTCCTCGTAGTTCGCATGAACAAGAACAAGAAGTTCCAGAAGGAACAGCTCACAAATGACGGATATGAAGAATTCGTAGAATTCTTCAACCGATAATTGCAGTTGAATATTGATTTTTATGCGGCTTCCTGATTACTTCAGGGGGCCGCTATTTTTCTGTCCTGCAAATTTTGAATCTGCCCAGTCCCCCCTGCTTCGTCGTTAAATTACTCTCAGATAGGCCTGCCCGCCAGCCTCCGCCACACTAGGGCTCGGTCCAATTCTCATTGCACGTCGCAAAATTGTGATTCTCTAAAGCTACGTTTCGCTTTCTTATTTGTGGGTGTCCGTTTCATTCTTTGCACTTCTAACGCCACAGTATACACAACACAGACACTAATAATTCTTGAATTAAGCTTTGTGCAGAAAAGCTTATATAAACTACAAAGTGTCTGTGTAGTGTAATACAGTGGCTTCGAAGTGCAAAATCAATAAAAGGACACCCACAGAAAGCTCAACCTGTAGCTTAAGAGAATCTACAATTTTACTCCAATGATGCAAATGAGAATTGGACCGAGCCCTAGTGTGGCGGAGGCTGGCGGGCAGGCCTATCTTAGCGAATGGCGTAGCGAGGAGCAGGGGCGGCTGAGCAGGACTGAAGGATAAGAGGGCAGAAAAATAGCGGCCCCGTACAGTAAGTGTAGGAGCCGCATGGAATGCGTATTGTATGCAATTATCGGGCACGAATATCTAGGATTTCACCAATGTACATCGTGTGGAAGTCGTCCAGGTGGCGCTCAGTGTATTGGATGTTCAGGATCTTTTGGTCGAGGATAGTGTTCTCCGTCATCGGTACGGCTGCAATCTTGCGGCAGAGGATGATGAAGTTGGCATCATCGATATAAGGAACCTCGAGCGCGTGATTTATTGTGACACGACAGGCAGCAAGCTTGTCTTCGTTTCGACCACTAAGCTGATCTAAAACCTTCATAAGTCGTGCGTTGTTTATATCATTCATATCAAAGAAACAAGCGGAGAAGTAGTCGCTTTTATCAAGAAGCTCTTTGGTATATCTGGTGTTACGCAAGAAGGCGTAAAGTACGTTCTTGCCCCAGATGTGCCCAACACCACCATTGTGGGATGAGGTGGCATTTACGCGACCATCAGCTTCAGTGACAATGGCAACACCTTCGTCGGCAAGCTTCTTGATTGGATTCCATTCCAACATGTTAATAGGGTAAGGCTGAAATGTGTGCATATTAATTCCTCGCTTTCTACTTAAGGTTGTGTTCCTGCATGAACTTCAAGAATTCACGCTCTGGTAATGGCTTTGAGAAATAAAAGCCTTGAATATAATCAACACCAAGAGTTTTCATAGTGTTAAATTCTTCTGCGGTCTCAATTCCTTCGGCAATGATTTTTATACCCATTGAATGAGCCATTTCGATGACTGCTGTGACGATGGCCTGGGCTTTTTTGTTATCATAATATTCTTCGGACAGATGCTTATCCAGCTTAACGATGTTGACAGGCATATCTACGATATAGTTTAGATTTGAACTGCCAGAGCCAAAGTCGTCAAGAGAGAAGGAAAGGCCATGAGCCTCAAGCTTTTGCATGTTTTTGTAAAGGCTTTCCTTACTTCGAAGGGAATTGGTTTCGGTTATTTCCAGATTGATAAGCTTAGGATCAATTTTGTAATCCTCAAGCATCTGCAAAAGCTTCGAGGTGAAGATTGGGCTCTCACCCTGTTTAACTGAAAGGTTCAGGTCAATGTGCTTTACCCCGATGCGTTCAACATGGTAGGACTTTATGAAGGATAAAGTTTTTCTATAAACTGTGTCAGAAAGCGGAATGATTCGTCCGGTTAACTCGATGATTGGAATGAATTCGTTTGGTAATAAATAAGTTTCATCAAGGAGCTTTATACGAACCAGAGCCTCTGCACAGGTGAAGGTTTCGGTTGAAATATCATAAATTGGTTGATAGTGAACCTCAACGCGGTCCTGCTCAATGGCATCGATAACAAGCTTTTCAACCTGCTTCTGTCTGCGGACATCCAGCATCAAATCCGGTGTCACCACAATTTCATTTCCTGCCATCAGGTTATAATCGGTAGGAATGAAGGTGGCAAGCAACGACATGAACTCGTCTGAATTATCGGCAACGGTGCTGTCGGGAATGATGGTGTAGTAAGGTCTTAGCAAAGCAATTGCATTGTCGATGTCTGAATTGTATTCCATTTTTTGGAAGTAAGTGAAAATCTGGAATTTTGTGCTTTCCAAAAAATCAGGGCTCTCAAATACTAATAGGAAATAGCCTTCGGCTGTATCGAAGACTTTGGCATTGTCTACTGAGAAGAGGTACTCGGACAGCATTTCAATAGTTTTTCGTAGCATCTGATTTTCTTCTGCAGAATCTGCAATAGTTTTGAAGGAAATCATCATCGCAGAGAAATGCTTGTTGTTTTGATACAGGTAATCCAGGTATTCGCGTATTACCGCAGAGCTGAAGTGTCCAGTTTTTCTGGAGATGGAGCTCTGAGGATTTTCTAATTCAAAATATATAATAAGTCCACCCAGACAGGCAGCAAAGCTGACAAGCAAAAGTTTTGGATTGAAGAATTGGATTATTGCTGAAAGAGTCCAGATTCCCATCCAAAAAATCAAGGCGGTTGATTTCTTTTGTATTAAGTGACGCTTCAGAACGATGGTTGACGTAAATACTAATAGGATGTATATGGCCACGAAAACGTAAGTGGCGATTGCACTTGGTCCGTATGAATAAAGCTTTTGACCATCGTAATAGTAGTAAACTGGCAAATAGACGGTGACAAGCAGACCTATGACGCAAAAGGCCTGAAGACAGACTCCGATGAATTTCTCATTTTTTGTTCCATAGTTTTCAAAAACATCAGAAACTGCATAGCCTAAGGCTGCAAACGCAACACAATGTAAGGATACCAGATAAAGCTTGCATACTGCATAAACTACGAAATCTGAGAAGCGCTTCGAATTGACAATAAAATAGCAGGATGCAATATCAAGGATGACGCACCCTAAGATTACGTACAGTGTCTGTTGAAATTTTCGTTCGGAGCTTAGCCCCATAACAGGCTGTTTTTTATAGAAATAAATGAGCATGGCTATAAGAATCAGCCCGCATATCTGAGTATCAATATTCATAAAATTGCCCCACAATTCTAGACCTATCTGAATTATAGCATTAATCAGAATTACCATCCATGCAATTTAGAGAATTCACAGAATATTTAGGGTTTGAAAAAAATTACTATTTACAGTTTTTTAAAATTCAATGAGTATTCTTCTACAAGCAAGCTTGATAAGAATGACTCTTTGAATTTTTTAAACTGTGAATAGTAATAATTTAGTACACTAAAGTGTTGACGTATAAGGTCAAAAGTTAGATAATAAATTTCAGATTTATTGATTAAGGATAGCTTACGGAGGCAGAAATGGAAATCAGATTTGAAAAGCGTGAGAAATTAAAGGATAAACCAGATTGGAACAATCTTGGATTTGGAAAGTACATGACAGATTACATGTTCATCTGTGATTGGGATAGAGAGATCGGATGGCATGATGCAAGAATAGTTCCTGAGGGACCAATTGAACTTGATCCAGCCTGCATGACTCTTCATTATGCACAGGAGACATTCGAAGGCTTGAAGGCATATCGTCGTGAGGATGGCAAGATTCAGCTCTTCAGACCAGAAATGAATGCAAAGCGTATGATTAATTCAAATGAGAGACTTTGCATGCCAGCATTCCCAGTTGAGGATTTCGTTGCTGCTATCAAGGCGCTTGTTAAGACTGAGGAAGCATGGGTTCCTACACAAAAGGATACATCACTTTACATTCGTCCATTCATGTTCGCAACTGAGTCTGCACTTGGCGTTCACATGGCAAAGTCATACAAGTTCATGATTCTTTGTTGCCCAGTTGGAGCATATTATGCAACAGGTCTTGACCCAGTCAAAATTTTAGTAGAAAATGAACTTGTTCGAGCAGTTGCAGGTGGCACAGGCTTCACAAAATGCGGCGGTAACTACGCAGGTTCTATTGCAGGTCAGGTTAAGGCTGAGAAGCTTGGATATTCACAGGTTCTCTGGCTTGATGGCAATGAGAGAAAATACGTTGAAGAGGTTGGAACAATGAACATCATGTTCAAGATTGATGGTGAGATTTGGACAGCCCCTACAGTTGGAACAGTTCTTCCAGGTGTCACACGTGATTCCATGATTCATCTTCTGAGAGACTGGGGATATACCGTTAGAGAGGAGCGCCTCGCAATTGATGATCTTATGAAGGCTGGCCATGATGGCAAGCTTGAGGAGGTCTTCGGAACAGGAACAGCAGCAGTCATTTCACCAGTTGGCGAGCTTCGCTACAACGATGATGTTGTTGTAATAAATGGAGGTAAAACCGGCGAGCTTACCCAGAAGCTTTACGACACCCTGACAGGTATCCAGTGGGGAAGACTCGAGGATAAGTATGGATGGACTCAAGTAGTAGAATAAGTTATGAATTAGTTAATTATAGTGAAGACATACAGCAGGTTCAGGATGCTTTCTGTAAGGAAGGTGACATGTATGTCATTTGTATGTCAAAGACAAATGGTCAAATCACATCCTTCTCAGGCGAAAAGTCTGAGGAGGATTTTGTTGACGCTAATTTTTCAAGCGAAATTAAAAACAAGCTTTTAGAATCCTTTGTTGATGGCTCTCCAGAGAATGTTGTGGAGGTGGCTGCACCAGAGGATTATTTTATGTACAGGGCAGTTGCAATTCGTGGTGACGAGGGGAAGGTTATCGGTGCATGGCTTTGCTTTGGCATTGATAGAGGAAGCATTCCGGCAGGAACTTCTCTTCCTGAGAAGGTAAGCACCACTACTGTAGTTCAGTTTGATAAGGCCGTTGCACTTATGGAGACAGTTTCAAAGTGCTATTTCAAAGAGAAGTTATACAGTCACAAGCTCAAGGCAAGGCTTTCAGACGAGAAAAATGCTGGTCTTATCGCTGAGGACAAGCTCAAGAAAAACGAGATTATGACTGCAATCCTTCGTCTGATGGAGTCTGACGATTCCTTCATGAAGGTTTCAGGGGAAATATTAAAAGAGGCTGGCCTCTACGTGGGTTGTACGAATACCGGCCTTATTCAGTTGTCGACTGACGGTACCACAGCAGATATGATTATCGAGTGGAGCAGTCAGGAAAAGAGGCTTAGCGAAACCTTCAAAGGTATCCCTGTGGAGGAGCTTCCATTCATGAATGGAAAGCCTTACACTATTTCATCAGATGCAAGCTTACCAAAGTCTTTCGAAGATTTCTTTGGCAAGTTTGATATTAAGGCAGCGATTCTTCTGCCTCTTAACGTGAACGAATCAGAGGCAATGTACCTTTGCTTCGTTTCAATTGGTCAGGAAAGACAATGGAGTGTGGAGGATATCAGATTCGCAAATGATATCAAGCACATCCTATACAATATTTTAGTGAAGAAAATTACAGCCAATTCTCTGGCAAGCTCTTACTCAGCACTTACTGCAATTCTTCAGAATGCAGGATACGGCGTGGTGGTTGCTGATGTGGAGAACAGGCAGATTTTATATACTAACGACACCTTCAATACACTTTTTGAAAATGAAATTGACAGAGTTGCAGTTCAGGAATTAATCTTTGACAAACGATATGAGATTTCAGTTTTGAACGGCTATTCAGCAAATGGCTCGGGAAAATGGTTCGATATTTCCCTTCATAACATAAAGTGGGTTGATGAGCGTGAGGTACGTCTGATTACCTTCTATGACACTACCGAAATTCGATCTTACCAGAAGAAGGCTGAGAAACAGGCGCAGGAGGATTCACTTACAGGTCTTTTCAATCGTCAGGCCTGCGAGAAGGATATTTCTATCGAGTATCACGTGGCTAAAAAGCTTGGCAAAGAATTTGCTGTGCTTATGTTTGATCTCGACAACTTCAGTCACGTGAACGAGGGACTTGGCTATCAGGCAGGAGATGATTTGCTTGAATTTATAGCTCATAGCATCAACGACATTTCAGCAATCAGTGGAAAGTGCTACAGGGTTGGTGGAGATGAGTTTGCAGTGCTTGTGGACCATGAGCACTTCGACAGTCTTGATTTAGTAATTAAGAGGATTATGAATCTTTTTGATAATCCTTGGACTATAAAGGACCAGCAGTATTACTGCACAATCAGCATGGGTGGAGTTAAAGCACCTGCTGATATTACAGATGCGTCCGCAATTCTTACCCGCCTTACAATTGCTCTTCATGGAGTAAAGGACAGGGGCAAGAACAGCTTCGAATTCTATAATGAAAAGTCTGATGTGGTAATGGCAGAAAAGCTCAAGCTTGAACAGGCACTTCGCCGTGCTGTTGAAAAGGGCTGCAGAGAATTTTCTGTTTATTATCAGCCTATTATGGAATTCATTGGAGGTGTGCCAAATTGCTGCGGTGCAGAGGCTCTTGTGAGATGGAATTCTTCAGAGCTTGGGCTTATGATGCCTGACAGCTTTATCTACGAGGCTGAGAGACTTCGTCTCATTGGCGATATTGGTGACCATGTTCTCTATGAAGCTGCGAAGACCTGTAAGCATTGGAATGATTTTGGTCATCCAGAATACAAGGTTAATGTTAATATTTCAGTAGTTCAGCTTCTTCAGAAGGACTTCGTTGACAGAGTGGACAAGGTGCTGAAGGCTACAGCAATTGAGCCAAAGAATCTCACACTGGAGATTACAGAATCCATCGAGGTAACTGAGATGGATAATGTTGTTAATACTTTGTTTAAGATTAGAAATCTTGGTGTCAGGGTTGCACTGGATGATTTTGGTACAGGCTTCTCATCACTTAACCATATTCAAAAATTACCTATCAACACTATCAAAATTGGCAGGTCATTTGTTTCAGATATTGATACCAACGATTTTTCGAAGGCTTTTGTCAAGACAATATCAGACTTGGCAGACTCGCTTCACATGGATATTTGTGTGGAGGGCGTTGAGGACAGCAAGCATGTTGATTTGCTTGGGGATTATGCAGTTAATCTTGCACAGGGCTTCTTCTTTGATAAGCCTCTCACTAAGGAAGAGTTTGGTGAGAAATACATTTAATGATTACCGGTTCAGAGCATGGGCCTGAACTGATAACCATATAGAACCATTTTAGTAAGTAATAGAAAGGGAAAGTAATGTACACATTAAAGGACATCAAAAACACAGATCCAGAAATCGCAGAGGCTATTGTTAAGGAATACAATCGCCAGTCAGAACACATTGAGCTTATTGCTTCTGAAAACTGGGTATCACCAGCTGTAATGTCAGCTATGGGCTCAGTTCTCACAAACAAGTATGCAGAAGGTTATCCTGGAAAGCGTTATTATGGTGGCTGCGGCGAGGTTGACGTTGTAGAAGACCTTGCAAGAGAGAGAGCAAAAGAACTCTTTGGCTGCGAGTATGTTAATGTTCAGCCTCACTCTGGTGCCCAGGCAAACATGGCAGTTCAGTTCGCAGTTCTTCAGCCAGGAGACACAGTCATGGGAATGAACCTTGACCACGGCGGACATCTTACACACGGTTCACCAGCAAACTTCTCAGGTACATATTTCAATATCGTACCTTATGGTGTAAATGATGATGGCGTTATCGATTACGATGATGTTGAGCGAATTGCTTTAGAGTGCAAGCCAAAGATGATTATCGCTGGTGCATCAGCTTATTGCCGCAAGATTGATTTCAAGCGTTTCAGAGAGATTTGTGACAAGGTTGGTGCTGTCCTTTTCGTAGATATGGCTCACATTGCAGGACTTGTTGCAGCAGGTGTACATGAGAGCCCAATCCCTTATGCAGATATTGTTACAACTACTACACACAAGACTCTTCGTGGACCTAGAGGCGGTATGATTATGGCTACAGCTGAGGCTAACGAGAAGTACAACTTCAATAAGGCTGTTTTCCCAGGAATCCAGGGCGGTCCTTTAATGCACGTACTTGCTGGTAAAGCGGTTTGCTTTAAGGAGGCTCTTGACCCATCCTTCAAGGAATACGGTCAGCAGATTGTTAAGAACGCCCAGGCACTTTGCAAGGGCTTACAGGATAGAGGAATCAAGATTGTTTCTGGCGGTACAGACAATCACCTTATGCTTATCGACCTTACTCCATTTGAACTCACAGGTAAGGTAGTAGAGAAGCTTCTTGATGATGCTCACATCACAGCAAACAAGAATACAATTCCAAACGATCCTAAGTCTCCATTTGTTACTTCAGGTATCCGTCTTGGAACTCCTGCAGCAACTACACGTGGTCTCAAGGAAGAAGATTTCGATAAGGTTGCAGAGGCTATTGCCCTTGTAATCAAGGAGCAGGAAGCTGGTGTTGAGAAGGCTCGTGCAATTATTAAGGAGCTCACTGATAAGTATCCACTTCCAGGAGAAGCAGAGTTTAGAGCTGAGGAAGCCTAAAAGAATAAGTTATACACATAATTAGTTATTAATCCCTAAAGTTATTGACAATAACAATAATCTATACTAACTTTTTATATAGCTAAACCTTTATGGTTTCGCTGGGGAGTAGGATAGAAAGGGATAATGTATGAAAAAATGTGTATTCGGCCTTTTGTTAGGGGTGATTGTGTTATTTAATGCAATCAGCCCTAATTTTATTGCTCAAGCTGCTGAACTTGAGCCAGAGGCCAAACAGGATTATTGACATTGTTCACAATTTTTTTATAGATATGTTGTACAACATTCTGACTTGGAATGCATGCATTCCAAAAGATAATAGACACCTGTGTATTAATGATGTTTTGTACTAGATTTTATACGGGTTTAAGAATTGAACCTAATTGACAATATTTTATCAATTAGGTTATATTTATCCTACAAGGAAACTCGAAATTTATAATTGAGTTTATAAACTTGTGGCTTAATACCCAACAATTTTAATTCGGAGGAAATATGGAAGCTTACAAGGTTATTGAGGTAAAGCAGAGCATTTTTGAAGATAATGATGCTGATGCAGAGAAACTCAGAGGAGAGCTAAAGGCTCAGAAAACATTTTTAGTAAATCTTATGTCTGCCCCAGGTTCAGGAAAGACTACCACGTTATGCCAGACGATTTCTCGTTTAAAGGACGAAATGAACATCGGCGTAATGGAGGCTGATATAGATTCTGATGTGGATGCTGCCACTATTCAAAATGCTGGCGCCCGTGCAATTCAGATACATACTGGAGGCATGTGCCACTTAGACGCAGATATGACACGTCAGGGGTTACATGAATTTGGCACAGAAGATTTAGACCTTGTTTTTCTTGAAAATGTTGGAAATTTGGTTTGTCCGGCTGAATTTGATACCGGTTCATCAAAGAACGCTATGATTCTCTCAGTTCCAGAGGGAGACGACAAACCCCTAAAGTACCCACTTATGTTTTCAGTATGTGACGTGGTACTTATTAACAAATGTGACACCCTTCCGGTGTTTACAGAATTCTCAAAAGAGGCGGTAGAAGAACGAATTCACAAGCTCAATCCAAACGCTATTGTAATATTCGTTTCTGCAAAGACTGGCGAAGGCTTCGATGAATGGACTAATTGGTTGAGGGGCCAGGTAAGTTCATGGCAAAGCGAAGCAGAATAACAACGACATGTCTTTTTGAGGAAGTATAGATAATTGATTAAGGTGTTTAGTTAAAAGGAGGAAATAACTAATATGGGAATTGGACCAGATAACTTGGGCGATTTTTATCCAGATTGGGTAAACGACCTTAAGGATGAGGATCTTCGTCCAGAGATTCTTAAGCTTGGAAAGGTAATCACAGACCGTGCAAAGATTAAGCTTGGTCTCCAGAAGATTACAAAGTATGACCCAGAGTACTGGGCTGTTGCAAATCTTGCACCTACAAAGGAAATTGCAGAGCTTGCACTTTCTATGGGTGGCATTAGAAAGCCAAAGACTTTCAAGCAGCTTCTTGAAATCACAGGTCTTGATGAGAAGACTCTTGAAGAGAGATTAGAGAAGGCTAGCTGGACTGGTCTTTTAGAGTGGAACTACGAGAACGAAGCTCACGAGAAGCAGTGGGTTCTTCCTATGTTCGTTCCAGGTTCTGCAGAGTTTTCTAACATGAATCAGGATTTCCTTGCTGAGCATCCTGAGATGGGACGTTTCTTTGAGCGTATGAGCCGTCTTCCACTTGAGGGACTTACACACATGGTACCACCAGGAGGCGCTGGTATCGGTATGCACGTTATCCCTGTAGAGGACGCTATTTCAATGGAGCAGGAAGCAATCGGTCTTGAGAAGATTTCTTACTGGCTCGATAAATACGAAGGAAAGTATGCTAAGTCACCTTGTTCATGCCGTCTTTCTAGAAAGACATATGACGAAGGCTGCGCTGACGATCCAGAGGGTTGGTGTATCGCAGTTGGTGATATGGCAGACTACGTTGTTGAGACAAACAAGGGTGGTGTTTACATCACTCGCGAAGAGGCTCTTGAGATTTTCAAGCAGGCTGAGGACAACGGCTTCGTTCACCAGATCACAAATATCGATGGCGAGAACAAAATCTTCGCTATCTGTAACTGTAATGTAAATGTATGTTACGCACTTCGTACATCACAGCTTTTCAACACTCCTAATATGTCACGTTCAGCTTATGTTGCTCACGTTACAGCAGAGGACTGTGTAGCTTGTGGTAAGTGTGTTGAGAACTGTCCAGCAGGTGCTGTTAAGCTTGGTCAGAAGCTTTGCACAGCTGATGGTAAGCAGGTTGAGTATCCAAAGCAGGTACTTCCTACAGAGCGCAAGTGGTCTACTGACGAGTGGAACGATAACTATCGTGACACTAACAGAATCAACTGCTATGACACAGGTACAGCTCCATGTAAGACAGCTTGTCCAGCGCACATCGCTATCCAGGGTTACCTTCGTATGGCAGCTCAGGGTCGTTACAAAGAAGCTCTTGCTCTTATCAAGCAGGACAATCCACTTCCAGCTATCTGTGGTCGTGTATGTAACAGACGTTGCGAGGCTGCTTGTACAAGAGGTACAGTTGATGAGGCTATCGCAATCGATGAGGTTAAGCGTTTCTTAGCAGAGATGGATCTCAAGGCTGAAACACGTTACATCCCTAAGAAGATTGTTCCTTCACAGAAGGGTGAATTCACAGAAAAGGTTGCTATCGTTGGTGCAGGTCCTGCAGGTCTTTCATGTGCTTACTACTTAGCACTTAAGGGCTACAAGCCTACAATCTTCGAAAAGAGCAATCATCCAGGTGGTATGCTTCGCTATGGTATTCCATCATTCGTACTTGAGAACAACGTTATCGACGCTGAAATCGAAATCATCAAGGAGCTTGGTGTAGAGATTAAGTGTGGCGTTGAGGTTGGTAAGGACATTACTCTTGAAGAGTTACGTAGCCAGGGTTACAAGGCATTCTACGTAGCTATCGGTTGCCAGGGTGGTAACCTTCCAAACGTACCAGGTGACAAGGCTATCGGTACAGCAACAGCTGTTGATTTCCTTCACGAGTGCTCAGAGAACGAGAAATACGATATCAAGGGTGACCTTGTTGTTATCGGTGGTGGTAACGTTGCTATCGACGTTGCTCGTTCTGCAAGACGTGTTGGCAATGAAAAGGTATCTATGTTCTGTCTTGAGAGCAGAGACATCATGCCAGCTTCTCCAGAGGAAATCGAAATCGTAGAGGCTGAAGGCGTTGAGCTTAACTGCGGATGGGGTCCTAAGGAAGTACTTGTTGATGAGGCAGGCGCTGTAAAGGGTATCGTTCTTAAGAAGTGTACACGTGTTAAGGACGAGACAGGACGTTTCTCTCCACAGTATGATGAGAACGATACAATCACTGTAGAGTGTAAGCACGTTATCTTCTCAGTAGGACAGCGTAGCGTTTACGGAGATCTCTTCAAGGATTCTAAGGTTGTTATCGAGAGAGGCCCTAAGGCTGATGCTCTTACATACCAGACAGACGAGCCAGACATCTTCGTTGGTGGTGATATGTACACAGGCCCACGTTTTGCTATCGATGCTATCGCAGCAGGTCGTGAGGGTGCTATCTCTATTCATAGATTTGTTCAGCCACACAGCTCACTTACAATCGGACGTAACCGTCGTGACTTCATCGAGCTTGATAAGGAAAACCTCAAGATTGGTGATTACGATCACAGCCCACGTCAGATTCCTGGTGTTTCTAAGACAACAGTTGACGGAGAGCTTACATTCCGCGACAAGACTGTAGAGCTTACTGAGGAGCAGATCAAGGTTGAGACAGCTAGATGTCTCAAGTGCGGCGCTTCAGTTGTTGACGAGAATAAGTGTATTGGTTGTGGTGTATGTACAACCAAGTGCGAATTCGACGCAATCAAGCTTTACCGTGAGCATCCAGAGTGCTCTAAGATGACTCCATCTGAGGACAAGCTTAAGTACGTTCTTCCAAACGGATTAAAGCAGCATGTAAAGGTTGCTTTCAAGCATAGATAAAAATGCTATAATAAAGGTGCTACTTAATGTAGCACCTTTTTTTTGGCTTCCCCCTTTGGGGGAAGCTGTCAGCGAAGCTGACTGATGAGGGGAAAATAAAAGTAGGAGAATAACATGAAGGACATATATTTATTTGCCAATGGCATTGGCGAAACCATTCGCACGCTTATAATTGCATACCTTATTCTTACATTTGTATTTACGTTTTATTCAATTGCAAGAATGTATTACATAGAACATCGTTCAAATGATGTGGCTTCTGGACGTGCCAGATTAAAGGCACTACAAACTACTGGACGTTTTATGCAGTTCCCTGTGTATTCTATGGAAGAAATGGCTGGGGATAAACACAAACGTGATGCGAAGCTTATGTTTTTTCCTGCAGATAACCCAAAGAGCAAACGTTTTATGGTAGTTTTACCTGGTGGAGGATATGCCCATCTGTGCACAAAGCAGGAGGGATATCCTGTGGCAGCAGCTCTTAATCGAAAGGGAGTAAATGCATTTGTATTAGAATACAGAACAGGTTGTGATTGTGAGCCATTTGCTCCAATGGAGGATTTGGGAGTAGCTCTTAGATTCATTCAGAATGATTTAGATAGATTTAATGTAGAGATGGAAGGCTATGGCCTTATTGGATTTTCAGCAGGTGGTAATTTAGCAGGAATCTTTGCCAGTCATAAGTTCGGCTATCTGGATTATCAGCTTCCAAAGCCAGGGGCAGTTATTTTAGGCTATCCTTGGACCTGCGTTAACGATTGGCTACATCATCCATATTGGAATATCTGGATTGGTTTATTAGGAATTTGGCTTAGCAATAGAGGCAGCTTTTATATGTTTGGCCTTCGCCATATCAGAAAAGGCCGCACAATGCTTGATGTTCAAAAATACATCGAGGCAGACTATCCACCTACCTTTATGTATTCTGGCTCCTGGGACGTGCTAGTGCCTGCTAGCCGCCACGCAGATGTATTTGACGCTGCACTTTCGGCTAACGGCGTAAAGCACGTATATGAGAAGTATTTCGGCGTTCCACACGGCATTGGCCTTGGCATCCACACGAAGGCAGAAGGCTGGTTGGACAGAGCGGTTGAGTTTTGGGAAGAAAATTAAGCCTTCCCCCCTCTAGGGGGAAGGTGTCGACGAAGTCGACGGATGAGGGGAATACAAATTCTAATTTTCATAGAGTCTGATTCTACATGGATTCTAGCATACATAGGTACAATTCTTACGTTTTTTCATATAACCTTAAGGTGTAACAGGTAAAGCGTCAGGAGGTCACATGTTAGATTTAACGAAGACAGGTTCATTTATTTCTGAGATGAGAAAAGACAAGGGGCTTACTCAAAAGCAGCTTGCAGATTTAGTAGGTGTTAGTGATAAAGCTGTTTCTAGATGGGAAACAGGTAAAGGCCTGCCAGACACTAGCATCATGCCTGAACTATGTAAAGCCCTGGACATCAATATAAATGAACTATTGTCTGGTGAACGCCTGAACGCTGAGGCTTATAGTGGAAAGGCGGAAGAGATTATGGTTGATTTGGTAAAGGATGTTCAGAATAATAAGAAGGCAAGAAAAGCGGAAATCTTAGGATTAGTACTAGGGGTGCTGTTGTTGCTGCTTGGTTTATTTGGAATCATGGTTGTGGGCGGCAGTCAAGTGGTATATTTTCTGGATGCTCCATCATTTATTATGGTGCTGGCAATCCAGCTAATTATACTTGCAGCTGGCGGCCAGATTGGAAGTTTTGTTAAGGCATTTAAGCTTGTTTTTAGAAGTAAAAGTCTTGCTGAAAGTGAGCTTATGGAAAATGTGGCTAAATGTGAGTATGCAATAAAAATCGCACAAAAGGCTGCAATACTGGGTGGAGTAATCTCTAGCATCATTGGATTTGTTACAGTGTTTGCCATCGTATGGCGAAAAGCTTATGATGTCCTTGGCCCAAACATGGCAGTAGCTGTATTGTCACTTTTCTATGGCGTGCTTTTTGCACTGCTCCTGATACCAATCCAGGGCAGGTTACATAATATGTAGTAAATAGGGATTGTGGCGCCCGACACATGTGGCAAGTAGGTTGAAACAAAAAAGAAACATCGCCAATAAATGACGATGCCTCTTCAGCTAATTCCCTATTTATTCGGGATATACCTCAGCTAATTTACATATGGTTTCTACACAAGTGGCTTCGCCGAGTGTTCCACTGTCCAGGATAACGTCATACTCTCTAAAATCACCCCAGTTTTTATCAGTGTAATACTTGTAATATGTTTTACGCTGCTTGTCTTTTTTTGCTAGGCGCTTCTCAATACTGACATTCTCAATATTTTCGTAGCGCTCTAATACACGTTTCTTGCGGTGCTCCATATCTGCGTGAATCATTATATTCATGCAGCGGATGCCTTCCTTGCGAAGAATATAGTCTGCACAGCGACCTACTATAACGCAAGGACCTTTGCTTGCACACTCAAGTATAACCTTTTTCTGTGCGATGAAAATCTCGTCCTGTGGGCTCTGGAAATACATGGTGCCAGCAGCCGAGATATCAAACCACATTGCAGTAGAAGAAGTATACTCTCCTTGGGTCTCGATTAGCTCCTTGGCATAACCGCTTTCAACTGCTACTCTATTTACAATTTCCCCATCATAAAAAGGAATGCCTAATTGTTTTGCAACAGCTTCTCCAATGCTATGACCACCGCTGCCAAATTCTCTTGAAATAGTAATTACTGGATACATAGTGGTTCCCCTCCATTTGAATTTTTGCTAGATATAAAAGCTTTAGGTAAAATTTTTACCTACTATCATTTTAAAAGTTTTCGGATAAAAAGTCAAAAAGTCTTGCATTTGTCTGATTATTGATTTTGGCGCCATTTTCGGCATTTTCACCGCTATCACCACAGATATCAACCCCAATTATTCTACGGCCTTCGAATAAGCTTTCTAGCATTTCTAACATCATGTCCAGACTCATATCACCCTGATCCCAGTCAGTGATTGCAGCCTCGAGCGAGAGCGCATCTTTATCAATGGAAATATAAAGAGGTAAATCGATTGGAATTTCGGAAACAGGCACTTCTTCACCTACTCCGTAGGTATAAACATTTTTCAAATGAGGTAAGACTTCGGTGGCTTCAAGCACCCAGCCACCACAGGAGGTAATCATGCCGAAGCTAGGAGGCTGGTTGTCTGGGTGATGATCAAAAAGCACAAGATTAAAATCCTCTTGAACTTTCATCAGCCAAAGAAGGCTTAGATAGTGATAGTTTCCAGAGTCGATGAAATGGATACCCTCCGCGGAAAAGCCACTTATCCTTGATAGAAGCTTAGACTTAGCCATATCATCAAGGTAGCAGCGGGTTCCTTCCACGTCTCTGCAATCGATAATCTTAATATTTTTCCTGTTATTGTAGAATGACTGATGCTCGTAAGCATCAGTCATTTTCATAAGTATATTATTCATATTAATCCTTAAAGCATTTTCCAGCGTTAGTAAGCTCTTTGCGGCGACGCTTTGTGAAAAGGTCGGTCCAAATATTTGGATGGAACAGCATCAGGATTGGGAATAGCTCGAGTCGACCAGCAAGCATATCAAAAATCAGAACAATCTTTGATAAATCAGTAAAGAATGCGAAATTCGCTGCTGGGCCAACCATGCTAAGTCCAGGACCGATGTTGCTCATTGTGGCGATGACAGCTGTGAATACAGTTGAAAAATCAATGTTTTCAAAGGACAGTACAAAAATGCTGACGAAGAACACAAGCATAAATGTTCCGAAGAAAACATTGTTTGAACGAACTGTATCGTGAGTAACTGGTTTGCCATCCATGAGTGTCTTGCGAACGCTTCTTGGATGGATGTAGCTGATAAGCTCCTTGTGAACAGCCTTTCCCATGAGTACGAAACGGGAAACCTTGATACCACCACCGGTAGAACCTGCGCAGGCACCAATAAACATAAGAAGTACTAAAACGCAACGGCTTGTCTGAGGCCAAAGATTAAAGTCTGTTGTAGAGAAGCCTGTTGACGACTGGATTGAAGTAACCTGGAAGGCAGCCTTTGTAAGGGCATCGAACAAGCCAGCGCTGCAACTAAGTGTATTAACAGTGATAATTCCAATGGAAATCAATGTTAGGAAGGTGTACATTCTAACCTCTTCCATACGGAAGGCATCACGGGCATGATGGAACAGCACGTAATAGTAGAAGTTGAAGTTTACACCAAAAATAAACATGAATATTGCAACAATCCACTGGCAGGCTACATTGAAGCCTCCAATACTGCTTGAGTAAATTCCGAATCCTCCAGTACCGGCTGTGGCGATACCAGTATTGATTGCCTCGAATGGAGTCATTCCTGCTATAAGGAGTAGGATGATTTCCAAGGCACAAAGACCAAGGTAAATCAGGTAAAGCATCTGGGCGGTGTTCTTAAGCTTTGGAACAAGCTTTCCAACTGATGGGCCAGGTGATTCAGCCTTCATAAGGTTGAACTGGGAACCATCGCCACCGGCAAGTGGAATGACGGTGAGAAGGAAAACCAAAACTCCCATACCACCAACAAGGTGAGTGAAGCTTCGCCAGAAAAGTGAAGCATGGCTAAGTGTTTCAACATCATACAGAATGGATGCACCAGTGGTGGTGAAGCCTGAAACAGATTCAAATAATGCGTCGATATAGTGAGGAATCTCTCCAGTAAGCCAAAGTGGAATGGCACCGATTACCGATAAAACCACCCATGAGGCTCCAGTACAGAAGAAACCTTCCTTTAGGTAAAATGAAAATGACTTTGGCTTGCAGTAGCTATTGATGATGCCAATTATCAGGCAAGGTAGCGCTACGGCAGCGTAATATATCCAGACGCTTTCGTGATATATAAATGCTACAAATAGTGGTAGCATCAAAAATAATCCTAAAAATCCTACAACATATAATAGGATAAATCGAATGACGGAGTTGTTCATGAATGATTACCTCAAAGTATCTAAAATAGTAGCAAAGCCAGTGTGTGTGGTAACAACCATTATAGTATCGCCGACTTCGATGGTGTCGGAACCGCTAGGGATGATGATTGTTCCATTACGATTGATAAAGGCAATCAAAACATTGTCTTTAAATTGCAATACGGAGAATGGAACTCCGGTAGCTTTTGATTTTTCAGTGATGTTAAACTCGATGGCCTCAACCTTCTGGTCAAATAGATGGTAGAGGGTGAGAATATCATTGCCATCACCTGAAGCACTCTTTGCACGCACATATGCGATAATCGACTCAGCAGTAATCTGACGTGGATAGATAACAGAGCCAAGATTCAGCTGAGAAAGAACATTGTCAAAGCTGATTCTGTTAACCTTTGTGATAACCTTAGCGTTGCTAACCTGGTTAGCATAGAGGGTGAGGAGAATGTTTTCCTCGTCAATTCCAGTAAGTGGAACGAAGCTCTCTACATATTCGATGCCCTCTTCGCGAAGAAGGGACTCATCACCGCCATCTCCATTGATAATGGTAGCTTTTGGTAAAGCAATTGAAAGCTCCTCGCAACGCTCCTTATTTCTCTCGATGATACGAACATTGATCTTCGCTTGGAGGAGAAGCTTTGCTAGATAATAAGAAGCTTTGCCGCCACCAACAATAAGGCAGTCCTTTACCTGACGAGTCTTGAATCCAATTTCATTTAAGAAGGTACGGGCGAAACGACGTGCACCTACTGCACAGACAATATCACCAGCTTGAAGAGTGAAATCTCCAGTAGGAATCATAACATCATTGCCACGTTTAACAGCAGTGATAAGAACCTTTCCAGAGCTGTTTGAACCCAAATCCTTTACAGCAAGTCCGTTTAGGATGTTGCCTTCCTCAATTTTGAACTCAACCATTTCAGCTTGGCCATGGGCGAATGAAGAAACCTCAAGTGTAGATGGAAGAGAGAGGATAGATGAAATCTCTCTTGCAGCCTCAAACTCAGGGTTGATAATCATAACAAGACCAAGCTTTTCCTGAAGATATGAAATTTCTTTTGAATAGTCTGGGTTTCTAACTCGAGCAATTGATGCGCAATCACCAACCTGCTTTGCAATTGTGCAGCAGAGGAGATTGAGCTCATCTGAGTTTGTGACGGCGATAATCAGGTCAGCGTCCTTAATACCAGCCTCTAACTGAATGCTGTAGCTGGCACCGTTTCCCTGAATGCCCATAATATCATAAAGATTTGTAAGATTGTCGATTCTTTCCTGTTTCTGGTCAATGACAACGATGTCATGGCCTTCCTTGGAAAGTCTATCTACGAGGGTGCGACCAACCTTGCCGCAACCTACAATTATTATCTTTAGTCCTCTTTTTTGGGACGAGCCAAAAATCATTTATAATGCCTCCAAAAAAATATTAAGGAGATGGCCCCATCTCCCTTATGATAATTTAATGCAAATGAGGCAAAAGTGCAAGTCAAATGCGTACATCTACACGCCTTGTTATTTTTGTGGCTGCGTCGTAGAGACTGTTGAGATACTTTGAATCTTTGTCAAAAAATTTTGTGTAGCGCTCGCGACTGTAATTCTTTGCAGCAGATTCATAAACGGACATAGTGCCATCCTTATTAACAGTGATGCCAAGCTGCTTCAGTTCAGAAGAGTAGGAACTGTTCAATTCTTTGATTTTTGAAACTGCATTTTTAACGGAAGTACTACCTTTAGCATATTTCGCTGCGGAAGAAAGTGTATTATTAATGGAATCGCAGAATGCCGTAAGCTTTTCCTGAACCTGCGCCGCTGAAGATTCCTCAAAATCATAATCCTGAAGTTTTCTAATCGCATTGCGAAGGGCAGTCGAATCAGCATAGGAAAGGGTACCTGTGGTGGCGTCATTACGTTGGGAGCCCTTTACAAGTGTGGAGTATCTTCCATAATATATTCTTAACGATAATGAATTGGTTACGGAAATGCTCATAACGAACCTCAAAATAGCATATTGATAGTATCCTATATTTCATATCGGACGGTTGTTGGAAAATATTTATATTTAGTGTTGAAGAAATAGAAATTTTCATCTATACTTTAGAAAACTTTTTAACTACATAGAAGGAGTATTCAATGAATCAGGAGAAAGTCATTGTTATCGACTTTGGCGGACAGTACAACCAGCTGGTTGCTCGTCGCGTCAGAGAGTGTAACGTCTATTGTGAAATCTATTCTTATCGTACCCCGCTTGAACAAATTAAAGAAATGAATCCAGCCGGTATTATTTTGACTGGAGGACCTAACTCATGCTACGAGGAGGGCGCACCTACCTATACTAAGGAACTTTTTGAACTTGGTATTCCAGTGCTTGGACTTTGCTATGGCGCTCAGCTTATGATGCATGTGCTTGGCGGAAAGGTTGAGAAGGCACCTGTCCGTGAATACGGTAAGACCGAGACATTTATTGACGGCGCAGTTTCAACTTTGTTTGAGGGAGTTGAGAAATCCACTATCGTTTGGATGAGTCACTTTGATTACATTAGCAAGGTTGCTCCTGGTTTTGATATAATTGCCCACACAGCTGATTGCCCAGTCGCAGCAGCAGCCTGCGAGGCAAAGAAGCTTTATGCAATTCAGTTCCATCCTGAGGTTCTTCACACTGTTCAGGGTAAGGATATTTTATTCAACTTTGTTCGTAATATCTGCGGTACAGCAGGTGAATGGCGAATGGATTCTTTTGTGGAGCACACTATTGGAGAGATTCGTGAGCGAGTTGGTTCAGGAAAGGTATTGCTTGCACTTTCAGGTGGTGTTGATTCATCTGTTCTTGCAGCACTTCTTGCGAAGGCTATTGGAAAGCAGCTTACATGCGTATTTGTAGATCATGGTCTTCTTCGTAAAAACGAAGGCGATGAGGTTGAGGGTGTATTTGGTCCAGCTGGAGCTTTCGATATCAACTTTGTTCGTGTAAATGCAGCAGAGCGTTACTATGCTAAGCTGGCTGGAGTAGAAGAGCCAGAGCAGAAGCGTAAAATTATCGGTGAGGAATTCATCCGTGTATTTGAGGAAGAGGCTAAGAAGATTGGTACTGTAGACTTCCTCGCTCAGGGAACTATCTACCCAGACGTTGTAGAGTCAGGGCTTGGTGGTGAGTCAGTAGTTATCAAGTCTCACCACAACGTAGGCGGTCTTCCAGATTATGTTGATTTCAAGGAAATTATTGAGCCACTTAGAAACCTTTTCAAGGATGAGGTTCGTAAGGTTGGTCTTGAGCTTGGCCTACCAGAATATCTTGTATTCCGTCAGCCATTCCCTGGCCCAGGCCTTGGTATCCGTATCATCGGAGAGGTTACAGCAGAAAAGGTTCGCATCGTTCAGGATGCTGATTATATTTATCGTACTGAGCTTGCTGAGGCAGGCTTGAAGAAGCTTCCAGATCAGTACTTCGCAGCCCTTTCAAATATGCGCTCTGTAGGCGTTATGGGTGACGAGCGTACATACGACTACGCAGTAGTTCTTCGTGCTGTTGAGACAATCGACTTCATGACAGCTGAGGCTTCTGAGATTCCATTCGAAGTGTTACAGCGTGTCATGAGCCGCATCATTAACGAGGTTAAGGGCGTTAACCGCGTAATGTACGATTTGACTTCTAAGCCACCTGGAACTGTGGAACTTGAATAAACATGACAAAGGGCAAAGCTTTTTATCCGCTTAGGGGCAAAGAACTTTACTCTTCAACAATTTAAAATAAACAAAAATAGACCTTGAGTCTGAGTCGTTTTAAACTTCTCGACCAAGGTCTATTTTTGTTTTATAAGACCTGATTAACCTTGAAAATAAGGCATTTATCAGTACCGTAAACCAGAGTGAAAGGTTAACCCAGTTTAAGATAATCCATAAAGTGTTATTTGTTTTAAGGGGATAAAGAACTTTGCCCTTTGCAGGATAAAGAGTATTGCCCCTGAACATAGTAATCTTTTTGGGGGATTATCTTGTGATAAGCCATAAAGCTCGAAAATAAGCCATTTATTAGATTCATACTTTTTCCCAGAAAGGAAATGAATTTGGGATTAGTTATTGTTTTTGGGAGAAATTTGGGAAGAATTTGGGAAAACTGAATCGGTTTGATTACGGATATCAAATGCTAAAAAATGGAGGAAAAACAGGAAATGAGAAAACGTAATTTTAAAGGGAGATGTACAAAGAGAGTTATCCCAAAATGTAAAGATGTTTGTCGTACCTATGATGCTTTGCAAGAGGCTTATGCGGATAAATTATCAGCTGACGATGAAGTAAGTGAGTTCAGATGTAATGTATATCTAGAAGGTTTGGCTGAGGGTGATTACACTACAGATTTTGTATGTACTAAGTCAGATGGAACATTAATGATTAGGGAATGTGTGTATAGAAGTAGGTTAACTAAACCAATGACTTACAAGTTATTGGAGGCATCTAGGGAGTACTGGAGACATAGAGGTATTTTGGATTGGGGGATTGTTATAAATGCAGAAAAATGAATTATATAGTGATGGTTCAAATGTTTATAGAGTAATTCAAATTGAGGATTACAGAATTCTTGTGATTGATTGCATCAAAGAAACTATGCCTATGTGGATAAAATGTACAGTATTAGATGACTACAAAAAAATTGCTGAAGAGGAATTACCATCCATGCTAAATATTAGCTTTGAAGATTTAGATACAGTAGATTCAGAACGAAGAAAAGTTATGTATCAAAGATTTGCTTTAATTGCTGATTTGATTTGCGTTGTAGGAGATATAAAACCAAGAAATAAATTGATTACGAAGATATCCACAGAATATGGGGTTTCAAAACAGAGTATAAGGTCGTATCTATGTAAATATTTGGTTTATCAAAATATCCAGATATTACTTCCTAAGAAAAGGCAATATGTCAAGGACTTATCTGAGGATGAGAAAAACATTAGGTGGTCATTAAATAAGTATTTTTACAGTTACAAAAAGAATACTTTACGAACAGCATACACATTGATGCTGAAAGAAAAATATTGTGATAGTGAAGGAAGATTGGTAGAAAGTTACCCCTCTTTTTATCAGTACAGGTATTTTTATAGAAAAACAAGGAAAATGCAAAACTATTATATTTCTAGGGAAGGATTATCTGCTTATCAGAGAAACAAAAGACCTTGTATAGGTGATGGTGTCCAGCAATATGCACAAACTATTGGTACAGGTATGGTAGATGCTACAGTATGTGATATATACCTAGTCAATGAATTTGGACAAGTTGTTGGAAGACCTATATTAACTGCTTGTATAGATGCATTTTCAGGTATTTGCTACGGCTATTCTCTGAGTTGGAAAGGAGGTATCTATAGCATTAGAGATATGTGTCAAAACATTATTACTAATAAAGTAGAGTATTGTAGAGACTTTGGAATAAATATTAGTGCTGAAGATTGGGATGTATCAGAAATGCCATTGAAAATAGTTTCAGATCAAGGAGCAGAATATGTTTCTTATGCATTTGAACAGTTATCTGAATTAGGGATTACTATTGTTAATCTTCCTCCATATAGACCCGAGTTGAAAGGACCAGTGGAGAAGTTCTTTGATATTGTTCAGAACTCATATAAGAAATATCTTAAGGGTTATGGTGTTATTGAACCTGATTTTAATAAAAGAGGTGCACATGATTATAGGAAAGATGCAGTTCTTACTATGAAAGATTTTTCAAAGATAATCCTTAAATGCATAATACATTACAATTCCAAACGTTTATTGGAAAACTATCCATTTACTGATGTAATGATTGAAGCTAAGGTAAAACCATATGCAAATTGTATATGGAATTACGAAAAGCGTATATCAAAGGATAATTTATTACCAGTGTCTAGAGAAAAATTAACATTATGTTTATTACCAAGGACAATTGGCAAATTTACAAGATACGGGATGATAGTAAATAAGTTAAGATATCACAATCCAGCATTTACAGAAGAATATCTAAGTGGTGGAGATGTCATAGTGGCTTATGATACAGACTCATCAGCATATGTCTGGATGGTGAATAAAGGAGATTATATACGTTTTGAACTGATAGAAGGTAGATTTAAGGGTAAGAGTTTAGCTCAGGTACAAAATATGCAGGAATTAAATAAGAAGCTTATTATGCAGGAGCAAAAACAACGTTTGCAGGCAGATATTGATTTGGCAAATAGTATTCAAGTAATGCTAGATAATTGCAAATATCATAAGAATCTTGGAATAAAAGATATACGTAGTGTTCGGAGTTGTGAGGAACAAAAAAATCATAATGAATTTGCTAAGGAGGCTGGACTATATGAAGATCTTTAGTGAATTGGAAATGCCTACAGCATTAATGTCCAGAGAGAGGCTTTTGAATGAATTAAAGATGATTCCTAATTATGATGAATCAATTAGAAACCTAGATGCAGCTAACAGACTTATGGCTGCTACTGATTTGTACAAGGTATACTACCCCTCAGAAATGTCTATAGAAATATACAATAGGCTGTATATTTCAACAGCATTATCTCTAAAAAAGAAGAATAGTAGATTGGCAGTAATTCAAAAGAATGCCAATTTTATGGTAATGCAGGGGAAGGCAGAATATAAAGGAATTATAGGAGGCTCAGATTCATTTTCCATTGTTGGTACCTCCGGCATTGGTAAATCTGCAGCTATACAAAAGTCAATTGAATTGATAGCACCAGAGCCAGTCATAGAATATGGAATCATAAAGATTATTCCCTGCTTACAGGTACAGTGTCCATTTGATGCATCTCCTAAGGGCATGCTTTTATCTGTTCTTAAAGCAGTAGACGATTATATTGGAACAAGTTATTACAAAAATTCTCAGAGAGCTGGAGTTACCACAGATATACTTATTGGAACAGTTAGTCAGGTATGTATAAATCACATAGGCCTGCTTATCATAGATGAAATACAACATGTATTTGGTCATAAAAATGGAGTGTTGTTAATAAATTTAATCACTCAATTGATTAATATTTCAGGAGTGTCCATCTGTATGGTGGGAACCGAAGAAAGCATATTATTCTTTGAGAAGGCAATGCAGTTGGCAAGAAGATCATTAGGAATGAAATACTCAGTTTTACAGTATGATGATTATTTTAAAAAGCTGTGTGAATTATTATTTTCATTTCAATACACCAAATACAAAACAGATATTAACGAAGCAATTATACAGTGGTTATATGACCATAGTGGTGGTGTCGTATCAGTACTTGTTTCAATCATCCATGATGCAAATGAAATAGCCATATTGGGAGGAGAAGAAAAGCTAAGTATGAATATTTTATCACTGTCATATGAACGAAGAATATCAATGCTGCATAAATATCTAGAAACGAAAAAAACTTCCACTACAAAGCCTAAAAAGAAGAAAAGTTTTATTTATACAGAAAAAGAAGAAATTTCATCCTATGAATATACAAGCTTACAGGAATTAATCCAAACTGCTAAAGACAAAGGTGTGGATTCAGTTTCTTATCTTAAAGATTTTGTGGTTATTGAGGAGGTGTCTGTGCAATGATTGGGTATATGCCAGAAATATATCCTGACGAATTGTTATACAGTTTATTTGCTAGGTATTATGTGCATTCGGGTTATGCTGCATACATAGATGCTGCAAATGATATATATAGAAATAAACGTACAAGACCTGTTCATGAATTTATTAATGCATTAAATATGGATGTTAAAGAACTTCTTTTGGAAAGACATACCATGGAAGAATTGATTGAAAAGCACACTATGTTCCCTGCATATGGAAGATTTGTTAGTCTTGAGAGGCGACAAAACGCCTTTAAATCACTGGTAAACGGTGAAGGTAATTATTTTAACTGGCTTTATATACCATCTGGAGAAACGAAAAATAAAAGCCTCAGATGGTGTCCTTTATGTGCTCAGGAAGATAGAACAACTTATGGAGAAACGTACTGGCATAGATTTCATCAAATACCTGGAGTAGATATTTGTCCTATGCATAAGTGCTATTTATGTAGTAGTTCTGTTGAAATTAAAAATGGGTCACCTAATTTAGTGGCAGCTGAACAGGAGATAGCTATAGAAACACCAATAACACCATTTGAAGGAGATGTTCATGAAAGAGTCATAAAATATATGATTGATGTATTTAATCGCCCTATTGACCTAAAAACAGATTACAATGCAGGCTTATCATTAGAAACTCGGCTTGATAGAGAGAAATACTACTTTAATCATAGTTGGATGAGAAATAACCGGCTTCTTTACGATGATTACTTAGACTATTTTAGGAATACCAGTGAATGCATTATGAATTTTAGTACTATACAAAAGATTCTTAATGGCGAAGAAGCTTCATATGCGTTTATTTGTCAATTGGCTGTATTCGAAAATGTATGTCCTGATATTTTGTTTAAAACCATTGTCCCAAATGATATAAATCAGAAGATTTTTAAGCAAATAGCAAAAGAACTAGATGAACCAGAAGAAATTGTTACACGTATAGGGTTAGCAGTTATAAATTCTTTTTCTTTATCTGGCAACACTACAGTTAAAAAGAGTAGAAGTAAGATGAAGTGGGAAGATATTGATACACAGCTATTGCCTGAAGTAAGAGAGTGTTCAAAGCAGATATATGGTGATGGAACTTCACGTCCTCGAAAGGTTACCATAAAAGCTGTATGTAGGGCATTAAATCTACCTGACAAACGATTTGATAACCTTCCAAGGTGTAAAGAAGAAATACTAAAATGGTCTGAAACTCAAGAACATTATTGGGCTAGAGAAGTCATTTGGGCATACAACAAAATCAAAAAAGAAGATCAAGTGCTTAACTGGAAAAAGATACGTACGTTAACAAATATTAGAAAAAATAATTTTGAAGCATGTTTACCTGAAATAAAGAGTTCTGCTGTTTATGAAACCTATAAGAACCTTCTTGAATTATTGGAGATTTAGGGGAAACTTTTAAAGGCTTAAAAGGACTATCTCCTCTATGATTGATAATGTATTCTAAATCTTTAATATTTGTATCTATGTAGTTTGTTACTTTATTAAATTCTGACTCGTATAAAGCATAGAGGCATGGAAGGCAATAACCAAGTTCAGGATTATAATCAAGGCGAGTCATATTTTCGTAATTATCTGGTATCGTTATAGGGTTAATTCCTAATGATTGGATTTCTCTACGATATGTATCTAGAGTTTTTTTCCTTTTTATACCTTTTACAGTTCCTTGCTCAACAGCTTTTTCGAGATTACTAATACTAAAACGTTTTGAAGCATTGTATAAAAAAATCTTATACATTTTTTTTTTATAATTTGTAATATTTGCATTATCAACCTCTTCTTTTGCTTTGCTATAGGTGAGGTGTGTACCTGTTAAATCTAGTTGTTTTAGAATGCTCTCAAAAATATAATGTACGACTTCTGGCGATGTAAGTGTAAGTAAATCAGATCCATCTTCAAACTTAAAATGATTATTTAAACTTTTGATTTTTCGAGTAAATGCTTGACATTCTATTCTTAAAAAATGGTTGTTAGTGATATCATCAATTTGTTCATCAATATTAGGATTATCTTTGAGTATCCTATTACCTTTTTGGTATATGCTTATATGAAAAGACTTATTTTTGAAGACAGGGTGTTTACATGCAGGGATAGTTAAATAATCAGAAATAACCTTCTTTGTTTGATTGTACTTTTTTTGCTTTGTTCTTGGAACATTTCGCCCACGATTGATAAGGTATAGGTAATCATCAGGATGGTAATATACATCATACGCATAATCTATTCTTTTAACGGTAAATTTGTTTGAATCGTACCATTTTATTGAATCATCTAAAAATAAAGAATTCCTTAGACGTTTATATTGTTCTAATGTTGGAAAGATATCATATATTCCATAATGCAATTGTTTGATGAATGGTTCAGTAAAATTAATAAAGCAAGTTGAGTTGTAGATATTTATAGTTTTATCTTTCTGAAAAAATTTAATGGGATCTACAGAAATGCAGATAGTGCAAATGGTTTTAATTTTATAAAGTTTTTTTTCTTTTTTTCCATTAATCTCAGTATTTTTGTATTCATTTATATGCATTAAATTTAATTCTATTTTGTTAAAACCTTGTTGTTTGTAGCTTTGTGTTGTCCATATCTGGATTTCATATTTTGAATTTTGCCTTTTTTTATCGAAATGCAGACCTATTATTGTTTGTGAGTCCCTCAAATATGCAAAGTCTTCTTTACTGACCCTTTTTTGTAATTCAAATGTATGAATATTCATATGTTTGTTACCTCCTTAGGTGTAGATTTATTATGTTTTCTTAATGTGTCATTTTTGTGAATGAAATGAAGATGATGTAATTGATAGTGAATTGCTATTGAGTTACAGAGTAATTCTAATATAGCACCGTTAGGTGCAGAGTGCCCCGAAGGGGAAAATTTTTTTACACATTACTATAGTTATGGTGCCTTAATGATACAAATAAGGTGTAAATGACTATAGTTTTTATTAATAGGTTTTTTAGAATTACATCTGCAAAAAACCAATAAATACAAGGGATTTAAATATATGATATAGAAAAAATATGAACTAATATATGAATATATTATAAACGTGAAATAAATAAAATAGTTTCCAAATGCATACATGAAATATGAAACGTACCAAAAGAAAATCACTGTACATTTAGGAACATATATGCTTGATAAATAACATAGTACCAAAATTATTACATTTAGGAACAGAAAGGAGTTCACTATGAAAAGATATGGATATCATAGAACAAGTACACGAGAACAGCATTTAGACAGGGGGATTAATGAGATTACTTCATATTGCCAGACTAATAATCTTGCATTGGAGAAAATCTTTACAGACCAACAGACTGGTAAGAATTTCTACAGGCCACGATATCAGGTTCTTAAGGAAGATGTTCTTAGAGAGGGAGATGAATTAATTATCACAGAGGTAGACCGTTTAGGGAGAAATAAACAAGAAACCCTAAAAGAGCTACAGTATTTTAGAGATAATCATATTAGAGTAAAGATTTTAGAATTACCTACGACTCTTATGGATATTTCAAAACTAGATAATTCTATGGCTCAGATGTTAATGGAAACAGTAAATAATATGTTAATTGAATTATATGCAGCTATTGCTCAAGCTGAGATAGAGAAGAAGGAAAAAAGACAGCGTGAAGGAATAGAAGCTAAGAAGGCTAGGGGAGACTGGGATAACTATGGAAGACCATCAATAATGTCTGATGAAGAGTTCATGTTTGAATATCGTAGTCTATTAGCAGGTGATATTAATGCTACTGGATTAATGAAGAAATTAGGAATGAGTAAAACCACTTTTTATAGATATGTTAGCAGGATTAATTCAATAAAAAATAGCCAAGGCCAATAAAGTGACTATGGCTATTGTCTATGGGCTTTAATCTTAGTAAATTCTATTATTTCTTTTTTATCTTCTTCAGATATCTTCTGAAAGTAAAATAAAAGTTCCTTTTCTAAACTACTGAGGTTATGTAGCTTGTTAGCATTAACAGGTGAGTTAACATATTCAAGATAGTCATTTAGTTCTAAAGAAGTATCAGAGGGAGAGGGTGCTTCATAATACGTGTTTCTATCTATGTTGATCACAATATGCATTAAATCATCAATAGAAATTCTATATAAACCGGCAAGTTTGTATAGATTCTCCGTGCTGGGAGTTCTTTTGCCAGTTTCATAATGACTGTATGTTTGACGAACTATACCTAAAGTTGCAGCTACATAATCTTGTGTATAAGAATGAGCTTTTCTGAGTTCTTTCAGTTTTTGCGGTAATAAATTATCTCCAGTCATTATATTTTTACTCCTTTATATACATTTTAGTTAAAAAGCAACAGCAAAAAGCAACATATCGTAGCAAACATGACTAAAAGATGTTATAATAAAGTAATGTAACCCTATATATAAATCTACAGATTGTAGCGGGGGTATAAATATGAATATTGAAGATGTAATAAATAGTGCTTCATCATATCAACAATTAGCGATTAATACTTTTGGTGGTAAGGAAAAAAATACTTTTTACAATTTGCCAATACATCATGTTAATCCGCATTATGTACGACCTCATTTTAGGCAGGGAAAATATATTTCTGGCTATTGGAGAGATGGGGACGGTAACACAAGTATTAATACATACAATGGATATTATGCTAGAAATCCAAGACACTGATACTCCTAAGGAGGGATTTATGGGCATGAAAAGAATTGATGAAGAAAACATCACAAGGGAACCATATGAGAAGCAGCTCAAAATAAAAGATGAAGTCTGCAAGTTTGTCATCGAAGATGCTCAGTATGGTTATTATGACGGAAGAAAAGAAGTTTTGGATAAGAAAATAATTGATAACATGCTAAGTTCCGTCATGAAAGTTCTCTATAACAACAGCACGAAATATAATGAGATGCCTTCTGTTGTTACCATTTCCAGAAATATAGAAAGTAAAACTGAAGAAAAAAAGCAGTTATTTGAAGTGATTGAGCCAGTTGAAAGGTTAGATGATGTAATTATGTCAATAGACATAATGAATCAGATTGGCTTGGTTTTATCTGCAATACAAAATCGAAACTTGCTTGTTGAAAAATGGGGATTATCAGGTTTTGGATTAGAAAGAAGAGCTATTGTTTTAAACTTTTATGGGTTAGCAGGAACAGGCAAAAGTCTATGTGCAAAGGCGATTGCGAATAAGTTAAATAAGAAATTAATACAAGTAAATTATAGTGAATTAGAGTCTAAATATGTAGGTGAAACACCTAAGAATATAACAAATGTATTTAATGAGGCGAAGAAAAGTGATGCCGTCATTGTATTTGATGAAGCAGATTCATTTCTAAGTAAAAGATTGACTAATATCACACAAGCTGCAGATTACGGTGTAAATATTACCAGAAGTGTAATGCTGATGGAGTTGGAAAAATATGAAGGTGTAGTTATTTTTACAACTAATCTAATCACTAACTATGATGCAGCTTTTAAACGTAGATTATTAGCTAGTATAAAATTTGATGCACCTGATGAATATGCACGTGAAAAGATTTGGCTGCTACATACTAGAAAAGTTCCTTTGGGAGATATAGATGCTAAACAATTGGCTTCTTCATTTAAGGGAATAACAGGTGCTGATATAAAAGACATTGTTTATTATGCCGCGTTAATTGCTTTACAAAATGAAAAAGAGCAAGTTGATTTAGTTGATATTGAAAAAGCTTATGGATATGTTGTTGCAAGATATGATGCAGGAGTAGAAAAAGAGCAATGATAGGTAAAGCGCTAGCCACGTATAAAAAAATACAAATGGACATGATAGGTAAGTTATCTATTGATAATGAAGAGGTTATATATGAGTGTCCATTTTTAGATGAAGGATATATAAATGCACATATAGAGCGTTTGAAGTTAAAGTATGGAGATCTTCAGCAAGAGTTAAAAGTCTCTTGTGAGTTAAATACAGATTATGAAATTCAAAAAAGAGATGAAATAAAGCGACAAATATTAGATGTAGAAGAGTCCATGATTACATATGCAGTAAATAGTTTTAAAGCACTTGAATTGTGCAGGAGCTTAGCTAAGGGGAAAAAACTTAGAATTGAGCTACTGATGGATGCTTTAGATAATTATAACAAAGGTGCTAAAGATGCAGCATTTGATTTATTTAACCACTATTTTGCAGAATCAGATATTACACGAGGATACTTTCTTGGAAACAAAATATATGGACATTTATTGATAGATAAGGGGGACTACGAAAAAGGATTATTGCATTTAGTGTATGCAGCATCATTAAGGGTAAATGATATAGAGTTACTTATTTGGCTTAAAGAAGCTTACAAAATGAATGGTATGGATTTTGAATCGGAACGTGTTGAAGATGTATTAGAGGTTTTACAGTAGGGGCATTCTAATGATTGATAAGAAAATGTATCAACAAGTTGGATTAGATGAAGCTTTCGAAGGATATAAGCAGTCTTTGACTATTGATGAGGATATAAATGAAATATATAACTCAATAGAAATCAAAATGAAAAAACCAGATTTATTAGGAAAAACATTAAGAGTCACGGAAAGACAATTTACTGAAATACATGGAATTGTAAACAAACTAGCTGATAAATTGGAAATGAGTTCTCCAGATGTTTTTGTTTTCGAAGACTTTTTTTATGGTATTGAAAGTTTTGGAATGAATGAGTATTGGATTGAGATTTCTGCTAAGACCATAAGAGATTTTAGCATCAAGGAATTAGAATTTTTATTTGCTAGGGAAATGTACAAAATTAATTATGGGGTTACTTATCAGAGCATGTTAATTGAAGAGTATTCAAAAGTATACCAATCAGTACCAAGTATAGGTGGAATTATCAATAAGGTCGCTAGAAATAAATTTAATCACTGGTACAGGCTTGAAAATTATTCAGCTGATAATTTTGCATACTTATACTGCAAGGATTTACGCGCAAGTATAAGTGCAATTGTAGCTATGGTGTTAAACAGTAAAATATTATTAGATCAGGTCGATATGGGGACTTTTGTGGAACAGGCATCCGACATTACAAAACTTGATGATATGGTTTACAACTATACAAAAGCAGACGAGGTTATTCCATATGCACCTATGAGGGTTGAAAGTTTATTAGCTTATTCAATTTCTGTTAGAGGAATGAAGGCAAGAAAGGAGATGGAGGCGTGAGTTTTACTTTAGTTTTAGCAGCAGGTGTGATAATGGCAGCCTTAGCAGTAGCTTATTGGGATAGAATAAAGCGCTGGCTTGATGATATCGTTGCAAATAAACTTGAAAAAATATTTGGTTATGGAGCTAGACAGAGATTACATCATGCGGTATCAATTGCAGATAGAGTTGTCGGAGGGATAAGAAATAGAGTTTTTATTTATGTAAAAAGAGCTAATGGAGCTGGCTATGAAAAAATGCAGGAAAAGATAATTCAAGACTTTGATATTGCAGGAGAGGATATCGTTAAAGAGATTAGTGAAAAAGGGCCTGTAATACAAGAGTTTACATACACAGAGTAGGGAGATGAAATGGGAGTATTTAATCATAAAAATAAGCAAAATAATAATTCTGATTTTGAAGGCGATGGAAGCGAAAAGTTGATACTTCAGAATAATGAGATTTTAAATCAATTACAAGATATTTCTAATAAAATAGACACATTAGATAAGAGTAACAAAAAATTTTTAATGTCTGCATCGATTAATAAGACAGAGTATCTTGAGCAAAGAATAAAAAATATCAAGAATGGAATAATAGGTATTTTAGATAACGTAGATATTCTAGCTTTACAGATGAAATCTATTGACAATGAGAATATACAAGCTGGGATAGATATGGTATTAGGTGAGTTGAAAAAAGAAATCCATAGTGTGGAAATTAAGGAAATAGAAGTAAAAACTGGGGATAAATTTGACCCTGATTTTCACAATTGTATTGAAACCTATTTTGATGATAATTATCAGGAGGATACAATTCTGTCTGTTAGGAAAAAGGGATATCTAGATTTAGACAATAATTTAGTAATTCGTACTGCAGAGGTTGTTGTAAACAAGCGATAATAGAGGTGTATTATGGGGAAAATTGTAGGTATTGATTTAGGAACTACTACATCTGAAATTGCTTTTATAAATAAAGGCGAACCAGAAGTAATAAAAAATGGGTACAGTTCTATAACGCCTTCTGTAGTTGGTTTAGACAAAAATTTTAATATTATTATTGGTCAAAAGGCTAAGGATCAGATGATTAATGCTGCTGATAGGACTGTAGCTGAAGTAAAAAGAAAGATGGGAACTGGTGATGTAGTTGTATTAGGAGGGAAAAAATTTACACCTGTACAAATATCAGCAGAGATACTAAGAGAATTAAAAAGAGTAGGAGAACAGTATCTGCAGGAACAAATAACTGAGGCAGTCATTACTGTTCCAGCAAATTTTAATGATGCTCAAAGACAGGCAACAAAAGAAGCAGGTGAAAAAGCAGGGTTAATCGTAAATCAAATTATCAATGAGCCTACAGCTGCAGCATTAGCTTATGGTGTAAATAATATAAAAATAGAAGGCAAAATACTTGTTTATGATATTGGTGGGGGTACGTTTGATGTAACTGTTCTGGAAATGATTGCTGGCTCTTTGGATGTTCTAGCAAGTAGAGGTATCAACAGATTAGGAGGAAAGGATTTTGATGAAAAAATAGTTGAAGAAATAATATCAACTCTAAAGAGCAACTATGATTTTGATATATACACTGATGTGGATGGAAGTGAAAGATTAAATGTATTAGGAAGAATTAAGGCAGAAGCAGAAAAAGCTAAAATAGCGTTATCGTCACAAAATGAGGTTGAAATACAAATACCATTTTTAGCTCAAAAGGAAGGGAATATTATTAATTTTGAAATGGATTTGTCTAGAACCAAGTTTGATGAATTAATAGAAGATTATATTCACCAGTCAATGGACACGGTTTATGAAGCATTAGATGCTGCAAAGTTGACTACAGATGATATAGATATTGTTTTACCGGTAGGTGGCTCAAGCAGGACACCTGCTATCATTTCCAATCTAAAAAATATTTTTGGAAATATAATACAGGGAAAAATAAATCCTGATGAAGCTGTTGCTTTAGGTGCGGCTGTTCAGGCTGGTATAAATAAAAATGAGATTTCTGGTGATGATGCAATTGCTATATTTGATATATGTAACCATTCATTAGGTGTAGATGTAGTTAGAGAAACTCCACTTGGTTTAGAATCAGGCTTTTTTGATAGAATTATTTTGAGAGATTCACATTTACCTTTTTCAAGGACAGAAAACTATACAACTCTATCAGATTATCAGACGGAAGTTCTTTTATCTATATATCAGGGCGAGGATGGTCGTGTTGAGAATAATATAAAATTGGGTGAATTATTAGTTGATGGAATACCTGCTAATAAAGCAGGAGATGAAAGCATAGATGTGACATTTAAGTACAATATAAATGGAATATTGGAAGTCTCTGCAACGATTGTCAGCACTGGAATGCACGCGTCTACTACTATAAATATGCTAAAATATGACGCACCAAAAACAAAATCTGAAGAATTAACGGATGACTTTATGAATGGTTCATGGACTCAGGCCAGTGAAATACAGACTACCGTGATGTTATATAAAAGTAGAAGAGCTGGTCTACCTGAGCAAGCTAAGAAAAAAGCTGATGAAATTATAAAGAAATTAAAAGAAGCTGTTTTAGAAAATGATATACAACAGATTGAATATTATGATGACATTTTAACAGCACTTCTATTTGAATACTAAAAGGAGACTTAGTCTTGGGCGATTTAAACTATTATGAACTATTAGGTTTAGAATCCGGGAGAGTAGCTTCAACAGAAGAAATAAAGCGAGCATATGTACAAAAGCGCAGGACATATCAAGGCGATGACGAAAAGATTACACTTTTAAATCAGGCTTATGAGGTTCTTTTAGATGCTGACAAAAGACAAGAATATGATAGTAGTAATCAAATTCAGGAGTTGTTTGAAGAATATAATAATGAGGATGATTATGATTCAAGAAAAGAGATTCTTAAGGAGATTAATTGTGTATTAGAAGCCAGTGTGGGCAAGGATGATGAACATAATTTAGTAGCATTTAAGGATCTTATTACATTTGAAAGAATATATGGTAGAGACGACATAAAAAGGTATCTTGATAAGATGCAAGAAATACTGGATAGAAATACAAAAATATCTGATAGAACCGAATGGCTTAGTTACGTGGGAAATCTATATTATTTATATGAAGATGTAGATGGTGCTATAAAAGCATATTATCAGCTGTTTAAAATACAGGCTCCTGATGAGGAAATTACTAATCGATTAGTTAATTTAGTTTGTGAAAAGAAAAGAAAATTTAAAGCTGCTGTTCAAATTTTGCATGACTGCATCAATAAAACAGATGATGACACATGTAAAGCTTTTTATTTATGCAAAACGTATGAAATTCTTTCTCAAAAGGGGGAGACATATGATAAAGCAAAAGATGCGATTCTTTCTAAATTAATGAAGTTGATAAGGGAACCTAGTGGCGAGATTAATTTTATTGCTTATGCGGGGTTATTAACAGGGCTTGTATCTATCCTAGAAGATGAAAAAGTAGATGTTGTAAGTAATCTTGAAGATTATTTTGAGAATATTCTATATGACAAAAATATTGATCAAGTACCTCAAATTAAGTTTGCGAAAAAAATTGTTAAAGAGTTGAAGGATTTAGTGAGTAATATTGATGCTACTTGTATTGACTCGATATTAGAAGATGAATTAACAGATAAAAAAAGGGATCAAATACAGGATTATTTGCTTACAGATTTTGATAACGTAAAAAAAGCAATTAATGATGTAAAAAAATATGCACCCACATTATTTAATAGTGAAGAATATTATATTAAGGTTTATAACATCCTTAATTCTAAGGATAAGTTAATACGTGAATTATCAACTTTCTATTATGATGACTCATTTTGCCCACAGCTTAGATTTATAATAAGGGTATTGACATTTGATGAATTTACACGTTTTCTCCATGTTGCAGATTATTACTATTCTTCCGTTGATTATTATTTCTCAAAGGACAGATTGATAGAATCTAGGGAAGAATTAAGGAGACTTGCTAGTATATATCCAGAGTGTTATAAAATTTTTTCAAACACTTTTTTTGATGGTGAAACCATAACAGAATTATTGGGCGATGAACAGGATGATAATAATCTTGAAAGTAATGAATATACAACCAAGCTAGAAGATAACGTAGAACACTATGAGGAGTACCCATATGCTAGACCAGGTTATGAGAATAAGCCGTTTTTTAGTGGTATTATAGAAATTGCAGCTATTATTAGTGCTACAATTGTTTTTTTTCCTTCGTTATTTATCATCTTGGGGATAAAAGTATTTAATAGATATACAGCAATCATTATAGCTTGTGTCATTAAACTTATAAAAGTGATAGCACTCATAATAGCATTTTTATTAGTATTTTTATTTGCTTTTGTTTTCTTGATTTAACACTACAATCTTTAATTGATAGGTATTTTTTATTTGAATAAAATTAGTTTGAAGATAATTTGGATATTAGGAGGTGTAGATAATATAGAACATGAGTAACAGTGGTGCATAGGAAAGAATGGTTTATGAGAATAATGAAGCCTACTAGAAAGGGTAGTTTTGTTTTAGGAGGGTTTCGCCTATGAGAAAGAAAATAAATTCTTTATTGATGTTACTAGTATTAGTTGTTTTAAGTTTTAGTAATTCAAGTGTTGCTAACGCAGAAGAATGTTTTACTATAAATGGATATACTTTTTATGAAAGTGATTTTCCATTAAGTACAGATTATCCTGATAATATTTATGAGTATTATTCAGATCCAACCGATCCAAAGACATATTTAAAATTTGAATTACAACCGATACCATATTGTAGTGATGTATTTTATACTTGGATTGGAGAAAATTGGTTCGACCAGCATTATACAGGATTAAATCCAGCTTTAGCACAACCTTGGTTATTTGCTAGATATGATGTAGTTAAAAAATATCTAGAAAGATATGAAACATATCATGAAGAATGGTTTTATAGTAGAGTACAAGAAAAACATTTAGGAACAATAAATCCACAAAACTTAGCATATATAGAATTTATAGATGATGATAAGTATTTTGGGGAAGTTCATATTTATAATCCTAATAATGTATCTCTTACTACAGAACAACCAATACAACAAGAAGAAACTAAAACAGAACAGCAACAAACTACAGAAACATCAATAGCACAAGCTGATACACAAGTAACAGAAGCTATAGAAACACCATTAAATAATACATATACTTCTAGTAACTTCACTATTACAACAGATAAAAGAAAGTTTGAAGCTACTTTAAATGAAGTAAGTAAACCTACTTATAAGGTTATTGTAAATGGTGTTGATATAAATTATTATCTGTTAAAGACAAGTACAAGTAATAAATTTACTTTTACTAATTTACAATCTGGTTGTACTTATAATGTAGAAGCCAGGGCAAGATCTAACTTTGGAGATAATGTGTATCAAGAAACATTGACTATTAAAATACCTTAATGAAATTATTTTAGAGCCCAGTAAGGCTGAGAAAAATTATAAAAAATTTTTTAGGGGTACCTACTGATATTTTATATTATCGATTAATCGTTATTACCCCCACCCACTTTCGAATATTGTTTTAGAACATTGTAAAGCTGAAGTAGCTAGGAAACTGGTTACTTCAGTTTTTTTATATAAAAAACCACCTCCTAATATACCTGCCGAAATGAGCAGAAACGACAGTATATATTACATTAGAGGGAATATATTTCCCTACTAACACAAAGGAGGGCAATATATATGCCACAGATACTAGAAATGAAGCAGATTTTTATCGATGGTGTTAAGTACATGGTTACAAGTGATGGAGAAGTATTCGGTGCATCTTTTAAAAAATTAAAGATAAGACCAAATACCAGTGGCTATGCCTGTATTACAGTAGGTTGTAAAGGCAGAAGAAGAAGCATTTCTGTTCATAGATTGGTTGCAGAAAGCTTTATTCCCAATCCTAATAATTTGCCTGAAGTAGATCATCTTGATGCAAATAGAATGAATCCTAGGAAGGATAATTTAGAATGGGTTACTCATAAAGAAAATGTACAAAGAGCATACGATAGAGGAAGTTTTGCTGGGAGAATGGTAGGAGAAAAAAATCCCAAAGCAAACCTTATTGAAGATAAAGTTATACAGCTTAGAGCAGAGTATAAAGCAGGAGCTACAGTTGCAGATTTATCAAGGAAATATTGTATTCCTTATAACACAGTAGGAAATGCAGTAAGAGGAATTACTTGGAAACATTTACCTTTATAAAAAAATATCGACCTGAACAAGTCGTTAAACTGTTCTTTTTTTATGCCCTTTGTAGGGTAGTACAACTAAATACAGCAATTGTTGAAAGGAGGTGAGTCAATGGAATCAACAATTATAACAACTATCCTTGTGCTGGCAATAATGATTCATTTATTCAAATCAAGGTAGAAAGCAGGAACAGATGTTAACAAAAATGTTTATTGAAAAGGAGATTTATCTATGATTACTAATTTTGAAATGAAGAAGGGTACATTAACTGATTTTAATTCTGTAAGGAATTTGGTTTGTCTTGAATTAATCAATGCTGAAAGAAATGTAAAGCTTCTTGAGGAGATACCTCATGTGAGAATACATGATTTGGCAGCAATTTTTATTGTAGTACCTGACACAGAAGTTATTGGTTCGGTTGCTATTGTGAACAATGAATTGATGAATTCTTGGGCAGTGGATGATGTGGACTCCTTATTTGAACTTGCGAAGAAGAATTCAGCCACCATATTGGATGCTACAGTTAATGACATTTTTTATGAGGTATTGAATTACATGGATAAAGAAGATGTATGTAGTGATATTAATACTGAGGTCATTAAAAGTTCAGGTAAGGTAGTTTTTAAGATGAATTCATACAGTGATTCAAAGATATTTGTTGCTACAAACAGTAAGAAGATACATGGAAGTGCAGTAATGTTGTACGATGATTTGCTTCATGGTTTTTCAGAAGTAATTGGAACGGATTTTTACATCATACCATGTTCTGTACATGAACTGATTTTTGTTCCTTGTATTGGAGATAATACTAACCCTAAGGACATAGTAGAAATGGTCTCATATGTGAATGCAAATGAACTATCCGAAAAGGATTTCCTCAGCAATCATATTTATAAATACCATTCAGGTACGGACTTCTTGGAGATGGTTTAGTCCCAAGAGGTTTTTAATTGCAAAAAAATTATAGTGATAGGTCATAGAAAGGAGTAAAACAAATGTGTTTATTACAAGGAGTTTCTATAACACCAGAGATGGCAGGAACATGCAGATTCTGTTCATTATACCTTAATACATGTATGCCTATAGTTGATAACGGTTTTGTATTTGGTGAGTGTGATAAAGATTATTGCATAGAATGCCCCTGCTATGGTGAGTGTGAAGATATGAAAGGGGGATGTAATGAGTAAGAACCAAGAGAAAATAAAAGCAGCCCTACAACAAATTGATGAGAGTTTGGAGACTATATCAACTGATGAGGACTGGCTTAGATATCTATATTTCCAATCAAGATTTTATAACTATTCTTTTGGAAATACAATGTTAATCTACCTTCAAAATCGTAATGCTACATATGTGAAGGGATACAAAGCATGGAATACCTTAGGAAGATATGTACGCAAGGGATCAAAGGGGCTTGCAATATTGGCGCCATGTATAAAGAAAAAGCTAGTTTCTGATGAAGAGGACTTGGAAAATGAGGTAAAGAAAAAAGTAATTACAGGCTTTAGGTTGGTCTATGTGTATGACATAGCTGATACTGATGGAGATGATAGTCAGCTGCCGGTACTTATAACAGGTCTTTCAGGAAATAGTGATGAAGAAAAACTGATTTATGAGAAACTGTATGAGTTTATTTCAAGCAAACATGTAGTACAGGAGGTAGAAGGAATAAATTCCAAGGGTAGTTACAATCTTGAGACAAGGGTAATTACTGTAAAGGCAGATATGGACTATATCCAAAAGGCTAAGACACTTTTACATGAGTACAGTCACCTTATAGACTTTGAGATGAATCCAGACGAAAATATCAGCAGGAATTGCAGAGAATTAATAGCTGAGTCTTGTGCGTATGTTGTTGCTTCGAGGCTAGGACTTGATACAAGTAGGTATAGCATGAGCTACATTCAATCATGGCTTAGAGATAAGAACGAGTTAAGAATGATAGCAGATACGGTACAAAAAGTATCATACAGGATAATTACAGAGTTAGCAGGGTCTTCGGACTCTGCTTTTTCTATTTTAAGAGAAAGTGAGGACTAGGGTATGAACGTAAATATTTTGGTAGAAACAAACAATTTAACAAGAGAAGAATGGCTTAACTATCGTAGACAAGGTATAGGTGGCTCTGATGTTAGTGCTTTACTTGGAATTAACAAATGGAAATCTGAATTAGAACTATGGCTTGATAAGGTAGGCCAGAGCAAAGACGACTTCAATGATAATGAAGCAATACAGTGGGGAAGTTTGCTAGAGCCAATAATTAGAAAGCATTTTGCTGAGGTGACAGGTAAGAATGTCAAAGAAGTAAAGGCTATATTACAACATCCAGCATATAAATTTATGTTAGCTGATGTAGATGGCATTACAGAGGATGATGACCATAATCCTGCAATACTTGAGATCAAGACTGCATCTGAGTTTAAACGTGGTGAATGGGAAAATGATGTGCCAACCTATTACCAAACTCAGGTACAACATTATTTGTTTGTTACAGGCCTTAAGAAAGCCTACGTGGCAGTGCTTATAGGTGGTAATACCTTTAAAATATTTGAGGTTGAAGCAGATGAGCATATTCAGGATATGCTGGTATCAGTTGAAAAGAACTTTTGGGATAAGGTCATTAGTGGAACTAGACCTGAAGTAGATGGTTCTGATGCTGCAAAAAGTTTTCTTGATAACTTGTATGATGGAGGAATTACAGAAGAAGTGGTTTTACCAGAAGAGGTTAATCAATATGTTAATTCATATGTTGAAGCATGTATGCAGGAAGATGAAGCAAAATCACTTAAACAAGAGGCAGCTAATCATATCAAGGAATATATGGGGAATAATGAAAAGGCTACATGTCTGAATCATGTTATCAGCTGGCAGACAGTTACAACAGATAGACTTGATACCAAGGCCTTGAAGCAAGATAAACCTGAGGTATATGCAAGCTATGTAAAAACAAGTTCTAGTAGAAGATTTATGGTTAAGTAAGGATGGTGAAAATATATGAATAAGCAGATAGATTTAAAAGAGTTATTAGAGGGTAAATTACAATCATTGGAGCCAATAGAAGAGGCTATAAAGGCAATTGAAGCTGCTGATCTATCAGTTCCAAAGAACCTAATGTTTAGTGCAGAAAGTGCAGAATTTAAACCTGAAACTAAACCAGTAACCTTATTAGGTAGTAAGAGCATGACTGTAGAAGAAGCCAAAGCATTTAATGATGAGATGAACAGGTTTATAGATACAGTCTTAATATCTGGTGTTGATTATGGAGTGATACCACATTGCAGTAAACCAACGATACTTAAATCTGGTGCAGAGAAAATAATGAATTACCTTGGCTTAATTGCCAGAACAGAAATTGTTAATAGGGTTGAAGATTATGAAAAAGGTTTCTTTAGTTATGAAATCAAGGTGTTTCTTATTGATTACAATGGGGTAGTAAAAGGTGAAGGTATAGCTACTTCAAACACTAGAGAATCAAAATATGCCAAACAAAATGGGTTTACCATGCAGAATGTTGTTCTTAAGATGGCAAAGAAGAGAGCTCTTGTAGATGGAATACTAAATGTTGGAAACCTTAGTGCTAGATTTACTCAAGATGTTGAGGATATGGAAATTGAGGGAAGTAGTTATAATTCATCTAAAGGTAATACAGTAAGTAACACAATGCCTTCAGTTGCTACAGAGAAGCAGATTAAGTACTTAGAATTATTGATGAATCTTAATAATGTTACTGAAGAAGCAATGAAATCATACCTGCGTAAACATTATGGGATAGAGGATTATCACTGCTTATCAGGAGTACAGATCTCAGAGATTATTAAGAAGTTTAATAATGCTACTAAGTAGGAATAAATTACCTGGTTAATTAGAATAGGGGAGTGGCTGTAGAGCATAGCATCTATGGTTGCTCTCCTAATATTAATATGTCTATATCTTTATGGAAGCAGTATTCAGTTCTTGTGCTGGATGCCTACCGGCATAATTGTATGTTTTTTATGAATATTAAGCATTTTATTAGCATGCTGTTAACTCATATATAAACCAACTATAGGTATATACTTATCATATGGAGGTTTTTAATGAATCCTGTACTAAATGTCTATAATTTCTACATTACTGTCATATATAAGAGTGAAGGAGAATTACTATGTTTGTAGATATGAAGCCTGTAATAGCTAAGAAATTACGTGAGATTAGGATTAAAAAGGGGTGGTCTCAAGCCTTTGTTGCTAGACAACTAGGTTTATCCATAAGAACCATATCTAGACTTGAAAATTGTCATGGTTTATCAAATAGAAACCTTGAAAGGATATGCCTGCTCTATGGAACAAATCTAAAAGAACTTTGTGAGATACCAACTACTAAATCATTACGAAGAAGAAATATTATTTCAGAGGAAACAATATTTAACATTCTTCTTAATCATCCATTCATATCAGATATTGAACATGAGTCAATACATCAGTTTGTAAATCTAGTATTACAAGAGGCTAGATTTGATAGAGACGTTATTGAAGATATAGTTTTGTCTGCTACTAATAAACGTGGTACCTACAACATGTCTGATGTAGTTTGGTGTTGTATGGTTGTGAATATGAGGGTGCTGGACATAATTACTACTCTAAATGAAGAAGCATCTTATTATTAATGCAAACAATACTATATTAACCTATACATACTTGAAGAAGGGGGAGGTAACTATTATAATTAGGGTCTCAAGGTTAGTTTACTATGACAAAGGGCAAAGCTTTTTATCCGCTTAGGGGCAAAGAACTTTACTCTTCAACAATTTAAAATAAACAAAAATAGACCTTGAGTCTGAGTCGTTTTAAACTTCTCGACCAAGGTCTATTTTTGTTTTATAAGACCTGATTAACCTTGAAAATAAGGCATTTATCAGTACCGTAAACCAGAGTGAAAGGTTAACCCAGTTTAAGATAATCCATAAAGTGTTATTTGTTTTAAGGGGATAAAGAACTTTGCCCTTTGCAGGATAAAGAGTATTGCCCCTGAACAAAACAAAAATCTTTATACTGAGAAAAACGTGACATTTGATTAGTTTTGTGGTATAAACAAATGGTCGTGCTATGAATGTATAGTTCGTAGCACGGCTTTTTTTATGAAATAACAAATTGGAGGAAAATGAAATGGTAATGTTTTTAAAGTTAAGAAATATCTAAAAGCATGAGACTTATTGAATAGTTTCATGCTTCGATCAACTCGAAACTAAAAAACTATTTATATAAGGAGAATCGAAATGATATTTCAGGACAATATAATTAAAGAGTATTTAAGAAACGTTTACTTTATTACAGGTACACCTTGCGGAGGCAAGACAACAGTTTCCAGAGCACTTAGTAAGAGGTTTGGTATTCCAGTGTACGATATTGATGAACATTTTCCAGTTCATCAGGCTTTATCGGATAAAGAGCATCAGCCAAACATGAATAAAAGATTTGGAAGTGCAGATGAGTTCTTTGGCAGAAAGCCAGAGGAGTACAAGCAGTGGCTGCTTGATAACACAAGGGAGCAGCTGGATTTTGTACTACTGGATATTATGAGATTATCTCAGAATGGGCCTGTTATTTGTGATTGCCATTTGACACTAGACCAGGCAAAGACATTAACTGATCCATCTAGAATAGCATTTATGCTGCGAGAGCCTGTTGATATAGTTGATGAGTATTGCAACAGACTAGACCATCAGGGATTTAAACAGTTTATAGAAAGTACTACTGATCCTGAGGCTGCAAAGGCAAACTGTAATGAAACTCTATGTTCTTTGAATGCCAATCCTTATAATTCCATTAAGAACAGCGATTACTTCTGGCTTGAGCGTGACGAAAACAGAACTGTTGAGGAAACAGCGAATCTTGTTGCTAAGCATTTCGGATGGTGTTTATTTGAAGCTTTTGAGATACAAAAGGTCGATAAAGGCACACGGTTGGCAGATGATTTATTGAAGTTTATAGAGGGCTGTTCATGGATTGAAGTAAAGGAGCACATCGCAAACCTTGTGAGAAACTGGGAGTTCTCTGATTGGGAGACCATGTTCGTAGCAAAGGTTAACGGTAATATAATCGGAATGGCATCTGTTATGAAAGAGGATTATTATCCTTTGCCTGAACTATATCCTTGGGTATCCTGCGTGTTTGTGTCAGAAGAATACCGTGGATACAGAATAAGCGGAAAGCTGATTGATTTCGCCAATGAGTATCTGAAGGAGCAGGGATTCACAAGAAGTTATATTCCTACACCTTGGGAAAACGCTGGATTATACGAGCACTTTGGATATTCTTTCGTAAAGGAGATTACTAACTACGGTGGCGATGATGATTTCCTGTATTCAAAGGAAATAAAGTAAATATGGATTAAGTTTATAGATATCTTCAAGAGAGCCGAGAAATCGGCTCTCTTTTGATTTGGTGACAATATTGGGATATACCTTAGATTTTTGACGAGTTTGAAAAAAATGTAAGGGTGAAAATGTAATGTAAAAGATACACGGATTTCAAAAAAGAATACCTGTTTTTAATTGTTATACAAATATAATATGAGTATAATTCAGGTGAAATATTAGGCTTAAAATATACTATAAGGGGGAAGCAAAAATGAATAAAGAAGATATACTTTATAAATATTTTAAAGAAGAGAAAATTGGAAAGGTAAAGCTTTTTGCACATTTAAATATAAATTCAAAAAAGGGACAGATTTTATTTGTGGGATCTTCATTGATGGAGCAGTTTCCTGTAAATGAGATTCAGCAAAAATACAACCTGGGGAAGATTATTTATAACAGAGGAATAGGAGGCTTTACAATTCCTGAAATGCTAGATGCTATAGAAGAGCAGATTTTTGAATTAGAACCAGCAGTGATATTTCTAAATATTGGCACCAACGATATAAGCGCCCCTGAGTGGAGTAAAGCAAAATTTGAGGAAGATTATGGAAAATTGTTGAGATTAATTAAAGAACGTCTTCCTAAAACGAGGGTTTTTCTGATGAAGTATTACCCTGTGAATGAAGAAGTGGCTGAAAGCATGCCTGGGGATGGTTATATCAAGGCAGTAAGAAATAGAATTGAAAGAATGGATATCGCAAATAATGTGGTGCGTGATTTGGCTCAGAATTATGGATATAGATATATAGATGTAAATGCCGGAATTATGAATGAAAATGGTCAGGTAAAAAAAGAACTGTCTAAAGATGGAATTCATATGTGGCCAGAGGCATATGAGATTATTTTTGAAAATATGAAGAGCTATATTTTGGAGTAAGTAATGAAACAAATCGATATAGCTTTATGTCAAATAAAGGCCAGTCTCTATGTGGATATATGTATCAAGCCAGTGATTCTGCAAAAGGGATTATAGTATTTGCTCACGGACTTGGGGGCGGAGGACACAATAGTTATATGAGCTGCATCAATTACTTGGCAAGCAACGGGTTTATGGTATTTGCTTATGATGCAACTGGAAATGATGAAAGCGAAGGGGATGGAGTTAATGGAATACCACAAGGCGTGATTGACTTGGATTATGCCATTTCTTTTGTGGAAAGCTATGAGGAATTCCCAGATTTACCAATCCTGTTATTTGGTCATAGCTGGGGAGCATATAGTGTGTGCTCAGTTTTAAAATACCATCCAGAGGTACAGGCTGTGATTGCCTGTTCCGGATTTAATAAATCTACAGACATTATCGAAATTCAAGGGAAAAAGGAGATTGATAACGGCATTTATGCGATGTTACCTTTTATGAAGCTTTATGAAGCAGTTCAATTTAGGCAATATGCTTCTGCTGACTCTTTATCAGGTATTGCATCTTCTACGGCGCCTATTATGATAGTCCAAAGCAGTGATGATGAGGTAGTTCCGTTGGATTATGGATATAATCTTTTTTATTCAAAATTGAAAACCGATGAAGGAGTCAGCTTTGTTAAGGTGAATAAGCTGGGACATAATCTTGGTTTTGAAAAATACAAGATAGACAAATATTACGACAAGCAAAGTGAAAATCTTTTTAACAGCTTTGTAGATTTTTATAACAAGAGTATTTAAACATTATTTGGGAGGAATAGGTATATGACAAAGAAAATTACAATTATAGCCATAATCATTGTATTGATGATAGGCGGAGTGCTACTTGTAGAAAAGCATTATAAGACAGAGAACACTACAGAAAGTGCAGCGGGAAGTACTATTCAATCGGAACAGGTTGATGAGGAAGAAACAACTGAGGCAGCAAGTGCCGATGTTTCAAGTACTGACACTGAAAGTCAAATATATGATATTGAAGAAATCACAACATTAGAGGATGGCTTTTTAAAGCTTGAACCTGATTGTAATTACTATTTTAACTGGGATACTTCTGCTATTGAGGAAAATGAAGACGGCAGTTTTACAGGGACTTTTGATCGAGCATCTGTTTTTATACCAGTCGTAATCACAGATGACATGTTTTCAAGTATTGAACTTGGATGTGAATTGCCAAAGGTTGATCATCTAGCTTATAAATGGGGTGATTTTAAGTGTGTTCAGATTCAGGATGGAAAGAAATACTTTGTAGATAGCTGTTATGATTCTGTTGACGAAGCAAAGAACGATGATTCATTGACAATATGTTTTGATGAATCTTGCAAAGATAGCAAGGGAAATATCTTTGTTTGTACAGATTCAGATCCAGACGATGAAGGGTATGGCAAGGAGTACGAGTGTAAAGATATTGAGTGTCAGGTAAAAGTAAAATTTGCAGCAGATGCAAAAATAAAATATATGAAGTCTATCGAGACAAAGACTATCGATGATTATGTTACAGATGACATTACATATGATACTGTGGATTTTAAGACTTTTCTATCAGAGGATATAATGTCTGGTTATGGTGATTTTGCTGCAAGAGAATGGGACGTGAACACTGACTCATGGCATGGTACAGGTGAGCTACGTGCGACAGGAAATGAGGCAGGCGAACTAGTATTTATCGAGGAATTTTGGCCAGCGGGATAAAATGAAGTTTTTAATGATTGAAACAAATAATGATAAGAAAAGCATTTTAGTTTTTTATATAGTTACCCTACTAATTAGTGCAGTATTAGAAGGAATTACAATAGCTACAGGATGCATGGCATATGCCAATTATTCTTAGTGGACAATATCAGGCAAGTGTGAATATAATATATGGACTAATCAGTTTCTTTATAGAAGTAATGATTTTGACAATGATTTTTTGCTGGTCACGAAAGTCTAGTGGAAGTGTCATTCCAGCAATTATATTACATACTACACACAACTTGGTTGACCAGTCATATTTACAGCCGCTTAGTACAAATGCAAACGTCCCATATCTCAGTGGAGAACAGGGGATTATTACCATTATAGTAGGCACATTAATGGTAATTGTTTTATGGTTAGTAGAAGTTAAGGAATGATTATGAAAACATGAATCTTTTTTCATGTTCTGCAGAACAGGATTCTTGATAACAATATTATTGTAGTGAGTGGAGAAGGGAGATAAGAATTAAATGATTGGATTTTCTATAATGATGTGGTTTGTAGCTATCTTGTTACTTTTTGTGGGGATTTCTCTTTTAAAAGGGAATCATGTACTAATGCATGGTCGGGTATATGATAATACAAACGACAAAGAAAAATACGCCACGGCAGTTGGAAAACCGGTTCTAGTATTGGCCATTGGAATTGCAGCAAGTGGAGTTGCAGCAGTTGTTACAGGTAATATAATTATTTCACTTTTTATCATAGTTGGGACTGTTATTATAGCTGCACTATGGTTCGTAAATATACAGAAAAGATTTGTGGTAGATAAGGCACAATAGGTAGATATGGTGTATTTGAGGAAGGAAATTAACGGCTAATAAAAATGACAGCAGAACAATTATGGCAAAAATCAGGATTAACAGGTGAATATGAAGCATGGGCATTTTCTGATGCCCCAGATAAATTGGCAGCACTTGTGTGTGAAGGAACAAAAACAGCAACATGCTCATCCTACGATATGTATGCAGTAGAAAATGAACCGATTCCAAAAGTTGGAGATTATAGCATTATTCTTGATTCTAAGGACAATGCAGTCTGTATTGTACGCACATCTAAGATTACAATTTGTCCTTATAAGGATGTAACTGCGGAGCATGCATATAAAGAGGGCGAAGGTGATAGAAGCCTTGATTATTGGCGTCAGGTTCATAAAGAATTCTTGGAGAGCGAACTTGAATCAATAGATATGGCTTTTAGTGAAGATGCAAAAGTTATTTGTGAAGAGTTTGAATTGATAAAATAATGCTTATATTCTCAGAAGGAGTATTCTCGTGAGTTGCTGGAGGAATATAAGCATATTTTAGGATGATGTAAAGGAAAAAGTTGTATGGTCAGTAGAAGCTAAGGAGTGGTATGAAAACAAAGAGAAATATATCATTAAAAATAGCTAAAGTAATAGGAATAATTATTGCAGTGCTAATTTTCCTGTGTCTTCTAGCTACAGTGGGATTTAGAGGTTTAAACTATATCCATCACAAAATCTTATACAAGAATGGTGTTAATGAGACTACCTATATTGATATTAATGGGCAGGAACAATATGTAATGATGATGGGTCAGGATGCGACTAATCCTGTAATTATTTATTTACATGGCGGACCTGCTGGACCAGATACTTTCATGACTTATTGTTTTTCTGATTATCTTACTGATGAATATACATTTATTGGTTGGGACCAGCGCGGTTGTGGAAGGACTTATTATAAAAACATAAAAGAAGATCCAAATAACGAAACAGTATCTTTTGATCAAGCTTTAGATGATTTGGATGAACTCGTCAATTATGCATGTGATAGATTTGGCCAGGATAAAGTAATAATCATGGGACATTCCTATGGCACAACTTTAGGAAGTACTTATGTAAAGCAGCATCCTGAAAAGGTGCAGGCTTATATTGGTATAGGTCAGCTAGTTTCATTAGAGGATGCTGATATATATAGCTATCATGATGCTGTTGCTAAGGCACAATTGGCAGGAGATGATACAACTGATATGGACAATGCTTTCCAGAACTTCTGCGATAACCCTGGCATTCCAACATTAATTACGTTGAGAGGATATACTTCTAAATATCATCCTGTAGAAAATGAGTCAGGCCAAGTAGGACTAGCATGGTTTTCGCCATATACAAACATTGACGATTTGAAGTGGTTTTCAAAGCAACTAGGAGATGTTGATAGGTTCGTAGAGCTAAACAAACCTTTATATGACACACTGATGACATTTAGCGTATATGATGATTCATTAGATTATGAAGTGCCAGTTTGTTTTGTTTCAGGCGCGGATGATTGGGTTTGCCCAACTGACAAGACTGCAGAATACTATGAAGCAATTACAGCTCCACAGAAAAAAATGTATGTAATTGATAAATGTGGTCACGATGTTCATTTTGCTAACCCAGAGGAATTTGATGAGGATGTAAAGGCGTTTCTGGATTCAATAGAAGAGTAACTACTAAAAAACACAATTTTCTGACTGTGTATTTGTAGAGCAGGCAGCGAGATTATTGAAAGGAAGATATGGCCTGATTGTGATGGATGGAAAGACAAGATTCTTCTTGTTGAAACAAGTGAAGATAAGCTAAGTCCCGAGCTGATAACATATTATCTGAGGAACCTTGGCGCACAAGGAATACTGAATCAAATCAAGGGAATTGTTGTTGGAAAAACTCAGGATGAGCAGTTCTATGAGGAGTACAAAGAGGTTTATCGTACTGTGTTAAATGAGTTTAACTGTCAATCCCTGCCGGTTATTTACAATGTAAACATAGGTCACGCTGTTCCTACCGGAATGCTACCATTAGGGATAAAATGTGAAATCAATCTTGATCAAAAAACTATACGGTTACTTGAATCGGCGACAGAGTAGTAGAAGATGCAAAAATTAGGGGCATTCGAGCTATGAAAATATATGAAGTAGTAGTTAATAAAAGAGATTATATGGATTTGCTTTTTCTTGCTGATGAGCAGGAGGACATGATTGATAAATACCTGGATAAAGGAACTATGTATGTGCTAGATGATGACGGTGTGAAAGGAGAATGTGTTGTCACAGATGAAGGTAATGGTGTCCTTGAAATAAAGAATATCGCAGTCGTTCCAGAATCTCACGGTAAGGGGTACGGAAGACTTCTCATAAAATTTATTTCTGAGAAGTATGCGGGGAAATATATGACACTACAAGTAGGGACTGGAGATAGCCCACTAACCATTCCTTTTTATGAAAAATGTGGGTTTAGGAAACATCACAAAATAAAAAACTTCTTTCTGGATAATTATGATCATCCTATTATCGAGGAAGGAGTTCAGTTGGTAGACATGGTGTATTTGAGGAAGGAAATATAAAATGACAGCAGAACAATTTGTCCTTTTACTGATGTAACTGCAGAGCATGCTTTTAAAGAGGGTGAAGGCGATAGAAGCCTTGATTATTGGCGTCAGGTTCATAAAGAATTCTTGGAGAGCGAACTTGAATCAATAGATATGGCTTTTAGTGAAGATGCAAAAGTTATTTGTGAAGAGTTTGAATTGATAAAATAATGATTATATTCTCAGAAGGAGTATTCCCATGAGCTGCTGGAGGAATATAAGCATATTTTAGGATGATGTAAAGGAAATAGTTGAATGGTCATGCGAGTAATAGAAAAAGCTACAACAAAAGACAAAGACGAAATTCTTAAACTATATAAATCTCAGTTGGGCAGGAAATACTGTCCATGGAATGAAGACTATCCTTCAATGGAAACAATCGATTTTGATTTATCTAGAGATGCGCTACTTGTAATGCGCCAAGAGGGCAAGATAATAGCCGCAATATCCGTTGATGACGATGAAGAGGTTAATAATTTGGAGTGTTGGACATCTGAATTACAACCTGGCGGCGAACTTTCACGTCTTGCAGTTAGCCCTGATTGTCAAAGTAAAGGCTTAGCAAAAGAAATGATAGAAAAAGGCTTGGAAGAGCTTAAAGACAGAAGCTATAAAAGCCTGCACTTCTTGGTAAATAGACATAATTTAAAAGCACTTAAATGTTATTCTGCCTTCCCATTTAACAAGGTTGGCGAGTGTGAGATATATGAGCAGCCAATGCTTTGCTATGAGATGGAATTGTAATTGGATATCAGGGATTTTTAATAGACCATGATGAAGAAAATGCATATACAGAATATTAAAAAAGAACAATATAGACCAAAAAGAAAATTAATTAAAAAAAGAATAGGTACCAATTATAAGGGACTCTTTTAGGGTCCCCATTATTATGTTGAAAAAAATTAAAAAATATGTAATACACAAATCTAAATCCTGTCTATATAGATGTAAGGCCTACAAATAAAAATTCGAAGGGAGCAATAATGAAAGACGAGGAGATAATAGAGTTATATTTCAATCGTAATGAGCGTGCAATAGAAGAGACTGATATTAAGTATGGTAATTATCTGGCATCTATAGCAGGAAATATTTTAAAGTGTGCAGAGGATGTTGAAGAAACCCTCAATGACACTTACATGAAAGCATGGAAGAGAATTCCACCAACAAGACCTCAGATATTTAGAATATTTTTGGGGAAGATTACACGTAACATTGCTTTTAATAAATACGAAAGTATGATAGCGAAAAAAAGGGGCGGTGGACAGATAGCGGATGTATTAGATGAACTAGATGAATGTATCCCAGGTTCATCTGATGTTGAATCATCAATTCTTGGAACCGAGCTGTCAGGGATTATCAGAGACTTCGTAAATGAGTTGCCTGAAAAAGAAGCGTACATTTTTTCTTGCAGATATTTCTATACAGAAGATATCAGTACAATTGCAAAGAAATTTAATATGACTAGTAATAATGTGTCTGTGACACTTAGCAGATTAAGAGCAAAGCTAAAGAGAAGACTTGTAAGGGAGGGATATTTAGCATCATGAAAAGTAGAGATTTATATATAAGCATGGTTGGAATAGATGATACTATTTTGGCAAAAGCATATAGATATTCTGAAGGAAGAAAAGTTGTTAAATTCCATAAAAGATTGTCAGTTGCAGCATGTATTTGCCTAGTTTTATTTGCTTCAGCGACAGCAGTAGCTGCAATACACCATTTCTGGGGAAGAGGAATGAGTGGAGCGCTAAAATCAACAGATGTACAGCAACAGACTCTGACAGAGCAGGGACAGGCTATCGTTTATCCAGAGCTTAAAGATTATTCATCATATCAGGTGACAGACCAGGGGGTAACAATTTCTCCAGATACAGTTGTGGTTGATGATAAATTTGCTTATGTTTCTTTCAAGGTTTCAGGCCTAAACGTGAGTGAAAAGGAAGAACCTGGCGCAGAGGTAGACTATTATTTAGGAGATGATAAAGGTTCAGAATCATCATGGTTAAATGGAAGCAGTTCTTTCTATGATGGAATCATGATTGATGACAATGGTATGGGAGTCTATGAAGATGGTTCACCACTAGAGCAGGATGGTTTTATCGGACATTACCTTGATGAGAATGGTGATCTAGAATATGTAATTCAAATTCATGCTGTAGAAGGATTGAATACAATTTTGGGAAATACACTTCATGTGGATTTCACATCTCTTGGAGTATTTAAAGCTGCAGCATCTTACGATGAGCGTGTAAAAGGAAATTGGAATTTTGCTTTAGAATTTCCAACTGTTAGTAATAGCCAAACAATTAAGGTAAACAAGGACGTTCCAAACAGCAATTGCACTATTACAACTATTGATATATCGCCTGTATCTATTACTGTAAACTACAAGGTTAATGGTAAACTTGAGGCAAGCGAAGATTGCCTAGGAATTCCACAGTTTACTGGATTTGTGATGAAAGATGGTACAAGAATGCCATACGTAGCCAATGGCGGCTCTGATGGATTTGCTGATGAATCAAAAGAATATGCGGTTTGCTCAAGATGCTTCGATAGAGTTGTAGATATAGAAGAAGTTAAATCACTTATCATGTGGCCTGACGATGAGGGCGGAAAAGATAAGGTAGAGGTTGAAATACAATAATAGCTTTGGAAAAAAAGTGTAAAACATTTAAAAGGTGGTAGCCTATGTGCTACCACTTTTTTTGCCCTAACCTTTATGTTTTATATGTAAAAAATAATCGAAAGGGGTAGGAGCAAAGATGGAAGAGGAGAATAGCTGGTACCCAGTATGAAAGAGCTGAGGAATTGCTAAAAACAGCTAATATACTTCTTGAAGAAGAGGATTATTAAAACGCAAGATATGAGTTGGCAGCAGAATGGATATCGTATATTATGAAAAAGATTAGAGGTAATATTGCAGGTATTTAATGTGGATGATTTTATTTTAATTGATGCAAGAAAAAGAATTGTACCAGTAACGGAAAAAAACATAGCTGATGCTGCAAGGATTCATTCCATATCATGGCAGGAATCACATCGTGCATTTTGTAATGAAGCTTTTATCTTAAAGCATGATGTGGAGCACCAGATGGAATATATCAGAGAAAAAATTAAAAACGGTAGCAAATTTTATCTGCTTTATGATAAAGAGCCAGTTGCGGTTGTATCGATAAATGAGGGGCTTATAGAAGATTTATATGTTTTACCGTCACAGCAAAACAAAGGGTATGGAACGCAATTGCTTGGCTATGTTGTTGCTAAGATTCAGAAGTTGGGACTAATCCCATCTCTATGGATATTAGAGAATAACAAGGGCGCGGAGCGCCTGTATTTGCGACAGGGATTTGTTCATACCGGAAATAGAAATCATATTACAGGCAAGCTTGATGAGGTGGAATACATATTAAGAGATTCTGGGAGATAATGAATATGATACGACTAGAAGCAGTGAATGGAAAAAATGTATGGGAGTTATTGAAGCTTTCGGTGGAGGACTCTCAGAGGAAGTTTGTGGCTAGTAATGATACAAGTATTATAGAGGCATACACAACCATTACCGCCCATGGATATGCATATCCATTTGGAATATATGATGGTGATATTCCTGTGGGATTCTTAATGATTGGTTTTGATAAAGATGATTATTGGGATGATGCGCCAGCCATTGCAACTGGAAATTACAATCTTTGGCGCTTAATGATAGATAAAAAATATCAGTACAAGGGATATGGTGCACAAGCTGTGAAGCTTGCGCTCGATTTTATCAAGTCATTTCCATGTGGAAGGGCAGAATATTGTTGGCTGTCTTATGAACCAGAAAATGAAACCGCCAAGAAATTATATGCAAAATATGGTTTTGTCGAAAATGGCGATATGGATGGAGAAGAAACCATAGCAGTTTTAAAACTCTAATGTTGTCTTGCACAACTTATAAAACCTGTGTATAATCCATTTTATAAACAATCAAAGAAAGAGGAGGTGTTCAATTATGATGAATAGAAAAAATATTATTTCTGAATATCTGTTGAAGGCCTCGGTTGTTTCATAAAAAGAATTCTATTTACCGTGGCTAGGTGCCACGGTATTTTTGTATAATAAGGACAGTTCTTTTACATTTCACAGGCCTTCATAGATGTTCATACAAGACTTTAGGAACTAGCATTAACATTTTATGGAGGATTCACATGATTAATCTTAGAAAAATAACAGAAGAAAACTTTATCGATGCATTTAATTTGAAGCTAGATGAAGGACAGGAAAAATACGTTTCTCATCCAATACGCAGCTTGGCGCAGGCCTATATATATCGTGACCAATGTCAGCCATTTGGGATTTATAATGATGATAGGATGGTTGGCTATGTGATGGTGATTTACGACTATGACATTCCAGAATATAACATCTGGCATATGATGATTGACGAAAAGGATCAGGGCAAAGGCTATGGAAAAGAAGCTCTAAAGCAGGTCATGGCCTACATTAAAACCAAGCCTTTTGGAAACTCGGATAGAGTGACTCTAACATGTAATTTAGAGAATAATAAAGCATTAGAACTATATCATGGTCTTGGATTTAAAGAGACTGGGGTAGTGGATGAGGATGAGGTAGAATTATCAATGACAATGGAGGAGTAAATGCATTTCGTAAATGCGATACTTGAAGAATGCATCCGAGTGGGTGTGAAGGGCATTATTTGCTTTGATATGGGCGTGACCCTAAGGGAAGGTGACAGGGAATATTTTTATGAGGCATTGGATAAAAATTTTCCAGGATTGAAAGAAAAATACATTAGAACCTATGGTAATTCCTATAATGTACCAAGTCCTAACAATGCAAAGCTTATGAGACTTTTTGAGGACACCTGCAAAGCTCATAACATCCTTTATAAGCCTAATGATTGCTTCAGATTTATGAATGATTTGCCTGAGAGATATGAACAGCTGACGCTAGATTTGATATAATCAATTGCAAGGCAGGCCCAAGAGTTTGCATATGGAAGAGGAGACTATATTGAATGAAACTGACACAAAGTTGTGCAAAATGCATGTATGATAGACAACAGCTAAAGACTGATGACAAGGAATATTTAAAAGAGGTTAAAAATATACTTGATAATCGTGATGAAAATGCATGTAGTGCAGAGATGAATTTTGCATTTAATAAGGCATATGAAAAATACATTGGACCAATGCCTAGTTTTAGAGACATTAATAAAAAATATAATGATTTAGTACTTTCCATGGAACAGGGCTTAGAAGAGAAAATAGAAGCAAGCGATAATCCGCTTGCTACTGCTCTTGTGATGGCTCGAATTGGAAACTACATCGATTTTGGTGTGATGCAGAATGTAGATGAAAATACATTTTTAGAACTATTCAACGACACTGACATGAGAGCTGATGAGCAGGCAACATTTGATTCTTTTTGCAATCAGTGCAGCAGTGGAAAATCATTTTTGCTCCTCACAGATAATTGTGGAGAGATTGTGCTGGATAAATTATTTTTGCGACAGCTTAAAAAGTGTTTTCCAAAACTAGATATTACCGTGATGGTTCGAGGTGGCGAAGCTTATAATGATGCCACAATGGAAGATGCAAAATATGTTGGTTTGACAGATGAATTTACCGTAATTACAAATGGTGAGAAGATTGCAGGAACTGTCTATAAAAGGCTTCCAGAGCAAGCGCAAAAAGCAATAGATAATGCAGATGTTATCCTGTCAAAGGGGCAGGCAAATTATGAATCATTTGCAGGTGAAGGACATCACGCCTTTTTCACATTTCTATGTAAATGCGATTTGTTTGTAAGCCGATTTAATGTACCAAGACTTACCGGAATGTTTGTTGAGGAAGCATAAGCTCATCGGAAAAATATGACTAGTAAGGAGATTTTTAATGATATATATAGGCTGTCACTTATCAGTGACAAACGGATATGAAGCAATGGGACGCCAGCTACACCATGAATCTTTGCTCGGCAAAGCCAGAGACTAGAGCCAATGCACTTGATATGCTTAAGCAGGATTTGCAGAGAATGGAACAGGTCCCAAATCAATATTATAATTTTCACCCAGGCTCACATACAGGTCAGGGATCAGAAGCGAGCAATAAACGGTGAGGTAGATAGGAATTCACAACTTATAATTGATGCAATATCTGAGGCAGCCGATAATGGGGCCGATATGTTGCTATGGCCGAGAATATCGAAATAATAAGATGATGGGGAATACTTTCCGTAAGGTTGATGCCTATGGTGAGCTATTGAACAAGGATATTAGGGAGCCGTTTATACGCCGGGGGCAATAATAACACTCCAATCATACTTTTTTAACAATATAAAAATAAGTAAATGATAAAATAAATTTGTGTTAGTTTGTATAACGATTTGGAGTTTACAGAGGACGCAGATTGAAGAAACGATATATTATCATTATTAATATTTTGATAGTAGGTTTGATTCTTTTCATTATCTTTAAATATGCCAATGATAGGGCAGAAGAGTCAAACCGTACTTCTGTTGCGTCTTTTGAGAAGATGACAACTACCACAGAGCAGATTATCTCCAACTATTTGGAGGATGAACAGCATCTGTGTGATATATGGTCAAATTACATCAACAGGTCTGCGGAGGCAGGCACTCCTATGACTGTTGAGGAGGCAATTTCATATATAAGAAAAGCAAAAATATCTCCTGAAATTTCAGGACATCTTATCTATATTGATGATGGGTCAATGGCGGGCATTTCCACTACTGCTAGTTCTACCGACGCATCAGATTACTCAGTAAATTATTCCCATATTAATATTTTTGAAAATCTTGAAATCAGTAATGTAGATGGTGTTGTAAACCTGACAAGAGCTTATACCAACCCATTGAGTGGCGTGCAGTCTATCGCCTTTTTGAATAATGTGAAGGTTGTAGATGATGAAACAGGCACTATGCGAGAGGGCCTGCTACTTCGTGTTGTTCCTGTGAGCCGTCTAGAGCACAAGCTTGTTTTTTTGAAGGGTGAATATGAAAACGTGGAAATATCTCTTATCGATTGGGATGGAGATTATATGATTCACGGAAAGTCACTGAAAAACAGCAATTTCTTTGAGTATTTCAAATCCTACAATCCTATGTCTACTCAGGAATATAACAAGGTTGTAGATTCAATTCGCAATGACATTGGTTCTATGCATATCCGTAACTCCAAAGGTGAGGACAGTGTTATAGCCTATGCGCCTCTAAGTAATTTGGATTACTGGTTCCTGGTGGCATATATTCCAGCGAAGGAGCTGATGGCAAACAGGTCGATAGATTGGATTCTTTTGGGAATTGTATCGTTGGGACTGGTCGTGCTTCTTCATTTTAACCTGGCAATTCTTCTTAAATTTAATCGAAAGCTGTCAGTGGCAGCAGAGGCTGCAAACCAGGCAAATGAAGCGAAATCCTACTTCCTTTCAACAATGTCTCATGATATCAGAACGCCTATGAACGCAATTTTAGGCATGAATGAAATGATACTAAGAGACAGTAAGGATAAGGGAATACTGACATACTCTGAGAATATCAGGACCGCAGGTAATACCTTACTTGGAATCATTAATGATATTCTCGACTTTTCCAAGATTGAAGCAGGCAAAATGGAAATTATTAATGTGGAGTATAACTTTACATCACTGTTGAATGATCTTGTAAACATGGTTCAGAGAAAGGCTGATGAAAAAGGGCTTAGCCTTAGGCTTGAGGTTGATCCTAATATACCAACGCTACTACAGGGCGATGAAATAAGAATTAAGCAGGTTATAACTAACATTCTTTCAAATGCTGTTAAATATACTAAAGAGGGTGAAGTTGTTTTTTCTATAGCCTGCAGTAAATGTGAAGCTGCCACAGACTATGTAAATCTTCATGTCAGCGTGAAGGACACTGGTGTAGGAATTAAAACAGAAGACTTAGACCGATTGTTTAAAGCCTTTGAGAGAATAGAAGAAAAGAATAATCGAAATATAGAAGGTACGGGACTTGGAATGGCTATAGCTCAGAGTTTTCTTAATATGATGGGTAGTAAGCTGCAAGTGGAAAGTGAGTACGGAAAAGGCTCTGAAATTTCTTTTGAGCTGAAGCAAAAAGTGGTGAAGTGGGAGCCAATTGGCGAGTTTGCTTCAGCTGTTAAGCAGCTCATGAACAACAGGGAGCTTTACCGAGTGAAGTTTGCAGCGCCTAAGGCCAGAATATTGGTGGTGGACGACAATGAGATTAACCTGAAGGTATTTGTTAGTCTGCTTGGTGACACAAAGATGCAGATAGATACAGCAGATAGTGGGGATGCCTGCATCGCCCTATTTAAGCGGAATTTCTACGATGTAATTTTCTTAGATCACATGATGCCGGATAAGGATGGAATCGAAACTATTAAGGAGATGAAAGAGTGCAGCGACACTCCTAATCAGAAGACGCCAGTGATTTGTCTTACCGCAAATGCAATTTCAGGTATGCGTGAAACCTATATAAATGCAGGCTTTGATGACTATCTGACTAAACCAATTGATACAAATAAACTTGAGAATATGTTACTTACATATTTGCCTCAGGACCTGGTGACTAATGTAGAAAATATGGCAGCAGAAGAGAAACAAGAAAAGAGCAAAGAAAAGAGCAAAGACGAGAACCTGCATAGTATCCTTGTGGTCAGTGAGAATGTGGGATTTTTAAAGAAGATAAGGGCTCGCTTAACAGATAAATATAACGTGGTGTTAGTTAAATCAGAAGAGCAGGCAATGTCTTATCTGCAGAAGCAGGAAGCCATTGAAACTACAGATACAGAAAGGAGAGAACATGAATAGACGAAATAATACAATTACTTCACTAATCCTTATGACGGTATTGGTTCTAAGTACTGTCAGCTGTGGCCAGACTCAGGAGCCAAAACAGAATGAAAGCCAAAGCACAGAGCAAAGCCAAGGTCAACAAGAGGGAGCAAACAAAGAGTTTTCTCCTAAATACCAGTCAGACACTGAGTTTAAGCTTTCGGTTGTGGGAACTTATTCTAATTTTGAATCCTTGGAAAGTGAATTTGAAAGATTCTATGCTTACTATCCTAATGGCGAGCTAGAGTACACCTACCTTGATGATTACACCAATACTATAGCAAAGGCTCTGGCTGGGCAGGAGACGCCTGATATCTATGTGGTACAGCCATGGATGTATGGAGACGAACGATTTGACTCCTTGTTTGATGGTGCTGAGGTTCTCTCTGCTCCAGAGCTTGAGATTAATCTTGATTGCATCCGTGAAGGACTTAGATGGGAGATGGAAAACAACGAAATACTGGCAATTCCAGTATTTGCAACCTCTTACGGGATGCTTGTAAACATGGATATCTTTGAAAAAGAAGGCCTTGATGTACCAGATACATTTGAGGAGTTAAAGGATACCTGCGATAAGCTTAAGGCCGCTGGTTACGAATCCCCTGTAATGGGCAGCAATACCTCCACGACACCGGGAATCGGCTATGCCTTTGCATATCCAATGTTCGCCAAAAACATAAAGGATGATAGAAGTATTGAGGATGATTTGAATAATCTGGTGCCTTCAGCAGGTGAAGCTATGCGTGCTTCATTAAGCAGGCTGAAGGAGTTGGTGGATTACGGCTGCATAGATATTGATAAGTGCACGGCTGAAATAGAGGACGATTACAATGCAGTAATAATGAGATTCTTCGAAGGGGATGTTCCTATGATGCTTTGTTCTGGAGATGTTGTTTCTGGAACAAAAAAGCGCGAGAGTAAGTCAGAAGCATTTGAGGCAAATCCTTTTGAGTACGATTTTTATGTAGCACCTTCAGGAGATGAAGGTGGTTATTATATGGATTCTATGAATTTATTATTCTGTATAAATAAGAATAGCGCAAACCTTGATATGACAAATGAGTTTATCCGCTTTCTTACAAATGAAGAAGAGCTTGGTCTTATGGCACAGGAGAAGAGACTTATAACTCCAACAAAGGATTATTCCCTTGATGAAGTATATGCTTCACTTTCAGGTTTCCCAGAAGAAAGGACTGTCAATTTTGGGGATATAGAAATAATGGACACTGCAGTAAAACAGTTCAGGGCCGCGGCTTATGCGGTGATAAATGGAAAAATGACAGTGGAGGAAGCAGTGGAAGGCTATGGCACAATACCAACTGACTAAAGTCACTTAGAGACTAGCAAGTATCTGCTTTGCCACCTCTTTTGCATCTTCGTAGTCAAGATTGGTGACGTGCTTATCCAACGCATCCAGCTTGCCAGCGAGCGCTTCATTACAGTTATAGGATAATAGCTGCTTTACTGCATCTTCAGCAGCACCGAGATCAAAATCGTCTATTGCAGAGATGAGCCTATTTAGGATATTTGAAACGGTGGCCTTGTCGAAGTCAGTCTTAGCATCCTCATTTTTTGAAACGAATGGCTCAAGGTAAGGCTTTAACGACCTAAGAGAGTTTAAAACCGCTGGAGTAAGCTTTTCAATTTGCTGCAGATTGTTTTCTTTTCCAAGCTTTTCAAGGGTATAGAAATCTTCGCCAAGGTCCATGGCGCCAATCATGCGGCAGGTGGTCTTGAGAGAGTGAACTTCTACAGTGTAATTTTGGATGTTTTTTTGTGAAAGATAAGATTCGACCTTTTCAATTTTCGTATCCATGAGCTTGTAGACATCCCCAAGAAGCTCAGTGAAAAGCGTCTCAGAACCAGCGTTTTTTATTGCTTTTTCTGTATCGATACCTGGAATATTAATGTTCATTGAACGGTTCCTCCATGGGCTGTTTCAATGTTTGTATAGGTTGAGTATATCACTATAAAGTTGATGTATAAACGGGTTTAAAATCATAGATGGAAGGAAATGCCTTATGGAGGTGAAAATGATTCCACAGATTATAGTTGTTGATGATGACCCTATAATTCTTAAAGGAGCCTGGAACACCCTTACAGGTGCAGGGTTTAAGGTGGTTGCGCTCAAATCCGGAAAAGCACTTTTTGAGCACATGAAGGATAACCCCCCGCCAGAGCTTATACTAATGGATATAAGTATGCCTGAGATGGATGGCTTCGAGGTTATTAAGGAGCTGAAAAAGAGTGAGGGTTTGTGGCGAGATACACCGGTAATCTTTCTGACTGCCAATGAGGATGAAGATGCCGAGACAAGGGGCCTATCCCTTGGAGCAATGGATTTTATCAGAAAGCCATTTGTTGCCAATGTTCTTGTGCTCAGGGTAAAGCATGCCGTGGAACTTGTCAGGCTGCAGAAGAACCTTGAAGGCATGGTTGAGGAGAAGACCAAAGAAAATGAGAATCTTTTCATCCACGTGGTAGAAAGCCTTGCGGATGCCATTGATGCCAAGGATAAATATACGAATGGTCATTCTGGAAGAGTGGCAGATTATTCCAAAGAGATAGCCAAAAGATATGGCTATGATGAGAAGAGGCAGGAGAAAATCTTCATGATGGGACTTCTCCATGATGTTGGAAAAATTGGAGTTCCTGATGAAGTTATTAATAAACCAGGAATGCTTACAGATGAGGAGTTTGCCTGCATAAAAAAACACCCTGGAATTGGTGCGAAGATTCTGGATAATATCAAAGAGATGCCGGAGCTTGCAGCAGGTGCTAAATGGCACCATGAAAGATTTGATGGCAAAGGATACCCACAGGGACTTTCGGGGGATGATATACCTGAAGAGGCCAGAATGATTGCTGTGGCGGATGCCTATGATGCTATGACCAGTAACCGTAGCTACAGAGGTGCTCTGCCTCAGGAAATAGTCAGAGGTGAGATAGAGAAGGGCAAAGGCAGCCAGTTTGACCCGAAGTTTGCGGATATCATGCTTAAAATGATAGATGATGATAAAGAATACCTCATGAGGGATAGACCTGTTGATGACACAAAAGATGATAATAGGGACTAGGCTAAAGCGCCAAAAGAAAGTAAAGCATGGGGATATTGGAACTCGTGATTTTTGAATCACGAGTTCTTTTTTAGGGAAAGAGCCTTTGTACAGAGCTCTATTTATTGGAAAGTAGTTTTTATTTGGTATTGGAGGACGGCGCATATACGACGGATAAAAGAATTTTGATTGCAAGTTGACAAATTGAAACACGCACGTTATATTTATAAATAATTTATGAAAATACATCTATTTTTATCACTTTTGTGGCTATTCGTCACAGTTTATCCTTATTAAACAAGAGCTAAACAAGGCATTTTACAGTGTTTTTTGGATATTCACCAAATAAAACTGTAGAAGGAAGCTTATTGGACTTGTGAAAAAAATGGAAGTACAGTTTTTTTGATAGTTTTATGAAAAAACACTGTAAGTTTAGATTTTGTGGCACAGTGTTTTTGGGGTGAAATGCAAATAAAACGGTATTGATGTTGTATATAAGAAAATTGATACAGTGTTTTTGAGAGAAACATTGAAAAACACTGTAACAGATAGTTTGACGAGCTTGAGCACTACAGTGTTTTTCTGAGGATTTTTAAAAAAACTGTATCTTGAAAAAAATAAGATTTTTGGAGGTTTAATGGAGAATTATAAGTATCATCTAGAAGAACAACTTAAGGAATTAAATGGTTTGATAAAACTGTCTAACAAGAATATTGCAAAATATAAAGATGCACCTTCGGGGCACATTCATTTATCTAAATGTAATGGAAGTGTGCAGTATTACTACATAGATAAAACTCTTGGTATAAGAAAGTATATGAATATCGAGGAAATCAAAACTGTAAAGAAACTTATACAAAGAGATTACGATTTAGCTGTAAATAAAAAACTTATAGATTTACAGATGCGTTTGAGCAGATTCCTAAACTTATATGATATTGACGATATTACTGGTATATATTCGAATTTGATTGACGGACGTAAGCGACTAGTCGAACCCATAATAGAGACTAATGAGATGTTCATAGAAAGATGGTATGAAGAACATCCAGGTATGCAGAACACATATCCAGAAGAAGGAATGTATCAGATAAACCGTGGTGAAATGGTGCGCTCTAAATCAGAAAAGATTATAGCTGATGCGTTGGATAAGTACGGTGTGCCATATCAGTATGAGCCAATGCTGGAGCTAGGATATAACACTGTGTATCCGGATTTTGTTGTCTTAAATGTCAGAACCAGAAAAACAATATATTGGGAGCATTTAGGAATTGTTTCAGATATGGAGTATGCTACAAAGAATTTTTAAAGATACAGAATTATGAGAAGAATGGGTACATTCTAGGCAAAGACTTGATTACTACAATGGAATCCGCAGACATGCCTATAGACATTAAGCTGGTGGAGCAGAAAATAAAGGAGTTTTTGCTATAATCAAACTATGCAACAAACTTAGGATTTAGTATACTATTTCAAAATGATAGGCTATAAGGGCGAAGGATATTTAAGGGACAATAGACATGAAGGATTGGGGACAAGAAAAAGATTACTTAGCAAGCACCAGACAGCATATGTGGAACAATGATTATTTTGAATTCCTTGTTAAATGTGTGTGGAAGATAGATAAGCCTGTAAAGATTATAGATTTTGGTTGTGGTTATGGATTTTTGGCTCAGATGCTGATGCCGTTAGTTCCGAGAGAAAGTAGCTACAAAGGGATTGATTTCTTAAGGATTATGGTGTTGACTCTAAACATATCATCGCAGATGCTTGCCTAGCGGCAAGATGTCATATCATTTCCTATGGAACTAAATAAATACAGGGAGAAGTAATAATGTTAGAACAAAAAATGGATCGAAGAGATAAGACTAGAAGACCTATCACAACACTTTTTATGATTATGTCTGTGGATGGGAAGATAAGCCCTGGGGCATCAGATGAGTTGGATATCGATAAAGATTTTCCCAATATAGATGGGCTTAAGGAAGGGCTTTCGCAGTATTATGAAATTGAGCAGACTACAGATTTGTGGTCCTTTAATACAGGAAGAGTTCAAGAGAAGATGGGCGTGAATGAGAAAGAGCTGCCAGATAAGACGCCAGTGTCCTTTGTTCTTCTTGATAACAGTCATTTGATCGAGCAGGGTGTAAAATATTTCTGCGCAAGATCTAAAGAATTTGTATTGATAACTTCAAATAAGAATCATCCTGCTTACAATGTTCAAGCCGAAAACCTACATATTATATATCAGGACGAATTATCTCTTTATGAAGCACTAGTTGAGTTGAAAGAAAAGAATGGCTGCGAAAGGATAACAATTCAAAGTGGCGGTACAATCAATGGAATGTTTCTTAGGGAAAAATTATTTGATTATGTGGATATCGTTGTGGCGCCAGTGTTGATTGGTGGAAAGAATACATCTACTTTGATTGATGGAAGCGCGATAACAAAGGCGAACGAATTATCTGCACTTGGAGTGTTGGAATTGGAAAGCTGTGAAGTGCTTGATTGTTCGTACATAAGACTGAGATATAAAGTTGTTTCTTAAAAATTTGAAGTAATAACCGGGGGCTGAAATATGCATTTTGTTGATGCAAAGGGAATTCTAACCACCAGTGGGGGACACTGTGGAATGAATATATATCGAGGATGTACACACGGTTGCATCTATTGTGATAGCAGAAGCAAATGCTATCAGTTTACCCATGCCTTCGAGGATATTGAGGTGAAGCAGAATGCACCGGAACTGCTGGAAATGGCTTTGAGGTCAAAGCGGAAGAAGTGCATGATTGGAACCGGGGCAATGTCAGATCCTTATATGCATTGCGAAGAGGAATTGCAGCTGACAAGGAAGTGCTTGGAAATCATTTTAGAGAATGGTTTCGGTTTGGCGATTCAGACAAAATCAGACAGGATTTTACGAGATATTGATTTGCTTGATGAAATCAATAGAAACGCAAAATGCATAGTGCAGATAACTCTTACAACTTATGACGATGAGTTATGTAAGATTCTGGAACCCAATGTTTGTAATACAAAGCGTCGTATAGAGGTGCTTGAGAAGATGCAGGAGCGAGGGATTCCTACGATTGTGTGGCTCACACCAATACTTCCTTATATAAATGATACAGAAGAAAATATCACAGCTATCCTAAATGAGTGCGCCCGCGTAGGAGTAAAAGGAGTTATAGATTTTGGAATGGGGCTCACACTTCGTGATGGAGATAGGGAGTATTATTACGCGGCGCTGGATAAGCATTTCCCGGGAATGAAGGAGCGTTACATAAATGCATATGGAAATGCATATGAATTGCCAAGCCCTAATTCACAAGCGTTAACGAGAGTTTTTAAAAATATTTGCAAGAGTAACGGTATTATGTCAACACCAAAGGAGTGTTTTGAATATATGAATGAACTGCCTGAGAGATATCAGCAAATGAGTTTATTTGATTAAAAGGGGCTGTGAAATAATCAGCTCATGAAAAAAAGAGAAGTAATAGCTGGAAACAGCCGATTACTTCTCTTTTTTCATGGTAAAATATTACCATGATCAATCAAACCAATTCTTATAATACTCTAAATCAGGGCGTTTTACCATTTTTTATTTCAGATTGCTTGGATATCTGTGATCCGGTTTTTACTTTTGACGAACTCGTGGGAGGTATGAATCTTGAGAAGTATCTGAAAAATGTGCCAGAGCATAAGCTTGGCAGAATCAGATATAATCCAGTCAAAATGTTGAAAACCGTACTATTCGGTTTTATGAGTGAAGGATATATTTCACTAAGAGGACTTCAAGAAAACTGTAGGGTTAACATTCGATTTATGTATGCTTTACATACCGAAATACTTCTTCGCTCACGCGGCGTCGCTGCATCAGGCTTGCGCCCATTGTGCAATATTCCCCACTGCTGCCTCCCGTAGGAGTTTGGGCCGTGTCTCAGTCCCAATGTGGCCGGTCACCCTCTCAGGTCGGCTACTGATCGTCGCCTTGGTGAGCCGTTACCTCACCAACTAGCTAATCAGACGCGGGTCCATCTTGTACCGAAAAAACTTTTCACACTGCTTCATGCGAAGCTGTGCGCTTATGCGGTATTAGCAGTCGTTTCCAACTGTTGTCCCCCTGTACAAGGTAGGTTACCCACGCGTTACTCACCCGTCCGCCACTCAGTCAGTAAATCGTCACCCCGAAGGGATCGTAATAAACTGCTTCGTTCGACTTGCATGTGTTAAGCACGCCGCCAGCGTTCATCCTGAGCCAGGATCAAACTCTCATGTTAAATATGTAAGCAACTTCAAGTTGCTTGAGTTCAATTCCAGGTCAGCACAAAACTGACTTGTTTACTAATAAAGGTTTCGTTTCATTAAGAAACTTAAATGAATTTCAAGGATACATGTTATAAAAACTCGTATTAATTCAAGGTTTGTTTCACTGTTCAGTTATCAATCTTCGTTTATTTCTTTTGCTGTGTGTGACTTGTTGTCCCTCAGTGCTCGATTATAATATCATCCTGATTGCAGGTTGTAAAGTGTTTTTTGCATATTTTTTAAAGTAGCTCTATTTACCCCAAAACCAGTTTTTGTTTGAATTGTGTTAATTATTCATCCAATTTACTTATATCACGAATATTTTATAAATCCTTGAGAATTTGATATACTCCCTTATCTTTCCATGATGGACAGATGTGAGCTGCATGTGCCTTTACCGCATCTGGAGCTGTTTCAACAGCATAGCTCTCTGCTGCCCTGTCTAACATTCCTATATCATTATTATTATCACCAAAAACCATTGTTTCCTCTGGCTTAATACCAAAGAAGTTCTGAATGAATTTAAGTGCATTTCCTTTATCAACGGACTTGTCCATAAAGTCCACCCAATCTTCGCCAGCCATTGTCACTTTTAAACGCTCGCTCCATTTTGGAATCAGTATCTCTTCCCCAATCCGTCTGATTGATGGTCTTCTAAATATAGAAGCTTTAATAATATCATTGCCCTCAGCAAGAACATCATCTACAACTTTATAATCGCATCTATATTGATTTTTAATGAAATCGATAAAATCCTGATTACGAGATTCTATATATGTAAGTCCTGGTGCTTCGCAGATCAGTTCACACCCTTCAAACGATCTGAGCTGATTAATTAACTCTGGAAGATATTCTTCATTCATCTTTGCCACATGCATATCATTTCCACGACATTTCACGTGCGCTCCATTATCAGCTATAAAGATCAAATCATCTTTGACCTCTCTAAACATCTTCTCCATGCTAGTAAACTGTCTTCCACTTGCAATACAGACTACTACATCTCTTTCTCGAAGTTCTTTAATCTTTTCTATCATTTCAGGATAAAGCTCTGGCGAAGAATCCTTAACCAAAGTTCCATCAACATCTGTTGCTATCAGTTTTATCATTTCTGTAACCTACCTTCATATATAATAAATAGGAAATAATCGTTAATCCCATTGGAATAAATATTACTACATAGATGTGAAAAAATGAACATGAATAATTAATTGTAGGTATCAAGTAATATGTATTATAATGAAGAAACACAAATTGTGAGGGGAATAAATAATGAGAACTTATAGCTTTGAAATTGATTTTGACGATGTCTTGGCTCCATTCTGCGGCATCGCTGTACAGCTTGCAAATGAAGAAAACCCTGGTCTTGATGCCACAATAAATGATATTAAATCTTGGGGTAATGGCGAGGATGGTTCAAAACAATCTATTATCGCTAAATATTACGACGATGAACGCATTCTTCGAAAGCAAAAAATATCTGATGAAGCGAAAACCTTCATATATAAATTGATGGAGATAGGAGATGTATATATTAACACTGCGGTATCTCCAAAATATGCTGGCCTTCGCTACGAACAAATTGCTGAGCAGCTCCCTGAATTTCCTTTAGAAAATGTTATCTTAACCTTCTCAAAGCAAACGGTTAAGGTAGATTTTCAATTGGATGATGGTGGACACAATATATTGAAAAGTCAAGCAAAATATCCTATATTAATGCGCCGTCCATGGAACTCACATCTTTCCGGTATACTTGCAGTAAATGACTATTCAGAATTCTTTATTTTAGTGGATCAGATTATCAATGCTTCCAGCAAAAAGGTGAAACCTACTGTTCCATCTGTTCTTGCACTAATTGGCCCTAGTGGCTGCAACAAAAATGAAATTGCTGACCGTTTGTCAGCTGATGGATTTGCCATGAGAATTCACTCTGTTACTACTGGTGTTGCATCAGAAAATCATGATAAAGTTTCAGAAAAGGAATTCTCAAGCCTTAAATTCATCTCCCATACAGTATATGCTGGAAATCGCTATGGTATTCCTAAAGATGCTATCGAGAAAGCTCTTGCATCAGGATTGAACGCTGTTATACCTACTGATATCACTGGTGCCATTGCAATGAAAAAGGAATATCCTGTTGTATTAATTTTCTGTAAAGCCAGCCACGAATTTATGATTGATAAGATTCTAAGCAAAAATCTGGATAACGAGGCAATCAAGTATCGTTGGCTTTCTATGGAAAAAGAGCTCCAAAATAAGGAGCTCTGTGACGTTGTCGTTAATAGCGAACGTGTCGAAGACGCCACCAACGTTATTAAAAATTTGTTTTTACAATAATTGTCATCATATACTGACTGTTATCTGGGATAGTCATTGCGCTTCTAAATATTTGCTCAGTCTCCATCCCACAGTCTATAACAGCGCAAACTGATATTTGACCTTGTAATTCCAATTCAATAAGTTTTTCTTTTATAGCGGCAATATTCTTGCCGCTTTTCATTATTATCTTGGTTCCAGATAACATAAGAGCTTCTTCTATATCATCCTGTCCAGATATAATATGTATATTCTCTTCTCTCTCACTTATAAGTATTCCACTTGCTGCAGCTGTACCACAAAACGATGTTACTCCGTTTACTATTTCCACTTCGATATCGTCAGCTTTGGCCAACTTCATTATATATCCAAAGGTAGAATAGATTGTCGGATCTCCAATTGTTAAGAATCCTAAATTATAACCTTCTAATATCAACTGCTTATAATGCTGATAAAACTCTTTATGCATCATTTCCAAAGCAGCCTCATCTTTTGTCATTTCAAAATCTAAGCTAATTATCTTTTTATATCTTAATTCTGGAACTGCGCCAAGCGCTATCTGATATGCTCTACATTTTTCCTTATCAGCTCTTGGTAGGCAAATAACATCTGACTCCTTTATTGCTCTGACTGCCTTTAATGTCATCTGTTCTGGATCACCAGGGCCCACGCCTATTCCATACATTATTCCTATCATATTATTGCTCTCCTGATTAAACTAATGAATTTAGTTGTTTTTGCATTATTTGTCTAATTCGTTTAAAGTGTTTCTTTTGTGCATTTTACTATATTAATCTTTTTAGTTCTATTTGTGCAATTTGTTCTTTTTCATTTCTTTCTAATATTACTAAAAAATCATCAAAAATATCTAAAATAGTGCTAAAATACATATAGCACTATTATTGTACCATTATTCTTTATTTTGGTATATTGTGCATAAGTAATACCAAAGGATAATTTGTTATGGAAAACGGCACTAAAACAGAGGCATTCAAGACTACAGACAAAAAGCAATATTCGGAATATCTTCTTATAGCGTTTCTAACTTATATGTCGCTATATATCATCTTTAATTCCGCATTAGAGCAATTCTTTAAATCAAACCCTATTTATAAAATTGGAAATTATGTGGGATTGTTTCTAGCCATTTGTACGCTTATACCTTTAGCTAGAAAAGTGCCAACAGACTTTCTGATTGCACCACTGAAGGTTAATAAGAAAAAAATATGGCATGCTCTAACAGTAGGTCTTTTTCTATGCTTGCTGTTTGGCAGCCTTATGATTGGGCTGAAATGGGCGATTCTACAAGTTGCTCCAGAACTTTTAAATCGAGCACAACCCTTTTTCTATTTTAGAAGATTAATGCCTGGAAGAATCACAACTAATACTATTCTTTATCCTTTTACTGCCTTTTGGCAGGAATACTGTACAAATGTGATGGGTTACGATGGCATGCGTACGCTCCTTGTGGGCAACCATCGAAAACATAAATCTGTTTCCGTGGTTGCACTGTTTTTTGGAGCCATGCACTATCTATATGGTTTTCCAATGATAGTATTTACCGCATTGTTCGTACTATTTATGAACTTCATCTATCGCAAAACAAAAAATCTATGGGTTTGCATGTTAGTTCACTTTTTCCTTGGACAACTCTTATTCACCCTTCAACTGCAAAAGATTGGACTAGGACTATAATTAAAAACATTCTATTTGAAAAATTCCATTTCCTTATTAAGCTTTTCTGCAATGTTCTTTAAACCTCTAGCTGAGTCTGCAAGATTTGATACCGTTGCAGAAAGTTCTTGTACTGATGCACCTGTTGTCTCTGATGATGCGGCATTCTCCTGTGAAATTGCCGACAGAGATGACATAGCATCTGATACAACATCATTTGATTCTACACAAGTACTAGCCCCTCCGGCTATCTTCTTAACACCCGATACTGTCTCTTCAATATCTGAAAGCATACCATTTACAGATGCCAAGGTTTCTCCAAGCGCCTCTTGTTGCTCAATGTTACCTTGTCTTACGAGTCCAGCTGCAGATACTGCCTGCTGTGCCTCCTGTAAAAGTATATCCATAACCTGTCTTATTTCCTGGGCAAGATTCTCTGAGTCATCTGCCAGTTTTCTAATTTCCTCAGCTACAACTGCAAAACCTCTTCCAGCTTCACCAGCTCTTGCTGCTTCAATGGAAGCATTCAATGAAAGCAAATTAGTCTGAGCTGCAATACCAGAAATTCCTTCTACCCTCTCATTTATATCGGATACAGCTTTCTGCGTTGCTGAAATTGTTCTAGCAATATCCTCAATCTTTTCTGTCATCTCACTACTTGAAGATTGTAAATTAAGCAGTGAGGTACTCGATGACTCCGATGCTTCTTTCATTCTTCCTGCAATTGATTCTACATCTTCAGTGGAGTTTTGTACTCCACCTACGGCATCTGTAATTCTTCCAACATTCTCTGCTGCTTGCTGTATCTCTTCCGCCTGCTGAATTGCTCCCGTTGCAATTTCCTGCACTGCATTGGAAACGCCTTCTGTAGTTGCCGCAATCTGAGATGCCATATCAGCTAATTCCTCAGACGATTCGCCTACAGACTGAGCAGAGCTCTTAATATGCCCCACTATCTCATTTAACTTTCCTATAACGGAATTTGTATTACGTACAATCTCACCGAATTCATCTTTTCTGTTTGTGAAATCATTTATCTCACTAAAACTACCGTCAGCTAATTGTGCTAATGAATCATTAACGGCAATAATTGGTTTTGTAAAACCATTCGCTAATGTAAATGAAAAAACCAAAACAATAATTAATAATATTACTCCTATGATTATTACCAAATATGCAGATTGCTTTGCAGTGGACATTACTGCGGCCTCTCTTTTAGCAACACATACTGTAAAACCAGACAATGAGTCTTTTGCATATGCAAGGTATGTAGGGTAGCCCGCTGCTGTAGATCTGTATGAACCTTCAATCTCCTCAGTATTCATATAAGGAGACGAGCTAAAATTAGGAACTTCATCATCTGGTCCTATTTCATACTGAGAGTGTGCAGCCATGTCACCATTTCGGTCAACCACAAATCCCTCGTCACATTCTTCTGCCAATATTTTGTGAAAATCATTTAGATTATAATTTCTATGAACTGTTCCAAGAACCTTTCCTGTATCAGGATCAATTACTGGCGCAGCCATACTAATACTTCTAACGCCAGTGGAAGCACTGATAATAATGTTTGAAACATTAAAACTACCTTTCATCGCTTCTTGGAAGAATTCTCTTTCACTAATATCTGTCAGCTTTCCATCATCATCTCTGAGAAGCATCTGTCCCTGAGAATTAGTAAGAACTAACACATTTCCATCTGCCAAGTATTCATCCAAAGATTGCATTTGTTCCTTGAGCTCGTCTAAATCAACTTCCTCGCCTTTCATAAATGCAATTGTAGTTGGAGAATCTGCGAAAAATGTAATCGACGATTGATTATTCTGAATGACGGTAACGATGGCAGCTTCAACATACCATGCTTGCCATTCAAGTGAATCAATGGCATCAGCCTTTGCCTTTGTCGTAGAAGTAATATAACTAATTACTACAGCAATAATAAGTGGTACAGCTGCAACTAGAAGCATAGCCGAGATTAATCTTGTTTTTACACTATCCTTTTTAGATACACTACCAGAACCATTTTGTCTTGTTTGCTTATCAGTTTTTCCCATTTATGTGTACCCCTCTCCAAACAGTAATATATTGTCAATTATTCTTCACAATAGAATATATGTATCCTATTATCGAGAATACTACATAAAATGTATATTTCTGTGCTTATTTTGTGAAGAGAGTATTATTAATAATTTATGCAAGACTATCTGTTAAATAAAAAGAGCGTAAAATCAACATTTCTTAGTAGATTTTACGCCTCACTTTTCAATATCTTGCATCAAAAATTACTTAATGCAACATTGCAATCTTTTTTCAATTAATTATGTATTTTCTGTGTTCTATTTCTGAATTTTCTAACGATTTAACATTTTTTTCTCGAGTTCACTCAAGTCTACATCTCTCTGAGAAAAATTGTTAAAGGCTGTAGTTGCCTTCTTTTTTGAATTATCCTTTATTGTTGAACTTGTGCCATTTTCAATCATTGTGCAAAGATATGCAACTCTATCCTCAACATCCGCAAGTTCTTCGTTGTCCATTCGCGCTTTGAAGCCAGAAATAACCTGCATCATATACGCCGCATCTCTGTTATTGCGCTTAGCACATTTATAAATATTTGATATTTCATTACTATCAAACACTATTCCTGTCATTCCAAGAAGCATTTTTATCTGATCCTCAAATGGATCCACATCAATAATTTTCACTTCTTCAGGCTTTGCGTCAATATAATTTTTCTTCGTAATTATGAATCTATATCCAGCCACAGCTCCATTAGCCTTCAATGGCGAATAGTCAAACGTAAAATCACATTCCTGAACATTGTTGATACTTGCCTTTGCAGGTTCAAGCACTCGACGTTCCATATCTGTTTTGCCATATGACTGTGGTATCGAGAATTGATGCTTTAATTCTTCCATTGACATCTCAAAGACACCCGGAATCGCAGTTTGATACGTCTTGTAGTCTTTTTTGTTCTCTAAAAACCAATATAGTGCAATAGTATACTTTCCTCTGAGCTGAGTTGTAACCTCCAGAGCTCCATAAGCGCCATGTACAATCTGAGAACAAAGTGCTAAATCTTTAAAGAAGTCTGATGGAACAAATTCAATGAAGGCATTTTCGTCTTTTGTCGCATTGTGGTATCTAAGAACATTAAACCATGGTACTTCAATATCGTCCTTTCCATCTGGACCCAGCTCGTCAAATACTAGATTTCTATCTTTAAGCTTTTTGGTTCCACTTCTAAAGGTTCGATATAGAGTTTGAACATTGTCATATTTAGAAAACTTAACAAAATCTGTAGGAGAAATACGGTAAGCTCTGTTTTCTGGAAATGTAGACATAGTGCCTAATATCGCATCAAATACTACATTTTCCTCTGCAGAAAACTCCATTTTGCAGTGCATAATCAATGCATCGGTTCGATATGCAATATTTACGCCACCCTTTTTTAATGGATGCTTGTTATCTTGCAAAGCAAGAAGTTTTAAAAGAGTTAAATGAGAATTTTCATTGAATGTCTCGATGAAATTATCAATAGAAATGGCTTCTTTTATGAAAGCCTTAATCTGAGCCTCATCCTCCCCTGAGACTGTAAGTCCAGTCTCATCAACCTCCGCTGCTTTAACATCATCAACATCAACAACCATGCCAGAAGCACTGAGTGAAGTTTGATGTTCAATCTGCCCAAGCGGACTTGCTAGTGGCTCTTCATCTATAAATTGTTGCGTTTTCGAATCAAATAGCCTGTAATTACCATTTGCATCTAGTTTTCTAACTGCCATAATATTCTCCCTGTACGACAAGACATTTTTTTGCCTTGCCTTAGATTATATCTTATTTGGTTTTAATCGGCAAATGAAAAGTTGGTAAGTTTATTGGGCTTTCTGATTATTTCACTTCCACGTGTCCAAATTGTCGCATTCAGACAAAATCACTACATTGTCTTGTTGTGTGTCTAATCTGTCTTCCTATGTGTCTATTTTGTCTTATTATCTCTTAATAGCTTACTACTATCGCGTTTTTACTAGGTTTTGAGCTAGGGAACAAGACATTTATCTTTTTTGTCTTATAATGTGTCTGTTTTGTCTTGCTTTACTCCACCTATTTATGCATCTCGATTATAATGTGTCTATTTTGTCTTGTTATGTGTCTGAAATGTCATTTATGCTGTACCAAAAGCCCTTGATTTTACGCGTTTTTTTGACTGTCATTAAATATAAATCCGTTTTGTCTTGTTATGTATTCATAATCACAATATAAGACAAAAAACTAATTTGTCTTATTTGATAATAATTAGCGTATTATTAGGGATTTTCATGTGTCTATTTTGTCTTATCTGAAGCAATTATTAACACCTACTTATACATAGTTTTTTCATATAAAAGGCGAATTTACTAGGGATTGAATCCGTTTTGTCTTGTTTTAGTGTCGAAAATGTCCGGTCAGTGTCGAAACTGTCGTAAGCTAGAGTTAAACTGTCGTGTTTCAAATCCGAATTGTCTTGTTTTGTTGTCAAAAGTGTCGTAGAAAAAATAAGAGAAGCCTTGAAAACACTGGGGTTTTGAGGCTCCTCTTATACATACTATACTTATATAATTATACTTTATATATACTCTTTCCAGAGATAGAGAAAAACAAATTAATCCCAAGCTGGATTCGGATCTGCTTTTCTAGATTTATGAACACACATAGCAACAAATGCAGATCTTTTCATTCCAACATTTGCTGCAGCTTGTTTAACATCTATCAGAAAATCTTCTTTGAGTGCAAATCTGTCATTTACTGGATTCTTAAGACCTGTCTTGGTATTCTGATAGGTTTCTTCTGTGTAATCAAAATTATCTGCTTTTATAGTCTCTATGTTTTCTAAGAGTATTTCTGCTAAATAATCCTGATATGTTAAGCCTAAACGGTTTGCTTTGATTTTGATGTATGAGATATCATTGCTGTCACAAAAAGCGAAAGTAGTATTTTTACGTGCTCCCGTGTAATCTGCAAGATTTTTCGATGCATTTTTATAATTGCGCTTTTTTTCTACTGGTTTCGAAGGAACAATAGGTTCTTCAACTGGTTCTACAACTGTTTCCAATACTGGTTCTTCAATAGTTGCTTCTTTATCACTGGTTGACTCCTGCACCAACTCATTTTTTTCTTCCTTGGTAACCTCAACTGGAGCAGGTTCTTTCTGTATTTCTTCTACAGTTGCAATTTTTGGTTCTTCTTTCTTGGTTGCCTTGTTGAAAGCGTCAATTCTTTTAGTGTTTGTTTTCTTAGGAGCGGTAAATGGCAGAGCTCCTGAATTGATTGAATATCCATTTCCCTGTTTAGCGATAGCCATTTTTATGCTCCTTTCTTTGCTTCGTCTTCAGCGGTTATGAATTCTTCTATAAGCTGCTTGTAGTCCAATGATGAATTACAGTATGGCTTATATTTTACAGCTGGCATCTGTTCGCCTATAGCATCTGAACCGTCCTTGCAGCCGCGGATAAACTGGAAATAAAGTCTTGTTCCGAGCTCCTGTGCAATAGCCTGAGCATTTATGTAGTCATTTTTGCAACTGTTATTCATCTTGAAGTCGGTAAATACTAGGCCGTTAATGACTAGATCCTGGTTTAATGGTGCTTCAACTACGTTTCCCGCCTCATCAACAGCTGGATTTTTAACTGAATTTATCAGATTAATGGTCGCTTTTAATCCTTCTGTGGCATACTGGTCACCTCGTGTAGGAATTAATACTTCATCGACACTAGATAAGACTGATCTATTAATGGCATTTGTTAAATCTGGTGGACAATCACATAAAACGTAATCATATCCTTCGATTTTATCTAATACACGCTCTTTAAATGACTTATATGTGAGTGATCCAGATAAAACAGCTGGTGTAACGTCTGAAAGGAAGCTATCGCCAGGAATTATATCGCCCCATTCTGCTGTTTGAATGCAATCCATTGGATTTATAGGCTTTCTAGGCACCCAACAGTCATATAATGTGGCAATTCCTTCTGGATTGATTCTAAATGTGTCTGTGGCATTAGCCTGCACATCACAATCTATTATTAATGTCTTAAGACCACGTTCGTTTAACAGGGCGGCCATATTGATTGTAAGAGAGGTTTTCCACTGACCACCTTTGCCAATACATATTGCTATACTTTTCATTTCTGTCTCCTTATTACTTTTATCGTTATTTACATAATATACGAATTATATACTAAAAAGGTTATATATGCCATAAGTAATATTTATGGAAGATATACTATTTTTATCAATAACATTATAAACGTTTAATATGGAAAAAACAACTATTCTACTAAATATATTATAAGTGTTATTAATCCTAATAACTCTAATAATGTCATTAGTGCTGTTTACGTCAATAACCCTCTTAGTATTATTAATACATTTTGTGTAAAAAGTCTTAATAATCTAAATTCTGCTTTTAATATCATAAACACTATTAACACCTTAAGTGTAATAAGAGTTAATAATACATTTAATGTAAAAAGTACAAATGACATTATTAATGCTAAAAATACATATTACACCTATGATGTAATTAAGGAAAGAAATACTAATAATACCAATAACGTGATAAAGACAAAAAACACAAATATCACAATAAACACAACCAAACACTTTAGTGCTTAAAACGTTTATAATTCTTATAGCAGTATTAGTACAAATAACGTTATAAACATATTATAGACAATTATGACTATAAGCACAATAAGAACAACAATCGATTTATACACTAAAAAGACTAAAGATACTAATAGCACAAAATGAGTCCCAAAAAGTAGCAAATTATTAAGAAAGTGTGCATATGGTAAATACCCAATAGAAGATGAAAAAGAAGTGTAGAAAGAAAATTCACCTAGAATTCACATAAGAAACATATGGAAATCAGGTTAGAGGAATAATATATCATCATCGCAGATGCGATAAACAAACTTTTTCATATATCATTCTCCCTAAAAAAGCGGCTGGCGAGTCGCTTTTTTTATTTGTCTAAAGTAATCACAAAAGAAATGTGTTAATATTGAATAAGCGAAAAATAGAATACTAGAAGAAGGGAAAAGGATAAGTTTATGAAATTTAAAGATATGCCATATGAGCGTCCTAGTATAGACGAATATGAAAAAGCTATTGAGGAATTAATTACACGCCAGAAAGCTGCACAATCCGGTGAAGAACAGTTTGAGATACATAAGGATTACTACAAAATACATAATGATTTCGAAACCGCATTCAACATAGCGTATATTAGACATGATGCTGATAATACAGATGAATTCTACGAGAAAGAAAATAATTATTTTGACGAGGTTCTGCCAAGATACACAAATGCAGGGATAAAATATAAAAATGTCTTGTTCGAAAGCCCATATCGTGAATACTTGGTTGGAAAGCTTGGACCAGCGACATTTAAGAATATGGAGTTGGATCTTAAATCAATAAGCGACGATATTCTTCCGCTTATGCAGGAGGAGAATGCGCTTGCTTCAAGATATGACAAGCTTATTGCTACAGCAAAGATTGAATACGAGGGTGAAACATATAATCTTTCTCTAATGACCCCATTTACAACAAATAAAGATAGAGAAGTTAGAAAAAAGGCTCAAAAGGCTGTCTCAGACTGGTTTATGAGCGTTACACCTGAGATTGATGAGATCTACGATAAGATGGTAAAGAACCGAACAGAGCAGGCAAAACTTTTGGGCTTCGATTCATACACAGATCTTGCTTATTGTAGAATGCATAGAAATAGCTATGGAAAGGCTGATGTGGAAAATTTCAGAAAGCAGATTAAGGAATACTTTGTTCCGTTTGTAGGAAAGCTTGCTGAAAAGCGTGCAGCAAGGCTTGGTCTTGATAAGCTTCAGGCTACTGAGTTAGGTGTATATTTTAATGAGGGGAATCCTAAGCCAACAGGAACTCCTGAGGAGATTCTTAAGAGTGGACAGGATATGTATGCTGAGCTTAGCGCTGAAACGAAGGAATTCATGAATTTCATGATGGAACATGAATTATTTGATGTATTTGGTCGCAAGAATAAAGCAGCAGGTGGATATCAGACATATCTTCCAAATTATAAAGCTCCATTTATCTATGCTAATTTCAATGGAACTAGTGGTGATGTAGACGTTATTACTCATGAGTGTGGACATGCTTTTCAGGCTTATGTTGTCCGCAATGATGATATTATTGAGCATAATGACCTTGGAATGGAGACCGCAGAGATTCACTCTATGTCAATGGAGTATTTTACTTATGGATGGATGAAGAATTTCTTTGGGGACAGATATAAGGATTATCTTGAGATGCACATTGAGGATGCAAGCACATTCTTGCCTTATGGAACAATGGTTGATGAGTTCCAGCATATCGTTTATGACAATCCTGAGATGACTCCAGCAGAGCGTAAGGCAACCTGGAAGAAGCTTGAGCAGCAGTACAGACCATACATTGATTTCTCTGAGAACGAGTTCTTTAATCTAGGTGGTTTCTGGCAGAAGCAGCTTCATATTTTTGATGTACCATTCTATTATATAGATTATGTTCTTGCTTCAATTTGTGCGATGCAGTTTAAAGTGTGGATGGACGAGGACTTTGATGCTGCTTGGAAGCATTATATTGAGCTTTGCAAGCTTTCAGGAAGTGATTTTTACACTAATATGATTAAAGAAGTTGGCCTTAAGACTCCTTTTGAGAATGGTGTAGTTAAGGATATAGTTGACAAATTTACAAAGAAAATAGGCTAATTACATACGAGGAATAATCTATGAAATCAATAGTAATTGATGCGATTATTGAAAATCTACCAAAAGTAATGGAGTTTATTGACATAAATCTTGAAGAGGCAGAGTGTAATATGAAAGCTCAGACGCAGATAGAAATATCTGTAGAAGAGCTATTCGTGAATATTGTTAATTATGCGTATGAGGGTAAAGTTGGAAAAGCTGAAATAACCTACGAATATTCGGATAAGCCTAAGAATGTAAAAATTCAGCTCATAGATAGTGGTGTACCATACAATCCATTAGCCAAAGATGACCCAGATATTACATTATCAGTAGATGAACGTGAAATTGGAGGATTAGGTATTTTCATGGTAAAAAAGAACATGGATGATGTTCAATATGATTACATAGATGGGCAGAATATAACAACTATATTCAAGAATATCTAAGTATTGCAATTCTTAAAATATCGTTGTATAATCTGTGACTGCAGTAAACGACAGTTCATTTGTACCTTCCTGTCGATAAACAAAACCAGGACTACATAAACTCATTGGATTTATTTGTGTAGCTCTGCTTCTGCAGAGCTATTTTTTTTGCACATGGAGCGTAGGATGAAGAAAGTAATAATTGATTGTGATCCAGGAATAGACGATTCTTTGGCAATAATGCTAGCTTTAAACAGTCCAGAGATAGAAGTTGTGGGAATTACAATTGTTGCTGGAAACTCACCTGTTGAATTGGGCTTTAATAATGCAAAGAGAGTTTTGGACTTCTTGGGACGATTAGATGTACCTGTTTATGCAGGGGCTTCAAAGCCTAGAGTAAGGGAATATGTAAATGCATTGGATACTCATGGCGAAGACGGATTGGGAGAAAGTTTTCTTCCTGAGGTTCAAGGACAGAAAATACCTGAAAAAAGCGCAGTTGAATTTATGCGAGACACTTTGAAAACAGGTGATGTATCAGTTATTGCGCTTGGACCACTTACGAATTTGGCAGATTTGATTGATGCAGATAAACAGGCATTTCTATCCATTGAACGACTGGTTTCAATGGGCGGAAACTTCAGAAGTCATGGTAATTGTTCACCTGTAGCGGAATACAATTACTGGGAGGACCCCGACAGTGCGAAGATTGTTTATGAAACACTCTATAATAATCATCGCAAAATTGAGATGGTAGGTCTGGATGTTACAAGGGAAATTGTTCTTACACCGGAAATTTTGGAAGAAATGAAGGCTACTAATCCTATTATTGGAGACTTTGTAGAGAAAATTACTGGATTTTATTTCAAATTTCATTGGGAATGGGAGCATATAAGAGGTTGTGTTATAAATGATCCTCTTGCAGTGGCACAGTTTTTGAATCCTCAGATTTTAAAAGGGATTGAGGCCTTCACTGAAGTTGAAACAGGCGGAATAAGTATAGGGCAGACTGTGGTTGATTCCATGGGATTTTATCGTAAGGAAAGTAATGCACTAATATTTACTGAAGTTGATAAATCTGGATTCTGGGAATTGTTTTTAGCAAGAATTCTTGCAATTAGCGTAGAAGAGTGCAGGTTAAGATTCGAAAAATATTATAAAATAGGAGATTAGACGTGAATAACATTAGAAAAATTTCATTAATTGCCCTAGCGGTGGCTATAAATATTGTGGGAAGCAAAATCGCTCTGGTTTTTAGTCTTCCAATATTTTTGGATAGCATTGGAACTATGCTTGCAGGAATAGCTTTTGGACCTGTTGCAGGAGCCCTTGCAGCACTAGTGGGTGGATTGGTAAATGGAGCTTTGGGTGATATTTATGCAATTTATTTTTCATTAAGTGGAATTCTTATGGGAATCTTAGCTGGATTGCTATTTCATGAAAAGAAGACAACTATTTCTTCAATAATATGGAAATGTTTTATTGTGGTGCTTCCTGCATCTGCATTATCAGCATGCATTGAGACATTTTTATTTGGAGGAATCACATCTGCAGCTGTGACAACATTTATTGTTCAGGCACTTTCACAAACAGCATTAAAGCTTTTTGGCGGAGCATTTTTGACACAGCTGGTTACTGATTATATTGATAAATTTATTGCGATAGTTTTAGTAGTAGAGTGTTTAAAACGTCTACCAGATGAAATTCGACTTCAGTTGTTCCCCGTTGTCAATGAGTAAATCCTGGCCTGTCATGCTTAGATTTACATTTGTTAGGAAGTATGACAGCTCAGCAATCTCTTCTGCAGAGGCCCAACGGTGAAGAAGTGTCTCGTTGAGACATTGTTCCATTAAAGTGGGATTTTCAGTAATATGAAAGTTTAGTGGAGTGTAGACTCCACCAGCTGAAATGCTGTTTGAAGTCGCTTTGAACTTGGCAAGACGAAGTGCAGAGTTTTTCATATAGGTAACGACACCGCCTTTACTTGCGGCATATTCAGGGAACTCTGCACCATTAGAGGCACTGGAAGATGCCATAAACAAGACAGAATGGATTTTATCTTGGAAGGCATATTTTTCAGTGACGGAAATAGTAGCAGTGAGATTTGTCGAGATAACATTAGGGCCTTCCTGAATGCCGACGTTGTTGATTAATACTTCAACATCATCGATATCTGGTAGAGTACCTGTAATGTCCACCAACATATGGGTATAAGAGGGTGATTTGAACTCACTCTCTGTAATATCGAAGCCTATGACGTCATGTCCCATTTCGACGTATTTTTTTGCGCAAGCGAGACCGATTCCACGGCTCGCACCAGTAATTAAAATCTTCATGAGATTAATTATAATTGATAAAAAATTCATTTGCTATAGTTTTAGTAGCAAAGAAAGAGAAAAGGAGTAAGAATAATGAAAACAAATGTATTAAGAATCTGTCAGGGAGCAATGATAGCTGCCCTGTACGTAGTGCTCACCTGGTTGGCAAATGCACTTGGACTTGCAAATGGAGCAATTCAAGTAAGATTTTCGGAGGCTCTTTGCATACTACCGATTTTTACACCTGCAGCAATTCCTGGTCTTTTTGTAGGATGTTTACTTTCTAACATAATAAATGGATGTGTCATCTGGGATATTGTATTTGGCAGTATCGCAACTCTTATTGGTGCTGTAGGTACATATTTACTCAGACGTACAAAGTTCATCTTCACATTACCACCAGTAATCGCAAATGCTGTGATTGTACCGTTTGTATTGAGATATGCATATGGTGTTGGCGATGCTCACTGGTTCCTTGTTGTGACAGTAGCAATTGGTGAAGTAATTAGCGTTTGCATTCTTGGAATGATTCTTAAAGCTGCATTATGGAAGCAGAAGCAAGCTATTTTCAAAGAAGTGGAAGCTTAATGATAGGGGCTGTGAAAAAATGAGATAATCATTTTTTCCAGCTCCCTTTTTATATCATTTTTTGTGAGGTATGCTGTTTCTGGCAAAAATAGAGTATAATGCCCCTTTCCCCAAAAAACTACAAACTTTTTTGATTAGGCAGCTTCTTGGAGACGCATCTTTTTATTGTGATATTTATATAAGTTATGACCTATTGAAACCAAAAGAACCTCAAGTTTTACGGATTCTATTCCTTTTCGGACTATTCTTTTATACCAACGATCATTTTTTATGATTCCGAAAGTACCTTCCGCTTGAATGGATCTGTTCATTCTAAGGAGTGCTCCCTGGATGCTTTCAAGATTATTTATAACCTCCTGATGCATAGCGGTCAGTTCTTCGTTTATTCTTACGGTTTTGTTTTTATCTGTTTTCTTACACTTCGATGCATAGGGACAACCACTGCAGTCTTCACACTGATAGACTTCTTCTTGCCGGCCATACTGGTTTCCTTTTACATGCTGCCTGTATAGAAAGTTGAAGCTCTTCCCATTAGGACAACGCATTTTCCCATCATCACCGATCTCAAAATTAACAGCTCTGAATGGATCGTTGTGATATTTCTTATCGGTCGTCTCCTTTTTAAACATTGTGAACTTCATGTACTTTTTCATGCCTTTTTGCTCGCAAAAGATATAATTATTGAACGAGCCATATCCAGCATCAGCCACAGGATATTTTGGATAAAAGCCATATGTTTCATAATACTTATTCATCAACGGTATGAAGCAGTCCATGTCAGATCTGTATTGATTAACATCAACAACTGCTATGTATTCATCAGCTACACCAATCTGAACGTTGTATGCGGGAAGAAGCTGGTCGTTTCCCATGTAGTCGGTCTTTATTCTCATGAATGTAGCGGAAGGATCTGTCTTTGAATAGCTGTTCCTGTTTTCTCCACAGATGCTGATTTTTGTGACATATTCATTGAGCTTTGTTGTGTACTCTACAAGCTTTTCGTACTGTCTCTGCTGGACGGTTTTCCTATGTCCTTTTCCTGAAACAAAAGTTGAAGTATCAAGCTTCCATATCTCAGAAAACCGTTCTGTTATCTGGCGCATATATTCAGGCATGTACTCTGTATTAGTCTCAATCTTGATTCCGCTCCACTGAAGATCGCTGTTGATTTCTTGCAGTAATTTAGTAATCTTTTCAAAAAGACGGTAACGGGATTTTTCCGTGGCCTTCTTCCATACCCAAGTATATTTGTTAGCATTAGCTTCAAACTTCGAACCATCAATATAAAGATGATTCAGGTCAACTTTATGCCTGCTGAATATTTCCTGATTAATATCATTGAAAATATCCTCTATTGAATCCTTTAACACATCGTTTATGAAATAGCTGAAGGTTCTGTAAGAAGGAGTTTCCCTGTCCATAAGATACATAAATCGAATGTTAACCCTACAGTTTTCTTGAAGTCCTCTTAGTGAAATATATCCTTCACTCATAAAACCGAATAGTACGGTTTTCAACATTTTGACTGGATTATATCTGATTCTGCCAAGCTTATGCTCTGGCACATTTTTCAGATACTTCTCAAGATTCATACCTCCCACGAGTTCGTCAAAAGTAAAAACCGGATCACAGATATCCAAGCAATCTGAAATAAAAAATGGTAAAACGCCCTGATTTAGAGTATTATAAGAATTGGTTTGATTGATCATGGTAATATTTTGCGAGCAAAAAAGGCATGGAAAAGTACATGAAGTTCACAATGTTAAAAAGGAGTCATGAGCTGATTATTTCACAGCCCCTTGTGAAAGAAATATTGAATTATAGATATTTTGCAATCTCAGCTCTTACGTTAGCAAGAGACATTCCGTTTTCTTTCGATATATTTATCAAATTATCGAATTCGGCTTTTATATGGGTTGTTCCGTAACCATATGATTTCTTCACTTGAACATCTCCTAGTGGTGTTTTAATAGTTTTAATTTCCCTATCTAACACGTATCTTTCACATATTTTTTCCCTGATACCAATTGTAGTAGTATTAGAAAAGATGGATTTTACTACGGAATCCTTTTGTTCGCTATCTACAAGTACAGTTAGTAATATCCCTGGGCGGTTCTTTTTCATTTGAACGTGAGTAAAAAAGACTTCTCTTGCGCCAGCTTCATAGATGGCATCCATGGCATATCCTAAATCTTCACCAGTAATATCGTCGATATTACAGTTTAATTCGAAGACTTGATCTTTTGAGTTCAATGAATCTCCAATGAATATTCTAAGACAATTGGCAACTGGAAAATCTTTTTTTCCCATGCCATATCCACATATTTCAGTAATCATAACGGGAAAATCATTAAAACTAGAAGCAAAATATCTAAGTAAAGCTGCTCCGGTTGGAGTACAAAGTTCACTCTCGATTGAGCCACCATAAATAGGAACGCCCTTTAATAGTTCTGCAGTGGCAGGCGCAGGAACCGGAAGAATACCATGTTCGCAGTGCACGGTGCCGCTACCAACATGAATAGGAGAGACCAGTATATGATCAGCATGTATTTTATAAAGCAGGTAACAAACAGCCACTATATCTGCGATAGCATCAAATGTTCCGACCTCATGGAAGTGAATATCATCTATAGGTGTGCCGTGAACTTTTGATTCGGCCATGGCAAGGGATTTATAGACTTCAATAGCATCAGATTTTACTTTATCTGGGGCATTTAAGCCTAAAATTAAAGCCTTTATATTTGGTAGGCTATTGTGGGTATGATGGTCAGAATGAATATGAGATGAAAGTGAGCTGCCTTCTTCCTGCCCATCGACTTTGACCAACATTCGAGTGCCGTTAATGCCACATTTTTCAGTGGTCTCAGCATTGAATGAAACGTGAGGAATACCGATGGAATTGAGTTCTGACAGGATAGAGCTTTTATCGTCAAATAGGTCTAAAAGAGCTGCTGTAAGCATGTCACCAGCAGCTCCCATTTTACATTCAATATAAAGGGTTTTCATGACATTATCCTCAAAAGATTAATGATGATTAATTAGGCTAGCCTGATAAGCGGCGCCAAAACCGTTATCGATATTTACAACTGAAATACCATTAGCACATGAATTAATCATGGACAGAAGGGCAGAAATACCACAAAATGACGCGCCATAGCCAACCGAAGTAGGCACAGCAATTACCGGACATTCTGCCAGGCCACCAAGCACGCTGGCTAAGGCACCTTCCATTCCTGCGATGGCAATGATTACACTGGCATCTACAATATCATCTATATGTGCCAAGGTTCGATGCAAACCTGCAACGCCCACATCGTAAAGACGAGTTACGCTGTTCCCAAGAAATTCAGCAGTCAAGGCAGCCTCTTCAGCTACTGGAATATCACTAGTTCCGCCAGTTGCAATGACTATAGTGCCTTTTCCATTGGCAGGAGGGATATTTCCAATAATAGCGAGATTTCCCTCCTTATAGTAGGTTAGGCTGTGAATTTTGTTTACCTCTTCACAGGTTTCCTGAGAGATGCGAGTAATGAGTATTTGATTCTGGCCGGATTCCTTCATTGTGCTGATGATACCGATAAGCTGTTTAGCGGTTTTCCCGGCACCATAGATTACTTCGCCAACTCCATTGCGAAGAGATCTGTGAGTATCGACTTTGGCATAGCCTATGTCTTTAAATGGGGCTGTTTTTAGTTCGTGAATGGCCTGTTCGACAGTGATATTGCCATCACGAACATCTTCTAAAAGTGTTTTTATTTCGTAATTCATAATGCTATTTTATTTGGATTAGTTCGTATTCTCGTGAGCCTAAGCCGATTTTTTGAGCATGCTCAAGAGTCTCATTCCATGAAACATTTGGATTGCTGTTATGCCATACATCCCCGTGGTCATGGAAGTGTTCTTTTGCCATGTTGTCACCAAGCTGGCTATTTCTGATTGGTTCAGCCTTTTGGCAGAGGTCAACACATGCCTGATCGAGGGCAACAGGGTCGAATGATGCAAGCATCCCGATATCTGGAAGGATAGGTGCATCGTTTTCACCATGGCAATCGCAGTTTGGAGAAACATCTGTAATAAGGCTAATGTGGAAGGCTGGTCTGCCACTAACAACAGCAGCGGTATATTCAGCCATCTTTCGTCCGAGCATCTGAGGTGCATCCCAGTTATCATTCTGGATTGCATCGAATGCGCAGGCACCGATACAACGACCACAGCCTTTACATTTCTCAGGGTCAATCCAAGCCTTCTTATCATTATAGCTAATTGCGTCAGAGCCACATTCTTTTGCACATCTCTGACAGCCTTTACATTTTTCAGTTATTACATGAGGGTGACCGCTGTTATGCTGTTGCATTTTTCCAGCGCGGCTACCGCATCCCATACCTATATTTTTAATGGTTCCTCCGAAACCAGCCTGTTCGTGGCCCTTAAAATGAGTGAGAGATATTACGATATCAGCATCCATAACTGCACGGCCAATGTATGCTTCCTTGCAGTATTCACCGTTAGGAACAGGCACAAGGATATCATCAGTACCTCTAAGACCATCAGCTATGATAATTTGGCAACCAGTGGTGATAGTATTGAATCCATTAATATTGGCACAGTCCATGTGCTCAAGGGCATGCTTACGGCTACCAGGATACAGCGTGTTGCAATCGGTAAGGAATGGAAGACCACCACATTCTTTGACAACATCTGCAACAGCTTTTGCATAATTTGGTCTAAGATATGCAAGGTTTCCAAGCTCACCAAAATGCATTTTAATAGCAACAAACTTGCCGTCCATATCAATAGTATCTATTCCGGCCTGTTTGATTAATTTTTGGAGCTTTGCAGGAAGACTCACACCCAATACAGTTCTAAAATCGGTAAAATAAACCTTTGATTTTTCCATTATTATTGGCTCCTTTCACGTGCAAGTTTTGGTATTTATTAAGCCATAATTACCAAAACAGCTACAGTAAGAGAATACAATAATTGCGAAAAAATATCAATTAGGCTTAACGTGAATTAATAGTGCACAATGGATAATTATAAAAAAAATCCTCCAGGCACTGGCATACCTGGAGGCTGTAAAAGGAGTCTAATAACTTCCCCAAGAAACCCGGTTAGAAACTTAGGGAATGAGAAATAACCTAGATTATTAAATTGCTGCTAAAGCTCTACCAAGATCTTTGCAAGCATCTTCGGCAGCACCATCAGGAGCATCCTGGCAGATGACACCCTCGCCGCCAACCACTGTTGCGCCTGCTGCTGTCATACGATCAACCCAGTCACGCATCCACTGACCATCTCCCCAGCCGTATGAGCCGAAAAGACCAATTGTTTTACCTGAAACAAAGCCTTCTAAATCAGAAACAAATGGCTCCATTTCGCCTTCTTCCAAAACTTCAGCTCCCATAGCAGGGCAGCCAAGTGCAAAGGCTTTTGCACTCTTTAATTCATCTATAGAGGCATCGCCAACAAATACGACATTTGCCTCTCCACCAGCTTCTGTAACACCAGCGCCTACAGCGTTCGCCATGCTTTCGGTGTTACCTGACTGTGACCAAAAAACAACATTTACTTTACTCATGACATGTTCTCCTCCATTTTTATATTTGATTAAGATTAGCTGACCATGGAAATTGGTCGAGCTTCGTTCATGATTTGCTTTACGGTGTATCCTTTTGATATTTTGCAAACCATATCGTCTTTAATATCATCAAAGAGCTGAAATAGTTTCTGAGTATTGGTCGCATCCCCGTATACTTTCCAATAACCAGATATTTGGAATTCTTCGCCGCAATTATCAATGAAGCCGCGTACGTCACATAATGGATAACCAAGGAAAACACCTATTTCATGTGGGAAATCCTTTCTGCTTGAGACATATGCTTCATATCTCTTTTGGAACAATCTGATTGATTCTCCAAAATGTAGTGAATGATATCCAAAGCCTGACAAGAAGCCTCTAATCTCTTCTTTGCTTAAATAGCTTATCAGCATATTCTTGTTGAAAACTAAAAAGATAACCCGGTGCTTGTCATAAACTAGTCGATACCCCATCAATCCAGTATGACGTAATGCAATTCTGGCTTTATCCTCTAGGTCTTTGGGAAGAATAAGAAGGTTTGATGTTTTTAGTCCTGCTAAAGTTGGTGCACATTGCAGAACAATCTGTAGTTCAACTTTTCGCCTGTCCATAGAACATAGCATTTCAAATACTTCTTCGCTCATAACCTATTCTCACTTCATATATTTGTTAGCTCTCACTAACTGGTGTTATATTAATCTAATCGGGAGAACAAGTCAATACCTTTTTTTGAGAAATAATATCATCATTGGATGTGAAGTAGATAAAATAAAGGGGCTGTGAAATAATCAGCTCATGAAAAAAAGAGAAGTAATAGCTGGAAACAGCCGATTACTTCTCTTTTTTCATGGTAAAATATTACCATGATCAATCAAACCAATTCTTATAATACTCTAAATCAGGGCGTTTTACCATTTTTTATTTCAGATTGCTTGGATATCTGTGATCCGGTTTTTACTTTTGACGAACTCGTGGGAGGTATGAATCTTGAGAAGTATCTGAAAAATGTGCCAGAGCATAAGCTTGGCAGAATCAGATATAATCCAGTCAAAATGTTGAAAACCGTACTATTCGGTTTTATGAGTGAAGGATATATTTCACTAAGAGGACTTCAAGAAAACTGTAGGGTTAACATTCGATTTATGTATCTTATGGACAGGGAAACTCCTTCTTACAGAACCTTCAGCTATTTCATAAACGATGTGTTAAAGGATTCAATAGAGGATATTTTCAATGATATTAATCAGGAAATATTCAGCAGGCATAAAGTTGACCTGAATCATCTTTATATTGATGGTTCGAAGTTTGAAGCTAATGCTAACAAATATACTTGGGTATGGAAGAAGGCCACGGAAAAATCCCGTTACCGTCTTTTTGAAAAGATTACTAAATTACTGCAAGAAATCAACAGCGATCTTCAGTGGAGCGGAATCAAGATTGAGACTAATACAGAGTACATGCCTGAATATATGCGCCAGATAACAGAACGGTTTTCTGAGATATGGAAGCTTGATACTTCAACTTTTGTTTCAGGAAAAGGACATAGGAAAACCGTCCAGCAGAGACAGTACGAAAAGCTTGTAGAGTACACAACAAAGCTCAATGAATATGTCACAAAAATCAGCATCTGTGGAGAAAACAGGAACAGCTATTCAAAGACAGATCCTTCCGCTACATTCATGAGAATAAAGACCGACTACATGGGAAACGACCAGCTTCTTCCCGCATACAACGTTCAGATTGGTGTAGCTGATGAATACATAGCAGTTGTTGATGTTAATCAATACAGATCTGACATGGACTGCTTCATACCGTTGATGAATAAGTATTATGAAACATATGGCTTTTATCCAAAATATCCTGTGGCTGATGCTGGATATGGCTCGTTCAATAATTATATCTTTTGCGAGCAAAAAGGCATGAAAAAGTACATGAAGTTCACAATGTTTAAAAAGGAGACGACCGATAAGAAATATCACAACGATCCATTCAGAGCTGTTAATTTTGAGATCGGTGATGATGGGAAAATGCGTTGTCCTAATGGGAAGAGCTTCAACTTTCTATACAGGCAGCATGTAAAAGGAAACCAGTATGGCCGGCAAGAAGAAGTCTATCAGTGTGAAGACTGCAGTGGTTGTCCCTATGCATCGAAGTGTAAGAAAACAGATAAAAACAAAACCGTAAGAATAAACGAAGAACTGACCGCTATGCATCAGGAGGTTATAAATAATCTTGAAAGCATCCAGGGAGCACTCCTTAGAATGAACAGATCCATTCAAGCGGAAGGTACTTTCGGAATCATAAAAAATGATCGTTGGTATAAAAGAATAGTCCGAAAAGGAATAGAATCCGTAAAACTTGAGGTTCTTTTGGTTTCAATAGGTCATAACTTATATAAATATCACAATAAAAAGATGCGTCTCCAAGAAGCTGCCTAATCAAAAAAGTTTGTAGTTTTTTGGGGAAAGGGGCATTATACTCTATTTTTGCCAGAAACAGCATACCTCACAAAAAATGATATAAAAAGGGAGCTGGAAAAAATGATTATCTCATTTTTTCACAGCCCCTTTAATCTAATGGCTATTGAAGCCTATTATTTATGTTATTAAAATCCAAAGCTTCAAATTCCTCTATAGGCATTGGTTTGTAGAAATAGAAGCCTTGCATTCGCTCACAACCCCTTTCAACAAGGAAATCGGCTTGCTCTTTGGTTTCTACACCTTCTGTAATAAAATTGCATTTTAGACTTCGTAGCATTTTAAGAATATACTCAATGACGATTTTTGTTCTTTCAGGATTTTTCTTATTTTTTAGGAAAATATAATCCAGTTTAATTCCATTAACTGGAATCTCGGTAAGCATATTTAGAGAAGAATAACCACTTCCGAAGTCATCCATTTCAACTTCAAAGCCTAGGTCTTGTAGCTGCGCGGTTGTCTCCAGTAACAACTTGTTATCGCCTGCATATGCGGTTTCTGTGATTTCTATTCTTAGCTGAGAAGGCTCAAGACCATATTTCTGTATAAGGTTATTGAAGTGCTCAGCTATGTTCTTATTTTTTTCTATGTCAAATCTGGATAAATTAACTGAAATTGAACGCTTAAAGCCCTGCTCATTCCATCTATGAATATTCTGGCAAACTGTTTCCCAAACCAGACAGTCTAAATCGTAGATAAGACCAGACTGCTCAAGCATAGGAATAAAAAGACCTGGGCTTAACCAACCGAGTTTTTCATGATTCCATCTGCATAAAGCCTCTGCGCCGATAATCTTACCGGTTCTATAGTTAACTTGTGGTTGATACCAGACCTGGATTTCATTCTGTTTTTTTGCAGTAGAAAAATGACCGCAGATATCTGAAAGCAGTCTTCCTGCTTCCCATTGATCTAAGTTATATACTTCGTAACCCCCGGTAACAGATAGATGTGCTTTCTTTTCAGCTAACCTAGCACAGTCTAGCATCTTATCAACGTTAATATTTTTATAATCTTCAGGAGTTAAGACATAAAGACCACTGGATATCTGAACTTCATAGTCGTTGCCCTGATTAATATAATATTTTTTAACTGGTTCAAATACGATTGTTTCCATTGCTTCGACACCGTTATCATCAGGCATGCAGCATAAAACAGCAAAATGATCTGCATCAATTCTGGCTATAGCCTCTTTGTCAGAGAAATACTCCAATGATTTTTCTACCCAGAAGCATAGAAGTTCATCAGCAGAGTTCATTCCCATTTTGTCATTTATGAACTTGAAGTTTTTAATATTGTTGTAGGAAATAAGATAAGGAGTAGTAGGATTTTCAAGCAGTAATTCTTTCGCTTTTTCACGGAATCCGGCCATAGTAAGGGCACCTGTGAGGGAATCATAATCAAGCATTTGTTTAATTTGTGCCTTTTGTGCTTTTTGTAATAATTGTTGTTTTGCTATAAAGTGAAGAGCAATAAGAATGATTAATGCTGCAAAACAGATAAAGATAAATCTATTGGCGTAAAGAAAATCATGGGTATCATATTTATATAGTTTACGAGAGGTATAATCTAATATTACGGCCTGTCGCTGAGTATCTGTAATCATAGAGATACCCTGATTAAGCTTATCTATAAGCACCTGTCCTTCTGGAGTATCTAATGTGCCAACCCTAAAATCCATTGAAAACATTGTTGTAGGTTGAACATGTAAATCTGTATAAGAAGGCTTCTGAAGGACATAACTCCAAACATAGGAATTCTGAAGTAACGCGTCTACCTCATCATTTCGAAGAGCCTCCACGCAATCTGACATTGATTCATATAAAATGACTTCCATATTAGGATAAAGAGTTTTTACTGTATCTGACACACCGGCCAGCGATTTAACCATACCCATTTTTGAGCTGTTGAAATCTGTTAGAGTATCTCCCTCAGATATAACAACTGTAAATGGAGTAAGTATAAGATTGTCAGAAACGATTGATGATTGTCCAGATGCACTTTCGATAGCACTGCCAAAAGGCATAACTAGGTCGTATGAGGTATTATCAAGTGCTGCTTTTAATGAAGGTTCATCAATTGCTTTGAATTCCACGTTATAGCCGATGTTTTTGCAAGCTATACGAAGTAAGTCTGGCCCAATTCCAACAATTGTGTTAACAGAATCCTCTGATTTTTCAGCATAAATCATAGGGCATCTATCAGTTGGAACACCTACAACGATGGTGTTGTCAGTATTTGTTGCAGCAAAAGAGACCCCTGATGTGAAAAAAGGGGTAACTAGAATTAATGACATAATGATTACGGATATGATTTTTCTCTTAAGACTAAGTACCATAAGCGTTTTCCATCCTTGGATACAGTCGTATATGGAGATAATACAATAAATTTGAGGCTAAATTATGACCTAGTATTTAAAGGATTATTTCTATCTGAAATGAAAGCTTTGTACACAGTTATTTCATAAAATAAAGGTACACTACTCTGATATAGTAGAATAAATATCACGTGAGGAGGAGATTTATGAGAAAAAGATTAGCTTTTGTGTTGTCGCTATTATTAACCATTGCTACAGTTGCTAGTCCGGCTTGCGCTGTAAATGTTCATGCAAAAGGAGGTATTGAACAATTGGTTTCCGACATGCCAGTGGAACAAAAGGTGGCACAGATGATTATGCCATCTTTTAGGTATTGGGGAACAGGAGATAGTAAAAAGGGCGTTACGGAGTTAAATGACCAGCAGAAGGCAACATTAATGAAATATAACTTCGGAGGCATTATTCTTTTCGGCCAAAACACTCAGGAAGCAGCGCAGACAACTGAACTTGTCAATGCCATGCAAAAGGCTAATATTCAGGGTGGAGCTAAGTCATCATTGCTGATTTCCATTGATCAGGAGGGAGGATATATTACACGTCTTCAGACTGGAACGCAGATGCCTGGAAATATGGCTATTGGCGCTACAGGTGATCCAGAGAATGCCTTTAGAGCAGCTAATGTAATTGGAAAAGAACTTGCAGTTCAGGGAATAAATGTTGATTTCGCACCTGTTATGGATGTAAATAATAACCCTGAAAATCCTATTATTGGAGTACGATCATTTTCGGATAATCCGAATAAGGTGGCAGAATTTGGACAGCGATATATAGATGGGCTTCATAGCAATGGAGTCATGACTGCATTAAAGCATTTTCCAGGTCATGGGGATACTGCTACTGATAGTCATACAGGATTACCATTAATTGATAAAACCTATGATGAATTGAAGAAATTGGAACTTATTCCATATACAGCAGTTGCCAAGAAATCTGATTTTGTAATGACTGCTCATATTCAGTACCCTAAGATTGAGACAGGTACATATATTTCTAAGCTAACAGGCGAAAAAATTAATTTACCAGCAACTCTATCAAAAACCATTCTCACAGGAATTTTAAGGAACGATATGGGATTTGATGGAGTAATTGTTACCGATGCTTTAGACATGGATGCCATTGCAAAGCATTTTGATAAGATGGATGCAACAACACTTGCTATCAATGCAGGTGCAAATATGCTTTTGATGCCTGTAGATTTGTCTACAGAGGATGGATTGAAGAATTTAGATGATTACATTAGTGGTGTTGCTGCCAAAATAAATGCAGGAGATATTTCTATTGATGCTGTAAATGAATCTGTTACCAGAATTCTTAAAATGAAGGCTAAGTATGGTTTATTAGTTGATGATTCTTTAAATACTGTAAGCAAATGGTCCAGAATGCAACCATCTCCTGTAATGGCGGAAAAAGTTGTAGGAAGTAAGGCAAATCATGATATTGAGTGGAATATTGCGCTTGAGGCAATAACATCAGTAAAAAATGATAAAGCATTTCCTATAGCTACTGATAAGAAGGTAGTAATCTTATATCCATCAGAAAGCCAGTTAAATTCGTTCAAATATGCATTAGATAAGCTGAATGAAAGTGGTATTAAGATTAATAAAAATAATATTTCAATGATTTATATTGAGGACTATGAAGGTTTCAATATTACTCAGGGAATAACAGGGGCAGACGTTGTTATTTGTCTTTCTGCAATCTATTCAGCCGAAGTGAATAATAAAAATTTCATAACTAATGTTATTTCCGAGGCTCATAAGAATAATGCTAAGGCGATTGTTTTAAGTGCACAATTACCTTATGATACAGCTCTTTATCCAGAGGCCGATGGAATTGTGGCTTGTTATAATGCCAGAGGAATGACAGATATTCCAAGTTTTGATCCAAATACAAAGCAATATGGACCAAATGTCCCAGCAGCTATATATGTATTGTTTGGTGGTGCAAAAGCAAAGGGTGTTTTACCTGTATTTATTCAGCTGTAAATTGTCCTTCGCCCCAATAAAGAGGCTCGCCATTGGTAGAACTGAGTTCGTATAGCTTTGAAGTAACTTCGTTTACGCTGTCCCAGTCACCTGTATCAGCGAGTTTTGCTGTGTCAGATTTGAAGGTGATTTTTGCCCAAACAGGCTTGTTTTCCTGCTCGATTATCAGATTGCCATTATAGAAGCTATCTTCAAATTCATCCTTAGAATAGTTTGAATCTAACGCTTCGTTGAAACTTTTTCTAATATCTGCTGTGATATCCTCATCTCCGGAGCCACAGAGGCCATCTTCATAGATTACATCTAAAGTTCCATCTGCGCCAACCTCAATTAATGTAATCCTGTAATCTACGCCATCAGCGTATGTGTATGCCAGACCTCTGGATTCGACCATGATGGCTTCGCGCTCAGTAGTAAGACTGAGACCTGAGAATAGAATCTTACAGTCATCCGTAAATGCGATAAAATTATCAAGAGATACAGCGCTGATGGTATCAAGTTCGCCCTGAGAATTTAATGCATGAGAGTTGAAAGTTAGGCTGTTAGTTGAACTGTTATAGTCAGCTGTGATAAGACAGTCAGCGTTAAGTGGATATTCCCAGAATAACGTGCCACTTTCGCCATCGATGACTGCATCAAATCCATTTTCTTCACTGTAGGTTGTACTCATCTTGAAGTTTGTGCCTGTGAGCTTTTTAAGACTGTCTGTATAATCTGTGAATTTGGCAGATTTCTCTTCGTCTGACAGCTCTGCGGCAGATTCCTCTTCAGGTGTATTCTCGGTTGCTGTTTCTATTTCTGGTTTAGAACTTTCTGTAGTATTTTCTGTAGTTGATTCTGTGTTTCCGCAGGCCACAAGGCTAAGTCCCATGGCTGCAATAATTACTGTTGAAAGTATTTTATTTTTCATTTTGGTCCTCCTCAAACATATATACACTTGATTATATACTTTTCAAATAATAATGCCACTATTTACAGTTACTGTGGACTGTGACACTAGTGTGATAATTCAAGTGATAATATGTCCTCAAACAAAAGAAAAGAGTAAGGAGAAAAGACATGATGAAGATTAATTTTGAGAGATTAACAAGAAGCTTAATGACAGCAGGTTTAATTACAGTCACATCTGTAGGATTATTAGGATGCGCATCACAGTCTGCAAACGTAGTAACAGAAGAGTATGAGCCAGTTATGGCAGCAACAGAGGCACCAGAAGTAGAGGCAGTTGAAATAGAATTACCTTACAAAACATACGAGAGCAATGCTGGATGGTCTGTAAAATACAATCCAGACATGATCACTGTAACAGAAGAGAATTCCCTTGTTGGATTTACATATATGGGTGACTGTGCAGGGACATGCATGGTTATGGTTTCTGAATATGAAGGAACAACAGCTGAGGAGACAAGAGATGAGTTGGCAGAAATGTGGGGAAGTAGCGATAGCATCGTGAAAACAGAGTCTACTTTGGCTGATAAGACTTCTTACACAGTGTCAATGGGATGCGCTGGTCCAGCAGGTTCAGAGTACTATGATACAGCTATTGCACTTGACAATAACGGTAAGACTATTGTCTTTGAGTGTATCGAGCACATGGGTGCTGGCGAAGAAATAGATATGAGAGTAAGTGATGAGCTTGCAAATATCGTAGATTCACTGGAATTCCATTAATAAACCTTTGAGTGTTACTAAACTTTTTTTCATTTTTTATTCTCCCTTTGGCCGCAGAAAAACTGCGGCCTTTTTTGCTATTCATTTTACTCTAGCACTAAAAACAACGTTAAAAGAGTATTGATTGGGGAGTTTTTTGTTAAGTTACAGATTTGGGGCTGTTTTTATTTCTGAGAAAAATGTTACGTATAATGACTATTTGGCAATTAAATAACGCAATAATAACAATTTTGACTTGGAAAATATAATGTGTGAGAAATCGCAATAATAACAAAAAAACTCTTTTTATTGATTGGATTTTGGGAAGCATTAGAAAACTAATCCTGTTATATTAGTTTCCGCAATAGAAAAGGAGTAAAAAACAATTATGAGAAAAAGAGTTTTAAGAACTTTAGCTGCGGCTCTTGCGGTTTCAACTATTCTTGTAAATCCAATGGTTGCAGAGGCTGGATCAATTCTTCCAGCAGGTGGAGATACAAATTATATTCTTCACACAGAAACAGATTTTAAAATCATGGATATGGTTTATAAAATCCAGAACGGTGAGACTGTAACTATTGAGAATGCTGCACAGATGGCAACACTTACAAAGGTTGGTTATGCAGATTATCAGTCAGCTGGTCCTATTTCTATCACAGAAGGTAGAATGACTTATAACACATATAAGAGTTCTGAGGATAAGGCAGTATATGTAGTTGCACTTTCAGGAACAGAGACAATTGTTGAAAATCAGACTACAACTGTTAAGGAAGATCTTCTTTCAGGATTTGAATTAAGTAATGAGTACGTAACAAACGTAAAGAATGCTATTATCGATAGAATTCCTGCAGGTAGCAATATTATTTTTGCAGGTCATAGTCTTGGTGGAATGGTTGCACAGCAGGTTGCAGCTGATAAGTATATCAAGGATAATTACGAAGTACTTAATACAGTTACATTTGGTTCACCTCTTATCAAGGGCTTTACTCGTGAAGGTATGGTAAAGAGACTTGGTGATAGCAGCGATAAGAATACATTCTATAGTATTTCTTCAGTGTTTAACATTGTTTGGCAGTATGCCGGTGTTAATCATGAAGATGGTGGTTATAATGGAGATTCATCAGCTGCTCACTGTGATAGCTACTTACGTGAAGACGTTTGGGGCAACTATGATTGCGCTGGTGAGAAGCGTGGAAGTGTTTTAGGTGTAGAAACAGGTAGCAGAATGCTTACTTTAAACTTTGCTACTACATCATTCTATACTTCACTTTACGGAACAACATCAGTAGCTAGAACATCTATCCTTCCTAAGAAGACACCAGTTGAGTGCTATGATTTAGCTAAGCAGGCAGTTGCTGATGGATATATGTCTGAGGATGCTTTAAATCAATTTACAACTTTTGAACAGGTAAATGATGAGGATGCTGTTGAAACAGAAGTTTCTGAGGTAATTGAGTCTGATGCAGAATTAGTTGAAGCTGACGCTACTGAAAATGATATCGTTGAAGAAGATGTCGTTGTAGAAGATAACCTTGTAGAAGAGGTTATTGATGCAGAGCTAGATGAAACAGCAGCAGTTGAGACTGAAACTGAAGTTGTTGAGGCAGAAGCTGTAGTAGAATAAATTATTTACATAAATACAGTGTTCAAAAAAGATCAGGATTATATCCTGGTCTTTTTTAGTGGGGACAGTTGGATACATTTTCGATGTTTTTTAGAAAGGTTTCAGCAAATCTTTTATGTCCCTCAATAGAGAAATTCAAAAAAGAATATTATAGTAATTCCAACTACTAAAAATAATGCTAAAAGGGTATTATTGATTCATAGCATACATTAAGGAATTATAGGTTTATGAAAAATATAGGTGCAAAGAAAATGGAACTTGAAGAATTAAAAAAGACAATTGTTAGAGATTTAAACGCAGAGGAATACCCATTTATTGTGGAAGTAAAAGGGAATACAGTTATTGCTCGCTGGAAGGTATGTGAGGTGCCTCAGGATGTGGACGAAAAGAAATTGCGGTTGTTTTCTGTGAAGTATAAACTTCGAAAGGACAAGACATTTTATGGTGGGGAAATGACAGCGCATCGTTATGATTATGTACCACCTATGAGTACACAAACAACATCTGTGTATTCGGTTTCAGCTTCAGATAATCTGCCTTGGCGAAAGAAGGTTGATTTGAAAGATTATCCTAATATAGGCTTTGATGCTCAAAAGTTGTATTCCATTATAGAACACTATTTGATGGGGAATGGTTTTTGCTATCGACCAGGTGTCTGGAATCATGCATACATAGAGTGGAACGCAGGATATAAGCTTCGACTAGTAGGTGCCTTATTTATTTTTGTGGGAAGCTTTTTATTTATTGGATGCATTGAAACAGGAATTTTATTTATCCAGTTATTTCCGCTGATTCATGTCATTATTGGAATTTGGTTACTTCTCATTGGTTTGGGTAAAGTTGAATTTTATGATCTTCGGAGGGATATTGCCATAAAGGTAATATTGGGCATTATTATAGGTGCATGGCTAGTTGTATTTGCTTTGATGTTTCTAGAGTATATAGGTTTTTTGAATCTCTGATACCAGGATAAGAGGCATAAGAAAAGGATACTAAACTAATAGTGTCGAGATTTATGGGTACATATGGCAAGGTTAAAGCAGCGGAGAATCCAACACAAATGTTAGGGGAACTATAATTCTTGTATTCTCATTATTTAGAAGGTATAATAATCAATATTTTGTTTTGAAGGAGTATAAAAATGAGAATAGCAGTAACATACGAAAATGGACAGGTTTTTCAGCACTTTGGACACACAGAGCAGTTTAAAGTATATGAAGTAGAGGATGGCAAGGTGGTTTCGTCAGAGATTATTGGTTCTGATGGGCAGGGTCACGGTGCTTTAGCATCTTTACTTAGCAATAAGTCAATCGATGTACTTATTTGCGGTGGTATTGGTGGAGGAGCTCAGGCAGCTCTTAGCGAAAATGGAATTGAGCTTTGTGCAGGCGCATCAGGAGATGTAGATGCGGCAGTTGAGGCTTATCTTAAGGGCGAGCTTATTAACACTGGTGTTAATTGCAATCATCATGGTGAAGGTCACACTTGTGGTTCTCATGAGGAAGGTCACAGCTGTGGCTCTGGTTGCGGAGGATGCCACTCTGAGCCTGCATTTGAGGGCAAGAACGTTGGTAAGACATGCCGTACACATTATAGAGGCACATTTAACGATGGAACACAGTTTGATTCATCTTATGACAGAGGCGAGCCACTTGAGTTCGTTTGCGGCGCTGGTATGATGATTAAAGGATTCGACAAAGCCGTTGCAAATATGGAAGTTGGTGATAAGGTTGATGTTCACCTTATGCCAGAGGAAGCTTATGGCCAGCGTGACGAGGACGCAGTAGTTACATTGGAGATAGCTCAGCTTCCTGGCTCAGAGGATTTAGTGGTAGACCAGCAGGTTTATTTACAGGATCCATACGGCAGACCATTCCCTGTAAAGGTTGTTGCTAAGAATGATACAGAAATTACACTTGATGCCAATCATGAGATGGCTGGCAAAGAACTAAACTTTACAATTGAGCTTGTGGAAGTTAAATAGTATTTTATGAGAACAACGAGGCAGCTGCAATAGCTGCTTCTTGTTTTCTTTCGTCCTTGTCACCAATATAGTGCTTAGATGTTTCAATCGAGCTATGGTGAAGAGCATCTTTTACCGCATAGATGTTGTTAGTGTTTTTATAAACTGTAGTGGCAAATGTGGCTCTTAATTTGTGTGGTGAAATATTGCTTGGAAGTCCGGCTGCCTTACAGTATTTCTTAAGCATTTTTTCAATAGAGCTGACACCCATTCTTTTACGTTGTGTAGATAAGAAGAGGGCATTTTTTTCTTCTGAATCGACTAGGAGAGGGCGAGTGAACTCTAAATAATCGTCTACGACATTTTTGACAGCATCAACAAAATAAACGTAGTCCTCATCTTCACCCTTTCTTATGATGTGAAAACAAGGCTGACCTGGCGTGGTCAAATCGTAATCGCTTATATTTAAGCCAACAAGCTCGGATACACGCATTCCTGTGCCCAAAAGTACCATAATAATTGCCAAATCTCTATAAATGAGCTTCTCAGAATAAGCTTTTGAATGCTCCTTTACGCCATTTTGATTTTGTATACAATCCAACAAAGTTCTTACTTGGTGCTCGTTGAGTTTAATAACTTCCTTTTCCTTTACTTTAGCACCTTCTTTATCGATTACGGGATTAGTTGTGATTGCGCCAATTTTGAAATAAAATTTGTAAATCGATTTAACTACAGAAAGGCGCCTGCGTTTAGCAGTATCTGCTAGGGTTGCACCTGATTCAGAGCTGGCAACAAACTTGTTTATTTTTGTAAGCGTGACTTTATCTAAATCAGTCACTTCAAGATCAGTTATAGATTTCTTTTTTACAATAGTCGCAACAAATCTAAGGAATACATTTACTTCATATAGATAGCTTTTTATAGTATTTGTTGAGCTACCGTTCACAACCAATGAATCATAATAATCTTCAATAAATTCTGGCATACTGTTTATTAATTCATTGATTTTTACGTTGTTTTTTTCGTCTACTTCATTCCTGTATTCGCGGCTCATAACGACTCCTTAGATATCAAAAACTTAATATATTTTGATTATATCATAAAATTCCGCAAAAACTATATTTCACGGAAAGATAAACCTAAATTCATAGAATTTTAAAATAATCTAACATCTTACTAATTGATTCTTTTTCCGATTTGTCAAAATCCATATTATCGCTTTGTACATAGTTCATAATTATTGTTTGAAGACCATTCAAGATGCTAACACCACCTATGTCATCATATGCAACAGGCTTATCACTCATCGGGCCATATACAAACTTTGTGCCTGTATATATTTCAAAAACAGGATTTGAGTCAAATAGCTTAGCGTATTGTTTTGCCTGTTCCAAAGAAGAAATCATGTTTTCTTTATCTTTTAGCAAACAATAGTCGAGAGCTGTTTGCAAATGCATCATTGCCAGTGTGCGATGAAAATAACACACACTATTACCTTTTATCATCCCCTTGATTATTGAAACCAGCCATGATAGTAATTCTATTGAATCGCCATATTTTTTCATTTTTACCAAATGCCAATTTAATTGGGCTACTGCACTATAAATATCAAACACGCCCAAATTAATTGCCTTATCATAATAGTCCAGTGCTTCATCTTTTCTCCCCAGACTATAAAGTCTATCACCCACCAAATCATTAAATACACCTTTTACATTTATTGATTGTAGTAGACTAAGGGCCTTCTCGTCATCCTTCTGAAGGTTTGCCATTTCCAGGATAATTTCACTTTCCTCTCTTCTGTTATCTGGCGAATTCTTTACGACCTCCAGGGCCTTCTCTAAATATTCAATCGCATTTAGTCTATATAAATCATCCTTGTCATCCATGTACATTATTTTGTATATCAATGCGCACTTCTGCAAAAGCTTCACATTTAAGGGATATCTTCTTGCCGCCTTCTCCGCCATATCCAAGGCTACCTCATTATTATGGTTGCTTAGCTCTTCCTGAATGCTTGTCAAAATATCATCTACTTTTTTAGAGGACAAGTCATACCCTACCAAAGTATCCATAGAAAGATTAAAAAAGTCAGCCAAATCCATAATCATATTTATATCTGGAATACAGTTTCCATTTTCCCATTTTGAAACTGTGCCAACTGTAACTCCCATTGTCTCAGCCAACTGCTCCTGAGTTAACCGCATTTTCTTTCTGCATGATTTGATATTCTCTGGTAATCGATGTTGCATAATTCTTCTCCTTATTTTTCTCTATGTACGCCAAAACCAGCAAGCCTACAAAAAACATTCCACAAGCAATTCCTGAAAACTCTATAATTTGTAAAGAATTGAATTTTATTGTAAAAAGGCTGACTATCCCTGAGCCTATTGGCATTGATGCGCATGCAAATGCATTAAATACTGATGAGACCCTGGCCACATAATCCTGCTCAACATTAGTCGCAAATTCTATATTAAGCACTCCTGATGTAATTGAACCAAAGGTTCCAATCAAAACCATGGATACCAATGCAAAAATAAATGGTGATAATCTTCCTACCCCTACACTTCCTCCAATGGCAAATAAAACTAGCGCAACTCCAATAAACACCCCGCTTATGGCATTCACTATTTTAAAACGATATTTCTTTGCTACCTTTGCAACAATTAACGAACCAACTATCGCCGCAGTCCAATTCCAACTCAAACAAAAGCTTTGAAAATCCGCATCTCTTTTATAGAAATCAATTATGTGTGGTGTAAGCAAACAATTATATGGCGACAAGAAAAAATTATATGCCACTGCAACAACACACAAATAGATAACCATCTTTTTTCTCTTAATGTACTTAAGCCCTTCCGCCAGCTTAGTCATATAGCTTTGCTCATTGATACTTTCATCATCAAATTCTCTCTGCTGATATTTGATGAAAAGGATGATAAATCCACAGATGTAAAATGTGGCAACATCTATTAGCATTGCAACATTTACGCCAAGCTTTGCAATTATAACGCCTGCACTCGCTGTTGACATGATTGTAGCCATTTGGCCCGCCACCATTCTTAAACTCTGCACAGTAGGATAATATTCTGGACATACAAGCTCTCGTACGAAGGCTGATTCTGCTGGTTGATTTATAGACTCAACTGTGGTAATTAGCACAGTAAATAAAATCATCAAATACGGATTAGCTTTGCCAAGAAAAAACAAACAGACAAATCCTGCTATTATAAGGCCCCTAATAAAATCCGTATATACGATAATCTTTTTCTTGTTTCTACTTTCTACCCATGCTCCAGCAAAGGGCAAAAGCACCACTCCAGGCAATTGATTCATTGCAAATATTACGGAAGTCCAAGTAGCGCTTCCCGTAATCTGATACACTAGCCATGTAAAAGCAATAGCATCTACACAATCACCAAATCGATTGATTACAGATGAAATTAGCAATCGTCTTATATTTGTTTGCTTTAAAACTGTTAAGTAACTTATTTTTCCCTGTGTTTCCATAATGCATTCCTCCAATTACTTTCTCCTGATAATAGCATTATAGAAACCCCTCTACTATTATATAATATACTATTTTTCTAGTTTCGAATAAATATATTTTCTTATTTGGAAACATTAGCCAATTGTTTGGGTACATAATAAATATAGACTATTGGCAATTTTTTGCTTTTTTGCCAATAGTCTATTGAAGATATTACTATTTCGATTTATAGCTGCTTAGATATGTACGTAGAAAAAACATTGAATTTCTTATCTTTCTTACATTATTTAGAGACGTTCTGGTGAATCCGGTTTTTTGGTCATATATAGGACATAGGTGTCGTTAAAAATTATCTTGTCTCCTGCTTCAAGAACGGCACTTCAGTGTTCAAAATAGGTTCGGTAGCCTGCCCAGTTCCGGGACCCAGCTCAAGAACTGACTTGCCAGTTCCAATATTTGCGGAGCTTATCAAATAATCAAATAGTTCCTTGCTATATCTTGGGCGGTACTTATCAAATTGTTCAGGTATTGTATCAAATACTTTTCTGTATTCCATTTCTATTCTCCATAAAAAATCTTTCTCAAGCATGGTCCAGACTCCTCATCGGGAATGATAGAAAAGCCCTGTTTTACATAAATTAGAAACTATCCACTTACAGCATTTAAATATTATTATGAATTGAGGTTAGATAATGTACTTGCATGAAGATAAAGAACTTTCAAAAAGCGATTTTGAGTCCTAGAATAATCCCAGAAACTTCTTTGTATATGGTTCCATATTTACGGACTGTATAATCGACAATCAGCTTCTTTTACGGGATCTCTATCATAAAAATGTATCTCCCTTTTTACAAAAGTGTTTCTATATGCACAAACTTGAAGTTGTGCGATTAACTTCCGTTTATTCTTCCATCAAGGATTATGTATTACATTTCTCTTTCCACTATTGGCAGTTCCTCTTACTTCTTCGTGGTAAAAGTAATCTACGATTGTTGGATGTCCTTTCTCTACTCTCTCATACGGAGTTTCATTATCAACAAACCTGCAATCATACTTTTTAGCCAGCTCTTCTGCTTTCTTTTCCAGCGCTTCAAAATAGCTGCGGTTCTTTTTATTATAGATTTCGTCATACAGTGGCACCAGATCCGGATGTTTATCAGAAATGTATTTCATGATATCTGCCTTAAAACCTCCGCGAAGATTCAGATTCTCAAGCCATACAAGGTCACACTGATCTTTTGTCCTGTCTATGATTGCCTCTATATCTGTAATCCCCGGGAACACGGGTGAAATGAAGCAAATTGTACGAATGCCTGCCGCATATACCTCTTTCATTGCAGCAAGCCTTCTTTCTATGCTTACTGCCGCATCCATATCATCTTTAAACTCTTCATCGAGAGTATTGATTGACCATGATACTGTAAGTCTGCTATTTTTATTGATCTCTTTTAGCAGATCCAGATCTCTTAGTACAAGGTCTGACTTTGTACAGATAAGTATGTCCGCACCACTGTCCTTTAGTTCTTCCAAAAGTCTTCTTGTATTTTTATATGTTTCCTCTAGCGGATTATAACCATCCGTAACTGTTCCAATGATTACCTTCTGACCGGCATACTTCTTTGGATTCTTTATTTCAGGCCAGTCTTTCACATCCATGAAAGTTCCCCATTCCTCCGTATGCCCTGTAAAGCGTTTCATAAAAGATGCGTAGCAGTATTTACAGGCATGGGGACACCCCACATAGGGATTCACCGAATATCCTCCAATAGGAGTATTCGATTTTGTCATTACACTTTTTGTTTCTATATGATTTACTTTGATTTCTGGTTGTTCCATATTCTCTGTTCCTCCAGCACTTTGTTAAAAGCATCCGGCATTTCCTGTATCATTTCTTCTCCCATAATCGGAACAAGATCTTCTTTCCAGAATACAGGAATTTTCAGTTCATGAGCCTGTTCTGTCAATGAATAAACCCACCCGGGATCTGTTTTAACAGTCCTGCTCTTTGCACCTGTCATAGTTCCCACCACAATCCAGTCAATGCCTGTAAGATCAACCTTACCCGGATCATCGAACAAAGGCTCAAAGGTCACATGATAATGCTTTGCCCTTACATTGCTCCGCAGTGCATCAATACGCCATAACTCAGATTTTCTCGTAACTGTAACGCCAAACCATGCATTATCAAGATCTGTTTCAAAAGACAGAAGATCCGGTCGTTTGGTAAGAAAAAGAAACTGGTGCTGAGGATTCTCTGCTATCTTTTTAAAGACTTCCTCTCTCCATTCCTCATGCCAGCCCGAGAGATCGCTCATACCGGTCAGCAGAAAATTCTGCGGCTTTTTCTTTTCCATCATACGAAGCTTGCCTTGAAAAAACTGTGGCTTTTCAAAATCATCTATGATGTGATAACGCCTCGTATTGTTTCTGGCATAGCAGTACGGACATCCAACAGTGCACCCTATAACAAGATTCATGTTCTGAATCTGATCTTTAATACAAATACTCATTTGTCACTCCATTCCTCAAGGTTTACCCTGATGCGGTTAAGATACTCTTCAAACTGAAGAATCTCTTTATCCGTAAAATCACGATAATAAATATTCCCCATCTCATTGGATACGGAGTCATAAGCTTCTTTAAGTTCTTTGGCTTTATCTGTGAGGAACAAAAGAGTTTTTCGCTTATCAGCTTCATCAGTTTTGCGGCTTATCAGTCCGTTTTTTTCCATCCGCTCAAGCATGGTTGTAAGTGAAGTAATTGCAAGTCCGCTTTTCTCGGAAATAATTTTAATAGGAACACCATCTTCCTGCCATAAGACATAAAGAATCCTTCCCTGAGCTCCGTTAAATGCATCAATGTTTTTTTCTGCCAGTATCCTTTCAAATATACGATCACCCAGCTGTTTTATTTTTGTAACAAGAAATCCACCATTTGTCTTCATAATTAAATACTCCTATATCGTAGTTTTATACTACGATATAGGAGTATTTTTGTCAAGCACACATATCATAACTTCCGATAATCACGCCACCTGTGATTATCCAAAAGCTCATCTATATCACTGTTAATGCATACGCTCCTATCTTCTAGCTCTTTGGGACAGTATGCCTCTTTGTAATTCAAGCATGCATATGTAGCTTTTTCATTTTCCATTGTCATTTGCCAGAATGGATACTTAATTATTACTGGTGTATTGCTGCCTACCCCAAGTTCCAGGAAAAGCACATGCAGATTTTCATGTCTTCTAAGGAAATCAGAATAAGCCGCTGATGCTCTATGCCAGCCTCCATCTTCAAGGAATGTATCATCACTTCTAAGATTCATGGTGACATCACTTCCATCAATCGGACACTTTGGAATCAAACTGCTGTCAATTTCCATTCTGACCACGCCGCCAGATGGTATTGCAAAAATTCCATTCCCATCCTTAACATATCCCTGAGATTTCATGGCATTCATCACCCAGTCTTCATTATCAAAGTTTTCCCTAATTGCCGGATTCAAACTTTGAAACAGACCATAATCTCCCTGAGTGTAAAATAATCTTTTCTTATCAAAGCCTGCTTTCTGAAAGCAATGATCCACGTTTGTTGTAATCACAAAGTAATCTTTATTCTTAACAAGGTTATAAAGTTTTGTATAAGTATCTTTAGGTGCATCAAGGTATCTGTTGATGTAGATATACCTTGACCAATATGCCCAGAACTCTTCCTTGGTTTTGTATGGGTAAAACCCGCCTGAATACATGTCCTGAAAACCATATTTTTCTTCAAAATCAGAAAACCACTTTTTAAACCGGTCTCCACTGTACGTAAACCCTGCGGAAGTAGAAAGTCCTGCCCCGGCTCCAATAACAATAGCATCAGCTGTCTTTATTTCTTCTTTTAATCTGTCAAGCTGCTCTATATCATCATCTTTTCCAAGATTCATACCGCTGTTAAAGCTATGTATGGCACTTAGACTTTTTTCTATTGTTTCCTGATATCCATTTGGCTGAAACAATCTGATCTTAGCCTTTATCATTGTAAAACACTCCTTACAGTTTAACCATTTAACAGTTTTTCATATATTTCAAAATCAAGATCCTTAAATACATTGAAAACAATCTTCATCTCACTGCCTGTCTCATCAAGCCAGTTTTTAACTGTCTCTACAGCAATCTCAGCAGCTCTCTGATTAGGAAACATGAAAACACCGGTAGAAATGCAGCATAAAGCAATGCTCTTTACGCCATTTTCTTCTGCTATATCAAGGCATGATTTATAGCAGGATGCCAATAGTCCCTCATGTTTTTTAGTCAGAGGTCCTTGAACTATAGGGCCAACGGTATGAATAACATAATCACAAGGTAAATTGTACGCCGGAGTAATCTTAGCCTGCCCTGTTGGCTCTGGATGTCCCTGCTTTTCCATGATGCAGTTACATGTTTTTCTTAGCATGAGTCCGGATTTCGAGTGTACAATGTTATCCGCACAATTATGCAGGATTCTCCAGCAGCCCAAAAGCTCTGAATTAGCAGGATTCGTCAATGCATCCACCCGAAGTGTTGTCATGTCTCCTTGCCATAAATATATACGATTATCACTTTTTATGGGTTCTAAATCATTTATATCTGTAATGCCAGCACGTCTATTTTCTTCTGTTAGATATTCATCCTGTATCTTAAGAAATTCATCACTTAGATCTTTAGGTACCCATATATTCATAAGACCACGAAGTAAATCCTTCTGCCCTTGCTCATCATTTGGGATAGGATAATCACTTAGCTGGGATTCATCTCTTTGTAATTCTTTAATTAACCAAATTCTCTGTTCAGTATGGTTCATGAGATATCAACTCCCTTCTTTATTGCAAATTTCTTTATTTCATTATAATTCTCTCGCATTGGAATAAAACGTTCAGTTTCCCAATTGCGGTATGAAGCCGAAGAAACACCAAGCGCTTCTGCAAAATCTACCTGTCTTAACCCTAATTGTTTCCTTAAATGCTTTAGAATTTTCCCATATCCCGGCTTGCAGAAGTCCTTATAATCATCAATATACAATTCTGGATTCTCATTAAGCTGTACAATGGTAATCCCTGCCTGATGCGCAATCTTTTCCAGACTTTTAAAATAATTCAAGTCGGGAGCACTTAATTCCCGTTCCCACTTTCCTATAGCTTCACCTGTGCATCCTACCAACTGCCCCAACTGATCTTGAGTGTATCCATATGCCATACGAATACTTTTTACTTTCTTACCGCATTCATAACCAATAAAATCTTGATATTGACTTCCAAAATACTCAGGGTTGTCGTTTAATTTTTGTAATTCTATTCCAACCTTGATAGCAATTTCTTTTATGGCATCAAAATACTTTCTTAATGGTTTTTGCCATCCTATTTCCCAATGCTCTAATGTTTCAGAATCACAACCGATAGATATTGCAAATTCCTGATATGTCATTGTTGCTGCTAGCCTTATTTGTCTTATTTTCTTACCATAATTTCCTTCAACAAATAAAGTATATTCATCCTTATAGCAATCAGGATTCTCAACAAGTTTGCTTAAACTTATTCCTATATTTCCTGCAATCTCTTTTATCTTTTCAAATCTTTGAGGTTCAGGATGCCTTTCCTCAAACTCACACTCCCAGACTGCAACCGTACATCTGTCTGTATCAAGCAATCTTGCAAATTCCTCTTGTGTGTAACCACCTTGTAGGCGGATTATTTGAATACATCTTCCATAGCCTGGCTGACAAAATGTCGTATATTCATCCATCAGCTCCCTATAATCTATATCCAGATAATCACCAATAGATTTAGCATATTTGTAATGTATAGGATTAAACCCATTCTCTAAATTAAATAAAGCTCCGGTCGTCAGTCCAAGTTCTTTTGCAAGTTTCTCTCTACTAATTCCTCTTTGTTCACGTATAAACTCTAACTTTCTTCCTGGTCTTGCATCCTCAGCTGGTCTTGGTATAGGCAATGCAAGGTTTACGAGCACCTTGCCATACTGTTGTTGTATGCCTGTGTGATTGAGGTAGGTGCCGCTTTATCTATGCAAGTATGCATCGGTACAAAACAACCAAGCATCTGCGAATTAGCGGCATTAACAATAGCATCCACCGAAAGTCTTGTGATATCTCCTTGCCAGATAGATAGTCCGTCCCTGATAACCGGGATGTCTGACAGATTCACCACACCCTTTTCAGCCGCTCTTTCAGTCAGATATTCATCCTGTACTTTCATGACCTCAGAAGATAATTCTTTTGGCATACGGATGTTCATAAGTGACCTTAAGATTCGTCTTTTATCTTCCGTACTATTTGGAGTCTGTAATTCCTTATATTCATCTGAATCTGCCTTGAACTCTTCTACAAGATAATCAAGACGTTCTTCCTGTGTTGATTTTTTAGCCTTAGTTTCCATATTCCACATCCTTCTAAAAAAGACTCTGAAGAAAATACCTCAGAGTCTCACGTTTACGCTTCTTTTGCCAACAGTTCCTGCATTCCGGATCTTAAATCATTAAGAGTGTATTTTTTCATCTCTGATTCCATCGCTTCCTGGATGCTTTTCAACTTATCATCCAAAAGTGAATGGATATTCCTACCAACAGGGCACTCTGGATTTGGTGATTCATGAAATCTGAATAGATCTCCATCCTCCAAAGGCTCTATTGCCTGATACACATCATAAAAAGTTATGTCTTTAAGATCTCTTGTAAGCTCTATTCCGCCTGTTCCTCTGATAACATTTATTAACCCTGCATTTTTAAGCTGAGTAAGTATCTTTCTAATGATGACAGGATTCGTATTTATACTGGCTGCAAGAAAATCGCTCGTTACCTTGTGTTCTTCTTTAAATGTATCAACACATGTAAAAATATGAAGTGCAACCGTAAATCTGCTTGATATCTGCATTCTTTAATCTCTCCATTCCATTTCGGTAGGTGCAGAACAATCGTCCACTGGACGATTTGCGCCCTCCTGCCATCATTTTACTTCGTGACAGATGTAGTTGCAATGGTTACATTAAAACTTTCCGTTTTCATTAGCCCATGTAGACTTATCAGCTAATGTCTCCATTACATCCCAGTGCTCTGCGATAAATCCGTTCTCAACACGGAACAGATCATAGTAGGTTGTAGGTACACCGCCAAAGGTTCCTTCTGAACAGGCAAGTGCATAATCTCCATCTGCAAGAACCATATGAGTCTTGTTATAAACCATTGAGATTCCCTGCTTAGCCATAGCTTCAAGTGCAGCTCCAAGACCTGAAAGACCATCTGCAATTGAAGTATTATGCTGGATATATTTATCTCCATCGTAGTAAGAAGTGAGCTTGTCAGGATTCTCCCCACGAAGTACATCGCCTACAAATCCAGCTACAACCTTACGTGTCTCTTCCTTATCTACATCTTTCTTCTCAAGAGTTCCATCAATCTGAGTATGTCCTGAAGGATTAGGAGCTGCCTTGTCTGCTAGATTATCCCAGTGCTCTGCAATCTTACCGTCTTCATCGAATCTGAAAACATCGAATCCGACCTGCTCTCCTGCTCCTGCAAAATTATATACTGTCTGAAGGAAAACCTTATCTCCATCCTCGAATGCACGAATGTTATTAACAGTTGTTTTTACAGGTGCCTGTGCAAGTCCTTCAACTGCTGCTACAAATGCATCTGCCCCTGTACCAAATGCAAGGTTATGCTGAATATAGCCTGTTGCAAGAAGTTCCTTTGCCTTTGCTGTATCTCCTGATACGAATGTTCCGATGAGTGCTAATGCTTTTTCCTTATTTGTCATGAGTATTTTCCTTTCCGGCTCTGCCCTGCGAGGTAATTATCCTCGAATGTTAAAAAGCTCATCGATGTAACCGTGGTGGTTTCATCCGATGATGTCAATATAGCACCGTTTTGATGTAATGTCAATGGTTACATCAAAAATTTTTCAAAAAAATTTCCAGGTGCAGATAAACACCTGGATTTAATGTTCAATATTCAATTAGGTCGACAATTTGAATTTATATAAGCGTATAACCTCTGAACCCGCGCACGGAATAGTACGAATCCGCCCCGTTATGGAATGTGAAAACCGTTCCGTAACGTCGTTCGCAGAACAATGCACCGCCCTTGTCACGAATATCATCCGGCGTAGTAATCCAACTTGACGTTTTCAAATCAAATTCCCCGAGACTTTGCAATCGGCGATAGAGTTCCTCCGTCATTATCAAAACGCCGATTTCTTTTGCTTTCCTTTCGGCGCTGCCTGACGGCGGGTTTTTGGCACGCCCCTGTAATGCCTTTTCGTCATAGCACAGGCTTCTGCGCCCAGAAGGGGACTCCTTTGCGCAGTCGCAGAAAATTAACTTTCCCGTCTTTTCGTCATAGCCGATGGTATCCGGTTCTCCGCCGCTCTCCTCCATCCTTCTCAAAACATCCATGGAGCCCGGATGCTCAAGCAAACGTTTCTCCACGTCAAGCCAACTCAGTTCCATATGAAGATTCTTATTATCCTGAAACCTCGCTTTTAATATTTCTAACATGATTTACCCCTCCAATCCCCCGATTTGGCATGCTTCAAGCAAGCTACAATTCTAAAAACGTCGATTCTTAATTTCACTGTCTTAAATTATACAGAATCCTCATCCAGTAAGAAATATACAATTCAAAACAATAACAAAAAAGGACAGCTATCTCTTTCGAAATAGCTGTCACTATACATCTCTTATTTTTCAAAATCAGGTTTCCATCCAGCAAACTGAATAAGCTGTTCATCAGTTCTGTGATAATATCTCTCGTTCTTATCAAGCTTGGCGATTTCTGCCATCTCTTCATCTGTAAGCTTAAAATCGAGAATGTTCAAATTATCCTTTATGTGATCCACATTTTTACTTCCCGGGATAACAACAAATCCCATCTGTGTATGCCAGCGAAGAATAATCTGTGCAGGTGACTTACCATATTTCTTACCAAGCTCTGCAAATACAGGCTCATTAATAAGAGACTTGTCACCATGTCCAAGTGGATACCAGCTCATAAGCTTAATATCATATTTATCCAAAGTCTTGCGAAGCTCTGTTTGTGTAAAATATGGATGTGCTTCTACCTGAATAAACTGAGGAACAATTTCCCACTTAGTCTGAAGTTCTTCGATATACTTTCCTTCGAAATTTGAAATGCCGATAGCCTTAGCCTTGCCTTCTTTATAAGCTTTCTCAAGCTGTCTGTATCCTGCAAGCCAATTTCCAGCAGGCTGGTGGATGTATAATAAATCCACATAGTCAACGCCAAGGCGCTCCAAGGTTTCGTCTACCGCATTTACGTTTTCATATTCTGAAGGCCAAAGCTTTGTTGACAAAAATACATCTTTTCTATCTACCCCGCTTTCCTTAATTCCTCGACCTACTTCCCGCTCATTTACATAAGCATTTGCTGTATCTACAAGTCGATATCCCATTTTAAGCGCTTCTCGCACGCTTACTTCTGCATCTGCAGGTGATAGCATAAATGTTCCAATTCCCACTACTGGGCACACTAATTTGTTGTTTAATGCTATGTTTTCCATTATAAATCCTCCATTTCTATTCCTTTACATCAACCCGTTAGCGGAAAACCACTTCTCTACAGCTGTTTTCGCATTTGCAGCCTGGCTCCCGGTAATTGCAAGTCCATTTTTTACATCTGCGCCCTTAGCATACTTTTTTACATCACGTTCACTAGAACCCATTCCACTTCCTTCATTGGTACAAAGCGGAAGTATGGTCTTTCCTGTAAAATCATATCTTTCAAGAAATGTTGCAACTGCCATTGGAAATGTTCCCCAATAATTTGGATAAGCAAGCACAATGGTGTCGTACTCATCAACACTGTCCAAGTAATTTGTAAGCTCTGGGCGAGCATTTTCTCTTAAATCTTTCTTTGCTTCATCAATGCAGGTCATGTACACCGGAGAATAAGGATTTAACATCTCAATCTTGAATGTATCTGCATCTATCAGTTCTTTCATCTGGTTAACAACAATTTCTGTGTTTCCGACTTTCACATATCTCATCGCTCCGCCAAAATAATTTTCATCTGCTCTTGAAAAGAATGCTATTAATGTTTTTGCCATCTTTGTTTCCTCCGTTTAGAATTTCTATCAATATCTGTTATTCCCAATTGGTTTTGTCCTTTGTTGTTTACATTATCTCACGTGGGCTTTATAATATCCAATAGAAACTTTGGATAGTTGATTTAATTTTTAAATATCAGAGGTATGCTATGACAACAAAGCAGATAGATTATTGTATAGAATTGGCCCGTACCGAGAGCTTTTCCAGGGGCGCTGAGAATATGTTTGTAAGCCAGCCTACATTTTCATATCAGATAAAACTACTTGAAGAGGAAGTGGGTTTTGAAATTTTTGTTAGAAATGGGAAAGGTGCGACTCTTACACCTGCTGGCCAACAGTTTGTAACCTACCTTTCAAATATGCGCGAAGAAATGAAAAGAGCCATCGAACAGGGTCAAAACTTTAGTGCGAAATACAAAGAAAACATCACTATAGGTATGTCAGTGCGACAGGCTCTTTATTTCCTGCCAGAGGCAATCAGGGAATTTGAAAAGGAAGCGCCAGGCACTCAGATTACACCTCGTTTCCAATATGGTGGCAGTATGGATAGCTTTCTCAAAAATGAATCCGATGTTGTATTTGCCCTTGAAGAACAGACAAAACAGCTGGCAGGCACTACTGTCCACCAGCTGTTTAAAAGTCATATCTATTTAATTTGTGATAAGAATGATCCTCTTGCAGAAAAAAATCTCATAACTGATGAAGACATTTATGGTCGCACTCTTATGGTAGGTGGCGGCTCACCGGCACTTCTCCGCTCAGTTCAGCAAAAGCTTATTTCATCAGGTAAGATTGAATATTTTAATAGTCCAGATCATGACACCACACTTACGAACATTGCTTCCGGTAAAGGAATCTGCCTGGCTCCCGGTTTTCTTAACGACCACAGCGGACAGTTTGCCTGGATTCCTTATGACTGCAATGATACCTTTTCATGCGTTCTCTGCACTCATAAATCAGATCAACGTCATAGCCTTGAAGCTTTTATTAAAGTGTTGCAGAAGCTGTACAGCGAAACTGTTGCGTTTCCACTGTAAGAAAAAAGCCTTGTGGAAGCATTTTTTCAAATACCTTCACAAGGCAATTTTTAGCTATTTCCCATGAGTATAAGCTGTTAATATTTCACATTAAGAATCAAGGCTATTTTCATTCAATAAAAAGTCAAACAGTCCCATAACAGTAATCCCCTGTTCATTTCGCCATACTGGTGTATTTCCACTAGTAATTATAATCTTTTTAAATGAATCTGGTATTTTGATTAGTGATGCCTGTTCCTGATCTATTTTCTCTTGATTTGGCAATGCATATGCTGACTGAATATAATATCTCTTGCTACCTTGATTGACGACAAAATCGACTTCCAGCTGTTTTCGAACTTTTTTTCCATCTTCATCGACACGAATTTCAACAACACCTACATCAACGTTGTAGCCTCTATAAATAAGCTCATTATAGATGGCATTTTCCATCAAATGAGTCTCTTCAAATTGACGGAAATTCAAAAGAGCATTTCTCAACCCCAAATCTGTATAATAGTACTTAGACGGTGTACCTATGTATTTACGCCCCTTAATATTATATCTTTCGCCTTTTTGTATAACAAAGCTTTCCATTAGATACGTTAAGTAGTTTGATATTGTGGGCATGGATATTGTCTTATCACCATTACTATTGAATGTGTCTGAGATTTTTTGAGCATTTGTAAGAGATCCTATGGCGGACGCAATAACCTTCATCAACGTTTCCATACCGGCTGTTTCTCTTATTTCATATCTTTCCACTATATCCCTAATATAAATCTCAGAATTTAATCTCTCAAGATATGCCCCCTTAGCCTCGTTGTCTGGTTCTGCCAATATATGTGGAAGTCCACCATAGAACAAATACTCTTGCCACGCATCATATTTGTCTTTGCCAGATGCAGGGTAGTACTCTGAAAAAGATAATGGTGCTATATGTATTTCATCACCACGTCCCCTAAATTCAGTGAGAATATCAGAAGAAAGAAACTTAGAATTGCTACCTGTGACATAAACATCAACGTTCTTTTTTCTAAGTAAGCTATTCAAGACACCATATAGCCTAATTGGAACATCAGGATTTTTCATTTCTTCCCTGGTAATTGCATATTGTGCCTCATCTATGAAAACATAGTACTGCTTTCCTGATTCAGTTATTTTGCTTTTGATGTACTCAGATAATTTTTGTGGATCACAATACTCCACATAATCATCATCATCTAAAGGAACAGTTATTATACTATCTGCAGGAACACCTTCGCTGATAAGATAATCATAGTATAAATTGAAAAGTAAATATGACTTACCACATCTTCTAATTCCTGTAATAACCTTAATTAATCCATTATTTCGCTTACTTATAAGCTTATTTAAATATCTATCTCTTTTAATCTCCATAAAGATAAAACTCCTATTTTAGATTTTAGGTCCGTGTACCACTTTTCTAAAGTATATTATTTCTGAAATAGATTAGCAAGCTCTATTTTGGAAAAATGGTTGCGATACCGTTTTTCTAAAATGGCTCCTCAGTATAATCCCTCAAAGATAACCGTAAGAAAAAAACAACCAGCTCACAAAAGTGAGTGGTTGTTTCTACAAATCCCAATTTATCTAATCCTTTAAAGATTTGCAACTATAATAAGTCAGAAGTAAAAACTCTGCCTTATCGGTAGATTTCTTCTGACTCCATAAAAAATTAAGAAGCACAACCTGAATAGGAATTGCCGCTATTGCAAAATCATAATTATAGGGGCTAATCCAGTTAAACATAATATTTCCTCAGTGTATTCTCGGACACAAGGTGTCTGAGTGCAAAATATCAGAAATTATATTTAAATGTTAATTGCGTCTCCCCCACAAGTCAATACGATTAACACCAACTACATACTTATTTCAAATCAATGCCATGCTTTTGGATATCTTTAATCAGGCTGTCTTTTTTCTTCGTATCCGCAAACACACTATAATAATAGATTCCCGCTAGGATAATGTACGGAATTGTGAAAGAGCGATAGAGCTCAAACCATCCTCTTGGAGTAATAGTATCAAAGCAGCTTATAATAAGGAGCAATACTGCTATCAGCGCACATGCCACCAGATATTGAATAACCACCATGGCTAGTGGACTAACACTTTCAAAGAGCCCGTGCAGCGATAACACCACCGATGCGATAACACATATTGCAAATATCAAAAGTTCATTCATATTATTTGTCTGACCGCCAAACAATATATTGAAAATGGTTACTGACACAGAAACCATCGTATATGAAACACAAATCATTAAGGCTAAATTGCTAATATACTTTTTCACTATACCATTCTCCTCATTTTCTGTAGATACTGGTCAAATTCCTTCTTGTAGCTTCTGTTGACACAAATTCTCTCTCCATTGTCAAAATAGGCATATACCTTCATGTTAAGGTCAGGCTTTAGCTGTTTTATCTTGAATATGTTTATGAGATTAGACTTAGAAACTCTTACAAATCCATAGTTACAAAGAAGCTCCTCACACTCAGCGAGAGTTTTCATTATGCGATAGACTCCGTTTCCTGTGTACATAAAAAGTTTTCTGTCAACGTAATCCAGATAATATACTTCTTTTGGATCGATTAATATCTCTTCTCCATCGTCAATATCTTCATCCGCAGGTCGCCCTGAGAGGGAAAGTCTATCAGACTTAACGATATCTATTATCTGCTTAATCTGTGGACGCATATTTGAAAAATACACATCCACATGCTCATCTACATTATTCTTATCCTCAAATAAATTTAACTTCATACCCTTTTTATAATCCGGCATTAGCAAGGAAATTCTCAACATATTCCATGTATCCTGCAGGATCATCAATAACTCCTTCTATGTGTGCACTGTTTACATAAGCAATGCTCTTTTCTGCACTTCCAACATTATCATATACTTCTTCAACCATCTCTGGAAGACAAACCTCATCCTTTTCTGAAACAATGATGAGTGTAGGAAGCTGGTCGTTTGCTACGACCTTTATTGTATCACCCTTATCCCAGTTAACATGATAGAAAAGATTTGAATAAAGCTTACCTGTTTCGACAAAGTAAGATGTCACAAATGAATCCATTTCCTGTGGGTCGTCATCTGCAATGACGCTTCTTATCATGTATTCCATACCTGGAACTGGGCTGTCACAAATTACTGCATCTGCTGCCTCTGCTGTTCCAGGAGCTACGTTTGATGCATAAACTGCTGTAACCTCTCCGCCCATTGACTGGCCGTGAACAATAACCTCTGTGCTGCCGAGAGTCTCTCTTGCATACTTCACAAGAGCTTTAACGTCACGCATCTCATTAACTCCGAAAGTTACCTTTTTATCAGAATTTAAACCGTGACCTCTATCGTCAAAAGCAATTACGTCATAACCTCTCTCAATATACTGCTGTGCAAGAGGATAAGTTGACACTCTGTCGCCGCCGGCTCCGTGTACAAGTATTACGCACTTGTCACTGTCCATATCAAAATATGTTCCAGGAACAACATTTCCATCCTCAGCTGTAACTGAAATCTCTTCACCCTTATATGTATTGTTAAATCCGTCAAGATCATAACCGTAGATTGCAAGCTGCTTAACTGAATTGGCCTGAGTATCATTGTTTTTATTCTGATAAAACACTCCATCTGTAACCAGCTTTGCCATTCCGAATGAGCCAACTACTATCAGTGCTGCAACTACTCCTAATGTGATTTTTACTACCTTAACGATTGCGTTCTTTTTCATTTGTTTGTGCTCCTTTTCTTAAGATGCTTTTACTTTATCAGAAAAGGATTTCTTATATCTTCATATTTGCACAAGTTGCATTTTAGGATGTTCAAGTTGCAATTGATGTTGTGTTTATCAAAAACCACTTTAATCTACTTTTATTTTATTCCAATATTCCAGAGCCGTTTCCATCTTCTTTATGACTTTATCAGGAAGCACTTTAGGTCCTATGGAAAAGAGATTGTCGATACCTGCCACGGCACAGACGCCAAACGCATCATAAAGAGATATGTGATAATCTTTGCCCCCGTGCCAGAATTTAATTTTGTCGGAAAAATCATTTGAAGGATTTTTATCGTATTCCTTGGCAATCTCCAAAGCTGTATCAATGCAGACTTCCATGTCATCATATTTTTTTTGGCATGAAAGAACCAGCGCTTTAAATATTAGCCCCATAATCTTCATCTTGGAAAGATAGCTGTTCTGACGTCTATTCGTGCTAGTTGCATCAACTATGGTCATGAACCAGTCCATGAGCTCGCAGGCTTCTTTATAATCCTTGGTGTTATCCATGGCAACCAACACCATAAACATTTCAGTGGCAAACTGCAGAACTTTAATCAAAATAGAGACCAGAACTTTAGTGTAGGTCTCCATTGCTTCATCTGGTTTGCCGGTCATTCTCAGTATGTTAGCAATATTAATGTCCGCTATGCCCTGGTAGTTTATCTTTTTGAACTCCTCAAGGGATTTCTCCGGATTTTCCCGCCCCTCAAGTGTTGCTATATCAAATCTGATATTAAAAGCTTCCTGATCGGGATTGTCACTCTGTGAAACATAACGCAGGGAAGATTCATACAGCTCAATAGCTTTTTTTCGGTAAGCCTTAGAATCTTTTATCGTTGAAACCACGTGGTATGTGTCTGCACAGCTTGTAAGAATCTTATAATTACCAGGATATCTCACTAACGCTTTTTCTGCCTCAGAAATAGCTTCGTCATATTTATCCTCGTGCAAAAGAGCGTCCAGCCTATCTGAAATATCATCTACCTTTTTAGAAGACATGCTATATCCCAAAAGGACATCAACAGAGATACTGAAAAAATCTGCAAGTTGCATAAGCGTCAGAATATCTGGTACATTGCTTCCACTTTCCCATTTTGACACTGCTCCAACAGTAACTCCAAAAGCTTCTGCCAATTCTTCCTGAGTTAAATCCATACTCTTTCGGTATTTCTTGATGTTTTCATTAAGCTTTAGCTGCATTGCAAACTCCTTCAATTCCTTCAACTCTTTCAATGAAAGATTTTATCCTAAACTTGCTGAGAATTTCTCGCCTTTTATTCCAAGTGAACCTTCCTCAATTTCCATCTGTGGCTTTACAAGTGCTAATACTGCCAAAATAGCTACTGCAAAAATCACGCAGAAGATAAGGATCGACTCTGTACTTACCTTTGCTACTACTGCGCTTAATAGTATTGATCCAACAGGCATACATTCCGCTCCACAAGCGCCCATTACTGCGGCTGCTCTTGCAATATACTTAGGATCAGCATTTTTCATAAACTGAATATTTATAGTTCCACCGATAATTGATGCTGCTACCATCATGATAAAAAATGATGCTGCTACATCCACATAACAAGCGATGCTATTTCCATCAAAGAATCCGCCACAAGCAATTCCAAGCATTCCGGCACCGAGAGCAGCTGTTCCAAGCATTATCATCTTAAGTGGTGAGAACTTCTGTGAAAGGAATGGAACAAGTGCTGATCCTGCAATTCCACCTATTGCTGCAAATGCGCCCGCAATACTAAGGATTTCTCCACCCATGTGGAATATCTCACTGGCAATTGGTGCCTGAAGTGCATTTATAGGAATAAGCATAAAGTTAAGTGCAACTGCAAGCAGACCATAATTACAGATAACGCGGGAACTTGCTACATATTTGAAGCCATCTAAAAAGAATTCAAGTTTACTCTGTTCTTTATTATCATCTGATGCATTTTTCTGGATAGATGCCTCTGCTACTTCCTTCTGTGCTGCTAGTCCAGTCTTCATAGCACCTATAAGCACTGCTGCCACTACGAATGTTGCTACATCAATCATCATTGCAGTTGAAACACCTGTTGTAGCAATAATCACACCTGCTGCTCCTGTTCCTGCCAGTGAAGCTGCACTGGAAAGCATAGAATTAAGACTCATTCCGCAGGTCATATGCTCTTTCTTTACCACCTGCATAGTAAATGCTGAAGTTGCTGGAAGATTAAAGGACTCAACTGTAGTAATGATCAATGTGAAAATTGCCATGATTAACGCATTCACCATACCAGCTTTATATAAAAGAGCAAACAGTGTAATGATGGCTGCTCTAAGAATGTGTGTAGCCACAATCACATACTTCTTGTTCATCTTCTCAACAATGGCACCGGCAAAAGGCTGAACCACCACATTTGGAAGCGTATTAATTGCAAACACTATTGCTGACCAAGCTGCGCTGTGTGTAATCTGATAAACCAGCCATGTAAAAGTGATTGCATCAACAGAATCACCAAAACGGTTTATAACTGTAGCAAAAATCAGCTTTCTATATTCACGTTCCTTAAAGATTTCCCCGTACATTTTCTTATTCTGTTCCATATCTGAAGCCTCCTTACTTGTTTTCATGACTTCATTCTACATGGAACTGACACTAACTATAATACACTTATTGTACTTGTTGTAAAATAAAAACTTTCCGATACGGAAAATTTTTCTAAAAATCTATCAAAAAATACCTTAGAGTTTAGCCAATAAAAATGATGGGCTCAAGAACCAAAGTATTGATATTTCTTATTTTGCGCTAATAATAGAATCCATGAAACGAAAAATGCTGCAATTTCAGCGACGGCAACTGCACACCATATACCATTTATTCCCAGAATTAATGGCAGAATTAAAACAGCCAATAATTCAAATACCATACTTCTTAATACGGAAATAACGGCTGAAATTGGTCCATTATTTAGTGCTGTAAAAAATGCTGATGCAAAAATATTTCCACCTGCCAGAATAAAAGCAAACAGGAATAATCTAAACGCATGTACAGTTAATTCTAAAAGCTCCCTGTCATATCCAACAAACACTGTAGAAATTGGTCTAGCCAGTAGCTGTGCCAAGATAAACATTATAATGCCACCTAGGTATTCTATCTTTAAGCTTCGCTTAAGAAGGTTTTTTAATTCTGATGTATTTTGAGCACCGTAATGATAGCTGACAATTGGTGATGTCCCCATAGAATAGCCAAATAAAAGACCAATAAATATAAACTGCACATACATTATTACTCCGTATGTAGCAACTCCATCTTCTCCTGCATATTTCATAAGCTGAAGATTATATACAATACTTACGATTGATGATGCAGCACTGGTAAATAGCTCTGACATTCCATTAAATGCAGCCTGTAATATTGCAGCAAATTTAATAGGTGTAAGTGAAAATCTAAGCAAACTGTCATTAGGCTTTATGAAATACGCAAGTGGCATAAGTCCTCCAATTGATGCACTTAAACCTGTTGCAATAGCAGCGCCAGCTACACCCCATCTAAAAACACCAACTAAAAGAGCATCTAATACCATATTTGTAATTCCTGCAGCAATTGTTACTCTAAGACCAAGCTTTGGCTTTTCTGCTGCGGTTGTAAAACTTTGGAATGAGTATTGTAATTCAAAAGGTGCCATAAACAGTATTACTGTTCTTCCATATAAAATAGCGTCTGTTCTCAAAACTTCTGATGCACCTAGCAGATTTACAATTTTAGGCATAAATATGAACGCCAATACCGAGATAGCTACACCGATTGCAGCAATCATTTCTATCATCATGGAGAAGTACCTATTAGCCAATACCTGGTTCTTTTCTCCCAGCGTCTTGGCAACAAGAGCTGTTCCTCCCGTACCAAACATTGTTCCAAAACCGCCAAGAATCATAAATGCAGGCATAACAAGATTAATTGCAGCGAATGCATTCTTTCCGACAAAGTTTGAAACAAATAATCCGTCCACAACTCCATAAATGGAAGTAAATACCATCATTCCCATTGTGGGAAGGCTATATCTTAATAGTCTTTTATAATCGAAATGATCCGATAATTGAATTACATTTTTATTGCTCATACTACACCTTTACAAATCTTTGATTAACACACTAAATTTATCTACGAAATCTTTATTGAGCCGAATAATAGTATTCTGCTCTTCTTTAGACCAACTATCGAAAATTTTATTTTCTATACTGATCAATTTCTCGACAGTATTATTCATAAGAGTTCTGCCCTCTTTTGTTAGGTAAACGCCCATACTTCTGCCGTCAATAGCTTTTAGCTTTAAGAGACCATTTTTTTCCATATTTTTAACAGCAGTATTTATAGTAGTTTTTCCTATTCCAGTTAGACTACAGAAATCCTTCTGTGCACGCCCATCGCCCTGTTCGTAGATTATATATAAGATGCAAAGCTCTGCATCAGATAGTCCCAAACGTTTTGCAGCCTCATGATATAAAGCATCTGTGCTTTCCATTAGCATATTCAGTTCTTTCATTTTTACTTCCATATGAAAACCTCCATACAAAAAAACAATCCGAAAACGTACCGTTATAATAGTACGTTTTCGGACTATTGTCAACATTCTTATTAATAAATATTTCTCGCTTATAAAATAGCTGGAAAATAATAGAGCAGATATTGAACAATGTCAATATCTGCCCCCGTTAATCTAATTCTATGCTATCGGAAACATAAACTTTATAGCCAAGCTTCTCTCCTTCAGTTTTTACTTTTTGGGCTAATTCAGAATCATTTGTATACTCTAGAAGAAATACCTGCTTTCTGTCTGCCACTACTGAAGAAAGGTATTCTACGTAATATTTTTTTATTTCTTCATCGTTCTCATTGAAAGTATTATCATCCCAATTAATAGATGTAAAAACACTTTCTTGGTTAACTCCATCTAATATCGCATCTAGGCTCCCGTTTTCTTCTAAATACTTTGTTACATAGGTATCGCCACCGTTGATATATACCAACAGTCCTTTTGATTTTAGCGCTGTTAGGATTTTTGTGATGCCATCGAATAATTCTTGGCTCGTAAAATTGTAATATACGTCCGTATTATCGATAAAAAAACCATCTATACCTTTATCGATAAGCGACGTAGCCAAATTATTTACAACAAAATCTTGCCAAGACTTATCAGCTAAGTTAATCCAATACTCTTCTTCCCAGTTTTCATACGGTCCAAGAATAAGTGATTCGTAATTGGAATAATAATCTCTAAAATTTTCTATTGAGCCAATGTTAAGATATGAAATCACCATATCATTGGTTTCTTTTAGAGTCGCTATCTCTTCTGCAGTATAATATTGTGCATCTATGACCAACGTCTCACAACTTACTTTGAACGGCAGTTCATCGTATGAATCAGAAAGATAGACACCATAAGCTTCTTTCGGCGGAGCTCCACAAGCATTTGCTCCAATTATAATAATCATAGATAGAATAGATAATACTATTCTTTTCATCATCTTTTTTTGAATCATTTAGTATATTATTTCTAACTATATTTACGAAAGAGCACCTATGCGATAATTCACATTTGCTCTAATTATAATTCAAATTCTACGTGAGTTGTATTATCTACAAATGGTACAACTACATCTTTAGTTACTGCTAGACGAAGTTCATTTTGTTTGAACGACTTTACAGCATCTTCATTGTCGAAAATTGCCTCTAACGCGATATCTCCGTTTGATGAACTGAAGCAATCTGTGTAAACAACAATACTTTTAACTCCTGGAATCTGACTATTAAGCTCCTCGAGTCTGGTCTTCATGTTCTCCTTAATAGTGCTAAGATTTGGACCAAAACACTTATCCTGCAAAGTCCAAATTATGATGTGTTTTACCATTTGATATTACTCTCTTCCATTAATTCTCTAATAGAATTAGTTTATCACTTCTATACGATAATTGTAAAATATTAATGAAGTTTATTCCTTACCGGATTGATTTTCTCGCACAAAAAAAGCACTAATCTCACAGAATTAGTGCTTGTAAAATCAAATGCCGTAGACCGGAATCGAACCGGTACGATGTCGCCACCACGGGATTTTAAGTCCCGCGCGTCTGCCAGTTCCGCCACTACGGCATACGCATGCTTTTTTCTGAATGAAATGAAAGAAAAAAGTATGCTAGTAAATCGCTTGCGATTTACATCTAATGGGACCTACAGGGCTCGAACCTGTGACCCTCTGCTTGTAAGGCAGATGCTCTCCCAGCTGAGCTAAGATCCCATGCTAATAAAACTGGTAAACGACCCCAGAGGGACTTGAACCCTCGACCTCCGCCGTGACAGGGCGGCGCTCTAACCAACTGAGCCATGAGGCCAAAACGCAGAGGGTGGGATTCGAACCCACGCGCCCTTGCGGACAAACGGTTTTCAAGACCGCCTCGTTATGACCACTTCGATACCTCTGCAAATGTATGTTAAATTTTGAAAATGGACCCTCAGGGACTCGAACCCTGGACCGACCGGTTATGAGCCGGTTGCTCTAACCAACTGAGCTAAAGGTCCAGAACCTATGCATTTTCAAAAGCCGATGATCGGACTCGAACCGATAACCTGCTGATTACAAATCAGCTGCTCTGCCAATTGAGCCACATCGGCTTAATGTTATTCGCCAATAGGCAAGTGACTCCGACGGGAATTGAACCCGTGTTACCGCCGTGAAAGGGCGATGTCTTAACCGCTTGACCACGGAGCCATAATAATAGTGGAGACGGAGAGATTCGAACTCTTGACCCCCTGCTTGCAAGGCAGGTGCTCTCCCAACTGAGCTACGCCCCCATTTTGTCATATGTTTTTAATAAAAAAGCAAGCATATCCTAACGGGTGGGTGCTTGCTATTAGTTTATAGCAACCTCAAAACTTCACACAGTAAGACTTAGTTATCCGTCTTTCGCTAAACATCTTTTTAGAATAAACCTTCGATCTATTAGTATTCATCAGCTGAATGCGTTACCGCACTTACACCTTGAACCTATCTACCTTATCGTCTTTAAGGGATCTTATCTCCTTATGGAGGGGATATCTCATCTTGAGGGGGGCTTCACGCTTAGATGCCTTCAGCGTTTATCCCGTCCAGACTTGGCTACTCAGCTATGCCGTTGGTCGACAGCTGATACACCAGTGGTCCGTCCACCCCGGTCCTCTCGTACTAGGGGCAGCTCCTCTCAAATATCCTCCGCCCGCGCCGGATAGGGACCGAACTGTCTCACGACGTTCTGAACCCAGCTCGCGTACCGCTTTAATGGGCGAACAGCCCAACCCTTGGGACCTGCTACAGCCCCAGGATGCGATGAGCCGACATCGAGGTGCCAAACCACTCCGTCGATGTGAACTCTTGGGAGTGATAAGCCTGTTATCCCCAGGGTAGCTTTTATCCGTTGAGCGATGGCAATCCCACTTTATACCACCGGATCACTAAGTCCTACTTTCGTACCTGCTCCACCCGTCGGTGTCGCAGTCAAGCTCCCTTCTGCCTTTGCACTCTTCAAATGGTTTCCGACCATTCTGAGGGAACCTTTGAGCGCCTCCGATACCCTTTCGGAGGCGACCGCCCCAGTCAAACTCCCCGCCTGGCATTGTCCCACCACCGGTTTACGGCGGCTGGTTAGAAATCCAATACTACAAGGGTGGTATCCCAACAGTGACTCTGATGAAACTGGCGTCCCATCTTCTTAGTCTCCCACCTATCCTGTACATGCAGTACCGAATCCCAGTACCAAACTGGAGTAAAGCTCCATGGGGTCTTTCCGTCCTGGCGCGGGTAACCAGCATCTTCACTGGTACTTCAATTTCACCGGATGCATTGTCGAGACAGTGCTCAAATCATTACGCCTTTCGTGCGGGTCGGAACTTACCCGACAAGGAATTTCGCTACCTTAGGACCGTTATAGTTACGGCCGCCGTTTACTGGGGCTTAAATTCAAAGCTTCGCTTGCGCTAACCTCTCCTCTTAACCTTCCAGCACCGGGCAGGCGTCAGCCCATATACATCACCTTACGGTTTCGCATAGACCTGTGTTTTTGCTAAACAGTTGCTTGAGCCTATTCTCTGCGGCCTACTTACGTAGGCACCCCTTCTCCCGAAGTTACGGGGTCATTTTGCCGAATTCCTTAACAATGCTTCTTCCGTCGGCCTTAGGATTCTCTCCTCATCCACCTGTGTCGGTTTACGGTACGGGCACAATAAATACAATAGCGGCTTTTCTCGGCACAGACTCTACTTACTTCGCTACTTTAATTTCGCTCCGCGTCACGTCTTTGGATTGTAAAGCGGATTTGCCAACTTTACTCCTACCTCGCTTGCACCAGTCTTTCCATTCCTGGCTTAAGCTTTGTCCATGCGTCCCCACAGTTCTGATTTATTGCGGTACAGGAATCTCAACCTGTTATCCATCGACTACGTCTTTCGACCTCGCCTTAGGCCCCGACTTACCCAGAGCAGATCAGCTTTACTCTGGAAACCTTAGATATTCGGCCTGAAGGATTCTCACCTTCATCTCGCTACTCATTCCGGCATTCTCTCTTCTTGTTCCTCCACTGCTCCTTACGGTACAGCTTCGTCGGTTGCAAGAATGCTCCTCTACCACTCTGCCTAAACAGAATCCTAAGCTTCGGTGTTGTGTTTTAGCCCCGGACATTTTCGGCGCAGGACCTCTCGACTAGTGAGCTGTTACGCACTCTTTGAATGTATGGCTGCTTCTGAGCCAACATCCTAGTTGTCTATGAAATCCCACATCCTTTACCACTTAACACACACTTTGGGACCTTAGCTGTAGGTCTGGGCTGTTTCCCTTTTGACTATCCAACTTATCTCGTATAGTCTGACTCCCGTACATCGGCTATCTGGCATTCGGAGTTTGATATCTCTTGGTAAGCTTTGACGCCCCCTTAAGAATTCAGTGCTCTACCTCCAGTAGTCTAATACGAGGCTAGCCCTAAAGCTATTTCGAGGAGAACCAGCTATCTCCGGGTTCGATTGGAATTTCTCCGCTATCCACACCTCATGCCCACCCTTTTCAACGGATGTGGCTTCGGCCCTCCATTTCCTTTTACGGAAACTTCAGCCTGGACATGGATAGGTCACCCGGTTTCGGGTCTACAATCACTGACTACTCGCCCTATTCAGACTTGGTATCCCTTCGGCTCCACACCTTTAGTGCTTAACCTTGCCAGTAATCGTAACTCGCCGGACCGTTCTACAAAAAGTACGCCGTTCCTCATATATAGAGGTTCGACAGCTTGTAAACACAGGGTTTCAGGTTCTCTTTCACTCCCCTCCCGGGGTTCTTTTCACCTTTCCTTCACAGTACTATGCGCTATCGGTCACTAAGAAGTATTTAGGGTTACGGGGTGGTCCCCGCGCTTTCAGACAAGGTTTCTCGTGTCTCGTCCTACTCTGGATACCGCCATGTCGCTTTCTCTTTCGCTTACGAGGCTTTCACTCTCTTTGGCTGGCTTTCCCAAAACCATTCTGCTAGAAATTGCGAATCAATTATGCGGTCCGAACCCCGAAATGCACGCATCTCGGTTTGCCCTCTTTCCATTTCGCTCGCCGCTACTTTGGAAATCGATTTTTCTTTCTCTTCCTCCGGCTACTTAGATGTTTCAGTTCACCGGGTTCCCGGCCTAACGTTATGTGTTGGCGTTAGGTCAACTGGAGTCTTTCCAGTTAGGTTTCCCCATTCAGATACCCCTGGATCAATGCTTATTTGCAGCTCCCCAAGGCTTTTCGCAGCTTATCACGTCTTTCATCGGCTCTTAGTGCCAAGGCATCCACCCTGCGCTCTTGATTGTTTAATCTCGAATGTATAGCGTTACATTAAAATTTGTTCAATAAGAACTTGTTTGGTTTGTTAATTCTCGGATGTCTTGATATTTAAGATTTTTCTTAAAATCATTTATCTCTACTGTATGAAGTTTTCAAGTTGCTATCTGGTCTTTCGACCATTTGAAAAATCAATGTACTTGATTCCTCAAATGATCGCCGCACTTGGCGGTGACTTTATATATGAAAGCCTTTCGGCTGTTTTAAGCAAACCCGGCAGCCACCTGCTTTCCCATGCCGCCTCCAGCATAGTATCATCGGCCGATTAGGTCTTAACCATCGTGTTCGGGATGTGTACGGGTGTTTCCCCTAACCGCATCGCCACCGGAAATCAGTTATCAACAAGTTGATAACTGGACAGTGAAACAATCCTCGTCTTATCTTCACAAGAAGTCTTTCTTACGATTTCTACAGTAAATGTAGAAATCTACCGGAAAATTACTTCCTGTTACTAATTCCTTAGAAAGGAGGTGATCCAGCCGCACCTTCCGATACGGCTACCTTGTTACGACTTCACCCCAGTTATCGAGCCTGCCTTCGGCTGCTCCCTCCTTACGGTTGGGTCACAGACTTCGGGCATTCCCAACTCCCATGGTGTGACGGGCGGTGTGTACAAGACCCGGGAACGTATTCACCGCGACATTCTGATTCGCGATTACTAGCGATTCCAGCTTCATGTAGTCGAGTTGCAGACTACAATCCGAACTGAGACGTTATTTTTGAGATTTGCTCATACTCACGTAATTGCTTCCCTTTGTTTACGCCATTGTAGCACGTGTGTAGCCCAAATCATAAGGGGCATGATGATTTGACGTCATCCCCACCTTCCTCCCGGTTCACCCGGGCAGTCTCTCTAGAGTGCCCATCCGAAATGCTGGCTACTAAAGATAAGGGTTGCGCTCGTTGCGGGACTTAACCCAACATCTCACGACACGAGCTGACGACAACCATGCACCACCTGTCACTCTTGTCCCGAAGGAAGAGTACATTACATACTTTGTCAAGAGGATGTCAAGATTTGGTAAGGTTCTTCGCGTTGCTTCGAATTAAACCACATGCTCCACCGCTTGTGCGGGTCCCCGTCAATTCCTTTGAGTTTCATTCTTGCGAACGTACTCCCCAGGTGGAATACTTATTGCGTTTGCTGCGGCACCGACTCCCTATGGAAGCCAACACCTAGTATTCATCGTTTACGGCGTGGACTACCAGGGTATCTAATCCTGTTTGCTCCCCACGCTTTCGAGCCTCAGCGTCAGTAATCGTCCAGTAAGCCGCCTTCGCCACTGGTGTTCCTCCTAATATCTACGCATTTCACCGCTACACTAGGAATTCCACTTACCCCTCCGACACTCTAGTTCTACAGTTTCCAATGCAATACCGGAGTTGAGCCCCGGGCTTTCACATCAGACTTGTAAAACCGCCTACGCTCCCTTTACACCCAGTAAATCCGGATAACGCTTGCACCATACGTATTACCGCGGCTGCTGGCACGTATTTAGCCGGTGCTTCTTAGTCAGGTACCGTCATTATCTTCCCTGCTGATAGAGCTTTACATACCGAAATACTTCTTCGCTCACGCGGCGTCGCTGCATCAGGCTTGCGCCCATTGTGCAATATTCCCCACTGCTGCCTCCCGTAGGAGTTTGGGCCGTGTCTCAGTCCCAATGTGGCCGGTCACCCTCTCAGGTCGGCTACTGATCGTCGCCTTGGTGAGCCGTTACCTCACCAACTAGCTAATCAGACGCGGGTCCATCTTGTACCGAAAAAACTTTTCACACTGTATCATGCGATACCGTGCGCTTATGCGGTATTAGCAGTCGTTTCCAACTGTTGTCCCCCTGTACAAGGTAGGTTACCCACGCGTTACTCACCCGTCCGCCACTCAGTCAGTAAATCGTCACCCCGAAGGGATCGTAATAAACTGCTTCGTTCGACTTGCATGTGTTAAGCACGCCGCCAGCGTTCATCCTGAGCCAGGATCAAACTCTCATGTTATAATCATGACTTTTTGCGAGCTTTCGCGAAGCAAAAAGTTATGCAAGTAGCGAACTCGTTCGCTACAATAAGTTTAATTCCGAATCAGTATAAAACTGACTTGTTTACTATAAAGGTTTCGTTTCATTAAGAAACTTAAATGAATTTCAAGGATACATGTTATAAAAACTTGTATTAATTCAAGGTTTGTTTCACTGTTCAGTTATCAATCTTCGTTTATTTCTTTTGCTCTGTGTGACTTGCTGTCCCTCAGCGCTCGATTATAGTATCATCCAGAATATCTAAAGTCAACGAATATTTAACAATTTCTCAAAGTAAATCAATAATCAAAAATCCATGCCATTGTGCGAATTGTGTTAATTATTTACGCAATAGGTTGTTAATCTCTTCTTAGTGCAAATTCGACCGTGTTTCTTCCATAATAAATAGCACCTAACCATTACGATCAGGCACCTTGTTATTTCCATATTCTATCCTATAATGCGCTTTATCATTTTCCGAGCAAGCTACTTCGCTTTCTTAATAAACAACGGCTCTTTCATTTTTACTGAGCGCAATGTCCTCCTTTCTGACATATGACAACATGGGCGTTCTCAATTTTGATAGAAATAATACTGAATTTTTTGAATATTTTTATTATTTCTCTAGGCATTGACGCAGACATTATTGGGTGTTATTATTTATGACGTTGCGTGACATATTACGCTACGCGGAAGTGTCGGAACTGGCAGACGAGCAAGACTAAGGATCTTGTGCTCATTGCGAGCGTGCGGGTTCAAGTCCCGCCTTCCGCATTGGTTATTAATCAGTGTAAAGCCCTTTAAATTCTATGTTTAAAGGGCTTTTATTTTTTTAAATTGCTAAAATTAGCTAGTTTTTAGGACAACTGAGGGACAACCACCCTCTAGCTTGCTTAAAGTATCATCTTCTGCATCAATTTGTGCGTATGAATAATGTCTCAGGTTAGTTTCAACACTATGACCCAACAGCTCTGCTCTCTTAGTAAGAGACACATTATTAGGAATGAATACATTAGAGTTTAGACTCATCCTAAATGCATGGTTATTAGTAATTGAATATCCTAGGCTCTTCATTAATCTGCGCAGGCATGATGTATACGCATCAATCTTGATCCTATTTCCGTTAATATCACAGAAAACATATTTGGTCCTAATCATTTTACCAGTCTGAATATTTTTTAGATTGTTCAAAATTAATCTAATCTGTGTGGTGATTGGAAAATAACGTCCGCCTTGGGAAATTCCCTTCTCATCCTTTGTCCATTCTGCATAAATGTAATTCTTACCACCTTTTGGTCGTTCTGTGAGCTGCTGTGCATGGATGTGAATACTTTTCTCATCAATATCATCCCATTTCAAGGCACATAACTCAGCAACTCTCATTCCTGTCTCAATGGAAAGAAGAATCATGTAGCCGTGAACAAAATAGCCGTCGTATCTTTTCTGCTCCATACGAGAATAAATCTCACTTTGAATTCGTAAGATATCAGCTTTAGAAAGAATCTTATCTACGTTCTTTGGCTTGGAATTGTCACAGGCAGTTAGGTAAGCTCTGTTGTTAATCGCCAAGACCGGATTACTCTGAATAAAGTCATGTTCAAGAGCATATCCAAAAATTAGATTCCGCACACCTTTAACTGCATAATATGCCTTTTTCTTAGGATTAGTCCTCTTGACAGTAGCCTTTGTGTAGGCTTTGATGTCATCCTTTGTGATATTAGGAACATCTTTTGCTCTGAAGTCATCATCGATAAAGCGATTGAAACTATCCCAATATCTTTGGATGGTAAGCTTGTTGCAATTCTCAGTTTTTTGCTTGTTCTCAATTGCCAGCTCAAACACATGCTCTATCGAGTATGACATTAAATAACAATCATAATACTCTAGGAGTTTATCCAATAAGCCTTCCTCTGTCTTAGAATGTAATCTGACTTCGCTATTAACTTTTGTCACCCATAAGCCTCTAGCTTCTTCGTATCGAATACTCTTGGGTGTTCCATTACCTTTAACATGCACCTGAGCTACAAGAGCTCTTTTCGCCTTTATTGTTTTTGAATTGATCATGTCCATTTCACCTAGCATGTCGGCACGACTAATAATACCACACTTGAATTCTTCGACCAATTCCTTTTTACGACTGTTAAAGTTGTCAATTAGTTTTGTAAGTTCTTTTGTATAGAGAACAAAATATCTGCTTCTCATTTGTAAATCCTTTTTCTAAATATCTATAACGACTTGTAAATTGTTATATCCTCCGTTTTTTCACTTTTCTTTGCTTGGCTAAGCTGTATCAGAATAAGCTGTGCCGTCAAGGATGACTCCTGTCACTTGCGAAGTCCTTGATGGCACAGGTTATCCTGATACAATAGAAAGCCACAAAGAATAATTACTTATATTTTTTTTCAATTCATTGTATTTACCTCTTTTTCCGTATTTTTTGTTTTCTCTTTAACAGTGCGCAGCTTTTGAGATTCCTTTAAGCTCAAGGGTTTGGGCTTGCCCAACTTTTTCATGGGAATGTAATTTCCATGAAAAAAAGGACATTTGTTTATGCTTGCAAGGAACAAACGGACCCACTTTTTGCCTTGCTATAAATAAAATGGCCCACTTTTTGAGTTTTGATACACTTGGATTTAATGTTTTTATATTAATACAATTTAGGAAACTTTCCATTAAACGATATTAATGGAGTGTTAAGGGGAAATAATGGAAAAAAGATGTGATGTTTCAGAATGAAGATTTTCCAATAATCTGGATTATCGTTATGTTAATTGTAATTAATGGAAAAGTTATATGTATAAAAGAGAACATATAAGGCTGGAGGATTGTCCCTCCAGCCCTATGTATAGAATAATCTGCAATTAATACTTCTACAATGCAAAATCAACATGAGCTACTGTACTGGCTGCACCAGTACTCTCTTTTAGATATATTCCAGTCTTACGAAGAACACCATTGGTCTCGCCAGCCATGTCCTTGTATGAAAACTCTGTCTCAGCACTGTTTAAATAAATAGCACCAACATCGGCTTCTTTTAAATTAAGAAGCTTATCATTACCATTTTCATCTTTAGTCCAGACTTTTAGCTTTGAAAAGATAGAATCGTTCTCATCTATCCAGCCATTATGATCTTCATCGTATTCTGCCAGGTCTTTAAAGCCATCCCCTGATTTTGTTCCAAACAATTCTGAACCATCATTGATTTTTCCATCACCATTTTTATCTAATGCTAGGAATCCACTTCCTTTACCGGCAAAGGAAATCTCATCCTCTTTTCCGTCTGAGTCAATGTCAAATTTGAATTTCTGATCAGATACAGAGGTAATATTACTATCCATATTTATTACAAGTGGATCAGTGAGAATTCTTGTATATGTTTCACTTGTAAGAGAATTAATCTTTTGAGACAAACTTCTTCCTAAAGTAACCTCAACATTAAAATTCAGGCTTCTGCCATCAGCTGTCTGAACCATCCCCTGGCTTGCAAAAGTGGTATTCTCATATTCAAGATGTGTGCCTTCAGCAGCGGTTATTTTTTGCCACACTTGCGTCCTTGTAACGGATTCAGCAGATGCCAAATTTAAAGTGCTCTGAGCGACGCCATTGACACTAAAATTAACACTATCGGTGTTATTGCAATTACCAGTAAAACCCTGTTGCCATTTATTCAGTTGATCTTTTAGCTTTGTATCAAGCTTCTCGCCATTTAGTACCGCAAGGATCTTTTTTACAATGCTAATTTCCAGGTCTTCAAAGTCCCACTGACTCCTTCCAGCATTAGCTTCACGAGCCTTTTTCTCTTGCTCAGCCATTAATTTCATGGAGTTTTGCATATTCTTTTGCTGTTGCTCTTTTCTGGCCTGTTCTTCGTCTTTTTCATATTGTTTAATTGCTTCTTTGTAGGATTTTTCCCCTTCTTCAGATAGTTGCATAATGGCGCCAAGTGTGTTTGAACTGGCTCGTCTTTCAATTGTTGCAACTTCTACATGGGTGTAAGAATAAGAATTGTGACTAGATGCCATGTTTACATGGCTGTTTTCAATCTTCATAGCGGACTCCTTTCCACAAATAAAGAGTATAAAAGTGCCAAACGCGAAGACTCTTTTGCACGTCCCTGTGCCTAGTCTTCGTATATTATATCGGAGAGTCATTCTAAAATATTTAGGACTGAATTATTAATATAATCTGCCGATACACAAATAGAGACAGTATTCATTTTGTGGTAAGGGATTTGTAGGTATCAATGGATTGATTATATCTATTGATACCTTTTTATTATGAAAGGGGCTGGAAACTTATGGACAATATATTGATACAGGCAAACATTAAAATGGATACCATCAAATTTGATGTATCTGTAGCTGATGAAAAGAGTAAAGAAAAGCTTGGAAGCGAAATTGCTGCTTCTATTAGAGATAAAATTGAAGAATCAAAGAATAATTCTGATCAAAATGACGAAAAGATGATGACTAGAATTATGGCAAAGATTAAAAGTGGTAAGAGGCTTAGCCAAAAAGAAGAATCTTATCTAAAACAACACAATCCAGACTTATATCTTCAATATGTACGAATTCGCAGAATGGCAGAAGCTATGGCCAGCCGATTAAAGCACGCCAATTCAAAAGAAGAGGTTAATGATATAATTATGCAATCTATATCGGGAATATCTGACAAAGATCCATATAAAGAATTTATTGTAGCAGCACTTAATGAGGTGGCAAAAGAATTTAAAAACTCTGATGCTTATGGAGAACTTCCTGCAACTTCTGAGGAAGCTAATGAAAAGAAAAAATCTTCACCAAATAATGATGAAGATTCATTCTCTAAAGATAATTCGGATGATGATTTTGACCCTATGAATTGGTCGCCATTACAGGAGCTCGTTGATGCTATGCCAACATTTGAGGCACCGGCATAATATCTCGAAATATCTTTATTTGATAATGATTCATTCCAAAGGCCACCAAAAAAGCTAGGATACGAGATATCCTAGCTTTTTTGAATATTATAGTCTACCTATTAACGTTCCTGTATAAGTGGCATCTAAACAATAATCATTGAAATTTCTAAAGTACCCCCATAATTTTAAGGTTCCCTTATATGTTGTGCCATTCATAAGGATTGATACATCCATATAATCAGGTGGTGTTGAATTCCAAGGGAAAGTAACTCTTAACTCGTAATGAACACTATCCACTATATTTACATGTGCACCTTTTTCAGGAACTGCATACAAAGTGTAAGGAGTTCCGTCTTCTAAAACACCTTGCGCTACAATCCTAGATTCTTAAATAAATCCTCCGGATTCTTTTGCTGATACAGGCAATGCTGTGCTACTAGCTATAATAATACTCATAGCAAAAGCAACCATTTTAGTCATCAACTTCATTTTTCTCATACATCTTCCTCCTTTTGTGAATTAAAATTATGCTTGAAATCAAGCTAGTTACCCCTATAAGAATAAAAATAAAGTAAACGATGTTTTCGAATATAGTACTTATATACCAGTACGTTGAAAAACTACACAATAGTCTGGTAATGGCCTTAATGGCAATTACTGAAAAAATAATGATGGAAATCATGATTCTTATCTTTATCTTTTTTTCATTTTTTTCTAACATAACAGCCTCCTCCTTAGAATTATCTGCAACACCGACTAATTGATTTACACTAATGCCTAGTTCTCTAGAGATTGATTCAATCATAGTAATATCTGGGAAAGATTTTCCACATTCCCATTTAGAAACTGCTTTATCAGTGACACCTAATTTGTTAGCAATTTCTTTTTGTGTGTAACCTTTACTTAATCGTGCGTTTTTAATAAGCATTCCAATTTTTTCGTTATTCATCCCTTACCTCCACAAAAATCATATAAAAATAGGAACAATCTGTCACTCTACTGGTGGTAGAATGCTGTATTTATAGGCAAAAACGAGGATTATTCATCATTTTCTATGCAGTTAAATATACACTTATGATTAATATTTTTTGTATGTATTTGATATTTTAGAACACCTTGATTTTCGAATGTTTTATATTTTAAAATATTAATACTAAATAATTACTGGGGGAATATATAAAATTGAAAAATATCATTTTATGGCTTGCAAAAGTTATACTAATCATCCTTGCTGTTTTTATTGGTTTAATAGCAATGGATTATTTTTTTTCGCCTGACTGGCTAACTGATTCTGTGGCATTTTGTATATTGGCACTTTCATTTTTTGTTTATGTTTTAATGAGCACAATTAAAGCTAAGCACAGTCCTAAGGCAACAAAGAGACAAAGGGTTGATTTTGAAATTGATGATTTAAATCTACCTGAAGAAAAGCATACAAAGAAACCCCTAAAAATATTAAAGCCTGTATTGGCTATTGTATTAATCTTTTTGATTATGATTTTAGGATTCAACATTTTTGGTAATCGAGACATAGAAGATATACCTCAGAATGTAATTGAATTTGGTGAGAAATATCCTGAAGCATCTGATTATGTAAAGAATTTTAACAAGTACAAAGACGAAGATTTTGATATGGATGTTTCAAAGGAAATGTCAGAACGTAATATTCCTTTATTTATCCAGTGGGATAAACGTTGGGGATATAAAGATTATGGTGGAAATTATGTGGGTGTAGCTGGATGCGGACCTACATGTGTTGCCATGGTTGCATGCGGACTTGAGCAAGATGCAGCTATTAATCCTTATGTTGTAAGTCAATACGCTGCACAGCAGGGATTCTATACATATGGACAGGGGACGTCATGGGATATTATGACTACTGGTGCAAGGCATTATGGTCTTGAGGTTTCATCAGGTAGTGTATCGGTTGATTATATACTGAATAATCTTACTAGCTCTACTCCATTAATCTGTTCTATGGCACCTGGTGATTTTACCAAGACAGGTCATTTTATTGTTCTAACGAGTATAACTGACGATGGTCAAATAATTGTAAATGATCCAAATAGTCCAAAGAACTCAAAAAAGCACTGGGATGTTGATATCCTTGTTTCTCAAATGAAAAGTGTGTGGAAATATACATATAATTATTAAAAGGTGACTGATGGAAATAAAGAAATTTAATGTTGTGGAAGGATTATATATCGAGAAAATTCCTTGTCAGGACTTGCTAGCCTATGGGATACCCGATAATGAAGATTTTTATGATGTTGCTGAGGCTCAGGAATATGGTGGATTTCATAATAATTCTTCAGTTTATAATGTATAAAAAGAGCAAGGTGATTGTGGAAATAATCACTTTGCTCTTTACAGTGAGACTTTGAAATTTTTTCTGTAAATATGGAACTTCTATGATAATTTAGATTTATGATGGATGTGGTCAGATTGGTCACATCCTTTTTTAGACTATACAGTTCTGTGTACCGTAAGTCAATAAAAATTTGGATTTTGAATGTGTGATGAAGTATTATCATTAGCATAAGCAATTGATAACATGGGATTTATGAAGTAAATTTTATTGAAAGATAACGTTCCATCTAAGCTAAATTTTTTCGTCTTTTATGACGATATAACAGATAAGAAGAAGTGTGTTATGAATTTGTCAAGGAGGATGGCTTATGCGTATTCTGACAAATATATCAAAAGCTGAATTGGATCAGCTAGCTAATCAACCTACAGCCAAGGCTATGATTGAAAAGGTGAAAACAGAAGGTATATATATTCCAGAAGGAGATTCTCAGGGCGCTGCTGAGTTTATTGCGATGCGTAATCAGCAAAAACAAGATGCTTCGCTACAGATTTCCGACGAAGGAATGGAAGCTTTAAAGAAGATGAGCGAAGAAAACGAAAAGAAAGTCAAAGAGGGAAATTCTCAAGAAGAACAGATTAAAGAACAAATTGAAAAATTGAGAAAAGAATTGGCAGAAATAAAAGCTAAACAGGCTGGCTCTGAAAAGGCAAAGAAAGCATTAGCGAGTAAGGCGAATGCTATATCTCAGCAGATTTCTACGTTGAGTATGCAACTGATTCAAGTACAGAAAGCCTCTGGCGATTCAAATACCCTATAAGAAAAGGGAAAGAAACCTATGAGGTGACTTTCTTCTTGTGAGTTATATTATAAGTTAATTGAACAAATTCCAGTTTACACAAATAACCTCTATCCCGTGTGAGATAGAGGTTTTATTTTTAGTCTGAAAGTCTGCCAGGATACATGATAGAAAGCTCGCCTCGAACCTTACCCCAGTTTCTGATTGGCATTGTCCATTTTTTGGTGGCTTCGAAAGTCGCCAGATATAAAGCTTTTATCAGAGCTTGCGAGCTTGGGAAAACGCTCCTCTGCTTGTTCAATCTTCGGTAGCATGAATTTAGACTTTCTATGGCATTTGTTGTGTAGAATGCAGTTCTAACATCCATAGAGAATTTGAAAATTGGAGTAATGACATCCCAGTTATCATGCCAGCGATTCATAGCATGTGGATACAGCGACTCCCATTTCTTGGTCACTTCATCTAAACGCTTGAGAGCTGTCTTTTCATCAGGTGCTGTGTAGATTGTCTTAAGGTCTTTAGCAAAAGCCTTCATGTCCTTGTTAGCGACATACTTAAGGGTATTTCTGACCATGTGAACAATACAACGCTGATGCTCTGTGTTAGGGAAAGCAGCTTGGATAGCTTCTTTTAAACCAGCAAGACCATCAGAGCAAAGAATTAGGATATCCTGAACTCCACGGTTCTTAAGGCTGTTCAAAACACCAAGCCAATATTTACTACTTTCATTTTCGCCAACCTCGATGGAAAGAACTTCCTTCATCCCATCTTCATTGATTCCAAGAACAACATAAGCTGCAAGCTTGCTTACAATTCCATCATTGCGTACTGAAAAATGGATAGCATCAATGAAAATGATTGGATAAACAGCTGATAAAGGACGATTCTGCCAATCCTCAATCTGTGGCATTAGTTTGTCCGTGATATCAGAAACTAAGCCTTCGCTGATTTCAAATCCATAGATTGATTCAATCATTTCAGAAATCTGAGTAGTAGTCATTCCCTTGGCATACATAGCAATGACCTGTTCTTCGATGCCAGAGATGTCTTTCTGTCTTTTCTTCACGATAGCAGGTTCAAATGTGCTGTTTCTATCCTGTGGTACATCTACCTCAAACTCACCATATTTACTTCTTACAGTCTTAGACTTTGTACCATTGCGGTAATTAGGTTCTTCATCACGAGCATACTTCTCATAGCCTAGATGCTCATTCATCTCAGATTCGAGCATAGATTGAATTGTTCCTGAAAGAAGATCCTTGAGGGCATCCTGAATGTCCTCTGCTGTATGGATATCATACTCGTTAAGTAGTCCTTGGATTACAGCCTTCTTTCCTTCGGTCATTGGTTTTGCCTTATAAACGTCGCGTCTCTTGTTTGCCATAAAAAATGGGCCTCCTTGATATTTAAAAATTTTATCATAGAAGACCCATGTCTTATATTAAATTTACAGAGATTTTTTCAAAGCCTCTTTACAGTTGTTTAAAGTCTCAATGGCGCTTACTTATCTTGCTGCCTCTGCTTATATTCTTCTTCGGCAATTTCTATCTGTTTTTGTATTTGTTCAGCGGTTGGCAAATACTCTTGTATTTCCTGGATTTTGACATTATCATAAGTTGCAACACCCATTGGAGTTGTTATTCCTTGGAAGGCTAGTTGTACTTCTGTTTTATCCATGTCTTTGCAAATTAAAAGGCCGATTGTAGGATTATCACTATCTCTTCGTAAAAACTCATTTACTGCATTTACATAGAAGTTTAACTTGCCAGCATGTTCTGGTTCAAAAGACGTAACTTTTAACTCTAAAACAACATAGCAACGTAAGTATATATGGTAGAAGAGAAGATCTATTTTTCGAGTTTTTCCTGAAATAATCAGTTCTTTCTGTCGTCCTATAAAAGCCCAGCCCTCGCCAAGTTCAAGTAAAAAACGAGTCATCCGTTGTTCTATTATGTCTTCTAGAGCTGTTTCATCATAACCTTTAGGTAAAGATACAAACCCAAGATCATAATTGCTTTTTAATAACTCCTGAGCGAGCTTACCCTGAGCAGTTGGAAGTTTATCTGCAAAATTAGTGATTGCTGCACCTGTTGTATGGTACATATTTGCGCGAATGCAATCATCAAGAGCACTTCGACTTAAACTTTGTTCTATTGTCTGCCTGATATAGAACAGGGCTTCATTTAAATCCTTACATTTTGTAATTATGTTAACATGATGTCCCCATGGAACAAAACCAAATATCAAAGGAAAAGGAATTTCTGCAACAGCTTGTTGCAGTTTTTCTGTAGACCTAAACTCAGTGATTTCTGCAGCAACTTGTTGCAGTTTTGAACTTTCTGTATTAATTTCATTTTCAATTAACTGAACTTTTGCTTCAAATGAGTCAAATGAAGAATAGAATAAATACCATTTTTTCATATTCCAAAGATTTCGAGCAGAAAAACCTTTTGCGTTAGGAAATTCAGCTTGTAAATCTAAGCTGACCTGCTCGACAATACCTGCTCCCCATTTTTCCTCAGCTTTACGGATAACAAGATCTCGACCTAATTGCCAGTTAAAAAGAAGCTGCTCAGAATTAATTTTGACAGCAGCTTTCATCTGTGCATTACGAAATCTTTGCTTTAATTCAATTAACCATTCTGTATATTCTTTATCAAGGGTTACATCATGTGATTTCACAACCCTTGGTTTATTCATATTGTTATCGGTCATTAAAAATGCCTCCTAAATTCTTATAGCATAAATTTTATATCAGGCCTTAGCCATTGGCAAATAGATTATTTTTCATATTTTCATGAGCTTCATATGAATATAAAAAAGGGCAACGAGACTTCCGACATGCTATTCTTCCTTTATTTTATAGTGTTTGTGAACCATTAATTCGGTTCAAGTCCCGCCTTCCGCAGCAATAAAAAAGATGATGAAATTTTTCATCATCTTTTTTGCCATTTAGTAAATTGTTTCTCGCTATTTAGTGGGCCGATTAATAAAGCGAAATCTTCGATTATGAATTTTCATATTCAGCCACCTGTTTTATAAAATCACCTGTTTCTAATTCTCGGAAAGCTAATTTCAATTCTTCTTTGGTATTCATCACAATTGGACCACCCCAAGCAACTGGTTCACTTAATATATTTGAGCACATATAGAGTATTTCAATTGGCTCATCTATTGCTTCAATTTTTACTTCGTCGCCATCACCTAGTTTAGCGGCTGTTTTTGAAGGCACCCGCGTACCACTTACAATAGCAGGACCTTCTAATGTAAATATCATGCAGGATTTCTCTTCTCCATGCACATCTAGAGTGATAGAACCACCCGGCTTAAGGAATATATCGTAGAAATCCAACGGCAAATACTTGCCTTGTATACCTGCGTATTCTTTATAGTTACCTGCCAACAAGCGCAACTTTCCATTTTCTAATTCAAATTCCTGTATTTCTTCATTAACTACGCCGTGATAAAAAGGCGCTGCAGTCATTTTATATTTTGAAGGAATGTTAAGCCATAGTTGAACTCCGAGCATTCTATCTGCAGGTTGAGGCATTTCGGAATGATACGCGCCTGAGCCTGCGGTTAACCATTGAGCTTCGCCCTCATGCATTGTGGCTTTGGTTCCCAGATGATCTTCATGCACTATTGAACCTTTGGATAGAAATGTAAAGGTTTCTATTCCACGATGAGGATGCATAGGAAATCCTGCTATATAGTCAGCTGGATCAGTAGAATCAAACGCATCCAACATAAGGAATGGATCGAATATCTCGACTGTTTTCAAGCCAATAACTCTTACAAGGCTAACACCTGCACCATCTTGAGTACGATAACCCTGAACCTGTTTTATTACATTTCTAAGCATAAGTCCCATCCTCCTTGGAGGATATTTTACCTAAATCATATGGAAAAAATGTGTTGAAATTTCCCCTTAATCAATCCATAAAGTAAACAGCCCAATACAATTCCACTTATAGTTTGCATAGATAAAGTTAATAGAGTGGATAAAGCATATGCATATCCAAATAAAGGGATTTTTACTAATGTATACAATAATACGTGGACGAAACCGCCTAAAACAGCTCCAATTAATAAATTATGCTTTGCATTCTTTAGCAACTTAAATGCGATGACGCCCATAACGATTGCCCAAATGGCCTTTATTGCCATGGTAGGCAAAACCCAAGCTGTGTATCCACCAAGTAAATCTGATAATCCAGCACCTAAAGCTCCTGCAAGTGCCCCTTTTTTCGTTCCCAGTAGGCAAACGGCTAATATAATCATGCAATCACCTAGGTGAGTATATCCAAACAGTGTGGGAATCTTGAAATAAAAAGTTCCTAGAAAAACCAATGCTATCATCATTCCTTCAATCGTAACCTCTTTGGTTGAAATCATATTCTTAGTATTCATTCTGCGCCTCCTAATCTAGCAAACTTCCCCAAAAGTTTTTTGCATTATTGTAAAAGATATTTTCATAATCAGTCTCGTTTAATGGGCATGAAAGAATCTTTTGTATTTCAACCTCTGGAGCGTGAAAAGGTGTATCCAGCCCAAACATTACTCTATCGTTTCCTACATTCGTATATGCGTTATATATTTGTGCACTCATAGATGTACCTGAGGTCTCAAGCCAAATATTCTTGTAACGCTTTGCTATAGTTTGTGCTGCTTCCACATATATTCCATGTCCATGACCCATGTGCAGCATTACAAATTTGCACTTTGGATGACGTTCTGCTAATAGACCAATTTGCCATGGCAAAGAAAATGGTTCATGGCCTGAGTGAACGAAAAATGGCACATTATAATTTTCACAAATCTCTGCCACTGGATCTACAACAGGTGAATCAGCTGCATATCCGTCAAAAAGTGACTGTATCTTCGCACCTTTACATCCTTTATCTCGTATTAAACTCTCCAACTCATCATACGCCACCTGTTCTTTAGTACAGTCAATCCAAGCCACAGGAATAATCTTCTCTGGAGCCGATTCATAAGCAGCAAGCATTTCAGTATTTTTTGTAGAGTCTGATGGACAAAGTACCGTCTTTTCAATGTTGAATTTGTCCATCAAATTCAGTACTAAATTAATGTCTCCGCTGAAATTAAATGGATTTCCCCAAGTTCCAATGTGCGAATGCATGTCAATCTTTTTAAAATCATTAAAACTAAACATAGCATCATACCCCTTTCTTTTATTGGATATGATGCTATCTTATATCTGACCACTTTAAAAGTGACACTTTTATTAAATTTTAAGAGGACAGAGTCCTGTTTACCCTGCCAGCATAGCCTCGTTTATATTATCCTCGCATGCTGCCATTGCATGAAGTGTCTTGTCGAGCAAATCATTTAATTCCCAGCCAAGTTGATCTGCTCCTCGTTCAATAACATCTCTCGAACAGCCGGCTGCAAAACCCTTGCTCTTATATTTTTTCTTGAGGGATTTTAATTCCATATCTTTTGTGCTCTTCGATGGGCGCATTAAAGCCGCAGCCCATATTAGACCAGTTAATTCATCCGCTGCAAAAAGAACTTTTTCCATCTCTCTTGTTGGTTCAACATCAATTGTGGTACCGCAACCAACTGTAATACCATATCCATGTGAACATACTGCATGAATGATATCTTCGCTCACTCCGCCCTCTTTTAATAGCTCTGGTGCTTTTAAACAATGCTCTTCAGGATATAATTCGAAATCTATATCATGCAAAAGCCCAACGATACCCCAATATTCCTCTTCGTCAGCATATCCAAGCTCATTTGCATACCACTTCATAACTGCTTCAACTGTAAGTGCATGCTGAATATGAAATGGGTCCTTATTATACTTCTTTAACAGTTCAAATGCCTCTTCTCTTGAAATCAATTGATTATCCCCCTTTAGCTGTTTTCTAAAGCATACTCTTTTAGTAGGTTAATAGCAATACGTCATAAGATAATAAATTATTATAAAAAAGAGCTCCTTTTTAAAGAAGCCCTGCTAATTCACCAGCAATATACTGTAAAATTTTAATGAATTTTGGATGTTCGATTGACCCAAATGGGTGTTCTGGTGTATATTGTCTATACACAGAACAAAGTTTCGGAAAGTATGTTCTAGAAAGGGGGCCCATGGAGCTGAATTATAAGATTATAGCGGTAGATTTTGATGGTACATTATGCTATAGCAACTGGCCTGCATTGGGGGAGCCTAATAGACCACTAATTGATTATCTTATCAAAGAGCAGGCCGCGGGCAACAAGTTAATACTGTGGACTTGTCGAGCTGGACAAGCTTTAATTGATGCCACCAACTGGTGTTATGATCAGGGGCTTTCTTTCGATGCAATCAATGATAATCTTCCTGAAATCGTGGAGCTCTATGGCAATAATTCTAGAAAGATAACCTGTGATTACTATATCGATGATAGAAACCTTCCATTGGAGGCAATAGCAATATAAAGGAGATCACTATGAAGAAAGTATACGACAAGGTGGAAGTAATATGCATACACAAACCTGATAATACGGTTGTTCCTCTTCGCTTCCGCTTGAAAAATGATGATGGAGAATTTGAAACCTACACTGTAAGCGCATTTAAGCCACTGCCAAAGAACGGCACTCGTACTACTAAAGATGGTATATACGTATCAAACAGTGTAGATATTTTTGAGTGTAAGGTTCATATCTTTGGTCTAGAAAGAACTGTTAGATTGTACTATGACCCTAGGATTAACAATACTTGGAAGCTTGCTGTATAAGATACTAACAACAAAACTTAGCCACCTATAATTACACCAACATTCCCATGCAAAAGAATCCTTATTATACCGCATAAAATCAGGTGAGCTGGATAATAAATGTAAAATAAATATTTCATATTTCTCATATTTCCACGCTGCCCGTTATAAGCTTTTAACAAAGGATTTGTTAAGCATACGAAGAGTTGAAGTGTACCATAAACTGGATTTATAAAAATTTTAGTTTTATCATTTCTTCACAATATTTGTAAATCTTAATGATATTGGAGAATTTACACATTTATGTGTTACAATAACTCTCTAACGAAATTATTCTTATTTGAGGTTTATTATGGGAATATTTAATAGAGAAAACAATACAAAACAAATAGAGCATGAAGTTCCTGTTATGGAGCAACAGCTTTTAAACAGACTTTATCTTGTTGATTATGAAAATGTATCAGATGCTGGACTTGTTGGCGTAGACAAGCTCACCAAAGCTGATACAGTTATTATCTTCTACGGATCTAAAGTAAAGACTGTAGCTTATGAATCTCTTATTGCGATTACCAGCTCTTCCGCTGTTATCGAACACATGAAAGCTGAGAAAACAGCAAAAAATTACCTAGACTTTCAGCTTACAACATACCTTGGATTCAAACTGGGGCAGAATTCTTATGATGCAGTTTACGTGATTAGCAAGGATTCTGGTTTTGATGCTGTAGTTGATTTCTGGGGAAACAAGGGGTATGCCATTAAAAGACAAACGGCAATCGTTATTGAAGAAAAACCTGTTGAGGAAACTCCTGCTGAAAAACCAAAGAGAACTTATAATAGAAATACTAGTAGTCATAGCCGAAACAAAAATACTTCAAGAACTGGCAAGCCTAAGATTGTAACTAAACCACAGCCTAAAAAGTCAAAAACTTCTTCGCGTCCTACTGTTACAGATAAACAGAAAGCTGAAATTAGAGCCGCTTTAAAGGGTGCAGAACTCAATGCACCTGATTACAAGAAGGTATATGATGCCTTTGCTACTAGTGACAGCACTTCTGCTTACAATAATACACTTCAGAAGTCACTTGGAAATGACAAAACTAGTGTGGTCTATAAGGCCACTTCAAAGATATTTGAAAATGCTAAGAAATAATAAAGAGCAGCCTCTTTTATCTCCTAATAAATCTTTTCTATTTCTTCTGTGATTTCGTATATATCTTTGAATGAGGCCAAATCATTCTGGTTCTTTATAAGCATTACTTCTTCAAACGTACCCGTGGTAAGGTTTTTAAAGCCTGCTACCTGCTCGCCGTTGCAGATGGATGCTTTGATTACAGGCTTTTTTGTTGCTTTATCATATGTTTTCTTTTCATTTTTCTTTTTGAAAAACATAGAGATTTAGCACTCCCTTTCCATCGTTTGCTTCTAAAATAATCGCTTTATATTTTTATTGAATTTATCTTCTGATAGGAAGCTCTTATAGAATCCTTTGTATAGGTTCCAAGCTTCGTCCTTATCTTTACAGTGTTTCTTGCCTGCTTCTAGGACAATGTAATGAACTCCAAAGCATTCAACACGGAGGTTCGTATCTTTACAATTATTACGTAGGTAAAAATTTAAGCGTCTGGTTTGAAGTTCCTTTTGAGCTTCATCATCTGTATAAACAGGATCTTCTACCTCACCAATAATTCTATCTGCCGTTTCTAAATAATCATCTATAAGAGTAAGGAGATTTGCTCCAATTCCTTTGTTTCTAAGTTCTGGAAATATTGCTATGTAATCTATAAGATAGCTATTATCAAGCTTTACCATGAAAGTGTAGCCCACCATCTTATCTTCTTCAAAGAGTCCAAAACAATCATAGAAGCCTTCCTCCAAAGATTTTAGAATCATCTTAAGTGGCTTGAGCTCAGCCTTAGGGAAATCTATGACCATGTGCTCCTTATAAAGTTCTGTAATTTGGTCTTCGTTTAGTCGTTGTAGGTTCATATTTTTTCAATTCTATTTAATGCGTCCTTAAGAATAGCCTGCTCATCGGCTCCATATATATCTAATCCCGTTGCCGCAATAAGCTTTACATCTTTTATTCCATAGAAATTTTCAGCCAGAGACTTTATGTATCCAAATGCAAATTCTTCTGGAACATAGGTACCACCAGCTGTCATTACATAATAAAGCTTATTGGCTCTACATAATCCTTTTGGAAAACCTTCTGGTGTATATTCAAAAGTAATACCCAAGACATTAATATGCTCGATATACTGCTTAAGCACTGCCGGGAAAGACAAATCCCAATATGGCGCAGCAATTACTATGGTATCGGCCTCTGCAAAATGGCGAGCCAGAGTGAACATTGGATTATCGAAGGAATGAGAGGCTATAAGTGAATCTCTTTTCTTTAGAAATGATTTATCTGTCTTTGGAAAATCTATATCTTCGAGATTTACTTCTTCATAATCCCCTAGTTTAGCAAGTAAAGCATCCGATAACAGCTTAGTTCTTGATTTTTCTCTTACACATGCATTAATAAATAAAGTCATAATCGTCCTCTTTTATAGTGTGTATTATACACTTTCAAATGAGATGTGTTCAATGGTGGGGTGAATGGGATGATGCATCTATTATATCTTTAGCTTTCTTTAATATAGGAAGCTCCAAAAACCACTTTCATTTACTATATCGCTTTTTTGTGTATAAAAAAAGATGGCACCTAACCTTATTGGGTTAAATGCCATCATCTTCATTCTTTAATATGCTTTATCATTTCTTGAGCAAGGCGCTTTGCTTTCTTTGTTAGCAGTAGCTCTCTATATGCTAGATAAGCTTCGGCATCACTTATCTCCATCTTGCCTTCGCGTAAAGAATTCCTTATGGACAAATACAAGTTGTAATAATCACTTGCCGCCTGATTGTCATCTTTTAATACCATTGTCTCCATAGCTCAACCCCTCCATGGACTAATAGTATCATCTGTCTGTGACCATTTCGTTAACTAGATTTCAAATGCCATTACTGCCAACCACGAATTTAAGGATAATTATACAAGCAATCAAAGCGCAGGCTGCACAAAAAATAATTGAATTAACACGACTTTTTGAATAGCAACGCTTTAGTGAGTATCCTTTTTCGATGGGATAAAAAAGCTTCACTGGTCTATAATTAAAAATATCTAATATTAAATGAGAAACATACCCCATCAAAAAATAGAAGCTTGCTGTAGGGAATATTAAGTAAACTCCACCTCCAAGAAGTAGCATTCCCAGTAGTGAATGCATAAACGATCTATGCGGTTTTCTGCTTCCATAAATACATAGTCCAATGAATAGAGTAATCCCGATGATACTTCGTAGATATCCACTTTCTTTTTTCCAAAGCATCATAGTATTGGTATCAAAGACGTAACCGAAAATCGAAAAGAATATCACTGCTAAGCTTGAAACTGCAGATAATATCAAAGGAGTACTCCTCTTTCCCGTTTCTCCCACATCTATATCACATATAATTGAACCCACAAATGCGGATGTAACAGCTAAAAGCATCATATCGGATGGTTGCCCAAAGCTCACTGCCAAGCCAATGGTCACCCCAACTGCTGCGTGTGTATTTGCTTGCATAATAAATAAAATGTCCTATCTAAAATTCTTTTTAAATGCATTCACTAACATATGAACTACAGTGTAATACAAATACAAAGCGATTACCATTACAAGCATAGATACGACTAAATTACCCATTGTTCCATCTGGATTGATATATGCAGCAAAAGAGATGAAACCTGGTGTTGAAATAACATATTGAGTCATTCCAAGAAGACCACCTATGAATCCGAGGTCGTTTCAGCAAATTCAAAGTTATCTTTGTAATTTATATTAAAATATAGTTATATTCATATCATTTAATCTGCATGATTATCTGAATTTGTGTCATAATCTTCTTTCTTTGAATTTTTGATTCGGCGGACTAGCTCATATACATTTCTTCCACCAATGACAATCCAGCATATGGTGCAAATTTTATTATCTTCAAAATAATACCTTGTAGCAACAAAAAATGATAAACAAATTAATACAACGTAACCTATTATCTTTAACAGTTCTTTATTTTTCATCCTATTATCTCCATAACCTTTTCGATGATTTTCCGGTCCTATAAAATCCTGCCAATATTAAGTTTTTCATTATCCCAAAAAAGTACCGCTCCGCCGATGATTAAGCCATTATCTATCAATTTGAAAAGATGATTTGACTTGGCCATCTTTATACTCTCCTGCTCTATTGCCTATGGTATAAAACTTAACAGTTATCTTATATCTTTTATAATTCCAAAAGTCTCTCTAACCATGTTGTTAGGTAGAAATTGGTATTCGGTATATGCAGCAATACCAGTGATTTCAGCATCAGTATATCGCCTGGCAAGAAGTGTTCCTCTAAAAAGGTGGAAGTTGTTAGTCACAATACCAATTTTCATGTTCTCATCATCTTCTATCAGGTTGAGCGCATTGGTAATGTTCTGCTTAGTATCAAAAGAATCTTTTTCTACAAGGATTCTCTCTTCCGAAATTCCTTTATCCATAAGATAAGCTTTGCCACCATCACCTTCACTAATAGGCTCATTTGCTCCCTGTCCGCCAGTGACAATTGCAATGGTCTCAGGATTATTATTTAAGTATTCAACTGCAGCATCTAGTCTATACTTGTAAACAGCACTAGGACCTCCTTCTCTCATTTGAGCGCCAAGGACTATGATGTAATCGGCCCCATCTTCTCCTTTAGAGAAAAACTGTGTGAGAATGCCTCCTTGACATATGATAAATACTGCTAATCCCAGTATTATTAATACTCTGAAAATCCTTCTTAGAATCCATGGGACTTTATCCCAAAGTCCCTTTTTCTCCATGAACCACAGAAATCCAAAGAATAACGCTACAAGTATCCATATTACATATGAAAATGTACCACTTCCTACCAGAAATACTGTAATGGAATATAGTAATGACAGTACTGCAAGTGCCATATATATAAATCTTTTAGCCACTATTTTTTATAGCCCTTTCGTTCTTTTGCCCGCTCTATAAGCTGTTTTGCCTCTTCAAAGGCGTTATGATACCGTATCCATCATTTCATAATCAATTTCATGACCATCTGCAAAGAGATGTATCAATTGCTCCAATTAAAGCCTCTCTTAATACTAAAGCAATCCTAAAAACTTCTTTTGATAAGGTTCTGATTTTATAGATAGAACCTTATATCCAGTCTGCGAAATAGCCTCAGTAATATTATCTTTCTCAAGTTCTTCTTCTGAGATAATTACAGACTCACCTTTAGTATGTGAACTTGAAACCTTCTTAATATTTGGCATGGCATTTCGAATAGCATCATTAACATGCGCCTCGCACATACCACACATCATACCTTCTACTTTGACTATTGTTTTTACCATATCTACCTCCATAAAAACTTCAAGTTAAAAAAGAGCTTCTTCTACGAAGCCCTAATGGATTGTTTGGAGCGGTGTATTATTGCATAATTCAAACCACTCACAGTTATGACAAATATTGTAGAACTCATCTGTTTCAAAAATTTTCTCTTTCGCTACATCTGCCAGGCTTTTCCAGCTACTGGTATATCCATATGTTAAACCACATGTCTTCAATACAGATTCGTCCATATATCGGACCTTATCCAAAGAAGTGCATTTCCCATCCTCATTGTTTGGGCAGGCTATGCACAAATCGTCGCAACCCTCGTGTAACGTTACAATCATTTCATCTGAAAGAGTCTCAATCATGTTGTTCATATGGTTTGTGAAGGTTCCGTCATAGCCATGACCTGTATATTTTTGAATACATAATAAATGGTGTGGGCGTATATTAATTTGCTTTTCAAAAGTCATATCTCTTAATCTCGCAATTCTTTATTCCACATGAAGAAAACTCCTCATTATCCATTTCCCTGAAATAGGATTCCACCATTCTCGCAATACCATTATGCGCCACCAGGATAACCTCTTTGTCTCCAGCCTTTATATCATCTATAAGATTATATATTCTTTGGGCTAGATGTAGCATAGATTCACCTGTTCCAAATCTGCTTGCCATATCCTTTTTTGCTTCATGGAATTCAACTCCATCTCTTGGAGTAGATTCATATCTGCCAAAATTCTGCTCTACAAGCCTTGGCTCCACTCTCATAGGAATTCCTGTTATTTCTGAGATATGTCTTGCGGTTTCCTTTGCTCTCACAAGCGGTGAGGTCAAGATAACATCTGCCGTAATCCCCTGTTCCAAAATCTTTTTTCCGGTCTCAATTGCCTGCTCGTGTCCTCTTCGAGTAAGCTCAATATCTGTTGCACCGCATATCTTATTTTCTACGTTCCAAACGGTTTCTCCGTGTCTGATAAAATAAAAATGATCCACGCCTTACACTTCCTATTCTTTTTTGTTCTCAAATTTGGCTTCCATTGTATTACCAAATAAATCTTTTTCTAAAAAAATCAGAGTTCTCCTAGTACCTTAAGAGTATCAAGAGGATTATTAGCAGCCTTTTCCATCAATGCCACAGTTGGAAGATGTCTCATTATCTAAGTAAATAACTGTGATTCCCTTGTCCACAAGATATTTTTCCCAATCAAGAGTTACTGATAAGTCTTCATACACTATAGCAGGAATGCCTACATATCCATTTGCTTTCGTATTATCAAAGGCCTGATTAGTATCTCTTAATCTTAGGAACGCCTTTAAATTAGCCATATTTTTATGAATATCAATGTATTCATATTCGATATTATTCTTTGTTAAATTATATTCAAAATTGATGCAATCAGGACAAAGACTACTTCCATATACTTTAATCATACGAATTACCTCCAGCTTTTAATAGTTGTAAAAATATTGTAGCAGTTTTGTAAGCATGAAGATAGCAAAAACACCTCCATAAACTCCTATACATTATTTTAACTGCGTATAGGATAACCATGGAGGTGCCCTTATTTAACCACATCTTAAGAGTGATTCAAAACAATATTCTACTTAAATACTATTTGTGCAAAATTGTAGAAACCAAGATACCAAATATCAAAGTTGTGTTCTCCATCAAGCTCCTGCCACATGAAGTTCTCACCATCTACAAACTGATTGCAAACCTCTGGCAAATTCTTTGCTGCGCTTGAAGCACTCCAATAAGCAATGCCATCCTGAAGTCCGCAAATATTGTAGAAATAGTGAATAGGATACTCATTATCTGCCAAAATCTCTGCTGTGGTTGCTGCTGGATTGCTAGTAGGTGCAGCTGAGAATGCTCCAAAATAACTGAACAAATCAACGCACTGACCAATACCAATATTGATTGTCTGCATACCACCCATAGAAAGACCTGCACATGCTCTATGGTCACGGTCAGCATAGGTGCTGAAGTGTGAATCAATGTATGGAATTAAATCATTTCTAAGCTCATCACCAAAAGCGTAGAAAGAAGGAATTGAACCGCTTTCAGAAGCTTTACCATTTGGTGTGACAACGATGAATGAATCAATGTCTCCATAATATGAAAGGTTATCCATCATAGCCTTTACTTTTGACTCATCATTGTACATTTCCCACTCATTTTCATCACCGCCGATTCCATGAAGAAGGTATAATACGTTGTACTTCTTGCTCTCGCTGTAATTTGCTGGTAAGTAGATATTAGCCTTCTTTGTATAAGTGTTTCCGTTTTCAGAATCATGTGCTGTGTACGAAATAGTTTTAACTGTACCAGAGCATTCTTGGCTTCTAATTGAAGAATACTTTTCTGGAATGCTCTCACTTATAGTAGCTGTTGGATCATAGTGTGAGCTAGCTGGCGTTACGAATTTAAGTTTTGCATCAATCTGACCTTCAAGCTCACCAACTCCAAGGAAACCAAATTCTATTGATGAACCATTTGGAATCTTTGTGTTCCAACTAAGAGGTGTGAGCACATATTCATCATCGGTAGTCTCGATATTTACGCACCAGCTGGAATCGATATTAACCTGCTTTCTGCTTAACTTTACTGTCCAGTTTTCAAGTGTCTTTCCTGTATTATTTGTAAGCGTGTAACTAACCCAATAACCAGTTCCCCAACTGTTCATGTCATAAGTAATATCCACACCATTTTCTGAAGTGGATACCACATTAGACTCATCATCCAAATAGTCTAATGCTGTTACGTCATCATTTGCAGCCTTAACATCTGTCTTAACTGTCATAGCAAGTGTGCTAACAGTAAGTGTTAGAACTAAGGCTGTTACTAGTAGTTTTTTTCTTTTCATAAATACATCCTCTCCTTTGTTTGGGTAGTGTCAAATTCACTACCCATTTTTAGTTCTAAAACCTTGATTTATCGGGAGTTCAAAATAAAAAGAGCATTGACCTCCCTTTTTGGTATAATGTCAACGACCAAATCAACATCTCCGAAAAGGACTCAATGCTCATGAACATTATACTTTATTTACTTGAAATCATCCACCAACTCTATCAACAGAATTGCTGGCTTATTAACTTCATCTGCAGATATATACCGCTCAAACAGTGGGCTTTCGATGACTCACATTCTCCCAAATATCAAAAGTTCAAAGTGGATGAACTTCCTAAGATTGTCTATTATCATCAGGACTGGGACTGGAAGGACCTTAACAACTACTATACTCAGCGCTATGGCAAACCCGTTAAACCAATCAAAAGACGTTCAGAATGCGATATCCCGGAGGAATGTTCTTGTCCATCATGTCATGCACCACAGCCATATCTCTACAAGAACAATGGTAAAGCTGGACAGCTCATGTGTAAGATCTGCCAGACTACTTTTACGCCTGAGGACAATCGCTTTGATAAACAGTTATCTTTAAAATGTCCTCACTGCCAGCATACTCTTGTACGTATAAAAGACCGTAAGCACTTCGCCATCCATAAGTGTGTTAATCCCAAATGTCCTTACTATCTCAGCAACCTTAAAAAAGTCGATAAAGAGGATCTATCCGAAGAGAATGGCAAGTATAAATACAAGCTTCACTACATCTATCGCGAATTCTCGATAGATTTTTTTAAGATGGATCTGAACTCTCTTCCAAAGAATGCATCCTCACTTAAATTCAGCAAGCACAACGCCCACATCATGTCCCTGTGCCTTACGTTCCATGTCAATCTCGGACTGTCTTTGAGAAAAACAAGACAGGCATTATCTGATTTGTATGGGATATCTATATCTCATCAGCAGGTTGCTAACTACTGTAAGACAGCTGCCATCTGTATAAAACCTTTTGTTGACAATTACCCTTATGAGAAAGGCAATGTCTTTGCTGCGGATGAAACGTACATAAAGGTGCGCGGCATCAAAGGTTATGTCTGGCTTATTCTGAATGCTGCTACCAGAGCCATCATCGGTTATCAGGTATCTGACAACCGTGGCGTAGGTCCATGCATCCTTGCAATGAGAATGGCATTCAAAGGTATGTCTGAGCTTCCCAAAAATTTCAAGTTTATCGCTGATGGGTATAGTGCGTATCCGCTTGCAGCCCAACAGTTCTTTAGGCAGTTCGGTGACAGATTCAAGTTTGAGATCACACAGGTCATCGGTCTCCAGAACAACGATGAAGTGTCCAAAGAATACCGCCCTTTTAAACAGATGATTGAGCGTCTTAACCGCACCTATAAGGCATCTTATCGAATCACTAATGGGTTTGATAACTACGATGGCGCTAACTATGATCTGACTTTGTGGGTTGCCTACTATAACTTCCTGAGGCCTCATAAGTTCAATGACTTCAAACCACCAGTAGTTGATGACATACTATCCAAAGCTGAGAACATGCCTGCCAAGTGGCAGCTCATGATTTACTTTGGTCAGCAAAAAATCATGGAACTTCAGGCAGCCAGCTGATTGTTCTTAGATTCTGAGCCTGAGGTAATAACCCAGCCACCGCTTCAGCGGCTTGCCCTTGATGGCACAAAAAATAACTGCTACACTGCTGAAATCGACGGAGAAAATCTAATTGTTCTTGAGTTCTTCGCCGTCGGTGATTAACCTACAGCAGTTATTTTTTGTGCTGTCAAGGGTGGCGTCAGGTTACCACAACCTACATATCTACATTTTCAAGGTTCAATCTGAGCCTATTTTTTTGACCCAGTTTTTTCATAGATCATTTGACACTATCTTTGTTTGTTCTTTGCCTAAGCAATAAACGCGCGCAATATAATAATACTCCCAGCCTATAGATTATTCGACATAATTCTTGCCAAGTGTATTATTACTCATAAGTCGCTTATTTACTTGTATTCCGCATATACATGCCTTTTTCTTACGATTTATTGCAAATTTGTAAACTTTTATTACATGTTCGATTGACCCAAATGCACGTTCGGGTGTATATTATCTATACAGAACAAAGTTTCGATATATCCTTGGAAGAATTAGAGGTAGTAGCTTATGGAGGCGATTGTAGTATGAGAGAACGGACTTATTTGATTATAGATTTAAAGTCCTTCTATGCTTCGGTAGAATGCCATGACAGGGGGCTAGACCCAATGAAAGACAATCTGGTTGTGGCTGATGTAGAGCGTTCCAAAGGAACTATCTGTCTTGCCATAACTCCTGCAATGAAAGCTCTTGGAGTAAAGAATCGGTGTAGAATCTTTGAGATTCCTAAAGGTATTGAGTATGTTGCTGCAGTCCCTAGGATGCAAAGATACATTGATGTTTCTGCCAATATATACGCTATATACTTAAGCTTTGTCTCTAAGGATGACATTCATGTCTATTCTATTGATGAGGCTTTTTTAGACGTCACTGAGTACCTGAATCTATATAGGTTATCAGCTCATGATTTGGCACTTAAGATAATGGATACCATATATGAAAAAGAAGGAATCCGCGCGACTTGTGGTATTGGACCAAACATGTATCTATGTAAGATAGCGTTAGATATCTTGGCAAAACACTCACCTGATTTTATAGCAGAGCTTGATGAAGAAAGCTATAAGAGAAGACTTTGGAGACATTTACCACTTACTGATTTTTGGAAGGTAGGACCTGGCACTGTGCGTAGGCTTTCTTCCTTGGGCATCTATACCCAAGAAGACATTGCTCACGCCCCTGAGGCTCTTCTTCTTAAGCAGTTTGGAGTTAATGCAAGACACTTGATTAACCATGCCTGGGGCAGGGAAGACTGCACCATTGCACAAATTAAGGGCTACACTAACAGGTCTCATTCTCTATCTTGCGGACAAGTTCTTATGAGGGACTATGAATATGAAGAGGCCCTTATCATAGTGAAAGAAATGGCTAATGAACTTTCCCTGGATATGGTTGGTAAACATGTAGTAAGCAATAATTTTTCCCTTTATATAGGCTATACCTACAACTCTCTTCCATCTACCGGTGGCGGTGCCACAGTACAGGTTTCAACTAATTCTGTACGTATTATCACCGACACTATGGTTCAGCTCTTTCATCACTTTGCAAGAAAGGATTGTCTGATTCGAAGAATAAATCTATCTGCTAACTCTATCATCGATGAGTGCTATGAGCAGTATTCATTCTTTGTCGACCCAGAAATTATGGAGAAGGACAGACAAATTACACGCTCAGTAAATGAGCTTAAAACGAAGTTTGGGAAGAATGCCATTTTAAAGGGAATAGATTTACTTGAGGGCGCCACTACAATTGAGAGAAATGGTCAGATTGGTGGCCATAAAAAATAGTTTTGGAGGTGAACGTTTATGGCGAGTGCTGATGATGCTGCACAGTTCATGCCCTTTGCAGCTTTAAAAGGGTTTGAAGAAGCGCTTCGAGCAAAAGAAAGAATTATTGTAGACAAAGTAGAGCTTTCTGAAGATGCTTTAGATTACTTGGATTACCAGCTTAGTATCATTAAGGTTGGCGACATGGTTGAAGCTATCTACTATGACGATGACGCCTACGTTAAAATTTCTGGACTTGTATCAAGAATTAACACCAAAGCTAAATACATCACTATCGTAAAGACGGATGTAAGCTTTGATGATATTAGAGAATTAAGATTTTAATCTAATCATTTTGTCGCTTTCTTTTCTGTATTTTTATCAAAAACGTTATGAATAAAAACACGCCAATAATCGCAGTTAAAATGCTGCAGCCAATCCATCGTTGTGTTTCTTGATAAACCACTCGCATATATATAGTTACAGCTATCCCAACAAGAAAAAGAAAGCTTATGAATACTAGCGATAATTTCTCCTGTCGCTGCCTTCCTAATTCACCTAAGCAATCACTCAAGCCAAAGATTGGCTCTGGTGTTTGTGATTCATGCCATGAATAAGAAAAAATGCAGTCTACTATACTAGCAAAAACTACATATGCCCAGGAGTTACACTCTTTTCCACGACGTCTTTTCCTTACTTTATTACTTTTTCGTCTTAATACATTACTCATTCTTTTCTAAAAACCTCGATTTAAAACTCTTTTAATTCTTCAGCATTTCCTACAATTTTAGCATATTTGAAAACTCTAACAAATAAAGATTTATATGCATACATCATTCACTAAAGCAACAAAGATTTGAGGGTGTGTTCTATTTCAAATATTTATCACATAATTTACAAGGTTAATCCAAAGTATTCTGATAGATTAACATTAAGATTGTGATTAGCGAGGGTGTACTATGCGCTTTCACATGTAGTTAAGGAGGTCAGTATATGGCAAAGAATTCTTCTTCACCAAAAAAGCAGGCACATATTAGCGCGCAGCTTCTCATTATTTTAGTGCCACTGGTAATTGTAGCACTGGCAGTTGTAGCGTTTATCCTTGCGATTCAAGCGAAGAATGTTATTGAACGTGAGGCTAAAAAAGATCTTTTACATGAGACAATGGCTAATGCCAACAGCATTGAGACAACAGCTCAGGGAATCATGGTTTACTATGATGGTATCGCTGATATCATTGAGACGTCGACGTATGAAGAAGATTCCGAGATTGTTATTGACTTGGCCCTCTCAATGAAAAAATATGAGGGTATAATTACTGATGCATACATAGGACTGTCTAACAAACAGTTCTTTGATGGCTCTGGATGGACACCTGATGCTGGATACGACCCAACAAGCCGTGCTTGGTATCAAAGCGGTGAGTCTTCTGCTGCTATGCATATTGGTCCACCTAGTCTTGATTTAACTACAGGTGCCATGGTAGCAATTGGTTCCCGTTCAATTACACTCAAAGACGGACGTAAGGGTGTTATGTCAATTGATATCACTCTTGGCAGATTATCAGAACAAGTTAGTGGGTACACACCTGGTGAAACAGGTTCTTGTATCTGCTTTGATGGCACTACAATCCTTGGTTCAGTGGAATCTGAATACGTTGGTACAGACGTATCTGAACATACTGATGACACATTTTTGCAGAGCATATCTTCTGCTGTTGTAGCAGGCACGACAGATACCGTCGTTCCAATGAAGGGTAATGATGGTAAGGCATACTACGTAGCCATCACTCCTATAGAGGGTACAAGTTGGACTCTTGTTTCCTATGTCAAGACTGCAGATGTTCTTTCAGATTTACGAAAATTCGAATTGATTTCTATTATCGTAGCCACAATAATCCTATTTGTACTTGTCGTTATTCTTCAACTTGTAATTACAAAGCTGGTTGCACATCCAGTACGTAATCTTACAGACAGTATTTTAAAGATTGCAAGTGGTGATTTCACAGTAGAAATTCCTGAAGGTGGTTCGAACGAAATTGGCACCATGAACAACAACATGCACGATTATGTTGAGAAGATGCGCCATACCCTAAAAGAGATTAAAACTACTACTGAACAACTTGCTTCGGAAGCCAACTATAGTAAGGATGTCTCTGGTGATTTGAATAGGCAGGCTGATGAACAGGCAAGTGCAATGCAACAGATTCAGCACACAATGGATGATATGTCAGCTGCAGTTGGAGATTTGGCAGAAAATGCAACAAGTCTGGCTCAGCAGGTAAGCGACCTTACTCAACAGTCTGAAACTACAAAGGCCACAATGGAAGATCTTGTTACTACAGCCCAGGAAGGACAGCGTGACATGAACGCCGTTCAGTCTGGAATGACAAGCGTTGCGGAGTCTATGCGCGAAATGAACGAAGTTGTAAGAAACGTAGATGCGTCTGCAAAACAGATCGATTCTATTGTTGATATGATTAACTCTATTTCAAGCCAGACCAACCTTCTTTCACTTAACGCTTCTATTGAAGCTGCACGTGCAGGAGAAGCAGGACGAGGCTTTGCAGTTGTTGCTGATGAAATTGGTGCTCTTGCTCAGAATAGTGCCGAATCTACAAGACAGATTTCGGAAATTATTAAGGAAATCACAGCTCAGATTGCAGAACTTTCGGCCAAGGCAGAAGCAAACGTAGAGGAAATCAACACTAGCATGGAATCTGTAAACACCGCAGGCGAAACCTTCGAGAAGATTTTCAAGAGTCTTGATGAAGCAAGCGAAACTGTAGGTGAGATGATTAGCAAGATTGGTAGCGTTGATGAAATCGCAACCTCTATGGCAGCTATCTCCGAAGAGCAGTCAGCAAGTACAGAAGAGGTAAGCTCAACTGCTACAGTTCTCGCAGAAGGCGCAGAAGCAGTGGCTGAGAACTCTCGTGGTGTTGATAGCAGTGCTACAGCTGTTTCTGATTCCTCTATAAAGATTGAAGACTTAATTAACATATTTAAGGTATAACTAAAACAAAAAATAAGAAGCGGCTGCTATGCCGCTTCTTATTTTTTTATAATTAATCTCTCACCTGTTCTCTAATATATTCCCAGCTTGGGCAACGTAAAAAGTTTTCCTGAAGGTCACATTCCTGATTCCATGGTCTGTCAAAAACCATAACTCTTAAGTCTGGCCATTTGTCAAAATACTTAAAAGCCAAAGGTGAATCCTCAATGGCATAATCAAACTGCATCTTATAAAAATCTTCTAGTTCTAAGTTATAACTACCTTTCTGATAGAAAGTATCTCTACCATACTTATTCAGGAAGTAAAGATTAGCTCTCTTTAAATCATGCTCATCCAACCATCTTCTAGATACATCATAAGTACTATCTGGACGGCCTGTTATAACAGAAACCTCGTGTCCTTCATCCATCAATTCATTTAGAACTTTCGACGCATCTGGTGTTTCTTCATACGCCAAAAGTATTTCTGGCTTATGCCCTTCAAGCATCAATTGCTCATACTCATCTTCATTAAGATCAAATGATTCTTTGAGATTAAAAAAACGAACCTCCTCATAAGGAACATTTTTCCCAAAAAGTCTTGCCGCAATCTCAGTAAATGATCTCGCAGTTTCGCATAAGCAATCATCAAAGTCTACATATATTTTCATGGTATTTCCTCTGTCGTATAATATTTTTTGCTATTGATTCTTGTAAAATTACCTAGTCCTAATGAATTTTAGACATAGGTTACATGAAATTAGCAAATAATGATGCAAACACTACTGTAAATAATCCAGCAACCGCAATTGACAAGCTGCTCATAGCACCTTCTACCTCTCCAATTTCCATGGCCTTTGCAGTTCCAATAGCATGTGTGGCCGTACCAAAAGCAAGTCCTTTTGCTATAGGTTCATTAATTCTAAACAGTTTACATATCAGTTCGCCAAAAATGTTTCCCAAAACACCTGTAATGACAATAACTGCAACCGTTATTGTAACATAACCACCTAGCTCTTCAGATACGCCCATTCCAATTGCAGTCGTGATTGATTTTGGCAAAAGCGTAACATATTGCTGATGTGTCAATCCCATAAGTTTAGACAAAAGCAAAACTGTTCCTAAACTTGTAATTACGCCAGCAATTATACCAATAAGAACCGCCTTTATATTACTCTTCAACAACTCCCACTCTTCATATAATGGAATTGCAAGTGCGACAGTTGCTGGTGTTAATAGCCACGAAAGAAGCTTTGCTCCACCATTGTATACCTCGTAGTCTATTCCCATTATTCCTAGAAATAAAATCGTACACAGAATTGAAATCAGAAGTGGATTGAATAATCCTAGCTTAAACTTTTTTTTAAGCCAATTTCCCATGCCATATGCAACTAAACTTACTGCCACAGCGCAATATGACGATTCACTAAAAAACTGAGCCATTACCTATCCTCCTTATCACGTCTAATAATCCATTGTGAAACAAGTCCTGTTGCGGCCATTACTGTAAATACAGTAATCACTGTTATGACACTGACTTGCAAAAGAATAGGCTTCAAATCGCCCCAGGAAACCATGAGACCAACGCCCGCTGGAATAAACATAACAGGCATAATCTCAATCAAAAACTTGCCCGCGTCCTTTACTTGCTCAAGCTTTATAACTTTTGTTACAAGACACAAAAATAATATAACCATACCATATATACTTGCAGGAACTGGTAATGGCAACGTTGCTTTTAATATCTCTCCCACTAGTGAAATAATTAAGATAATTAGAAATTGCTTTAAATACTTCATAATAGTCCACCTTTGTTTTTTACATACACGATGACTATTCTAGCACAAATATTCTTAGCTGAGGCTTTAAATATTTCATAAATATCTATGGTAAAAATAGCACTATACCTGATTTATTCACAAAACTATTTCTTAAATGCTGAAAAAATATCAACTCCTGCCGCCATCTTTTTAATTTCCGAGAGATTATCCCGCATATACTTTTCAAGCTGATGAACTTCTATTTCAGCGAACCCGTTGTTTCTGATTATTTGGCACTTTGGGACGGAACCTTCTGCTTCTCTAACTCCATCTGAAAATGTTACAAAGGCATACTTATCCCCCTTTTCATTATAACATATAGCCGACACAGCCATATTCACCTCGCCTTTGTTATCGCCACGCTTTATGGTATCAAGCGCTTTCTTTAAATCAGTATTATCGTTAATATCAAAATTTTCACTCATAACTCCACCACTCTTATTATTAATAATTTACGGTATATGTATTATTATTGCGCAAAATAGAATAATATACAACTAAAGTTAGCAATGACTTACTTACTAGTTCTGTGCTATATTTTAGATAGATTACAAATTAAAAGGAGGATTTACGATGGCAGAAAACAAATATGCAGGAACTAAAACAGAGCAAAATCTTTGGGAAGCTTTTGCTGGTGAATCAATGGCTAGAAATAAATACACTTATTTTGCCTCAGTTGCCAAAAAAGCTGGGTATGAACAAATTGCAGCACTCTTTTTAAAAACAGCTGATAATGAAAAGGAGCATGCAAAACTATGGTTCAAGGCATTAGGCGGCGTTGGTGACACACCAACTAATCTTCTTCATGCTGCGGAAGGCGAGAATGCCGAATGGACTGATATGTATGAACGAATGGCGAAAGATGCTGAAGAAGAAGGTTTTACCGAATTAGCTGCACAGTTTAGAGGTGTTGGCGCTATTGAAAAACTTCACGAAGAACGTTATCGTAAGCTCTTGAAAAATGTTGAAGCAATGGAAGTATTCAAGAAAAGCGGTGTTACAATGTGGGAATGCCGTAACTGCGGTCATGTTGTGGTCGGCGTAGAAGCTCCTGAGGTTTGTCCTGTATGCAACCACCCTCAAGCTTATTTCGAAGTGAGAGAAGAAAATTACTAGATTTTTATAATTTAAAATTCATATTTTAAACACTAAAAAAAGACATCAACAATGATGTCTTTTTTTATAGTAACCTCAAAACTTCATACAGTGTTCGAGAACACGCTAAACATCTTTTTAGAATAAACCTTCGATCTATTAGTATTCATCAGCTGAATGCGTTACCGCACTTACACCTTGAACCTATCTACCTTATCGTCTTTAAGGGATCTTATCTCCTTTTGGAGGGGATATCTCATCTTGAGGGGGGCTTCACGCTTAGATGCCTTCAGCGTTTATCCCGTCCAGACTTGGCTACTCAGCTATGCCGTTGGTCGACAGCTGATACACCAGTGGTCCGTCCACCCCGGTCCTCTCGTACTAGGGGCAGCTCCTCTCAAATATCCTCCGCCCGCGCCGGATAGGGACCGAACTGTCTCACGACGTTCTGAACCCAGCTCGCGTACCGCTTTAATGGGCGAACAGCCCAACCCTTGGGACCTGCTACAGCCCCAGGATGCGATGAGCCGACATCGAGGTGCCAAACCACTCCGTCGATGTGAACTCTTGGGAGTGATAAGCCTGTTATCCCCAGGGTAGCTTTTATCCGTTGAGCGATGGCAATCCCACTTTATACCACCGGATCACTAAGTCCTACTTTCGTACCTGCTCCACCCGTCGGTGTCGCAGTCAAGCTCCCTTCTGCCTTTGCACTCTTCAAATGGTTTCCGACCATTCTGAGGGAACCTTTGAGCGCCTCCGATACCCTTTCGGAGGCGACCGCCCCAGTCAAACTCCCCGCCTGGCATTGTCCCACCACCGGTTTACGGCGGCTGGTTAGAAATCCAATACTACAAGGGTGGTATCCCAACAGTGACTCTGATGAAACTGGCGTCCCATCTTCTTAGTCTCCCACCTATCCTGTACATGCAGTACCGAATCCCAGTACCAAACTGGAGTAAAGCTCCATGGGGTCTTTCCGTCCTGGCGCGGGTAACCAGCATCTTCACTGGTACTTCAATTTCACCGGATGCATTGTCGAGACAGTGCTCAAATCATTACGCCTTTCGTGCGGGTCGGAACTTACCCGACAAGGAATTTCGCTACCTTAGGACCGTTATAGTTACGGCCGCCGTTTACTGGGGCTTAAATTCAAAGCTTCGCTATGCGCTAACCTCTCCTCTTAACCTTCCAGCACCGGGCAGGCGTCAGCCCATATACATCACCTTACGGTTTCGCATAGACCTGTGTTTTTGCTAAACAGTTGCTTGAGCCTATTCTCTGCGGCCTACTTACGTAGGCACCCCTTCTCCCGAAGTTACGGGGTCATTTTGCCGAATTCCTTAACAATGCTTCTTCCGTCGGCCTTAGGATTCTCTCCTCATCCACCTGTGTCGGTTTACGGTACGGGCACAATAAATACAATAGCGGCTTTTCTCGGCACAGACTCTACTTACTTCACTACTTTAATTTCGCTCCGCGTCACGTCTTTGGATTGTAAAGCGGATTTGCCAACTTTACTCCTACCTCGCTTGCACCAGTCTTTCCATTCCTGGCTTAAGCTTTGTCCATGCGTCCCCACAGTTCTGATTTATTGCGGTACAGGAATCTCAACCTGTTATCCATCGACTACGTCTTTCGACCTCGCCTTAGGCCCCGACTTACCCAGAGCAGATCAGCTTTACTCTGGAAACCTTAGATATTCGGCCTGAAGGATTCTCACCTTCATCTCGCTACTCATTCCGGCATTCTCTCTTCTTGTTCCTCCACTGCTCCTTACGGTACAGCTTCGTCGGTTGCAAGAATGCTCCTCTACCACTCTGTCTAAACAGAATCCTAAGCTTCGGTGTTGTGTTTTAGCCCCGGACATTTTCGGCGCAGGACCTCTCGACTAGTGAGCTGTTACGCACTCTTTGAATGTGTGGCTGCTTCTGAGCCAACATCCTAGTTGTCTATGAAATCCCACATCCTTTACCACTTAACACACACTTTGGGACCTTAGCTGTAGGTCTGGGGCTGTTTCCCTTTTGACTATCCAACTTATCTCGTATAGTCTGACTCCCGTACATCGGCTATCTGGCATTCGGAGTTTGATATCTCTTGGTAAGCTTTGACGCCCCCTTTAGATTCAGTGCTCTACCTCCAGTAGTCTAATACGAGGCTAGCCCTAAAGCTATTTCGAGGAGAACCAGCTATCTCCGGGTTCGATTGGAATTTCTCCGCTATCCACACCTCATGCCCACCCTTTTCAACGGATGTGGCTTCGGCCCTCCATTTCCTTTTACGGAAACTTCAGCCTGGACATGGATAGGTCACCCGGTTTCGGGTCTACAATCACTGACTACTCGCCCTATTCAGACTTGGTATCCCTTCGGCTCCACACCTTTAGTGCTTAACCTTGCCAGTAATCGTAACTCGCCGGACCGTTCTACAAAAAGTACGCCGTTCCTCATATATAGAGGTTCGACAGCTTGTAAACACAGGGTTTCAGGTTCTCTTTCACTCCCCTCCCGGGGTTCTTTTCACCTTTCCTTCACAGTACTATGCGCTATCGGTCACTAAGAAGTATTTAGGGTTACGGGGTGGTCCCCGCGCTTTCAGACAAGGTTTCTCGTGTCTCGTCCTACTCTGGATACCGCCATGTCGCTTTCTCTTTCGCTTACGAGGCTTTCACTCTCTTTGGCTGGCTTTCCCAAAACCATTCTGCTAGAAATCACGAATCAATTATGCGGTCCGAACCCCGAAATGCACGCATCTCGGTTTGCCCTCTTTCCATTTCGCTCGCCGCTACTTTGGAAATCGATTTTTCTTTCTCTTCCTCCGGCTACTTAGATGTTTCAGTTCACCGGGTTCCCGGCCTAACGTTATGTGTTGGCGTTAGGTCAACTGGAGTCTGTCCAGTTAGGTTTCCCCATTCAGATATCCCTGGATCATTGCTTATTTGCAGCTCCCCAAGGCTTTTCGCAGCTTATCACGTCTTTCATCGGCTCTTAGTGCCAAGGCATCCACCCTGCGCTCTTGATTGTTTAATCTCGAATGTATAGCGTTACATTAAAATTTGTTCAATAAGAACTTGTTTGGTTTGTTAATTCTCGGATGTCTTGATATTTAAGATTTTTCTTAAAATCATTTATCTCTACTGTATGAAGTTTTCAAGTTGCTATCTGGTCTTTCGACCATTTGAAAAATCAATGTACTTGATTCCTCAAATGATCCGCACTTGGCGGTGACTTATATATGAAAACCTGTCGGCTGTGTTAAGCAAACCCGGCAGCCACCTGCTTTCCCATGCCGTCTCCAGCATAGTATCATCGGCCGATTAGGTCTTAACCATCGTGTTCGGGATGTGTACGGGTGTTTCCCCTAACCGCATCGCCACCGGAAATAATGAAGTGTTTTTTTGATTGACAACTCAACAGTGAAACAATCCTCTACTTTTTCCTTAGAAAGGAGGTGATCCAGCCGCACCTTCCGATACGGCTACCTTGTTACGACTTCACCCCAGTTATCGAGCCTGCCTTCGGCTGCTCCCTCCTTACGGTTGGGTCACAGACTTCGGGCATTCCCAACTCCCATGGTGTGACGGGCGGTGTGTACAAGACCCGGGAACGTATTCACCGCGACATTCTGATTCGCGATTACTAGCGATTCCAGCTTCATGTAGTCGAGTTGCAGACTACAATCCGAACTGAGACGTTATTTTTGAGATTTGCTCATACTCACGTAATTGCTTCCCTTTGTTTACGCCATTGTAGCACGTGTGTAGCCCAAATCATAAGGGGCATGATGATTTGACGTCATCCCCACCTTCCTCCCGGTTCACCCGGGCAGTCTCTCTAGAGTGCCCATCCGAAATGCTGGCTACTAAAGATAAGGGTTGCGCTCGTTGCGGGACTTAACCCAACATCTCACGACACGAGCTGACGACAACCATGCACCACCTGTCACTCTTGTCCCGAAGGAAGAGTACATTACATACTTTGTCAAGAGGATGTCAAGATTTGGTAAGGTTCTTCGCGTTGCTTCGAATTAAACCACATGCTCCACCGCTTGTGCGGGTCCCCGTCAATTCCTTTGAGTTTCATTCTTGCGAACGTACTCCCCAGGTGGAATACTTATTGCGTTTGCTGCGGCACCGACTCCCTATGGAAGCCAACACCTAGTATTCATCGTTTACGGCGTGGACTACCAGGGTATCTAATCCTGTTTGCTCCCCACGCTTTCGAGCCTCAGCGTCAGTAATCGTCCAGTAAGCCGCCTTCGCCACTGGTGTTCCTCCTAATATCTACGCATTTCACCGCTACACTAGGAATTCCACTTACCCCTCCGACACTCTAGTTCTACAGTTTCCAATGCAATACCGGAGTTGAGCCCCGGGCTTTCACATCAGACTTGTAAAACCGCCTACGCTCCCTTTACACCCAGTAAATCCGGATAACGCTTGCACCATACGTATTACCGCGGCTGCTGGCACGTATTTAGCCGGTGCTTCTTAGTCAGGTACCGTCATTATCTTCCCTGCTGATAGAGCTTTACATACCGAAATACTTCTTCGCTCACGCGGCGTCGCTGCATCAGGCTTGCGCCCATTGTGCAATATTCCCCACTGCTGCCTCCCGTAGGAGTTTGGGCCGTGTCTCAGTCCCAATGTGGCCGGTCACCCTCTCAGGTCGGCTACTGATCGTCGCCTTGGTGAGCCGTTACCTCACCAACTAGCTAATCAGACGCGGGTCCATCTTGTACCGAAAAAACTTTTCACACTGTACCATGCGGTACCGTGCGCTTATGCGGTATTAGCAGTCGTTTCCAACTGTTGTCCCCCTGTACAAGGTAGGTTACCCACGCGTTACTCACCCGTCCGCCACTCAGTCAGTAAATCGTCACCCCGAAGGGATCGTAATAAACTGCTTCGTTCGACTTGCATGTGTTAAGCACGCCGCCAGCGTTCATCCTGAGCCAGGATCAAACTCTCATGTTAAATATGTAAGCAACTTCAAGTTGCTTGAGTTCAATTCCAGGTCAGCACAAAACTGACTTGTTTACTAATAAAGGTTTCGTTTCATTAAGAAACTTAAATGAATTTCAAGGATACATGTTTTAAAAACTTGTATTAATTCAAGGTTTGTTTCACTGTTCAGTTATCAATCTTCATTTTGTTGTTGCTCTCAGCAGCAACTCGTTTATATTATCACGATGTCAGCTGTTTGTCAACAACATTTTTGATTTATTTTTCAAAATCTTTTAATGAAAACTTATCGTTTTCTAAGTCGTTACCGCTCTCAGCGGAACGAATAGTATGATATCATCCGTAACTACTTTCGTCAACACTTTTTTATAAAAAAATTATTATCTTTATATTCCGAAAACTTGCTCAATAATGTTAATTTTATAGACATAGTTTAACAAATCATTAGATGCTGTATTTGTAAGAATAAATTCCCCATATTTTGTGGTTGGAAAACAATCTGCCAAGTACATACAAAGCCATATTATTAATAGAGATTCTACAAAACCAGCCGTAACACCAAGCATTTTGTTTGCTCCTTTAATCCCTGGAATTGCACCGATCAAATTTATAAGCTTATTTAAGATGTAAATAAGAAGTATTCCCCCAAGAACACTTACTATTGTAGCTATGCCTTTGATTGCTGCTTCACTTAATTCTACTGATATACAGTTAATCAGAGCCTCCACCGAATTATTTATAGTTTCATCTACTTTCTCCCTGATAGCAATTGGCAGAAGCTTTAGAACAGCATCTTCACCCGTTCCTTCATTGTCTTCTTCTGCCATATGATACTTATCACTGAGATTGGTCTCTATATTCTCTTGAACAAATGCTGGTAGAGTTGTGTTTACATTTAAATAATCCGATACATAGGTACACGCTGTATTTACAAACCACAAAAGAATTATCCATGAAATCATTCCAAAGATAATTCGTAACATTCCCTTTTGAGCGCCCCTTATAGTGCAGAAAAGTATGATCAATATGCATATTATTAGCACTGGGTTATAAAGAAAAATCATTTGTTACCTCTATTTTAATCCTATTTCTTCAGTCTTTGTTTCTTCTATTACATAGTATCTTCGTGATGTGGCACCAGGTATAATTCCATAAATCTTTTCATCAAATGTATATGAGAACTTTGCAAAGCCTTGAAGATTATAAATTGTTATATCGTTTCCATTGCTAACCACGATTTCATTATTATCCATAATACTAATATCGTTATAGCTCTCAGAAAGTTCTTTAGAAGTAGTCTTTAATCCATATAAATTGTAGATATTCAACTGGTTAACAATAGTTCCATCCTCAAGAGCTGTTTCGCATATATAACCAAAGTGGGTATTATTATAAAAAATGGTCTTCATCTCATTCTGAACATTTATTTCTTTTACAACTGTAGCTCTGAGATTGTTGTTGAAAATAATAATTTTATTATCACTGAATGCAATTGCTTTATTGTTCTTAACATATTCAATCTTGGGAATTAATGAGCCAATATAAGTGTATGTAGCCACTATATTATCTTCTTCCTGTTTGCCTTCACTGGTGAAATCGTAAAAAACAAGTTCAGATGTCAACTCACCATTATTAACATTAATAATTGATAGCAGTAATCTAGTTGCATCAGAAGAAAGTGCCATTGATACGGGAAAGCCCCTATTCTCTGGATGTATTTCGCCCGAAACAAGAAGAGTACCTCGCTTATCATACATTTGTATATAGTTGGTATTATTCTCCTGCAGCAAAAGAGCTATGGTACCCTGAGATGCAACCCTGGCCTCTATTATCGGAGTAGTTGTCATTATCTGCTTAACAAAGCCCTTTGTGGAAAAAATATCAACCTCGCTGCCCTTTTTGTCATAAGCAATAAGGTAGGAATCACTTGTGTCCACTGTAGGATTAGTCATGTCGTAGGTATAATTCCATATTAAAGAGCCATCGTAAGCTGTATAGAATATGCCATCGCCGCTGTATTTCAAGAGATTTCCCTGATAACTCAGATAAGTGCTTTCGGCAGAATCATTTCTTTCCCAGCTTTTAACGACCTCATAATCAGAAAAAGTCGTAACTATTTTTATCACAACAATGGCAATTATACAGAGTATGATAAGAACAATTAAAAACATCCACCTTTTCTTTGGAGGCTCATAATCATCCTTTTCTTTTGTAGTGACGACAATTTCATCGCTGTCATCTTCTTCACTTTCCGCTTCTGGTATTGTGATAATTTTAAAATCTTCCATTTGTATTAAGCCTTTAACTAAAAGAAATGGGCTGTAATCACAGCCCATATAATTATCTAGTATGTGAATATTGCAACCTGATATGGTGCCAAAGGAAATGCTGCCGAATACTCTCTTCCATCACACTCTTCGTGCTTAGGAACAAGGGTCTCAGTTATTCGACCACCATTACCCCCATACTGCTTGTTTTCGCTATCTAACAAGAGCTTAAGCTTTTTGTTAGTCGGAACACCTACTCTATAATCATCGTAATTCATAGGTGTCATATTGATTACAAATAACATATTATTTTTGTCGTTTTTAGATTTACGGACAAAGCTGAATATACTACGATATCCATCATTTGCATTTATCCATTCAAAACCTGCCCATGACACATCCTGCTCATACATTGCAGGATAAGCTGTATAAATATGGAGTAAATCCTTGAACATACGCGCAACATGCCTATGATTAGGATTATCTAAAACATACCAGTCAAGCTCTCTAGCCTCACTCCACTCTGTCCCCTGGGCAAACTCCTGTCCCATGAAAAGAAGCTTTTTTCCAGGATGTCCCATCATAAATGCATAACCTGCCATAAGATTCTTGTACTTGTCTACTTCAAGTCCTGGCATCTTTGCAAGCATTGAGCCTTTAAGGTGAACAACTTCATCATGGCTTAAAACCAGGATGTATCTTTCTGCCTCGTTGTAGCTCATGGCAAAGGTCATCTTGTTGTGATTATCTTTTCTGAAATATGGATCTAGCTTCATGTAATCAATAAAATCATGCATCCAGCCCATATTCCACTTGTATGAGAAATTCAAACCACCATTTTCAACATCACCTGTAATTTTAGGCCATGCTGTCGATTCCTCAGCAATCATGATTACACCATGATTACGTCCACGAATCAAAGTATTAATATGCTTGAAGAACTCAATTGCCTCCAAGTTCTCGTTTCCACCATGCTCATTTGGAATCCACTGACCAGGTTGCTTACCATAATCAAGATAAAGCATGGAAGCAACAGCATCTACTCTAAGACCATCTATATGATAATGCTCAACCCATTGTAAAGCACTGCCAATAAGGAAGTTCTTTACCTCAGATTTTCCATAATTGAAAATCTTTGTACCCCAGTCTGGGTGCTCTCCCTTCTTTGGATCAGGATATTCATATAATGGTTTGCCATCAAAGTCTGCAAGACCATGTGCATCTTTTGGAAAATGCGCTGGTACCCAATCGAGAATTACACCAATTCCATTTTTATGTAGATAGTTGATTAAATACATAAAATCGTCTGGAGTACCATATCTGGATGTAGGTGCATAGTAGCCTGTAACCTGATAACCCCAAGAACCATCAAACGGATACTCAGAGATACCCATGAGTTCTACATGTGTATAGCCCATATCTAAAACATACTCAGTAAGGCTATGTGCGAACTCTCTGTAACTGTAAAAACCGTCATTTTCAGGTCTAGGATGACGCTTCCATGAGCCTGGATGAACTTCATATATAGCAAGTGGTTTCTCCCAGAAGTTGCCTGATTTTCGCTGTTTCATCCATGCAGAATCAGACCACTTAAATTTTGTATTATCATACAAAATTGACGCTGTACCTGGGCGAAGCTCTGCATATGTAGCATAAGGATCAGCCTTGTAAAGCTTTTCTCCATTTTCTGTATGGATAAGATATTTATATAGCTGACCTTCCTTAGCCTCTGGTATAAATACTTCAAAAACCCCTTGGCTTTCTGGCTCAACTCGCTGCATAAAATTCCTAGTCTCGTCCCAGTCGTTGAATTCACCAATTACTGAAACCTGGCTTGCATGTGGTGCCCATACATCAAAGTAAAATCCAGTCTCTTTGCCCCTCTTTCCTTTGTGGGCTCCAAGCTTCTTGTAAATGTCGTAATGGGTACCCTGTCCAAATAAATAGCCATCTAATTCAGTAAAATTACTCATAAGTTTCACGTCTCCCCTAGTTTAGTATTTTATTTGTCAAAATCCTTCTCTTTTAATATGACATTACCATCTCTGTCATATTTTGGCTTATTAAAGAATCCACCGCGTGTAGATTTATCAATTGCATCATCCATAATCTCTGCAACTTCCTTGATAGTGGTTGCATGATTGTAACGGCCAATATTGTTGATTCGATTATAGAGAGCTAATACACCCATTTCATCAATTGTACAGCCTGCCTCATTTGCGTATGTTCGCGCAAAAGAAACCAATTCATCAATTGTAAATGCTGGAATAACAATCTTCTCTGTAAAGCGCTTTGCAAAGGAACCATCCTTTGATAAAGCTTTATCAATTCCTCTTTTGTTATCTTCGATAATCATAATAGTGCCCGTATGATCCTGCTCCATCAAAAGAGATAATGTTACAGCTGTCTCTTTTGAAATATCACCAGCACATTCTATAATCAGGCAACCACCCTGAATCTTTGAATAAAGTCTCTGGATATCCTTTTCGTTGAGCTTTGCTCCCGAAATCTTTCCAATACCACCCTGTGGATATCCAGTCTTTTTTTCAAGAACCTTGATTATGCTTGTAGCCATCTGAGTCTTTCCTGAACCAGGCTCGCCAATGATTACAATGTTTCCACCATGTAACTGTGGATTCTGAATACGACCTGCTGCTCCTGTCAGAACCTGAGAAATGCTATTCTTCATGCCGCTGATTGGGAGGAAATATGAGAATGTTTCAAAATCCTCGTCATCAAGAGTGAAATCAGAAACTTCGTCCTTAATTACATCAGAAAGAACCTTTTCATCTACAAGCTCTGCCAATTCCTCAGGCTCAATTACATTTTCAGAGATAATAGGCAATTCTTCTTGTTGCATCTCAGCAAGAGAAATATCTGGTAACTGCTGTGTAACAGATGTAGAAGATTCAAATGATTCTACATTACTACTAATCTCTGTCAAAATATCTTCTGGAAGCTCAATTGGAGGCAGCTCGATATCATCAATGCTAATCTGTGCATCACTAACATCGACAGTCTCTTCTTCAACTGGCTCCTCTTTTAGATCCTCAACCTCTTCCAGTTTTACTTCTGGAACATTTGCTTCCGGCACTTCTCCTGTTGTTAATCTGTCTATTTCCTGCTGTAAAAGCTTGTTTACATCAGCAATCATCTCCGATGCTTCTTTTAAATCCACGTCCTCATTATCTCCATTAGTATCTAGTGTAGGTGGCTCCCAATTTGATGTCTTCTCTGCGGCATTAAGCGCAGAGCTAACTACGGCGCCAGCTGCAACTGCTGCATCAGTTCGAACAATCGGAATGTCAACGGAACCAACTGGCACACCGTCTATATTAATCTTTGGAATTGAGAATCCTTCCAAAGCGTCATCCTGCTCTCTCTGTTGAAGAACCTCTGAATCACTCTTTTTGATTTCAGGCCATTCAACAGGTCTGATGTTAGGAGTGTTATTATTTTCATCAGAAACAATTTCTGAATTTGATAAATATTCTTCCTTTAAGAGCTCCGCTGAACTTACACCTGAATTAAGCTTTGACATAGCTCCTTCCAAGCGATTAAGAACGTTATTTGCTTCTCTTAGAGCCTTTGCTCTGGCACTTTCAAGTTCTTTCTCTTTGGCATCCTCCATGGCTGCTTCTGCTGCGCGCTTTGTCTTTTCCCACTCAGCAAGAACATCCTCAATGGTCATTTGACCCTCAATCTGCTCTTCAGTTTCAGTACTGCCATCTGTAAGTTTAAGACTGATTTGTCCGTCATAACCTTCCTCGAGGTACTGTTGAAAGGTATCATTAACAGAAAAATCCATTGGCTCAACCTCAACAGGTTCCTCAGGAACCTTGAGATAAGGGATTTCCTCAACCAAATTTTTGATTGCACCTATATTCTCGGACACCTCAACTTTATCAGTGGCTTTCATTATTTCATCAATATTCTTTTTGATTTCTGCCTGAAGATTAAAAGTGTCAAAACGTTCTGGGCCTTCTGGTAGTGGAATATTAGCTATTGCTGGCAGCACTTCGCTAGACTCTGCCATTGGCTTAGGAGTTATTTCTGCAATTCCATCCTTTTTATGCTGAAAGCTTCGGTACTTATCTTCCTGAGCTTTATCCAAAGGCTGATAGAGCATCTTCAGCTCAAGAGCACGCTCTACAACAGGTCCATCTCCAAACCAAAGGATAATTTCATCACAAAGATTAATGCATTTATCAGCCTGATTGGTTTTGTGGTAAAGATACGCAAGCTCATAAGCCCACTCCTCTATAAAGTCACTTTCCTTTAGCTGTTCAAGGATTTTAATGAGAGTGGCCGTATCTGCACCCTTTGCTGTATTTATATTGTACTTCAGGATATATTTAAGGCTGTCGTGAGGGGCGATTTGTACAAACTCATTGTAGTACTCCTGCGCTTCGTCGATTTCCTTTAATTTGATGGAAATCATGCAAAGCTTATACAAAATCATCCTTCCAATAGGAGAACGCTCGTGAGCAAGCAATAATAAATCCCTTGCTTCCTCAACCTTGCCAGCTGCCTCATAACACTCGCTTCCAATTATCAAATCGTTGATATTGTGAACCTTGCGCCAATTAATAGTTTCGGCAACCGACATTGCGTCAGAAAATTTATTGTTTGAGACGAGATCTCGCATCTCTTCTATTCGATTTCTGTATTCCAATTTTTCCACAGTTTTATTCTCCAAAACTACATACTTATAGTTATAAAGAATTTTAACATACGTTATTCTTAAAATCAAAAAACCGAGAATAAATTTTTCCCGGTTTTTCGTAGTATTCAAATTTTTTTTATTACTTTGTATGTTTTATACCACGCCTTCTGGCTTTCTTTTCCTCCTCATGATTTTCAGAGAAAGGAATGAGCTTGTTCTCTATTATATCTATGTGGTCCATAGTAATATATTCTGACGTATCCAAAGGCAACGACCGTTTACCAACCATATATCGTGCCGACTGACCAACGATATAGTATATTATAGCAACTATAGGAACTGCTATAATCATTCCCCAGACTCCAAAGAATCCAGCGCCTACTACAACAGCAAATACGACCCAAAAAGAAGATATTCCTGTTGAATCACCAAGAATCTTCGGTCCAATAAGATTTCCATCAATCTGCTGCAAAATCAAGATAAAGATGAGGAAGTAGATTCCCTTTCTTGGTTCTGTCAAAAAGATAATAGCTACAGTTGGAACCGCTCCGATGTACGGACCAAATACCGGTACAATATTTGTAACTCCGACTATTACAGAAACCAAAACAGGATAAGGCATACTCATAAACCAGCATCCTATATAACATATTATTCCTATTATGATTGAATCAATAATTTTTCCAATTATGAAGCCATAGAAAATATCACCTGAACGTCTGCTAATTTCCAAAATAATATTGGCATAACTTGGTCGAAAAATACCACAGGCGAGCTTCTTAGCCTGACCTTTGAATGTCTCTTTTGACATTAGAACATAAACGGATACAAACATACCAACTACAATGTTCACTATAATTTTGCCTACAGTAAGGACACTCGTCGTTATTGTAGACATCAAATCCTGCTCGTCGTAGTTGATATATTTTTGTACTAATTTAAGTCCCTGTTCTAATAAATCTCCAATATTATTGTCTTTTGCCTTCATAAGGGCGTCTTCATAATTACCCTTGGTCACCACATTGCACCAATCAAGAACAGCTGCAATCTGTTCCTCTATATGGTCTGCCAGATACATTACCGTGCTTACAAGATTTGGTATGACTGTTGCAAAAATAAATATTATCACTCCTGCAAGAATTACCAGTGCAATAATTGAACACACTGTTCTGTTAACTTTTGCAGCCATATTTTTATTCTTACAGACATTTTCAAACAGTTTTCTCAAGCGTTTTTCAAAAAATCCCATTATAGGATTCATTAAGAAAGCCATGACAAAGCCCATAAGTATTGGCTGAATTACAGTTACGACATGGTCTATAGCCATTGAAACGCTTCTGGTATTCTTTAATAAAAAATAGAAAACTAGTACGATACATGCCGAAAAAATATAGCCTTGAAGCTTTTTCCTTCTCTGTTTTTCTTCTAGTTTCTCATCTAATTCGCAGCTGTCTTCTGGCATAGCCATTATACCCCCGTAAAACTTATTGTCTGTTGTAATTGATAAGGCAACCCTTGAGAATTATTTCACGTTCATCATCTGTAAGCTCTCCTAAGGTCATCTCGAATTCCTTAAGTCCCTCATCCTTAACAACGTATGCCTTGATGCTGTCAGCTTTATTAACTACAGCGTCCTTAATTCCTGGTATAAAAATATAATCCAAATTCTTAAATGGAAGTTCACCTTGAGGAATGACAAATGGAAGCATACCCCAATTTATAAGATTTGAACGATATCTCTTTGTAGCGTATTCGTTTGCGATATTCGCCCAGCCCCCGAGAACCTTCTGACATGAAGCTGCCTGCTCTCTTGCTGAACCATCACCTGGTTTAACTGCAAAGATAGTTGAACCTACACCAATGTTGTCATGGTTAATATGTGGATATGTCTCTTTTACTTTATGAACAATGTTCTTAAGTTCTGGAACTGCATCTCCCGCACACTCTCCAGCCTCAAGAGCCTTCTGAGCCTTTTGAATATTTTTAGCACGTCCTACATACTCTGGATCCTTACGTGAAAGAGTAAACTCTGCAAGTCCAAGAGGATTTGAACGATATGATGATGTCTCACCTGAAGGAATAAGCTCATCTGTGGTTGTAACTGGATCATGAATTTCTGATACAACCTGAAGGAATAGATTCTCTGGAAGAGCACTCATCTTTGGCCAGTCTTTAATGTTTGGACCAAAGTGAATCTCTGTAGCTGGCTCTGCAACACCATGAGAATCAAATACGCGGTTTGCATAAATTCTTCCATCGAAGTGATATTTTGGCTTGCTATAATCAACGTCAATATCTGTTGCCGCTGTAAGATAACCCTTGTTAGCTGCTGTGGCAGCAATAGAACGAGCATCCATAAGAGCAACTGATGCAATCTGACCATTCTGAAGCTTAGAGCCTTCGCGGTTAGGGAAGTTTCTTGTAGAGTGGCGGATTGAAAAGCCGTTGTTAGATGGAGTGTCTCCTGCACCGAAGCAAGGTCCGCAGAATGCAGTCTTAACGATAGCACCTGTACTCATAAGATCTGCAACTGCTCCATTCTTAACGAGCTCCATGTATATAGGAGTAGAAGCAGGGTAAACAGAGAGTGTGAACTCATCTGGTCCAATGCTTGCACCACGTAGGATATCTGCTGCATCACAGATATTTTCGAAGCCGCCACCGGCACAGCCTGCGATGATACCCTGGTCTACATATAATTTACCATTTCTAACCTTATCCTTAAGAGAGAACTCTACCTGTCCATCGAGAGAAACCTTTGCTCTCTTCTCACAGTCATCAAGAATATCCATAATGTTGGCATTTAATTCCTCGATTGTGTAGGTGTTGCTTGGATGGAAAGGCATAGCAATCATAGGCTTGATTTCATCAAGATTAATCTCAATCATGCCGTCATAGTAAGCAACCTGACCTGGATTAAGCTCCTTGTACTCTTCCTTACGACCGTGAATCTCGTAGAATTCTTCAGTCTTTTTATCTGTTGTCCAGATAGAAGAAAGACAGGTTGTCTCTGTAGTCATAACATCAACACCAATTCTGAAGTCCATGGAAAGATTAGCTACACCTGGTCCTACGAACTCCATAACTTTGTTCTTAACATAGCCTTTGTCGAATACTTCTCCGATGATTGCAAGTGCAACGTCCTGTGGACCAACACCCTTTCTAGGTGTACCTGTCATGTATACAGCAATTACTCCTGGCATTGCAATGTCATAAGTCTGATTGAGGAGCTGCTTAACAAGCTCTGGACCACCTTCACCCATTGCCATTGTTCCAAGAGCTCCGTATCTTGTGTGTGAATCTGAGCCAAGAAGCATCTTGCCACCGCCTGCCATCATTTCACGGGCAAACTGATGGATAACTGCCTGATGAGGTGGAACATAGATTCCGCCATATTTCTTGGCACATGTAAGACCAAACATGTGGTCATCTTCGTTTATAGTACCGCCTACTGCACAAAGGGAATTGTGACAGTTTGTAAGACAGTATGGAATAGGAAATTTCTCAAGGCCTGAAGCTCTTGCTGTCTGAATAATTCCTACATAGGTGATATCATGACTTATAAGCTTGTCAAACTTTATCTGTAAATGGTCCATATTACCAGAAGTATTATGACTTGACAGAATACCATACGCCATAGTCTCCTGATGGGCAGCTGCCTTTGTAGCCTCGAGACCTGTCGCAGCTTTTATAGCAGCAGCGGCCTCAGGACCGTCTTCGACGATTTGATTGCCATTAATTAGGTACACTCCGTTGTTGTAAAGCTTCATTCCTTAATTCTCCTTTTTAGTTAGTGCTTTTTACCAAAAAGACCTCCAAGGCCTTTCTTACCGTGTTTTTTAGGTTCCTCTCCTGATTCTTCCTCCTGCCATTTAAAATATTCGGCATCTAAGTCCTCTGAGGAAATTGTATTTCCCTCATTATCTAAATCTCCTGCTGGCTGATCTAAGTCTTCACCTATATCAAGTCCAGCACGGGCAAAATATTCTTTATCAATTCTAATTTCTGGCGCAGCATATTTAGGCGCATCATCAAATTCTTCATCTGTGCCTTCTGCTTTTGCCTTAAGAATTCGCATATTTTCCTCATCAATAAGACGAAGATATTTTTGAGTATCTATCAAATCATTAAGATGACTCTTCAGCTCAAGCTGGTTAGTTTTAACAGCGCTTGTCTCTTCTTTTATCTTCTTGATGGCTTCCTCATAAATCTTAGTAACAGCCTCCTGAGATTCCTTAATTGTTTCCTGAAGACTGTCTAACGCATTATCTGTGTACATTATGGAAGCAGCATAGATATCCTCAGCTTTTCTTGTAGCTTCAAAAACTATATCATCCCCCTGCTTTTGCATCTCACGATTAGCCTTATCACGGCTCTTCACAGTAAGCTCATACTCCTCCATCATATCGTACATGCATCCATTCAGTTCTTTCAGCAAATCCATCATGGCATTTTTATCCACAATAACATTTCTAGTGCTGCCTTCATATGGCTGCGCCTTTGAAAAAAGAACATGCATATCCCTAAGTACTTTTTCTGTTCTGTCTTGAGCTCCCATAATAACCCTTCCGTAAATATATTTATATATAAAAATACCGAGCCGCCACCTATAGATACCAATTGGAAGCCACCCTGTAGAAACTCCCTCCAGGCGACCCCGCGTCAGATGAACGGTCCTACTTAGTGCTGCTGCATTCCTGCCCTGACACGATTCGCAGGTGCCCATTACGCAGGACCCAAAGATCAAAACTCCTGCAGGATAGCCACCAAATGATATCTATATTTAGCTTTGCTCGGAGCCTTTATTCTATGAGATAAAGGCAATTTTGTCAATAAAATACTGTGTCTATCTTAATATTACTTTAATTCTTACATTACTTGATTCTTCTGTTCACGCAATTCTTCGAAGAATTTTGTCATCATCTCTGTACATTTTTCTCCAAGAACTCCTGTCTCTAAGTCACAAACATGATTAAACTGATACATTTGAAGTATATTGATAACAGAGCCTGCACAACCTGCCTTTGGATTCATAGCTCCCACAACAACTCGAGGAATTCTGGCCTGCACAATAGCTCCCGCACACATTTGGCAAGGCTCCAATGTAACATACAAAGTACAATCCTCCAGACGCCAATCTCCAGTTTTTTTGCAGGCCTCCTGAATGGCTGCAATCTCTGCGTGAGCCAGTACGCTTTTATCTGTATTTCTACGATTGTAGCCTCTTGCTATAATCTTATCATCCTGAACAATAACACAACCGATTGGCACTTCATTGATGTCGTAAGCTTTTTTTGCCTCTTTCAAGGCCTGTTCCATGTATTTCTCGTATATTTTGAGGTTTTTCTTTTCTAATTTTTCAGCTTGCTTTGCTATGCGTCTTTCCTGACGCTCCTCTTTAGACATCATGGATTTTCCACTCCTGTTTTGCTATACTTTTTACTGTGAATAGTATATTTTAAAGCTATTTTATGTTAACACTTTTATTGATAAAAGGGAATGATTTATGCTAATACTTGGCCTACAGAAAACGACTCTTTTAGATTATCCCGGCAAGGTTGCCAGCACCATTTTTACAGGCGGCTGCAATTTCAGATGTCCCTTTTGCCACAATAGGGATTTGGTTATACCTCCTGAAGATGTGTTTGCCTTTTCAGAGGAAGAGATATTTGCACACTTAAACAAAAAGAAAAATATCCTCGATGGTGTTTGTATTACCGGCGGAGAACCTACTCTTCATAAGGATTTGCCTGAATTTATAAAAAAAATAAAGGCCCTTGGACTTCTTGTAAAGCTGGATTCCAACGGTACAAATCCTGATATGCTTTCATTTTTAATAGATAATCACCTAGTTGACTATGTTGCGATGGATATTAAACATACAAAGGAAAAATATAATTCCATTGCCTGCATGACACACTTTGATATTTCCCCTATTGAAGCTTCTGTTACGCTTTTGAAGCAGGGTAGGGTAGCTTACGAATTTAGAACCACAATTATGAAAGAATGTCACGAAGCTTCTGACATGGAAGATATCGGAAACTGGCTTCGAGGCGCAGATGCATATTATCTGCAAAGCTATAAGGAATCTGAACAGGTCATAAATCCTGTTTTTTCAGCTCATTCAAAGGCAACTTTAGAATCTTTTGTTAATATTCTTAAGCCTTATGTTCAAAACACACAACTTAGAGGTATTGATTAACGCGGGGGAGTTTATGAAGTTTGAGATTGAAACGGAAAGACTAAATTTAAGGGTTCTAAACAAACATAATGCTGAGATGGTACTGGAGTTTTATATCCGGAACAGAGATATTTTTGAAAGATATGAGCCTGTAATAGGAGATGATTTCTATTCCCTCAGTCATCAGCAGAAAATACTTGATTTTGAATATCAAAACATCATGAAGCTTTCTATGATGCGCTATTGGATATTCCAAAAGGATAATCCATGCAAAATCATTGGTACAGTTAGCTTCAGAAATATTGTTAAACCCATTTATGAAAGCTGTACAGTGGGGTATAAGATGGATAGAGATTTCGTTAATCATGGATTTTGCACAGAAGCACTAGAGGCTACGATTCCTCAGCTTGCAAAAGAGCTTGGCATTCATCGCTTTGAGGCATTAATTCTTCCCGACAACGAACCTTCCATTCATATGGTTGAAAAAATTGGCTTCAAATATGAAGGCATCCTCCGGGATAAAATAATTATCCGTGGAAGACGCCTTGATCACTGTATGTATGCCTATTTGGCTGACAATTAGTTATTTTATTATTTTACTTCCATGAGGTGGTAATACCACATCAAAATGTTGTCCGCGATAATCAAAAGTCAGAGTCTTTTCCTCTGAAGTATTGTTTAAAGCCACAATTACATATTCATTATCTAAGGCTCTGGCAAATACCAGGGTCTCATTTTTTACCTGAACTTCATCATAACGTCCGGTTTTTAAGGATTCAGAATCTTTTCTTATCTCTGCCAGAGTCTTAATATGATCAATCAGCTCAGGATTATTCATTTTTTCGACTTCAATCTCAGGTCTTAAGGCATAATCACCTTCTCCCTTTGTTTTATCTCCTTCAATTCCCCACTCACTGCCGTAATATATTGAAGGTAAGCCTGGCATTGTGAATAGGAGAGTGTAAACAGGATAAATATTTTCCTTTTCCTTTAGCAGAGTATATATTCTGTTTACATCATGGTTATCAACAAAATTATACAAGTATTTACCGTAATACATGCCACCCTGACCCCATTGGCGTTTCATAGCATAATTTATCTCGAAATAATTGTGATCATTATGACTTGAATAGATTCCTTTCCAACACTCATAATTTGTTACTGCATCAAGCATCTCATCATTCACATAGATGTTGTAATCACCGTGAATGATCTCTCCCATAAGCCAGAACGTTGACTTTTTCTCTTCAGTAAAATATTTCAGGCGCTTAAAAAAGTCACGCTGAATACAATCTGCAGCGTCCAGTCTGAGGCCATCTATATCAAATTCATTTATCCACATTTCAACTGCACCAAGAATATGGTTATTCACATCCTGGCACCAATAATTCAACTTTACCAACTCCTGTGCGCCAGACCAGCAATCATAAGAAAATCCATCATTATACCAATTATTACCACCAAAATTTAAGCCTGAAATCCACTCCTTATAGCTTGAATTCTCACGTTTTTCTTTTATATCCAAAAATGCCTTGTGTCCGCGTCCCACATGATTAAATACGCCATCCAAAACAACCTTTATACCTGCTGCATGGCATTTTTCAACAACCTTTTTGAAATCATCATTGGTCCCCAACCTGCTGTCTAATTTATAGTAATCGAATGTATCATAGCCATGAGTTCCAGATTCCCAGATAGGTCCTAAATAAAGGGCATTCACACCCAGCTTCGTCAAATGCGGAATCCAGTCAATAAGCTTTAATATCCTGTGTCCTGCAGTTTCTTCGCCCCTGTTTTCACGTGGACAACCAAATGCTCCAAGTGGATAAATATGATAAAACACACTGTCTTTTACCCAACTAATATTTCTCATGATGCCCTCCTTTTCTATGCATTTCTTAATTTGAAAAAGGCAAGACATAACTTGCCTCGCCTTTTCTTACAATAGTATACCAGATTTCTCTTTACTGATTTCTATTTTTTCATTTATGAATTTGAATGGATGATACAATGCAACTCCAATAAATACCGCTACTAAAGCATATATTACTAGTGTAAGCATACAATTTCTGTAGGTATCTTCATAGAATCCACCTATACATTCACGAACTGCATTCATCGAATACTTAAACGGCATAAATCTATATAGTGCCTGAAATACATCTGGAAGCACCTCGATAGGGAAGGTTCCACCAGCACCTGCCACCTGAATAACCATTAAAATAACAGACAATGCCTCTCCAATGTTTCCAAAGGAATAAGCAAAAGAGTAGAGCAGTAGTGAATATACAAAAGCTGACCAAGCGCAGGCACCCCAAAACATAAATTTATGTTCACACTGGATTCCCACAAATAAAATGGCACCAAGTACAGTAATAAGTGTTTGTATTTGTCCTATTACCATTGTTGTAAAGAATCTTCCAAAGAAACACTCCCAATTCTTTAGATTATCGAACTCACTAGTATCCTTCACACCAGTCTTGAGAATAGTAGACATAATAAGTGCGCCAACCCATATAGAAAGAATAATGTAAAATGGTGCTGTCATTGATCCATTATTCTCAACTGGATAGATATAATCTTCATTAATCTCTACGGGGCTACTGATGAAGTCAGAGAGTAGCTCTGGATCTGAGCGCAAAAGCTCCATTATTCTAAGATAAGCCTCGTTTTGATTCAGGCTCTTTATGTCTTGAATCAGAATCGCAAGCTTCTTTTCCATCTCAACAGCTTCATCCCTGGATTTTCTGAGACCATCACTTGACTGAGATAGAATTACTTTGTAATCATTCAGATTTTGTACTACAAGGTCGATGCTTGTAGCATTATACTTAAGCAGCTTCTTTATCTCTGCCACAGAAGTAGACGCAGAGTTAATAGATTTCTGTGCTGTTGGTGAGAGTTTGCTTGCATAATCATTTCTAACTGTTTCTGTCTGCTTTAGCAATGAAGCTGTATCTGCAACTGTTTTCTGTCTGATTTCCTCTAAATTAGAAGCACTATTTTCCTCAGCAGAAACAAACTCCTGTAAATCAGTTCCTATTGTCACAATTCCGGCATTAGATTCCTCAAGAGAGTTCTTTGCTCTATCTGGAACGTATGGATATATCCAACTTGTAGTAATCCATGAATATACACCATCATCCCCGCTCCAAACAGAATTAAGCTTATTATATAACCCTAGAAGCTCAGGTCCAATATGTGGTCCTCCCACAGTATAGTTACTTAATCTGTTGTTCAAAACACCGATTATTTCATCTGCATCAGCAAGCTTACTGTTTACTTTTGCAACAGCGTCATCTGCCTGGTTCTTTGTGTCTTGAATATTTTCCTGGACAGTTGGTGCATTTACCTCAGCTGCATCCGCCATTTCAGATGCTGTTTTGGTAATTGCTTCTGCAGTACTTGCAATTTCTTTTTCAGCCTCTGATATTTGCTTTGTTGAATCAATAAGAGCTATATAGGAATCTAAAATTACTATAATACCATTAAGATCTGAATCAAGTCGCTCTAGCTTTTCAATCCCTTTACCTGTAATATTTCCCTGCTCATCTAAGGTAGCAAAGTATTCTCCCGCCTTTAAAAGAACCTCCGCTACAGTTCCCACAAAAGCATGGTCAACCTCTCTTTCGATTGTCGTCTTTACCTTTGCTGTAATCTTTGGCGCGATTGCATTCTTTTTATCATTTTCATAGTAGGTTATTTTTGGATTTTCAAAATTACCTCCAAGGAAACTAATCATATTAGCACTAAACTCTTCATCAATTACAAGAGCTGCGTAGTAATCTCCTGAATAAACACCTCCGATTGCCTCTTCGGCATTGTCTGTGAACACCCATCCAATCGTATTGTTTGCTTTCAGTCGGCTAATAATAATATCTCCTACATTAACCTCTGCACTTCCAATAAGAATTCCTTGATCCGAAGATACTACTGCAACCTGAAGATTTTTGGTAGCATCTGGTCCATAGGGATCCCAGTTAGACAGAATATTAAACCATGCGTATAGACAAGGGATAACCGTCAAACCTATTATAACTACCATTGCCACAACATTGGTGGATAGTCTTTTTATATCTGATGCTATTAGTTTTATTACATTTTTCATTTCTTAAGCTTATCCCCCACAGTTTGGATATCTTTTTTCAGTTCTTTACGTATTTCTTCTCGTTCTCTGGCTATTTCCTGCTTTTCCTTTTCTATTTCGCTTCGGATTTCCATTTTAATTTCTTTGATATCCTGAACCATTTCTTTTCTGGCATTTTTTATATCATCAATCCCCTGAACCACTTCATTACCAATTAGAGCTTGAGGATCATCATGTTCTATGATTCCAAACTCCTTCATTTGCTCCTGAAGCTTAAAATCCATATACTCCACATACAAAAGGTAAAATGAAATTCCAAATAAAGACACAATCCAAAGAACCAGAAAAACTAACTTTGAACGATTGCTTAAAAAACATATTACCAAGAATATAAGCGGTAGTAGGATATTAAGCTTAAGACCCACTCTGATTTTCTTTTGGTTTTTTAAATGTACACTTTTCTGAAGTTCAAAGAATTTATCGTACATTACTTCTTTTTCAGTTAAGTTACTCATTGCCTACATCATCTCCGTATCTTCCATTCGTTCTTCCATGTAATGATTAATCTGTTCAAATGGAATCTGTATCAATAATCCAATAACAAGGGCAACAATCATAAAAATGCCCAAACTAAGCAAATATAAAACATAGTCATACTTATACATTCCACAAAGACATTCTCTTATGGCATTGATTGCATAAGGGAATGGGAAGAATATGTATACTTTCTTAAAGAATTCTGGTAAAAGCTCTATAGGATAGGTTCCAGAACTTCCAGCAATCTGAATTACTACAATAACAACGGAGAGAGCTTTTCCTACATCGCCCCAGGTAACAACCAGTGAATAAATAAACAGTGTGAAGGTAGTTGCAATAATTGATGCCGCAAGCATAAAGAACCAAGGATGCATGCACTGTATATGTAGCAAGAATAGGTCTCCAATTACAATAATAATTGCCTGCATCTGTCCTAATACCCAATAGAGGACAAATCTTCCAAAGAATAATTGTCTCTTTGTAGCATCTGGATATTTACTCTTATCTGGTTTAACCTTAATAATAGCTGTCAAAATCAAAGCTCCTACCCAGAATGCTAGAGTAGAATAGAATGGCGCAACAGCTGATCCATAATTTTCAATTGGATATATAGCTTTTGTTTCTATTTCCACTGGGGTAGAGAAAAACTTTCCGTAAACCTCTGGATCACCGGACAGCGCATTTACCAGTGCCTGTACCTTTTCTCCATCTCCGACCTTTTCTACCTGGTTTAATACTTCTATTAATCGACTATTAATGTATTCAATAGCCTCATTTGTTTTGATAAGACTAGTATTTGCAGCATCAACGGTATTATCAATAGCTGTAAACATCACCATTAGGTTTCCAAAGGTGTCTCCTATAGAATTCAGGATACTATTCGTGTTGTTTAAGTTGCTTGTAAGATTACCAAGACTCTTATTTATCTGTGGTGCAAGTTTATTCGAGAATTTATCCTGTAGGTTTGTTGTATGTTTTCGAATTTCTACAACTTTTGAACGAAGTTCTTCCTCCTGCTTTCTGGTTGCATCTGTTGCTCTTTCAGGAGCTTTTTGGATTATTTCTTCCTTCTTTTCCTGAATAAATTCGTCAGTTTTATTTTTTATATCATAGGCTGTTTTTCCAGCATCGATATATGGTCCAAAGCCCATTTCTCTCAGAATGTTTTCCAAAGAATCTAATTCTGCTTTATACTCTTGAATAATTTCTTTTGCTTTATCTTTAGCAATTGTCTCAGGACTAATCTGCTCTACAGCAGCTTTAATTCTACCTACATCTGTAGCCAAATCAGTAAGATTAGTTGTTATATCTGACACATTCTGTGCTGCCTCTGCGGCCTTCAGCTTACTATCCATGTCAGCCAAATCCGCATTTATTAAGGAAAGCATCTGATTTACATCATCAGAATAGCTGTTAATTGTTACGTTGGCATCGGCTGATGTGTTTGCTGAATTTTTCACAGCGTTTGCTGTTCTTTTGGCTTGATTCTTTAGATTATTAGCATCAGTCTTTGCAACAGCTAAAGATTGCTGCAGTTTCGCATCATTTTCTATAATTTTTTTGATTGTTTCCTGCTGCTGGGTAAGATCTGCGCTTAATTCTCTTAAATTATCAACAGCAATATCGATTTCACTATTTTCCTTAAGTTCTCCAGTAAACTTGTCAGCACTTGATACAACTTCACTAACAACAACCTCAGTAAAAGCCACATTTATATTATTCTGAAGTGACTGTACGACAGTATCAGATATTTTTGTTGCTACTGGATTCTTCTTTTGATTTTCATAGAAGTGGAGAGTAGGGCGAGAAACTTCCTCTTTAAGGACGTTATACATGTTGTAGGTGAAATCTTCATCTATTACAACTGCTGCATAATATTCACCGCTGTATACACCATTTATTGCTTCATCTGATGTCTTTACAAACTGCCAATTAACAGATTTATTTTCATGAAGGTTATCGATGATGGTATCGCCCTGATTATGGTATTCTCCATCCTCATCGGTATAACCCTTGTCTAATGATATTGCTGCCAGCTTAAGAGCGCCTGTATTTCCATATGGGTCCCAGTTTGAATAGATATTAAACCAGGCATATAAAGCCGGCAAAAAACATATTCCTATTACAATCACAAGTGCAAAGAAGTTTTTGCACAAGCTTATTATGTCATCAATAAATATTTTCCTAATTGTTTTCATTAATTATTAACCCTTATTCTGAAGCCTTGCACATTTTGATATTATTTCTGTTTTCCTGCTTTACCTCATAAAGCATCTTGTCTGCCTCTTGGAGATACGCAAAATAACCAGCATCTCCATCAGGTATTCCATAGCAAATCCCCTGAGAAATAGTGACTCTGTTATCCGTCAGTGAAAATTTATGCTCCATATTAGCATCAAATACTTTTTTTCTAAGCTTCTCTGCCTTCGATTGAATATCTGATTTCTTAATACCCTCATACACAATAACAAATTCATCTCCGCCATATCTGGCAGCGAAGACCTCATCATCCTGAGCCATATCAATAAGGATATTTGCTATAAACTTAATGCAGTCGTCACCTGCCTGATGACCATAGTTATCGTTAAACTGCTTAAAGAAATCGATATCCAAAATCTCCACTGCAATAGGAGTCTTATTTTTCTTAGCCTTTTCAAAGGCCTCGTCAATATATTCATTAAGCTTCAGTCTATTATACATCCCTGTTAGTGGGTCTGTCTCTGAACGTTTTTGTAAAAATGTATTCTCTTCCTCTACTTTTTTATTGATTTGTGTAAGCTCCATGTATGAATTTCTCATTACAATCATGTTGTTTACCATCAATCTGTTCTCACGTTCCATAAATTCAGATAACTCAAAATAGAGTACAGAGGCAATCTTGTACTCTTCAATCTGACCCACACGCCTGTAATACCTTATTTTTAAGGTTAAAAGCTTTCGTTCTAAATTTTTAATTGAGGTACGTTTCGTTAAATCATCAAGAACAGAGTATGCTTTAAAGAAATCATCATATTTTTCCGTTGATAAGAGCATATCCAGGTAATCATAAAAATCATCGAACACATCCATTATTGGCATGTTTGTGCTGGTATGCTCATTTACCATATCTATCCAATAATCTCTGGTTTCATCATCATTAACAGTCTGATTCATAATGGCAAAATAACAATATATGACTATTTTATCCAGATCCTGTAAATGCGGTAGACATTCCTTTGATAACTGTTCGCCTATTTCATGGCTTTTATTGCGATTTTTTAGCTTTAAATATGCTCGTCCCATACCAAGTAGGATAGCAGTAAGATTTTCTACATACCCCGGCATATTCTTATTATTTGAAATATATCTATATGCAATTTCCGTGTGTGAAATGGATTTCTGGTATTCCTCGATGTTGAGATATAAAGAACCTAAGTTAAGATGGATTATCCACTCTATTTCTGGCAGTGAATAATCCTCGCAAATGCTGATTGCCTTTATGAAATAATCTAGGGCAAATGGAGCATTACCTCGATTTAACGAAGCAATGCCAAGCATATTATTTGCCATAGCTACGTTACCCCATTCCTGAGCATTCTCAAGCGGAGCAATAGAAGAGAGCATCTGTGAATAGAAATTAGATGCATCATTTAGTAAATAGTAGGTCTCACCCTTCGAAAAAAAAGCATAACCCACTAGGGCATCATCCTTCATGCTTTGACCATAAGCTAATAACTCATCGCAAGCAGAAATTAATGCCTGTGCATCCTTCCCCCTATTTGATTGAACCTCGCCTATGAGTAGTTGAATCTCTCTAGTGTAGATTCGGGCATCCATTTCTATCCAACTCCCCTGTAAAAACTATACTTCTTTCAGAATATTAGTAAGCCTAGCAAACTCTTCTAATGAAAGACTTTCCCCTCTAACTGTTGGCACGAAGCCAGCTTTTTCGATTGCCGTCGCAATCTGTTCCTTTGAAAAATGTAAACCATTGCTTAACCCATTATGCAATGTCTTCCTGCGCTGATTGAATGACGCTCTAATAATTTGGAAAAGGAGCTTTTCATCACAATCAACGGGTGGTTTTTCATGACACTTTAGTGTAATAACTGTGCTTGCCACCTTTGGCTGAGGCATAAAACAACTTGGTGGAACCTCACAAACAATCTCTGGCTTACTATAATACTGAACCGCTAAAGAAAGTGCGCCATATTCCTTGGAGCCTGGTCCCTCCTGCATTCTATCAGCTACTTCCTTCTGAACCATAATGGTAATTGATTCCAAAGGAACATGACTTTCAAATAATCCCATAATAATCGGTGTTGTAATATAGTATGGCAGATTTGCCACAACTTTTATAGGCTTTCCACCATTTTTTTCATCAGCAATTGCCTTAATGTCAACCTTTAGGACATCCTGATTTATAACCGTCCAGTTTTTGTAGGTTGAAAGAGTATCATCTAAAATTGGTATAAGAGTCTTGTCAATCTCTACAGCTACAACCTCTCGGGCCTCCTCGCAGAGACGCTGGGTCATCGTACCAATTCCAGGACCAATCTCAAGGACAAAATCATCCTTTGTGATACCTGCCGCATCAATAATATTATCTAATACATTACCGTCAATTAGAAAGTTCTGACCAAACTTTTTCTGGAAAGAAAAGCCATGGGCTTCTAAAACAGCCTTTGTATAGGTTGGATTACTCAAATATGCCATCTATATATTCCTTTTACTTTTAAAATATAATTTAAGAGCGTTTTCATAAGTGATTCGCTCAATCTCACTAACATCCATGCCTTTTAAATCGGCAATTTTCTCAGCAACATGGCTAAGATAGATAGACGAATTTCTCTCTCCACGATGTGGAACTGGCGCCATATATGGACAATCAGTCTCAAGAACAATGTTCTCAATTGGGATCGCCTCCACGGTCTCTACCAGTTTCTTTGAATTCTTGAAAGTTACAACGCCACCAACTCCAATATACCATCCCATTTTTACATATTCTAAGGCCAGTTCCTTTGAATATGAGTAACAGTGAATTATACCTTTATTATTACTTTGCGTATTATACTCTACAATTGTGTTAAAAGTGTCTTCTGCAGCATCCCTAGAATGGATTATTACCGGAAGATCTACCTCTTTTGCTAAATCCAGTTGACGCTTAAACCATTCGCGTTGCTTGGCTCTATCCTTATCTTCCTTCATCCAATAATAATCAAGACCGATTTCACCTATTGCTACAACTTTAGAATCCTTTGAATGAGCCTTAATCCATGCCAAGTTTTCCTCTGTCATATCATCTAATTCTTCTGGATGAATACCAAGAGCTGCATAGACATCTTCATATTTATTTGCAAGCTCTAAACTGTCCTTGCAGCCTTTAAAGCTTGCTCCTACATTTACTATTTTTCCAATATTATTTTCTCTCAATAAATGAGAAAGAAGTTCGACTCTATCTGGGTCGAACTTCTCATCATCATAATGAGCATGTGTCTCAAAAATCATTCATTACCTCAATTATGGCTCGCTTGTTACACAGACAATCCTATATATTGCTTTCAGTCACTACATGTTCCTTTCAGCAACATATAGAGATTGTCATGCTACAAGCTATCTTTGCTTTACATATGATTTTCTCGCTTGTTACGCATAAATTCTTAGCAGATTTCTGCTCCGTTAGGCATAGGATTCTCTGGTGTCATGAGTGAGAGATTACCCTCCGCATCCTCTGCACAAAGAAGCATACCTTCAGATAATACTCCTGCAAGCTTAGCTGGCTTAAGGTTTACAAGAACCATAACCTTCTTTCCAACCATCTCCTCTGGTGTGTACTGCTTTCTAATTCCAGAAACAATCTGCTTTGTCTGAGAACCAATTTTTACCTGTGAGCAAAGAAGCTTCTTAGAACCTTTAACTGCCTCGCAAGCAACAATCTTTCCTACCTGGAACTGCATCTTCATAAAATCATCAAATGTGATTTCTGGCTTAGCCTCAATATCAATTCCTTCCTCATCATCAGCAGCTTCCTCTGGCTGTGCTGGATGAAGCTCAGCAACCTTTGCCATTACTTCATCAAGATCAAGACGAGCAAAAAGAATCTCTGGAGCATCTGTTACCTTGCCACCGTTTGGATAGTGACCAAATGTAGAAAGCTCATCGTAAGTGATTTTCTTTGCACCAAGCTGTGCAAGAACCTTCTCTGATGTCTCAGGCATAAATGACTTGAGGAGAGTAGCACCAATTGAGATACCCTCAACCAAATTGTAAAGAACTGTAGCAAGTCTATCCTGCTTTGTCTCATCCTTTGCAAGTGCCCAAGGCATTGTCTCATCGATATATTTATTGCATCTCTTGAAGAGATTAAATACTTCTGTAATAGCATCTGCTACACGAAGATCTGCCATCTTTTTCTCAACTGCTGCAACTGTACCTGTGCAAACAGCCTTAAGTTCTGCATCAACTTCCTCTGCAACACCCTTATTCTCTACAACACCACCAAAGTACTTGTTGCTCATAGAAACAGTTCTATTTACAAGGTTACCAAGTGTGTTTGCAAGATCAGAGTTTACACGCTCAACCATAAGTGGCCATGAAATAGCACCATCGTTTTCAAATGGCATCTCGTGAAGTACGAAATATCTAACAGCATCTACGCCGAAGAAATCTACAAGCTCATCTGCATAGATAACATTTCCCTTTGACTTTGACATCTTATCATCGCCACCGTCAGCAGCCTTTGTAAGAAGCCATGGATGGCCAAATACCTGCTTTGGAAGTGGAAGATCAAGTGCCATCAAGAAGATTGGCCAGTAAATTGTATGGAAACGGATGATGTCCTTACCAATAAGGTGAAGGTCTGCTGGCCAAAGAGCCTTGAACTGGTCTGTAGACTCACCGTCACATTCATATCCGATACCTGTGATATAGTTTGTAAGTGCATCAAGCCATACATATACAACGTGCTTTGGATCAAAATCTACTGGGATACCCCAAGTAAATGATGTACGGCTAACACAAAGATCCTGAAGACCTGGAAGTAAGAAGTTGTTCATCATCTCATTCTTACGTGATACAGGCTGAATGAATTCTGGATGTGTATTGATGTAATCAATAAGCTTATCAGCATATTTGCTCATCTTGAAGAAGTATGCTTCTTCCTTTGCTGGCTGAACCTCACGACCACAGTCTGGACATTTGCCATCTACAAGCTGTGACTCAGTCCAGAAAGACTCACAAGGAGTACAGTAAAGTCCTTCATATGAGCTCTTATAAATATCGCCCTTATCGTAGAGCTTCTTGAAAATCTTCTTAACCTGCTTCTCATGATCTTCATCAGTTGTACGGATGAACTTATCATAAGATGTATTCATTAAATCCCAGATATTTCTAACCTGGCCTGAAATGTCATCAACAAATTCCTTAGGTGTGACACCAGCCTCAGCAGCCTTAAGCTCGATTTTCTGGCCGTGCTCATCTGTACCAGTCTGGAAGAAAACATCGTATCCTTCCTGACGACGGAAACGTGCGATTGCATCTGCAAGTACAATTTCGTATGTGTTACCGATATGTGGCTTACCTGATGTGTAAGCAATAGCGGTTGTGATGTAATAATTACCTTTGTTGCCCATTTCTAATAACTCCTACTCTTCAAATATATCATCTATTTTCTCTCCGCAAGCGCTGCAGAATTTTGAGCCCGTTTTAACCAAAGCTCCACACTTAGGGCAGGCCTTTCCGCCCTTTTTCTCCATAAGCTCATCAGAGATTTCTTTTATTCTAAGGATAGTTGCGGTGATTTCTTTAACAACTTCATCTTCGCTGTCCTTATTTTCCTCGTAAAACTTCTTACCAAGCCTCTCGTAAAGACGGGATAATTCGCCTTCTTTTATCTTTTTATCATACTGAAGCTTAGTAATATCAGTGGCATTGTGTGCTAATTCACCAAGATCTTTTGTTGTATTTGCAATACCATCTGAAAGCTTGTCCAAAAATCCCATACATACCCTCCTTTTCAAAAAGTTTAAAATCCCTTTAAACCTTTTGATTTTACCATATCAATCGACTTTTTACCACTATTTGAGGGGGTTAAGCAATGCCTCCATCACGAATAATTATATATGCCAAATACCCTACATAAAGTACAAGCATTATTATCCCCTGAAATCTTCCAAGATTTTTCTTAAGATAGCACATCATCCAAACTATTATTGAAAAACAAACAAGTATAATAATATCAATTGCATTAACTGTCATAAATGTAATAGGTGAGATAGCAGCAGCGGCTCCTAAAATTAATAAAATATTAAAAATATTTGAACCTACTACATTGCCAATTGCCATATCAAGTGCATTCTTCTTAGCAGCAACTACCGATGTTACAAGCTCTGGTAATGATGTACCAAGCGCCACAATTGTAAGACCAACAAGCGTCTCTGACATGCCAAATCTAAGTGCAAGAGTAGTACATGAATTAACAACCCAGTCGCCCCCAAATTTAATAGCTATCGCACCACCTACTATATACAAAATACATTTCCATACAGGGATGTCTTCAATTTCATTTTCAACATCTAATTCTGCCTCAATAGCGGCTTCCTTACGAGACTTTTTTGCTGCATGTAGCATAGATAAAAGGAAAATAATAAATCCGACTAAAAGAATCACTCCATCAATATGGCCTACTTCCATTCCTATCCATCCCATAACTGCCAGAACAACAGCGCAACATACTGAAAATGGAAAGTCTTTTTTTATTGTATCTTCAGCCACCTCTAGCACAGAGAAGAGTGCACAGCTGCCAAGTACTACCATAAGATTAAAAATATTTGAACCGACCACATTACCAATAGCAAGCTGATTGCTTCCAGCCATTGATGCAGTAACCGATACTGAAAGTTCTGGAAGCGAAGTACCCATTGCAACAATAGTCATACCAATTACAAGTGGTGGAACGTGGAGCTTGTTAGCTACCGCAGAAGCTCCTTCAACAAAAAAATCAGCTCCCTTAATCAAAAACACAAATCCTAAAACTAGTAAAATCAATGCACCAGGTATTGTTTGTAAAAATGTTGCCATAATTATGCCCCCTTTAAAATCCTAATGATATTCCCATAGTATGTTCAAGCAAAATTTTAGTTCCAATAAATATAAGTATTATTCCACCCACAAGCTGAGCCTTAGCTTTATACTTATCACCAAAAATATTTCCTACGTATACACCACCTGCTGAAATTATAAATGTGGTTAATCCAATGATTGCTATAGCTCTAAGTATGTTGAAATTTTCCTCAAAAGAAAATGTAACACCACATGCAAGTGCGTCAATGCTTGTAGCAATTGCCATCAAAGTAAGTTCCTTGAAATCAAGAGGTGGATCCATCTCATCCACAATATCTTTTTCTTTCCACTCTTTTATAGCGTCAACTATCATTTTACCACCAATGTATAACAGTAGGATAAAAGCTATCCAATGATCATAGGCAGAAATCTTTTTTGCAAATGTGTTACCTACTAAAAAACCAATTAGTGGCATCAATGCCTGAAATCCACCGAAAAACAAGGCAATAATAAACATCTGCTTCTTATTTACTTTTCTCATTGCAAGACCTTTACATATAGCCACTGCAAATGCATCCATGGAAAGTCCCACACCAATCAGTAAAATGTCCAGTAATCCCATATTTTAAACTCCTTTTACTATAGTGAGGATATCAAAAAAGACCCACGTGCACGATAAACGTACACGTGAGTCTCACTATTTAATGTTTGCCAGGTGTATCACCGAGTCTGTTGACAAACAACACATTCAAAAAATAATGCGCTAGCTACTCCCTCACGAAGATGTATACAATATACTAAACATTTTTTGATGAGTCAACCTAGGTGTAACCTCTAAATAATTATATGTTTGTTTTCTTGCTATATTTCTTATAAAGAAACTCAACAATAAAGTAACTAACAATACCACCGCAAATACCTATGCATGTTCCAACCAAAACATCAGTAGGCCAATGTACAAATAAATATAATCTGCTAAGCGCAATACAGGCTGCTAAAACAAGAGCTGGAATACCTAACTTTTTATTTCTTGTAAATATAGCAGTAGCAACTGCAAAGCTTGCATTAGAATGACCTGATGGGAAAGAATAGTCATGTGGTATCTTAACCAACATCTGTATTTCTTCCAGCCAGCATGGTCTACACCTCATAATAGATGGCTTTAAAATAAGATTACATAACAAAAATGTGAGCGTAATTGATATTGTAGCCTGCACACCCATTTTTCTATTAAAAGGAAGAATTAATAGAAGAGCAGCAACAACTATCCAAAACCATCCCGCATTTCCTAAAAATGTGATTTTAGGTACTATAAAATCTAAAACAGGATTGTGAATACTCTGAAACCAATGAAGTAAATCTAATTCCCAATCAAAATAAAAAATATGTGAACTATCGATTATAGCTTGCATAATTATTTAACTCCTTTAAAACAAAATAGTGTCAAGACCTCAGCCTCGACACTATTATAATTATTAATTGTGAATATTTTTAAGCCTCAATTTTGCAGAAAGATTTCTTTCCCTTTTTAAGAAGGAATTCCTCTGCAAATGCTGATTTTTCATATACTGCAAATGGATCTGCAACCTTTTCACCATTTACTGAAACACCACCCTGCTGTACAGCACGACGAGCCTCTGCACGGCTAGCTGTAAGACCAGAAGAAACGAGAATCTGAAGGATATCAACCTTTCCATCTCTGAAATCTTCCTCTGCAAGTGTATGACATGGAATATTCTCAGAATTTGTTCCACCTGCGAAGAGTGCCTTTGAAGCCTCACGAGCCTTATCAGCTTCCTCTGTTCCGTGAACCATTTGAGTAAGTTCGTAAGCCAAGATATCCTTTGCTTCGTTAAGCTGAGCACCTTCCCAACTGTCCATCTTCTGAATTTCCTCGATAGGAAGGAATGTAAGCATACGGATGCACTTAAGAACATCTGCATCACCAACATTTCTCCAGTACTGGTAGAACTCGAATGGTGTTGTCTTGTTAGGATCAAGCCATACAGCATTTCCAGCTGTCTTGCCCATCTTTTTACCCTGTGAATCAGTTAGAAGAGTAATAGTCATAGCGTGAGCATCCTTGCCAAGCTTACGTCTGATAAGCTCAGTACCGCCAAGCATGTTTGACCACTGATCGTCACCACCAAATTCAAGGTTACAATTGTATTTCTGGAACATGTAATAGAAGTCGTATGACTGCATAATCATGTAGTTGAACTCAAGGAATGAAAGTCCCTTTTCCATACGCTGCTTGTAGCACTCTGCACGAAGCATGTTGTTAACTGAGAAGCAAGCACCAACCTCGCGAAGAAGGTCTACATAGTTAAGGTCAAGAAGCCAATCAGCATTGTTAACCATAAGTGCCTTTCCATCGCTGAAATCGATAAAACGCTCCATCTGACGCTTGAAGCATTCAGCGTTGTGATCAATATCTTCACGAGTAAGCATCTTTCTCATATCTGTACGACCTGAAGGGTCGCCAATCATAGTAGTACCACCGCCGATGAGAGCGATTGGCTTATTTCCAGCCATCTGAAGTCTCTTCATAAGAGTGAGAGCCATAAAATGACCAGCTGTAAGGCTGTCTGCAGTGCAATCAAAACCTATATAAAAAGTTGCCTTGCCCTCATTAATTAATTTTTTAATTTCTTCTTCGTTCGTTACCTGGGCTATCAGGCCACGAGCCACTAACTCGTCATAAATTGTCATTGCATTTCCTCCTTACTTTATTTCAATAGTTAGTATATTTAATTATAAACAAAAATCCCTCGCCCCCATTACTAGGGTCGAGGGATTTGAAAGAGGTGCCAACCAGATTTGAACTGGTGATAGAGGTGTTGCAGACCTTTGCCTTACCACTTGGCTATGGCACCATATATAACAAGTAAAACGGAGAAGGAGGGATTTGAACCCTCGCGCCGGTTGCCCGACCTACACCCTTAGCAGGGGCGCCTCTTCGGCCTCTTGAGTACTTCTCCAAAGTTGTAGGTATTACTTATTTTGTTTCGACGCAAGTGTTATTCTACAGGAGTATTCACACATTGTCAACAAAAAAATCCCTTTTTTCTTAGAAAAAAATTAAGGAGGTGTTCTTTACAGAACACCTCCCAATAATCAGTAATTATTCTGCAGTCTTTTCAGCATACATAAAGTACTTATTTTGGTTAAGTGAAGTGTAAATTCCCTTTACATTTTCCTTCTGAAGATAAATATCGTTGTAGAAGTAAATAGGTACTACAGCATTTGTCTCCATAAGCATATCCTCAGCCTCACGCATAAGGTCTACACGAGCTGCGAAATCTGTTGTATTGTAGATTTCCTGAATCTTCTCGTCATAAGCCTTCCATGATGGAGCAGAAGAGTTGCTTGAATCCTTTCCAAGCTGCATATCGTTGTTACCACCATTTGATAACCACATTTCAAGCATATTGATAGGATCGTTGAAGTCTGCAATCCATCCCTCACGAGCGATATCAAACTTACCTGCTTTTCTATCCTCAAGGAATACGTTCCAGTCTTCTGTCTCGATGTTAACCTTGATACCTACAAGGCCCCAATCCTGCTGGATGCACTGTGCAATTGCTTCGTGACCTGTACCTGAGTTTGTCATGTATGTTACTTCAAGAGCTGGGCTGATAGAGTAGCCACCGTTACCATCTGACTCAAATGAGTATCCACACTCCTCAAGAAGGCTCTTAGCTTCCTCAACATTACCTGCACCTGTAGTTGTAGCATCATAGTATCCAAAATCAGAAGCCTCGAATACTCCACCGTTACCATCAGCCATTCCATCTGGAATGAATGTATCAGCTGGTACCTGACCTGTCTGACCTACTGTATCAACGATGTACTGTCTGTCGATAAGAAGAGAAAGTGCCTTTCTCATCTTAGAAGCCTGGTCAGCTGTAAGACCCTTGAATAAATCAGAGTTTACATTGAAACCAACATAGTATGTTCCAAGTGTATCGATTACGTGGAACTCAGGGCTGTTAAGAAGAGACTGAATCTCATCGTTTGGTACTGAGTCTGCAAAATCGATATCACCTGAGTTGTAAGCAGCATAAATAGCTGTATCATCTGCTGAAAGCATGAACTCAAGCTTCTCAAGCTTAACATCGTCAGCTCTGTAGAAGTTAGGGTTCTTTTCATATACCATTGACTCGTTGTGCTTCCACTCTGTAAGTGTAAATGCACCATTTGAAACGAAACCTGGCTCCTGTGCCCATGCACCTGGAGTTGTTCCATCTGGGTTAGCTGCTTCTACATCTGCCTGATATACTGGCATGAATGTAGGGAATGCAAGAAGATCAAAGAAGTATGCACAAGGAGCATTAAGCTCTACTGTAAGTGTGTAATCATCTGTAGCTTCAATCTTAAGTGTACCATCAGCATTTGTAGCGATTGGTGCAAACATGTATGCATAGTCAGCTGCTGTTTCTTCAGCTACTGCACGGTTCCAGCTGTATACAAAATCGTTAGCTGTAAGAGCTTCTCCGTTTGACCACTTTGTTTCCTTAAGCTTGATTGTGTAGGTAAGACCATCCTCTGACATCTCTGGCTCACCATCAGCGATAGCTGGCTGAAGGTTGTTGTTCTCATCGTATGTGTAAAGACCTACGAATGAGTTAACTGCGAGACATGCACCATCAACTGATGAGTTGAGTGCTGGATCAAGGTAGTCTGGCTCTGATGCAAGACAGAGTCTAAGTGTTGTTGTGTCTGTGTTCACTGTTGTAGCTTCTGCGGTAGCTGTATCTGCTGCACTACTATCTGTTGATGTAGTTGCTGCATTTTTGTTACCACATGCTGCAAGGCTTGCAGCCATAGAAGCAACAAGAAGAACTGCGATAAGTTTCTTTTTCATGCTTTCTTTCTCCTTTATTCTTTTAATTTATCTCAAGCCATCTGGCTTAAAATCAATGTATTACTTGTTCCAACATGCTACAAAATGGTCGCTTCCTCTATCTGTAAGAGGTGGCATTTCCTTAGCACACTGTTCTGTAGCATATCTGCATCTTGTTCTAAATGGACATCCACTTGGCATCTTAAGAGGACTAGGAACATCTCCCTCAAGAATAATTCTCTGACTCTTTCTAGCTGTTTCTGGATCTGGGATAGGTACAGCTGAAAGAAGTGAGAGTGTATAAGGATGAATAGGATTATTATTTAAGTCATCCGCATCTGCAATTTCCATAATGTGACCTAAATACATAACTGCAATTCGGTCTGAAATATGATGTACAACAAGCAAATCGTGTGCAATGAAGAGATATGCAACTCCGAGCTTTTCCTGCAGCTCTTCAAACATATTTACAACCTGCGCCTGAATTGAAACATCAAGTGCAGATACAGGTTCATCACAAACTATGAACTTTGGATTTACAGCAAGGGCTCTTGCAATACCAATTCTCTGTCTCTGTCCACCTGAGAATTCGTGAGCATATCGCATAGCGTGCTCTGCATTAAGTCCTACAGTTTCCATTAATGAAAGAATTTTGTCTCGACGCTCTCCCTTAGAAGAGTAAAGCTTATGAACATCAAGAGGCTCACCGATAATATCCTCAACTGTCATTCTTGGATCAAGCGATGAATATGGATCCTGGAATACCATCTGCATTTGCTTACGGTATGGATGCATATTTACATCAATCTTTTTCTCACTGTCAAAAAGTACGTCACCATCAAATACAATACGTCCAGCTGTTGGCTGATAGAGACGAAGAAGTGTACGACCTACTGTTGTCTTACCACAGCCTGACTCACCTACAAGTCCAAGTGTCTCTCCTGGTTTGATTGCAAACGAAATGTCATCTACAGCCTTAAGTGGTACTGTATGAAATCCCTCTTTGATTGGGAAATATTGTTTTAAATGTTCAACCTCAAGGAGGTATTTTTCTTCACTCATTCCTATGCCTCCTTACTCTCGTATAATTCTTTTATATTCATCCAACAGCTTGCTAAATGACTATCACTGATTCTAAGCTCATCTGGCACCTGATTTAAACAAATCTTCATAGCCTCATCACATCTTGGGCAGAAAGCACAACCCTCTGGCATGTTAAGAAGATTAATAGGTGTACCACCGATAGGTACAAGCTTTTCGTTCATATTATCTTTACGAGGTATTGAACGAAGAAGTCCCTTTGTGTATTCGTGAGCTGGATTATAAAAAATATCATCAGCTGTACCACGCTCACAAACACGTCCACCATACATTACAATAATTTCATCACACATCGATGCAATTACACCAAGATCATGAGTAACCATGATAATTGCCATTCCAAGCTTTTCTTGTAGTTCCTGCATAAGCTCAAGAATCTGTGCCTGAATTGTAACGTCGAGAGCAGTTGTAGGCTCATCAGCTATAAGAATATCGGGCTCACAGGCAAGTGCCATGGCAATCATGTCACGCTGTCTCATTCCTCCTGAATGCTCATGTGGATACTGCTTAATACGCTTTTCTGGGTCATTTACACCAACAAGCTTCAATAACTCAATTGCTCGTTCCTTTGCCTCGGCACGAGACTTATTTGTGTGAAGCATAATTGCTTCCTCGAGCTGATAACCAACTGTGAAAACAGGATTCAAGCTTGTCATAGGGTCCTGGAAGATAATAGAGCACTTACTTCCTCTAAACTTCTGCATTTCCCTCTCTGAATATTTTGTAATATCTTCGCCCTTATAAAGAACCTCACCACTTGTGATACGTCCTGTCTGAGCGAGAATTTGCATGATTGAGTATGCTGTAACTGATTTTCCTGAGCCTGACTCGCCAACAATTCCAAGTGTCTTACCTGGCTCAAGGCTAAAGCTAACACCATTTACAGCTCTGACCTCACCAGCATCTGTAAAAAAGCTTGTATGGAGGTCATTGACTTCTAGTACATATTTTGAATCTGCCATAATTACCTCCTAAATTAATCAAGCTTTGTATCGAATGCATCTCTGAGACCATCACCAAGGAGGTTAAGTGCAAGTACGATTAAGCAAATAATAACTGCTGGAATAACAAGTCTTGCTGGGTAAGACTGCATACCGGCTCTGGCATCATTGGCAAGTGAACCAAGTGATGAAAGTGGAACTGAAACACCAAGTCCTAAGAATGACAAGTAGCTCTCTGTAAAGATTGCACTTGGAATCTGAAGTGCAGTGGTGATAATAATTACCGACAAACAGTTAGGTAAAATATGTCTCTTTAAAATCTTTGCATTCGATGTTCCAATACATCTTGCAGCAAGGACATATTCGTTATTTTTAATTGTGAGAATCTGTCCTCTGATAAGACGGGCCATACTTACCCAATAAAGTAATCCAAATACGATAAACATTGAAATCATATTCGAACCGAGGGCAGAAAAAACTGTTCCTGCAAGCTTTCCTGTAAGATTCTCTCTTAATACTACTGATAGAAGAATAATAATAAGCATATCTGGAAGAGAATAGATGATATCAACAATTCTCATCATAATCAGGTCAACTTTTCCACCAAAATAACCGGCTATTGAACCATAAATAATACCAATGATTACAACCATGATTGCTGCTACAACACCTACAGCAAGTGAAACTCTTGTACCATAAATAACTCTGATAAAGTAATCTCTACCAAGACCGTCAGTACCAAAAATATGAGGGAATAAATCCTCACCTGTTTCATTCATGTACTGAAGTTCCTTTTGTGAATACTCGAAAAATCCAAGGTTTGCACTACCTTTATCTCTAACGCCATTAACTGCAATAATCTGGTCGTAAGTGTATGGAACAAAATGTGGAGTTATAATAATAATTAAAATAATAAGTGTAAGTACAATGATACTCGCCATAGCAAGTGGATTTTTCCTCAGGCGTCTCATACCGTCTTTAAAGAATGTAGTAGATTCACCCATTACGTCCTGCTGACGTTTTTCCTCATCTGTCGCTTTTTCAAAGTTTGCTGCGTTGAATTTCGATAAATCGACCTGTGCTGACAGGAGGCTTTTTTTCATTTCTTTATTTTCCAACTTAATACTTCCTCCTAATCAAGCTTAATTCTTGGATCGATGAATTTGTATACAATGTCAGTAATCAAGTTTGCAATTACCATAAGGATTGCAAGGAAAATTGTTACTGCCATAATTGTTGTGTAATCTCTGTTTGTGATAGAGGTTACAAATGTTGAACCAAGTCCACCAATTGTAAAAATATTTTCTACTACCATTGAACCAGTTAAAATGTATGCAACCATCGGTCCTACATATGTAATAACTGGAATAAGTGCATTTCTAAGTGCATGAAGGAAAATCACCTTCATCTTAGAAACACCCTTTGCTCTGGCAGTTCGAACATAATCCTGATTAAGAGCATCAAGCATACTTGTCTTGGTCAGACGTGTAATATATGCCATTGGATATACTGAAAGGGCAATTACAGGTAATGTGTAATTTGGATCAGAGGATGAAAATACTGGAAACCAACCAAGTTTTACGCAAAATACCAAAAGAAGAAGAGTTGCAAGTACAAATGATGGCATTGCTGTTCCAAGGGTGGTAAAGAATATTATCAATCTATCCGGTAATCTATTTCTAGTAAGAGCCGCTGTTGCACCAAGAATAATACCTATGATAATAGCAACGATAGCAGCCATTCCTCCAAGTCTTGCGGATACTGAGAACTTACTCATCATATCCTCCCAAATAGGGCGACCTGAGTGAAGAGAAATTCCCCAATCTCCATGCAGAAGATTATTCATGTAAAGTACATATTGCTGTCCAACTGGTTTATCCAGATTATATCTAGCCTCAAGAGTGGCTATAACAGCTGGTGATGTGGCCTTTTCTTTGTTGAATGGGCCACCTGGGATAGCGTTCATTGCAAAGAAAGTAATCATTGTGATAATCCATATAGACACTATCGCCAGTAAAATTCGTTTTGCGATATACTTAGCCAAAACATTAAACTCCTTTTCTAATATTTCTTTCTTTAAAAAACCTATTTTTATAGGCTATTAAATTCTTTTATTGCTGTCTCATAGAGGTTATTTCCCTGCGAGTCTACCACGACAATTACTGGAAAATCCTCTACGTAGAGCTTTCTTATTGCCTCTGCACCAAGGTCGTCATAACAGATAACCTCTGAAGATTTGATACATTTTGAAAGCAATGCCCCAGCACCACCAACAGCTGCAAAATAAACTCCATTGTTTCGTTTAATTGCTTCAATAACTTCTGGTGTACGCTTACCTTTTCCAATCATTGCCTTAAGGCCCAAATCTAATAAACGCGGTGCATATTTATCCATTCGGCTGGCAGTTGTAGGTCCAGCTGAACCTATTGGGCGTCCATCTCTGGCTGGTGAAGGACCCATGTAATAAATTGTGCAATTTTCAATAGGTATTGGAAGTTCTTCTCCCTTATTTAGAGCTTCGTTCATTCTTTTATGAGCTGCATCCCTTGCCACATAAATTTCACCGCTTATATAACAATAATCTCCTGAATGAAGCTTTGAAGTAATTTCTGATGTGATTGGTGTTTGTATTTTCTGCTCCATTATAGTTTCCTCGTAATATGTCTATTTACGTGACAGCAAATATTAACTGCAACTGGAAGTCCAGCAATGTGAGTAGCATAAGTATTAATATTTACTGCAAGAGCAGTAGTAGTGCCACCTAGTCCCCCTGGCCCAATGCCAAGCTTATTTATCTTTTCAAGCATTTCATCCTCTAATTCCTTAACCCAAGGAATATTTTGACGCTCTGAAAATTCTCTTGTAAGAGCTTTTTTTGCCATAAGAGCTGATTTTTCAAAGGTTCCACCAATTCCTACTCCCACAACCATTGGTGGGCATGCATTTGGACCTGCTTCTTTTACAGCTGTAAGAATTGCTTCTTTTACTCCTTCGATGCCATCAGCTGGCTTTAACATAAAGATTCGACTCATGTTTTCTGAACCAAATCCTTTTGGTGCCAATGTAATTTTAAGACTATCACCAGCAACCAAATCATAGTGAATAATAGCTGGTGTGTTGTCTTTTGTGTTGATTCTTTCTATCGGATCCCCAACAACAGATTTTCTAAGATATCCTTCTGTATAGCCTTGTCGAACACCTTCGTTTATAGCATCTGTTAAAAGTCCACCTTCAATGTGAAGGTCTTGGCCAACTTCTATAAAAAATACTGCCATTCCTGTATCCTGGCATATTGGAATCTGTTCCTTATCAGCTATTTCAAGATTTTCTTGAAGCTGGTTTAAAATTTTCTTTCCAAGTTCTGATTTTTCTGTATCAACAGCTTTATTAAGTGCTAAATTCATATCTTCTGAAAGATAATGATTAGCTCTTATACACATCTCTTTTACGTTTTCTACAACTGTTGCTGTACTTATTATCTTCATTACTATATCCCATTAATACTTTAATTTAACGCTACTTTAAACTATTAAAGTAACAGCTTTTAATAAAAGGGACTGCTATTTACTAAATAACAGCCCCATTGCTATTAAAAGTGATTTATGATTCGGTTGTTGAACCTTCATTTAATTCTTCAACCTCTTCTGAAAGTATTGTATCACTTTTTCGTACTTTTGCAATACTAATAAGTTTAGTATTTTCTTTAAGATCGATTAACTTAACTCCAGAGGTAATTCTGCTAAGAAGAGCAGTACCTGCAACTTCAATTCTGATAATTGTTCCAGCTGTATTGATAAGCATTACCTCATCATCTCTTTCAACAGCCTTAGCGCCGATAAGATTTCCAGTTTTCTCTGTAATCTTGTAGCACTTAACACCCTTACCACCACGGTGGATTGTGTTAAACTCAGTCATAAGAGTGCACTTTCCAAGTCCATTTTCAGAAACAGTCATAAGGCTTTCACCCTGAGAAATAAGCTGCATTCCAATAATGACATCATCAGCTGAAAGGTTCATTCCAATAACACCCATGGTAGCACGACCAGTTGGACGAACCTCTGTCTCGCTGAATCGAATTGCCTGACCGTATTTTGTAACCATGATTACATCTTCATCACCATCAGTAAGCTTAACCTCGATAAGAGTATCATCATCACGAAGACTGATTGCTGTAAGGCCATTCTTACGAATGTTGTCATATTCAGTAATCTTTGTCTTCTTAACGAAGCCATCTGCTGTAGCCATGAAGAGATATTTATCCTCATGATAATCCTCAATTGGAATCATGGCAGTAATTTTTTCATCTGGCTGAAGCTGAAGAATATTAACAATTGCAATTCCTCGGCTTGTTCGGCTTGATTCTGGAATCTCGTATGCTTTAATTCTGTATACTCGTCCCTTATTTGTGAAGAAGAGCAGGTAGTCATGAGATGACATCATGAGCATTTCGGTAACGTAATCTTCATCAATTGTCTCCATACCCTTAATTCCCTTGCCACCTCTGTGCTGAGCCTTGAAGTTATCTTCATTCATACGCTTGATATAACCAAGCTTTGTGAATGTAACAACTGTATTGGTTACAGGAATCATATCCTCCATGCTGATATCAAACTCATCAAATCCAATTTCAGTGCGTCTGTCATCGCCATACTTATCTGCAATTTCTGTAATTTCTGTCTTGATTACACCAAGAAGAATCTTTTCGTCACCCAAGATTGCTTTTAACTTTCCAATAAGAATCTGTAAATCATCATATTCCTGCTGAATCTTGTCACGCTCCAAACCTGTGAGAGCACGAAGACGCATATCTACAATTGCCTGAGCCTGTGCCTCTGAAAGACCAAAGCGCTCCATCAATGTAGCCTTCGCAGTGTTTACATCTGCTGAACTACGTATAATTTGAATTACTTCATCGATATTATCAAGTGCAATAAGCAAGCCCTCTAAGATGTGAGCACGCTCCTCAGCCTTGTTAAGCTCATACTTTGTACGACGTGTAACAACATCCTTTTGATGATCTAGGTAATGCTTAAGCATTTGCTTAAGATTGAGAATCTTTGGTTGATTATTCACAAGTGCAAGCATGATAACACCGAAAGTATCCTGCAATTGTGTGTGCTTGTATAGCTGATTTAAAATGATGTTTGGATTTACGTCACGACGAAGTTCAATACAAACACGGATTCCTTCACGTGATGACTCATCACGAAGGTCTGTAATTCCATCAATCTTTTTATCTTTAACAAGCTTAGCAATATTTTCGATAAGTCTTGCTTTATTAACCATGTATGGAAGCTCGGTAACAACGATTCTGTTCTTACCATTGTCCATTGGCTCAATTTCAGAAACCGCACGAACTCGGATTTTTGCACGACCAGTGCGATATGCCTCTTCAATTCCTGCTTTTCCAAGAATAACTCCACCTGTTGGAAAGTCAGGTCCCTTTACAATATCAAGAAGCTCATCTATTTCTGTATCTCTATCTTCTTCAACCTGATTATCGATGATTTTATTAACTGCACCAATTACCTCACGAAGATTGTGTGGTGGAATATTAGTAGCCATTCCTACTGCGATACCAGTAGTACCATTTACAAGAAGGTTTGGATAACGAGCTGGAAGAACAGTAGGCTCTTTCTCAGTCTCATCAAAGTTTGGCATAAAATCAACGCCATCCATATCGATATCCTTACCAGTGGTGAACTTGTCATCCTTGTAATTGATACCAAACATTGTCATTGAAATCTTTGAAAGACGTGCCTCAGTATATCGCATGGCAGCTGCGCCATCGCCGTCTTCAGAACCAAAGTTTCCATGACCATCAACAAGAGGGTATCGAGTGTTCCATTCCTGAGCCATATTAACAAGAGCTCCGTAAATAGAACTATCACCATGAGGGTGATACTTACCCATGGTATCACCGACAATACGAGCACATTTTCTGTGTGGCTTGTCGGGACCATTGTTAAGCTCAATCATAGAGAAGAGCACTCTACGCTGAACTGGCTTTAAACCATCTCTTACATCTGGAAGAGCACGTGAAGCAATAACGCTCATGGCATAATCGATGTAGGAGGTTTCCATTGTTTCTTTTAGATCAACATCATGAATGTTATCAAAAATTTTATCGTCCATTATATTCCTCTAGATATCTAAATTCTGTACATACTTTGCATTAGCCTCAATGAACTCACGTCTTGGTTCAACCTTATCACCCATAAGAGTTGAGAAAGTTACGTTGATTTCTGAAGCGTCCTCATCATCAATAACTACACGTTTAAGGATTCTCTTTTCAGGATCCATTGTTGTCTCCCAAAGCTGCTCGGCATCCATCTCACCAAGTCCCTTGTAACGCTGAATCTTGTTATTGTTGTCACGACCAACCTCAAGAAGAATATTGTTTAATTCTTCATCTGAGTATGCATACCATACCTTTTTATTCTTTTCAAGCTTGTAAAGTGGAGGAGTAGCAAGATATACATATCCCTGCTTTATAAGCTCTGGCATAAATCTGTAAAGGAATGTAAGCATAAGTGTGGCGATATGAGCACCATCAACGTCGGCATCTGTCATAATAATGATTTTATGATAACGAAGCTTTGAAATATCAAAATCCTCGTGAATACCCGTACCGAAAGCTGTAATCATGGCTTTAATCTCGGCATTGCTATAAATTCTGTCCTCGCGAGCTTTTTCTACATTAAGGATTTTTCCACGAAGTGGAAGAATTGCCTGAGTAGCACGGCTACGAGCTTTTTTTGCAGAACCTCCAGCGGAATCTCCCTCTACGATAAAGATTTCGCAATTCTTAGGGTCTTTGTCTGAGCAATCTGCAAGCTTTCCTGGAAGAGACATTCCTTCTAAAGCTGTTTTTCTACGAGTAAGATCACGAGCTTTTCTAGCTGCTTCTCTTGCTCGCTGCGCAAGCAGCGATTTTTCGCAAATATTTTTTGCAATTGTAGGATTCTGCTCAAGGAACCAAGTAAGCTGTTCTGAAACGATTGCATCAACGGCACCTCTTGCTTCTGAATTTCCAAGCTTTTGCTTTGTCTGACCTTCAAACTGAGGCTCTTCAATCTTGATTGAGATGATAGCTGTAAGACCTTCACGAATATCATCACCATCAAGCTGTGGATCACTATCCTTTAAAATCTTATTATCTCTAGCGTATTTATTAAATACCTTTGTAAGAGCACCTCTAAAGCCAGTAAGATGAGTACCACCTTCAGGTGTAACAATATTATTTACATAGCTGTAGGCTTGATCCTGATAACCATCGTTGTGCTGCATGGCAACTTCAACATAGATATTATCTCTGGTTCCTTCACAGTAAATAACCTCATCGTAAAGTGCTTCATTACCACGGTTAATATACTGAACAAATTCTTTGATACCACCTTCGTAATGGAAGCTTTCCTCCTTTGGTTCTTCGCCTCTTGTATCGGTAAGAGTTATGCGAAGTCCTTTTGTAAGGAATGCTGTCTCACGAAGACGTATCTTTAAAGTTTTATAATCAAAAATAGTAGTTTCAAAAATTGTATTATCTGGAAGGAATGTAACCTTTGTACCAGTCTCTTCAATTGGGCAAGTTCCAATCTCTTTAAGAGCATACATTGTCTTTCCACGCTCATAACGCTGCTTGAAAATTTTACCCTCACGCTTTATTTCTACTTCAACCCAGTTAGAAAGAGCATTAACAACGGAAGCTCCAACGCCATGAAGACCACCAGATACTTTGTATCCACCACCGCCAAACTTTCCACCAGCGTGAAGTACGGTAAATACAACCTCAACTGCTGGAATCCCAGCTTTACTATTGATACCTGTAGGTATACCACGACCATCATCAACAACTGTAACTGAATTATCTGGATTAATTGTTACCTGAATATGCTTACAAAACCCAGCAAGTGCCTCATCAACTGCATTATCAACTATCTCATATACTAAATGATGAAGACCTCTCTCTGAAGTAGAGCCAATATACATACCAGGACGCTTACGTACTGCTTCTAGTCCCTCTAAAATCTGTATTTGATCTGCACCATATTCCTGATTAACTTCGTTGCTCATCTAGTTCCTCCGTAATTAATTCTATAGAACCGTTTGTTACTTTATAAACTGTGTTTAGTCTAAATCTATTTCTAACAAACTCATCAATACCTGTACAGGTAATGATAGTTTGTGTATCAAGTAGGTTATCTAATAAATCACTTTGACGATTTTTATCCAGTTCTGATAAAACATCGTCCAAAAGTAATATTGGCTTGTCATTAATTGTATTTTCAACAAGCCTAATTTCTGAAAGCTTAAGAGACAGGGCACAAGTTCGCTGCTGTCCCTGACTTCCAAACTTTCTTATATCAATTCCATCAACGGTAATTTTAATATCATCTCTATGAGGTCCTACCGATGTCTGACAGAATCGCATATCCTTTTCTTTATTTTTCACTAGCTCATCAAGAAAAAAGATGTCCTCTATATTAGGATCATAGCTAACATCAATATTTTCTTTTCCAGAGGTGATTTTACTGTGAATATCTTTCACAATAATGTTGATATCATCAATAAATTGTTGCCGCCTTGTGATTATCTTTTTACCATAGTTAATAAGCTGTTCATCCCAAATTGTAAGAGTTTCTTTTAACTCTGGCTTATAAATCATTTCTTTTAACAAAGCATTTCGCTGATTTAAAGCCTTGTTATAGTTGGTCAAATCTGAAAGATATATTTTATCAATCTGACAAAGCTCAGCATCCATAAATTTTCTTCTCTCAGCAGGACCATTCTTAATAATGTTTAGGTCCTCAGGTGAAAAGAAAATTATATTTATAAGACCAAATAATTCTGCAGCCTTTTTAATCGGAACTCTATTTATAGCAATTCCTTTAGATTTATTTTTCTTAAGATGAATATCTATTTGATAGTCTCTATTATTTTTTGAAATGATAGTCTTTATATGACTTTCATTTTTATCAAATTTTATTATTTCCTTGTCACGACTTCCTTTATGGGATTTTGTTGTCCCACTAATGTAGGCAGCCTCCAAAATATTTGTCTTTCCCTGTGCATTGTTACCAAAAAGAATTGTAGTATGCTCATCGAAATTTATACTCAATGAATCATAATTTCTAAAATTCTCAAGCTCAATGGATTTAATTATCATTAGTAACTGTTACGCTTTCTCCATTAAATTCCACAACATCACCAGGATAAACTTTTTTTCCGCGGTGAGTTTCAACTTCACCATTATATTTTACAAGCCCGTCCTCAATAACTTCTTTAGCCATTGCACCTGATTCTACAAGATTTGCAAGCTTAAGAAGCTGACCAAGCTTTATAAATTCATCTCTAATCTGAATATTTTCCATTTGATTACTCCTAGTTTGCTCCAGGATTATTAAAGTTTACTGGAAGAACTATATAAATGTATGAACCATCGTCTGCCTTAATGAAGCATGGACTCTTGGCATTAAGCATATAAAGACTGATTTCCTCATCATCAATTGCTCTGAGGGCATCCATTACAAATTTAGGATTAAAACCAATCATAACATCTTTGCCCTCTTTAACAATATCAATGCTTTCATTCATAGAACCAATGAATGATGAAATAGAAATTGACATTGTATTCTCTGAAGTATTAACAATAATAGGCATTTTTTGTCCTTCATTAACAAGGATAGTAGCTCTATCTATACAATCAAAGAATTCTTTTTTATTAATTTTGATTTTTGTCTCGTAGTCTGCAGAAAGCATCTGCTCAATCTTGAAATATTCACCTTCAATGATACGAGAAACGACTGTAGTCTGATCGAATTCAAAAATAATGTGGTTTTCTGTAACGAAAATGTTTACTATATCATCAACACCACCATCAATGATTTTTATTATTTCATTTAGAGTCTTCTTTGGAACAACAACCTTAACATCATTAGTTTCATTTTTCAAATCAACGTTTCTGATTGAAACTCTATGTCCATCAAGAGCTACGACCTTAAGCTTATTATTTCTAATTTCTAAAAGCTCACCAGTCATCATTTTATTATTTTCATTATCAGCAACAGAGAAAATAGTTTTGCTAATAATTTCTCTAAGTGTAAACTGTGAAATAATAATTGGCTGATTTCTATTAGGATTAGGAATATAAGAGAAGTCCTCTCCAGATTTTCCAATAATATCAAATTTAGCCTTTTCGCATGTTATAGAAGTTTTAAATGTAGAATCTGTTTCTATAGTAACTTCATTCTTAGGAAGCTTTCTAACGATTTCAGAGAATTTCTTTGCATCAAGTGCAATGATTCCTCTTTCTAAAATAGAACCTTCGACAATAGTTTCGATTCCAATTTCCATATCATTAGCAGTGAGCTTAATTTCTCCAGAAGATGCATCTATAAGAATGCATTCAAGAATAGCCATTGTTGTTTTGGTTGGAACTGCTTTTGATACAATATTAACACCTTTAAGTAAATCGGCGGTTTGACAAGTGATTTTCATTATGATTGCTCCCTTTCTAAAAAAATAAATAAAATATATTTTCTAAGTATTCTTCTTATAGGTTGTGGATTTGTAGATAACTGTGAAACATCAGTATTTACACGTAAAACATGAAAAGAAAACTCGAAAAAAAGTGTGAATTTATTATTGATAATGTATGGATAAAATGTGAACAAAAATTGTCAGAATTTTGAACTATTAAATTTATCCTCTATTCATTAACATGCTTTTAACAGGTTATTAATAGACTTATCAACAGGTTTTACACATTAATTTGGATTGATTTTCTTTTTGATTGTTTCTACCAGGTTCTTTGTGGTTTCATCCTTTTCAATTTCTTCACCTATTTTATTTGCTCCGTGAATAATTGTTGAATGATCACGGCCTCCTAGAAGAAGTCCAATTGCCTGTAAAGAAGAATCAGTCATTGTATTACATAGATACATGGCTATTTGTCTAGGTCTTGCAACATTACTTGATCTATTCTTTGATGCCATCTGGTCTACTGTAAGATTAAAATGCTCTGAAACAACTTCTATTATAAGCTGAGGTGTAATTTCTCTTGAAACATTTGGAGAAATGAAATTCTGTAATTCTCTCTCAGCTATTTCCATTGTAATATCTATTTTCTCAAGACGAGAGAATGCTATAAGTTTGTTTAAAGCTCCTTCAATTTCTCTAATGTTTGATTGAATGTTCTCAGCAATATATTTTCTGATAGATTCATCAAGATTAAAGTGTTTATCTTCAATCTTTTTATTAAGGATGGCCATACGTGTTTCATAATCTGGGTATCCAATATCGGCCATAAGGCCCATATCAAATCGGGATTTGAAACGGTCATCAAGTGTTTCCATATCTTTTGGTGGTTTATCTGATGAAATTACAATTTGTTTGCCCATTGCATGAAGGGCATTGAAAGTATGGAAAAACTCTTCCTGAGTTGCTTCCTTTCCTATAATAAATTGAATATCATCAACCATTAAAACATCTACAGTACGATACTTATCTCTAAAACGCTGCATTGCTGTTGCATTATTGTTGGTTCTCATGTTCTCGATAACTTCGTTAGTGAATTCCTCTGAAGTTACATATAATATATGAGAATTTGGATTTTGACTCTCAATATAGTTTCCAATAGCCTGCATCAAGTGAGTTTTTCCAAGTCCAGGTCCTCCATATATATACAGAGGATTATAGAACTCTCCAGGTGACTCGGCTACTGCAAGAGCTGCTGTCTGTGCGAATCTGTTGTTTCTACCAACGACAAAATTATCAAATGTATATTTTGAATTAATAGTAGAATTAGCCATTCGCCTTTCTTCAAAGGTGTTAACTTCTTCTAAATCAATACGTCCTACATTTTTTTCTTTTTTAATTTGATTTGCATTGTCTTGAGATATAACTAAGATTTCATCGAACTGAATGCCAGTAATTTCTGCTATTGTTACTTTAAGTGGTGTAGCATATTTTCTGGTGACATATCCTAAAGTCATAGTATTTTGATCACCACTGTATGTAAGATAGAGTTTGTTATCTTCTATTTGAAATAATTCAAGAGGTTTAATCCAAGAATCATAAGAAACATCCGTGATAGCGTATTCATTTTTTAAATAGGTAAGTATCTCGTCCCATTTTTTAACAATTTCTTCCATATAAAATCCTTTTTATCCACAATTTTAAACTATTTAATATTCTAAACTAAACAAGGCATTTTAGCAATAATAAGTCTTAAATCGTGTAGGGGATTGTTTAAAGCGTAAAATGTCTTATTTTTTGAATTTGAGCCTATAGAAAATGTCTTATTTTTTATCCACATGTGGGTATTAACATTTTCAACCGGTTTATCCCCTTATTTTTGGCTAGTTTTATATTTGTAATGTTGATAACTTTTAGTTTTTAAACATTTATCCACATAGTTTTCCACAGCTTGTAGATAAGTTATATAATTTTTTTTGCTTTTGAACACAATATTTAGTATTTAGATTTATTATTCTCTTTAAGATATTGTGTTTTCTAGTTATCCACAGGTAATTAAATATAGAAATAATCGAAAATTTATTGACTTTATGGGCTTTTGCCTTTATAATTTCAACTGATGTTTTCTCATAAAGAGGAGGTGGATATATTATGAAGATGACATATCAACCAAAAAAGAGACAGAGATCCAAAGTTCATGGATTTAGATCTAGAATGAGCACAGCAGGCGGACGTAAGGTTCTTGCAGCTAGACGTGCAAAAGGAAGAAAGAAATTATCAGCTTAGGCCACAGACCATGTGGTCTTTCTTTCTATTTAAAGGAAAATATTTGTTATGGAATTTAGTGAATCGTTAAAAAAGAATAAAGACTTCACTCAGGTGTACAGAAGAGGTGTGTCAAAAGCTAATCGACAGCTTGTTATGTACATTTACCATAATAATACAGATCGAAATCGCATTGGAATTTCTGTTAGTAAAAAGGTTGGAAATTCGGTAGTTAGACATCATTTGACGAGACTGATAAGAGAAAGTTATAGACTAAATGAAGAGATGTTCAATAGTGGTTTGGACATTGTAGTCGTTGTAAGAGAAGCCGCAGCTTCTGCTAATTTCGATGAGATACAAAAATCTTTGCTTCATCTTGCAAATCTTCATAAGGTAACTCGAAAATAATTGGAATTGTCATTCCATTATGTTGAATTAGTATGTTGAAGAGACTATTTATATTTTTAATTAGGTTTTATCAAAAATATATATCTCCAATGAAAAGAACTAAATGTCCTTATTGTCCATCCTGTTCAAATTACGGTTTGCAGGCTGTTCAAAAGTACGGCGCAATTAAAGGTGGTACTTTAGCCTTATGGCGAATTGTTCGTTGTAATCCTTTTTCACATGGTGGATATGATCCAGTTCCATAAACTGGAGGTTTTACATTGAGCGAACTTTTTTTAACCGCATATGACGGTTCAATTCTTGGACCTATCGCAAAGGTTCTCGGATGGTTTATGGATAAGATTTATATTCTTCTTGCATCTATCGGTATTGAGAATATAGCTCTTACTATCATTATTTTTACTTTCTTTATTTATCTTTGTATGTTTCCTCTTACCTACAAGCAGCAGAAGTTTGCTGTATTACAGCGTAAGATGCAGCCTGAAATGAAGGCTATTCAGGATAAGTATAAGGGTAAAAAGGATCAGGCCTCTATGCAGGCACAGCAGAGTGAGACTCAGGCACTTTATGATAAATACGGTATTTCACCTACAGGTAGCTGTATTTATATGTTAATCCAGATGCCTATTCTTTTTGCACTTTATCGTGTTTTTTATAATGTTCCAGCTTACATTTCTTCTGTTAAAAATATATTTACAGATTTGGTAAATGGCATTATGTCAACAGATGGTTTTGCTAATACTATGCAGAACATATTTGATGAGTCTGGTATTAAGAATCTTAAGCCTACCTTTACAGGTAGTGATACTTCAGTTATTTCTGATTCTATTATTGATGTACTTTATAAGCTTCCAACTTCTGGATGGGAAGCAATTACATCTAATTTTCCTGACTTGGCATCATCTGTTGATACTGTAGTTGCTAAGCTTGAGAAGATTAATTATTTATTCATTCTTAATATTTCAGATACTCCACTTAATCTTATTAAAGATGGTTGGGCATCTTCATCAAAGAATTTTGGTCTTATTATTTGTGCTTTGCTTATTCCAGTATGCTCTTATTTAACACAGATGTTAAATATTAAACTTACTCCACAGTCTACTGAGGGTCAGTCAGAGCAGATGGCTCAGCAAATGAAGACTATGAATCTTATGATGCCTCTTATGTCACTTTTCATTTGCTTTACTGTTCCTGTAGGTCTTGGCCTTTACTGGATTGCTGGTGCTGTTGTTCGTGTTATTCAGCAGTATTTCTTAAATAAGCATTTTGAAAAGATTGATCTTGAGAGTATCATTGAAAAGAATAAGGATAAGGCAGCTGCTAAGGCTGAAAAGCGTGGTATTCGTCAAGCACAGATTTATGAGGCTGCTCGTATGAGTACAAAGACTGCTACTATGGCTGAGAAGGCAAATCTTGTTAATGATAATGCAGAAGCTCTTGCTAAGGCTGATGAGTTTAGAGCAAAGGCTAGTAGTGGTTCTCTTGCTTCAAAAGCAAATCTTGTTAAAGAATTTAACGAAATGAATAATAAATAAGGGGGAATTAAATAATGGAATTTAAAGAGTTTACAGGTAAGACTGTTAGTGACGCTCTTACTAATGCTACAGTTTCTTTAGGTGTTACTTCTAGTGAGATTAAATATGAAGTAGTTGAAGAAGGAAGCACAGGTTTCCTTGGAATTGGTTCTAAGGATGCAATCATTAAGGTTGTTATTTCTACAGAAGAGGATCCTAAGCAGGTAGCAAAGGAATTTCTTGATGGTGTTTTCGAAGCTATGCAGCTTGAGGTTAATCTTTCAATGGAGTTTAATGAGAACGATAAGACTCTTTCTATTGATTTAGCTGGTCCAGAGATGGGTGTTTTAATTGGAAAGCGTGGTCAAACTCTTGATTCATTACAGTACCTTACTAATTTAGCTGTTAATCGTTCTTCAGAAAATTATACAAGAGTTAAGATTGACACAGAGGATTATAGACGTCGTAGAAAAGAAACACTTGAGAATCTTGCAAAGAATATGGCTAGCAAAGTAAAGAGAACAAAGAAGGCTGTTACTCTTGAAGCTATGAATCCTTATGAGAGACGTATTATTCATTCTGCTCTTCAGAATGATAATAGTGTTGCTACTCATTCTGAGGGTGAGGAGCCATATCGCTATGTTGTAATTACTCTTAAGAAGTAAAATCCTTCTTTTGATTTTTTAGGGTTAGTCTTATAATATAGACTAGCCCTTTGTTTTTCTAATTTGTAGGAGGAATCAATGTATCAATCAGATACTATATGTGCTATTGCAACATCTATGAATAGTTCTGGTATTGGGATTATCAGAGTTAGCGGTGAAGAATCCATTTCTATTGTGGATTCTATTTTTCGTGGAAAGAATAAAATCGCTGATTGTGATAGTCATACTATCCAATACGGACATATTTATGACAATGATGAATTAATAGATGAAGTTCTAATTATGATTATGAAGGCCCCTCGGTCTTATACTACAGAGGATACCATTGAAATTGATTGTCATGGTGGAATTCTCATTTTAAAGAAAATTCTTTCTTTATTAGTAAAGAATGGTGCTCGTATTGCAGAACCTGGTGAATTTACAAAAAGAGCTTTCTTAAATGGAAGAATTGATTTATCTGAGGCTGAATCGGTTATGGATTTAATTTCTTCTAACTCAGAGCTGGCAATGAAAAATTCCATAAAACAGCTTTCTGGTTCACTCAGTAGAATTATTGTTGATTTAAGAAATAAGATTTTGTATGAAACTGCATATATTGAGTCAGCTTTAGATGATCCTGAACATTATGATCTATCTGGGTATCCCGAAGAGCTTTCTTCTAAAGTAAATGAAATGCTCTCATCAATTAATGATTTGATTGATTCATTTAACTCTGGTCATATATTAAGAGAAGGAATTAATACACTTATTCTTGGAAAGCCAAATGCTGGAAAATCATCACTTCTTAATACTTTATCTCGTCGAGAGAGAGCAATTGTTACTGATATTCCTGGTACAACTCGTGATACTTTGGAGGAGCAGATTACTATTAATGGTGTTTCTTTAAATATAATCGATACAGCTGGTATTAGAGAGACCGATGATGTAGTTGAAAAAATTGGTGTCGATAAAGCAATTGATTCTATAGATGATGCTGATTTGATTTTATTCGTAATTGATTCGTCCAGACCTTTAGATGAGAATGATGAGTTCATTATTGATAAGATAAAACATAAAAAGGTTATTATTTTGCTTAATAAATCTGACCTCGTATCACAAATTAGCGAGGAAAATATATGTAAAAAATATGATAAACCTGTTATTTCTTTTTCATCTGTTAGTTTGGATGGACTTAAGACTCTTGAGTCAAAGATTACTGATATGTTTTTCAGTGGACAGGTTAAAATCGATAGTAGTTTATATATTACTAATTCAAGACAGGCGGGATGTTTATCAAATGCAAAGAATAGCCTTTCTAATGTTTTGAATTCTATCGATAACATGATGCCAGAAGATTTCTTTTCAATTGATTTAATGGATGCTTATAATTATCTCGGCGAAATCACTGGTGAGACAATTGATGATGATTTGGCTAATAAGATATTTTCTACCTTCTGTATGGGAAAATGATGCTAAAAGTCGAGCAATGCGATGACTTGTTAGCATCAGTAGCCAATTTATTGGCGACGATAAAGTGATGTGATTTAAAAGGAGTTCTATAAATGAGTTACGTTGAAGAAACCTATGATGTGGTAGTAATTGGTGCTGGTCATGCTGGTTGTGAAGCTGCACTTGCTTCTGCACGCATGGGTTTAAATACAATTTGTTTTACTGTTAGTATGGATTCTGTTGCATTGATGCCTTGTAATCCTAATATTGGCGGAAGTTCTAAGGGTCATTTGGTAAGAGAACTTGATGCTCTTGGTGGACAGATGGGTATTAATATCGATCATACATTTATTCAGTCCAAGATGCTTAATAGTTCAAAGGGACCTGCTGTTCACTCTCTAAGGGCTCAGGCTGATAAATCTGCATATTCTCTTAGAATGAGAAAGACTATGCAGGATACAGATAATCTTACTCTTCGTCAGGCCGAAATTACCGAATTAATTATTGAAAATAAAAAGGTTACTGGTGTAAAAACTCTTTCAGGTGCTACATATCATTGTAAAGCTGCAGTAATTTGTACTGGTACTTATCTAAGGGCAAGATGTCTCTATGGCGATGTTATTGAGCACACGGGTCCTAATGGATTAAAGGCTGCTAATCATCTTACTGATTCATTGCTCGCTAATAATGTAGAAATGAACCGCTTTAAAACTGGTACTCCGGCTAGAATTGATGGTCGTTCTATTGATTATTCTAAGATGGAACCACAGCATGGTGATAATCCTGTAATTCCATTTTCATTTAGTACGCCTAGAGATTCTGTTCAGATTGAGCAGGTCGCTTGTTATCTTACTTATACAAATGAAAAGACTCATGAGATTATTCGTGCCAATCTTGATAGAAGTCCAATGTATTCTGGCGTAATAGAAGGTACTGGTCCTAGATACTGTCCAAGTATTGAGGACAAGGTTGTTAGATTTTCTGATAAGAATCGTCATCAGTTATTTGTTGAACCAGAAGGTCTTAATACTAATGAAATGTATATTGGTGGTATGAGCTCTTCAATGCCTGAGGACGTTCAGTATGAAATGTACCATACTGTTCCAGGTTTGGAAAATTGTAAGATTGTTCGTAATGCTTATGCTATTGAGTATGATTGTATTAATGCTACTCAACTTAAAGCTTCATTGGAATTCAAAGATATTGATGGTCTTTTTGCGGCTGGGCAGTTTAATGGTAGCAGTGGATATGAGGAAGCTGCTGCTCAGGGATTAGTTGCTGGTATTAATGCCGCCCTTAAATTACTTGGAAAAGATCCTATGATTCTTGATCGAAGTAATTCCTATATTGGTGTTTTAATTGATGATCTTGTTACTAAGGAGACAAAAGAGCCTTATCGTATGATGACTTCTCGTGCTGAGTATAGGCTTTTACTTAGACAGGATAATGCAGATTTACGCCTCTCTAAAATTGGTTACGAGGTTGGTCTTTTACCTAAAGAACGGTATGAACATGTCGTTGAGAAGGAAAAACTTATAGAAGAAGAGGTTGCTCGTGTAAAAGAAATAAATATTGGTGCTCGTAAAGAGGTTCAGCAGCTTCTTGAATCTTACGGTAGTATTCCTCTTTCTAATGGTATAAAACTAGTTGATTTAATTCGTAGACCTGAGCTTGATTATAATAAGCTTGCTCCAATTGATCCAGATAGACCTGAACTTTCTGATGAAGTTAGGGAAGAAGTTAATATTTATATTAAGTATGAAGGATATCTTACTCGTCAGGAAAAACAGGTTAAACAATTTAAAAAGCTTGAATCTAAAGTTATACCACAAAATATAAATTATGAGGATGTACCAAGCTTGCGTATTGAAGCGCGACAAAAGCTTACTAAATTACGTCCAGCTAATATTGGACAGGCATCAAGAATCTCTGGTGTTAGTCCAGCAGATATTTCTGTACTTTTAGTTTATCTTGAAACATATAAAGATTAATTTTTTTGATGAGGTATTATGAATAGAGATTATTCTTACTTAATTAATACATTGAAAGAATGGAATTTTACTTTGACTGATGTACAAATCAATCAGTTAGATATGTTCTATGAAATGTTAGTAGAAAAAAATAAGGTTATGAATCTTACAGCTATTACTGATTTTGATGAAGTTCAGCTTAAACATTTTGCTGATAGTTTGTCAATATGTAAGGTTTTACCTTCAGATGTAAATACAGTTTGCGATCTTGGTACTGGAGCAGGATTTCCTGGTATACCTATGGCAATAGTTTATCCTAATTTACAGTTTACTTTGATTGATTCTCTTAATAAGCGTATAAAATTTTTAGAGGAAGTCGTTGATACTTTAGGGCTTAAGAATGTAACGTTAATTCATTCCAGAGCAGAAGAGGCTGGTCGTAATAAGCTTTATCGAGAACATTTTGATTTAGTTGTTAGTAGAGCAGTTGCAAATATTGCTACTTTATCTGAGTATTGTCTTCCTCTTGTAAAAATTAATGGATATTTTATTAGTTTTAAATCTGGTGATATAAAGGATGAGATTGAACTATCTGGTTCTGCTATCACAAAGCTTGGCGGAAAAATGAATAACCCTTCTTATTTTAATTTACCTGATACAGATATTAGTCGCTCATTTATTATTATTGATAAGGTGAAAAATACTCCAAAGGCTTATCCTAGAAAAGCAGGTACTCCTAGTAAGGAACCGCTTAAATAATATTTCACATTCAACAAATATAATCATTGGGGGAATATTTATGATTAAAGACTTCCTAAAAAAATATCAGGAAGAACTAATTTCTGAAAAGATTCAATTGAAAGAAGATATTGATTTGCTTGAAACTAAAATTAGAGAAGAAAAAAAGTTTCTTGCTTTATTAGAAGATTCAAATGAATCTTATTTTAAAGAATTTACTCCTAGAGATATTAATGCAAAGAATAATAAAATGGCAGAAGAAATTAGAAATTATTTAGTTGAACTTAATTCAAACTATGATAAAAAGCTCCAAAAAATGAATTTTTTTGATGGACGTTTGGATGAAGTTAATGCTTTAATTTCTAATAAAGATATTGAACAAACACCTATCATTGTGAAGGCTCCTGAAATTATACAACAAGATATTGATGCTGATGAATCAGTTATTTCTGATAGTAGTGTTTCAAATTCTGAGTTAATTGCATGCCTTTCTAATATTAAAGACTTAATTTTATTGGATCCTTATAGGGCTCAAATTGAGTTAGAAAAAATAATTTCATCAATATAAATAATGCATAATCTAAATATAGGAATGTTTCACGTGAAACATTTTATGTATTTTATCTATAAAAAACACAAAATATAGTACTATGAAATTTGATTCAACTCCTAGATATTGCTGTTTTTAGTAATAAATGTTTCACGTGAAACATTATATAATACTATATATATGACTATATATTGTGATTATTAGTATAATAATTTCTAATTCGCACAGATTTTCTTGGTAGAATTGAAAACTTCATAATGATATACTCTAATAAGTTATTGAAGAGAAGACTATAAAATAAAGAGGGAGACAATAAATGAAGAGAGTAATAGCGATTGCCAACCAAAAAGGTGGAGTTGGTAAGACTACAACGAGTATTAATCTTTCAGCATGTTTAGCTGAAGCAGGTAAGAAAGTTCTTGTTATTGATACTGATCCACAGGGAAATGCAACCAGCGGACTTGGATTAGATAAGGACGAATGTGAGAATACTGTTTATGATTTAGTATTAGACCAGTGTATTATTAAGGAATGTATGTATGAAGTGGAAAATATTCCAAATCTTACAGTTATTCCTTCTAATGTAGATTTAGCTGGTGCTGAAATTGAACTTCTTGGTATTAATGAAAAGGAATACATTCTTCGTAATGCAGTAGATTATGTAAAGGATGATTTTGATTATGTAATTATTGATTGTCCTCCTTCACTTAATATGCTTACTATCAATGCTATGACAACAGCTGATTCAGTACTTGTTCCAATTCAGTGCGAGTATTACGCATTGGAGGGAATTAGCCAGTTGATTCATACTATCGATCTTGTTCAGCAGAGACTTAATCCAAAACTTAAAATAGATGGTGTTGTATTTACAATGTATGATGCCAGAACAAATCTTTCTTCAGATGTAGTTGATACTGTAAAGAATAATCTTAATGCAACAGTTTATCAGACTATCATTCCTAGAAATGTTAGACTTGCAGAAGCTCCTTCTCATGGACTTCCAATTAATCTTTATGATTCAAAGTCTACAGGCGCAGAGAGCTATCGTAATCTTGCAAAAGAAATCATCGGAAGAAAGGATATATAGTTATGGCTACAAAAAAGGGAGGACTTGGTAAGGGATTAGATTCTCTTATTGTAAATAAGAATGAGGGTGTAGTTGCAGTTAACCCAGAACAGCATGGTGCACCAGTTGAGGTTGATATAAATAAGGTTGAGCCTAATAAGCTACAGCCAAGAAAAAATTTTGATGAGGATAAGCTTCAGGATTTAGCTGAAAATATTAAACTTCATGGAATTATTAACCCATTGATTGTTCAGGATCGTGGAAAATATTATGAGATTATTGGTGGAGAGCGTAGATGGAGAGCTGCAAGAATTGCAGGCTTTAAGAAAGTACCAGTAATCATTATGAAACTTAGCGAGCAGGAGTTCGTTGAGATTTCTCTTATCGATAACATCCAGCGTGAGCAGTTAAATCCTATTGAAGAAGCTATGGCGTTTGCTAGACTTATTGATGAGTTTAAGCTTAAGCAGGATGAGGTAGCAGAGCGTGTTTCGAAAAGCAGAACAACTATTACAAATGCACTTAGATTGTTGAAGCTTGATAAGCGTGTTCAGGACATGATTGTAGATGATAAGCTTACAACGGGTCATGCTCGTGCTATGCTTGCAATTACAGATCCAGATAAACAATATGAATTTGCAGAGAGAGCTTTCGATGAGAAGATGTCAGTGCGTGACGTTGAACGTGAAGTAAAGAAGCTAATCAACGATAAGAAAGCTGACAAGAAAATAAAAGCTGCAGAGCTTGATCCACAGTTGGTTGCTATATATCAGGATACACAGGAAAAATTAAAGAGTGTTCTTGGTACAAAGGTATATATTAATGCTAAGGATAACAAGTCTGGAAAGCTTGAGATTGAGTATTATACTCAGGATGAATTAAATAGAATAGTAGAGCTACTTGAAAATATAAAATAAACATATGTTCGAGAGTAAGGTATAGGAGCACACATGATAGAACAATATTTAGGATTTAGTTCAGATTACATAATTATAGGACTTGCAGCATTGGTTCTAATTATGATGATTCTTTTAATAGTTTTCATCGTACAGATGTCAAAGCTTAAAAAGAGATACAGAATTTTTATGCAGGGAAGCACAGCAAGATCATTAGAGGATACTTTGATTTATAGATTAGAGCAGGTTGATGAACTTATTGAAGCTAATGCCAGCAATGAAAGAAATATTGATTCAATATTTAAAAATATGCAAAGCTGCTTCCAAAAGTTTGGACTTGTAAAGTATGATGCATTTAATGAGATGGGTGGAAAGCTAAGTTTTTCACTTTGCATGCTTAACGAAAATAATTCAGGATATATAATTAATGCTATGCATTCAAGAGAAGGATGCTATACTTATGTTAAGGAGATTATAGATGGAAATTCTATAATTCAGCTTGCAGATGAAGAGAAGCAGGCACTAGAACAAGCTTTAGGTGGAATGTAATAGATGCATCAATATTTACCTGCAATAGGTTTCAGTAAACTTAATAAAGACGCACTTGAAGAGATAGTAAATGAAGTAATATTACGTCCGGATTATCAGGAGTCAGCAATTGATTTGGAAGGAAATCAATTTGTTGAGTTAAGGTATATGGTTGCAGATAATGTAGGATTAGTTCTTAGAGGAATCTATAATGAAAATGATGAATTTATCTTAGATTACTATTATCCTACATTCTTCGGCAGCATAGTATCAATAAAAAATGATGTTGAAGTAATTAAGCAAACAGACAAGGATAATTACTATGTTATGTGCGATGAAATCAGATTAGGTGTTAATCTGATTTTCCAGCTTCAGAACATGGGAGAGTTTCTGCGTCATAATATTTCAAATGGAAAGAGCGCAGATAAAGAAATTATGCTTGCTGCTCTTTCTACAGAAGGAAAGATTTTATTACCTGTTCATGATAATGAAAAAAGCAGGATAAAAGAAAAACTCAACAATCAAAAGCGTATAAATTTAGTTGAGCAGGCTCGAGAAGGCAATGAAGAAGCTTTGGAGAGTCTGACAATGGATGAAATTGATTTATACCAGAGAATATCTCGAAGAGTTACTAGGGAGGATATTCTTAGTGTAGTTACCACATTTTTCATGCCATATGGAATCGAAAACGATAAGTATGAGATTCTAGGAAATATTTTAGATGTAAAGTATGTGGTAAATCATCTTACTATGGAGGAACTTGTTCTACTGACAGTTGATAGTAATGATGTGATTTTAGAGGTATGTATAAATAAAAATAATCTCTTTGGTGAGCCAGCAATAGGAAGACGTTTTAAAGGTATAATTTGGCTTCAGGGAACTGTTGATTTTTCATAACCATTAGATTAAAATCTAATGGTTGTGATATTTACGTTCCCTTAGTTAAATGGATATAACAAGCGCCTCCTAAGCACTAGTTGAGGGTTCGATTCCCCCAGGGAACAGTATATTTTATTTGGAGCCGAAAGGCTCCTTTTTTATTATCTGCAAATAGTAACAGTTTAACCACAAATATTTCGCAATATTGTCATAAAATAGTTTAATAACATAAGTAGTCTAATAATTGCAAATATTGTATAATCAAAATTAGAATATTTGAACTATGATTACGTATAAAGGGGGAAAATAAATAATAGGAGGACGGCATTATATGGCAGAAGCTACTTTAACAAAAGAACAACAGGATACACTAGGTGAGATTGCTAATATTAGTATGGGATCATCAGCAACTTCACTCAGTGCATTGTTAAATAATTTAAAGGTTGATATTACAACACCAAAGATTGATCTCATAAGAAAAAGTGAGGCTTTGGATGATTATCATAATGTATGCGTATTAGTTCATATCAATTATGTAAAGGGACTTTCCGGAAGTAATGTTTTAATTTTAAAGGAAAATGACGTAAAAATAATTGCTGACCTAATGATGGGAGGAGATGGAAGCAATACAGCTGGAGAAATTGGCGAAATACAGCTGAGTGCGGTATCAGAAGCAATGAACCAGATGATGGGAAGCGCAGCATCATCAATGTCGCAGCTACTGAATAGATTAGTGGATATATCGCCACCAAAGACAGACAATATCGATGTTGAGAGTGTAAAGATATTTGAAAAACTATTTGAATCACCAGAAATAGATTTTGTAAAGATTACATTTGATTTAAAGATAGGTAATCTGATTGATTCAGTTATGGTGCAGTTATATCCTATTTCTTTTGCATTAGACATGGTACATCTATTTGATAAAAAGGATGAATAACTAGGGGGAAAGATGGACGAGAACACCAAAAACATCCAACGGGAAATAGCAAGAGATAAAATTCAAATCATATTATCGGGTATTGCAGTTGCTGTGTTGATAGTCATGGAGCTTTATATCATGATTAACTTCAAAAGCAACTTCATGTTCATGGCAGTGGGAATACTGCTTATGATAGTTGCGCTATTTTTCCTGATAAGTGCTGTGCTGGATATAACCTTAAAAACCAAGGATATGGAAGAAAGGAAATATGAGGATATTTATAACGCGCAGAAGGCTTCGTATCTCGTCATAAAAAAGAGTTTTGATGAATTAGATCAAAGACTTAGAAATATTGAAGAAAATAGTGCTTTGCCAGCTGAGGATATTATAAATGCGCAAAAGGCAGTAGCAAAGGTTACTATTTCAAGAAGTAAAGAAAATACAGATGCCTTAATGAATTCAAATGATGAGCTTATAAATCAATTGTTCTCAATTAAGGAAAAGCTTGAAGCAAGTAACAATCAGATTCTTGAAAAACAGCAGGCATTGCTTAAGGAATCAAATTTTGATATTCAGCAGAAAATAACAGAACTGACAAATCAAATTTCAAATATCGAGAGTAAAATTCAAAATAGTGCTCCGGTTATGTCTCAACCATACCAAATGGCACCACCAATGCCACCTGTATATCAAGCGCCACCAATTGTGCCAGCCACAGAACCAGTACAAAAAGTAGAGCCAAGGCAAGAAGCCGTTCCTGAGCCAATTATGGAATCCCCTGTAGAAATTAACCTTGAGGAAGTACTGGTAGAAGAGTCGGCAGCTGAGCCAACAGAAGATTTGGGATTAGACTTGGATATGGCTGTTACGGAAGAAGTTCAGTCAGAAGAAGCATTACCAGAAGAGCCAGTTGAGGACTTAGGATTAGATTTAGATATGGCAGCTACTGAGGAAGTATCTACAGATGATATATCGATAGATGAGCTACCTCAAAAAGAACTGTTAGAAGAACCGTTGGCTGAGGAAATATCAGCTGAAGAAGCACCAACTGAAGAAATCATGACTGAAGAGCCAGTAGGTGTAGAGGCCTCAGACAATGAAATAATTCTGGAGGAGGTAGTACAGGAAGAACTGCCATTGGAGGAGACAGCAGAAGCTGTTCCTGTAGAGGAAGTGACAGAAGAATCACCTGAAGAAGAGATTATACTTGAAGAAACTCCAGAAGAAGAAATACTATTGGAAGAGACTTCGGAAGAGGAGATAATATTAAGTAATGATGACCCAGGAGCTGACTTGGATGCATTGCTTGAAGAGGTAGGTGGGGATGAAGAACTCCCAACAGAAGAAGTAGCCTCAGATTCAGAACCTGAGGCTGAGGAAGCAAAGGAAGAAGAAATTGTTATTCCTGATGTGGGAGTAGATTTAACAGATCCAAATAGGGTAATGAGCGCAGAAGAGATTGAGAAGCTCTTTGCTAGCATCTAGAAATGAAAGCACCTGTCGCATAAAATGACAGGTGCTTTTATAAAACATAATACAAGTAAGTATTTATATATTAAGTTTTCACAGAATTCAGAAACTATTTTAAAAAGTCTGTCGCGAAAATAAGAAAAAATTGAAAAAAATTAAAAAAAAGGGTTGCAAAAAAATGAAAAAGGCTATATACTTTATTTCGTTGCTGAGGCAATAAGAAATAAATAAGACATGCGCGACTAGCTCAGCTGGCAGAGCACCTGACTCTTAATCAGGGTGTCCAGGGTTCGAACCCCTGGTCGCGCACTCCAAATCGTCAAGAAGAAATTCTTGGCGATATTTTTTTGCGTAAAGATACAGAAGAAATATTTGAATATCTGGGGAGATTAATTCAAATAAATGGATGTAATAAAAAAGCGGCATCATAGTCTTATTTGGCGCGAGCAGGGATACCGTACCAAGCGAGGGAGGACCTACGCCGGCGGGAGGACCATCGCGAAGGTGCGGAGGGTGCCCTGCGGGAGCTTTGAAAAACTAAAGAGCCGCTTTAAAATATTATCTACTACAGATTAGCTTGTAAATTGGATTACCCATAGAAGAAAACTTTTCTTCATATTCTGTCATCACATTGCCCTGGTTCATCTCTGTATCCCCATGCAAATCATAAGTAACAGCATCCAACTTCCAAAGAGGATGATTCTCAATTTCGTCAACAGAAAAATCGAATAAATCCTTATTGTCAGTTTTAAACTCAATATGTCCTTCCTTAGCAAGAATAGCATTGTATCTGTTAAGAAAAGTAGAAGACGTAAGTCTGCGCTTACTATGTCTATCCTTTGGCCAAGGATCGCTGAAGTTTAAATAAATCCTGTCCACTTCGTAACAAGCAAATATATCAAGAATATCAGCTGCATCGAAGCATATAAAGCGGAGATTAGGAATCTCCTCATCCTCAACCTTCTGGATGGCACGGAGAAGCACACTTGTGTATCTCTCAATGCCTATGTAGTTGATATCAGGGTTTTGCTTTGCAAGAGTAGTAATAAACTGGCCCTTACCCATACCAATCTCAATATGGAGAGGATTGTCATTTCCAAAGACCTGTGATTTATATAAACCTTTGAATTTTGCTGGTGTATTAATACAGTAGCTACTATTTGCAACTACTTCATCGGCACCAGGAATATTTCTAAGTCTCATAGATACCTCCGAATCATTAAAATCGAGAAAAATTATAACATAAAAAATACAGTATAAATACTATAAAGAATAAGATAAAAAAGTAGCGGAACCTAGCTATTTTCATTATAATCTAAGTTATGAATAACAGAGATTTATTTAAATACGGAGAAGAAATATTAAATAGTATAAATCGAGCTGCAGAAACAGGGGACTTTTCACATTTGAGTAGAGATGTGAGAGATTTTGTAGGAGACGCTACAAAAGGCTTTAAAACAAGTCCAAGCACATCCGTGGGTTATGATATTGGAACTGAAATTAGGGAATCTATAGAAACTGGCTTAAAGGGTGTTTTGGGTGGAAAAAAAGAGAGAAGAACTCCATTTTTTTCTACAAAGATAAACAAAAGCAAAGGTATAGGTAAGCTTGTTGCAGGTTCTGTTATTTCCTTTGATGCAGGAATTGCATTACTAAGCAATTTACTGATGATACCAATAGCAGCCTCAGACATTGGAATAGCTGTTGGAGTTATGGCTTTCGAGAGCTTAATGCTTATATCAGGTATTGGTCTTATAATAGCAGGAAAGAACAATCGTAAAGTAATAAAGCATTATTTTGAATACGGAAGAATTGTTGGTGAAAGACCATATATTACAATTCGAGAATTGGCTGAACGGACAGGATATAATCCAAAAGAAGTGCTTCGCATGGTAAAACAAATGAGAAAAAGAGGATATCTTCCATATTCTGCGTTGGACATGGAAGAGACCACATTAATGCTGACAGATGAGGTATATAGCCAGTATTCTCGTACGGAGCAATATAATTCTCAACTAAATGAGGAAGCAAAAAATAATAGCAAGGAAGAAACACCTAATAATCAGGCTGGAAAAGTGAAATATTACACTATAGATGAGGATCTTCCACAGGAGGTACAGAACATTCTAGAGGAAGGAAATGAGTACCTTAACAAGATTCGCTATTATAATGATTTAATCCCTGATACAGAGACTATGTCGGACAAGCTATATACACTTGAGGCAACTGTGCTTTCTATTTTCAAAAAGGTAAAGGAAGAACCAGAGGTGGCAGGAGATTTGAGAAAGTTCATGTCGTATTATCTCCCAACTACTGAAAAGCTTCTTCAAAGCTACGTAGATCTCAGAAAAGAAAATTTGAGCGTGGAGAATATAACCAATTCACAAAGGGAGATTGAAGATGCAACAGATGTAATAAATGATGCGTTTGTGCAGCTTCTTAATCAGCTATTCCAAGATGCTGCATGGGACATCTCTTCTGATATTTCGGTTATGAAGACAATGATGAAGCAGGATTCGCTTATATAATGACAAAGTGGGAGGAAAAAATGGAATTCAAAACAGAGACACCAACGTTAGTATTTGATGCAGTGAATATGCCAGAGGACGCTGAGCTTCCTGTAGCAAAAGCTGATGAAATGAAAGAGGAAATAATCCTCAGCGAGGAGGAAAAGGCTCAGGTTGAAGCTTTCGCAAAGCAAATTGATTTATCAAATTCCACAGCAATTCTAAATTATGGAGCTGGAACCCAAAAGAAGCTTTCCGATTTTTCAGAGAAGGCACTTGATAGTATTCGTACCAAAGATATGGGCGAGGTTGGTGACATGATTACTAAGCTTATTGGTGAGCTTAAGGATTTTGATGCCACAGAGGAAGAAAAGGGTTTAAAGGCATTATTTAAAAAGAGCTCAAACCGCCTTACCGCCATGAAAGCAAAGTATTCAAAGGTAGAGACTAATGTAAATGTAATCACTACAGAGCTTGAAAAGCATGAGACAACTCTTCTTAAAGATGTAGCAATGCTTGATCAGATGTATGAAGCTAATTTGGCCTATTTTAAAGAGCTTTCAATGTATATTGCGGCAGGAAAGAAGAAGCTTGAAGATACAAGAAATGGTGAGCTTGTTGAACTTCAGAAAAAGGCAAGTGAGACAGGACTTCAGGAAGATGTTCAGGCAGCAAAGGATTTAGCTGCAATGTGTGATCGATTTGAAAAGAAGCTATATGATCTTCAGCTTACAAGAACAATTGCGCTCCAGAGTGGTCCACAGATTAGGATGGTTCAGAGCTCAGATACAATGATGGCAGAGAAAATCCAATCCACCATCGTTAATACAATTCCGCTATGGAAAAATCAAATGGTAATTGCTATTGGTGTTGAGCATTCAAATCAGGCGGCAAAGGCACAGCGAGAGGTTTCTGATATGACAAATGAGCTGCTTAAAAAGAATGCTGATGCGCTTAAGACTGCAACCATAGAGACAGTAAAAGAGTCAGAGCGAGGAATTGTCGATATTGAGACTATTAAGCACACTAATGAGCAGCTAATTAGTACAATGGATGAGGTTCTTAGAATTCAGGCTGAAGGTAAGGAGAAACGTCGTAATGCTGAGCAGGAGCTTTCTCAAATTGAGCAGGAATTAAAGACAAAATTATTAGAGGCATCGAAATCGTAAATTATGAGTTTTAGGAAATTAATAACAAAGCTTTTAGCTTTTATACTTTTATTTAATAGTCTGTTACTATGTGATGTGGAGACAGTTCAGGCTGAGGATTACTGGCCAAGTGGTGTAGATGTGGTAGCGGAGTCTGCAATCATAATGGAGCAGGAGACCGGAACAATTCTTTATTCGAAAAATATGGATGAGGTTCATTATCCTGCAAGTATCACCAAAATAATGACCGCACTCATCGTTTTGGAAAATTGCCAATTGGATGAAACTGTTGTTTTCTCAGCAGAAGCGGTATACGGAACAGAGCTTGGTTCTTCAAGCATTGCCAGAGACGTTAACGAAGAGATGACAGTTGAGCAGACTCTGTATGGAATGATGCTTGAATCCGCCAACGAATGTGCCTATGCATTAGGTGAACATGTAGCAGGCTCCATGTCAGCATTTGTTGATATGATGAATGCAAAGGCTAAAGAATTGGGGTGTAAAAATACCCATTTTAACAATTCTAATGGTCTTCCTGATGAGGAACATTATACAAGCGCTTATGATATGGCGTTGATTGCAAGAGCGGCTTATCAGATTCCGAAATTTGCAGAGATTGTAGGAACAAAGAATTATACTATTCCTCCAACAAATAAGCATTCTGATCCAACCCCTCTTAACAATCATCATCAGATGCTTCATTACTATAAGACAAATAAATATATCTACGAGCCATGTTTAGGTGGAAAGACTGGATATACAGTAGTTGCAGGAGCTACCCTTGTAACGTACGCAAAGAAGGATGGAATGACTCTGATTTGCGTTGTAATGAAGGATACAGTTGGAGAGCAGTACACAGATACAACAAATCTTTTTGAGTATTGCTTCAATAATTTCAGTAAATACTCTGTTGCAGATTTTGCATCTATTTCTGAGAATGATACGGATGTCACAGGAATACTTAGCGAAAATAGTGAGCTTATTAAGATTGATAAGAATGGCCTTATTGTTATTCCAAAGACAGCAAGTGTTTTGGATGTAACCTCTACAGTAGAGCCATTCACAGATGAGAATGATAAATCTGTAGTTGGCCAGATTAGATACACTTATGCAGATAGAAGCGTAGGACAAGCAAATTTAAAATTTGCTAACGCGGATGTAGAAAGCTACCCATTTGATAATCTTCCAGTTGAAAAAGGTGGCAGTGGCAAAGAATATATTCAGGTAGACTATCCGAAAATTGGACTTAGTATTCTGGCGGTTATTATTGTGATATTGATTATTCTTTACATCAGAAGCAAATCAAGCGAAATTCTTTTGATGAAGCATAGGTTTAAAAGTAAGCATGCTAGACCCCAGAAAACCAATATGACTATTATCAGAGATAATGGGAAAAAGCATAGAAGACGTCGATAAAAGACAATATATTAGAATAAGGACAGTAAAATTATATATTATATAATAAAACGACAGTTTTGAAGTTTTAAACTGTCGTTTTTAATATGCTATAGACCAAAGAAAAATTCTCTAATTGTAACAAACAATTCATCGATTTATCAAACTATTTATTAAAATTTCTAATTGATGTTTATTGCTTGTGAACAATATTATTCCATGAGAAGAGTTAATCATAGTGATAATTTTATCAGCAAATGTATCTGATTCTGTAAGAAGCTGGTATAAATAATCCTTATATTTACCCTCTGCTTTGAGAAACAATGTTTCATAACCTTCAAATTGATTTAAGCTGGCGTTAGTTTTCTTTAAAAGAAATGCTATTTCCTTATCCTGCTCCAATTGAGATTCTGTTTTGTTAATAATAAAATAACCGCGTTCATCCTTTGGCATTTGAAGTGATTTCACCGCACGTTGTACCTGCTTAGTCAAACTGTCACTTGCAGGATAAAGAGATTGAAAATAGCTCATGAAATCTGCCGCAGTTTTAAAGTGCTCATTAGTACCGCGTTCCAAAACCTCTGTCATAAGTATTTTTTTGATTACCTTTTCGCATTCCTTGCGGGAAGGGTTTTTTCTAAGATTAATTGTATTTTCAGACATAAAATCCCCCTGTAAGACAATATGAATAAATTCTTTTATATTATACGACAAATATAAGAGTTTGACAGCAGTTTCAGTTAATGTGATAATGATAATAAGTTACCTCGTTAAAGAGTAAGGAGTGGAAAAAATGGAAATGCTATTATCGAGAGATGAAAAAAAGCAGTACCAGCTAGAGCAGATTAATGATCTAGTAGAAAAAAATGGCGGTCTTGTAAAAGCTAGCGATATTGATGCTCTAGGGGTAGATTACAGAAGAGTGCTGAAATTTGTGGAGGAAGGGTATCTTATCCGTGTGAAGAGTGGCTATTATACCACGAAATACTTTGAGTGCGATGAAGACCAGTGGATTTACAAGCTTTTTGGAGAGGATGGAATTCTTACTATGGAGTCTGCCCTCTATGTATATGGATATTTGAAGGACAGACCATATAAATGGAGTATTGCCATCAATAAAAACACAAGCAAGTCCAGATTTAATATAGATTATCCAATTGTGGAGCCATATTATACCGAGCCTGAGGTACTGGAAATAGGAGTAACTGAGGCGAATTTTGCAGGTGCAAAAATGAAGATTTATACCAAGGAACGTCTGATTTGCGATTTCTTAAAATATCAGGAAAAGGTAGATAGGGAAGATTTCAAAAAGGGCGTATGGGCATACATCATGGATGAGGATAAAGATGTTGCTAAGCTAATGGAGTATGCAAAGGAACGTAAGGTATTAAAGAAGGTTCAATCGATGATAGGTGTGTGGCTCTAATGATTAATCGTTTGCAGATAAAGGAAAAATCTGAAAAACTGAATATTCCATTTAAAAATTTACTCAGCGCAGCTGTTGCTGAAATTATCATTGAGCTTCTGGCAAATGGAAAGTATTGTAATGAGCTATATCTTTGCAATACAAGTGATTTTAGTACAAAGATATACAAGGATCTCTGCATATCAAATATTTATTATGAATACGTTAGAGAATTAGATGATAAGATGGCGATTCTTTACATGCGAGATGTACTTAAAGAAATAATGGCAAAAGGAGCATTGGAAGCATTTATAGTAAATGGAAATGTTGATGATACGGGAATAGCCCTAAAGATAACGGTTGACGAAATGTATATTCCACTCAGACTTCATTTTAGGAAGCATCGGGGAGCACATGAACCGGAATTATTGACATTAAAGCTCACAGCCTATGAAAATAGAACAGTGGAGGTGCTGACCAATCCAAAGGAAGATGAATTGGTTAAACATTTGGGAGAGATAATAGAAAAGCTTGAACTGATTAATGATATGGATCATTATTACATAGCCTATGAGATTCTTGTATCTTGTCCGGTGAATGGACGAAAGATAAAGGACAGTCTGTCAAAGCTTCTTCAGGAAAAGAATATTGTCATAGACGATAGCAGAATAAGTATGTTAAAGTCCTATGGTGATTATACTTATATGAAAAGAAAGTGGAAAGTTGAATTACGACAAAAAAAGAAGTCCGAACCAACATGGTCGGACGTGAATAAATGTCTAATTAATTTTTTGGAACCAATTTGGGATGCAATGGAAAAGAATATTGTTTTCCTTGGAGATTGGATGCCACAGCTTAAACGCTTCCTTGACTAAATATTTATACTACAAGTTAGCAAACAAAATTGTGCTTTAGGATAGAAAAAACAGCATAGTAGTACGAGCTTCTATCATTTACTTTGAAGAATTGCTGTTCCATTGATATGCTGGAAAGAGTTTCAATTTCCTCAGTATCAATAAGGTTAGTATAGCAGCGATCCTCAATGTAGCTTCTGGTTGTTTGTTTAAAGAACACACTTTTAAAAAGCGGACCTATACAACGCTTGTTGTAAACTCCACAGATTGTATCTAAGAATTCACCAGAAAACTTAAAACTGGTTATATCATAGTTGTAAGACTGGTCGTAGAGATACACAGCAATACGAGGGTCCATAAATGGAGTATCCACTGACATGAAAAAGGCTCTATCCCCTGAAAGCATAGTCAGGCATGACAGAATAGCGCCATAAGGACCAGCATTTCTAGAAATATCAGGAATTTCCTGGGCATCGAGACCTAAATGAGTAAGGTCACCTCGCTCATTTACAGAAAGATAGACTTTATCAAAAAAAGGGCTGAATTTATCATAGATATATTCAACCATTGTCTTATCTTCAAATGGTAAAAGAGCTTTCTTAGTGCCCATGCGAGAGCTGTCGCCACCGCAGAGAATTACTAGAGTTCTGTTCATGTGTACCTCCTGATGATTTAGAAATATTATATTCATTTTATATATAAAATAAAAGTCACAATAGAAATTATGAGTTTAAAAGAGACACTTGAGAATTATTCCAAATCGAATATGTATCCATTCCATATGCCAGGACACAAACGCAGGCTTTCAGGGATCTACGAGATAGATATGACAGAGGTTGAGGGAGTGGATGATTTACACGACCCAGAAGGAGTTTTGCTTGAAGAAGAGAAAAGGATGGCAAAAATCTTTGGGGCTGATGACAGTTATATGCTTGTTGGAGGCTCTACAGTTGGAAACCTCGCAGCTGTTTATGCTGCTTGTAACGAAGGAGATTGTGTCTTAATTCAAAGGAATTCTCACAAAAGCGTTTATAATGCGGTAATGCTTAGACGTTTGAAGGTGGATTACATTTATCCTACTGTAAGAGAAGATGGTATTTTTGAGGCTGTGACGCTGAAGCAGGTTCAAAAGGCTGCCCAGCGGCAAGTATCAGTAAAAGCTATTATACTTACAAGTCCAACCTATGAGGGTTATCACTGTAAAATTAAGGAAATAGGGGATTATTGCCATGAAAATGGCATCTTGCTTATTGTGGATCAGGCCCATGGAGCTCATCTTGGATTCAATGAGTATTTTAAAGAAAAAGCTATAGGAATAGCAGATATCACAATACAAAGTCTCCATAAAACATTACCAAGCCTGACCCAGACCGCTGCAATGCACATTTCTGGAAAACGGATTGACAGAGCTCGTGTACGTCAGGCACTTGATATTTTTGAGACTAGCTCGCCATCCTATGTACTTATGAATTCAATAAGTGATTGTCTTGATAAGTTAGAAAAAAACAGCGAATTATTCCAAGAATATGTGGATAAACTTCAGGATTTTTACAAGGCATGTGGAGAATTGAAGCATATTCAGCTTATACAGGCAGCAGCCGAGGTAAAAGATCCTGGAAAGCTTATTATTTCCACGAAAAATAGCAACAGTACCGGAGTGCAGCTGGCTAAAATTCTTAGGGAAAAATACAATATAGAAACAGAACTATCTAGCTTTGCTTATGTTCTTGGAATGACTAGCATTATGGATAGTAAAGAAGGCTTTGAGCGTTTGAAAAATGCCTTGGTAGATATAGATAAGACCTTGGAGGAAGGCCAAATATCCGTACCTAATCTAGCTATGGTTCCGTCAAAGAGAATGGAGATATATGAAGCGAAAGCTGGAAATGAGAATCAGGTGGATTTAAATGAAGCGCTGGGTAAGGTTTCAGCAGAAATGATATGCATTTATCCACCAGGGGCTCCTATTGTGGTTCCAGGAGAAGAAATAACAGAGCAGGTAATTGAAATCATACATGAGGCTAAGATAAAGGGACTTCATGTGACGGGACTTAGCAATGACAGTATCTCCGTTGTCAATTAAGGCTTTGTGAATTATACTTTTTATATTAAAAGAAGAAGAGGATTATATGGGTAGTATTTATTGCATAATGGGCAAGAGCTCATCAGGAAAGGACACTATATTTAAGCTCTTGCTAGAGAGGGAAGATGTTAACCTAAAGAGGATAGTTTCATACACGACCCGTCCAATTAGAAGCCATGAAAAGCCAGGGGATGAGTACAATTTTGTATCAGTAGAACAGAAGGATAAGCTTATTGAAGACGGAAAAGTAATTGAAATTCGTGAATATAACACAGTTCATGGCCCATGGTTTTATTTTACCGTGGATGATGGGAATGTAGATCTCGAGAATAACGATTATCTCATTATAGGAACTGTTGAAAGCTTTGTGAAAATCCGCGATTATTACGGAGAGGAAAAGGTTTTGCCGATATATATAGAGGTAGACGATGGCATCAGATTGAGCAGGGCACTTGAGCGTGAAAGAAGTCAGGAGCATCCTAAGTATGAGGAGATGTGCCGAAGATTTCTTGCAGACCAGCAGGATTTTTCAGAGGAAAATCTAAAGAAAGCCAGAATTACCAATGTATTCAATAACAACGAGAATAGCACGATTACAAGCGATAGGATAGCGGAATTTATCAATAAGTAGAGGTGCAATATGGATATTCGAGTAAGTGATGTTAGTCAGGTACAACCAGCAGAAGCAGCCAAACAAACAGCGCCAGTGGATGACACCTTCAAATTCACACTAGCTGCTGCGGTTGATGATGCCGAGCTTCAGGAAAAATTAACGAACCTTTTGAATGACATCACTACTCAGGGTAAGCTTTTATCTGAGCATATGGATATTCGCGATATGAAGCGCTATCGCGGACTTGTAAAGGATTTTTTGAATGAAGTAGTAAATCGCTCTCATAAGTTTTCCAGAGAGAATTTTTTGGATAGACGAGGTCGTCACAGGGTTTATGGTATGATAAAGCTTGTGGATGAGCATATGGATGAATTGGCAACAGCCCTAGTTCAGGATGAGCGAGACCACTTGGATATATTAAACCGAGTTGACGAAATCAGAGGATTACTCCTTGATATCATCACCTAAGGATTTTGTAGTAAACGGGAGAATAGTAATAAATGAGCTTTGCGGAAATTGTAGGCCAGGAAGATGCAAAGAGCCTTCTTAAAAATGCAGTAAATACAGGAAAGCACAGCCACGCCTATATTTTCAGCGGAGAAAAGGGCTCTGGAAAAATGATGCTGGCAGAGGCTTTTGCAGCAATGCTTCAGTGTGAGAATCCATCAGCTGATGATGCTTGTGGAGAGTGCCACTGCTGTAAGCAGAGTCTGAGCCACAACAATCCAGACATTATTTATGTTTCTAGGGAAGAGGGCAAAAGCAACATAAGTGTTGATGTGATTCGAGAGAAAATCGTAAATGACGTTGATATTAAGCCCTATAGTAATAAATTCAAAATCTATATTGTTGAGGAAGCAGAGAGAATGAATCCTCAGGCTCAAAATGCAATCCTCAAGACAATAGAGGAGCCGCCTGAATATGCCATCATTATTTTGCTGACAGCAAATCATAATGCATTCTTGCAAACCATATTATCCCGATGCGTTCTTATTCAAACAAAGACCGTAGATACTGCAAGTATTAGAAACATCCTGCAGACGAAGTATGAAACAGTGGATTATCAGGCTGAAATGGTGGCAAACTTTGCCCAGGGAAATGTTGGAAAAGCCATTGCTCTTGCGACAGACGTAAGCTTTTCTGAGGTGAAGGACAAGGTGGTTTCTATATGCAAGCGCGCAGGACGAATGGATGAGCAACAGATAGCCGATGAAGTAAAAGATATCAAGGCCGCTAATGAATCCGACAAGAAGGCAGAGGACACAGATGCTGAGAAATTTCAGGGTTTCGTGGAGCAAATGCTAGATTTAATCACCCTTTGGTACAGAGATGTGCTATTATATAAAGCGACATTGAATGATAACCTTCTTTTATTTAAGGAGGATGCGTTTGATATACACGAGCAGGCACAGCATTGCTCATACAGTGGCTTGAATCATATAATTAATGAAATTGCAGAGACAAGAGCCAGACTTAATGCAAATGTCAACTTTGAATTGACGATAATGCTTTTAATACAGGCGTTGAAGGAGAACAGTAAATAGATGATAAAGGTAATAGGCGTTCGCTTTAGAGGAGGCGGAAAAGTATATTATTTCGACCCAGATGGGGTTGAGCTCAAAAGAGAAGACCAGGTTATCGTTGAAACAGTACGAGGCGTGGAAATTGGAACAGTTCTTTTAGTAGACAAGGAGATTTCCGACGATGAGGTGCCAGGTCCAATCAAGAAGATTATGAGAAAGGCCACAGCCGAAGATGTTAAAAAGGCTGCCAAGAATGTTGAAAAAGAAAAAGAGACAATGAAAATTTGCGAGGAGAAGATTACAAAGCATGAGCTTGAGATGAAGCTGGTAGGCGCTGAGTATACCTTCGACAACAACAAGCTAATTTTCTATTTCACAGCAGATGGACGTATCGATTTTAGAGAGCTTGTAAAGGATCTTGCGGCTGTATTCCATACACGTATCGAGCTTAGACAGATTGGTGTGAGAGATGAGACCAAGCTTATGGGTGGAATTGGTATCTGTGGTAGAGAGCTCTGTTGTAAGAGCTATCTTGCTGATTTTGTTCCGGTTTCAATTAAGATGGCAAAGGAGCAGAACCTTTCACTTAACCCAACCAAGATTTCAGGTCTTTGCGGAAGACTTATGTGCTGCCTGAAAAACGAGCAGGAGACATACGAATATCTCAACAGTCGTCTACCTGGCATTAATGACACGGTTACAACACCTGACGGCTTTAAGGGGACAGTTCAGTCTGTGAATGTGCTTCGTCAGACTGTACGTGTGCTTTTCGAAGACGGAGATCTTAAAGAGGTAAAGGACTACCCTACAGATCAGTTGAAGTTCAAGCCTAGAAAGCGTAAGGTACAGGTTTCTAAGGAAGAAGCTAAGGAGCTTGCCGACCTGGAGGACAAGAATTAATGGAAAATCTTGTGCGCTCTGATGAGCGATTAGATGATCTACAAATAAATGGATATAAAATTATTCAGCATCCTGACAAATTCTGTTTTGGCATGGATGCTGTCTTGTTATCTGACTTCGCGAAGGTGAAGCCAGGGGAGACGGTTCTTGATATGGGAACTGGCACCGGAATTTTGCCAATTTTGCTTGAAGCTAAGACAGAAGGTTCACACTTTACAGGCTTAGAGATCCAGCCAGAAAGTGCAGAAATGGCTAATCGTTCTGTTTTATTTAATGGATTACAGGATAAAATTGATATAATAGAAGGTGATATTAAGTCTGCATCGGAATTTTTTGGAAAAGGTTCAATGAATGTAGTTACAAGTAATCCGCCGTACATGACAAATCATCATGGTCTGAAGAATCCTAACGATGCAAAGGCTATTGCAAGACACGAGCTGTTGTGTTCTCTTGAGGATGTGATAAGTCAGACAGCGGCTGTTCTGAAGCCTAAGGGTAGATGCTATTTCGTTCATCGCCCTTTCAGACTGGTGGAGATAATCACACTGATGAAGCAGTACAAGCTTGAGCCGAAGCGCATGAGGCTTGTATATCCATTTGTAGACAAAGAACCAAACATGGTGCTAATTGAAGGTGTAAAGGGTGGAGGAGCCCAGCTCACAGTTGAAGCACCACTTATTGTATACGATGCCCCAGGCCAATATACAGAGGAAATATATAAGATATACGGAATGATAATGGAGAAATAGATGAGTGGAACACTTTACCTGGTAGCAACACCAATCGGCAATCTTGAAGATATGACCTTTCGTGCAGTGCGTATCCTGAAGGAAGTAGATTTGATTGCTGCAGAGGATACCCGAAATTCAATAAAGCTACTAAATCACTTTGAGATAGATACCCCAATGACAAGCTATCACGAGTTCAACAAGGTAGATAAGGCAGTTTCTCTTATTGCCAAGTTGAAAGAGGGTCAGAATATTGCGGTAGTAACAGATGCAGGAACCCCTGGTATCTCAGATCCAGGTGAAGAGCTTGTAGCAATGTGCTATGAGGAAGGAATTGAAGTTACTTCTGTTCCAGGACCAGCAGCCTGTATTACAGCGGTTACTATGTCAGGTCAGGCCTGTAGACGTTTTGCCTTTGAAGCATTTTTACCAAAGGATAAAAAAGAGCGTCGTAGGGTTCTTGAAGAAATAAAGAATGAAACAAGAACTATTATAGTATACGAGGCTCCACATCATTTGATTGGAACCTTAAAGGAGTTGACAGAGACTCTTGGTGAGGACAGAGGAATAACCCTTTGTCGCGAGCTTACAAAAAAGCATGAGGAAAAGGAAAAAACTACCTTAGGTGGTGCGCTTAAATCCTACGAAACCAAAGATCCAAGGGGTGAGTATGTTCTTGTAATTGCCGGGAAGTCAAAGGCGGAGGTTATAGAAGAGGCAAGAGCAGCTTTTGAGGAGATGACTATTCAGGAGCATATGGATATGTACCTTTCAAAGGGAATGGACAAAAAGGAAGCTATGAAAGCTGTGGCAAAAGACAGGGGTGTTAGCAAACGCGATATTTACAACGCGTTATTATAGAAAGGGGAAGTGTATTGGAGAATATTGAAAAGCTAAAGGAAATGATTGATGATTCTCAGAAAATCGTCTTTTTCGGAGGCGCAGGGGTTTCTACAGAAAGCGGTATTCCAGACTTCAGAAGCAAGGATGGCCTTTACAATCAGCATGATGTAAGGTTTGACATGTATCAGCCTGAATATTTGTTGAGCCATAGCTGTCTAATGCATGAACCAAAGGTTTATTTTGAGTTTCATAGGCAGAAGATGGATACCAGAAATATAGAGCCGAACAATGCCCATAAATATCTTGCAAAGCTGGAGGAAATGGGCAAGCTCATTGGCGTAGTTACTCAGAATATTGACGGTCTTCATCAGAAGGCCGGCAGTCATAAGGTATATGAGATTCATGGAAGTGCGCTTAGAAATTATTGCATGAACTGTGGAACAAGCTATCCTGTTGATTATATATTTGATTCAAAGGACGATATTCCAAAGTGTGATTACTGCGGTGGCGTGGTCAGAGCAGATATCACTCTTTACGAGGAAGGATTACCTGAGGACCAGGTTGAGGGTGCAATTACTGCAATATCAAGTGCGGATATGATGATTATTGGTGGCACTTCACTTACAGTTTACCCAGCAGCATCCTTTGTGAATTACTTCCACGGAAAATATCTTGTGGTAATTAACCAGAGTGATATTAATGTGCGAAAAGCTGAGAATACATTAATTATTCATGAAAGAATTGGTGAAGTATTCACAGAATTAGCCAAAATACAAGGGATTACACTTTAAAATCAGCAAAAAGCCTTGAAAAATACCTTCTTACGTGTTAATATCTTAATTCGTGGTATAAAACATTTATATCCTTGCTAAGCTACACTATTAGAAAGTAGCTTGGCCTTAAAGACCAAAAGGAGGTAGAAAAGCATGAACAAGTATGAATTAGCACTCGTTGTTAATGCGAAGATCGAAGACGATGCAAGAACTGCCACAGTTGAAAAGGCAAAGGAGTACATCACTCGCTTTGGTGGACAGATCACAGACGTCGATGATTGGGGCAAGAAGAGACTTGCTTACGAAATTCAGAAGATGAATGAAGGTTTCTATTACTTCATCCATTTCGATGCTGAGCCAGGCGTACCTGCTCAGATCGAGGAGAATGTTCGCATCATGGACAACGTACTTCGATTCTTATGCGTTAGAGCTGACGAGGCTTAATAGTATAAGACAAGGAGATTAATTATGAATAAAGTTATTCTTATGGGACGTCTCACTAGAGACCCAGAAGTTCGTTACGGTGGAGCGACTAACAGTGCTGTTGCAAGATTCTCTCTTGCAGTTGATCGTAGATTTAAGAGAGATGGCGATGAGCAGACAGCAGATTTTATTAACTGCGTTGCTTTCGGAAAGACAGCAGAGTTCCTTGAGAAATATGCTCGTAAGGGCACAAAGTTCGTTGTAGAGGGTCGTATTCAGACTGGCTCTTATACAAACAAGGACGGACAGAAGGTTTACACTACCGATGTAGTTTGCGAGAATGTTGAGTTTGCAGAAAGCAAGAACTCACAGGGCGGCGGCAACAATGGCGGCTTTGACGGTGGCAGCAATTTCGCACCAAGCTCTGACGCAGGCGACGGCTTCATGAATATCCCTGATGGAATTGACGAGGAATTACCGTTTAACTAAGTCAAGGCAACGAAAGCTTTGACTAACATCATTAGGAGGTTAAATCATGGCTTTTAATAAGACAGGCGATGGTCAGCAGAGAAGAAGACCAATGCATAGAAGAAAGAAAGTCTGTGTTTTCTGTGGTAAAGATAATACTATCGATTACAAGGATACAGCAAAGCTTAAGAAGTACATTTCTGAGCGTGGAAAGATTCTTCCACGTCGTATCACAGGCACATGTGCTAAGCACCAGAGAGCTCTTACAGTAGCTATCAAGCGTGCTCGTCACGTGGCACTCATGCCTTACGTACAGGATTAATCGTTGATTTTCCGCTACTTGTAGAGGATAAGGGCATTAAAAGGGTTTATCTAGGACCTATATTTCGTAGTTCTTGGATACTTGATAATACCTGATAATAACGATATGTCTGAAGAACATAAGCTATATAGAGCACTTTCTAAGGAAACTTAGAGAGTGCTTTTTTAATGTTTAAACATCTAAATCAGCCTTCCATAACTTGTGTTTTTGTTGATGAAATCATCAAAGAAAAGGAGAAAAGCTATGGCAAAGGTAATCGCAATTGCAAATCAAAAAGGCGGAGTTGGAAAGACAACTACCGCAGTCAATCTAGGAACAGGTCTTGCAGAGGAAGGCAAGAAGGTACTTCTTATAGATGCTGACCCTCAAGGAAGCCTGACAATCAGTTTAGGCAATCAACACCCAGACAAGTTAGAAAATACTCTGGTAGATATAATTGCTAGAGTTGTAAATGAAGAGGATATTGAAGAAAGATATGCAGTAATCAAGTTCAAGGATGGAGTTGATCTTATTCCATCGAATATTGAGCTATCAGCTGTTGAAATATCCTTAGTAAACACCATGAGCAGAGAATTAGTGCTCAAATCATATATTGATTCAGTTAGAGATGAGTATGATTACATAATCATCGATTGTATGCCATCACTTGGAATTATGACTGTTAATGCATTAGCTTGTGCAGATACAGTTTTAATACCAGTTCAGGCGGCATATTTACCAGTTAAAGGCCTGCAGCAGTTGATTAAGACCATTTATACAGTTAAGCGAAGATTGAATCCGAATTTGGAGATAGAAGGTATCTTGCTGACAATGGTGGATAATCGTACTAACTATGCAAAGGATATTGTGCTTGAAGTAAATGATGTATATGGAAAAACAATCCCTGTATTTCCAATAGAGATTCCTTTATCAGTGAGAGCCGCTGAGATTAGCTCAATGGCAAAGTCTATTTATGATTATGATCCAAAGGGAAAGGCTGCTTTTGCTTATATGTCATTAACAAAGGAGGTACTTGCACATGGCTGCTAAGAGAGAAAAGATTCATTTTGCTTCAGTAGAGGAGCTTTTAGGTGCTCCAACAGAGACAGGCGAAGGAACTGTAGAGTTAAAGCTGAGCGAAATATATGGATTTGAGAGCCATCCTTTCAAAGTAATTGATGATGATAAGATGGAAGATTTGGTTCAGAGCATTAAAGAAAATGGCGTGCTTACTCCAGTAATTGTAAGGCCTGATGATGAAGGAACATATGAAATGATATCTGGCCATAGAAGATTTCATGCTGCATCCAGAGCAGGATTGAATGTAATCCCTGCAATTATAAAGCCAATGACAAATGATGAAGCTGTTGTAGCTATGGTAGATGCCAATGTCCAAAGGGAAGAAATCCTTCCTAGTGAAAGAGCCTGGTCATTGAAAATGAAAATGGATGCTATGAGAAGACAAGGAGCGCGTAATGATTTAACCTCGCGCACTCAGTGCGGGAAGTCATCAGCAGCGCAAGCAGGAGAAGCCTTTGGTTTAAAAGAGAGGCAAGTACAGAAATACATAAGGTTAACAAACCTCGTGGAAGAATTATTAGAGCTTGTGGATAACAAGAAGTTAACGATGGGTATGGCTGTGGATATATCCTACTTTGATAAACAGCTTCAAGAATGGATATATGAATATATTACTGAGAATGGAGCTATTAAGCCAGAACAAATAGCTATGTTAAAGGCAAAAGAAAATACTGCGAATATAGGACAGGAAGCATTTATTCAAGAGATGGATGATGCAGTTAAAGTAAAGAAGAAATCAAAAGCAGTATCACTTTCAGAAAGAAAGCTTGATAAGTATTTCCCTTATAAGACCTCTGCAGCTGAAAGGGAAAAAGTCATTATAGAACTATTAGAGAAATGGAAAAAAGAGCAGGAGGGCGCATAATATGGGATTAAATTACTTTTATAAGCATCAAGCAGAACAGTATTCTTTTATTAGAATACCCAAGGCAATGATGACGGAAGATATATTCTCGTCTCTTTCTGTAGAGGCAAAGGTGCTGTATGGAATGCTTTTAGATATAATGAGCAATTCGCAAAAGGATAGATGGATTGATGATAAAAACAGAGTATTCATCACCTATCCAATAAATAAAATACGCGAGGATCTTGGGGTTTCAAAAGGAAAAGCTATTGAATGTTTACAGGAACTGGAAGAAATAGGTTTGATAAGTAAGAAGCATAGAGGACAGGGGAAACCAGATTTTATATATGTGAAGAGCTTTATGGTGGAACCCAAGGTAGCGACAAATGGATTTTAGAGGTTCAAATTTTAGACTTGTGAGAAGGGAGAAAAGTAATGAGCGAGATACAGTTCAAATACTTTTATGGAACTGAGGCAGATACCTTCACTTTTTATAGAATACCTAAGCTATTGGTAACGCATAGTTATTTTGATAATGTAAGCAATGATGCCAAAATGCTATATGGATTAATGCTTGATAGAATGTCTCTTTCGGCTAAAAATGGTTGGTTTGATGAGGAAAATCGCGTATTTATCAAATTCTCAATAAAGGACGCTATGAAGCTATTGAAAATAGGGAAGAACAAAGCAATTAAGTTATTTGCTGAGTTGGATACTGTTGATGGAGTAGGATTGATAGAGAGAAGAAATCAGGGACAAGGCAAGCCAGCAGTAATTTATGTGAAGAGTTTTATGTCTGAGGTTTTAAATTCAAACCGGTTAGAAAATGAAACCACTAGTGGTTCGGATATAAAACCTCTAGAGGTTTCAAAAGCAAAAGATAGATATTCCTCAAATGAAAAACTCATTGCAAAACAGAAGGTATTTCTAATACATTAAAGATTGTATTTTCAATTTTTGGGGTATTTTATGTGATATAATCCGATTAAAACTGTTGAAAAAGGCTTAATTGTTTGTATGCCAAAATAGCGACTTGCATTTTCTTCTGCAAAAGTTAATGCAACCCACTTAGTACTACTTATGGATGATTAACTATCTGCTTTTCATTCCTATTTTCTAAGTAATTTTGGACTTAAACAAACATCGTCTGCGGCGACTGGTGACATGTTAAGTACTTCCAACAGTTTTTTCATATCTTCAGTTTCCACTAAATCATATGGACTTTTGTAGTTAAGTCCTGCTCTAATGGTACTGTTGATATGATTTGCGATTAGCGTCATGTCTTCCTGGGTGTAACCTTTGAAAGTGTTTCCTCTTGGAATAACATAGCGTATATATTCGTGATTCTTTTCAATGTGAGGTTTTTGCCATGAAGCTTGTGGATCACAATAAAAAATCTTTGTTCTAGGAGAGCCATTCTTTGTATACTCAAGCTCTAAAGCATTTTTAAAGCATCTACCATTGTCAGTAAGTATTACCGGAAAAAGCTTTCTAAAACGTCTAATTCCCAAGGCTTTCGTCAACTTATCAAAGACAGCTATAACTTCATCCATTGATTCATCTTCAATAAGAATCATTAGCATCACAGAATTCGTATTAAACATAATGGTCAGAAGAACCTGTTCCTTAGTTCTCAAACCTCTAACTGTATCCATCTCAACTACTGGCGTATCTGGATGTTCTTCCATATACATTTTAAAATCTTCAAAGGTTCTGCCTTTCCGATAATTAAACTTATTGCATTTAATCTCAGCATTTTTCTTACGGCGTCTTTTGTACTTTACCTTGCGGCGTAAATCAAGATTACTTACCGTCAATTCACCAGCTTCTATGTAATTATAGATACTTCTCTCAGAGACTTTTATCTCATCCGCATGAGTATTACAGATATGAGATAATGGCTGCCCCTGGCGTATTAATGGTGATAAAATTTCATCTAACGTCTGTAGTTCTTCTTGCGTCAGCCTAATTCCTTCTCTAGACTCTGAGCGCGTTGCTTTAGCTTTAGCATCAGCTTTTTCAGCAATGTAATAATACTTGTCATAAATACATTTTTTCTTATTCTTTTCACTACAAGTACTACATACAAAAGGCGGTTTAAGATATTTAGGGCATTCATGATTCTTGACCCTATCGCATATCTTCGTACAATCAACCTTCAAGCACAGCCTACATTTACGATCACAAAACTCTTCGTCGCACATATTTTTCTTGGCGCAAGTTGATGTATAAATGCAATCCCGTCCCATAACATAAGGCATTTTTACTTTGATGCGATTTTGTTTTACTTCTCTTATGATGCTTGATGTACTACGCCCTAAATCTTCAGCTATTCTACTGAAAGATTCATGGGCATAGATTCCAGCTTCAATCCTCACTCTTTCTTTAAATGTTATTCGATTGTAATTGCTCATTTGACTCCTAACCGCAGATAGCAATCACATCGAATCATATCACATAAAATACCTCCTTCTGCAAAACTCATTGCAACAGATTTTCTCAAATCACAATGATTTCGTTGCGTTAAATTTTTCAATTAAGGGAAAGATAGATATTACAAACATTGAAGAATAGGTGAAATAAGTCCATTAAAACGCCCTTCTGTGATATACTAGAAATAGTTTTCACAGGAGGGTGTTTTTATGGCTAAAGGTACAAATCAAAAGCTAAAACTGAGCTATCTTTGTAAAATAATGCAGGCTAAAACTGATGATGAGCATAGCCTTACTTTGTCGCAGATTATGGACGAACTAGAGCGCTATGGAGTCACAGCTGAAAGAAAAAGCTTGTATGATGATTTTGCAGTAATGACGGATAAGCTTGGTATCGAAGTCATTAAAACTCCTAAAGGTCGTGAGACATATTATCACGTTGGAGAACGTCAATTTGAGCTTGCAGAAGTCAAGCTTCTTATAGATGCAATTCAGTCATCTAAATTCATAACAGAAAACAAATCAAAAACATTAATATCGAAAATAAAGAGCTTCGTAAGTGATTACCAAGGTAAGCAGTTGCAACGCCAGGTATTTATAAATACTCGTATCAAGAATATGAACGAGAGCATTTACTACAACGTGGATGCTATTCATACAGCAATTTTTAATAATAAGCAGATAGAGTTCAAGTATTGTGAGTGGACACTAGATAAAAAGTTGATTCCCAAGAAAGCAGGAGAGAAGTATATTGTCAGTCCGTGGGCTTTGACCTGGGCTAATGAATACTATTATCTGGTGGCGTATGATTCTGCGGCTGGCAAGATGAAGCATTATCGAGTAGACAAGATGAAGGAAGTGTCTGGCAAGGATGACCTTCGAGAAGGTAAGGAAATCTTTGACAAGCTTGATATGGGAGAATATGCACTAGAGAATTTCTCAATGTTTGGTGGAGAGATTAGGCGTGTACATATAGAGTTCCCTAACAACAAGGTGGGAATCTTTATTGATAGATTTGGAAAAGACATCAGCATCCGTGAAGCTGGAGAAGGCAGGAGTATGATTGCTGTAGATTTGGCAGTTAGCTCACAATTTTTTGGATGGATATTTGCTCTGGGACCTGATGTAAAGGTGACTGGACCTGAGGATGTGGTGCAGAAGATGCAGCAGGAAGCTGAGGAATTTTTGAAGAATTATAGAGGGTAAAGTTATGGGGTACTCATTATATTTAACAGATTTGATAGAAAAAACAGGTATTCCAAGAAATGAATTATGTGCAATAAGACATTCATTAAATCATGAAAATGCAAAGATTGTGTGGGATAGTGGCTTTGAATATTTTGAAGAATATCAAAGAATACAGCCTTTAAATTATTTTTGTGGAAAGAAGTATATATTTTCATTTGTAAATGGACCCGGGACTACTGCGAGATTTCTGGAGGTGTATGAACTAAAAGATATGTATCCAATAAAACAAGCCACGCATATGAGTAATTACCCTTTACCAGAGATGTATGATGGCTCGCTTAGTTAATGATCCAGTGAGATATAAGGATGTATATCAGGCATTGTCTGCAGTAAATGGTGTTTATCTTGTTATTGATCCCATTTCACATAAACAGTATGTTGGATCAGCATCTGGTAGCGATGGGATTTATGGACGATGGAAGACTTATGCAGAAACAAATGGGACAGGTGTCACTGGGTCAGACGAGGGCAACAAGAGATTGGTTGAGCATCTAAAAGCACACCCTAATAGGTATTTAAAGCTTAGATATTCAATATTAGAAACTATGCATAGGACTGGAAATGAGCAAAAATATAGGAAAACAGCTCTTGAATTGGAAAGTAGCTATAAAGAAAAACTTGATTCTAGAAATATGGAGACTGGGTTAAACGCAAAGTTACTATTCACGGTCAATGTCATTAAGTTAAGATGTTTTGAGTTAGATTCTTTATAGGGTCTAACTCTTTTTTTATAAAGAATAGTTGACAAAGCTACTCANAAGTGCGGCCGCTCTCACTACTGATTGCATTAATTAGAAGTAGTGAGAGCGGCCCTTGAAATTAACAAGACGTAAACGTTGATTTCAAGGAGGTTGCTNTGAACTATTCTGTTACTGTAAAAAACTATTTGATGTCTGATATCGATGCTATGGCATCAACACCAGAAGCCTATGCGTTGAATCCAGGAAAGGACTTTACCCGGCATAGAAAGATATCGTTTAAAGATCTTGTCTTACTGCCTATTACCATGGAAGCTGGAACCATGAGACATGAGCTGTATAAATACTTTAACTACCAGGAAGATACACTGTCCAACTCTGCATACTGTCAACAACGCAACAAGCTAGCCCCAGAAACATTCAAATCACTTCTACAACGCTTCAATTCCCATTTTCCTCCCGCTCCGTATAAAGACAAGTATCAGTTAATGGCTGCTGATGGTTGTACTTTTACCTTTACCCGAAATCCGGAAGATACCATATCATTCTATGGGCCGGATGGTAAATCAACTAAAGGCTTTAACCAAATCCATACAGTTGCTTTGTATGACTTAATCAGCAGATACTATGTTAACGCTAAAATTCAGCCAATCAAAAAGAAAAATGAATTTAAAGCATTGGCAGAACTAATAGACGAATACGAACATCACGACCTCATGCCTATATTTATAGCAGACAGAGGGTTCTTTGCGTATAACGTTTTTGCGCATGCAATAGAAAATAAATCTTTTTTTCTCATTCGTGCAAAGGACAAAAACATGATGCGTTTAACCGGTTCTTCCATCGATGAACTTCCAGATGATCTTGATATAAGTGTAACTCGAATTCTTACTCGCTCAGCTTCGAAGAAAAACAGAAAGCAACCAGATAAACCTGATGCGTACAGGTATATATGCAAAGCTGTTAGGTTTGACTATCTTCCTGAAGGATCAAAAGATGAATACGAAATAACTCTTCGTGTTCTACGCTTCAAGATAACTGATCCTTCCTACGAAAACATAGTGACTAATCTTCCTGTTGAAGAATTCTCCGCAGATGATATAAAAGATCTCTATAACTTACGCTGGGGAATTGAAACATCTTTCAGGGAGCTCAAACACATCCTCGGAACTGGTAATTTTCGATCTAAAAAAAGAGAGTATATAGAGCATGAAATTTGGGCCAAACTAATTCTTTACAATTTCTGCTCAGTAATCACTCAACATGTAGTTTTCAAAAGGGCAAAGCGAAAGTATGAATATCAAGTCAATTTCACAGTGGCATTCAATGCATGTCATTACTTTATCCGCATAAAAAATGGAGATTCCCCACCAAATATAGAAGGCCTGATTAGGCAGAACATACTCCCCATCAGGCCTGGTAGGAATTATGCCCGCCAGCATAGATTCCAAATACCTGTCAGCTTTGCTTACAGGTTCTAAAAGATCATAAGTAGTATACATCTTTATGAGGCAGATGAAAATCTGTCTATTTTGCGTGCTCTTCTTTACTCAATTATTATGTTTCATCCTAATTTTAACGATGAAACTCTAGGAAACACCTTAATTCATCTTCAATAACGCACTTTCTTTCCCCTTAACTAAATGACATTGACTGTGAATAGTAACACTTCAGAGTATTCTGGGACAATGCATATGCTGTACATCACCTCTACAAGGAAAAGAGCAAAATCTTAAATATCCTTCACGAGTGTGAGGAAGCAGACAATCCAAATCTTGTATTTGAGTTTGCATCTACTTCAAAGATTACATTTGCAGGTGGCGGTATCGCAGTTATTGCATGTAATCACAAGAACCGTGAGGAGCTCAAGAAGACTCTTACAGTTCAGACTATCGGCTTCGACAAAATCAACATGCTTCGTCATGCCAGATATTTTGCAGATGTTGAGTCTGTCAGCAAGCACATGGAAAAGCACGCAAAGATTCTCCGTCCAAAGTTTGAGCTTGTAATCAGAACAATGGAGAGAGATTTAGTAGAGCCAGGCTGTGGTAGCTGGATTTCACCAAAGGGTGGATACTTCATCACATTCGAGGCTCCAAAGGGAACAGCTACTCGTATCGTAGATTTAGCAGCAGAGGCGGGCGTTAAGCTTACACCAGCAGGAGCTCCATTCCCATATCACATGGATCCTAACGACTCTATCATTCGTTTCGCTCCATCACTTCCTCCAATCGAGGAGCTTGAGCAGGCAGCTGAGGTATTCACAGTTTGTGCACGTATTGCATATCTTGAAAAGCTTATTCTTGCGAAAGCTGAATAATAGTAATAAAAAATAACTAAAATACTCCTCAGGTAATTGATAGTAAAATATGAATTATCTGGGGATTTTAGTACCATAAAAGTGTAGTAGTTAGAGAGTAATTAACTCTAACTTCTGCACTTATTTTTTTATAATAAGGGGAGTAATTGGTCTGACGTGGGGCTTTTTGGATTAATCATCCGCAATAAAAACCGTTAACCAACCCCTTATTATAAGCATTCGATTAGGCAGGTAGGGAGCGACACCCGCGTAACCAACTAAACTGAATGGTAATAAGTGCGGTTGGAACAATTACTAAATTTTATGTAGAGGGAGGTTTAGAATGATAAGCGTAGGTGTTGATGTTTCTAAAGGTAAAAGTACTGTATGCGTTATGAAGCCATACGGAGAAATTGTATTAAAACCGTTTGAAGTACAGCATACAGAAAGTGAGCTCAGCGAACTTGAGAAGATGTTAAGGAAGCTGGATGGCGAAGTAAGATTGGTTATGGAAGCCACAGGTGTATACCATTTGCCATTGCTAACTTATTTTCTTGAGCGTGGATATTTTGTGTCGGTAATAAATCCATATGCCATGAGAAAATATGCTAAAGATAACAGCATTCGTGGCGCTAAAACAGACAAATTGGACTCAATTGTCATAGCAAACTATGGTATTGAAAAATGGTATAAGCTTCAAAACTATGACAAAGATGAGGCTATATATGCTGAGCTTAAGTTGCTTGGGAGACGTTACAGATTCTATATGGAACTACACATTAAAGCGCTTCAAGAATTAACTCATATGTTAGATTACACAATGCCAGGCTTAAAAACTAAATTTAATAGTTGGGATGAAAAGAATAATAAAGATAAACTTAGTGATTTTGTAGAACGCTTCTGGCATTATGACCTGATTATCGGAATGAGTCGTGATGATTTTGTGGTGGCCTATTGTGAGTGGCTAAAGAAAAGAAATACCAAAAGAGCCAATCAAAAGCTGAAGAAATATATGAATTGGCATCTAATGGTATTCCTACGTTATCTTCAAGTACTCCATCTACAAAAATGTTAGTACAAGAAGCTATATCTGTGTTGAGAGCAATTGATGATACCCTCAATACAATTCTAACACGAATGAAGGAACTTGCTAAGAGTTTACCTGAATATTCTACTGTTAGAGCAATGGGTGGGGTTGGTGATGTATTGGCACCTAAGTTGATTGCTGAAATTGGAGATATAAGAAAACTTCATAGCGCAAAAGCCCTTATTGCTGTTGCGGGAATAGATCCTCCTCCATATGAATCAGGACAATTTGTAGGTTCAAACCGGCGCATAACGAAAAGAGGTTCATCAACGCTACGAAAAGTAGGGTATGAAGTTATGCGAGTGTTGAAGAGTCACCCTGAACCAGAGGATAATGCTGTATACAATTACATCCTGAAAAAGGAAGCTGAAGGTAAAACAAAGAAACATGCAAAAATAGCAGGTTTAAACAAGTTTTTAAGGATATATTATGCAAGAGTAAGTGAAGTGTATAAATAGAAAAATATAGTTAAAGGCTGGTCTACCGCCAGCCTTATTGTGATGCAATTAATTATTTAAAAAGTATATTTGAAATTCCTGCTTGATTTTTGTTAGCAGGTTTTTATGGCGATATTGTGGCGAAACCTTAAGCATTTTGTGAGGCTTGATTTTGCACAATATAAAAAGTCACTATTTGAACAATCAGGTCAAAAAATTGATATTAGGAATTTTTTTCACAAGCTATAATTTCTTCCAAAGGGAGATATGTCTGTAAGAGGAGAGACATATGGCTAGGAATGAGAATAAGGTAAAATCTTCAAGAACTGTTCCAATGCATGCATCAATACGCTTTAGGGTTATGAGCACCGTTGGAATAGCCGTTTTTATTGCAGTTACTGCAATTCTTCTGGTGGTTACAATTCCAGTAAGAAAAGAGCTTTTAAGTGTAAACTCCGACTATCTGTACATGACTGCCCAGATGTACGGTCAGCGTATGGAAACAGCAGTAAATCTTACCCAGTACGATATCGATATACGCAAGGTTCCATTTAGATTGGAGTCTTTTTTACAGAATGCAAAAATGGCTGACTGCGAAAGCAGTTATTGCTATTTAGTTCGAAGTGACGGGATAACTCTTTATCATCCAAATCACGATAAGATTGGCCGAACAGCTGAGGTAGAAGCTATAAAAAATATAGCTACTTCGTTAGGTAGTGGAAATGCATCAGATATTGTTGAATACAACATAGATGGACAGGATGAGATAGCGGCATATTATGCAAGCTCTAAGGGCTTTGTACTTGTGGTTGCAGTTGAGAAGGCTGATTTTCTTGCAACCTTAAATAAAATGACCATGATTGCTATAATCACCGGAGTGGTTATTTTTGTAGTGATGCTTTCCTTCGGACTTTATCAGGCGCTTCGAATCACAAAGCCAATTGAGACTGTGGCTGAGGTTGTGGATCAGATTGGAGATCTTGATTTCACAGGTGATGAGAGAACCGGAGCTTTGCTAACGCGCAAGGACGAGACTGGAGTTATCGCTGAATCAGTAGAGGAAATGCGCGAGAAGCTGGTTGGAATTGTTCAGAAGATTCAGAGTCAAAGTACCATTCTCTACAATACATCACAGGATTTGTACCAGAGTGCAAGAGATACAAATGATGATGCATCTCATATTGAGCAAGCAGTTGGTGATATCGCTACAGGTGCCAGCTCACAGGCTGATGAGACCCAGAAGGCAAACGTGGATGTGGGTGTTATCGGCGAGATGATTATAGATACCAGCAATCAGGTTTCAGAGCTTACTGAAACAGCAAATAATATGCGCAACACAAGTGAGGAGGCTTTCAATATTCTCGAAGATCTGAGTGAGATTAACAAGAGTACATTCGATTCAATCGAGCGCATTTACGAGCAGACAAATGAAACAAATGAGGCGGCTCAAAAGATTAAAGAGGTTACACAGTTAATTGCAGATATTGCCAGTGAAACAAATTTGTTATCACTTAATGCAAGTATTGAGGCAGCTCGCGCGGGTGAAGCCGGAAAAGGCTTCGCCGTTGTTGCCTCAGAGATTTCTAAGCTGGCTGCAGAGTCAAGTGAATCGGCAAAGAGTATTGATTTGATTATTCAAGAGCTGGTTGCTAATTCATCCAAGGCAGTTGAGATTATGGATGAAGTCATGGAGGTTATGCAGCAGCAAAGTAAGCTGGTTGAAGATACTGAACATGCATTTAGAATTGTTCAGGATGGCATTGATACATCCCTTGAAAGCGCTGAGCAAATCAGGCAGCGTGCAGACAGGCTGAATGTAGCAAGAGAGAATATCGTAAATACGGTAATCAGTCTTTCTGCAATTGCTGAGGAAAATGCAGCAAGTTCTCAGGAAACTTCAGATACAATGACAAATATTATTAACCAGCTCAAGTCGGTGGCAGATGGCAGTGATAAGCTAAACGACATTGCCAAGATTCTGGATGAGAGCATTAATGAGATTCATATTTAGATTTGTTTTGGAGGTTGCCATGAGAATAAGAAATAAAGCATTTGTTATAAGTTCAATTATGTGTTTTTGTTTAGTAGTATTTTCCTTCATTGGTTGTGGAGCCACTGAGGGCAACGACGGTACAGGTACCTCCACTCTGGAATCAGAGTCAGCTGAAGGTGTGGCGACCGATGGAGGAAGTACGCTAAATATATATTGCTGGAATACAGAGTTTGAAGAGCGTATGACGGATTACTATCCTGGCTATACAGATAATGGTGATGGCACAGGAAAAATTGGAAATGTAAAGGTTGTTTGGACTATAGTTCCATCTAATGATTATCAGCCAGCGTTAGATGAAGCACTTCTTTTAAATATGACAAGAAGTGCGGATGAGCGAGTGGATTTGTTTCTGCTAGAAGCGGATTATATTTTAAAATATGTGGATTCTGATTATACCCTGGATGTTGTGGGGAATTTGGGAATTAGTGAATCAGAATTGGCAGATCAGTATCAATACACAAAGACTATTGCTACATCCCAGGAGGGAAAGCTGAAGGGCGTTAGCTGGCAGGCTACACCGGGCTTGTTTGGTTATCGACGTTCCATTGCTATAGATGTACTTGGAACAGATGACCCAGTGGTGGTTCAGAATGAACTATCAGACTGGAACGGTTTTGACCATGTGGCAGATTTGGCTAACAAAAAGGGATATCACATGCTCTCAGGTCCGGTTGAGACCTTTAGAGTTTTTTCAAATAATGTAACACAGACCTGGGTAGATGACCCAAGTTCAGTTTCTCCAAAGATTCAGGTTGATTCAAAGCTTATTGAATGGGCTGACATGTGTAAAAAATACACTGAAAATGGATGGATTGGAGACAACGAGCAGTGGACTGACGGATGGAATTTTGACCAGAGTGCAGAGGGAAAGGTCTTTGGATTCTTTATGTCTACCTGGGGAATAAATTTCACACTTGTTGGAAATGCCGGAGAAGAAGGCTTTGGAGATTGGGCAGTATGTGAAGGACCAGCGGCATGGTACTGGGGCGGCACCTGGATTTCAGGAGCCCGTGGTACCGACAACAAGGAGCTAGTTGTTGACATAATGAGAAAGCTTACCTGCGACAAGGATAACATGGTGAAGATGAGTGGGGAAACTCAGGATTATACTAATACGGTTTCTGGAATGGAGACACTTGCTGCATCAGATTATAAATCAGATTTCCTCAGTGGACAGAATCATATTAAGTTGTTTTCACAAGCAGCTCCAAAGATTGATATGTCTAAGGTAGGTCCTTATGACCACGGTCTTAATGAGGTGTTCCAGAAGCAAATGGGAGACTATATAGGTGGTAAATGCGATAAGCAAACGGCCATAAATAATTTCCTGAAAAATGCGGTAGTGAAATACCCAGAACTCACCTACGATCCTATCACGGTTCAGTAATAATTATTTTTTAGGTGTAGTAAAGTTGGCAAGGTTTTCAAATTTTGTGTGCCACACTGTTTTGAAGAATTTATCACGGAAGTCTTTAGGCGAGTAGCCGGTTTCCTTTTTGAAAACCTGTGAAAAATAGCTCTGGGTGGAATACCCCAGATAGTTGGAAATTTCGATGATACTGTAATCACTATAGCGAAGGAGGTTTTCGGCTACTTTGACTTTTTCCTTTCTGACATAGTCTGAGAAGGATAGATTGGTTTCCGTCTTGAATAGTCTGGAAAAGTAGCTTCGGGAAAGCTGTAGGGCATCCGCTACATTGTCGGCAGTTATACGCTCCAGGATATGTTTAGAGATGTAATCTAGGGCTTCGTCCACGACCTTTGAAGATGAAAGCATATGTGAAAATGTTTGCATATGATAAGTGATGGCCATTACGATCGCATCGTGCAACTGAATGATTTCTTCTTCAGTTTTTACAGAGTCAAGCAGACCGATATAATAATCGGCCAAATTGTAAGCGAATTCATGATCTATGCCGGCTTCACTACAGAAACGGCAAATGATGGAAATAGTAATTACATAATGATATTTGAGATTGGTTACAGGATTCTTTGACAATATCCCGGCACCGCCCTCTGGACGATAAAATCGTCCCTCCAAACAGTTTTGTTGCACATACTCTACATCACCACTAGCAACAGCTAAATAAAAGCGGATTTCTTCGCTAGGAGGACGGTGCACTTTTCTTTCATCCAGTGCAGTATTCGTATATGCGGTAATGTCTGGGATTGATTTTATTGCGAACGGCTTTTTTTCCATAGATATTCACCCTTTTTAGTGTGAGTTGACTGGAACGAAGAACTAATTTTATTTCATAGAATAAAGGATTTTTAGTCATATTTCAATACAAAATAGTTGTCGCAAAATCGGCAATGAATGAAAAGCTTTAATGTGTTACTATTCACGGTCAATGTCATTTAGATAAGAAAAAGATGTGACAGAGCAACAAGCATGATATTTATAGCGTCTACGTGAGATGCTGCTCTTTATTAGTAGTAGAACACGTAAAACTAAACAGATATCTGGAAAAAATACGTGAGGAGAGGCTTGTTAACGGGGGTGTATCACGTAGAATGCCAGAAAATCATTGCGAAACTACGTGATAACAGTCTAAAGATAAAGCTGTGTCACGTAAATGTCCACGCTACTGTATAATCTGAAGAACGTAGCGTACCTATTTTGTCAGTTATTGTACAGTTAAATTCTGTTTTCATGGCGAAAGGAGATAATTATATGACCCCTGACCAGTATGCAAGATCAAACAAAAAAGTATTTCAGATCAACCTTATTATTGTCTTTGCTGCGCTTTTAATGGTAGTGCTGGATGCTGCAGCACACGGAATGAGCCTGGGGCTTGTCATCGAGATTGTCGCTGTCCCGGCAGTTGTGCTGCAGATGACGGTTGGATTTATCAAATTCAGAGAGACCAGGTTTGGCGCAGTGGTTATTCTGGGAGGTCCGACTCTTTACTATATGGTTATCATGATAATACAAAATGATATGATTTTTTATGCATTCGCGATACCGGTAATGCTGTCGTGTATTCTTTATCTGGACTTAAGGCTCTATGTGGTGGGACAGATGGCTATGACCATAGGCGGATTTATTGTCCTGGTCAGAAATCTTATTGCTACAGGTTCGATACCCAGGGACCATTTTGTGGCCGGTTTCATAATCATTCTTGCGGGAATTGCCGGAATAGAGTCGCTTAAGATGAGGCGGACCCTGGTAAGAGAGGACGACGAGGCCATCAAGAAAGGGCAGGAGACCCAGGAAAAGACCCGTATCCAGATGGTGGAGATCGCCAAGGAAATTACGAGGCTGTTTGATGAGGCCCATGGGGAAGTCGATGAGTTAAAGAGCATCATAGGAAGAAACCACGATGGCATGAGGGATATTGCGGACAGCACAGGAGATACCGCAGCTGCCGTGACAGAGCAGTCACATCAGATAGCAGATATCCATGAGCAGACGGAAGTGGCTGATGCCAAGAGAAATCAGATGGTTGAGATGTCCGAGAGCACGCAGAAAGCCGTTATTGATGGGACTAAGGTCATCGACCAGCTCAAGGACAAGACCGCAAATGTTGTTGAGATGAGTGATAAGACGGTGGCATCCACAAGAGCTGTCACTGAGAAGGTCGAAAAGGTTGAGAAGATTGTCGGTTCCATCATATCGATATCAATGCAGACCAATCTTCTTGCGCTCAATGCTTCAATTGAGGCAGCGCGTGCGGGAGAAGCCGGGAAAGGTTTCGCTGTGGTTGCCGATGAGATAAGGCAGCTGTCGGAGCAGACCAGCAGTGCTTCAAATCAGATCACCAGCATCATGCAGGAGCTTTCCGCTGATGTTCAGAATGCGGTAGACTCTACCAATGCGGCAGCTGAGTCTGTCAAGGCTCAGGACATTCTTATCAGAGAGACCGCAGATACTTTTGAAGAGATCGGGGAGAACGTTGGAAACCTTATAGGAAGATTTAATGATATCGGTACTTCCATAGAAGCTATAGGAAGAAGTGCAACGGAGATCAATAATAATATTGCGAGCCTCGCCGCCACAAGTGAGCAGGTGGCAGCTTTGTCCGGTATGGGCGAAGAGGGAGCAAGGACAGCGGTGGAGAAATTTGATGAGTTTGATATTCTGCTGAAGGGGATATATGATCAGGCGCAGAGGCTGAAATAATGTAATACCGGTCAGAACCGTCCCAATGTCATTTAGATAACGGTACCCCCCTGACCCCATTTTCAATTTATAGTAATCTCGGACTGAGAACCAGAGGAGAAATAATGGCCAACTCAGATAATACTGATGAAAAATTGACAACACAAGATGATTTTTCAGAACTATTCATAAAATACATCGATGCCATGGTTGATTTTGAACATTTTTCCAGAGAACCCCTGGTTGATGTTCTTTGCAGATTGGCTCGTTCTTTTCGTCTGACCAAAGTTGTCACAGAGTTTTATAGGAGCAGTGTGGATGAAAAAGACGGCAAGGGAGAAATCCTCTGTGATTTCAATGAAGGTTCTGCGGACATTGTTGTGCTCAAAAAAGAACTCATTTCAAGAACAGGGGCTATAGTTAGAGCCATAGCATATTCTGCCAAAGGCACAGAACATTTGAGCAATAAAGAAGAACAGCAGCTTGACATCTGTCTGCGTTCCATGATGAGTTACGTAGGACGGAACCGTATGCAGAAAGCAATCGAGAATCTCGCGTTTCATGACAACAATGGATATCCGAATTTTGCATATTTCTTCCGCCATCTTGAAAAAATGAATAAAACAGGTGGATTTAACGGCTTTACCGCCATTATGTATAACCTTAAGGATTTTTCTGTCATAAATCGTGATTTGGGATTCGAAGAAGGCAACGCCGTTATGAAAGCCCATTTCGATACTTTAAGGGATATGATTGGAAATAGTGGTACTGTGTGTCGTGTGGGAGGGGATAGCTTCGCAGCTATATTCCCAAATGAAATGTTGGAGAAAATTCTCGCTTTTTTTGAAGGCACACCTATCATATATGACCGGCTGACTTCAAGCAGCGCAATCGTATCAGCATATGCCGGAGTATTTATCATTCCGAGTGATTTCAAATATGAAAGGCCGGGCAACATTGTTGAAATGATCTTGCCCACTTGTCAGACTGCAAAAATATCCGATGAAACTGATGTTGTATATGCGAGTATGCAGTATATAGAGGATAAAGAGAATGTTTCAAAAATCCGCAGACATTTTGAAGAAGCTCTAAATAATTATGAATTCCATGCATACTATCAGCCAAAAGTAAATGTTGAAACGGGCAGGATCATAGGCGCAGAGGCTCTATGCAGATGGATCAGGGATGGAAGGATAATACCACCTATGGATTTCATTCCGATACTCGAACGTAACACGGATATATTCCGGCTGGATTTCTATATGCTTGATCTTGTTTGTAAGAATATAAGAAAATGGTTGGATGAAGGGAAAAACGTGGTTCGGATATCTATTAACTTTTCCCGTAAGCACCTGGCTGATCCGGAACTTTTGGATAAAGTCGTCAGTATAATAAACCGATATGATATCCCATATGAATACATTGAGATAGAGCTAACCGAGACAACTACAGAAGGCGATTATCTTAAACTCAAAAAGCTGGTCGAAGGTCTTACAAAGATAGGTATACATACATCCATTGATGATTTTGGTATCGGCTACTCTTCCTTAAATCTTATCAGGGAGTTGCCATGGAACGTAATGAAGATTGACAGAAGTCTACTTCCGATATCTTCAACCGACCAAAAAGATCTCTCTACAGTTCTATATAAGCACATAACAGCTATGGCATCTGACATGGGAATCGAATGCCTTACAGAAGGTGTTGAAACTGCTGAGCAGGTTCAGATTCTTCGTGACAATTGTTGCTTATGATTCGGAGGTGCATTATGAGTAAAAAGGAAGTCGAAAAACAGGATGGAAGTAGAATAAGCATGAAAGACAGCATCAAGACCAAGCTTATTGCAATAATGGTTCTTGTTGCGGCAATACCTCTTATCGTGGCGGTGGTTGTTAGCTATTTTACTTCAACTGATAAAGCTCTTGCGGATGCCAAGGATATTTACGAGTGGCAGGTCTGGTATCTGGAAGAACGGTTTGAAACAGTATGCAGTAACAATATAAAAATGATTGAGAGTGTGGCCAAAAATCAGACGGTTATAGATTATATGCTGGGAGATACCAGTATACCCTATGAAGAAGCACAGGCTGTTTTAATAAAATGTGATGAGGCTCTTGATGACGGTGATCATACTTCTATAGCCGGTGCCGATGGTATGCAGGTTTTGAGAGCCCAGGGTGATTTTATTGATGTTTCCGAGAGAGAGTATTTCCAGGAAGCAATGAAAGGAAATGTTTTTGTTTCCAATATCCAGGTAAGTAAAACCAATGGTCGTAGAATGATAACCTTCGCAGTACCTGTTAAAAATGGTAATGATGTAATAGGTATAGTTCACAGAAACTATGATCTCAACAATTTTCATGAAATACTTGCAGCAGACACAACCAATGCTTTTATAATCGACAGAACAGGAAAAGTATGTGCACATGCTGCTTATGAAATTGGAGAGGGTGCTCACGAAGAAGAGGATATGTCTAACCTTGATTTCTTTACCGGCAGTGACGAAGAAGGCTTCTACCTAGAGAAAAAATATAATAACAATTACATCGCTTTTGCCAGAAATGAAACAACCAACTTCTATGTATGTACTGCAACCAGTGAAGATGATGTGCTTAGCGCAGCAAGAAAATCTGCAATCATTGTAATTTGCGTCGGTGCTGTTCTTCTGATCGCAGCTATCATTATTTCACTTTTCATGGCAAACAGCTTCACAACACCGACAATAGCTGTAGCAAAATCACTTGAAGCATTGTCGGACGGAAGATTCCAGAAGGTAGAAAAGCACGATAAGAGAAAAGACGAGTTCGGACTTATTTCAAACGCAACCAATTCTTTGATAGATAAGCTGGATGCTATTGTTACAAATATCAAGAAATCAGCCAGCGATGTCGGATCATCCTCGGAAGAGCTATCGGATATGGCTAATCAGATATCCCAGACAGCAGAAGATGTATCCAATGCTGTTCAGGAAATCGCTTCCGGCGCTACTCAGCAGGCAGATGAAATCCAGCAGGCAACAGAAAATGTCGGCAGGATTGGCGATGCGGTAGGAAGCGTGCAGACATCCTCCGGAGATCTGTCAACTCTTGCAGGTAAGATGAAGGAAGCATCGGAAGTTTCCAGTAGGTCCCTTGCTCAGCTTCAGGATTCATCTGCCGAGATGACAGTGAAGATCGATGATATCACACGTACGATCAGTGCAACCAAAGATGCCGTTAACAGCATAAGCGAAAAGGTTGAAGGCATCACATCAATTGCAACCCAGACCAATCTGTTGTCTCTCAATGCTTCTATCGAGGCTGCACGAGCAGGTGAAGCAGGTAAGGGATTTGCCGTTGTTGCAGAAGAAATCGGTAAACTTGCTGAGGACTCCAAGCAGATGGCAGATGACATCAGACTTGAGATGGAATCACTTCTTGAGCAGTCTGAAGCTGCAGTTGCAGCAGCTGCCGAAGTTAAGAACGGAAACAATGAGCAGCAGATAGCTCTTGGTGAAACCTTAGATGCGGTAAACGGTATGCTTGATGATATCGGAAGTACGGTAGGAGGTGTAAGGCTTATCTCCGATGGTGCTGATACATGTGAGACATCCAAGAATGCTGTTGTCGATACCATGAGCGCTCTTTCAGCCATTTCCGAAGAAAATGCCGCATCCTCAGAAGAGACCGGCGCTTCCATGCAGGAGCTTTCCGCTACGGTAACAACTCTTGCGGGATCAGCCAACGGGCTTAAGGAAATCGCAGAAAAGCTCAATGAAGAAATGAAGTTCTTTAAGTCATAATTACAGAATGATAAAAGCACTACAAGATGGATTTTCCATCTTGTAGTGCTTGTGGAAACCTGTAGATAAAGAGAGTAGGGTTAGGACGATTGATTTCCAACTTACACACTTTATTTTACATTGCCATACATATTGTATTTTTAATTTACTAACTAATTATAATCTTTCCCTGTAAGTTAGACAAGACTTCCTGCTTCTTTTCTTTTTTGACTTCTGCATAGATTTCCATAGTTGTTCTGATATCTGAGTGTCCCATAATACTCATAATAACTTTTAGATTCTGCTCCACTTCGCACAACCTTGTACAAAATGTATGTCTGAGATTATGAGCACTTATATCCGGAACAATAATAGGATCACGACCTTCCAGATCTGCCTTAATCTTTTCCTGAGCATTATGAGCTTTAACAGCTCTATGAATACCATTATTTACAGCTGTCTGAAGGTATGTCTTATTCTCTGCTGTAGAAAACACAAAACCAGAATACCCATCTATCTCCTCTTTACAGAACCCCAGACATTTCTGATACTGGTATTCCAGCAAAATAGCCTCAAATACCTCATCGAAAATGGGAATTGTACGTTCACCCGCATCAGTTTTAGGTGTTTCAATGTGCTTCTCACATCTCCCATGTTCCTCTATTGGTCTATATTCCAATGTGTGATTTACGCTGATCAGCCGCTCCTTCATGTCAACGTCTTCCCAACGCAATCCGAGGCATTCAGATATTCTCATTCCGGTTCCCACAAGAACAGCAATTATAGGGTACCATCCCTTATACTCCGGGCTATTATACAGAAACTGCATGAATGATTTTTGCTCAGGAATAGAAAGAGCAATTCTCTTTTCCGGTGATTTGAATTCCTTGCTTTTCTTAATCTCTCCCATGATATCATCTGTGGGATTTCTTATAAGAAGCTGATCTCTTATAGCCATCTTAAATGCAGGGTGAATCGCATTATTAATATTCTCAACTGTAGATATAGATAACTTCTTATCGACAAGCAATTCATGGTAGAAAATTTTAATATCAGTGTAACGGATATCAACTATTCTTTTCTTTCCAAATCCATCCCTGACATGATTTCTGTAATTATTTATATAGTTGAGTTTTGTCGAAGGCTTAAGGTTATACTTTTGTTTTATGTATCTGTCAAAAAGATCATTGAGCGTCATTCGAGATGCAGCTGAATAGTCCAGGTCAAATGTCATATCATCCCTGATCTTCTTTTCCAACTCTCTCAGCTCTACCAGCGTTCTAGCATAAACATATCGACGTTTTTTATATCCGTCCGTGTAGGTGTATACATACCTACCATCGCCTTTCTTCTGGCTCTCGCCCTTTCGAAGCACATATCCGTCTTTGTCTTTTCTTTTGTCAGATTTACTTGGTCTTGACATTCTATCACCTCTTTCCGGTGAAGAACGGTCCTGGTTTCAACCTCCTTGCTGCCATATTGGCTTAACCTGTTATCATTAGCGCACAATACAAATCATTTGACACTCATAAATGTCGTGGATTTACTTACACAATAATGATATTATCGTAAGCGGTGCAACAAGCGCGTCTAGGAACCACCCTCCTGTATTGGTAGTATTCTCTTAGAGAATACTACCAATGCTCAGGGATACTATTATGACAAGCCGCTTCCTCTGGATGAATTCGAGAAACGGCTTGAAATCGAACAGTATCCTATCAATTAACATGGCAATAATTTCCAACGCTTTTCCGCTATCCATAAACCATGGGCCGCTGGTTATCGCATCAGTGGCCGACGGGCGGCGCAAAACGCATCTAACATAAGCGATGTGCATTTTTTTGATCATACAAAAAGCAGGGTTTTGACCCTGCTTTTCAGCCTTAGCAATTATTATCTGTAACTCTTTATCTTTTTTGTAGCCGCCTGTGCTAATTTATAGCTCAGCTCTCGCGACTTTTCCACCTCTCCCGATAATTCATAAATAATAAAATCCGCCGCCTCTGCTGATGTCATTATTCCTGTATTTCTGGTTCTATCGAATGAGGTTATCAAGCTCAGCTTTATGCTACTATTGTCAATATTTGCCTCATCCAGCAACCTTAAAAGATCCGCTTTCTGAAAAGGATATAACTGAATATCATCATAATATCTGACAATAGCTTCATCCTTCGACTTTTTATCCCTGGCGTAAGAGTACATCTTTAAGAAGTTCATCCCTGCATGCACATTAATCAACGTTTTTGGGGTGTCCTTTTTATAGGGCACTTCTTTTTTTATTATAGAATCAGAAAAAGAGACACGTAGCAAGGAGGTATTGCTATGAGTAAGAAGTATTTCACATTAGTAGGTTGTAAGTATTATTTTGGAACAGATTTTCTTAAACCAGGAATGAAGATAAAGCTAGAGAAAGAGCCTGATAATGAGTATGATGCTGAGGCTATTTTAGTAAAGATGAAAGGTATAGGGGCCATAGGTCACGTGGCAAATAGTACATATACTGTAAAAGGGGACACAATGAGCGCAGGTAGACTTTATGACAAGATTGGCAAGAAGGCAAAAGCAAAGATAGTATATGTTATTCCAGGTGGCGCGGTGTGTAAGATTGTTGAAAAAAGAGTGCAAGAATTATTAAATCAAATTCATCTGATGCTGAAATGGGGTTATCAGAGGAAGAATTAGTTAATTTGAAAGATGGAACGATGACTTCTATAAATAGCTGATGAACGTGGAGGAATCTATGGAGCATTATAAATCAAATCTGCGAGAGATTCGTGAGCGGATAGGTATTTCTCAGGATCAATTAGCATCTGCTACAGGCATTAGTCGTAGAACTATTATCTCAATGGAATCTGATGAAGGTGCAGATCCAAGATTAAGTACAGTCAAACGCTTGATGACTTATTTGGATGTTGGACTGGAGGACCTGTATAATCAAGAAATTTAAGTCCGTTAAAATGTACTTGAGCAGTATGTTGCACTTGTAATACACACCTGTCCTAGCCTATAATTTAACCATAAAAACAAACAGTTGTTCTTGTTTTCTGAGGGAGTAAATAAAAGGGTAAATGTACATGCGGAAGGTGATTCCCTTTTCCTTTTAGCAGTACGAAATTGTCATTTCAGTTCAAAGGAGGGTGTTATGAAACATGCAGGAAATTAAGATTCATTGCAAGAAATGCAAGAAATCTATGGGTTTGACATACAATGCAGTAGGTAAGCCATTAGCCCCGGTTCTACCAAATATCACATTGAAATGTCATACCTGCAAAAAGGTATCAACTTTGAAGAAGTACACAGAACAGATGCTTCTTGAGAGAATGGATAATGAATATAGGGTTTTTATTTAACCCACGCGACAATAAATTAAAATTGAATGAAGGCCCCATGATATAAGGAGACGATAATCGTAATCCTAGGGACACATGGGAAAGATAACCAGCTATCGCTGGAGCTTTTCCTATGTGCCTTCAATTGAATATAGAGACAAGAAAAGAATCCTCTTTTCCTGGTTATTAGCCGGGAAGAGAGGATTTTTTGAATACACAGACATTTGGAGAAAGAATTAAAGCCTTAAGAAAGCAAAACAATATGACACAGGAGCAGTTAGCATTGGAGCAAGTTAAACTATTAGGATTATTCTGTTTAAACCAACTAAATCAATAAACAGTAGATAGATTTTTTGTTATAATAGGCTAAGAAATATAGCGTATAGATGAATACACAGGAGACTATTTATGACAAAAGAATTGATGCATGAGTTATTGTCTAAAGACGAGAAGATAACAGTAGAATATAAAGCATGTCAAAATGGAATACAGGAAGACGTGTACGAAACAGTTTGCTCGTTTTCTAATAGATATGGTGGCTATATTATTATGGGAGTGAAGGACGGAGGAAAGCCTATTGGACTTAATCCTAGTATGATTAAGGATATGAAGAAAAACTTCGTTAATCAACTAAATAATCCAGCTAAAATGTCACCAACATTATATTTGTCTATTGAAGAATATGAATATGAGGAGAAGCTTTTACTATGGGTATATGTTCCTCCAACATCCACAGTGGAAAAATGTTCAAATAGAATTTACGACCGTAATGAAGATGGTGATATGGATATAACGGATTCACCACTTCAGTTACAAAATTTATATACGAGAAAAAGTAATACATATGTGGAGAGGAAGATATTCCCATATGTCACTAAGGATGATTTGCGTATGGAATTATTTGATAAGGTTAGAAATCTTATAAAAAGCAAAAATCCGAATCATGAATGGCTCAAACTTTCTGATGATGAGATATTTAGAAGTGCAGGGTTGTGGGAAAAAGATTTTTCATCAGGTGTTCAGGGATTTAATTTGGCAGGTGTCCTATTATTTGGTAAAGATGATGTTATAAAATCATGTTGTCCAGGGTATATTACAGATGCGATATATAGAGTTAATAATGTTGATCGTTATGATGATAGATTAAAGGTAACTACAAATTTAATAGATGCATATGATCAACTTACTGATTTTGTAGCAAAGCATACAGATGATAGATTTTATTTAATTGATAATGTTAATACAAGTGTACGAGATTTAATTTCAAGAGAAGTAATAGGAAATATATTAGTTCATAGAGATTATTCAAGTGCATTTCCTGCAAAATTAATTATCGAGAAGGATTGGCTTAAAACAGAAAATTGGTGTATACCAAGGAAACATGGGAATATAATGCAGGATGAGTTTCAGCCATATCCTAAGAATCCAATTATTCAGAGTTTCTTTGCTAATATAGGACGTACTGATACACTTGGCTCGGGTGTGAGAAACTTATATAAATATACGCCTATCTATTCTGATGGTGGTAAACCAGAATTGTTTGAAGATGATGTTTTTAAAATAGTTATTCCGCTTAACGAGACAGCAGCAAAAGAAGCAGAAGAGAAGAAAACTTTATCTGAAAGACAGCAAAAAATTTATAATATGATATGCGACAATAAATATCTTACAGTCGAACAGGTTATGTCAGAGTTTGACATTTCTAGAGCAACAGTCTTTAGAGAGTATGCAAAAATCAAAGTTGTGACTGGGGCATTTTATGATAAAGCAGATGGGATTTGGAAATTAAAGTAAACATAGTCTCATGCTAGTCTCATGCAGTCTCATTTAAATAATGAGACTAAAGTTGTTAAAATCACGCAGTTTTATCACAAAAAGTAGGATTTATATATAATCAGTCTCACGCTAGTCTCATGTAGTCTCATTTACATATTGAGACTACGTGAGACTGAAGTATATAGCATTACCAATTTTGGTAGTGCTTTTTTATTTGTGAAGGTTGTCATAGCGACAACCTTTTGTTGTCGGTTCATACATCGAACCATGAAGTATTACCGGGTATTATAAAGAAGTCAAGAGGACAAACCGGTTTGCCAAAGACATACATCAGATTCAATAGGAGGAATAAGAGTATGGCTGAGGCTAATGTATTAGAAAAATATGCAGGTTTAACACCTGAGAAGAGAGTGGATTATATCTGTAAGAACTATTCAAGATTTACAGGAATCATTGAGAGCTATACACAAGGATTAGTGTACATGATTGAGGAAGAGCAGGACTTCAATCGCAGAGAAGACAGAGGAGATTTAGGAGTACGTGTTCAAGGTGGAGGCTTCCATAGTGACCGTACAGCAAACCAGGCTATTAGAAATGTATCATTAAGAGATGCAATTATAGCTTGTGATTTCTCAGATGGAGTGCTGGATGATACAGATCATGATGAGGAATTCATGAGAGATGCAGCAGTGCTTCGACAGATGCGAAGAGACTTTGAATTGTTTAACAGCCAGATGCAGCAGCTGAAGGAGAATGACATGTTGTTGATTCAAAGCTTCTTATTAAAGGAAAAGGATTTAACAGCGATAGCAGACGAGCGAGGCATTCAGTACGAGTCAGCATATCAGAGGGTTAGAAGAATTAAGAAAGAAATAAAGGCAAATGTAATAGCGTTTACAAGCGTGAGATATTCAAAGGTGCAGGGGGTATAGCAAATGGATCAGGAAATCAAAAACAAGAAGTTTGTAAGATATAAAGAAGGTGCAGAAATGTACTCCATGTGTCAAAAGAAGTTTGAAAGAATGGCCCATGATGCAGGCGCAGTGTATAAGCTGGACAAGCTTTGTTTGGTAAACACAGAGGTGTTCGACCAGTATTTGGAATCATTTAGATTGTAGAAAGAAACTCTTGCGTTATTGTATTACAAAAACTATAATATTTGTTGTAGGAGGAATATTGATGAGCGAGGAAAAGAACAAGGGTGGAAGGCCTAAGGCTGATGATCCTAAGAACAGAATAGTGACGCTTCGTTTAACAGCGGAACAGTATTCTCGCTTAGAAGCATATTCCAAACAGAAATCATTAACAAAGACACAGGTTATTTTGGAGGGACTTGAAAAGGTTTATTCAGAATAGCTAAGGCAGGAGCTTCTTTCTTATTAGTAAGAAGGAGGCAGTTATGGCAAAGGCCAGAAAGGATAATAAAGGAAGAGTACTTAGAACAGGTGAACAATATAGACCAAAGGAAGGTCGCTATCTGTACACTTACCTAGACTCACGTAAAAAGCGCAGGACTATCTATTCAGTAGACTTGATGAAGCTGCGCGAACGAGAAGACGAAATCAAACGAGACCAGCTAGATGGGATTGATAATTATATAAGAGGACATGTTACAGTAAACCAGGCATTCGACAGATACATGGCAGTAAAGACCAATCTGAGAATGACAACTAAGACAAACTACGAGCTTATGTATAATGCTCATGTTAGAAAAGGCTTTGGTGAAAGGCTGATTGGAGATATCAAGTTCTCTGATGTTAAGAAGTTCTATCAGCAGCTAGTCGAGGACGACAAGATAAAGCCTAATACAGTAGGAACCATACATTGCTGTTTGCATCCTACATTTCAGATGGCAGTTAGGGATGAAATAATAAGAAGTAATCCATGTAATGATGCTTATCATGAGATGTCAGCTGAGCTTGGTAAGAATAAGGGTGTTAGAAATGCTCTTACTATCAACCAGCAGAAGGCTTTTATGGATTTCATTGATGGTCATCCAGTATTTGATCATTGGAGTCCAGCTTTTACAGTATTATTAGGTACTGGTTGTCGTTGTGGTGAGTTTATAGGGCTTCGTTGGGAAGATATCGATATGGAAAATCGAATGATTAGCATTAATCACGCATTGGTTAGAGCTAAGAAAAGTCGATTTAATAAGAAGGAAAGAATGACGGTATCACTTCCAAAGACTGAGGCAGGTATTAGAACAATTCCGATGCTGGATCAGGTATACGAAGCATTTGATAGAGTGTACAAGGAACAGTGTGAGACAGGCTTCAATGAAACAGAGATAGATGGAATGAGCGGTTTCATTTTTAAGAATGAACAGGGAAATGTTCTATCAGAGCAGAATATCAATGCAGCTATCAGACGTATCACAGAGGCTTACAATATGAAGGAAGAGGTACGAGCAGCCAGAGAGCGAAGAGAGCCAGAGTTGTTACCACACTTCTCATGTCACTATTTGAGACACACCTTCTGTACTCGATTTTGTGAGAACGAAACTAATTTAAAAGTGATTCAGAGTGTAATGGGCCATAAGAACATCAAAACCACTATGGAAGTATACGCTGAATGCACTGATGAAAAGAAGAAGGAAGCGATGCAGAATCTATCTGCGAAATGGAAGGATTTTTAGAAGGAGCTCTTTCTTCGGACATATATATAATGAAAGTACATATCTATAGACCTATTTTTTATGGTTTATAAAGACTAATAGTACTTAATAATGCTTTTATCTATTTACGAGTCGGGGGCATAGTTACCAATAGTGACTGAGAATGCGTCCTTATTATTGGACAGTAAGTCGCGTTGCACTTATGCCATACGTACAGGATTAGAAGCGTAGCTACGAGAAGTAGCAGCATATAAAAAGAGGAGTCAAATCTGATGGAAATTTATTTCCAAGAGGGTTTGGCTCCTCTTTTTATGTGGGGTACGGCGACAGCAGTATCCTCTGAGAAATTCGAAGCATTTCTCAGAGTGACTGCTATATTTTAGTATGCTAAAATTATAGAAAGATAGTTTTGGCACACGTGTGTGCCAAAATAGAAAACGTATAACATAAGAACCTAAAACTGACATAATTTTATTGTATTATTAAGCTGTTACTATATATTGTCTGTAAATTATGAGGGAATCTTATGGTCATAAAAAATATAGTTAAACGTTCTGATATGATTAGTTGCGTATTATGTTATGACGGACCATGCAATATGGCCTGCGTATTTATGCAGCCAGGCGAGATATTAAGACATGTTTGGTTTGGTAATGAGGACATCGCTGCTCTTGAAATTCCATTAGAGAATCCCTGTGCTAATTGTGCTGCACCATGCGAAAAAGCATGTGTAAAAAGCGGTGATGTAAAAATAAAAGATTTGATGACAAGACTGCATGAGACAGTTCGACCTGAAGTAGAGATTGAGATACCAGCAGATGAGAACAGATTAAAGTGTGAATTATGTGGAATTCCACTGGATAATCCTTTTATGCTCTCTTCATCGGTAGTGGCATCAACTTATGATATGTGTGCCAGAGCCTTTGAAGCGGGGTGGGCCGGAATATGCTTTAAGACCATTTGTTCCTTTGAGATACATGAGGCTTCGCCTCGTTTTTCAGCAATAACAGGAGACAATGGAAGTATAATCGGTTTTAAAAATATCGAGCAGCTTTCTGACCATAGCGTAGCTGAAAACATGGAGATTTTTAGGAGATTAAAGAAGAATTATCCTACAAAGTTCATTTTGGCTTCTATCATGGGACAGGATGAAGCAGAGTGGGGGGAGTTGGCGCGATTGTGCCAGGAAAATGGAGCGGATGCCATCGAACTTAATTTTTCCTGCCCGAATATGCAGGAGGATGGACTAGGCTCGGATATAGGGCAGATTCCAGAGCTTGTGGAACAATACACCAGGGCTGCAAAAAGCAGTTGTTCAATTCCAGTTCTTGCAAAATTAACTCCTAATGTTGCCACAATGAGTCCAGCGGCTGAGGCTGCTCTTAGAGGGGGCGCAGACGGAATCGCTGCTATAAATACAATCAAAAGTATTACTGGTGTTAATCCTATTACATTTGTTCCTGAACCAGCAGTGCATGGGCAGTCTGCATTGGGTGGATATAGCGGAAATGCGGTAAAACCAATTGCTCTGAGATTTATATCAGAAATAGCTCAGAATCCAAAACTCAAGAGCATACATATCAGTGGAATGGGTGGTGTTGAAACCTGGAAAGATGCTCTTGAATTTATTACCCTAGGAGCAGGGTCAATTCAGATAACTACTGCAGTAATGCAGTATGGATATAGAATAATTGATGATTTGAAGGCTGGATTGAATTACTATCTTACTCAGATGGGATACAATTCAATAAAAGATATAATTGGAGCGGGAATTGATTTAGTCAGCGATAGCACCGACGTTTTGGAACGAGATACGATTCTGTTTCCTAAGTTCATTTCGGATAAGTGCATTGGCTGTGGACGCTGTATGATTTCCTGCAATGATGGTGGCCATCAGGCTATCAAATTTGAAAATCGTATACCAAAGCTAGATGGCAGCAAGTGTGTTGGTTGTCATCTTTGTCTATTAGTGTGTCCACAAAATGCGATTACTCCTGCTAAGAAAAGAATTAAAAGAACGAAGTCTCTATGAAGTTGACAGCAGCTCTTCTAATCCATTAACAGCAATATCGTGGTTTTTATTTTCAACCCAAACCGCATTCATTCCAAATTCTCTGGCTCCGATGACGTTTCTTTCACTGTCATCAAGAAATACACATTCTGAGGGATTAAGATTGTACTTATCAACAATGGTCTGGTAGATAGCGTGGTCTGGCTTGATAAGTTTCACTTCGTATGAGAAGACACCACCATCAAGAAGAGGCAGGAAATCAAGCTGCTTTACTGCAAGCTCTCTTAAGTGTGATGACCAGTTGGAAAGGAAAAGGACTTGATAGCCTCTATTTTTAAGTTCATTTATCCAATCTTTTGCAAAATCATACTGCCAAAGGGCATTTCCAGCAGTATGCCAAAAATGAAGAATTTCTTCTTTAATCTCGGGAGCATCTTTGGTAAAGAGCTGTTCAAGTTCTTCGTTCGTAAGAACACCTCTATCTACTTCATCCCATTTATGATTGCCAAATACATTAGCTTTAATTTTTTCTACAAGAACTTCATCATAATCAAATTCCTTCATCAGATATTTAGTCCAGTCGTATCCGATTAGAACGCCACCAATGTCAAAAATTATTGTTTTAATCATAATGTACCTCTCAAGAATTAGTTTATTCAGTGAAATTATAGGTATTATTTCTTTGAATTACAATTACGGAATAGCTATAATTTAAGGAACAGATTTGGAGATAAAGTATAGACAGAGAAAATAAGGAGGCACCAGGTGAAGCTTATCAAAAGATTTATCCCATATTACAAACCATATATAGGTGTATTCGTTTTAGATTTGATATGTGCTACAGTACTTTCAATCATTGATCTTACATTTCCGCAGTTTCTAAGGATATTAAGAGCTACTCTTTTTCTTGAGGCTCCAGAGGTAATCCTCAGTAAGCTTGGAATGATTGCGTTTCTGTTGCTTGCTATGTATATCGTTAGAAGCGCATGTAGATATTATGTCAGTTATCAAGGGCATATGATGGGAGCCCAAATGGAATCTGGGATGAGACGTGAGCTTTTTGAACGATATGAGGCATTCTCTTTTTCATATTATGACAATCACAACACTGGAGAGATGATGAGTAAGCTGGTATCTGATTTATTTGATATTTCGGAGCTTGCACATCATGGCCCAGAGAATATTTTTATTTCAGTAATTAAGATAATTGGTTCATTAATTCTTTTGATGAGAATTAATGTGCCAATGACTAGCTGTCTGATGGTAGTGGTATTCTTTATGGCGATATTTGCAATTAAGCAGAATAGGAAGATGCGTGCTACATTTGCAGATAATCGCAAGAAGATTGCTGGAATTAATTCATCACTTCAGGATACTCTTGGTGGAATCAGAGTAGTAAAGTCCTTCACGGGTGAAGATATTGAGACAGAAAAGTTTGATAAAAGCAATATATCATTCCTATCTTCTAAGAAACAGAATTACATCCTTATGGGAACCTTTAATGCGGGAAACAGCCTCTTTGAAGGACTTATGTTTATAACGGTATTAGTGGCAGGAGGATGCTTCATTGCTAAAGGACAGCTGACGGGCGAGGATTTGGCCATTTATGCCCTTTATATTAATATTTTTATTAATCCAGTAAATGTACTTGTGGAATTTACAGAACAGCTCCAAAAGGGGTTGGCTGGATTTGAACGTTTTATAGAGGTCATGGATACAATGCCTGAAATAGTAGATAGACCAGATGCTAAAGAGCTTAAAGATGTTACTGGTGTGATTGATTTTAAGAATGTGTCATTCTCTTACGAGGAAGAGGAGACAGTTCTGGAAAATATCGATCTCCATGTTGATGCAGGAAAATCAGTGGCCATTGTAGGACCTTCTGGAGGAGGAAAGACTACACTTTGTGCTTTGATACCAAGATTTTATGATGTGACTGGAGGACAGGTGTGCATAGATGGAGTAGATGTAAAGACGGTTACACAGAAATCCCTTCGTTCCTACATTGGCATCGTACAGCAGGATGTTTATCTGTTTAACGGAACTATAAAGGAGAACATAGCTTATGGAAAGCCAGATGCCACAATGGATGAAATAGTAGAGGCTGCAAAGAACGCGGACCTTCTTGATTTCATAGAAAGCCTTCCAAATGGTTTTGACACAGAGGTAGGTGAGCGAGGAACAAGGCTTTCTGGAGGACAAAAGCAACGTATATCTATTTCACGTGTATTCCTAAAGAATCCGCCGATTCTTATTTTGGATGAGGCCACTAGCGCCCTTGACAACGAAAGTGAGCGATACATACAGGAAAGCCTTGATAAGCTTGCAGTGGGAAGGACAACTATAACTATTGCTCATCGCTTATCAACAATCCTTGGTGCAGATGAAATAATTGTATTAGATGGTGACGGAATAAAAGAACGTGGAACACACAAGCAGCTGATAAAAGAAGGCGGCTTATATGAAAAATATTACAGAATGCAGTTAGGGGCTATTTAATGAAGTATAAAGAAATTGTTGAAGCAAAATTCTTATCTAGGCCAAATCGATTTATTGCACAGGTTGAAATAGAAGGCAAGGAAATCACAGTTCATGTGAAAAATACAGGCAGATGTAAGGAACTATTAATTCCTGGAAGGACAGTATATTTAGAAAAGGCAAATAACCCTGAACGCAAAACACTTTATGATTTGGTGGCAGTAGATACCCCAATTGGGATAATAAATATCGATTCACAGGCCCCAAATGCGGTAGTAAAAGAATGGCTGATGAAGCAGGATTATGATTTGGTTATTCCTGAATACAAGCATGGAAATTCAAGAATTGATTTTTATATGGAAAAGGGCGAAGACAAGTATTTGCTTGAAGTGAAAGGCTGCACGTTGATAAAAGACGGAATTGGTTATTTTCCAGATGCTCCGACAGAACGTGGAGTAAAACATTTACGAGAGTTGGCTGGGGCAACTAAAAAGGGATATAAAGCCATGGTTGCTTTTGTGATTCAAGTGAATAGCATAACGGAGGTGAGACCTAATATTGAAACACATCCAGAGTTTGGAGTTGCATTAAAAGAGGCTATAGATATTGGAGTAGAGGTATTGAACCTCCCTTGCCATGTGACAGAAAATGAAATAGTGATATTAGAAAAGCTGCCTTAAATAGGCAGCTTTTTGAATAGGATAGGATATAAAATTGTGGAGATAATAACTCCAAACATAGCCTGAATTATATTTGGAATGATACTCGCAGCAGAAGCTATTGTTGAAGCTTCAAGACTTGTATCATTCAAAACTGATAGCATAAAAATTTCAAAAAGAAAATACCCAGCAACCATAATGAACTCCCCTGCGATACCGCCTAAAATAAGCTGCGGTGCATTAGTATTAGTACCAATAAGTCGAAGTAGAAAATGAAAGACATAGTAACCAACTAAAGCTGTGAGGGATTTAATAATAAAGGTGGCAGGAACATAAATGAAATAGCCTCCAATCAAATCTGAAAGGGCTGAGCCGATACCAGCTGCAAGAGTTCCCCAAACTGGACCAAGCAATAAACTGCTAAGTAGAACAAATCCGTCTCCTGGATGAATGTAGCCATTAGTAGGTGTAGGAATTTTGATAATCATCGTAGAGACACAGGTAAGTGAGGCAAAAAGCGCTGCAAAAATCATTTTTCTAGTCTTATCAGTGTTTGTAATAGATAATGTTGTGTCGCTCATGATGAATCCTCCTATGTCGTAAAATGAAAAAGTACTTTTCCTGCTCTTATGTTGGAGCTATAATACCATCAAACTGTTATCGAAGAAATGCTCAAATACAATTATTTTTTAGGGGACAGATATGAAGATATATGAAAAAGTATATGAATATTACATAAATCAAATACGTAATGGAGGGCTAGAGATAGGGCAGAAAATGCCATCTATAAGAGAGTGCGAAAAATCACTTGATGTAAGTAAGACTTCAGTTGAAACAGCATATCAACAGCTCGCAGCAGATGGATATATATATTCTGTAGAGAAAGTCGGTTTTTTTGTTTCGGAGATGGCTAAACGCAACCATCTGGAGGATAAAGCAGCCACAAACTCAAAAATAAGCGAAGACAGAATAATAAAATATGATTTTGCTACTATTGGAGAGGATAAACTGGTGTCATGCCTTGATTTGTGGAGACGGTATATGAAATCTGCTCTGAGACAGGAAGACAGGCTTCTTTCATATGCCGACAATCAAGGAGAGGAGGATTTGAGGGAGGAGATTGTAAAATATGTGCGTCGCACTAGAAATATAATCTGCACAAAAGAGGATGTTGTTATTGGAGCTGGCTTCCAAAATCTTTTGCAAATACTAATTGCTTTGGTACCAGGTGAGCGCACTATTTCTTTTCCTACAAAGGATTTTATCGAGGGTGCCACAACCTTTAAAAATGCAGGATTCGAGGTGGCATACAGAAATAAAGAGTCTCATGTAATTTATGTTGCTCCATCTTATATGACAAAATGGGGAGAGGTTATGACCATGAAGCGTAGGAGAGAGCTTATTAATCATGCAATTAAAAATAATCATTTGATAATAGAGGATGATTATCAAAACGATTTTGTATTTTCAACGAAAGCCACACCAAGCTTATATGCTCTTACCGGAGGTGAGAATACTGCTTTTTTGGGATCATTTTCAAGAGTATTATTACCTAGTGTGCGAATTAGTTACCTCATTTTGCCTAAGGGGGTAAGAGAAAAATATCAAGGGATAAAACCATATTATAATCAGACGGCATCTAAGGCAGAACAGATTGCTTTAAGTCAATTTTTGCGAGATGGTCATCTGAGAAGGCATTTGAAAAAGATAAAAAGGCTGTACGGAGAAAAAAGGCAAAGATTGCAGCAATGTGTTGAAAAGAAATTTGGAGATAACACAGAGATTCTATTCGGGGATAGCGGAATGGAGATGGGAATACTTATCCGCGAACCTAATGTGAAGGAGAGATTAGAGAAATCGTCAGTGAAGGTAACAATCTTGCAAAAAGAAAAAGATGATGTGCTAATATTGTTGTCTTGTAGTAAAATTTCAGAAGAGAATATAGAAAAAGGTATCGAGGAATTACAAAAATCAATTTCTAAAGAGTAATTAAGAGAGGTAGATTATGAAGATAGTATTTTTAGACAGAAAAACAATAGGAGAAGATATTGACTTATCGGCTTTTGAAAACTTTGGAGAAGTGGTTATCTATGATTATTCATCTTCTGAGGAGGTACCTGAGCGAGTAAAAGATGCAGATATTATTGTACTAAATAAGGTGCTTGTAAATGAGGCTACAGTGGGACAGGCCAAGAATCTTAAGCTTGTATGTGTTACAGCAACTGGTACTAACAATCTGGATAAGGAATTTCTTGCAAGCAGAGGAATAGAATGGCGCAATGTGGCTGGATATTCTACTGAGGCAGTGACACAGCACACATTTTCATTAGCTTTTTATTTGCTGGAGCATCTTAATTACTATGACAACTATGTTAAGAGTGAGAAATATGTAGGTGACAAGATGTTTACCCATTTTGAAAAGCATTTCCACGAGCTTAGTGGAAAAAATTGGGGAATCATCGGTCTTGGGGCTATAGGAAAGAGAGTTGCACAGGTGGCAACCTGCTTTGGTGCAAATGTTTCTTACTACTCGACTAGTGGTAGAAATCATAACAATGAGTTCAAGGAAGTGGATTTTGATACACTTTTGAAGGAATCTGATATTATTTCAATTCATGCACCATTGGATGAGAATACTATGCATCTTATGGATGCAGCAGCTTTCTCAAAAATGAAAAAGTCAGCCATTCTAATAAATGTTGGCAGAGGTCCAATTATTGTGGAAAAAGATCTTGCAGAGGCTTTAGAAAGTGGACAAATTGCTGCAGCAGGCTTGGATGTACTTGATGTTGAGCCTATGTCACCAGATAATCCTTTGGTAAGAATCAAAGATAGCGATAAATTTATTATTACACCTCACATTGCATGGGCTGCAGTTGAAGCCAGACAGCGTTTGATGAAGATTATTGAGGGACAGGTTGAAGAGTTCCTTAAATAAAGAGATAAAGACATCATTTCTTCAAACTAATTTGTTAGACTAGTACTACTGGGAGAACTCTAGAGGTATTATTCTATGGGTTGGAATTTTGAAGATGAGAGTAAACCATATAGTTCCGACGATGCTTACGAAGATTTGGAAGCTATAAAGGCAATGCTTCATGAGGCTAAGAAAAAGATAAATCGAAGTAAGCTTGAAGATAGTGGTATAGACATAAGTTTAAATATAGAATTAGACGATGATAATAATCATTAAAGGGCAACTGTTCACAACGTTACAACAGTTGCCTTTTTTTACACTTTTTTCACAGTTTGTACGTAGTTATAGGCTATAATCCAAATAGTCGGTTTTCTAGCCTTGTAGAGTAATACTGTTCAATCGGCCAAGGGAGAGAGTAAACGGAGGTCGAATATGGAGAGCAAGGAAAATGTACGGACAATGGATAAACTAGCCAAAATGGTAAAGCTTTCGTCATTGAGAACAGCTATTTTGGGTTTATTAATTGCGTCGTTAGTATGTGTAGGCGTGGCAGCCACAATTGTTGGTACTACAAATATGCGTCGAGGCATGGAATACGAAGTTGAAACTGGCGTAATGGCCACTTGTGCATCATATGCCCAGGTATTAGGCTATATGGCAGAGACCGTAACTGCAGAGGATGCAGTAAGCATTACTCTTGAGCAGGAAATGCATGAAGAAACGGGTTATGATTATACTTTCTTTAGAGGGGACACTCGTGAGCGCTCAAGTATCGAAGGCGCAGTAGGTACAAAAGCTGGCGACGCTATAATCGAAGAAGTATTAAATAAAGGAAACCGATATTCTGCAGAAAACGTAATGATTAATGAGCAGCCATATTATGTAGCGTATATTCCTTTAAAGGATAATGATGGTGCTATTTATGGAATGGCATTTGTTGGTTTAAGAAAAATTGAAGTTACAGAGTACATAAGTAAGAAAGTAGCTTGGACTGTTACTATTTCATTTGGAATTATTATCGTATTTGCAATAATTGCAGTGCTTTACATTATACAAATCATTAAGGCTATTGATGAAAACGTTAGAGCTGTTCGTCAGATGTCAACAGGTGATTTGGAAATCAGACTTTCCGATAAGGTTAAAGATCGAAAAGATGAATTGGGTGAGATGTCTAATGCTCTTTTCGATATGGCAGCAAAGATTCGAGAAGTTATTGGAAATGCCAGGGTATCATCGAATGAGGTGGATGATTCAGCAGGATATCTTAACGAAACTGTTCAGACTATCGCCGAAACAGCAGATAATGTAACAATAGCAGTAACTCAGGTTGCAACTGGTGCTTCAAGTCAGGCAGATGCCCTTCAGGAAGCAGTTGAGAATGTCAATGATATCAATGACGCAGTTCAATTGATTACAGCTAATACTGAGGAGATGCAGGGCCTTGCAGATTCTATGCAGGAGAACTCAAAGGCCAGTCAGGATAAGCTTACTGAGCTTAGAATGTCAACACGAGAAAGTATTGCAGCAATTGATGGTATTGTTGATTTGATTGGAAATACAAATACTGCTGTTACAACTATTAGTGAAGCAGTTCAGATTATTGATGCAATTGCAGCCCAGACAAATCTTCTTTCGTTAAATGCAAGTATTGAGGCAGCAAGAGCTGGTGAAGCTGGTAAGGGCTTCGCAGTAGTAGCAGATGAAATTCGTCAGCTGGCAGATCAGTCTGCAGCAGCGGCTCAGAATATTCAGGAGGCTATGAAGGGTCTTGCATCAGATTCTAACAAGACCATGGCTGAGGCCGGTAGTGTACAGGAAGCTATCAGCAAGCAGCGAAGCACAATTCACAGAACAATCGAGCAGGTTGACTTATTGATTGACGATATTAATAAGTCAGTTGCTCTGACAAAAGAAATTGTTGAAAATGTAGACAAGACAGAAGCAGCAAGTAATTCTATCTCAGATACAATTACAAACCTGTCATCTATTTCACAGGAGAATGCAGCAAGCTCTGAGGAAACAAGGGCTTCAATGCAGGATCTTTCAGACACAATGGAGGTTCTTTCAAGCAAAGCTAATGGCTTGAATGAGATTGCTAAAGTATTGGATGAGGAGATGTCATTCTTCCGCTAGAGGGACAAGATGGATAATAGTGGAAAAGATTTGATGGGTAATGCTGAATTTTCAGCTCAGGATATTCTATATATGCTCAGAGATTTGCCTGATGCATGCTGTGTTTTTAAAGTGGTGACTGATCCTTTTGGAACGGTTAAGGATATGTTGTTCCTGTTTGTTAACGAGAAATATGCCTCGCTTGTTGGAAAACCGACAAGCGAGCTTATTGGTTCAACTTATTATACAACCGTAAGCAATCGCGATGAGGATTGGATTAAACTCAGCTATCAGGCAGCTATCATGCGCCAATCGGTAATTAACAGCACCTACAACACACAATTTAACAGATGGTTTGAATTTTGGGCAGTCCCAGTTTATCAAAAGGGATTTTGTGCCTTTATTATTCATGATGTAACCGCAGAAAAACGTAAGGAAGAAAAGCGTGTAATTACAACGAATTCTACTAACGTTATTTTAGATTGCGCAAAAGAGCTTTCAAGAAATGAATTCAAAAAAGGTGTGAAGCATGCGTTAAATGAACTTGGCAAGGTTTTACATGCTGATAGAGTTGGAATCATTGAAAGCAAGCATGGTAAGCTGGGAGAAATACATTTCTGGTCAGACAGGGTAAGTGGAATAGGACTGCCAACAAAAAAGGTTTTTGAGGAGTGTGATTTCTTTACACTCTGGAATCATCAATTGAAAGATAAGGATGTTTATTTTGCTGAGGATATAACGGAGATAAGTGGTGAGGATGTTGCGGCCTATCGCTCAATTCTGGAAGGTTCAATTTCACGATATATTGTTTCTGCACTTAGGGATAAGAGCCATATAATTGGGTATCTTGTGGTGGACAATTATTCTCTTGATTTAGATGTCAATGTCAAAGAGGTGGTAGAATCAATTAGCATTTTCCTGTCTGAGGAAGTGAAAAACTATAGACTGGCTCAGGAAATGGCGCACATTAGTGCCCATGATGAGTTGACAGGACTGGGAAATAGGAATGCATATGCAGCTGCAGACCACATGCTTGAGGAATTAAATGTGTCTATTGGTGTATGTTTTATAGATATAAATGGTTTAAAGATGTACAATGAGGAGCATGGACATGATGGTGGTGATAATGTTATAAAAGAAGTTGCAACCATTATGGGTTCGGCCTTCAAGAAAAAATATTGCTACAGGATAGGCGGAGATGAATTCGTTGCTTTGATTCCTCAGATTAGTGAGGAGCACTTTTATGAGCAGGTAGATAAGCTGAAAAAGAAAGCAAAAAATGTTTCCATTGCTGTTGGTGCGGTATGGGCGGATACTGCAGAAGATGTTAAGGGGCTAGTCAATCAGGCAGATAGATTGATGCACGTTGACAAGACCGACTATTTCAAGGAGCATGACAGAAGGCATAAATAGAAGACAGTAGAATTTGGTTTAGGCTAGAAAGGGAGAGAATGTCATGATTAACAAGTCGTATAAGAAGATGCTTGAGGGGAAGTCTATCATCAGAGAGCTCAGTGAGTATGCAACAGCCCGTGGCAAGGAGATTGGTTACGAGAATGTATTTGATTACAGTCTTGGTAACCCAAGCGTTCCATGTCCAACAGGCTATACTGATGCTGTTGTTAAGATGTATCAGGATGAAGATCCAATGGCAATTCATGGATATAGCCCATCTCTTGGTATAGAGGATGTCAGAAGTGCTGTGGCTAAATCCATCTCTAGGCGTTTCGGAATTTCTTATGAGGCAAAGCATATTTTCATGGCAATCGGTGCAGCAGGAGCATTGGCACATGCTTTTAGGCTGGTTACTGAACCGGGAGATGAGATAATTGTTTTTGCACCTTTCTTCCCAGAATATAACGAGTATATAGGCAGGACTGGGGCAATAATGAAGGTTGTCCCTCCTAGTACTGCGGATTTCCAGATAAACTTTGATGCTTTTGTGGATATCCTAAATGAGAAGACAATGGCTGTGTTGATAAACACTCCAAACAATCCTACTGGAATAGTATACAGTGAGGAGACAATCAAGCGACTTGCTGGTATTTTGGAGGAAAAGCAGCAGGAATACGGTCATGATATTTTCCTTATCAGTGATGAGCCATATCGTGAAATTGTCTTTGATGGAAAAGAATGTCCATATCCTGCAAAATATTATGACAACACGTTGACCTGTTATTCGTTTTCAAAGAGTCTTTCACTTCCTGGAGAGCGTATAGGCTATGTAGCTGTAAATCCAAAGGCTACAGATGCGGATATACTGGCAGTTATTATGGGTCAGATTAGCCGTGGAATAGGCCACAACTGTCCAGCATCTACATCTCAGCTGGCAGTGAGCAAGGTTCTTGACGAGACAAGTGACCTTAGCGTATACGAGCGTAATATGAATATCATTTATGACTCTTTAGTGGATATGGGATTTGAGGTGGTTCGTCCAGGCGGAACCTTTTATATTTTTCCAAAGGCTCTTGAGGAAGATGCAAATGCCTTTTGCATGAAGGCTAAGAAATATGATTTAATACTAGTGCCTGCTGATAATTTTGGATGTCCAGGATATTTCAGAATGGCATATTGCATAGATACAGAAAAGGTAGAAAGATCGATAGAGGTATTCAGGCGATTTGTGAGGGAAGAATACCAGAAATAAAGGCGGTTTAGAACAGGGAGATTATGGCAAAGCAGAAAAAACAGATTGAATACAGATACTATGAGATTCCTGACGGGCATTATGTAATGGCTCTTTTGGGAAATACTTGGGTTCGCAGTTACGGTGCAGAGAAGGAGAACCTTTTGCATTTCCACAATTACATGGAAATAGGATACTGTTATTGGGGAAATGGTATGCTTACAATTGAGGAGTCAAATGTAGCCTATAAGGGTGGAATTATCACGATTATTCCTGAGAATATTCCCCATGAAACAAAAAGCTTTAATCACGGAATCTGTAAGTGGGAATACCTGTACATTGATTTAGACAGCTACATTCGAAATGAAATGCAGTTTAAGCGAATGCTTCCAGAGGAAGTTATTAAGAGAATCAATAATCAGGGCTATATTGTCCAGTGGAATCAGAATAAGGCTCTGACGAATATTGTCAGGAACATCATTGAAGAGTACAGAGAGAAAAAACCATATTACAAGGATGCGGTAAGAGGTTATCTTAGGGCATTTGTTGCAGAGCTTCTTCGCATAAATGAGGATATGAGCTCAAGCCTTACCCTTGAGGAAAAGCGTTTAAGCAGCTACATCGAGAAGAGTGTAAGCTATATTTCAGAGCATTACGCTGAAGATTTAAAAATGTCGGATGTGGCCCATGAATGCGGTTTGTCTGAGAGTCATTTCAGACGTATTTTTGAAGAGAGCATGAGCATGAAGCCTCTTGATTATCTGAATATGGTGAGAATAGATAAGGCCTGTGAGATAATCCAGAATAAGGATTACGCAATGGAAGAGGTTGGTTTTAGGGTTGGTTATCAGACGCCGTCCACATTCAACAGGAATTTCAAAAAATTGACGGGAAAGACCCCGTACCAGTGGAAGAAAGAGGAAAATACCCTTGGAATAACCAAGAAAAATTATAAAATTAGTGCAAAGAAGGGATGGTAGAAACCATCCTTTTTTTAGTGGATTTTAGTGGTTTTTCTTCATATTTTCGCCACATTTTAGTTGAAAAACACTTATACACAGATGAGTAAATAGTCGAATTTGCAATTTTTTAGCGCATTTCTATTGGACACAAAAAAGGCTTAGACTAGTATTATGACCATATGAGGGGCGTTAAAACAGTTGATAATTGTGCAAGGTGCACAATTAGACGCCAGAATTTTTTACAAATAAGGAGAAGGAAGAGAAATGAAGAAAAAGTTACTTTCACTCATGCTTGTTGGAGCAATGGCAACATCAATGGTTGCTTGCGGAAGCTCAGAAACAGCTAGCACAGACACAACAACAGATGCAGCAGCTACAACAGAGGAAGGCGCTGCAGCAGCAGATGTTCAGTCAGCAGACGAGAACACACTTACAGTTTACGCTTGGGACGAGAACTTCAACATCCCAGCACTTCAGGCAGCTGAGAAAGATTATCAGGATGTAAACCCTGATTTCAAGCTTGAAATCATCACACAGTCACAGTCTTCAGATGTTGAAAATGCAATTACACTTGCAGCAGAAGCTGGTGACTACAGCACATTACCAGATATCGTACTTTTCCAGGATCACTATTTCCAGCAGTACGTTACAAACTACCCAGATGCATGGCAGGATGCTAACGATGCAAACTGTGATTGGGCAGGACTTGGAGCAGAGAAGCTTTCATACTCTACAGTTGATGGCAAGCACTATGGCTTCCCTGTAGATGCAGGTACAGCAATCTTTGCATATAGGACAGATCTTCTTGAGCAGTGTGGTTACACAATTGATGATGTAACAGGTATTACTTGGGATAAGTTCGATGAGATTGGTAAGAAGGTATACGCTGAGACAGGCAAGTACCTCCTTTGCATGGATGGTGATGGAAACGACTTATTCTACATGATGCTTCAGGAGGAAGGCGTTTCACAGTTCAAGGATGGAAAGCCATACATCACAGAGAATGAGACACTTGTTAGCGTATTCAACACACTCGTAACACTTGCGCAGGACAACGTTCTTTACCTTGCAAATGACTGGTCAGATTACACAGATCAGGCAATCCAGGGCGACATGGTTGCAGGTGTATTCAATGGTAACTGGATCATCCCAACAATCAAGAAGGTTGATTCAAACAAGGGTAAGTGGGCTATCACAACAGCTCCTACACTTACAGGTAAGGAAGGCTATGCTTCAAATGGTGGTTCTTCACTTTACATCACAGCTAACTGCACAAAGGCAGACCTTGCTAAGGATTTCTTAGCTTACACATTTGGTGGTCGTTCAGCTGAGGACGGACAGTCTACAACATATGATGATGCTCTTCTTAACGGTGGTGTTATCGGAACATGTGCAGCAGCTGCAAACTCAGATGTTTACCAGCAGGGTGTTGAGTACTTCAACAATCAGGCTATCTATGCTGACATCGTAGAGTACACACAGCATGTACCAACAGTAGAGCAGTCAGATTATCACTATCAGGCAAGAACAGCTCTTGCAACAGCTCTTATCAATGTTCTTCAGAACGGATACACAGCTGACCAGGCTCTCGAAGAGGCTGAGACAAACCTTAAGTTCGAAATGGGACTTTAATCAAAACAAATAACTGATTATTAGATTTTCATTGGGAAGTGGTTAGCCCACTTCCCATTTTTAAAGAAAGGGGATGCCAAAGTGGAAAAGAAAAAACATGGAATGACACTTGCTAACAAGCAATTGGCAGCCGGCTGGTTGTTTCTTACTCCAGCAACAATTCTCATTTTCATAATGAGCTTTTATCCAATTATTCAGGCTTTTATTACATCATTTAAAACAGGTAAGGGTGTAAACATCCAGTTTGCAAACCCACTTACATACAATTACTCTCGAATGCTACAGGATGTAATTTTCAAGACATCTATGAAAAATACATTCCTTTATTTAATAGTAGAAGTTCCTATCATGTTAATTCTGGCTATTCTTTTAGCACAGCTTCTTAACAACAAGGATCTCAAGTTCAAAGGCTTATTTAGAACAGCAATCTTCTTACCATGTGCAACATCGCTTGTATCATATTCATTGATTTTCAAGTCAATGTTTGCTACACAGGGTCTTATCAACACAGTTCTTATGAACCTAGGATTAATTCATGAGAATATTAATTTCCTTGGTACAGCAAGCACAGCAAGAGCTGTAATTATCATCGCTCTTATTTGGAGATGGACAGGTTATAACATGGTATTCTATCTTGCAGGTCTTCAGAATATTGAATATTCAGTATATGAAGCAGCAAAGATCGACGGAGCAAACGGATGGAAGACCTTCTGGAACATTACCGTACCACTTCTTAAGCCAACAATCGTTATGACAGCAATCATGTCAATCAATGGTACATTACAGCTCTTTGATGAGTCAGTAAACTTAACAAGTGGTGGTCCTGCAAACCAGACTATCACAATGTCACATTACATTTACAATCAGGCATTTGGACAGGGCGTTGGTAACTTCGGATATACATCTGCAATGTCATTTGTAGTATTTATCATGGTTGCAATCCTTGCATTCATCAATTTGAAAGTAGGTGATACACGTGACTAAGAAAAAGAATAAATCAATGATTCAGCGTAGGCTTATCCCTACATATATATTTCTTACAATCTGCTCACTCATTTCGGTATTTCCACTTTACTGGATGTTCGCAGCAGCAACAAATGACACAGTTTCAGTTGCAAGAGGTTCAATAGCATTTGGAAATCAGCTTATGGTCAATTTCGAGCACCTTAAGGCAGCTGTACAGGGAACACTCTGGAGCAGTATGGGAAATTCATTCCTCTACTCAATTGTGCAGACAGTATTTACACTTTTTGTATGTTCAATAGCAGGTTATGGTTTTGAGCTTTATCATGACAAGGGCAAGGACAGACTTTTTGGAATCCTTCTTCTTGCAATGATGGTACCAGCAGTTGCAACTATGGTTCCATTGTATGGTTTGGTTTCAAAGGCAAAGCTCCTCAATACAGTTTGGGCTTTCATCCTTCCTGGTATTTCGACACCATTTATGATTATGATGTTCAGACAGAATTCTCGTAATTTCCCACCTGACATCATGGAGGCAGCACGTATTGATGGACTTCCTGAATGGAAAATCTTTTTCAAGATGTATGTTCCAATTCAGAAATCAATTTATGCTGCAGCAGCAGTTATTACATTCATGAACGCTTGGAATGCATATATGTGGCCAAAGGTAGTAATGAGTGACAATAGAGCACAGACAATGCCAATGTTTATCGCAAATATTTCTAGTGGTTACACAGTAGATTACGGTATGACAATGCTTGGCGTATTGTTCTGCTCACTTCCTACAATGATTGTATTCTTCGTATTACAGAAGCAGTTCGCAGAAGGTATTACAGGTTCAGTCAAGTAATAAGACTATATTGAGGGCAGGGAGACCTGCCCTCAAGTAAAATAAAGGGGAAATGATATGTCTGAATTTAACTATGCAATAGTAAAGGACCCAACGATTTTTCAACAGAATAGATTAGAAGCACATTCAGACCACGAATTTTATGACGGTGAAGGTTATACATACGGGGAGAAGTCTAGCTTCAAGCATTCATTGAATGGAATGTGGAAGTTTGAATTTGCAAAGAATTATGAAAGCTGCGATAAGACCTTTTATGAAGAGGATAGAGATTGCCGTAGCTGGAATGATATAAAGGTACCTGCCCATATTCAGATGGAGGGCTACGATAAAATAATGTATGTGAACACCCAGTATCCTTGGGATGGTCACGAGGACCTTGAGCCAGGGGATATTCCTACAGAGGAGAATCCAGTTGGTAATTATGTAAAATATTTTGAAGTACCAGAATTCATGAAGAAAGGCCCTGTTTACATTTCGTTCCAGGGTGTTGAAAGCGGATTTGCTCTTTGGCTTAATGGAAAGTATGTAGGTTATAGTGAGGATTCTTTTACACCATCAGAGTTTGATTTGACTCCATTCATCAAGGAAGGAGAAAACAAGCTGGCAGTACAAGTGTTTAAATGGACCTCAGGTAGCTGGTGTGAGGATCAGGATTTCTTTAGATTTTCAGGCATTTTTAGAGAAGTATATCTATATACCATTCCTGCAACACATATTAGAGATTTGCGAATCCAAACATTGTTGGATGATGACTACAAGGATGCTACTCTTGTAATTGATATGGACGTAGTTGGAAACGGACTTGTTCAGATGATTTTGTCTGATGATGATGCAGATATCCTTAACAAGGTAAACGTAACAGAAGGCAAAAATCACATGGAAATGCCAATCAAGGCACCAAAGCTTTGGAGTGCAGAGAATCCTTATCTTTTTGATTTACAGCTTAACGTTTTTGGTGAGACTGGGCGTTTGACTGAAGTCATAAAAGAAAAGGTTGGATTTAGACGCTTTGAGATGAAGGATGGCATGATGCACATTAATGGAAAACGAATTGTTTTCAAGGGTGTAAATCGTCACGAATTCTCATCATCCACAGGTCGTGTTTTATCTGAGGAAGAAATCCTTCAGGATATTATCACCATCAAAAAGAATAATATAAATGCAATACGTACAAGCCACTATCCAAATCAGACTGTATTTTACAGATTATGTGATATTTTCGGATTATATGTAATTGATGAGACAAACCTTGAGACCCACGGAACATGGCAGATTCCTATTCTTTTTAGTAAGCGTAAGGATAATAGTTATGCGGTTCCTGGAGATAGACCAGAATATACAGACAACGTGATTGACAGAGCTCACAGTATGTTTGAACGTGACAAGAATCACCCATGTATCCTGATTTGGTCACTTGGAAATGAAAGCTTTGGAGGTTCAAACCTTCGTAAGATGCAGGATAAGTTCCATGAGTGGGACAATGGCCGTTTGGTTCATTATGAGGGTGTATTTAACGATAGACGTGTTGATTTATCTGATATGGAATCTACCATGTATGCTAAGGTGGCAGATATCAAGGAATGGCTTAAAGTACATCGTGATAAGCCATATATAAATTGCGAGTACATGCATGCAATGGGAAATTCACTGGGGGCAATGTTTAAATACACAGAACTTGCCTATGAAGAGCCATTATTCCAAGGCGGATTTATTTGGGATTATATTGATCAGGCTATTACAACAAAAGACTGCTATGGCGTAGAATTCGAGGGCTACGGCGGTGATTTTGATGATAGACCAAACGATGGTAGCTTTTCAGGCGATGGTATCTGCTATAGCAAGGGCAGAGTACCAAGTCCTAAGATGCAGGAAGTAAAGTACGATTATCAGAATATCAAAATAACAATAGAAGAAGGAAAGGCTCATATCGAGAACAGAAATCTGTTTACAAATACTAATGAGTACACAGCAATTCTTACAGTTGAAAAGATAGGTGAGATAATAGCAGAGGAGGAGCTTACAATTGACTGTCCCCCTCTCGAGAGTATTGATTATGAGCTTGAACTTGAGCTTCCAAAGGATAACGAATATGTGGTAACAATTTCATTTGTACTTTCTGAGGATACACTTTGGGCTAGAAAGGGACATGAAGTCGCTTATGGACAGGCAACTGTTGGTCATTTCACTTATGAGAGAGGGCGCAAGCAGCCTCTTAAGGTGACAACTGGTTTCCACAATGTGGGAGTAAAGGGTGAGGATTTTGAAGTATTGTTTGTTTACCAGAAGGGCCTTAGCTCTTATAAATACCATAGCAAGGAGCTTTTAAAGAGATTTGTTCTTCCTAATTTCTGGAGACCAATGACTGAAAATGATATTGCTAATCAGCTGCCATTCAGAGCAGGACAGTGGAAGCTTGCCAGCAAGTATCTTTCAACATCAGTGATGGATGAAAACATTAACGAGAATCCAGAGATTGACGTTAAAGAGGATGTAGTAAAGGTTACATATACTTATCATCTTCCTACTAGACCAGCAGGAAAATGCAGAGTTGAGTACATGGTTCATGCAGATGGACTGATTGATTGCACGCTGAAATTACCAAAGTCAGATGAAATTGGTGAAATTCCAGAGCTTTCAATGGCATTTGCACTGGATAGAAGCCTTTCAAATCTTGAATGGTATGGCAAGGGTCCGGAGGAAACTTATAACGATAGAAATCATGCAAAGCTTGGAGTATACAGAAATAAGGTCGAGGATAATATGACAAAGAACCTTGTGCCACAGGAATGTGGAAATCATCAGGAGGTACGATACGCATCTCTTACAGATGATAAGGGCGATGGAGTGTTATTCTTCCCAGGAGAGCTTGGTTTTTCAGCACTTCCATATACAGCACATGAAATTGATGAGGCTATGCATCATACAGAGTTACCTAAATCCCATTTCACACATGTCAGAGTGGGCAAGCAAATGGGTGTTGCAGGAGACGATACCTGGGGCGCAAAAACACATCCAGAATTCATGCTCGATAATAGCCGCGAAATGCAAATATCCTTTAGTTTTAGGGGAATCTAAGATATAATAATTGTCGACTGTTATTGTAACAGTCGGCAATTGTTTATATGGAGGGACGAATTATGTTTGAATCAAATGATACTTTTGTAGAAGAGGCGGTAAAGGTAATTGAGACAGCTCAGGAGCGAAATAGAAAACTTGGGCTAATGGCAATGTGCCTAGTTTCTTTAGGCTCATTCACTGTTATGAATAATCATTTAAAGTACATTTTTCTTATCGCATTTATTGTATTAATGCTCATTGATTTATTTTTAATTGTTAACAATAAAAATGTAGAGTACGAGTACGATTACACAAATGGAAGCCTTTCAATTGCAAAGATAATTGATAATTCAAAAAGAAAAGAGCTTTTAACAGTCGAATCTGCACAATTAAAGATGGTTGCTGCAGTGGGAACAAATGAATCTTTAAAGTATGATCATGTTAAGCTTAAAACATATGACTGCAGTGCCCATGATGAAGAGATAAAAGATTACATCTTAGTAGCTCATAACGAGGAAAAAGGCTACGATTTTAAGGTTGTTTTCTCGCCTTCTGATAAATTATTGGACGCCATGTCTAGATACAATAAGAGAGATATTTATAGAGGTTAAAAATGAACGAAAAAGAACTAAAAGTTATATTCGAAGAGAAATTTGGTGAGGGTGGAGACATTCGCACATACTTTGCTCCAGGCCGTGTTAATCTTATCGGCGAGCATACTGATTACAACGGAGGCCATGTATTTCCATGCGCTCTCACAATTGGAACTTACGCAGTAGCAAGAAAGAGAGAAGATAGAGTAATCAAGCTATATTCAGCAAATCTTGAAAGTGTAGGAGTAATCGAGAGCAGTCTTGATGACCTCACAAATAAGGATGCATATCACTGGGCAAACTATCCACTTGGTGTGGTTTGGGCTCTGAAAGAGAAAGACTCTGAAATTAAATCAGGATTTGAAATGGCTGTTTGGGGCAATATTCCTAATGGCTCAGGCCTTTCCTCATCTGCCTCTTTAGAGGTACTTACAGGTACAGCACTCAATGATATTTTTGGTCTTGAGAAGACTATGACAGAGCTTGCCCTTATCGGACAGTACTCAGAGAACAATTTTAATGGATGTAATTGCGGTATAATGGACCAGTTTGCGGTTGCTATGGGACAAAAAGACCACGCCATTTTCCTTGACTGTGCAGATTTATCCTATAAATATGCATCAGTTAAGCTTCCAAATGCTAAGATTGTTATCACAAATTCAAAGGTTAAGCATTCACTAGTAGACAGTGCTTACAACGATAGAAGAAATGAGAGCTCACAGGCACTTAAAGATCTTCAGACTGTATGCGGTATCAATGAGCTTGGAGAGCTTACAAACGAGGAATTTGAAAAGTATGGAAGCGCTATTAAGGATGAGGTTTGCTATCGTCGTGCAAAGCATGCTGTAGCTGAGAATCAGCGTACCATCACAGCTGTAGAAGCCCTCAACAATAACGATATCAAGAAATTTGGTGAGCTTATGAATGCCAGCCATGTATCGCTTCGTGATGATTACGAAGTTTCTTGTGAGGAGGTTGATTTTCTTGTGGAGACTGAGTGGAGTGTACCAGGAGTTATTGGCGCTCGTATCACTGGCGGCGGATTTGGTGGCTGCACAGTTGCAATCGTAGAGAATGATGCTGTAGAAAACTTCAAGGAAGTTGTAGGTAAGGCATACAAAAAGAAGTTTGATTTAGACGCTGAATTCTACGTAGTAGATATTGGCGATGGCGCTCGTCGTCTTTCATAGTGATATATAATATAAAGGGAGCTGGTAGGTGACAAGCTTTTAGGTTTCTTAAGCGAAGCATTGTTAGCTGAGCATAGAAACACTAAAGCTTGTAGCCGTAACCAGCTCTTATTTTTTATTGTGATTTTATATAGTTATATAGCATCAATGAAATTTTTACAGTGATGGCATCACTGAATTTTCTTACATCATATCCTGTTAAGTCTGCGAACTTATCAAGTCTATATATAAGTGTATTTCTGTGAATAAACATCTTACGGCTTGTTTCAGCAAGTGATAAATCATTTTCAAAGAAAGAATCTAATAAATTCAGGGTTTCTTCATCAATTTGCGAGAGAATATCAGCCTTAATATGTCTTTCTATGTAGGTTTCTACTTCAGTTCTTGGCACATTAAATAGCAAACGGCCAAGGCCTAATGATTCATAATCATAGATTCGATAGTTATGCTGGAAAGTCTTTCCAATCTGCATTGCAAGAACAGCTGATTTATACGCCTGAGGCATTTCTTTAAAGCTCTCAACAGGACTGCAATAGCTTAGTTTAAATGAAGTAAAGGCTTCTGCTTCCAACATATCAAGGAACTGATTGGCATTTTGCTTCACGCTTTCCTCATTAGGAGTAATCTGATAATTAAGGATAACAATCAAGTGCTTAGCATCTAATTCAATAACAACATCGTGGGATTCCGGAAGCATACTCTTAAGAAGCGAAACAGATTCTTTAGTGTAGCTTTGATGACTTTCCATATAGAAAACTTGTCTTGGAATATTTTCCTCAATGTGAAATCTGCTAAGGGATGAAACAGCATCAGAATATGCCAGCTCACCAGTAAGATAGAGCCTGTATAAGCCTGTTTTAGAATCAATTACATTAAAATGGACAACCAGTTCTTTTAGTTTATTGATGGTTTCTTCTTCGGAAAGTGAAGAGTCCGTTATATCAAAATTAATTCCAGTTGCTTTATTTAATTGTTCTAGTAGTTTTTCTTTTTTACTATTAAAATCCATAAAAAAAGAGGTACCTTTCAAAAAGATACCTCCATCTTAAATCAATAATTACAGGTTTGCAATTAGTTTGCAATTGTAAGCTCTGTATCCTTATCGAAGAAATGAGCCTTCTCCATATCAAGAGCAAACTTAACTGTGTCGCCACCTCTAGCTGTTGTACGTGGGTCAACTCTTGCTGTAACCTGTGTACCAGCATAATCAAAGTATAAGTAAACCTCTGCACCAAGAAGCTCGTATACAGAAATCTTAGCCTCGATAACTGAAGAAGCCTGTGTATCAACGAAAATCTGTGAATCGTGAATATCCTCTGGACGGATACCAAGGATAACTGTCTTTCCACCGTAGTTCTTCTCTGAAAGAGTCTTTGCCTTTGCAGGTGGAACCTGAAGGCTTGCACCGTTAACCTGGATAGCTGTGCAATCAGCATTAAGTGTTCCCTCAAGGAAGTTCATCTGTGGTGATCCAATGAATCCAGCAACGAAGAGGTTGCAAGGCTTCTGGTAAAGGTTAGCTGGTGTATCGATCTGCTGAACAACACCGTCCTTCATAACAACGATTCTTGTACCAAGTGTCATAGCCTCTGTCTGATCGTGTGTAACGTAAATCATTGTAGCTCCAAGTGAATCATGAAGCTTAGAAATCTCTGTTCTCATCTGAACACGAAGCTTTGCATCAAGGTTTGAAAGAGGCTCATCCATAAGGAATACCTTAGGATTACGAACGATTGCACGACCCATAGCAACACGCTGTCTCTGACCACCTGAAAGAGCCTTTGGCTTTCTGTCAAGAAGCTTCTCAAGGTCAAGGATTCTAGCTGCCTCACGAACCTTCTTATCGATTTCGTCCTTTGGTACCTTGCGGAGCTTAAGTCCGAATGCCATGTTATCGTAAACTGTCATATGTGGATAAAGAGCGTAGTTCTGGAATACCATTGCGATATCTCTGTCCTTTGGCTCTACGTCGTTCATAAGCTTTCCATCGATGAGAAGCTCACCAGAAGAAATCTCCTCAAGACCAGCGATCATACGAAGTGTTGTAGACTTACCACAACCTGAAGGACCTACGAAGATGATGAACTCCTTGTCCTTAATGTCAAGATTGAAATCCTTTACAGCGTGGAAACCGTTTGGGTATTTCTTGTTAATGTCTTTTAATACAATGTCTGCCATAATAAAATATCCTCTCTTTTATTTTGTAAAAATTCGGGTCACCCCTTAACTAATAACGATTATAGAAAATGAAGAAATTGTGAACAATGTTAGAATAACCAAAAAATACAAAAAGCTTTCGTTATTTTACCAACCCATTGGCAGAAGTGCACAATTTGGATCAAAGATAATTGAACAAATAGCCTATACTTCAAGAATAAATAGCATATATCAAGAGGTGTTGTGATATAATATTGTCCAAAGGATGATTTTTTGAAATCGGGAGAATTTTCATATGGAAGCATTAAAATATAGGAATCGGTTGAAGAGATATCTAAGATTCCCTCTATACATGCTAATTATATTTTTAATAGGATGTATCGTCGTTGGCTTTGTAAACACCCGAATTGCCGGAGTGATGACTATTTTTGTGCTTATTTACGGGATAGTCGCTTATATCTATTACAGAGCAAATCTCAAAGCATTTAAAAACACAATAATTGAATATGCAGTACATTATGGCACTGTGCAGAAGGAATTGATTAAGAATTTCAGACTTCCTTATGTACTTTTGGATTCCACAGGACGAATCATGTGGATGAACGAGGAGTTTAGAAAGCTTGTTGAGAAAAATAAGACTTACAACAAATCAATTACTACAATTTTCCCAGAAATTACTCGAGAGGGTATCGACCATGCCAAGGATGACAGCTTTGATATTCACATTGAGTATAATGAAAGAAAATATCTTGCAAGCCTTCAACGTCTTGATATGACAGAACCACTTTCAGGTAGCAGAATGATTGCTAGCCTTGATGGAAGTGCAGATGGACTTGTTGCAATTATTCTCTTTGACGAGACTGATGTTCAGGAAACAAAGGCAAAGATTAATGACCAGGCTATGGTCATGGCATTACTTTATATTGATAATTATGATGAAGTGTTTGAGCAGGTTGAAAATGCAAAGCGCTCAATGCTATTGGCACTTTTAGATCGAAAGATTAACAAGTATTTTGGAGAAGGTGATGCAATAGTTCGCCGTCTCGAGAAGGATAAGTATTTAATAGCTTTCCAAAGGAAATATCTGGATGCTTTTGAGAAAGATAAATTCTCTATTGTAGAGGATATTACTACTATAAAAATGGGCAACGACAGAGACATTACAGTCAGCATTGGTGTAGGTCTTGGAAGTGACAGTTACGCACAGAAAGCGCAGTATGCCCACATGGCTATCGATCTTGCTCTTGCACGTGGCGGTTGCCAGGTTGTTGTAAAAAATGGGCAGAACGTTTCTTATTACGGAACACATGGCAAGGAAGTTGAGAGAACCACTCGTGTAAAGGCCCGTGTAAAAGCACAGGCTCTTCGTGAGATTATGGAGTCCCGAGACAGAATAATCGTTATGGGACACAATCTTTCAGATGCAGATTGTATAGGTACATCAGTTGGTGTATTTTGTGCAGGACGTGAAATTGGAAAGCCAGTAAATATCGTTATCGACACAATTACAAGCTCCATGAGGCCAGTTGTTGAAAGTTTCACAGAAAAGGATGAATATCCTGATGATATGTTCATCACAAGTGAGCAGGCAATTAATCTTTGTAACGACAATACACTTATCATGGTTGTTGATACAAACCGACCAAGCTATGTTGAGTGTCCTGCACTCTTATATAAGAATAAAAACATTGTCGTAATTGATCATCATCGTCAGGTTGAGGAAATTATTGAAAACCCAATTCTTTCCTACATTGAGCCTTATGCATCATCAGCCTGTGAGATGATTGCAGAAGTTCTTCAGTATTTTGCTGAAAAGATTAATATTAATTCTACAGAAGCAGATGCTATATACGCTGGTATCCTTATTGATACCAACAACTTCATGACAAAGACTGGTGTCAGAACTTTTGAAGCTGCGGCATTTCTTAGAAGAAACGGTGCAGAGGTTACACGAGTTCGTAAGATGCTTCGTGAAAACATGGAGACCTATAAGGCTAGAGCTGAGGTGGTGAGAAATGCTAAGACTTATCGAGGAGCATTCGCAATTTCAGAGTGCGAGCCAGATGGACAGCTTGAATCACCAACAGTCATTGGAGCTCAGGCTGCAAATGAACTTCTCAATATTGTAGGAATAAAGGCGTCCTTTGTTCTTACAAAGTTTATGGACAAGATTTACATTAGCTCTCGTTCAATCGATGAAATCGATGTTCAGAGCATAATGATACGCCTTGGAGGCGGTGGACATGTTAATATCGCCGGTGCACAGATTCAAAACAGAACTCTTGAAGAAGTGCATAAGGATTTGGAAGAGACTATTGATAAAATGCTAGAAGAAGGAGAAATCAGACTATGAAGGTAATATTACTTCAGGATGTAAAATCACTTGGAAAGAAGGGAGAGGTTGTTGAAGTTAGCGAAGGCTACGCACGCAACATGCTCTTTAAGAAAAAGCTTGGTGTAGAGGCTACAAATGCAGCTCTCAATGATTTAAAGCTCCAAAATAAGCACGATGAAAAGGTTGCGCAGGAAAATTACGAGGCAGCCGTTGCATTTGGCAACGAAATCGAAGAGTGGAAGGTTGAGACTACAATTAAGACCGGCGAAGGTGGAAGAACTTTCGGTTCAGTTTCAACAAAGGAAATTGCTGAAGCTGCAAAGAAGCAGTACGGCAAGGAAATTGACAAGAAAAAGATTGTATTAGAAGATCCAATCAGAGCACTTGGTACCTATGAGGTAAAGGTTAAGCTTCACCCAAAGGTTACAGCTACACTTAGAGTTCACGTTAGTGAGGGAAAATAGGGGAATAATTACTTATGGATGACGTAATACGCAGACAGATGCCCAATTCCTTGGAGGCTGAGCAGTCGGTAATCGGTTCAATGATTGTTGATAGAGATACAATTATCGAATGCTCGGAAATCCTAATAAAGGATGATTTTTATCATCAACAGAATGGAATTATTTTTGAGGCCATAGTAGAGCTGTTCAATGCAAACGTAGCTGTAGATGAGGTTACACTTCAGAACAAGCTTAAGGAAAAGGGTGTTTCTCCAGAAGTGGCATCAATTGAGTATATTCAGCAGCTTATCCTCAATGTGCCAACAACAGTAAATGCTAAGAATTACGCCAATATCGTTAAAGATAAGGCAATACTTAGAAACATTATCAAGGTAAATCAAAATATTGAAAATATGTGCTTTGAGGGCGCTGAAGAAGTGGATTCTATTTTGAATCAGACTGAGAGAGATATTTTCTCATTGGTTCAGAACAGAGGAAATACAGACTATGTCCCAATCAAGCAGGTTGTAATGAATGCCATTGCAAAGATTGAGCAGGCTTCAAAGCAGAAGGGTGTTGTTACAGGAATACCAACTGGATTTATTGATTTGGACAGACAGACTGCCGGCTTGCAACCATCGGATCTTATATTGATTGCGGCTCGTCCTTCAATGGGTAAGACAGCATTTGTATTGAACCTGGCACAGCACATTACTATCCATGAGCATTTGTGTGCTGCAATATTCTCACTGGAAATGTCAAAGGAGCAGCTGGTTAACCGTATGTTTGCACTGGAATCCAGAGTAGACGCGCAGAAGCTCCGTACAGGTAACCTTCAGGAGGCAGATTGGGAAAACCTTATTGAAGGTGCTGGAAAGATTGGTAATTCAAAGCTTATTATCGATGATACACCAGGTATATCAATAGGCGAGCTTAGGAGTAAATGTCGAAAATTCAAGATGGAAATGGGATTATCCATTATCATCATTGACTACCTACAGCTTATGTCTGGAAATGGTAAGTCAGAGAGTAGACAGCAGGAGATTTCGGAGATTTCACGTTCGTTAAAGGGCTTGGCCCGTGAGCTTAATGTACCAGTTATTGCACTGTCACAGCTTTCTCGAGCTGTTGAGCAGAGACCTGATCATCGTCCTATGATGTCTGACTTGCGTGAGTCTGGAGCCATCGAGCAGGATGCAGACGTGGTAATGTTCATATACCGTGATGATTATTATAATCATGATTCGGAAATGAAGGGTGTATCAGAAATCATTGTTGCCAAGCAGCGTAATGGTCCTATTGGTACCATCGAGCTTACATGGCTTCCTGAATACACAAGATTTGCTAATAGAGATAGAAGTCAGTACTCGAATAGAGAAGAATAAGAAAAAATGGCCTGCATAGGCAGGCCATTTTTTATGCTTTTGAATCTAAGAATGTGTTAATCTCTTCAACGAGGTCATCAGCATCAATACCGTGTACCATAGCTGCCTCCTCGATTGTCTCCATCTGTGATGATGGGCATCCAAGGCAGTGCATACCGATATTAAGTAAAATAGGAGCTACATCAGCATCAATCTGAAGGAGCTCGCCAATCATTGTTGACTTTGAAACTCTTGCCATTTTTATATTCCTTCCTTTCACAAAATTCTTAAAAATAATAACACGGTTCGTAATAATAAGCAATGATATCTGATAATTAAGTTGTGTACACAATTTGAACTAAAGTTAGTATAAATCAACATGGATTAGAAGCCAAAAACCACAGTAAGTCCTGATTTTCTAGGTATTTTGAAAAAAACAATTCTGTTCTTGATTTGGACACAATTAAGGTGTATGATGATTTCATCACATGAAATTGATAAAATATTATCAATAAGAGTTTAAGGAGGATTTTAATTATGGCATATGTAATTTCTGATTCATGCGTATCTTGTGGAACATGCGAGCCAGAGTGTCCAGTAGGAGCAATCTCACAGGGCGATTCACAGTTCCAGATCGATGAGACAGCTTGTGTTGAGTGTGGTACATGCGCTGGCGTTTGCCCAACAGGTGCTATTTCACAGGGCTAATAGTTTCTCGAAGAAACTCGGTTAAAAAAATGACCTGCTTTCGCAGGTCATTTTTTATATAAGAGCAAGCTCTTGAATTGCGTTATTTTGAACCATTGTCTCGTAGTGCTCAGACATATACGCATCAGTACCAACTACATAATTCTGTTGATCACTGTACTCTGAGAGGATGTTGCAGACCTTATTGTAGGTTTCCACACTGTCCTTGGATTTGCTCACTACTAAGTAATATCTATCATCAAATGGACTCTTATAAAGAGAATTCTTTCCTGTATAGAATGGAGCCAGGATTCCTGAAAGCTTTATGACATCCTCGAGATTGTCGAAAACGAACATCTTAGTGATATCAACTGGCAAGCCTTTTGCAGCTGCCTTTTCAGGAGATGCCTTGATGGCTTCCTCTGCTTTTTGAAGTAAACTGTTGAATATGTTTAGAATGTCATCTGCTGCTGCCTCGTTAAATGGCTTTGATGGAGCATCAGTCACATTCATATCGTCATCATCATAATCGTCATCGTCCTCAGAGAATCGAGAAAAACGAGTGTCTAGCTCGTCTGGACTGTCGACTTTTGTAACTAAAAGTACGATGGATTCTGATGAAAGCGGTATAGCCTCTATCATAAGTGGAATATCTTCCGCTTCAAAACCATATTGGTACGAAGCTTGCTCCATAAGCTCTCTAAAAAGCTCTCTGGCCTTTGCTGAGCCATAGGCTAGCTCTGAAAGTTTGATGTGACGGCTAATTAAATCTTCTCTTGAAAGAGTGCATCTGATCTGGTTCTCGTTGATTTTTTCAATTTTCATAAAATCACCTCCCGAATCGAAAAAGATGCTGTAGCTTGTCTTGTTCGAATTATTATATATATATTATATCGGAAAGTAAAGGAAACTTACTATAAAAAATGATGATAAATGTATAAAATTTTTATTAAGAGAATATTACAGAAAAATTATAAATTTCAAAATAGGGGTTGCAATATAATTTTATCTGTGATATAAAATTATCCGCGAGATGCTTTTTCCGATATTTCAAAACGGAAGGAGCTGATGTAATTTGATACCAAAAGGTATTGATGACAGGTACGAAGTAATTCGGGTACTGCGCGAGTCAGCAGCTACGGCAGTCATACTTGTCAATTACAAAAAGATAGGAGCATTAAGGATTCTTAAGGCTATTCACAGAGCCCATCCTGATGCGAACAGCATCCTATCCGAAGCACATCTTTTACAAGGGATTAAATCATCCCAAATACCCACCATTTACGAAGTAGAAGATACAGAAGAAATGATTTATTTGGTTGAGGAATATGTAGAGGGAATTTCTCTACGGGAGTATTTGCTGAAAACCAAAATAACAAAAGAAAAGCTAATAGCGATTGCTATTGAGATATGTAAGGTTGTTGAAACGCTGCATACAGCAGGAAGTGAGCCTGTGCTTTACAGGGATATGAAGCCTGAACATTGTATTATGCAGCGGAACACAATAAAACTTATCGATTTTGGCATTTCCATAGCAAAGTCTGAGGCTGATAGGGCAAAGCCCGTTGGAACGAAAGACTGGGCAGCACCGGAGCAACAATCGGGACGTTGTTTGGATGAACGTTGTGATGTGTACGGCGTTGGAAAAGTTATTGGTTTTATGCAAATTAATAGTTATGCAAAAGATGATTTCAGGATTAAACGAATTGTAGAATGCGCAACTGAAGTTGATGTAGAAAGACGAATTCAGTCTATTACAGAACTGAGGCGGCTGCTTGAAAATCTACAGGGAGACAGAGTTTATGACGGAATCGGAAAAACGCATCTCGATAGAAAAATCGCGGTGATTGGCGGAACCCATGCAGTGGGTACAACCCGCATTGCCATATCCATGTGTAGATTTTTTAATAAGAGAAAAATCGACTGTTATTATAAGGATATAGAGAGAAACACAGTACTAAATCTATGGAGAAATCTTAAAAATACCAAATTGGATAGAGGTGTTTTATACCACGAAGGCTTTAGGGGAATTCCTGAATATGGAGAGAACGTAGAGCATTTTAGACCTCCTGATGGTTTGTATATTTATGACTGTGGAACGAATATAAATGTGCCAGTTGACACAGATTTGATTATATATGTGATGGGCGGAGCACCCTGGCAGATGGCTGAAGATTATCCAGAATGGATAAAAAATGAAAACGTGTATGTCGTAACGAATTTTTCTGACAGGTTAACAAGTGTACTGCTTGCAAAGGATATAGGGAAAAAAGTATATAAGTACCCAACAGTTAAAGGAAATGGTTTATCTAAGGATGAGGAGAAGTGTTTTTCGGCGATTTTTAAAAACAATAAAGATTTTATTATCACGTAATAATAGAGGGAGACAAAACAAAAAGACTTGTATAGTAGGTGTTTGTCCAAAGGCAGGTGTCACACATCTTTGTCTTTGCTTGGCAAGCTTTATAAGTTCAGTATTGAAGAAAAAAGTGATTTACATAGAACTGAGTGATGAAAGCAAGCTTCTAAGCGTAGTAGGATTGAATGGGACGAAGTTGAACGGGCACAAAGCATATAAATACGGGGGTGTTTACTATATTTTGACAAGCAATCTGGATGAGGTAAACCAGCTAATAGATGATAAGAAGGCTTGGATAATCATAGATATGAAACAACTCGATGAACAGACACAGACTATATTTGAAAGATGTGATAACAGGATCGTAATAGGGCCTTTGAGTCCCTGGTGTAAAAGTGAGTATTATGAATTCGTAGAATTAAAAATAAAAAATAATACACGAATAAATCAAGTGTTGTATTGTTCGAGGACAATACAAAATAGAAAAGAAAACGATAGTCATAGACGAATTCTAGGATGCAATATCTATACAATACCATGTATTGAAGACCCTTTTTTATTGAAAGAACAGGAATTTGAAACTTTATTAAAGATTTTACAGTAGCTGCGGAAAGGAGGCGCCATAGAGAAAAATGTATAAAGAACCGCTTGGAAGATGTAAGTATCATCAATATTTACGTGATAACTTTTGGGAAAAAGACGGTTATCCTTTTGATTGGAATTCAACACACGAAAAGACAAAAAATAAGAAAATGATTAAGTTTGTATATAAATGTTGAATATGAAAGTGGTTATAAATTTGAGCGGCGCTTGCCGCTCTTTTTTTAGATTTTTTTAAGATTTGAGACGACCCTAAAAGTAGAATTTAAGGGTGTCATTTGCTATACTTTACAAGGAAATCTAGATTTAAAGGGGGAAGCTATGGGCTACCGAAGGAGAAAAAAAAGACACTATATCCCTAGAGGATACATATATATCGCAGTAGGAATGTTGGCAGTGATGCTACTGATTGGAGGAGCATATTACATCAAAAAGTATGCACCCACAAAGGAGCACATGGAGCTTAGCGATTATTTCACAAATTCGCATGATAACGAAGCGGTTGTGATTTTAAATGGTGAATACAAGACTGTTTCAGAAGAGGAGTCTGCAGGATATGCGATAGTAAAGAATGATAATGTATATCTGGAAATTGGCTTCGTGAAGGAATACCTTGACGATGGTTATGTTTATGATCCGACAGAAATTACATTAAGATATGCAACTGATTCAGAGATTTACACAGCTACAGTTGGAAGCAGCGATTATACAATCGATAAGAGCAATAATAGTCTTGGACATGAGGTTATGCTGGCACAGGACGGAACTGTTTATATTGCCACAGACTATATGAAGCTTCTGACAGATTTTGACTGTATGTATTACTCTTCACCAGACAGAGTATTTGTAAATACAGTCGGTTATGAATGCAGTTTGGGGCAGATAAAGCATAAGTCTCAAATTAGAAAACTAAACGGTCCAAAGAGTCCTGTTCTTGAAGATACGACAAAAGGAGAAGTCCTTTATGTGCTTAGAGACACTGGAAAGTGGAGCTTTGTAATATCTGAAAAAGGTGTAATGGGTTACATCAAGAATAGTGCTTTTTCATTAAATGATGATGAAAATTATGTGGTAGCTGCCTCGTTACCAGAGCGCAATTACAAGCATATTTCTGCTGGGAAAGATATAGCTCTTTTGTGGCATCAGGTTACATCTCAGGCAGCTAATGGTGATATCGCAAATATCCTGTCAAATTGTGGAAAGGTGACAGTAATGTCACCAACATGGTTTTACCTTAATGATAATAAGGGCGGAATAGCATCAATTGCCAGCAGTAGTTATGTGAGCGTTTGTCATGCAAATAATGTTCAGGTTTGGGGCCTTATTAGTAATCTTGAAGACGATAGTGTTGATACAACTACTGTGCTTAATACAACATCCGCAAGAGATACGCTAGTAAACAATTTGATTGCACAGGCAATTACCTATGGTTTGGATGGAATTAATATTGACATAGAGCAGCTCTCAGGTGCAGCAGCGGACGGATATATCCAGTTTATTAAGGAACTTTCGATTAAGTGTGAAAAGAATGATATCGTTCTTTCTGTCGACAATTATGTTCCTACTGCATCTTCAGCAATCTATAGTAGAGCAGAGCAGGCTAAGTATGCGGATTATGTGGTAATAATGGGTTACGACGAGCACTACGGTGGTAGTGAGGAAGCTGGCTCAGTGGCATCTCTGGACTGGGTTAAGCAGGGTGTTGAGGATACAGTGAGTGAAGTTCCAGCAGAGCAGGTAATTCTTGGAATGCCATTTTACTGTAGAGTTTGGGAAGTAGCATCTGATGGCAGCGTAAGCAGTACAGCGTATGGTATGAATGCAATCCAAAGCTATTTAAAGACTAATGGTGTAACTACAAATTGGGATGAGACAGAGGGGCAGTATTACGGAGAATATACTAAGGGTGATACTACCTACAAGATTTGGGTTGAGGATGAAACTTCAATAGAGGAAAAGCTTAAGGTTATGAAAGAGGCCGGCTTGGCTGGTGGAGCCTTTTGGAAGAAAGGCTTTGATAGTACAGGAGTATGGAATATCATAGCTAAATATTTCTAAATTGGTGTAAAGTCACAGAAAAATCATAGTTTACCCGTAGCGACGGGTGTTTCACAGTGTTAAAAAGATTGTGTTCTAAGGGAAAAGTGATATAATTTTGAGTATGATTACTAGGATTATGGATGTTTCACAGGAGCCAATCAATATAGAGCATATCAGAGAGGCTTCTGAGATTCTAAAAAATGGTGGGCTGGTTGCATTTCCCACTGAAACAGTTTATGGATTAGGCGGTGACGCCACGGACAAAGAGGCCTCAAGAAAGATATATCAGGCAAAGGGTCGTCCGTCGGACAACCCTTTAATTGTACATATAGCAAAGTTTGAACAGCTTGAGCAGATTACAAAGGATTTACCAGACACGGCACGAAGGCTTGCGGATGCGTTTTGGCCAGGTCCACTTACAATGGTCTGCAACAAGAATGAGGTCATTCCTTACGAGACCACGGGAGGTCTTGATACGGTGGCAGTTAGAATGCCAAATAATCCGGTGGCACTTGCTCTTATTGAGGAAAGCGGCTGTATGATTGCAGCACCAAGTGCAAATACATCAGGAAGGCCTAGTCCTACCAAGGCAAGTCATGTATATGAGGATTTGTCTGGAAAGATAGAGGCAATTCTTGACGGTGGTGCAGTTGATATAGGTCTTGAGTCCACAATTGTTGATTTGACAGAGGATGTTGTTACAATACTTCGTCCTGGTTATATCAATATGGACATGCTAAGAGAGGTGGTTGGAGAGGTTCGAATCGATCCGGGTATCGTGTATAACGACAAGGGTACCACAGGCGGAGCGAAGCCAAAGGCACCAGGTATGCGCTACAAGCATTATGCACCGAAGGGCGATTTGACAATCGTTTCAGGAGAAGATAATAAGGTTGTTGAAACCATTAATAGGCTTGCTTTAGAGGGGACTGAAGCTGGCAAGAAGGTGGGAGTTATTGCCACCGAGGAGACAAAGGACAAGTATAAATGCGGAGAAGTGCTTGTCATTGGTGACAGAGCGGATGAGAAGTCCATTGCTCACAACCTTTACAATATTTTGAGAGAATTTGATGAGCTGGACGTTGATTTGATTTATTCAGAAAGCTTCGTTACTCCAAAGATGGGACAGGCAATTATGAATAGATTGCTCAAGGCTGCGGGACAGAAAACCTTGGAGGTCTAGCAAGAGGATTGAGGGATGAATAATATTAACAGAGTGATTTTTGCGTCGGGTAGTGGAACGTCGCGGGCACCTATGGCTACGGCTATATTCCATGCGATTCCACATTCCAGGCCTATAATTTGTGAGGCCAGGGGATTGATAGTTCAGTTTCCAGAGCCCCTAAATCAAAAGGCGGACGCAGTTCTTATCAGCAATGGAATAGAACTTAAGGACTATTCCTCTAAGCAGCTTCAGGATACCGATTTTTCGGAAAACACCCTTGTAATAACAATGGAAGAGGCAGGGCTGCGTAAGATTTTAAGTGAATATTCAAATGCCACCGAGGAAAACACCAGACTTCTGAATGAGCTCGTTGGGGACGAGCTTGAAGTAATGGATCCTTACGGTGGATCAGTGCAAACCTACGGTTTGTGTTATGAGGTTTTAAAGGTATCAATAGAAAAGCTTATTAAGTTATTGGAGGCATAGACCACCAAATATTATTACTAAAAACTAGGGCACAAATGTATTGGAGGAAGGACCATGAGTGACAAGAGACTAGATTACATTAGCTGGGATGAGTACTTTATGGGCGTTGCAGTATTATCGGGTATGAGATCTAAAGACCCAAATACACAGGTTGGAGCTTGTATTGTTAGCCAGGATAACAAGATTTTATCAATGGGCTACAATGGTTTTCCAAATGGTTGTTCAGATGATGAGTTCCCTTGGGCAAGAGTAGGGGACCCTCTGGAAAATAAATATTTCTACACAACACACAGCGAGCTGAATGCGATTTTGAACTATAGGGGAGGTTCACTTGAAGGCTCAAAGTTGTATGTATCACTTTTCCCATGTAACGAATGTGCTAAGGCTATAATTCAGTCTGGCATCAAAACTATCATCTACGATAGCGATAAATATGAAAACACACCTTCAGTTATTGCATCAAAGAGAATGCTTAGAGCAGCTGGAGTAGAATTCTATCAGTATGAGCACACTGGTAGAGAAGTAAAGATAGTAATGTAGTACTAAGTGACGACACTAGTATGAGAGATAAAAAGCAATATAAGGCTGTTGCCAATTCATTGGTGATGGTGCTTCAATTTGGAATAAATGTAATTGTACCGATTCTGCTTTGTACTTTGATAGGAACTTTTATTACATCAAAGACTGGAAAGCAGGGATTTGCTATAGGCGGAATACTAATCGGTATTGTAGCAGCTTTTAATGGGGCCTACCGGTCGGTTAGGGGGTATCTTAAAAATGAGGAATCCCCAGGACAGCGGGCAAGAAGACTGGAAAAAGAGGCTCTTGATAATAATAAGGCTCAGGGAGAACTAAATAGGGAATAATTAGACATGATTAAATGGATGAAGCGTCTGAATCAGGCATTGCCAATGCTTGTTTTAGGAATACTTGCTTACGGACTACTTGTAGAGTTGATTGGAGTTTGGTTTGTCAGCGACAAAATCAGATATACAACTGGACTTTTAATCGGAATAGCCTGTGCGGTTGGAATGGCCATTCATATTTCTATGATTATTGAGGAATCAGTAAGAATTGGACAGGGACATGAAAAACTATTGTCCTTTAAGTCGGTTATGAGATATCTGGTATTGTGTGCAATTATGATTACGATGACGTACTTTAAGCTGGGAAATATGTTTACAGCACTCATCGGTGTTCTTGGGCTCAAGGTTAGTGCCTACGCACAACCTTTGCTAATAAAGGCTTTCCATATCAACAAAGTTGATAAAGATATAGAAAGGGAAGTACTTAGTTAGGAGAAATTTAATAGTAGGAGGAGGTGAAAGTGTGACAGAAGGAATTTTACTGGCCTCAAGCGATACTGTAGACATGATAAAAGGATTGTTCTCTTACACAGTCTTCGGACAGGAAGTATGGATTACCACGTCTCATGTTTGCATACTAATCGTATGGCTGTCTTTAGTGGTTTTCTCCATAATCGCTAACAGAAAGCTTAAGCATGCCACTGAAGTTCCTGATACCTTCCAAAGCATCTTGGAGTTGATTGTTTCACTTTTAGATGGAATGGTGGAAGGCAGTATGGGTAAGCACGCACCAGTGTTTGCAAACTGGATTTGTACGATATTCTGCTTCATCTTGGTATCTAACTTATCTGGTTTGGTTGGACTAAGACCACCAACAGCCGATTACGGTACAACACTTGCGCTGGCATTAATTACCTTTGTTTGCATCCATGTAGTTAAGATTAGGCATCAGAGTGCAAAGGACATTTGGATTGACAAGTGTTCTCCATTGCCACCATGGTTGCCAATTTGGATGCCTATCAATGTCATTTCCGACATTGCGGTACCAATTTCTATGTCACTACGTTTGTTTGCAAACGTTCTTTCAGGAACTATCATCATGGGTCTTGTGTATGGATTGCTAGGAAAGTTCGCCCTTGTATGGCCTGCAGCATTGCATGTCTATTTCGATATTTTCTCAGGTGCAATCCAGACCTACGTATTCTGTATGTTAACTATGACGTACATAACTCAAAGTTATGGGGATTCGTAAAACTTTGAGAACAAAGGAATATTGCTAATATTACTTTTAGGAGGGAAACATTTATGAACACTATTTCAGGTACAGACTTAATTAAAGCTTGTTCAGCAATTGGTGCTGGTCTTGCAGTTATCGCAGGTATTGGTCCTGGTATCGGCCAAGGTATTGCAGCTGGTCATGGTGCAGCAGCCGTTGGACGTAACCCTGGAGCACAGGGACAGATTATGTCTACTATGTTACTTGGTCAGGCCGTTGCCGAGACAACAGGTCTTTACGGACTTGTTATTGCCCTTCTGTTACTCTTTGTACAGCCATTAGTTGGTTAAATATATCAAGGAGGGACCCTTTAGGGAGGTTCCTTGATATCCAGAAGTGCCCATTTGCGAAGCAAATCTTTAATGGCACTTCTTCAATAAGTTAGAGTAATAAATTTTTAGGAAGTTAAGGAGGGGCTAAAAGTTGGAAAGACTATTTGACTTAGACGTTCAGTTGGTGAACGACGTAGTACTTTTAGCCATAGCAGTATTCTTCCTATTCCTTATAATGTCAAACAAGCTTTTCAATCCAGCAAGAAAGCTTTTGCAGGATAGAAAGGATGGCATTGCAAGGGACATCGCAGATGCTAAGAAAGATAAGGAAGAGGCAGAAAAGCTAAGGCTTGAGTACGAGGCAAAGCTTAAGGATATCAACAAAGAAAGAGATGCTATCCTGGCTGAAGCAAGACAAAAGGCCTTGAAGAATGAAACCAAGATTGTAAGCGATGCTAAGGAAGAGGCAGCCGCAATCGTTGCTCGTGCTAACGAAGAGGCAGAGCTTGAGAAGAAGAAGGTTGCAGACGAGGTTAAGCAGGAGATGATTTCTGTTGCTGCAGTTTTAGCACAGAAGGTTGTTGCTGCTAACATGGATACAACTATTCAGAATACCTTAGTAGAGCAGACACTTAAGGAAATGGGTGAAAAAACATGGCTAAATTAGTCTCAAACGTATATGGTGATGCGTTGTTTGAGCTAGCCGTGGAAACAGGAAAGGTCGACGACTTCTTACAGGAAGCCGAGGGCGTAATAGAAGTTGTAAAAACAAACGACGGCTTTTCTCAAATGATGAATCATCCTAAGATCAATAAAGAAGAAAAGCTTCAGATTATCGACGAGATTTTCAAGGGCAGAGTAAGTGGTGAAATGGTTGGTCTACTTAGAATGCTTGAGGAGAAGGACCACATTAAAGATATAGAGGACGTATTAAAATACTTCATCGAAAGAGTATACGATTATAAGAAAATCGGACGTGCCTTTATTTCAACACCATTTGAGCTTACCGATGCTCAGAAAAATGATGTCGAGAAGCGTTTATTAGAAACTACCGCTTATAGTTCATTTGTTATGGATTATACAGTAGACCCTGAGTTAATCGGGGGCATGGTAATTCGCATTAAGGATAGAGTCGTTGATAGTTCTATCAAGACTCAAATTAGTAAATTGTCACACGAGTTATCAAATATTCAATTGAAAGTAGGTGAATGCGCTCCATGAATTTAAAACCAGAAGAGATTAGCTCGGTTATTAAAGAGCAAATGAAACGCTATGCAGCGCAGCTTGACGTGGCAGATGTAGGAACTGTTATTCAGGTTGCCGATGGAATCGCACGTATTCACGGATTACAAAACGCTATGCAGGGTGAGCTTTTAGAGTTCCCTGGCGAAGTTTACGGCATGGTCTTAAACCTTGAGGAAGACAATGTTGGTTGTGTTCTTTTAGGAAACGATAAGAATATCAACGAGGGCGATCAGGTTAAAACAACAGGTCGTGTTGTTGAGGTTCCAGTTGGAGACGCAATGCTTGGACGTGTAGTTAATGCATTGGGACAGCCTATCGATGGAAAAGGACCTATTGATTCTTCAAAATTCCGTCCTATCGAGCGTGTTGCATCAGGCGTTATCTCTCGTAAATCCGTAGATACTCCGCTGCAGACAGGTATTAAAGCTATCGACTCCATGATTCCTATTGGACGTGGACAGCGTGAGCTTATTATCGGTGATAGACAGACTGGTAAGACTGCTATTGCTATTGATACAATCATCAATCAGAAGGGGCAGGGCGTAAAGTGTATTTACGTTGCGATTGGCCAGAAGGCATCAACAGTTGCAGCCCTTGTTAAGACTTTGGAAGAATATGGTGCTATGGCTTGGACAACAGTAGTTGCAGCTACAGCATCAGAGCTTGCACCACTTCAGTATATCGCTCCTTATTCAGGATGCGCTATCGGTGAGGAGTGGATGGAGAATGGACAGGATGTACTTATCATCTATGATGATTTAAGTAAGCACGCTACTGCTTATCGTACACTTTCATTACTTCTTCGTCGTCCACCAGGACGTGAGGCTTATCCAGGTGATGTATTCTACCTCCACTCAAGACTACTTGAGCGTGCAGCTAGACTTTCTGATAAGTTGGGCGGAGGCTCACTTACAGCATTACCTATCATCGAGACACAGGCAGGAGATGTATCTGCATACATCCCTACAAACGTTATCTCAATTACTGATGGTCAGATTTATCTTGAGACAGAAGCATTTAATGCAGGTTTCAGACCAGCCGTAAACGCAGGTCTTTCAGTATCCCGTGTAGGTGGTTCTGCTCAGATTAAGGCTATGAAGAAAATTGCAGCTCCTATCCGTGTAGAGCTTGCTCAGTACCGTGAGCTTGCTGCTTTCGCACAGTTTGGTTCAGAGCTTGATGCAGATACAGCTGAAAAGCTTGCTCAAGGTGAAAGAATCAAAGAGATGTTGAAGCAGCCACAGTATGCTCCAATGCCAGTAGAGTATCAGATTATGATTATCTATGCTGCTACTAAGAAATATTTGCTTGATATTCCAACAGCAGACATTCAGGCTTTTGAGAAGGCTCTGTTTGATTTGGTTGATACCAAGTATCCAGAAGTTCCAGAGGCTATTAGAAGCACTAAGGTCCTCGAGGACGACATGGAAAAGAAGCTAATTTCGGCTATCGAGGAGTGTAAAAAGACCTACAACAAGTAAGGAGGGTGATCTGTTATGGCCTCAATGAGAGACATAAAAAGAAGAAAACAGAGTGTAAGTAGCACTCAGCAGATCACTAAGGCCATGAAGCTTGTTTCTACGGTAAAGCTCCAAAAGGCTCGTGCTAAAGCAGAGCAGACTACACCGTATTTTAATGCAATGTACAATACGATTTGTAGTATGCTCGCAAAGGCTGGTTCAGTAAACAATAAGTATCTTAGGGACAATGGCTCGGAAAAGATTGGTGTTATCGTCATCACATCCAACCGTGGTCTTGCAGGTGGATACAATTCAAATATTGTAAAGATGATTACTGGCTCAGACTTAAAGGCCGAGGATGTTAAGCTTTACGTAGTAGGTCACAAGGGCGGTGATAGCCTTGCCCACAAGGGATATGAGGTGGCTAAGGACTATTCTCCAGTAATGGAGGCACCAACCTATGCAGATGCCATGAACATTTGTAAAGATGTTCTTACGGCTTATGCAAGTGGGGAAATTGGACAGATTTATCTTGTTTATACTCACTTCAAAAACACAGTTAGCCAGATTCCAAAGCTTATGAAGCTACTTCCAGCAGAGATTGCAGAGGAGGATGTTGAGGCAGCTAAGTCTTCAGCGGCTGAAGCTCTTATGAACTTCGAGCCGAACGAAGAGGAGGCACTTGATCTTATCGTTCCTAAGTATGTAACCTCACTTGTGTACGGTGCATTGGTTGAAGCTATTGCTTCAGAAAATGGCGCTAGAATGCAAGCCATGGATTCAGCCACAAATAATGCTGAGGAAATCATTAGTGATCTATCATTAAAATACAATCGTGCCCGCCAGGGATCAATTACTCAGGAGTTGACCGAGATTATCGCTGGTGCAGAAGCACTTTCGTAACTAAAGAACAGATAGGAGTGAAAAAATGGCAAATAATATTGGTAAAATCACTCAGATTATCGGTGCGGTACTTGACGTAAAGTTCGCCGAAGGCGAGCTTCCAGAAATCAATGATGCTCTTGAAATTACCAGAGCAAACGGAGAGAAACTGGTTGTTGAGGTAGCACAGCACTTGGGTGACGATACAGTTCGTTGTATTGCCATGGGTCCTACAGATGGTTTGGTACGTGGAATGGATGTAACCGCCACAGGTGCACCTATTACGGTTCCTGTTGGTGAGGCTACATTGGGACGTATCTTCAACGTACTTGGTGAGCCAATCGATGAGCAGCCAGCACCGGAGGGTGTTGAGCACAGCCCTATTCACAGAAAGGCTCCAACCTTTGAGGAACAGGCAACTTCAACAGAAATGCTTGAAACAGGTATTAAGGTCGTTGACCTTCTTTGTCCTTACCAGAAGGGTGGTAAGATTGGACTGTTCGGTGGTGCCGGTGTAGGTAAAACCGTACTTATCCAAGAGCTTATCCATAATATTGCTACAGAGCACGGTGGATACTCAGTATTCACAGGTGTAGGTGAGCGTACCCGTGAGGGTAATGACCTTTACTATGAAATGAAGGAGTCAGGCGTTATAGACAAGACCTGCATGGTTTTCGGTCAGATGAACGAGCCACCAGGAGCCAGAATGAGAGTTGGTCTAACTGGACTTACAATGGCTGAGTACTTTAGAGATAAAGGTGGAAAGGACGTACTTCTTTTCATCGATAATATCTTCCGTTTTACTCAGGCTGGTTCAGAGGTTTCAGCCCTCCTTGGTCGTATGCCTTCAGCCGTTGGTTATCAGCCAACTCTTCAGACAGAGATGGGTGCTCTTCAGGAGCGTATCACATCTACAAAGAACGGATCTATTACTTCGGTTCAGGCCGTATACGTTCCTGCCGATGACTTAACAGATCCAGCTCCAGCTACAACCTTCGCACACTTGGATGCTACCACAGTTCTTGAGCGTTCTATCGCTGAGCTTGGTATTTACCCAGCGGTAGACCCACTTGGTTCTACATCTCGTATTCTTGACCCACGTATTGTTGGTCAGGAGCATTTCCAGGTAGCACGTGGTGTACAGGAGATTCTTCAGAAATATAAGGAACTGCAGGATATCATCGCTATCCTTGGTATGGATGAGCTTTCAGAAGAGGATAAGCTTGTTGTTAACCGTGCTCGTAAGATTCAGAGATTCTTGTCACAGCCATTCTTCGTAGCTGGTCAGTTTACTGGTCTTGAAGGAAAGTATGTGCCAATCGCTGAGACAGTACGTGGCTTCAAGGAAATTCTTGAAGGTAAACATGATGATATTCCAGAAAGTTACTTCCTCAATGCAGGTACAATCGACGAGGTTCGTGCCAAGATGAACGCAAAGTAGGAGGTGGCTTATGGCAGATAACACCTTTAAAGTATCAATCATTACACCTGAGCGAACCTTTTATGAGGGAGAGGCTGAAATGGTTGAATTTAATACGGTGGAGGGACAGATTGGTGTATATCCAAAGCACATCCCTCTTACCACTGTTATTGCGCCGGGCATTTGCACAATACATGAGGCAGAAGGTCAGAAGAGAGCAGCTGTTCATGCGGGCCTCGCTGAGGTTTTGCCAGACAAGGTAACATTGCTTGCAGAGATAGCTGAGTGGCCTGAAGAAATTGATTTGGAAAGAGCCCGCAGCGCAGAGGATAGAGCTAGAGAGCGCTTGGCAAACAAGGCCGAAAACGTAGATTTGCTTCGCGCAGAGATTGCTCTTAAGAAGGCCTTAGTACGACAGGATTTAAAGGCTTAAGTTAGTTAGGGGAGGGGTTGCAACATGATAGATGCTGATACAAAAAGAGACATCGAGGATTTAAAAAGACAATTAAAAGTATTCGAAGATGAGGAAGCTCAATTATTAAAGGAGCTTGAGGTTTGTCGGGCGCGGAAAAAGGATATTAAGGATAAACTCAAGATTCTGAGCAATGACGAGAAGTACCAGCAGGATATGCTTACTATGGTCTATCAGCAACGTCATGGTAAACCTGCAACTCCGCCAAGTGAATAAAGTATGTGATAAGGCACCGCTACATAGCGGTGCCTTTTGGTTCCTTTAGGCTTTATTTATACGAGTTATAGCATTATAATGAGACAGTATAAAAGTATTAAAGGATATAATAATGGATAGAAGTCAATTAAAGAAGGCGTTTTGGATGTTCTTTACCACGGCTCTTTCCGTACTGACAGTGTGGGCTTTGCTGAAACAAAGTGAAAGTATGTCGGTGGAGACGCTGATAGAGAAAATTTCAAATGCTGATAAAAAGTGGATAGTTGTGGCAATGGTCAGTGCAGCTTGTTATGTGGTTTTAGAGGCCGTGGCGCTGTGCTCTATATTAAGGGGAATAGGTTATAAAGTTGGATTCAGAAAAGGAATTATTTATAGCACATCTGATGTTTACTTTTCTGCAATCACTCCGTCAGCTACTGGTGGGCAGCCCGCTAGTGCATTTTTTATGTTAAAGGATGGAATTCCAGCAGGTGTCACATCTGCAGCATTGATATTGAACCTGATGATGTATAATGCATCCATTGTATTCTTAGGGATTCTGGCGATAATAATTGCGCCTAAGAGTTTCTGGGGATTTCATATCACTTCAAAGGTGTTTATTGTAATTGGATTTGTTGGATTGAGCATTCTTAGCTTTTTCTTTTTAGCAGTACTAAGAGGAAGTGAGAAGATATTCTCATTAATCAGGAGATTCCTAAGATACCTTCATTCGAAAAAGATAATGCATCGACTGGAGCCAAGACTTGAGAAGCTGGACAAAATAGAGGCTGATTATGAGAACTGTTCTCAGCTGATAGCAGGTAAGACTACCATTATGGTAAAGGCTTTCTGTTGGAATGTTCTTCAGCGTGCATCACAGATTATTGTTCCATCGCTGGTATATTTCGCATTTGGTGGACATTGTAAGCTTTTGCCAGTTTTGTTCTCAAAGCAGTGTCTGATTACTATCGGCTATAATTATGTGCCAATTCCAGGCGCTCTTGGTATTGCAGATTACTTGATGATAGACGGCTTTTCAAGTATAATGCCAAAGGGAATGGCTTTTGAATTGGATATGATAAGTCGAGGATTTACATTCTACATTTGCGTAACCCTAAGTGGAATTATTACGCTGATAGGTTATTTGAAAGGAAGAAAGAAAAAATGATAGGCGTTTATGATTATACAGTTATCCTGACATATTTATCCACCATCTCGGGTGTGGTTGGTATCATTGTTACCATGACAGGTATTGGTCATCCATATTGCGGTACATTGTTCCTTATGTTATCAGGACTTTTGGATGGCTTTGATGGCAAAGTTGCCCGAACAAAGAAGGACAGAACAGAGATGGAAAAGGAATTTGGTATTCAGATTGATTCCCTATCGGATTTGATTTGCTTCGGTGTTCTTCCTGCATCTATCGGAATTGCACAGCTTAGAGTTAGTGGCATTCTTACAGATCTTGGACGTAAGGCAGAGAAGCCAGATCACTATTCAATGATTCTTTTACTTATTTCTATCGCTGCGTTCTATGTACTTGCTGCACTTATCCGTTTGGCATATTTCAATGCAACTACAGACGAGCGTGCAGAGGAGGCTAAAATCAAAGGAAAGTCGTACTTTACAGGACTTCCTGTTACAACAGCAGCTTTGATTTTCCCATTAATCTTAGTAGTACACTGGTTTACTAACGCAGATTTAACAATCGCTTATTTTTGGCTTTTATTTATTGTGGCGATTTTTTTTGTCAGCAATTTCAAAGTTCCAAAGCCAAATAAAAAGCAGTTTTCAGTTATATTGGCAATAGGATTTATTGAACTTATTGGAACATTATTGATTTTATTTTACGAATAATAAATGAGCGCATTACATTTTTTATATAACACAAAACCAGGGCGAATTTTACTTCGCCCTTTATTATTAAAACCAGTATCGGATTTCTCGGGATGGCTTTTAGATTCCAAAATTTCAAAGTGTATCATCAACAAGTTTGCAAGTTCAAATGGAATAGAGCTTGAGGATTATATTTTAGATGATATTAATTGCTTCAACGATTTTTTCTGCCGAAGAATAAAGCCAGAGCTTAGACCTCTTGATATGGAAAATGAACATCTTATGGCACCTTGTGATGGACTATTAAAGATCTACCCTATTGAGGACGGGCTTGTTATGCCGGTGAAGCAGAGCAGGTATTCGATTACAGATTTGCTTGAGAACAGGGAACTGGCAGAGTCTTTTGATGGTGGATATTGCCTTGTATACAGACTTTGTGTAAACCATTATCATCGATATGCTTATTTTGAGTCGGGAGAGAAGTCTAAGGATGTGATAATCCCTGGATTTTATCATACAGTTCAGCCAGTAGCCCTCGAAGCAGGACCAGTATTTGTTCAGAATGCACGTCAATACACAGTGATTGATACTGAGAGATTTGGACGCTGCGTGCAGATGGAAGTGGGGGCTATGCTTGTTGGTCGAATTGTGAATGAAGAACCTCAGGCTTGTCCTGTAACACGTGGGTCAGAGAAGGGACATTTCGAATATGGTGGATCGACAATAATTGTTCTTGTTCCGAGAGAGAAAGTTGAGATAAAAAGCGATATACTTGAAGCGTCTGAAAAAGGTGAAGAAACTCCTATTAAGATGGGAGAATGTGTAGGAATAGTAAAATAAAAAGAGCATCCTGTAGCTATCAAACTCTGTATCTTACTCAAGCAAAGCATTTTAAGCTGAGCGGAGTAAGATGCAGGATTGAGAGCGTAACAGGATGCGTTTTTTAATATCGCTTAATCTGGTCGTCTTCATCGGTAGTTGAGTTGTCAATTTTGCGAATCTCAACTTCGTAAGAATAGTCATCGTTAACTTTTACTATAGCTTTGTCACCAACATGTTTGCCACGTATTGCAGATCCAAGAGGCGATTCAATGGAAATTAATCCTTTAAGAGAGTTACCACGGATGGAAGTAACAAGCTTGTAGGTTTCTTCGCAGTCATCCTCTGGAATATAGATGGTGACTGTGTTGTTAATCCCAACCTCATCATCGTTACTGGTATCATCCACAACCTCAGCGTAGCGGAGCATCTTCTCCAAGTAGCGGATACGACTGTCGTTCATGTTCTTAGCGCGCTTTGCCTCATGATACTCAAAATTCTCAGAAAGATCCCCCTGAGCACGAGTTTCTTTAACCTCTTCAAGAAGCTTAGGTCTAATAACCAGCTTTCTTTCGTCGATTTCAGCCTGAATTTTATCAATATCCCCTTGGGTAAGTCTTTCGCCCATAATAAACCTCCAAAAATTCAAATAGAATAATAATATACTAGCAAATTGACATTTACTAAGTCAAACAGGAAAAAAGGACATCGATTGGATAGAATTTACCAATTGAAAATGCTATAGTAAATAAAGGAAAATCTTGCAAAAGACAAGTAATAAAGGAGAATATAAATGGCAGTTTTAAGTAATTGTAAGCCAGAGAGAGTATTTCATTATTTTGAGGAGATTTGTAACATCCCTCACCCAAGCTATCATGAGGAAAAGATTAGTGCATATCTTGTAAATTTTGCAAAGGAGCACAATCTCGAATATTACACAGACGATTTATACAACGTTATTATGATTAAGGAAGCATCTGAAGGAATGGAGAATGTTTCACCAATCATCCTTCAGGGGCACATGGATATGGTTGCAGAACAGGAACCTGATTGTAAGAAAGATATGCTTACAGAAGGCCTTGATCTTGAGGTTGTAGATGGTTATGTTACAGCAAAGGGCACAACACTTGGTGGTGATGACGGTATTGCTGTTGCTATGGCACTTGCTCTTTTAGAGGATGAGACACTTAAGCATCCACGTCTCGAGGTTATTATCACTGTTTCTGAGGAAGTTGGTATGGAAGGTGCAGCAGGCATTGATGTGTCAATGATTCAGGGCCGTAAGCTTCTCAATCTTGACTCTGAGGAAGAGGGACATTTCCTCGCAGGCTGTGCAGGTGGATGCAGAATGGAGCTTGAATATCCTGCAAAGAAGGAGCAGGTAAAGGGAACTCTCGTTTCTGTAGAGGTTAATGATTGTACAGGTGGTCACTCTGGCACAGAGATTGACAAGGGTCGTGCAAATGCATCATATATGGTAAACAGAATTCTTGCAGCGGCACTTGAGGTTTCAGATGTAAACCTTGTTGAGTTTATTGGTGGAACAAAGGACAATGCAATTCCTCGTGCTACATCAGCAAAGGTTATCGTTTCAGCTGATGCTATCAAGGCTATGGAGACAGAGGCTGCAGCTATCAAGAATGAGTATGCTGTTACAGACCCAGAGATGAAGATTGATATTAAGAGCGAAGGCGATGCAACAGTAGACGGTGTTGACGCTGAAGATACAAAGAGAATGATTCAGCTTCTTTCTTGCATGCCAGATGGAATTCAGGCTATGAGTCACGATATTGAAGGACTTGTGGAGACATCACTTAACCTTGGTATTCTTAAGCTTACAGATGAGGGACTTAATTTCTCATGTGCCCTTAGAAGCTCAGTAGATAGTGCTAAGGCTGCTCTTATGAGAAAAGTGACTATGGTAGGACATGCATTTGGTTGCAAGATTTCTACTCATGGTCAGTACCCAGCATGGGAATATAAGAGAGAGTCAACTTTCAGAGACGAGCTTGTTGCTCTTTACGAGGAAATGACGGGGGAGAAGGCGCTTGTTGAGACTCTTCATGCAGGTGTTGAGTGCGGCCTTCTTGCTTCAAAGCTTCCAGGACTTGATGCTGTATCAATCGGACCAGAAATGCATGATATTCATACTCCAAAGGAGCGCCTTGGAATCGCTTCTACAGAGAGAATATATAACTACGTAAGAAGAGTTATTGAAACAAGTAAGTAATAGCAATTTAACGGTAAGGGGTTTTTCTTTAGGGAAGGAGAAGATTTCTATGATGAGAATCGGATTGCTTACAAGTGGTGGAGATTGTCAGGCGCTTAATGCAGCTATGCGAGGAGTAGTAAAGGGCTTGGCAGCCAATGTTAAGGATTTAGAGGTCTACGGCTACTTCAATGGCTATAAAGGTCTTATTTATGGAGACTACAGACTACTTACAAGCCAGGACTTCTCTGGTATCCTTACACGAGGTGGTACAATCTTAGGTTCCAGCCGTCAGCCATTCAAGCTCATGCGTGAGCCTGACGAGAATGGCCTTGATAAAGTAGAGGCTATGAAGTCAAACTACTACAAGTTGAACCTTAACTGCTTGGTAATCCTTGGCGGAAACGGAACACAGAAGACCGCCAATCTTCTTCGCGAGGAAGGCCTTAATGTAATTCATCTTCCAAAGACTATCGATAACGATATCTATGGCACTGATTTGACCTTTGGTTTTCAGAGTGCTATTGATATCGCTTGCAATACAATTGATTGTATTCATACCACAGCCTCATCTCATAGCCGCGTATTTATCGTTGAGGTTATGGGTCACAAGGTTGGTTGGCTGACACTTTACGCAGGTGTAGCATCAGGAGCAGATATTATCCTGCTTCCAGAGATTCCTTACGACATCAAAAAGGTCGTAAAGGCTATTAATAAGCGTGCTGAAGAGGGAAAGGGCTTTACAATCCTTGCTGTAGCCGAGGGCGCTATTTCAAAGGAAGATGCAAAGCTTTCAAAAAAGGAATATAAGAAAAAGCTAGAGGAATCAAAGTATCCTTCAGTTTCATATGAGATTGCAGACCGCATCCAGAAGGAGACTGGCATTGAGGTACGTGTTACAGTGCCAGGACACATGCAGCGAGGCGGTAGCCCAGATCCATTTGACAGAGTGCTTTGTACGCGTCTTGGTTCAGCAGCAGCCCAGGCTATTATGGATGGCGATTACGGAAATATGATTGCCATGGTAAATGGCAAGACAAAGAGAATTCCTCTTGAAGACGTGGCTGGTAAGCTTAAGATGGTTGAGCCAGACTGCCAGATGATAGAAGAGGCTAAGCGAATCGGAATTAGCTTCGGTGACTAAGATTAATAAGGGTAGGTAATTGTTATGTCCTATATGGCATTATATAGAAAGTTCAGACCCCAGGTTTTCAGTGATGTTAAGGGTCAGGACCATATTGTAACCACACTTCAAAATCAAATTAAGACAAATCGTATAGGACATGCGTACCTATTTACAGGTACACGAGGTACAGGTAAGACTACTGTAGCAAAGATTCTTGCGCGCACCATCAACTGCAGCAATCCAAAGGAGGACGGAAGTCCTTGTATGGAATGCGAAAGCTGTATGGCAATTTCCTCAGATAATTCAATGGATGTCAGGGAAATTGATGCGGCTTCAAATAATGGTGTAGACAGCATCAGACAGATTGTTGAGGAGGTTAAGTACACACCACAGCTTGGAAAGTATAAGGTGTATATCATTGACGAGGTACATATGCTTTCCATTGGTGCTTTCAATGCTTTGCTGAAGACCTTGGAGGAGCCACCTTCATACGTGGTGTTCATACTTGCTACTACTGAGGTTCACAAGATTCCAATTACAATCTTAAGCCGTTGTCAGAGATATGATTTTCATCGTATATCAATCGATACTATTGCGGCACGTTTGCAGGAGTTGATGGACAAAGAAGGTGTGCAGGTAGAGGATAAGGCAATTCGTTATGTGGCGAAGGCTGCAGATGGTTCTATGCGAGACGGACTGAGTCTTTTGGATCAGTGCATAGCATTTTACATAGACCAACCCCTGACCTATGACAATGTTCTGAAGGTTCTTGGTGCAATTGACACTGAGGTATTTTCAAGACTGCTTCGCTTTATTGTGAATGGGCAGATTACAGAATGTATCGGGGTCATTGAAGAGATAATGACTCAGGGGCGTGACCTGAATCAGTTTGTAAATGATTTCACGTGGTACTTGAGAAATCTGATGCTTTTAAAGAGCTCTGATGATATGGAGGATGTTTTAGAAATGTCATCAGATAATATTGCTCTTTTAAAGGAAGAGGCGAAGCTTGTTGACACAGAAGTGTTAATGAGATACATTCAAGTACTGTCAGCACTTTCAAATGATATTAAATATGCAAGTCAGAAGCGTGTGCTTATAGAGATAGCGCTTATCAAGCTTTGTAAGCCACAGATGGAGGCGGATATTTCTGCTCTCAACAATCGTATTGCAAATCTTGAAAAAAAGGTTGAGGAGGGTGTTCCAGTTGTTATGGCTGCACCTATAGCAGGAAGTGCGCCTGCTCCCAGCTCAGCTCCAGTAAAGAAGGAGCCATTGCCAGCAGCAATACCAGAGGAAGTAAAACAGGTTGCTCAGAACTGGAGCACAATTTTGGGAAAGGTTCCAGTAAATATAAAGATGTATCTGAAAGAGGCGACCACACGTACAGTTAATGAGGCGGGAGAGCTGGTGCTTATCTTCGACCAACAGGATGGCTCTGAGAGGATGGCGGGAGATTTCGTTAATCGACCAGAGGTTATTGAGGAGATTAACAAGGCTATCGAGGCCACAATTCAAAAGACTGTAAATGTAAAAGTTGAAATCAATTCCAGTGGAATAAGCTCAAAGCAGACCAGAACAGATGCTGTGGATTATTTTGCAAGTATGGGAATTGAGATTGAACAGGACCAAGACTAATTTTTGATAGGATTAGGTTATAGGATATAGAAAGAGAGGATTATAAAATGGGAAAAGGTAGAGGTGGATTTCCAGGAGGCGGAATGCCAGGTAATATGAGCCAGCTTATGAAGCAGGCACAGCGTATGCAGCGTCAGATGGAGGAAGCTCAGGCGCAGCTTGAGGAAACAGAGATGACAGGTACTGCAGGTGGCGGTGTTGTTGAAGTAACTGTTTCAGGTAAGAAGGAAATCACAAAGATTAAGATTGATCCAGAGGCTGTAGATCCAGAGGATGTTGAGATGCTTGAGGATCTTGTTATGGCAGCAGCAAATGAGGCTCTTCGCAAGGTTGACGAAATCAGCGCAGCTTCAATGTCTAAATTCACAGGTGGATTGGGACTTTAATTAGCCATGGAATATTACAGCAAAGAAATTAGCAATTTAATAGCAGAGCTAAGTGATTTGCCTAGCATTGGAAGTAAGTCAGCCCAACGGCTGGCTTTCCATATATTAGGCATGGATGAAGAAAAAGTAAATGATCTGGCAAATGCTATTGTACAGGCCAGGAAGAATGTGCGCTACTGCAAGGAGTGCTTCACTCTTACAGATGATGAGCTTTGCCCAATATGCTCAAATCCAAAGCGCAACAAGAATGTTATCATGGTCGTGGAAGATACCAGAGACTTGGCTGCTTACGAAAAGACTGGAAAGTTTGACGGTGTTTATCACGTGCTTCACGGAGCAATTTCTCCAATGGCTGGTATTGGGCCTGGTGATATCAAACTCAAGGAACTTATGGTTCGGCTTCAGCAAAATGATGTGCAGGAAGTCATCGTAGCCACAAACTCGTCTCTCGAAGGCGAAACTACTGCGGCGTACATAAGTAAATTGATTAAGCCAACTGGAATCCGTGTAAGCCGAATTGCGTCAGGCGTTCCTGTAGGCGGTAACCTTGAATACATCGATGAAGTAACGTTACTTCGTGCATTGGACGGACGCACGGAGTTGTAAGTTAGACCCTAGTAGCTATCAATCTCTGTATATTACTTTAGCGAAGCATTTTCGCTGAGCGGAGTAATATACAGGATTGAGAGTGTAACTAGGGTCTTTATTTTTTCCTGGAAGCGTCCGACATATATGATGTAAGTAAATATACCGTGGAGGAACTGTATGCAGATAGAAGGACTCAAGGTAACGGATTACATCAAAACAGAAGGCGCAAACGACCAGATGATGGGCGTTGGCACCAGCGGTATCAAGGAAGATAAGAAAGCAAATTTTAACACCGAACTTAGAGCATTGTCGGTGGATAATGCATTTTATGATAACAAGGGAAAGCTAGCTGATGAAGATTTCGCCAAAGAGGTGAATGAAGCATCAGCTCTTGGCATGTCTACAATTGACGCAGTGAAAAATGTGGAACGTGCCTGGGACGAAGAGGCAACAGCAAAGGTGTCTGAGGATGGACATAACCCTATGGACATGGACGCAGAAACACTTGTTACAGTTGTAGATGAAATCAAAATGAATTTGGCAAAAGGGGGAGCAGATATCTCAAAAATGGGAGGGCTTTCTACAGCTGAAATCGAGGCAATGTCTGGCTCAATTGCACAGGCGGTGTCAATGACAAAGGGGCTGGGTGATACACTTCCAGTTGAAGCACAGGCCTTTCTTGTTAAGAATGAATTGGAACCTACAATTACTAATATTTATAACGCTACATATTCTGCGCCTGTAAAGGCAACAGATGATACAAACTCTGACGAGATAGATGCGTTATTGAAGGATTTAGGAGATACTATTGATTCGATAATTCAGTCTGCACAAAGTACTGAGCCACAAATTGATTTAAAAGAAATTGTGGAAACCATGATGAGACAGGATGTTCCTATTACACGGGAGCATCTTGAATACATGGTTGGACTACATAATTATGAAAAGCCAACAGATGAGCAGATTGAAACTGCAATTAAAGATATTGTGGCAGAAGGAAAAGAGCCAACCGATGCGTATTTGTTGCCGGGATATTCCTTGATGGATCAGGCAAAAAAGACTTTCGCAGAGGTAATGGGGATGGATGCGGAAGCGTTGCCTACTATCACAATGCAACGTCAGCTTACAGAAATACAGCTTACAATGACAGTGGAGGCCACCTTTACCATGATGAAAAATGGTATAGAGGTGAATACTAATGACCTTTCAGATTTGTTGGATAAGCTAAAGTTTCAGGAAACAAGCTTACTCCAAATATTAATGAAGAATGATAAAGGGGATGTTGGTAAGAATGTTGAGCTGTTCAAGCAGGTAATGAACAGCATAGCCGAAGTGAAGGCAGCTCCAGCAGCAATGCTTGGAAGATTCTCAAATATCAATGCTGAAACATTCTCCTATGTGCATGAGGTCAGCGTTTCTGTGACAGCGGAGTATTCCCGCATGGAGATGACCTATGAAGCTGTAGGAACTGAGGTTAGACATGATCTTGGAGACAGTATGTCAAAGGCCTTTAGGAATGTGGATGATATTTTAGAGGATCTTGATATTGAATCAACAGAATCAAGCCAAAAGGCAGTAAGAATTCTTGCCTATAACCAGATGGAGATAAATGCTCAGTCTGTTACAACAATGAAGGAATCAACTGAAATGGTTTCACGAGCCTTCAAGAGTATGACACCGGCGGTTGTTTCAGAAATGATAAAGCGCGGAGACAATCCTCTGGATATGAAGATGGGAGATCTGAAGGCAAAGGCTGAGGAAATCAAGGCAGAGCTTGGTAATACGTCTGATGAGGAAAGCTTTTCTAAGTTCCTATGGAAAGCAGAGCATAATTCAGAGATTACAGAGGAGGAGAGAGAGGCTTATGTTGGTGTGTACAGGCTCCTTCACCAGGTGGAAAAGTCTGATGGGGCAGCTATTGGTGCGTTGATAAGTCAGGGGACGGAGGTTACTCTTCGAAATCTTATGACTGCAGTTCGTTCAAGTAAACACAGTGGCAGAGAGTATGAAGTCAATGATAAGTTTGGGCAGCTGGATGAGATGGTAGTTAGAGACTTATCTATCACAGAGCAGATTGAAAAGGTATTCCTGACAAACAGATGCCGTGATGCAAAAGAGGCTATGACTCCAACAAAGATGCAAACACTGGGTGAAGATACAATTCTTGATATGAACCCTGATGAATTTGCAATAGCAATGGAGAGCAGTCAGGATGATATATCAGAAGCAGAGTACAATAGTTATGTAACAGAACAGATTAGAGCTGCAATGCATAACGCTTCTAATGTGGAAGAGATTTTAGAGGAATTTAATATACCGAATTCTGCAAATATGATTAGTGCCGTGGAAGCAATTTCTCAGAATAGCAATCAGGTATTTAAGGATTTATACGGTCGGGCAGCCAAGATTCAGGATATGAATATAGACGATCTGATTGACCTGGCTTATATGAGATTTGAAGAAGCCTGCCATAGCCCAGAGGCAATGCTTGAGGCACAGGAGGCTCTTGGTGATTTAGCTGAAAGCATAATGAAGGATATGATTGAAACCGAGGATGTTCAGTCTATAGATATGGATGAAATAAAGCTTGTTGTGCAGCAATCAAAAGTATTCAAACAGATGGCTGCAAGCAATGAAACCTATCATATCCCAATTACGCTACAGGGTGAGGTTGGCGATATGAACCTGAGAATCGTTAGAGGAGAGCGAGAAACAGGACTTGTCAAAATGGCTGTTTATCTACAACAGACAGGAACAATCTCTACAACCTTTAGATATGAAGCAGGAGAAGTTAAGGCTAGTGTTGAGTGTGAGACATCCCAAACAAGAGAAATGTTTGCCAGCCAGGCACCAATGATAGCACAGGCCATGCAGCAGGAAACAGGATATAGCTTCAGCTTCACGTTTAGCCGTGAATCAGGAGTTAGTGTAAACGATATTTATAATTGGCAGCTGGGCATTTTTGAAGCTACAGATAGTCGCGATAACGAGATTCAAACCGAGGCACTTTATGGAATTGCCAGGGGTTATTTGAGTGCTTTGAGTCAGATGTTTTAGGTCAAAAAAATATATATGGTGAATAAAGAAATGCAATCCCTTTGACAATGGGGATTGCATTTTTTAGACACGAAATTGTTATAAAAAATAGGTTAATTTTAGCCACTCAGGACCGATATTATTGTTGTAAGGACATGGAAGATCTTTATACAACTAAACACCGCACGGATGCTAGACTTGCTCGTTTACTTAGGAGGCAACTATGAGAATTAACAACAACATGTCAGCGGTGATTACAAACAACAAACTTCTCGGTACCGAAAGTTCCCTTTCAGATGTAATGGAAAAGTTAAGCTCAGGATTTAGCATTAACCACGCGTCAGATAATCCATCTGGCATAGCAATTGCGGGCAAAATGCAGGCACAGATTGACGGACTTGATCAGGCATCTACAAATGGTTCTGACGGTATTTCTGTTTTACAGACAGCTGAAGGTGCTCTAAATGAAGTTACAGAGATGATTCAGAGAATGAGAGAGCTTTCAGTTCAGGCTGCAAACGGAACGAACTCAGGCGAAGAAAAGGAGGCAATCCAGAAAGAAATAGAATCCTTACTTACAGAGATAGACCGTGTAGCGTCTACAACAGAATTTAATAACATCAATTTATTGAACGGATCATTAGACTGCAGAACATATGCGAAGAACTGCTCAAGAATTCAGACCTCAAATACGGTCCCTGCAGGAATTTATCAGTTGGAAATTGACAAGGCTGCAACGCAAAGTAAAGCAACAGCAGCAAACGTAATGCCAGCAGAAGTGAATATGGCTGGTTCAATCAAGATTAATGGATACGGAATCGAAATAACTGGTGGAAGTCGCGAATTTGTATATGAGCAGCTTAGAAATGCGGCTGAAATCGGTGGAGCAACCATTTCAGATGTAAGCGATACTGAACCTTTAGTAATTAGCTCAAAGAAGTATGGGGCAGATGCTAACCTGAAGATAGAATTTTCGTCACTTGAATTGGCAGAAGCGCTTGGATTTGATACAACAGATGCAAATGTTTTTAACGAAAAGGATACTGACGGAAATTCATTACCATTGATTAGTACAGTAGGTGAAGATGCTGAGGTAACCATTCATCGAGAGAATGATGCAGACGTACAGGCAGGAACAATTACCTCGCTGTTTGGAGCTCAATCTACAGCGTCATTTGATGGAAACCACATTACAATCACAGACACAAATGGCTTTAAGCTTAGCTTTTTAGCTGATGTAGGTTATACAGGAAATCTCAGCTTTAACGTAACAGATATAGGTTCGATGTCGTTGCAGGTAGGTGCTAACCAGGGACAATCAATGATTGTACGAATTGCAGCAGTAACCACAGAATTCATGTATATCGATGATGTGGATGTTACTAGAATGGAAGGACCTGAGGATGCCATGGATGCCTTGGCAGATGCGTTAAGCTATGTTACATCGGTTCGTTCACAGCTTGGTGCATATGAAAACAGATTGGAGCACACAACAAAATCACTTGATACAACAGAAGAAAATATGACCTCTGCAATTTCAAGAATTGAGGATGCAGATATGGCAACCACAATGGTTGAATATACAAAGCTAAATGTATTAGAGCAGGCGGGTGTATCCGCACTTGCTCAGGCAAATGAATTACCACAGCTAGCTTTGCAATTATTACAGTAGTTTTTATCTAATCATCATTGGCAGGGATTAACCTTTGTTGTTCTTCAGTTATACTTTAAACAAGAATATGCACTTGCTTTGATAGGAGAAGAAACAAATGAACAAAGATAAGATTTCAGCTTTTACCTTGAGGATAGCATCTAGCAATGGCTGCGGATTGATAACAGTTTTATATGATATATATGAAGAATACGAATCCGAGGCTATTGAAAATTTTAAGGCTGGCCAAGTGGATGAAGCCATTCTGGCACTGAAAAAGTGCTCACAGGTTGTAACCCACCTCCAGAAGGATTTGAATTTTGATTACAAGGTAAGCACAAATCTGTACGCGCTATACGATTATGTAAAGCGAAATATATCAAAGTCCATATATAAAGCAACTGCAGAAGGTTTATTAGAGGCAAAACGTATAATGGATGAGCTTGGAGCAGCATTTGAGGAGATTGCCAGAGAGGATTGTTCAGATCCGTTAATGCAGAACACACAGTACGTAATGGCTGGTATTACCTATGGAAGGGAGACGTTGAATGAGAGCCTAATGGGTAATCAGACCAGCAGAGGCTTTTGGGCATAATCACAATTGAATATTATAGAAAAAGGAGGCTTTGCAAATGAAGCCTCCTTTTTTAATGCTGCGGGCGAAAATGTGTTGTGAGTATTAAACAATTGATGAGGATTTTTCTACGGATGAGTAATAAAACCTCAACAAAAATAAGAATTAGCAAAATAACTGAAAAAAAATATAGCGGCAAAATGGATTTTAAAACCCAGGGAGTGCCCCTATACTATCCCACGAAAGGCGGTGATGAATTACGGAGAAGTTTTTGATCTGGAGTCTTTTAACCGTGGCATCATTGTTTGATGCCAGAGATTACAGAATTCCAAATCAACTGATTGTGCTCGGATACATGGCAGGATTATTCCTAAATATCCAGCAATATAACGCAATCGGTATTGTCTATTTTGTAATAAAAGCAGTTGTGCCTGTTGCTATATTGATTCTGCTGTATATGTGGCGACATTCTCTAGGGAGTGGAGACATCAAGTTGTTTTCAGTAATGGCCACACTGGTGGGTGTGGATTTGACGACAGATGTGATGATTACTTCAGTGATGCTTGCTGGTGTCACGGTGCTTATGCTTTTTATTTACGAGAGGCGATTAGATCTAAAAAGAAGGCTACATTATTCTTTTTACATTACGGCTGCGTTTTTCATGCTGCAGTTCAAATAAAAGAATGGAGTAGAAAACGATGAAGAATTTGGAAGTGGCATTATGTGATCTGGATTCAGATTACATTCTTAAATTTGCCAATCACGTTATGGAGCAGGCCAGGGTGTCGGTACATATTTTCACCACACCTGAGGGATTTTTCTCAGATGAGAATGATTTTGATGTGTGCATTCTCACGGAGGAATTTGAAGAAGTGGCAGGCTTTAGACCGAAGGGACGTGTAGGACATAAATACATACTTACTGAAGGTTTAGCAGATGAAGCAGAGGATTACATTTATAAGTACCAGGCTGTGAACAATATCCTTGATGAAATATTTGAATTTCGACAAAGGAGTGGTACGAATGTCAGTGTAAAAAAATCTAGTGAAAAGTCTAAATTGGTGGGTGTTTATTCACCAAATTCACATGAGCTGCAGTTGCCTTTTGCAATGGCACTCGGTCAGGCATATAGAAGCGGTGGGCGCGTTCTATTCATTGATCTTGAGGAGATTTCTATAATGTCAAATTTGATTGGCAAAAGCTGTGAAAGAAATCTCATGGATCTTCTTTATGAAATTAGCACTGGCAACTCAAATGCAGATTTATCTAAGTATCTAAGAACTTTTATGGGATTTGATTACGTGGAGCCCTTCATTAACCCGAATGAAATCAGCGAAATAGACGAGGACACCTGGAACAGATTCTTCGATGTGCTGGCAAAATCGGATTATGACGTTGTTGTAATTCTGTTTGGAAGAACAATTAATGGCTTCACATCTTACATAGAAAGATTGAATAAGCTCTATGTACTTGGCAGGCCTGGAGACTATTTCAGAATGGGTCAGCAGATATTTTTGGATTATCTTGAGCGAATAGAGTTAGACGTTGAGGTGGAAAATGTTTTGCTACCAATGTCTGCAGGCAATCTTTCCGATGGAACTTATCAGATAGAAGAGCTTCTGCAGGGAAATCTAGGTGTGTTTGTAAAGAAGCTATTAGCTTAAGACAGGGAGAATTATGGTTAATTATGAAGATGAAATTCGTCAGGAGACGATGAATGAAATCGATTTATCCTACGATGTGTCGGATTTGGAAATACGTGAATTAATAAGAAATAAGATTATTGAAAAATCAAAAATGATTCCATTATCTCTTCAGGAAAGAGTAAGCATTGAAACACATGTATTCAACTCCCTCAGAAAGTTGGATGTGCTAGAGGATTTGCTGTCTGATGAAGAGATAACGGAAATAATGATAAATGGGCCAGATAATATTTTTATTGAAAAATGTGGTAAGGTCATTCATTCTTCAGAGCATTTTTCGTCTGAGGAAAAGTTGAATGATATTATCCAGAGTATTGTTGCCAACAGCAACAAGATAGTAAATGAGTCTAATCCTATAGTGGATACGAGGCTGGAAGACGGGAGTAGAGTTAACATTGTTTTAAAGCCAGCTGCGGTTGATTACCCAATCCTTTCCATAAGAAAGTTTCCCAAAGAGCAGATGACCATGGAAAGGCTAAAGGGCTTTGGCTCAATATCGGAGGAGCAGATTGAGTTTTTAAAGAAACTGGTTGAGAGCGGATACAATATTTTTGTTTCAGGCGGTACAGGAAGTGGTAAGACATCATTTTTGAATGCGTTAGGTGAGTTCATACCAAGTGATGAGAGAGTCATTACCATAGAAGATTCCGCGGAGCTCCAACTGAAAAATGTGGAGAATTTGGTAAGGCTGGAGGCTAGGAATGCAAATCTCGAGGGAAAAAACGAAATCAGTATACGGGATTTGTTGAAATCTAGTCTTCGAATGAGGCCGGATAGGATAGTAGTTGGTGAATGTAGAGGAGCAGAAGCACTTGAAATGCTTCAAGCCTTCAACACAGGACACGATGGCTCCTTGTCCACTGGACATAGTAATTCCTGCAAGGACATGCTTTCGAGACTTGAGACAATGGTGCTTATGGGAGCGGAGATTCCTCTTCCGGCTATTAGGCAACAGATTGCATCGGGAATCGATATTATTGTTCAGCTTGGACGACTTAGAGATAAGAGTAGGAAGTTGCTAGAAATTTCCGAAGTGGAGGGCCTAGAGGATGGAGAGATAAAGCTTAATCCATTGTATAAATTTAAAGAGCTTGATGAAGAAAAAGGAAGGATAATCGGCGAATGGGAAAAGGTAGGAACCTTGGTTCATACGGAGAAATTATTGGCAAATGGAATGATTTAGTGCCGATAATCCAGGGGGTGGCTTTAACAGCTGTGGTGGCATTTTTGTTTTACAGATCGGTGTTGGGAATTGCAGTAGGAGTATTGATTATTCCGTTTTGGTTAAAACTTAAAAGTGATGAAAAAAAGGCAATGCAGCAGGCAAAAATTGCGGCAGAGTTTAAGGAATATATGATGCTTATAGTTACTGGCCTTCAGGCAGGCTATTCATTGGAACGAGCCATCCGTCAATCAGAAGAGGAACTTAAAAAGATATTTCCAAAAGATTCAGTAATAGGGCCACATATTCATATTATGAACCAAAAGATAGGTATGAATGTGCAGCTAGAGAGAGCCTTCGACGAGTTCGCAAGGAGTCTAAAGCTTGAAGAAGCAGTTAGTTTGGCAGAGATTATTTCATTTGCCAAAAGAAGCGGTGGCGATTATGGAAAACATATCAGGGATACTGCGCTAAAGATTGAAGATAACCTTTCTATTCGCCAGGAGATAGAAACTATAACTACCGAAAAAAGACTAGAACTTAAAGTGATGTGCGTGATGCCGATGGCTATTTTGGCATATATTTCCATCACGTCAGAAAGCTTTATTGCGCCTCTTTATGGAAATTTGATAGGTATAGGCTTGATGACTATGTGCTTGGTAGCCTATGGCATATGCATTATCTTAGGGAGAAAAATAATTGATATTAAGGTCTAGAAGCAGGGAGGAGGGCATCTTGCAGAAAAGCCATGATTTAACAAAAAAGCAGTTGGTAGAAATAGTTCTGGTTACCACTGGTATGGGGCTGGGATTACTTGTGTACGATTTTTTGAACACAAATATAAATTTCGATGGAACAATAAAGAGAAATGATGCAGGAAAAGGGATTCTTACTGAAGATTTGAAGCTAGAGTTTTTAGATCAAAATCAAGAGATGTCAGTTGAGGTTTCTGATAGAAGTCTGACAGGGAGAAAATTGGATGAGGCATTTGATAAAGCAATTTCGGAAATACAGGAGACATACTTAGGGCAGAATGAAGCCGCTGACAATGTGATCTATGACTTGGAGCTTAAAGACAGTTACGTAGATGGTCTGATATCAGCGGATTGGAAGTTTGACACTTATGGAATCATATCCAATGAGGGAAAGCTTAGAGAAGAAAACATACCTGAGGAGGGTGTGATAGTCACGATTTCTGGAATCCTTTATTACGAGGAGGAGCGGATTCACAGCTTTTCGGTAGTAGTCAATCAAAAAGGGCTAGACACACTAGATGGGCAGATGTCCGCAATAAATAGGGCAGTTAAGGCGGAGGATGAATCCACGCGACAAAGGAAGAAGCTAAGTCTGCCAAAGGATGTCCAAGGGATGACTATTACCTGGAAGAAAAAAATGAATTATCGTGGACTTCAAATCATATTGCTTGGATTTGCTACAGTGGCGGGGCTTGTTTTAGGAAAGAAAAAGGATGCTCAAAAGGCAGCAACATTATTAACTGAGGAAAAAGAACAGGATTATCCGATGATAGTAAGTCAGCTATCTATACTTATGGGCGCAGGAATGAGCTTTAGAAAAGCGTTGGAGCGAATTGTAGCAAAATATTTAAATGGGTTAAAGAACGGTGAAACTCGTCGAGCAGGTTATGAGGAAATAGTTCGAACCTATAGGAAGATGACGGATGGTCATGGGGAGATACAGGCGCTGGAAGAGCTGGGTAAAACCTGCGAATGTAAGGAATACCGAAAGCTTTCGATGATGCTTATTCAAAATCTAAGAAAAGGCTCTAAGGAATTACTGGATTCTTTGGAAAAGGAAGAAAAATATTCCTTTGAAATGCGTAAGCAGAGGGCAGTCAGGGCAGGTGAGGAAGCTTCTACGAAGCTACTCCTTCCTATGACAGGTATGTTGTTTATTGTAATTGTTATTTTAGTAGTACCTGCAGTCATGCAGATGAATATATAAAGAAAAACGTGAGGTAAAGAGAATGAATTATTTAATGAATAAGATCAAGGGATTTGTAGTAGAGGAAGACGGTATCGGCACAGTGGAAATGATACTTATACTGGTTGTTTTAATTGGTATTGTGCTTGTGTTCAAGGATCATTTGAACTCATTAGTTGAGAGTATTTTCAAGACAATCAATTCTCAGGCAGGACGAGTATAGTGCAGAAAAAATTGAAGGGGTCTCTTTCGGTTTTCTTTGCGTTGATTATGGTTGCGGTTATGGGGCTCATTTTCACTATGAGTGAGTGCATCAGGCTTTATGAGCTCCATGCTTTTGCTCAGGAGTACACTGACATGGCTGTAGATAGTGCTTTTTCTGAGTATAATCCATACCTTTGGACAAATTATAAGATATTGGCAGTTGATTTAGGATATGGCTCTGAGAATAAGGGACCAGGGATAATGGAGCAGAAGACTCTGGATTATTGTAAATATAATTCAAGTGTGGAAAGTGGGCATAACTATGCCAGGCTTTCCACAGATGGATGTAAAGTGAATAGGTACTCGGTTCTTACAGATTCTGATGGTGCAGCAATTATTACACTCGGTGCTAAAGCTGCGAAAGAGGGAATGGCAGCACAAATAATAGACGGAGTACAGGGACATATCGACAGCATCAACAATATCGAAAAGATATCGGTGGAGGATAAAGCAAACTCTGCTAAGAAATCCTTGAATGATGCCAAAAGAGATTTGGAGAGAAAAAAGAGAGAGGCGGAAGAGGATGATGATCCCCGGACCAAGCCGGAGGACTATCCAAGTCCAGGTAGGGTTGAGGATAATCCATTGGACGCCTTTGATGTTTTAAAGGAATCATTTTCAAGAAGTGTTCTGGCTACAGTGACGAATGTTGATTCTGTTTCAGAAAAAGAAGTGGTGGAAGATCAGTTGCCATCTCACAGGACATTAAGTCGTGGAAATATGCAACAGACTACAGATGCTGGAATTGTTGATAAGGCCCTGTTTATCGATTACCTCTTAACAAATTATAGTCGATTTGACAAGGATAGAAAGCACGATGGTTTGAAGTATGAGGTTGAATACCTGGTGGCAGGGCAGCATACAGATTCCCAAAACTTGGCAAGAGTTGTGGAAGAAATACTTTTTCTTCGAGAGGCTGCTAATTTTGCAACTATTATGAGTAGCACACTTATGCAAAAAGAGGCCTATGATATTGCAGTCGTTTTGGCAGGATTTACAGGAAACCCTGTAATCATAGAAGCGCTGCAGGCAGGCATAATAGCAGCATGGGCTTATGCGGAATCTACATTGGATGTACGACTACTTCTATGCGGAGGAAAGGTTCCAGCTGTGAAGAATCTGGATCAGTGGACCTCGGACATATGGCACTTGTCATCCATGAAAAATGTAAATGTAAAGGCTAAGAATGTGGATTCTGGACTAACTTACAAGGATTTTTTAAGTGCATTGCTGGCAGTTCACTCAAAATCAAAGATTGCAATGAGGGCTCTCGATGTGATGGAAATAGCGTTAAATTCCACAGAAGACTATAAAGCTGTGAAGGTGGACAATATGCTATGGGCTGCGGATGTAGAGCTGTCCTTCAGCGCCAGTGAAATGTTTTTATCGATTTTTTCCAGGAACCAAGGAACTGCAGAGCAGATTCCCGGACAGTATTATTTTGCAAAAACACGATATCTTTCATATTAGGCAAAATTATGTAGGAAATATTTGAATTATGAGAGGAGGTGTAAAAAGGTGTCTCTAGGTAAAAAACTCTATAATACCAATTCGTTTGCACCGAATTGGCGGAGCAAGCTGCCAGTTGCTCCAGTTACTATCAACAAAGAACATGAATACAGAAAGGATAGATGTATTCATGGTCAGCCACCAGTATATAAAAGATTCATAAACTCATTAAAAGTACAGGAGATGCCTTTTTATGCCTCCTCAAAAAAGGCCAGTTATACAATTGAAGCAGCTGTGATTTTGCCACTGTTCATAAGCATGATGGTATTTGGATTGTTTATGTTTAGATTGCTACAAGTGCAGTCTGGAGTGCAGCAGGCAATAGACTATGCCAGTCGTACAATGGCAATAACCCTTGGAAATATGTCGAATTATGGTGAGTCAGACAAAGACGAAGATATCTCGGGACAGGAGCCGACAATAGGAGGAGAGGTCTCAGAAGCAGTGTTATTGGCATCAACTATTGCATTGTCAGGTGTGGAAATTGCAAAAAATGAGGTTCCTATTGGATTTGTGGATGGCGGTGCACTAGGATTTGATTTTTTTGATACAACAGTAGAAGGCAATTACATCGATATAAGGGTGAATTATCAGATGACATTTCCTGTGGGACTATTAGGACACTACTCTTTCGATGTGAGCCAAAGGGCAAGAAACCGCAAGTGGGTTGGGTATGATAAATCGGAGAATACCACAGATGCCAGATATGTTTATGTAACAGAAAAGGGAGAGGTTTACCATACAAACTACAATTGTACGTACCTCAATCCTTCGGTACATCGTCTCCCTAAGGGAGAGCTGTCAGAGGCAAGGAACAAAAGTGGTGGTGTTTACAATGTCTGTGAGCGTTGTAAGGGCAAAGATGCTCACGGTTTTATTTTTGTAACAGACTACGGAACAGCATATCACAAGGATATAAATTGTACCGAGATAAAGCATAATATCAAAAAGGTTTTGTATGAGGATGTGAAGGATTCAATGAGAGCCTGCAGTAAATGTTCAGCAGGAGAAAAGAATTGATGAAAGTTGATATAGAGGAGTGAAAATGTTGGAGCAGATTGGATTGTTTTGCTTTTATGGAATAACCGCCTTAGAAGATTTTCGGACGAAACAAATCAGACTGATAGAGATAGCAGTCTTTGGAATAATAGGAATATTAATAGATGTGATGCTACGTCCTTACTCATTACTGAGTATTATCGGTGGAGTTTTGGTTGGAGTGGTTTTATATGTTTTTAGTATTGTGACAAATGAAAAGATTGGAAAGGCAGATGCGCTGATTGTTATGGTTTCGGGATTATACCTGGGATTTATGAATATCTTGGTACTATTGTGGATAAGTTCAGTGTTTGCAGCAATTGGAGGTGGATTATTTCTTTTGACTATTGATAGAGAGTCCACCGGTGACTTCGATCTTCCATTTATGCCATTTATGTTGGCAGGATATATGGTGCTAATGTTTATAAATCAAACTGGAGGCATTTAGTTGTGAGTATTTTGTCTAAAAGTCTGAAGGGAAGCTATACGGTTGAAGGGGCAGTTATTATAAGTATTTGTTTTATTGTGTTTGGCATGGCTGTACTTTTATCCTTTGAATTGTTTAAGGAAAGTATCGCATATGTGGAATACAAGCAGGATACTTTTAATACGGTGTCGATTTTTAGGATAAAGGAAGGAATTGTTGGCACGATAAATGCCATCAGGGATTAGGTTATGAATATACAATACAAAAGGCAGCATAATGACAGCTATATGGTTGTGGATGCAGTAGATACCATATCTTCATACGAGGAGAGGATGATAGAGGAAAACAGGATAGATGCGTTGCTTGAGGTTTCCAAAATTAATATAAATGGTACACAGCAGTATAATTACAATATTTCGCGTAAGGAAAATCTGGAGGATTATCTTGACTCACATGATTTGACCATAGATATAGTTAGACGAATAATATTAAATATCCAGCTAGCCTATGATGAGCTAGAAAAATATATGATTGACGATTGTCATATATGGCTTAGCAAAGAAAGCGTTTATTTGGAAAAATCCTACGATAGTTTCAAGGTGAGTTTGTGCTATTACCCTAAGAATATGGGAAATGTGCAGGAGCAATTCAGAAGTATAATGGAGCATCTTTTGACCGTGGTGCCAGCATCTGATAAGGAACTGGCAAAAGTAGTATACGAGGCTTATGACATTTGCCTGAAGGAAGACTATACATTAAGTGAAATTTTAGATTGTATCAGTGATGTGTGTGAAGTGTCAGAGCCACCGGTAGAGAAAATAAATCTTCGAGAAGAAGAACGGACAGAATGCGACTACATAGAACAGGACTATTTCAATCAACAGGGAGAATATATCTCTGATCAGTTTGATGAAATTTCACAGGAGAAGACCAGTTTATTTTGGCAAGTACAGGGAGCTGTGAAAAATTTTTTATGTAAGAAGATAGAGTTTAAGGATAATCCTATTTTAGAGTCGGACGATTTTGTAATAGACCCGGAAAATATTGAACTAGAGCAAAAAACGGAGCTTTTAGCTGATGTGAAGCCCTCGGGAAAGCTTGTATACGATGGACTTAATCGCGAAGAAGACTTCTTAGTTGATAAAGATGTATTTCGAATAGGATCTGGAAGAGCCAATGATGCGGTTTTACATGAGAGAACTGTATCTACAAATCATGCAAAGATAGTGAGGGAGGGAGATGATTTTTATCTAAGTGACTTGAACTCCACAAACAGCACCTTTGTGAACAATGAACAGCTAGTCTACAGGAACCCTGTGAAGCTTAGGATAATGGATAGGATTTCTTTTGCCAATGTTAATTATACTTTCATGTAAAACACTATACTTTGACCCTGTTAATACACACGGAAAAACGTTGTTAAACTAGCCTGTTTCTGTTAAAATAGGTACAGTTTGTGGGTTTTATACCCAATAGGTTAGGAGATAGTAGTAATGAATATTATTGACAAGGTTTTTGGTACGCATTCAGAGCGAGAGCTTAAAAGAATTAAGCCTATCGTTGATAAAATAGAATCTTACAGGGATGCTATGGGGGCTCTTACAGACGAGGAGCTTCGTGGAAAGACTGTTGAATTTAAGGAGAGACTTGCAAAGGGTGAAACTTTAGATGATATTCTTCCAGAGGCATACGCTACAGTTCGTGAGGCAGGTAAGCGTGCCCTTGGTATGGAGCATTTCAGAGTTCAGATTATCGGTGGTATTATTCTTCATCAGGGTCGTATCGCAGAAATGCGTACTGGTGAAGGTAAGACTCTTGTATCTACACTTCCAGCATATTTGAATGCTTTGGAGGGCAAGGGCGTTCACATCGTTACTGTAAATGATTACCTGGCAAAGCGTGATGCTGAGTGGATGGGAGAGGTTCACCGTTTCCTTGGTCTTACAGTTGGCGTTGTTCTTAACGACATGACAAAGGAGGAGCGTCAGGCAGCATACAATTGTGATATTACATACATCACAAATAACGAGCTTGGTTTCGATTACCTCCGTGACAATATGTGTGTATATGAGAAGGATCTTGTTCAGAGAAGCCTTCACTACTGCATCATCGATGAGGTTGACTCAGTTCTCATCGACGAGGCACGTACACCACTTATCATTTCTGGTCAGTCAGGAAAGTCTACAAAGCTTTATGAGCTTTGCGATGTTCTTGCTCGTCAGCTTAAGCGTGGTGAGGATCTTCCGGAATTCTCTAAGATGGACGCTATCATGGGTGTTGAGAGAAACGAGACTGGTGATTTCATCGTAGACGAGAAGGATAAGGTAGTTAACCTTACAGCAGAAGGTGTTAAGAAGGTTGAGCAGTTCTTTCACATTGAGAACCTTGCAGATCCAGAGAATCTTGAGATTCAGCACAACATCATCCTTGCACTTCGTGCTCATAACCTTATGTTTAAGGATCAGGATTATGTTGTTTCAGATGGTCAGGTTATGATTGTTGATTCATTTACTGGCCGTATTATGCCAGGTCGTCGTTACTCTGATGGACTTCATCAGGCTATCGAGGCTAAGGAGCATGTTGAGGTTAAGCGTGAGTCTATGACTCTAGCAAGCATCACATTCCAGAACTTCTTCAACAAGTACGATAAGAAGGCTGGTATGACAGGTACAGCTCTTACAGAAGAGCAGGAGTTCCGTGATATTTACGGAATGGACGTAGTTGAGGTTCCTACAAACCGTCCAATCCAGCGTATCGATCACGATGATGCAGTTTATAAGACAAAGAACGAGAAGTACAAGGCAGTTGTAGAAGAGGTTAAGAAGGCTCACGAAAAGGGTCAGCCTGTTCTTGTTGGTACTATCGATATTGATATTTCAGAGCACGTTTCAAAGCTTCTTCGCAGAGAGGGTATCGAGCACAATGTACTTAATGCTAAGTTCCACGAGAAGGAAGCTGAAATCGTAGCTGAGGCAGGAAAGCACGGTGCCGTTACCATCGCTACTAACATGGCAGGTCGTGGTACTGATATTAAGCTTGATGAGGATGCTCGTGCAGCAGGCGGTCTTAAGATTATCGGTACAGAGCGTCATGAGTCACGTCGTATTGACAATCAGCTCCGTGGACGTTCAGGCCGTCAGGGAGATGTCGGTGAGTCACAGTTCTTCATCTCACTTGAAGATGATCTTATGAGACTCTTCGGTTCTGAGAGACTTATCAATATGTTCAATGCTCTCGGTGTTCCAGAAGGAGAGCAGATTAAGCACAAGATGCTTTCAGATGCTATTGAAAAGGCTCAGAAGAAGATTGAGGAAAACAACTTCTCAGCTCGTAAGAACCTTCTTGATTACGATCAGGTTATGAATGAGCAGAGAGAGCTTATTTACGCACAGCGTCATAGAGTACTTATGGGCGAGGATATGCACGACCAGATTCTTGGCATGATTCGCGATAAGGTTGACGAGTGTATTGAAAAGACTATTCCGGATGATGTTGAGAAGGAGCTTTGGGAGCTTCAGGAGCTTAATCACCTCCTTTGCCCAGTAATTCCAGTTCCTGTTATGACACAGCTTTCTATTGGAAATATCAAGAGCAAGAAGGAGCTCAAGGAAAAGCTTACAGATATCGCTCTTAAGATGTACGATGCTAAGGAAAAGGAATTCGAGCAGCCAGAGCAGTTCAGAGAGGTTGAGCGAGTTATCTTACTTCGTGTTATCGACCGAAAGTGGATGGAAGAAATCGATGATATGGAGCAGCTTCGTCAGGGTATCCGTCTTCAGGCTTATGGTAACCGTAACCCAGTTGATGAGTACAAGGCAGCAAGCTACGATATGCTTGATGCAATGAATGCAGCTATCATCAATGATACACTTACAATGCTTTACAGAATTCGCATAGAGAAGAAGGTAGAGCGTGAGGAAGTTGCTAAAGTTACTGGAACAAATAAGGACGACACAGCTACACGCGCACCAAAGAAGCGCGTAGACAAGAAGGTATTTCCAAATGATCCATGTCCATGTGGATCAGGTTTAAAATATAAACAATGTTGCGGTAGAAGCAAATAAAAAATGAAACTTGATTTCATTTTTTGTTTGCCACGACACATCCTCTTTGCCCGAAGGGCAATGTCAAATGGATGTGTCTTCCCGCTAGCAAGCCAAAAACTAAATTACTAATTATGGGGGCCTCATACTTTGTATGAGGCCTTTTAAGATATAGCCTTCCCCCTGAGAGCAGGGGGAAGGGGGACCGCGTTAGCGGTGGATGAGGGTAATATGACAAACTTAGAAGAATACTACAATAAATTCAACGAAGACAAGCGCCTTAAGTCGCGCCATGGCATCATGGAATTCACAGTAACCATGAAATACGTTCACAAATATCTAGACATACTAGAGCGTGGCAAAATAGGAAAAGAAGCTACTGGGGATGCCATGGGTTCTGTTGATGATAGCGTTTCCGATTCTGCTTCAAGAAAAGCAAAATCTAACATAAAGATTTTAGATATAGGCGCCGCCACCGGCGGCTACAGCATCCCCCTTTGGAACGAGGGCTACGATGTCACTGCTGTTGAGCTGGTAAAGCACAACCTTGGTATGCTTAAAGCCAAAGGCACTGGGGTGAAAGCATTCCAGGGTAATGCTCTAAAGCTAAAGCGATTTGAAGATAATAGCTTTGACCTTACGCTTTTGTTTGGTCCTATGTATCATCTGAAGACCTATGAAGAGCAGCTTCAAGCTTTGCTTGAAGCCAAACGCGTGACTCGCCCAGGTGGATATATTCTTGTAGCATACGTAATGAATGAATATGCCTTCCTTACTTATGGAATCAAGGAGGGCCACGTCTTAGAGAATATTGCTGAAGGAAAGTTGGACGAAGCCTACCACGTACGGCCGGGCGCTGATGATTTGTACGCGTTTATGCGCACAGAGGACATAGAGGCGTTGAATGAGGCTGCCGGGGTGCGCCGCGTACAAATCATATCGCCAGACGGCCCTGCGAATCACATGCGCCGCGAGGTCAACGCGCTTTCTGAGGAACAGTTTGCGGCCTTCATACGGTATCAGATGGCCGTCTGCGAGCGCGCCGACTTGCTCGGCGCCAGCGCCCACACAGTCGACATTCTCCAGAAATAGTAAAATCACAGCATCAGAGTAATATCACTTATAATTTCACCAGCGCAGCCGCTGTCGCGGCTTGCGCTGACCATTTTCCCAATCATTAAACTACTAGAATACTGAAATAGGCTTAGTAACTGCCTGAAACAGCCTGTCCGGGCAGTACTAGAGTAAAAATAGAATGCAGTACTGCCCGAAGCAGCTAGCCGGAGCAGTACTAGAGCAAAAATAGAGTGCAGTACTGCCCAAACAGCCAAACTAGGCAGTACTAGAGCAAAAACAAGCTACAGTACTGCCCAAAAGTAGTTTCCCACCTTCAAAAAATTAAAGAAATAATATTAGAACAAGGAATACAAATGAAAGCTATAGAAAAAGTAATAAATGAAAGATTAGAAGAAGTAAATAAACTATTGAATATATCAAACAAACAACTCACAAAGTATAGTAGCACCCCAGATATTCACATCCAAACATCAGTGACTAATGGGCGCGAACAGTTCTATTGTTTTGATGGCACGACTCACACAAGGAAGTACCTGAAGTCATGTGAAATCATAAAGTATGCTGGCATCATTCAGCGTGATTATGATTTATTGATTAACTACAAGCTTCAAACAATTCAAAAGAAATTATCCAGAATATCAAGAGATATAAGGGAGGCTAATTTAGAGCAAATCACAGGGATATACGAAAAAATGGCATCTGCAAAGAAGGCCTTCATCACTCCAATTATAGAAAGCGACGAAGAATTTATCGCCAGATGGTATGAAAGAAATCAAGGTGGACAAAATACATACCCAATAGAAGGAAACATTTTTACAGCCAGAGGAGAGCATGTACGTTCTAAATCAGAAAAGATATTAGCGGATCTTTTTGAAAAAAATAATATACCCTACGTGTACGAGCCGATGCTGAAGTTAAAAAATGGACATGTAGTAAGTCCTGATTTTGCCTTATTAAATACAAGAAAAAGAAAAACAATCTATTGGGAACATTTAGGTCTTATTGATCAAGAAGAATATGCGGTAAAAAATCTTTTGAAGCTTCAGAGATATGAAGATAGTGGCATAGTATTGGGAGAGAATTTGTTTATTTCAATGGAGTCTACTAAACAGGGGATGAATACAAAAATAGTAGAAATGTACATCAAAAACATGTTTCTTTGAGAGTCCTTCAAACTTACCAAGTCCCTAAAAAAATCAACTCCAAAAAACTTACCTAAATCCTACAAACTGCCCTCTCCGAAACTTTCCTGCATCCAGTAAAATTACCTCGATAATACTTGCTTTCAAATATGCATTTTAGTATATTTTATGGAAAAATATGCACACTCAAAGGAGAGAGGATAATGAAGATTGAGCCAATTACTTTTACAGATAAAATGGGGCGGACTGTTACACTGAGAGCAGCTGAGCCAAAGGATGCCCAAGCGCTTATAGATTATTTAAAGGTTGTAAATGCCGAAACACCATTTCTACTTAGAGAACCTGATGAGTGCAGTATTACACTTGAGAATGAGGAGGCCTTTTTACAGGGAATACTTGATTCTGAACGGGAAATAATGTTGATTGGCTTAATAGAAGGAAAGCATGTGGGCAATTGTTCTATCGCAAGCGTAGGCTCATATAAAAGAGTTAGCCACAGATGTGGAGTGGCAATAGCTTTGTATCAAGAATATTGTGGATGTGGTATTGGAAGAGTGATGCTAGAGACAGCGTTAGACATAGCACGTAAAGCTCACTATGAGCAGGCAGAATTAGAAGTGATTGAAGGAAATACAAATGCCATGGCTCTTTATGAAAAACTTGGGTTTAAAAAATATGGAACATTTCCAAATAACATGAAGTATAAGGATGGCAGCTACAGAGATTCCTACTGGATGATGAAGCAATTTAAATAAAACAATTGCAACCAACAAAAGACTATGCTACAATCTAGAAAAATTGTGAAGAAAGGAGGGCGTGTCATGATGAACAATTATGGCAGAGAATTAAAAATTGTAACTGATTACTTTAAGAATGATGCGCTCTTTTTGCACCGATAATTGCGACATAAAAGTCTAATAAGAATTATCGCATATACGAAATAGCATCCCCTTGAGGTAATAAACTTCAAGGGGATTTTTTTGTTTAACAAACTATTTTTCAAGTGCAAAAAGAGTGTTTATGGGAGGACATATGACAGATATTATGATGACAACAAGTGACCAAACAACCCAGGAAAAATCAAAAGACCAGACAGATACAACACACCCGCCAAATCCAGCAGGCTCTACCAATAAATTATGGACCAGAGATTTCACTATCATAACTATTGGCAGCGTAATATCAATGCTTGGTAATTCCTTAGTGGGATTTGCAATGAGTTTGATGGTTTTAGACTATACAAATTCATCTATGCTGTATGCAATCTACATGGTGCTATACACATTGCCACAACTGATTACACCAATAATCTCAGGTGCAATCTTAGATAGATTTTCTAGAAAGAAAATGATTTATACATTGGATTTCATAAGTGCAGGAATCTATCTGATAATGGCGATTACTCTTCTGAATGGGATATTTAATTTCCCTATGTTTGCAATGATAGTATTGCTCCTGGGAGTAATTCAGAGCACCTACTACATAGCATACGATAGTTTTTATCCATTGCTGATTACGGAGGGAAATTATCAAAAGGCATATTCAATTTCCAGTATGCTTGAGACAATGACAGTTGTGATGGTACCGGTATCTACATTTGTTTACAATCTTGTAGGAATCGGGCCACTTATGATAATTAACGCAGTATCTTTTGCGATAGCAGCTTTATTTGAGATGCAAATTGAACATGAAGAAGAATATATCTCAAAGCGCGAAGCTGAAGACACAAAGGCCGAAGGCAAGCTTAATCAGATGCTTTTAGATATAAAGGAAGGCATCAAATATATGGCTTCTGAGCCGGGATTGTTAGCAGTAGTAGCATATTTTGGCCTGAATATGTTTGCCTGTGGCGCGATGGATGTTTTGTGTTTACCTTATTACAAACAAAACTTTCATAATGGTGAGTATATTTATGCGCTAGTCTTCGGAATGAGTTTTATAGGTAGAGCAGTAGGCGGTGGAATTCACTATAAGTTTAAGATTCCAACTAAGCTAAAATTCATTTTTGCGCTGACCATATACATTATAATTGCTATTGGTGAGGGAACTTACATGTTCTTACCTATTGGATTGGCTGCAGTTGTGTGCTTCATCACCGGTATTTCCGGTGTTACTAGCTATACAATAAGGATTTCATCTACACAGGGCTACGTGCCGGATGAAAAGAAGGGCCGATACAATGGCGCCTTTCAGCTTATTACCACGGTAGGACTTTTGATTGGCCAGATGTCAGCGGGACTGATTTCTCAAAGAATTGATGAAAGATTTATTGTACTTGGCGGAAATATGATTGCATTAATAGCAGCCATTACAATTATCGGAGGCAACCGAAAGGAAGTAGCAAAAATCTATAATACCGATAACTAAAAATTTGCCAGCAAATTACTGACAATAAAAGCCAAATAAAATATTATTAAAGAGATATATTTCAGGAAATAATTAGAATTAACAATAATAAAAGGGGAATAATTATGGCAGAGACATTGAAAAAAAGAAGCGAAATTCCAGTTGAATTAACATGGGATACATCAAGACTTTTTAAATCATCAAAGGAGCTTATGGCGGCCCTTGAAGATTTTAAAAATTTGACAGCAGAGATTGAGAAGGATTATAAGGGAAAGCTCACTACACCAGAAGCGATAAATGGATGCCTGGACAAATATAATGAGTGGAACATCGAGGCCGACCACTTAATTAATTATGTTGAGCTCAACGTATCTGTAGATTATACAAATGGAGAGGCTCAAAAGGAACAGGCAATCGTTATGAGCGAGTTTTCGAAAGCGCTCAGCACTGTATCATTTATTGATAGTGAGCTTGCCGTGGCACCAAAGGATGTCATTGAAGAAGCTATTAAGACTGCAACAGAAGGTAAGCATTATTTGGAGGATGTTGAACGTCAGCGTCCACATCGACTTACACCTGAAACTGAAGCAGCACTTGCAGCACTTACAGAGACTATTCGCGCTCCATATACAATCTACGAAACAAGTAAGCTTGCTGATATTCAGTTCCCAGATTTTGAGGTGAACGGAGAGAAGCATCCATTAGGATATTCTTTATTTGAGGACAATTACGAATATGAGAGAAACACAGACATTCGTAGGGCAGCTTTTGATGCTTTCTCTAAGAAAATCCGTGAGTATCTGTACACAACAGCTACAGTATATGGCAGCCATGTCCGCACAGAAAAAACTATTTCTGAATTACGTAAATACGATAGTGTAATCGACAGCCTCCTTTTTGAACAGAAGGTAACTCGTGAAATGTATGACCGTCAGATTGACCTTATTATGGAAAAGCTTGCACCTCATATGAGAAAGTACGCAAGGCTTCTTAAGGAAGCACACGGTCTTGATAAGATGACATACGCTGATTTGAAAATCACAATGGATCCAGATTACGATCCACATGTTACTATCGAGGAATCAAAGAAATACATTATCGATGGCCTTTCAATTATGGGAGATGAATACAAGGAAATGCTTGAGACTGCCTACAGGGAGAGATGGGTAGACTTTGCTCAGAATATTGGTAAGTCTACAGGTGGTTTCTGCGCAAGCCCATATCAGAAGGGTTCGTACATCCTTTTATCTTGGAATGATAGAATGAGTGATGTATTCACACTTGCTCATGAGCTTGGACACGCAGGACATTTTGCTGCTTGCGGAAAGGCACAGAGTGCTCTTGATGTAGAGGTTTCCAACTATGTTGTGGAGGCGCCATCTACTATCAACGAGCTACTTATGGCTGAGTACCTTAAGGAAAAGAGTGGTGATGACAAGAGATTTAGAAGATGGGTTCTTGCATCGCAGATTTCAAATACTTATTACCACAATTTTGTAACTCATCTTTTGGAGGCAGCTTATCAGCGAGAGGTTTACAAGCTTGTAGATAAGGGCGAAGCAGTGCCAGCAGAGACATTGAATGAAATCTACAAAAACGTCCTAAAGAAATTCTGGGGCGATGAGGTAGAGCTTACAGAAGGTTGTGAGCTTACATGGATGCGTCAGCCACATTACTATATGGGGCTTTATTCATATAGCTACAGTGCCAGCCTTACAATAGCAACTCAGGTTATGAAGCGAATTCGCAAGGAAGGACAGCCAGCTGTCGATGACTGGAAAAAGACTCTTGCAGCAGGCGGTACCGTTGCACCGGTAGATTTTGCAAAGATGGCAGGTGTGGACGTAACCACAGATGCAGCACTTCTTGATACTATCGATTACATTGGTGGAATCATTGATGAGATTGAAGAATTAAATAAAGAACTTGCATAACAAAAAAGCAGCTACATCAATTTGATGTAGCTGCCTATTTTTTATAGTAATTAGTCGATATAACCGCTCTTTAAATAATCAATGAATGTCATAACAGTTCCGTTTTCACTATCAAATAACTCTTTGAAAATGTTCATGATAAAACCTCCTAAAATACTAAATATCAATCAACAGTTATAGAATACCACGATTTTTCAAAAGTTCTATTGATGAGAACGACAAACTATACAAAATAACGCATATCAAACTATGCAATATTCACAATAGAATGAAAGGATTGTAATAATAAAATCAAAGTGATAGTCTTACCGTAGCAAAAAATGGGTGTGAAAACCTAAGATGTTCTAAACATCATCATATATATGGGAAAGAGGAATTTCACCCCTTAGAGGATTGGAGTAATAAAATGAGTAATAACAAAAGAACAACACGTGAGAGTATTCTTATGATTACACAGGGTGCTATGATAGCCGCTCTTTATGTGGTACTTACATGGGTAGCAAATGTGCTAGGTCTTGCAAATGGCGCCATTTAGGTTAGATTTTCCGAGGCACTTTGCATTCTTCCAGTATTTACACCAGCAGCCATCCCAGGATTATTTGTACCCTTTATTTATAAAATATATTCCATAATACGTTCCTTGGTTTTCATTCCTATTTTTTCATAGAATTTCTCGGCGCCATCATTTCCTGCCCACACAGCAAGAGTGATTTCGTAACAGCCTAGGCGCTTGGCCTCAGCTTTAACATATTCAAAAAGCTGCTCGCCAATATGCTGACCACGGTAGTTGCTATCAACACATAGATCATCGATATAAAGTGATTTGAAAGGAACCATGTTAGTGGAGAAAGGCTGATTTCTGAGGGCACAAAATGCGTAACCCATTACGTCATCATTCTCGTTAACTGCAACATAGATTGGTTCTTCATCATTGGCTATCTTTTGTAATAATTCCTCGCGAGTATATTTAGTAGTACCGGAGATGAAAATATCAGGCCTGATATTGGCATGTATTTCCAACACTTCCTGTAATAGCTTAATCAAGCTGTCGATATCGTTTTCACTAGCTCTTCGAATATTCATTTTGCCCCTCCAGAATGCATTTTCCAGATTATATCATAATAATTTGTTATCAGTAAAATTTATAATAGATTTAGCGCAATCGAATAGTGTAATATTAAATTAAATCGGAGGTAATGAAATATGTTTATTAATGACGTAAAAAACAGACGAAGTGTAAGAACCTTTGACGGCAATGGTATAGGCAACGAAGTAATAGATGATTTAAAGGAATACGCAGAAAGCATTGTAAATCCTTACAATATTCCTGTGGAATTCGTATTTTTAAAAAAGGATGAGCATGGACTATCAAGCCCAGTTCTATCTGGTGAAAAGGAATATATCGCTGCTAAAGTGAAGAAGGGAGCAAACGCTGATGTGGCATATGGATATAGCTTTGAAGAGCTCTTAATGTATGCAGTAAGCAAAGGTCTTGGCACAGTTTGGATCGGTGGCACATTATCAAGGGATAAGTTTGAGAAGGCCATTAATCTTAAGGATGATGAAATTATGCCATGCATGAGTCCTATAGGATACGCCGCAGATAAAATGGGTGTTAAGGAAGTTCTTATGCGAAAAGGCGTTAAGGCTGATAGCAGATATGATTTTTCTGAATTATTTTTTGCAAATAGTTTTGAGACACAACTTACAGAAGATAAAGCAGAAGAGCTTGGAATAAAGACAGCTCTCGAAGCAGTTCGTCTTGCGCCATCAGCTGTAAACAAGCAGCCATGGAGAGTAGTTGTTACTGATAATGGAGTTCATTTCTATGAGAAAAAGGATAAGGGCTACGATAATGGAACTTATGATTTGCAGAAGGTAGACCTTGGAATTGCTCTTTATCATTTTGAAAACCAGTGTCGCGAGGAGGGCAAAAAGCTTACATTTAAGCAGGCAGACCCTGGTATTGCAACTCCAGAGAAAACTGAATACATAGCAAGCTACGTATGGTAAGAATATAATCTTAATAGTAGATAATTAGTAAGAGCCGACAAATTGAACTGTCGGCTCTTTTTTAGAATACAAACTTCTTTATATAACATGATATAGACAAGTTTGACAGAAACTTCTATTCTTGGTAAAAAAGTTTGTAACGAAAATCTACATAATCGGACTAATGTAGTGAAAGCAAATAAAAAGGGAGGAAGAAAGCTTGAACATCAAGAAAATGTGCGAAGAATACTATCAGCTTGTGCAGGGCTTTCTTCGGACACTCACCAATGGAGATAGGGACTTGGCAGAGGACCTAACTCAGGAGACTTTCCTTCGTGCAATCAGGCGAAGCGATACATTCAGAGGTGATTCAAAAGTCTCCACCTGGCTATGCCAGATAGCAAAATACACCTTCTGGCAATATCTTGAAAAGAATAATAAATTCAATCAGATTCCAATTGAAGAAGCCATGGAGATATCCACTGGTGAGCTGGTTGAAGAGATGTACATCAAAAATGAAACAAACAAGGCTCTGTACGCGGCTATCGAAAAGCTAGATAGCACTACAAAAGATGTGATGCTCTACAGGTTAAAGGGTGAGCTTTCATTCAAAGAAATAGGAGAATTAAAAGGCAAGACTGAAAACTGGGCCAGGGTAACATTCTATCGAGGCAAGGCGAAAATAGGAAAGGAGATGTGTGAATATGAGTAAATTTGAATGCGATTTAGTAGCAGATCTTCTTCCTATTTATATCGATGGAAAAGCAAGTGAGGCAACGAAGGAATTCATAGAAGAGCATATAAAAACCTGCCAGGATTGCAGGGACATCTATGAAGCCATGACGGCAGATATGGAGCTGTCAAAGCCAGAAAAGAGAAAGAAGAAATTTAAAATCCCTTCACTTCTTAAAATACTCTTAGTAGTGCTGGGGTACCTTGTTTTTGTGATAGTACTTATAGTGATAATAAATTACATCTTGATGAATGGAGTATTTTGATGGAAAAAATATCATGCGAAATAATAGAAGATTTGCTGCCATCATACAGGGATGAGGTGTTAACTGATTCGGTGAAGCTCATGGTAGAAAACCATCTTGAATCTTGTAACCACTGTAAAGGTAAGCTAACGCAGCTAGAGCAGGAAATCGAAATAAATGAACTAGAGCAGAAAAGTAGAGGACGCAAATTTATAGCAGTATTGCAAAGAAGAAAATACTACCTCATCGGAATGATGATAGGTGCGTTGATACCTATAGGAGCATTCGCCGCTTTAATAGTGTATCTCATGGTACTTTCTGAATAGAGACAGGAGAAAGATATGTTAGAGAAAAAAGGTTTTAAGATTGCAATAGGAATTATAGCTGGGCTAGTAATAGGATTGATTACTGTAATTGCAGCCATTTATATATTAATATTAGTATTTTTCTTTGGAGGCCCTCCTAAGGTTACAAAGGGTATAGAAAAATACGAGCAGACAATGAAGGAAAATATGACTCGTGAATATGGAAAAGCCAGGACTGAGTTTTTGACTTTCCCAAAGAAGGTGCCAGAAAGTGCATTTGAGCAGGACGAGAAGCCAGAATTTTATAATTCATATCAGGATACCTGGGATGACCCCACCTATGAGGTGTATCTCAAGTGTCAGTACAGCGATGATGATTACCAAAACGAAATCGATAGACTTTCCCAATCGTCACAGACGTATACACAATATGACGATAGAGCAAAAAAATTGATTTATGACAATTCGGATAGATTTGCTCATCCAGTCTATATAGCAATTGACCATAATGATTTTTCTTATGAGTATGCCATGGATTTAGGAGATAATAGCATCGCTTATATTTATGTAGCATTCAAAACCTCTGAGAAAAGCTTAAAAAAGATTCCTAAGGAATACCTTCCTACAGATTATGAGGAAAGTCTGACATTAGAGAATGGTGGATATAGTAATTATCTTGATGAAAGATCTACTGCCTATAATATATATCAGCCACCAATGTATAAGGGGCATAGCATAAGCTACGGACTAAAATCTTACAACAAGGTGGAATTGGAAAATGCCTTTGCTGGAATATCAGGATTACTTGTATTCCCAAAGGATATTAGCAGTGTGAAGGATGGATATTTCAAATATAGTAGAGATGATGATAGCGGATATGTAACTTTGGAAGCAGAGTATTCAGAAGTTGATTATAAAGAAGAAGAGGCTCGACTTAAGGATGAAGAAATAAGTTACACGACCTTTGATGCTGACACTTATGAATATCCAGCATATGTTTTATTTGATGGCGAAGAAGTCACTAATTATGAAGATCCATCAGGAAGCACAAATAAAGTATTTGAATATGCCCTTATGGATTCGCAAAACAATAGGATTAGCTATGTGTTGTTAATAAATCCAACTGCAAGGGATTTGAAAGAGAATGATAAATATCTCGCTGCAGATAGGTCTATATATCAATAAGGGAAGAAAAGCCTGTGCTTCAGTCTTTAACAAGGGCTGGGGGCACAGGTCTTTTTGCATAGAAAATAATTAAAATATTAAAACAGTAATAAACAGTAATAGGAACTTGAAAACAGTAATAAGTAGTAATAAGTTGTAATAAATAGTAATATGTGTGCATACTAGAAGGCAAGAATAAAAGTTGTAATAACCTGTAATAAGTTGTAACATAAAATAAAACATGTAATAAGTTGTAAGATGATTATAAACATGTAATAAGTAGTAATACGAGGAGGTCATCTATGAATAATCCGTTTAGCTTAGATTTTGGAACAGAACCAAATTTATACATTCCTAGAACAGAAGAACAGAACAAGATAATAAATACATTTAATTCGGAAATACCGTCTACACATATGTATTTGTTACTTGGAGCAAGAGGATCAGGAAAAACCGTACTGATGACAGCTGTTTCTCATAGACTTGCAGAAGATAAAAAATGGCTTCATATCGATCTAAATGTAGAGACAGATATGTTAAATTCGCTTGCGGCAAATTTATATAAGAAAACACAGGGAAAATTTCCAAAGGTTAAATTCGATGTCTCGATAAAAGGAGTATCTATAGCACTTGATAAAGATGAAAAATATTCAGATATACAGCTTGATATAGATTCAATGCTAAAAACATTGGCAAAGCATGATATCAAAGTATTAATAACAATAGATGAAGTGATTAATTCAAAGAATGTAAGAGAGTTTACAACTTATTATCAGCATTGCTTACGAGAAAAATTACCTGTGTTTGTATTAATGACAGGCTTATATAAGAATGTTAGAGCCTTGCAGAATAATCGCTCACAAACATTTTTAAAGAGAGCACCTAAGGTATCACTTAGTGCGTTAAATATGAGGCGAATGGCAAAGCAATATGAAGAGATTTTTGGAATAGGTGAGGCAGAATCGTTTGAGATGGCGAAGTTAACTGACGGATATTCATATGGATTTCAGATACTGGGCTATTATTTATTTGAATCAAAAAAGAAAACAGTTGATGATAAGATACTTTTTGAGTATAAGACCAGCCTTGAAGAAAGCTCTTATGAGAAGATATGGGAAGAATTATCCCCTGCAGAACAAAAAGTATCAGGAGCAATTTCAGGTTTTGAGGATAATGTATCTGTTAAGACAGTAAGAGAGAGCATCCAGATGGATTCAAATAATTTTTCATCATATCAAAGTACGTTGGAAAACTCCGGGATTCTTAAGTCAGATGGGGCCTATGGAAGATTATGTTTTGCTCTTCCATTTTTTAAGGAGTTTGTTCAGCATCAGACAATATAAATTAAAATGACAGTGAGGCCTGTGACGCCGCCTTCTTTTTAGGGCTGGTGCCATAGGTCTTTTTGTATGCACGCAGGAAAGTGGAATAGGTACCAAAGCCAGATTGTTCTGCGGCATCAGCGATTGGCTTGCCAGCGTCGATTAATGACTGAGCTAGGGCTAGGCGCTTGATAGTGATGTAGTTGCCGATGGTGTAGCCAGTCTCATCCTTGAAGGTATGCATGAGATAGTAGCGGGAAAGGTAGAACTGTCCTGCTATAGCATCAACTGATAAATCTGATGTTAGGTTTTCATTAATATAATTAATGATGGAATTGATTTTGCTGCCAGAATAGCTTGTAGATAGATATTCCACCTCATTACTTATGGCAGCGCGATTTAGCTCTACCATAAATTCAAGGAAGAGTACCTGCATGAAAAGTTCGTTTGCATAATCATCTTTTCCAAGATTTGAAGTAAGCTTGCCTACTGTGGCAGCTACACGAGAATTCTTAAAGGAATGGAGTCGCAAAACATGTGAACCATTCTCTATTGCATTTCTAAAGCAATAGGATAAATCATTATCAGTTTGGCTATATTCAGCCAAAAACTCCTTAGATATATATATGATAATTCGCTCGTAAGTGGAATTATCATGGAAAATTGGGCGATGAACTTCGCCGGCATTTACAAAGACAATATCGTTTGCCTGTAAATCAAAATTCTGTCCTTCTATAGAATAGGACGTATTCCCAGATAGGTGGATTAAAACCTTGTGGAAATCGTGATAATGAAAATCAATTTCACCAAGGTTTGAATCTGATAAATGGAAAATTTTGAAGTTGGAATATAGGTAACCTTTTTTGCTGTATTCGGTCATGACGTCATCCTTTCTTCACAATTCCATAGTATTATTCCACCTTGAGTATAAAACTCAATAGCACTATTTGCAACATTTTAAACACTAACTGATATTATCGCTTTAGAAAGTGCGGTATATACTTAAATTAAGATAAAAGAACTGTCGATTAGATTCGAAAGGACAAATATGAAATTTACAAAAATGCACGGCTGCGGTAACGATTACGTATATGTAAATCTCTTTGAAGAGAAGGTTGAAAACCCAGCAGAAGTTTCTACTAAAGTTAGTGACAGACATTTCGGAATAGGCTCAGATGGCCTTATCACAATAGGACCAAGTGATGTAGCAGATTTCAGAATGAGAATATATAACGCAGATGGCTCAGAGGCTGAGATGTGCGGAAACGGCATCCGCTGCGTAGCAAAATATGTTTACGATCATAAGCTTACAGACAAGACTGAGATTTCAGTTGAGTCAGGAGCAGGCATCAAATATCTCACATTATATGTAGAAAATGGTAATGTGCAGCAGGTTCGCGTAGATATGGGTGAGCCAATTCTTGAGCCTTCGCAGATTCCAGTAGTTGCAGATGGAGATAAGGTAATCGATGCTCCAATCGAGGTTGGTGGAAAGACTTGGAATATGACTTGCGTTTCCATGGGAAACCCACACGCAGTTATATTCGTAGATGATACAGAGCATTTTGAGCTTGAAAAGTATGGCCCACAGTTTGAGAATCACGAGAGATTCCCAAAGCGCACAAACACTGAGTTTGTTCAGGTGCTTTCAAGAACAGAGGCAAATATGCGAGTTTGGGAGCGAGGCTCTGCCGAGACTTGGGCTTGCGGAACAGGAACTTGCGCCACTGTTATGGCATGTATCTTAAATGGAAAGACAGATGATAAGGTATTAGTTCACTTAAGAGGTGGCGACCTTACAATCGAATACGACCGCGCGACAAATCACGTATTCATGACAGGACCAGCAACTGAAGTCTTTAATGGAGAAATCGAGGTTTAATATGAAATTAGTTGAGTTATTAGATAAATTAAATTACGAACTTTATGCAGGTGAGCTTGATCGTGAAATCAGCACACTTACATATGATTCAAGAAAAGTAGAAAAGGATAGCGTATTCGTTTGTATCTCAGGTACAGTTAGAGATGCTCATGATTTCATCCCTGATGTAATCGAAAAGGGTGCAAGCGTAATCATCATCGAGAAGGATGTAGAGCCAGTTGATGGTATCACATATATTAAAGTTAAGAACAGCCGTGAGGCGCTTGCATATACATCAGCAGCATACTTTGGTCATCCAGCTGAAAAGCTTAAGACTATCGGTATCACTGGTACAAAGGGAAAGACTACTACCACATATATGGTAAAGTCTATTCTCGATAGTGCAGGAATCAAGACAGGTCTTATCGGAACAATCGAGTCTATCGTAGGTGACGAGCGTATTCCTGCAGTTAACACTACTCCAGAGTCTTACCGTGTACAGGAGCTTTTTGCTCAGATGGTAGAGGCTGGGCTTGATGCAGTAGTTATGGAGGTTAGCTCACAGGCACTTATGCTTCACAGAGTTTCAGGTTTCACTTTTGACATTGGTGTATTTACAAACCTTGAGCCAGACCACATCGGTGACAATGAGCACAAGGATTTCGAGGACTATATGTACTGCAAGAGCTTACTTTTCCAGCAGTGTAAGACAGGTATCTTCAACGGAGACAGCGAGCACATCGAAGGCATCCTTAAGGGACACACTTGTGAGGTTATCAAATACGGCTACGGCAAGGACAACGACCTTATTGCTGAAAATGTAGAGCTTCTTAATGAAAACGGTGCTCTTGGAGTTCGTTACCACATAACTGGCAAGGAAGATATGACAGTAGAGGTAAATGTACCAGGTGCATTTTCTGTTTATAATTCACTTACTGCTGTTGCTATCTGCAAGCAGTTTAATGTAGCTGAGGACAAGATTAAGTCAGCACTTATGAATGTGCATGTAAAGGGGCGTATCGAGCTTGTTCCAGTTTCAAGCAAGTTTACAGTTATGATTGACTATGCACATAATGCCATGGCACTTGAGAGCCTTCTTACAACACTCAGGGCTTACGAGCCAGGCAGACTTGTGTGTATGTTTGGATGTGGTGGAAACCGCGCAAAGAGCCGCCGTTACGAAATGGGTGAGGTTAGCTCAAAGCTTGCAGATCTTACAGTTGTCACATCTGACAACCCACGTAACGAGGAGCCTATGGATATTATTAACGACATCTTAATCGGTGTTAAGAAGGCTGATGGTGAGTACGTAACAGTGCCAGACCGTAAGGAAGCCATTAGATATTGTCTTACAAATGCAAAGGACGGTGACATCATCGTTCTTGCAGGTAAGGGCCACGAGGATTATCAGGAAATTAAGGGTGTTAAGCACCATATGGACGAGCGAGAGCTCATTGCAGAGATTATTAAGGAGGACGGCAATGACATTATTTAGAGGTGCAGGAGTAGCATTAATCACTCCATTCAATGAAGATGAAACCGTAAATTATGACATGCTTGGAACTCTAATTGACAGACAGATTGAAGGCGGAACAGATGCTATTATTGTGTGCGGTACTACAGGTGAGCCAGCAACAATGAGCGAGGAAGAGAAGCTTTCTGTTATTGAATTTACAGTTAAGAGAGTAAATCACCGAATCCCTGTTATTGCAGGCTCTGGCGGTAATTCTACTCGTCTTGTAATTGATTTTTCAAAGAAGATTCAGGCTCTTGGAGTAGATGGACTTCTTATTGTTACACCATTTTATAACAAGGCAACACAGGATGGTTTGTACCAGCACTATTCTACAATTGCAAAGGAAATCGACCTTCCAATCATTATGTACAACGTGCCTAGTCGTACTGGCTGCAATATTTTGCCAGAGACTGCTATGAAGCTTGGACTTGAGAATAAAAATATTGTTGGTATTAAGGAAGCTTGTGGCGATATTTCTCAGATTACAAAGCTTGCAAGCCTTTGCCGCGGATGCCTTGATATATATTCAGGAAATGACGACCAGATAGTCCCAATTCTTTCACTTGGCGGAATAGGAGTTATTTCCGTGCTTTCAAATGTTGCCCCAAAAGGGACACACGACATGGTTATGTCATACCTTGAGGGAAATGAAAACAAAGCTCGCAAACTTCAGCTTGATTATCTCGAGCTTGTAGATGCGCTTTTCTGCGAGGTAAATCCAATCCCTGTTAAATCCACTATGAATATGTTAGGATTTAATGTAGGAAGTCTAAGACTCCCACTTACAGAGATGGAGGATAAGCATAAAGTGGCTATGAGTCAGCTGTTAAGCCGCATGCCACAGGAAATGCTTGCTTAGTGTGAAAAGTAATAAAGAAGATTTTTTAAATCCTAAAAACGGTCCAGTTACATTTGTGCTTGTGGCAATTAATATAATTGTCTTTATTGTGCTGGAATTTATTGGAGATACGGAGAATGGTGCCTTTATGTTAAATAATGGTGCTATGAATCCGTATCTTGTTTTATATAATCATGAGTGGTACCGCCTTGTTACAGCTACCTTTATGCATTTTGGAATCGAGCATTTGGCAAATAATATGCTACTTTTATTTTTGCTGGGGCAGATTTTTGAGAGGGCGGTAGGTACCACTAGATATGTTGGAATCTACCTTGGCTCAGGCCTGGCAGGTTCTTTTTTGTCGTTCTTTTATATGTGCCTGATGGGAAAGAATGATATTGTGGCAGGGGCCTCAGGGGCTATATTTGGTATAGTTGGAGGTATGATTATTGTTGTTATATGCCATAAGGGAAAATACGAGGGGATTAATACGAAGCGAATGCTCTTTATGGCAGCACTGACTCTTTATTTTGGCTTTGCAACAGCGGGAACTGATAATGTGGGGCATCTTGGTGGACTTTTGACTGGAATAATTCTCACCTTTTTCTCATATGGAATACCAACTATCATAAGGGCGATTAAGGCCCCAAAGGAAAATGGTTCCGTTGATTTTGGGGAGGAAAATCCCTATACTTAAGGTAAGAGACGTAAAAGTCGGGGGGCTATTATGAAAGTAAACATTTACTACGGCGGTAGGGGTCTGCTTGAGGACCCAACACTTTATGTTATCGGCAGAATGGAGCAGGTGCTCACAGAGCTTCAGGTGGAGGTTCACACCTACAAGATTTATGAGCAGAAGAATGCTATTTCCATGATGCCTCAGACCTTGAAGGATGCCGATGGAATCATCCTTGCGACCACTGTGGAATGGCTTGGTATTGGCGGATATATGAATCAGTTTTTGGATGCCTGCTGGCTCTATGCTGATAAGACAGCACTGGCTACTACCTACATGCAGCCGGTGGTTATGTCTACCACCTATGGCGAGCGTGAGGCAATGGTTACGTTGGAAAATGCATGGGAAATTCTTGGTGGACTTCCATGTTCTGGATTCTGCGGATATGTGGAAGATGTGAAGGAATTTCGCGAGAACACTGAGTATGCTCATATAATCGAAAAGAAGGTTGAGACCTTATATCGCACGATTTCGCAGCATACAAAGGGCTTACCAACCAGCAATCAGGCTGTTACCAGAAGCATATTGCGTACCCAGCAGCTGGAGCTTTCTCCACAGGAAACTGAGCAGCTTTCTAAGTTCGTTTCAGATGATGAATATGTTCAGACTCAGAAGGCAGATATAGCGGATTTGACCAGCATGTTCAGAGATATGATGGGCAAAAAACAGGAGACCAGCTCAAATGAATATATAAATGATTTTGAGATTCATTTTAAGGGAAATCCTGAGTTCGCAGCAAAGTACCTGTTTATGATTGATGGTAAGGAGCAGCCGCTTTTCCTTGGTGTATCTGGGGATAGAATGGATTGCCATTACGGCAAAGAAGAAAATATAGATGTGTACATGAAACTCACAGGTAGTATTATGGACAATATTGTGGCTGGCCGCGAGACTTTCCAAAGAGCATTTTCTGTGGGAGACATGACAGCGAAGGGCAATTTCAGAACCCTTAGAACCTTAGATGAAATTTTTACTTTTAACTAAATTACGGAGGATATTGTGATGAAGGACAACAATTGTATTTTCTGCAAGCTTGCAAATGGGGATATTCCTACAAATTCTATTTATGAGGACAATGATTTTAAGGTTATTCTCGATGCATCACCAGCTTCAAAGGGACATGCACTTATTTTGCCAAAGGAGCACTATGCAAACCTCTTTGAAATTGATGATGAGGTTGCTGCAAAAGCTCTTCCTCTTGCAAAGAAGATAGCAAATAAGGCAATGAAGGAGCTTGGTTGTGACGGCGTTAACATCATACAAAATAATGGTGAAGCTGCAGGACAGACAGTTCACCATTTTCATGTACATGTTATTCCAAGATGGGCTGGTGATGGAGCAATCAATGACTGGAATCACCAGAGCTTTACTGATGCGGAAACAGCAGAAGTAGTTAAGAAATTAAGCATGTAGACTATGAAAGCCTGTTACGCTCTCAAGCATTAGTGTTACTCCGCTCAACGTAGAATGTTTCGCTTGAGTAACACTAAGAGCTTGATAGCTACAGGCTTATTTTATGTTTTCTATTAAATTCATTATTACTGAATTAGCATCAAGTAACTTTGATTCTTCCATTTTTCTAATGATGGAAGCTCTATTTTCATATACTTTATTTACGCTATTCAGAAGTAATTCTGACGTAAGTTCCTCTTCCTGAAGTACAGTAGAAAATCCTTGTTTCTCATAGCTTTCTGCATTAAGAATCTGATCTCCTCGGCTTGCAGCAGCAGAAAGGGGAATGAGAATATTTGGGATTTTAAGGGCTAAAATCTCACTTATAGAATTAGCACCAGAGCGGCTAATCATAATATCTGTCATAGCAAAGATATCATTGAGCTGTTCACTGATAAATTCATATTGTTGATAACCCTGCTTACCAATAACTGAATTGTTGATATTACCTTTACCAACAAGATGGACGATTTGGAACGTCTCAAGCAACTTGTCAAGGGAATCCCAAACTGCATTATTAATGAAGCGCGAGCCTATGCTGCCGCCCATAATAAGCATAACAGGCTTGTCAGCATTGAAGCCACAGAAGGCTAAACCAGATTCCTTATTGCCGCTGAAAAGCTCTTGACGAATAGGTGAGCCAGTGTGGACAGCCTTTCCCTCTGGGAGATATGCCAGTGTTTCAGGAAAGTTGCAGCAAACCTTTGTGGCAAAAGGAATGGCAAGCTTATTGGCAAGTCCAGGGGTCATATCAGACTCGTGAATGATAGCAGGAATATGCTGACGACCTGCAGCCATAACAACAGGTACGGAAACGAATCCGCCCTTAGAAAAAACAACATCAGGCTGTATATGTTTAAGAAGCTGATTAGCTTCAGAAAAGCCCTTGATTACGCGGAATGGATCTGTGAAATTTTTCCAATCATGGTAACGACGAAGTTTGCCAGATGAAATGCCGTAATAAGTAATACCTGCATCCTCCACAAGCTTTTTCTCGATGCCAGTGTAGGAGCCAATATAAGAAATCTCATAACCTGCTTCCTTAAGTAAAGGAACCAAAGCAAGATTAGGTGTAACGTGGCCAGCTGTGCCGCCACCTGTCATAACTATTTTTTTCATAAAAATATACCTTCTTTGATAAAGTTAAAAATATAAAAAATCGCTTAAACACTATAATATTCAGTGCTTTGACAAAAGTCAAATGTACCAAATTTGACATTTAATGGTAAGAATGTTATATTGGACAACGTAACAACTTCGTAATAATTTTGAATTATTAGGAAAATAGTGGAGGATTATGATTAAATTTAGTAACAATCTAACTGCACAGTACAAACATTACAGAAAGTATGTCAACAAGCGTACAAAGCAGTCAGTAGCGCTTGCAGTTGCGACATTTCTTTTGGTTACAGGAGCTTATATGGATGATGCCCCTGTTAATGAAGTGTTCTCAACTAACGTAGAAATTCAGCCAGCTAGCACAGCGGGTGTTTTTTCTGCTGTCTCAGCAATTGAGCTTAGCGTAGGTTCAAATTTAGGATATGCATCAGCTGATGTTACAGTTGTAGCTGCTACCTCAGATCAGGTTGAGCCTGATACAGATGACGCTTACGATGAGTGGTCTGATAAGGTGGTTGCTAATGTTAATGATTATATTTATGTTCGAACAGAGGCAGATGTTGCTTCGGAAGCAGTTGCAAAGCTTCGCAAGGGTGACATTGCTACTCTCGTAGATGTTTTTGATGGTTGGTATGAGATTGAGTCAGGAAATGCTCATGGATTTGTATCAGCTGACTATTGTGTTACAGGAATTGAGGCATATGATCTTGCAGTTGATGTATGCTGCACATATGCAACTATAGATGTTAATGGTCTTCGCATCAGAGGCGAGGCATCTGAGGATGCAAAGATTATCAAGGTTGTTTCTAAGGGAAGCAAGCTTGAGGTTAATACTGATGCAGAAGAAGTTGAAGGTTGGGTAGCTGTTAAGTCTGGTGATTCTACAGGCTATGTTAAGGCTGAGTATGTTGAAGTTGATTTAGCTACTGGAGAAGCTATCACTCTCGAAGAGGAAGCTGAGGCTAAGAGAGCTGCTGAAGAGGAAGCTGCTAGAAAGGCTGCAGAGCAGGCAGCTATGGCTGAGCAGGCTAAGGCCGCAGCAGCGGAAGCAGCTGCAGCTAAGCAGGCTGTAATTACATCTGCAGATGATCTTACTCTTCTTGCAGCTATTATTCAGATTGAAGCTGGAAGCGAGATGTACGAGGGTCAGGTTGCAGTTGGTGCAGTTGTTATGAACCGTGTGCTTTCAGGTTCATACGCTGGCAATATTCACGATGTTATTTTTGCAAGAGGGCAGTTCTCTACATCACGTATGTCTTCAGTAGTTGCTAGGGGACCAAAGGCTTCATGTATCCAGGCAGCACAGGAGGCTATGGCTGGTGCTGACCCTACAGGTGGAAGATTACACTTTAGACGTGCTGGTTCAAAGGAAGGTCTTATTATCGGAAACCATGTTTTCTACTAAAATTATGAAAATATTGATTTTTAAAGCTCTTAGGGTTTACCTAAGGGCTTTTTTGGTTTATAATGCATAATAAATCATAGTTAATGAATATTTATGCATAATGCAAGGAGGTACGTTATGGACTTAAAAGGAAAGAACTTTTTAAAAATGTTGGATTTCACTCCTGAAGAGATTAATGGTTTGATTGATTTATCTTTGAAGCTAAAAGCAGAGAAGAAGCAGGGAAAGTCTCAGAAGGACTACATGGCAGGAAAGAATATAGCATTAATTTTCGAAAAAACGTCCACACGTACTCGCTGTTCATTTGAGGTGGCAGCTTATGATATGGGTGCAAATGTTACATATCTTGATCCATCTGGTTCACAGATTGGAAAGAAGGAATCAATTGCTGACACCGCTCGTGTATTAGGTCGTATGTATGATGGTATAGAATATCGTGGATTTGAACAGACTATCGTAGAAGATTTGGCTAAATATGCAGGCGTACCTGTATGGAATGGACTTACAAATGAGTCACATCCAACACAGATGATTGCAGACATGATGACAATTAAGGAACATTTTGGAAAACTTGCAGGAATAAAGTTTGTATATATGGGCGATGCCCGTTATAATATGGGTAACTCACTTATGGTGACCTGTGCAAAGCTTGGTATGGATTTCGTGGCTTGCACAAGCAAGAAATATTTTCCAGAGGCTTCTCTTGTGGAGAAGTGCAAAGAGATAGCAAAGCAGACCGGTGCTACTATCACTCTCACAGAGGATGTAGAATTTGGCTGTAAGGATGCAGATGTTATCTACACAGATGTGTGGGTTTCAATGGGCGAGCCAGATGAGGTTTGGGCAGAGAGAATAAAAGAGCTTAGTCCTTATCAGGTGAATGCAAAGGCTTTTTCTTATGCAAAGGAGGATGCTAAATTTATGCATTGTCTACCAGCATTTCATGATTTGAATACTACAATTGGAAAGCAGATTCATGAGAAGTTTGGTATAGATTGCATGGAAGTCACCGATGAAATTTTTGAAAGCGAGCGTTCGATTGTCTTTGATGAGGCAGAGAACAGAATGCACTCTATCAAAGCAGTTATGTACGCAACATTAGGAAATGCTTAAGGATTATTGTTTTGAATATTACGAATCGGTAGATTCAACAAATGACAGGATTAAGGCACGAGCCCACGCGGATGAAGTCCAGGGGCTCGTGATTTCTGCTGGGCAGCAAACAGCAGGCAAAGGTCGTATAGGTCGTAAGTGGGAATCTCCAAGTCATGATTCTATTGCCACGTCGTTGTTGCTTAGACCAGAGGAGATTTCTTTAGATGCCATTCCGACAATCACCGTTGTGGCTGCTATGGCGGTACGTGATGCGCTTTATTGTTTGTATGGATTGGATGGACAGATAAAGTGGCCGAATGATATTGTATTAGATGGAAAAAAAATCTGTGGCATCCTTACAGAAATGGAACTAAAAGATGGCAAGGTTTGGTATGTGGTTGTTGGCATTGGAGTGAATGTTCATAATAAGAATTTTCCAAAAGAGATAGCCTTTAAAGCGACTTCAGTAGATTTAGAGCTTGCAAAATCAGAAGGTGGACAGGGCCACAGGAACGAGCTAACAAACGAGATATGGAATAGTTTTAAAAAGTATTATAATATTTTCATTGAGACACAGGATATGACTGGTTTGAAGGAAGAATACGAAAAGCATCTTGCTAATCGTGGCAATCGTGTTAGAATAGAGGCTCAGGAAGCTTCCTATGAAGCAACTGCAATTGGAATCAATAATCGCGGTGAGTTGATAGTGGAAGTTGATGGTGAAGAAAGGATAATCCGTACTGGAGAGGTTTCAGTACGTGGTATTTATGGATACATATAATGGAAGAAAAGATATTATGTGGAGCTAGTTGCTACACCAAGAAATTTTATTTAAATCCAGAGTTCGAGGGACTTCCTCCAATGATTAAGGATGAACTGAAAATATTGTGCGTTATGTACACTGAGTCAGTCAGCGGAACCATTCAGATGGTTTATGAGGAAGACGGTTCTCTTAGAATTGATGTAGATCATAATGAAAATGATTTTATGTATGATGAAATCGGTTCGGCACTTGAGGTCAAGAGAATGCAAAGAGAGCGCACGGAGTTGTTTGAAGCGCTTGAAACATATTATAAAGTAGTATTTCTAGGAGAGGGAATGTAATGTTACTTACAATTGACGTTGGCAATACAAATATCACAATGGGTGTTTTTGACGGAGAGGACTTGCTTGGAAATTTCCGTATCACCACAAAAATCAATCGTACATCAGACGAGTTTGGAATTACAATCAGAGAGATTCTTCGCTCAAATGATTTAGACTATTCTAAGATTAATGATGTCATTATTGCATCGGTTGTTCCTAATGTGATGCACTCTCTTACAAGCTCGATTATCAAGTATTTTGATATTCAGCCTATCATCGTGGAGGCTGGCATTAAGACAGGCATTCGCATTGCGACAGAGAATCCAAAGCAGATTGGTGCAGACCGTATCGTTGATGCAGCAGGAGCTTACGAGCTTTATGGTGGACCAGTGCTTGTTCTTGATTTTGGTACAGCAACTACTTATGATTTGGTTGATGGCAGTGGTGCATTTGTATCAGGTGTTACTGCTCCTGGCATTCGCATCAGCGCAAAGGCTCTTTGGGAGGATGCTGCAAAGCTTCCAGAGATTGAAATTAAGAAGCCTGAAAAGATTCTTGCAAAAGAGACAATTTCTTCTATGCAGGCAGGTCTTGTTTTTGGACAGATTGGTCAGACAGAATATATTGTTAAGCATATGATTGAGGAAAGTGGCTATGAGAATGTTAAGGTTGTAGCTACAGGTGGTCTTGGCAATCTGATTGCAAGCGAGACACAGTGTATCGATATTTACAATCCAAACCTCACTCTTTACGGAATGAAGTTTATTTATGACAAGCAGAAAAGATAATTAGAAATTCAAATTTATGATAGAGAAATTACAAATCGGAAACGTAACTTTAGACAATAATTTGATTTTGGCACCAATGGCAGGCGTAACAGACCTGCCATTTCGTTTGCTATGCAAGGAGCAGGGCGCTGCGCTTTGCTGCATGGAAATGGTTAGTGCCAAGGGCATTTTATACAACAACAAAAATACAGAGAGCCTTCTTACTGTAGATGAGAGGGAACGTCCAGTCAGCCTTCAGCTTTTTGGCTCTGACCCAGAGATAATGGGGGCAATGGCTGCTAAGATTAAACATCGCAATTTTGACATTTTGGATATCAATATGGGCTGCCCAGTGCCAAAGGTTGTAAACAATGGTGATGGTTCAGCGCTGATGAAAAATCCAGTTCTTGCGGGTAAGATTATTGAGAGCATGGTAAAGTCTATTGAAAAGCCAGTTACTGTAAAGATTCGTAAGGGTTTTGACGATGAACATGTTAACGCAGTAGAGATGGCTCATGTCGCTCAAGAATCAGGTGCAGCTGCAGTGGCGGTTCATGGGCGAACTCGTGAGCAATATTATTCAGGCAAGGCAGACTGGAGCATCATAGCTGATGTAAAGCAGGCAGTTACTATTCCTGTTATTGGAAACGGAGATATCCTTGATGCAAAGGATGTAATCGCCATGAAGGAGCAGACTGGTTGTGACGGTTTCATGATAGGAAGAGGTGCACAGGGGAATCCATGGATTTTCCATCAGATTCTTCATTATTTTGAGACAGGAGAATTGATTGGAAAGCCTCCAATGGAAGAGATGGTGAAAACAATGCTTCGCCACGCAAAGCTTCAGATTGAATTCAAGGGAGATTATCTTGGAATTCGAGAAATGCGTAAGCATGCAGCATGGTATACGGCAGGCTACAAGGGGGCTAGCAAGCTTCGTGGAGCGATAAATAATGTAGAGTCATACGATGACTTAGAAAAACTTTTTGAAGAATTTATGAACCAATACGGGAATTCTTGACATCAATATGTGGGTGGCTTATAATTCACTAAGCTAATGCGATATATAAGGATTTTCAGCGGAAAATCCATTCAAAAATACATCCGAACGAAAGGAAAATTTTTATGGAAGCAAAGAAGAATTTACTTACAGCCGAAGGACTTAAGATATTAGAGGACGAGCTTGAGGATCTCAAGGTCAATAAACGTAAAGAAGTATCTCAGAAGATTAAGGAAGCCAGAGAGCAGGGTGACCTTTCAGAGAATGCAGAGTACGATGCAGCAAAGGATGAGCAGCGTGATATCGAAGCACGTATCGAGGAAATCGAGAAGATCCTTAAAAATGCTGAGGTCGTTACAGACGAACACGACACAAAGAACATTAACATCGGTTGGACAGTTACACTTCTTGATGTAGAGTTCGACGAGGAAGTTGAGTATAAAATCGTTGGTTCTACAGAGGCTAACAGCCTTAAGGGCAAGATTTCAAACGAGTCACCAGTAGGTAAGGCTATTCTTGGACACAAGAAGGGCGATACAGTTACAGTTGAGACTGAGGCTGGTGCATTCGAGTACAAGATTCTTGCAGCAAAGAAGAGTAAATAATTAGCGCAGTTTATGGCGTCACAACCCGATGGGTGTGACGTCATTTTTTATTTCTTGCAAAGAGTAGCCAACAAATCACAATTAATACAGCTCTTTTTTGAGAGTATAGTGAAAACGATGAGAAAAAGAGCTGTAGTGATTGTGAGTGTAGTTGGCGGACTGTTTAGGAGGGACAAAATGCTAGCAAAATTTAAAAAGACATTCATCGGTGACAAGGCTTTTTACAGAAGATATATTTTTCTTGCAACCCCTATGATTATCCAAAATTTTATTACAAACTTTGTAAGCTTTTTGGATAATATCATGGTAGGTCAGCTTGGTCAGGAAGCAATTTCTGCCGTTGCAACAGTTAACCAGCTCCACTTCGTATTTGCGTTGGCAGTATTTGGTGCTGCTTCAGCAGGAAGTATATATGGGGCTCAGTATTTCGGAAAAGGCGACCATAAGGGTCATATGTATACATTCCGTTTTAAGCTCTATGCGACGCTTCTAGCAACCTTCGTTGGTATTTTGATTTTTAAGGTGTTTGGCAGCCAGTTGATTTCACTCTTCTTAACCGAAAGTGAGGGAGCATCACCAGAACTTGCTTTGGAATATGGTCTCCAGTATTTAGGAATTATCCTTGTGGGACTTATCCCATTTGCAGTTAATCAGGCATATGCAACTAATATTAAAGAAACAGGCCAGACGGTCGTTCCTATGGTAGCTGGTATGGTCGCTGTGGCAACCAACGCAATTTTAGATTACTGCTTAATCTTTGGATTTGGACCATTCCCAGAAATGGGTGTTAGAGGTGCAGCCCTTGCTACTGTTATAGCAAGATATATAGAGTGTGCAATTGTAATTATCTGGGCTCACTCACACAGAGAGTTGAATAGATATCTGGAGGGTGCCTATACAGGCTTTGGGTTGCCAGCAAACATATTCAGACAGATTCTTATTAAGGGTGCGCCACTTATGCTAAACGAGGTACTTTGGGCAGCGGGTATGAGTATGGTTACCCAGAGTTACTCTGTTAGAGGAATGAATGTGTTGACAGCGCTTAGTATGTCAAACACAATTGCAAACCTTTTCAATATAGTATTTATTCAGCTTGGTGCATGTATAAGTATTGTAGTTGGTCAGTATCTGGGAGCTGGAGAGCTTGAGGAAGCAAAGGATGCTGATAACAAGATGATTGCCTTCAGCGTATTTTGCTGCACAATTATGGCGATTATAATGTTTGCTTTCGGTGGCTTGTTCCCTCGTATCTACAATGTTGCTCCAGAGATCCGTTCCCTCGCAACAAGATTTATCGCAGTTGCTGCTATATGGATGCCTTCCTGCAGCTTTAGTCACTGCTCATATTTCACACTTCGTTCAGGCGGAAAGACACTTGTTACTTTCCTTTTCGACTCAGTGTTTACATGGGTAATTGTGGCACCTTGTGCATTTATTCTTGCTCACTATACAGGGCTTGGAATCGTATGGGTTTACTTCTTCGTACAGGGCACAGAGCTTATCAAAAATATCATGGGCTACTTCATGGTTAAGAGTGATGTTTGGCTGGTGCAGATGGTTTAGCAGTGATGCTAATAATCGAGCTGGCGAAGATTATTAGTATCAGGAGGCCGCAGGCCGACGATAAGCGCCCTTGACACCTAGAGATTTCTCGGTCTATAATTGAATGACTTTTTATGTAATTACTAATCTAATTAAATATATATGAAATAACAAAGGAGAAAATATGGCACAGCAGAACAATGGTGGCAGCCAGGATGTAAATCAGTTACTTCAGGTTCGCCGTGAAAAGCTTGCTGCACTTCAGGAGGCAGGCAGAGATCCATTTGAGATTACAAAGTTTGATCAGACTCATCACACAGATGAGGTTAGAGATTTATATGAAGAGCACGAGGCAAAGCTTCTTGCAGGTCGTCAGCCAGTTAATACAGATGGCATGGACGAAGAGGCTGCAAAGCAGGCAGTTAACGACGATTACAACGAGCGTCGTGCTATTATGGATGCTCAGCCAATCCACGTTAGCATCGCAGGACGTATGATGTTCAAGCGTGTTATGGGTAAGGCTAGCTTCTGCAACATCCGTGACCGCAAGGGTGATGTTCAGGTTTATGTTGCAAGAGATGCAATCGGAGAAGAGCCATACGCTGATTTCAAGAAGTCTGATATCGGTGATATCTTTGGTATCAAGGGATACGCATTCAGAACTAAGACAGGTGAGATTTCAATTCACGCTGAGGAGATTACACTTCTTTCAAAGTCTCTTCAGATTCTTCCAGAGAAATTCCACGGTCTTACAGATACAGATATGAGATATCGCCAGAGATACGTTGACCTTGTTATGAACAAGGATTCTCGTGAGGTATTCGTTAAGCGTTCACTTATGATGAAGGAGATTCGTAATTTCCTTGCTGAGCGTGATTTCATGGAGGTTGAGACACCTATCCTTGTTTCTAATGCAGGTGGTGCAGCAGCTCGTCCATTCGAGACACACTACAACTCACTTAATGAGGATGTTAAGCTTCGTATTTCTCTTGAGCTTTACCTTAAGAGACTTATCGTTGGTGGTTTCGAGCGTGTATACGAAATCGGTCGTGTATTCCGTAACGAGGGTGTTGATACTCGTCACAATCCTGAGTTCACACTTATGGAGCTTTACCAGGCATACACAGATTACGAAGGCATGATGGAGCTTACTGAGACTATGTTCCGTCGTCTTGCTGAAAAGGTTGTTGGTTCTACAAAGATTTCTTACAACGGAATCGAAATCGACCTTGGTAAGCCTTTCGAAAGAATGACAATGACAGACGCTGTAAAGAAGTTTGCAGGCGTTGATTTTGATACTATTGCTGACGATGAGGCAGCAAAGGCTATCGCTCGTGAAAAGGGCGTTGAGTTTGAGGACCGTCACAAGAAGGGTGATATCCTTAACCTCTTCTTCGAGGAGTTCTGCGAGGAGAATCTTATCCAGCCTACATTTATTACAGATCATCCAATCGAGATTTCTCCACTTACAAAGAAGAAGCCTACAGACCCTACAAAGGTAGAGCGTTTCGAGCTCTTCATTAATACATGGGAGATGTGTAATGCATACTCTGAGCTTAATGATCCAATCGATCAGCGTGAGCGTTTTGCAGCACAGGATGCTAACGCAGAAGCAGGCGATGATGAGGCTGAGCACACAGATGAGGACTTCCTCAATGCACTTGAAATCGGTATGCCACCTACAGGCGGTATCGGCTATGGTCTTGATCGTCTTTGCATGTTACTTACAGATAGCCAGGCTATCCGTGATGTACTCCTCTTCCCGACTATGAAGAGTCTTGATGAACCAAAGAAGGAAAATAAGGCTTCTAACGGTGTTACAGGTCAGTCTTACGACCAATTTACGACTGTTTCTGAGAATATTGATTTCTCAAACGTTAAAATCGAGCCTTTATTTGAAGAGACAGTAGACTTTGAGACATTCTCAAAGAGTGATTTTAGAGCTGTAAAGGTTAAGGAATGTGTGGCAGTACCAAAGAGTAAGAAACTTCTTCAGTTTACTCTTGATGATGGTACAGGTACAGACAGAACAATTCTTTCTGGTATTCATTCATTCTATGAGCCAGAGGAACTTGTTGGAAAGACACTTATCGCTATCACAAACCTTCCACCAAGAGCAATGATGGGAATTGAATCTTGCGGTATGTTACTTTCAGCAGTAAACAACCTTAAAGATTCAGATGAGGAAGAATTGCACCTTATTATGGTTGATAATCATATCCCAGCTGGTGCAAAATTATATTAATCAAAAAGAGAACACGTTAAAACGAGAGTCCATCGATAATGATGGGCTCTTTTACATTCATAGCCATAGGGAACTATAGGTATAAAGTATATTGTTAAGTCGGAGGATTGTATTCTGAAATGATTGAGAATTTATGATATAATGCAACCAAAGGAAGGTAAAGCAATGATTCTCTATCATGGAAGTAATGTTGAAGTAAGAGCCCCAAAACTATTAAAGATTCAGCGAGAGTTGGATTTTGGAAAAGGTTTCTATACCACAAGTAGCTTAGAGCAGGCATCAAAATGGGCAGAAAGAACTGCTAAACGTTTAAAAACTAAACAAGGAATAGTTTCTGTGTATGAACTTGATGATCAGAGCTTGTCTACATTGAAAATATTGAAGTTTGATAAACCTGATGCTGAATGGCTGAATTTTGTAGCAGCACATAGAAAAGGTGAAATGATTAGTGAAGACTGGGATTTAATAATTGGACCGGTAGCTGATGACCAGACCATGCCAGTTATTGACCTCTATATGGATGGTTCTTATGATGAAGAAGAGGCAATTAAACGATTATTACCACAAAAGTTAAAAGATCAATATACATTTAAAACAGAAGCAGCATTGCAATTGTTAACATGTAAGGAGATAAAGACATTATGACAAAAATAGTTCCTACATCACTTGATTACTATAATAAAAAAGTTATACAGAGGATTATGGATAAGTATGGTCTTGAAGAGATGGAAGCAACGAGAGAATTTCTGATGTCTGAAACACATAGAATGTTAGAAGATGAGGAACTTGCAATGTGGGAGTTCTCAGAGAGAGCTATATTTGATATGTGGGAGTCAGAGAAAATTACAGGTGATCCAAGGAACTCGGTATATCTAAGGAGTGAATGAGTATGACAAAAGAAATGCAATTCTTTTTATATCTTATAGAGCGCTACGCAAATGCAAATAATAAAGTCACTGGGGACGTGCTTAAAGAATGGGATGACCATAACATAACTAATGAAATATTTGATAATTACGAAATGTACCATCAAGAACGTATTGAAAATGCCTTTGCAGATATTAATTCGTTACTTATGGTTGGTAAGCATGCGTGGTAGTATTGATATAAAATTGTTAGTGTTTATTAATGTATGTAAAAGAAAAGCCAAGGTCTTAAAATGGACTTTGGCTATTTTTGTCTATGAATTTTAATTTTAATAATTTCTATTATTTCTTTTTTATCTTCTTCAGATATCTTCTGAAAGTAAAATAAAAGTTCCTTTTCCAAACTGCTGAGATTATGTAGCTTGTTAGCTTGTTAGCATTAACAGGTGAGTTAACATATTCAAGATAGTCATTTAGTTCTAGAGAAGTTTCAGATGGAGGAGGTGCATCAAAATAGGTACTCCTATCGATATTCATTATCAAGTGCATTAGGTCATCTATGGAAATGTCATATAACCCAGCCAGTTTATACAGCATTTCTGAACTTGGTGTTCTCTTTCCTGTTTCATAGTGGCTGTAAGTCTGTCTTACAATACCCAAAGATGCAGCTACAAAATCCTGTGTGTATGAATGTGCCTTGCGAAGTTCTTTTAATTTTTTAGGTAAAATAGACTCTCCAACCATCATTATTCCTACTCCTTTAGGTACATTTTAGTTAAAAAGCTACAGTATGATGCAACACTACGTAGTAAATATAACAATATTATGTTATAATAGAATAGCGTTATTCTATATTGAACTCTACAGACTGTTGCTTCTACAGAAGGAGTGTATATGAAATACTTTAAATATGATTCATCTACATCACTGGAGGACATTGATAATCAATACAGAGCTTTATTAAAAAAATATAATTACAAAGACTCGAATAATGAAAAGATACTTGCAGAAATCGATAATGAATATAGTGCGGTAGTTGCACAGGCAAAGTATGACAGTGGTTATAGAACACTAGGACAATCAATAGTAGAGTCATTTCAAGATGGTGCAAGAAAAAAGCAGGATAAAAGAGATGTCATAGAGCAAATCAGAAAATCTAAATATACAAAGAGCGATTTAGAATTGATATTGAAGGATTTTCAAAATTATATTAGAGAAGAAGTTAAATATACGTTAAAAGGTTCGTCATATATATTCTTAAAATATTTGATAGAATATGGGGATGATGTCCGAGTATATAATTTTCTAGTCATTCGGCCTAAAAAATATGGTTATTATAATTTTCTTACAGACGACGCAGACGTCATAAAACAAAAGATTGAATTAAGTGATCAACGGGAACAAACAATAGAACATTTACGTTTGAGATTATCAAGCTGTGTGTTATATCTTTCAAAGAATGATAAAGATAAGGCTAATGAACGTTTATCAACAATTGAAGGAAAACTTACTGATTTTTATATTAAACAGTTTCTAAAAAGTGAAAAGGAGTACGTTGATACAATAGATGAACACAAAGCACTCAAAAAGGCTCGAAATAAAGTTAGAGAAGTGAAATCCTTTTATAAGTTAGTAAAAACTGTGTATATATTACTTTGGGTGATTGCTGTTGTAGTTATATTGATGTCACAGCTTAGAGGCATTGATTTAGATGCATTGCTAGCATTGGGACTCATATTTGGATATGTAGAGTTATCTGCATTCATAATATATAAATTTTTACTTAGAGCTATGCCTGTTGAGGCTGATAGACGATCTGTAAAAAATCATAGATGGTATACAGACGAAGAAATAAAAAATGGAATAAGAGGTCAGAAAGGTATACTTGCATTTATACGAGTACTTATAAAACAAGTATAATCACCTTTATAGATGGTGTTAATATAATTTACCAGTAGTGCATAGGAAAAAATGGTTTGTGAGAATAATGAAGCCTACTAGAAAGGGTAGTTTTGTTTAAGGAGGGTTTCGCCTATGAGAAGCTTCTTCAGTTCACACTTGATGATGGAACAGGCACAGATAGAACAATCCTTTCAGGAATTCACGAGTTCTACGAGCCAGAGGAATTAGTCGGTAAGACACTTGTAGCAATTACAAACCTTCCACCACGTGCTATGATGGGTATCGAGTCATGCGGTATGTTACTTTCAGCAGTTAACAACTTCAAGGATTCAGACGGTGAAGAACTTCACCTTCTTATGATTGATAACCACATCCCAGCTGGTGCTAAGTTATACTAATGTGTATTTAGTTCTTCCTGGATAGAATTATGCAGGTGAAGCAATAAGATAATTTTTGCCTTGTAGTGGTAACAAATACCACTACAAGGCTTTTTTTATACTCTAAAATAGGATATAGTGGACGATGTGCGTTTTTTACAGAAAGAAATGTATATGAGAAATAATACACTTTCGACATAAAAAATACGCATTTATTTGATATAACAAGTTTATAGGAGGTGCTATGATGAATAGAGATATACTTAGTGTTCGCGTTCTCAGAGTGCTAGTGTGCGTTTTGTTTATTGCGCTTGTGGCATCAATTGTGCTTGGAAAACCTAAGTTTAATCCAAATTCAATGGACGATGCAAAAGGTGAATTTACACCAGGAACTTACACCGCAACAGCAAATGGTTTCGGTGGAGATGTGGAAGTAACTGTGACCATTGGCGACAATGGTGGTATTTCCAGTGTTGATATTGTAGGAGAGGGCGAGACTCCTGATGTAGGAGGAGCGGCTATTCCACAGTTGCGTGACAAGGTTCTTGAGGCTCAGTCGGCTGATATCGACGGAGTTTCAGGGGCTACAATTACAAGTACTGCTGTAAAGACAGCAGTATCTAAAGCTTTGTCTCAGGCTGGTGGTTCTGCATCAGCAGCTGGTCCTTCATTTACTCCAGGTACATATACTGGTACAGCAAAGGGCTTCGGCGGTGATGTTGAAGTTACAGTTACAGTAAGTGAAAGCACTATCGATGATATTCAGGTAGTTGGTGATCACGAGACAGAAAATATTGGTACTTTTGCAGTATCAATGATGCCAGATCGTATACTTGAGGCTCAGACAACTGACGTTGATGCAGTTGCTGGTGCTACAGTTACAAGTAAGGCAATCTTACTTGCATTACAGGATGCTCTTACACAGGCAGGATGTGATTTAAGTACACTTCCATCAAAGCCTGCTAAGGAAAATGTGGCAAAGACTGACAAGACCCTTGATTGCGATATTGTTATCGTAGGTGCAGGTGGCGCAGGTATGACTGCAGCTATCAATGCGACAGAGCAGGGCAAGAAGGTTATCCTTCTTGAAATGATGCCATACGCTGGTGGTAACACAACAAAGGCTACTGGTGGTATGAATGCAGCTGAGACACATTATCAGGCTGAGCAGGGTATTGAGGATAGTGTTGAGACTTTCATAGAGGATACAATGGAAGGCGGTCATCAGATGAACAACCGCGACCTTGTAACTGTTATGGCTGAGAAATCAGCATCTGCTATTGATTGGCTCGATTCAATCGGAGCTCCACTTCCAAAGGTTGGATTCTCTGGTGGTGCTACAAATGCTCGTATTCATGCTCCAGAGGATGGTTCGGGTGTAGGTGCTTATCTTGTTACAAGATTCTTGAACAAGGTAGATGAGCTTGGCATCGATGTTATGTATGATACAAAGGCTACAGAGCTTATCAGTGACAATGGAACAATCGTTGGTGTTAAGGCTGAAAGCGATGAGTTCAATTATACAATCAATGCAAAGGCAGTAATCCTTGCAACTGGTGGTTTTGGAAACAATCAGGATATGATTGTTAAGTATCGTTCAGATTTGAAGGGTACAGTTTCTACAAGTGCTCCAGGTGCTATGGGTGATGGTATTGTAATGGCAGAGGCTGTTGGCGCAGATCTTGTAGATATTGACCAGATTCAGCTTCACCCTACAGTAGAGCAGGGAACTTCAATGCTTATTACAGAGAGCGTTCGTGGAGATGGTGCTATCCTTGTAAATCAGGAAGGTAAGCGTTTCACAAACGAGCTTCTCACAAGAGATGTTGTATCTGCAGCAGAGCTTGAGCAGACTGGTGGCTATGCATACATTATCTTCGACCAGAGATTAAGAGATGGTCTTAAGGCTATCGAGAAGTATGTTTCAACAGGTATTACAATGCAGGCTGATACAATTGAAGGACTCGCTGAGCAGATTGAGGTAGATCCTAAGGTATTAGCTGAGACATTAGACACATGGAATAAGGCTGTTGCAGCTCAGAACGATGCAGAGTTTGGTCGTGACACAGGTATGGAAAATGACTTAAGTGTTGCTCCTTACTATGCAATTAAGATTGCTCCTGGTATCCACCACACAATGGGTGGTGTCAAGATTGATACTAAGTGTCAGGTAATTGATACAGATGGAAAGGCAATCCCAGGATTATATGCAGCAGGTGAGGTTACAGGTGGTGTTCACGGTGGTAACAGAATCGGTGGTAATGCCGTAGCTGATATTGTTGTATTCGGACAGGTGGCTAGTGATAGTGCAGTAGAGTATTGCGGTAAGTAATTTCAATAAAATGTTTTTTTAGAGAGCTATTTAGCTAATGCTAAATGGCTCTTTTATTTATACGGCAAAACTTGTTTAAGTAATGTTACTTAGAGAAGTTAGCAAACTTATTAAAGTAATATTACTTAAACAAGTTATTGAACTTGTTTAAGTAATGTGATATAAACAAGTTTAAGAGGTGGAAAATATGGAGTATGAATTTTCAAATGATTTGAAATCAATAAGGGAAATATTAGGTATATCACAAAGTGAATTAGCAGAGAATTTGGGGGTTCAGCAGGTAACTTTATCCAGAAATGAGTTAGGTAAAACAGAAGCCTCAGATAAATTACTTGAGAAAGTATATAGTTTTGCATTTGATAACAACATAAAACTTGGAAGATTGAAGGAAATGCTATGGTTAGAAAATATAATGCCAAGTCATAAATTACTATTCCATGGTGCCAAAAGTGCAATTGAAGGCGAAATAACTGTAAATAGAAGTCGAACAAATAATGATTTTGGTCAAGGATTTTATACGGGAGAAAGCTATGAACAGGCCATTTCGTTTGTTTCGGGTTTTGAACATTCTTCTGTTTATTACCTTGATTTCGATGAAAGAAATCTCAAAGCTAAAAGATATAAAGTCGATCAAGAATGGATGCTTACAATAGCGTATTATAGGGGAACGCTTGAGGAATATAAAGAGCATCCAGTTGTTCTAGATTTATTGGCAGCAGCTGAAGATTGTGATTATATAATTGCGCCTATAGCTGATAACAGAATGTTTCAAATTATAAATTCATTTATAGAGGGAGAAATAACTGATGAGCAATGTAAACATTGTTTGGCAGCTACAAATCTAGGAAATCAAATTGTTTTTAAGACGGAGAAAGCAATCAAAAATTTGAAGATTCTTGAGAGAGCATACATATCTTCAAGTGAAAAAGACTATTATAAGACAATAAGAGCAGAGGAAACAAAACTTGGAGATGATAAAGTAAAGCTTGCTAGACGACAGTACAGAGGTCAAGGTAAATATATTGATGATATTCTTGGGTGAGATAGAGAAATGACAAGTATAAGCGAAATTAAAAAAATAGATAAAGATGGACTTCTTCTTTGTAATTTGCAGGCGAAAGCATTTGAGCTATCTATTATGGAACAGGAAACAAGTTCAGAAATATTTATTCGTAGATTTATGAATAGTAATATAGTGAAAAGACTAGATGGCCTTGATGTATTACAAAGTAACTTACAAGCTAAAGATTTACTTAATATTCTAGATGAGGAATATGGTAAGTCAAATTATGGGTCTGTCAAATATTCTCCAAATGAAATGTATTGGATTGGCTATATTTATCGCTATTTCTCTTATACTTATGAGAAGTCATCAGTTCAAGCATATAAAATAGTAAAACCAAAAGAATTAAGATCAATGTTTCTTCCTTATCACACAATGGATCCAGCACAAGCAATAGATAGAATTCTAGAGGCAAAAGGGCTCACAAGTGATAGCAAGGATGAAGAACTGGAACAATATGAGATATTTAAAAGAGTAAGGGAGAAAGCTAATAAAAGAATGTAATAAAGAAGGCTCTATAGTAGTTAGAAAATCCTGATATAGGGCTTTATTTATACTCTAGTTAAAATGCAGCAGCGGAAAGCTGCATTTACAGATTTAATTAAGCTTGATGCTTAATTAAATCTTACAAATCACTTATAATAGAGTACAAATTATTATTGGGAGGAATAGTGATGCAGGAACTACAGTTACATAGAATATATAAACACTTCAAAGGAAATTACTACTTAGTAGAGGATGTTGCATTAGATTCAGAAACTCAGGAAGAAATGGTTATCTACAGAAAGCTTTATGATGATGGTTCACTTTGGGTAAGACCTATGGAGATGTTTTTATCAGAGGTAGATCATGAGAAATATCCTGATGTGAAACAGAAGTATCGATTTGAGCTACAGGAAGTGGCAAAGAAGTAATAGTTGTTGTGGCACTTGAAATGGAGGCTTGAATATGGATTACAGACTAGGAACATTAGAAGACATAAAGGAAATCTGCACTATGGTGGATGCTGCTAAGGAGCTCATGTCTGAGCAGGGAATCGAGCAGTGGGATGAATATTATCCTATCGTGGATGATTTTGAGGATGACATAAAGAAGAAAACTCTTTATATTGCTTCAGAAGATAATGAGCTTGCGGCAATCTATGTAATAAGTGAAGAGTGTGATGATGAATATCGTAAATGCGAATGGGAAAATGAAAATCCTTGCATCATTCATAGATTATGTGTATCGCCAGATTTTCAGAATAACGGAGTAGGCAAAAAGGTGCTTGCACATATCGAGAATCAGCTGACAGATATGGCATATGATTCAGTGAGACTGGATGTTTTCTCAGAGAATCCATATGCACTTAGTCTTTACGGAAGGAATGGATATACCAAGCGTGGTCATGCTGACTGGCGCAAGGGTAGATTCTATTTGATGGAGAAGAAACTAAGCAGATAATAAATACTTACAACATGAGGTGACAAAATGACAGAAAAAGAATTATGGAAAGAGTTTTGCGAAAATAAAAATGTAGATATTAATACGAGCTATGAAGCCTGGGGCTTTGGAGATGATGAAGAGACTGCAGATGAATTAGCAGAATTAGTTGTCAAAGGAATTAAGTATGGTACAGCCAGCTCCTATGATGATTATATAGCTGAAGATGCACTTGATGAGCTTCCACAAGTGGGAGAATACAGTGTGATATTGAATGGAAAAGACGAAGCGGTTTGTGTCATCAGGACAAAGGAAGTGTTTATCCTTCCATTCAATGAGGTTCCAGAATCACATGCGTTTGCTGAAGGTGAGGGAGATCGCTCTTTGGATTATTGGAGAAGAGTGCACAAGGAATTCTTCGAGGAGTGTGCAGAGGAAAGCGGCATTCCATTTACAGAGGAATCAAAGGTAGTGTGTGAGCAGTTCTCACTTGAATATGTAGCTGGAGAATAGAAAATAACTGGAGATACATCAATTGGTGAACCAGCTTAAGAAATTATGACTTTTTGTGGGCTACTTAAGGAAAAAGCCCACAAGAACTTGGCTTTGCCAAGCAATATTTTCTTTCAGAAAATATTGGTCCATGTCCGGTTCTTGATTTTCTGAGGAAAATCAAAAACCTATAAAAAGAGGAGAAGATATTATGAATTTAGGAAAATTATTGTTACTGTTATTGATTGGTTATGTGATTGTTACATGGATTGGAATTGGTCATACCATTTTTAACATCAAGGTATTGCACATGAAATCCATGAAGGAGAGTCCTGGAATGGGAGAAGGCTATGAGAAGACCAAGCCATGGCATCCACTGTACAATATTATTATTTTTTCAATATTGGGATGTGTCTATGTTTCAGGACTAGAGACCCCAACACTTGCAGTGGCTCTTATTGCAGGAGCCATCTGGGCAATAATATGCATAGTGGTTGATCTGATAGGTTGGGTATTGATTAAGCACCCATGGAGACTTACATTCAAGGAATTCTATGTGGACTATCAGCCTTGGATTACATTGATTTATATTGCAATTTTCTTAGGACCAGTTATCGGATATTTGATAGTTAGATAGATGAAAAATAATTACTTACAAGAGGAGACATAATGAAAATAAGAGAGATGGACATAAAGGATATAGAGTTGGTTTTACCTCTATATATTTCTTACTACAATGAGGAAGAGGAAGCTTGCTGGACAGAGAATTAGTATCTGCATATAAATTTAAAAAAAATATGCAGATACTTAAAGTTATGAGGTAGATTATGATAATCAACACAGGGCAGCGCACTGATATTCCGGCGTTTTATTCAGACTGGTTTGCAAACAGGTTGAAGGACGGATATGTCTGTGTGCGCAATCCATACAATCCTAAGCAGGTCAGCAGATATAGGCTTGATCCAGAGGTGGTGGATGTGATTGGTTTTTGTACAAAGAATCCAGCGCCAATGTTCAAGTATATGGATTTGCTAAAGGACTATGGGCAGTATTGGTTTGTGACCCTGACTTCATATGGAAGAGATATTGAGCCCAATGTACCGGACAAGCACAAGCTGATAGAAGATTTTAAAAAGCTTTCAGATGTGGTAGGTGTCAACAGTATTGGCTGGCGTTATGACCCAATCTTTATCTCAGATAGATATACAGAAGAGTACCACATCAAGGCCTTCAAGCAGATAGCGGAAGAATTGGATGGTTATACCAAAACAGTAGTTATAAGTTTTATAGACCTTTACCCAAAGGTAAGAAAAAATTTCCCAGAGGCAAAAGAGGTGGCAAAAGACCAGCGTCTTAGAATGGGAAAGAAGATTATAGAAATAGCTACAGCCCATGGCATGACAGTGAAGCCATGTGCAGAAGGAGATGAGCTGGCTCAGTTTGGAGCAGACTGCGGTGGTTGCATGACAATCGCAGATTATGAGAAGGCCATTGGACAAAGACTTAATGCTCCAAAGAAAAAGGGGGCAAGAGCGGAATGTGCCTGCTATCTTTCAGGTGATATTGGAGCCTATAATACTTGCAAGCATCTTTGTAGATATTGTTATGCCAATGCGGAGCCGGAAGTAGTAGTGGCTCAAAGTAGTTTTCATGACCCGACATCACCATTTCTAATCGGAAATTATCAGCCCGATGATGAAATAAACGATGTTCCACAAAAATCCTGGATAGATTGGCAGATGGTTCTGCCATTGGATAAAATGTAGCATCTGGCTAAAGGCTGGATGCTACTTTTTTATCATCATCAGAAAATATTAGTGAATATTTCTTTTGCGTTTTAAAGTGTTAACACATTGTATTTTCACTGTTTTATATAACTAAATTATAGAGAATTGCCTTATGACGTGATATAATGTTAAAGTTTTCGGCATACGGAAATTAAATAAAGAATATATTTTGTTATAAGGAAGTTAGTAATGAAACAAGAAAAAAAGTTAGGGCTTATGTCCCTCATTCTGATGATATTTACATCAGTTTATGGTTTTAACAACATTCCACGTTCTTATTACTTAATGGGATATGCAGCGATTCCTTGGTTTGTAATCGCAGGTATTTTATTCTTTATCCCATTTGCATTTATGGTTGCAGAGTTCGGTTCTGCATTCAAGGACGAGACAGGTGGAATGTACTCTTGGATGTGTAAGTCAGTAGGGCCAAAGTATGCATTCATCGGTACATTTATGTGGTACACATCTTACGTTCTTTGGATGGTAAATGTTTCTTCAGGCATCTGGGTACCAGTTTCAAACGTCATCTTTGGTGAAGATACAACATCAACATGGTCATTATTTGGAATCGAGTTTTTATCTGGTTCAAGACTTCTTGGTCTTATGGCTGTATTGTTCTTCATTTTCATCACATACTTTGATTCAAAGGGTATTGATAAGATTAGTAAGGTAACATCTATTGGTGGTACAGCAGTTCTTACTATTAACATTATGGTAGTAGTTGGTTCTATCGTTATGATTATTGTTCGTGGCGGTCAGCTTGAACAGCCATTCGCAGGTATGGAGTCACTTAAGGTTCCTCTTAATGTTGCATATCAGGGCAGCCCAATCATGCTTCTCTCATTTATCGTATATGCATTATTCGCATATGGCGGAATTGAGGCCGTTGGTGGTCTTGTAGATAAGACAGAGAATCCTAAGAAGAATTTCCCTAAGGGAATCATCATCGCTGCTATGGTTATCGTAGTTGGTTATGCATCTCTTATCATGCTTGTAGGTTCATTTACAAATTACACAGAGATTCTTGGTGCTGACACAATCACACTTGGTAATGTTTCATACGTAATCATGTCAAACTTTGCTGCTACATTTGGTAAGGTATTCGGTGCATCAGCAGCTACACAGGTTGCACTTGCTCGCGGTTTTGCTCGTGTTTATGCACTTATCATGCTTCTTGCTCTTGCAGGAGCATTATTCACACTTGTTTACTCACCACTTAAGCAGATTATCGAGGGGACTCCAAAGGAGCTTTGGCCTGGTAAGATGGGTGAGATCGAGGCAGACGGTATGCCAAAGAATGCTATGTGGGTACAATGTGCAATCGTAAGTATAATGATTCTTCTTGTATCTTTTGGTGGCGATTCAATGCAGAAGTTTTTCGTTATCCTTACAGCTATGGTTAACGTTGGAATGACAGTACCTTATATGTTTATTTCATTCGCATTCCCTAAGTTCAAGAAGCTTGATGGAATCGATAGAAGCTTTGTTATTTTCAAATCTCAGAAGTCAGCAAACATCTGGGGATATGTTGTAACACTTACACTTTTATTTGCAAACGTATTCGCAATCATCCAGCCAGCGCTTGATGGAGATATAAAGACTACATTCTGGTCACTCAGCGGTCCTGTAGTATTCGGTCTTGCAGCTTGGATTATTTATAATCGTTATGAGAAGAAAATGGAAGCAGAAAGCAATAAAGAAACTACAATTAAAGCGGAAGAAATAGAAGCTTAAATATATAACCACCGGTTCAAATGAGCCGGTGGTTTTTTGTTTATACACAGTCCAAATCTCTCCACATTTATTCGATAAAAAGTTCACATTTGTCTGCTAGAATAAAATGACTCAAGAATGGTAATGTAGGGGTAAAATACATGACTGCGAAAGGGGACTATCGTGAAATCAGAATGTCTATAGACGAACTGACGGGCTTGCTGGATAAGCAGACCTTCTACGAGTGCGCCCAAGAATTGTTGGACAGCGCAGTAGACGAGCAGGAGTATGCCTTTGTATTTTTTGACCTTGAGAATTTCAAAATTTTTAATGTAAATTATGGCTATGAAATCGGAGACGAATTGCTGATTTCCATAGGCTATATCATAAAAGATGTCTTTTCAGGACAACTTATATCCCATTTTTCAGGGGATCATTTCGTGGTTTGTGCTAATTCTGTGCAAATCGTTCCTTCAATTAAGACAATTAGAGACAGAATAAAGCTCGTTCAAAAGAGCGTAAATATCGAGTTAAAAGCGGGTATTTACATTTTCAATGGCGAAGAAAAGGATGTAATCAGGTGCTGTGATAGAGCTCGAATGGCCTGTATCAGTATTAAGAAAAAATACGATGTTGAATATCGTTTTTATGATGAGGAGCTTGGTGGTTCTTTAAAACGAAAGCAGGATATTTTAGACAGTCTTGATGAAGCACTGGCAAAGAAATACATCAAGGTTTACTATCAGCCAATTGTTCGTACAATGACGGGAAAAGTGTGTAGTTGGGAAGCGCTGGTTCGTTGGATTGATCCTAATAAGGGGATGTTCTATCCAAACGAGTTTATCCCTATACTTGAAGAGTATAGACTTATTGCAAAGCTTGATGCCTTTGTTATGGAGGAGATTTTCTCCAGATACAGAGCGGATGTTGAAGGAAAAACAGAGGCAGTTCCTGTGTCTATTAACCTGTCCCGAGTGGATTTTGAGGTGATGGACGTTGTTGCCCTTATTGAGGAGAAGCTTAGAAAGTACGGTTGTCAAAAGAACATGTTCCACTTTGAGATTACCGAGAGTGCACTGAACGACAACTCTCAGTTTATTATGGAGCAGGTTAACAGAATGCGAGAGAAGGGCTACGTTGTGTGGATGGACGATTTTGGAAGCGGATACTCATCTCTAAATGTCCTGAAGAATTATAATTTCGATTTGGTAAAAATCGATATGGCTTTTCTGAGTGATTTTGAGGTGAACGACAACGGAAAAATTATCCTCAGACACATCGTATCAATGATAAAGAACCTGAATATCCACACACTAATAGAAGGTGTTGAAACACAGGAACAGTATGACTTTATAAAGAGTATTGGTTGTGAACTTATTCAAGGGTATCTGATAGGTCGTCCTATGCCTTATATTCAGGGGCTTGAGCATATCCAGAAGAGTGAGCGTGATCTTGAAACAGCTGAAGAACGATTCTTCTATGAAGATTTGGGCAAGATTGACATACTTCGCCAGAATCCACTTCAGAATATTGAAAACACTAATATAGAAAATGCACTTCCCCTTGCCATTGCCATTATTCAGAACAAACATTGGCACTTTGTATATACAAATAGTGCATACCGTGACTTGATAGCACTGTTTGGTCATGATGATGTATCTAGTGTTGAGGATGAACTGAATGATGCAGAACGAGAAACTTCTTCTCGAATGCAAAGATTTTTGGAGATATGTGATTATAGTAGGGAGAGCAGGAATCCTGAAGCCATGGACTTTATCTCTAAGGGCAGAATTGTAAACATGATGGTTAGATATATTTGTTCTGATGAGACGACGGGCAGAAATGCATACTTAATATCAATACGACTTCTTTCTAGGCTGCTTAATGCAGGCTACGATGAAAGAGTCAATGCCATCAGCCGCTCTATGTTTGCACGCTATGAGTGTGTTGATGTATTTGGTATTGATAACGATTATTATGAAAATATTTATTTGAATGACAGTCGACTTCATATAAATGGACAAGAAGTTACCGCGAGAGAAATGATTCGCAGGATTGGCGAAGAACTAGTACATCCAGATGACAAACTGTACTTTGACGATTTCTTTGATATGGAAACAGTGGAGGATCGAATTTCAGAGGAAAGTGCAGGATACATTGTAGGATTCTTTAGAATCCTTAACACCAGAAATACATATGTCTGGAAGGCTATCGAGCTGTCACTAATGCACTTTGATAAATATGATGCATTACTCAGCTGTGTGTGTGAGGCTAGCAATGAAATTTCAAGACGTATGACTGATAGCTCGAATAAACGGGTAGAAACATCTAAAAATATAGTAAAAGAAAAGAAACCAATATTTGAGGACATCCTAAAGCTTCTTCCTGTGGGTGTGTTCTGGAAGGATAAGGAACGCAGATTTTTGGGAGCAAATCAGATGTTCCTAGATTACTATGGCCTACAATCTGTTGAAGGAATCTTGGGAAAAACCGACGAGGATATGGGATGGCATATTAACCCAGAGCGATTTAAACAGGACGAACTTTCAGTAATTAATGAGGGAAAGATTATTGAAGATGTCCGAGGAGAATGTATTGTGAAGGGTGAGGTACGAAAGATTATTGCCTGCAAGCGCCCATACATTGTAGATAGAAAGATAATCGGATTGGTAGGTTACTTTAAGGACGTAACTGACGAGCAGAAAGAACAGGCTAGACTAGAAAAGCTGACTGTAACAGATGCTTTGACAGGCCTGTATAATCGTCGTGCCTTTACAGATGTCATTCAAAAGTATGTTGACCAGTATAATACTGATAAGAGTGACTTCGCGCTCATTATGCTTGATATTGACAGATTCAAACAAATTAATGATACCTGCGGTCATGATTATGGTGATGAAGTGCTTAAGAAAGCAAGTAAAGTACTGAAGCGAGTGGCTTTGGATAATAGCGTTGTATTTAGGTTTGGCGGTGACGAGTTTATCATAATACATCAGTACACCAGTGATGAAGACATTGAGAGTATCATTCAGGAAATAAGGATAGGTCTTACAAAGCTTGAAAAAGTTTCTAATACATTGATTTCTATAAAAGTGTCTATCGGTGTATCTCGCTATTCGGAAACAGGAAGTATTAGCGAGTGTCTTGATGAGGCTGACAAACGCATGTATATGGACAAGGAGAGCCACAAAAAGGATAAATTCTAAACAAAAACAAAAGCTGAAATATGTGTATTATGACGGAATTTGATTATCTGTGACCGATTGTGATTGTTTGTGATTGCGTTATATTTTTTAACGTGCTATATTCTGATTAGAGCAATCAAAAATAATCGAAATTGTTCAAGGGGTGGATACAATGCTTACGGAAGAAAGACGGACACGAATAATCGAAATAGTTAATCAGAAGAAGGCTGTTTCAGTGAATGAGCTGGTTGATCTTTTAGATACTTCAGCAGCTACAATCAGACGTGATATAAATGAGCTAAATCGAGCAAGGAAAATCGTAAAGGTATTCGGTGGTGCTACGGCTATTACTTCCCACGATGTTAACACAAAGGAAGATGCTGTAAAGATGAAGGCTCAGAAAAATATCGCTGAGAAAGATAATATCAGTCGATATGCAGCAGGGCTCATTCAGGACAACGATTTCGTATACATTGATGCAGGAACTACCACACTTGCTATGATTGATTACATTGATAATCACGATGCAAAGTACATAACAAATGGAGTTGTTCACGCGAAGCGCCTGATGGATAAAGGGTTTGATACAATCATGATTGGTGGCAGACTTAAACGTGCCACTGAGGCGGTGGTTGGACCGGACTGCATAGAATTTATTCGAAAGTATCATTTTACAAAGGCTTTCATGGGCACTAATGGTATCTCCATTCAGGCAGGATTTACAACACCTGATGTGGATGAGGCCATGATTAAGACTGCAGCCATCAGACATGCGTATATGTCCTATATTCTAGCGGACCACTCTAAATTCGATGAAATTAATTCTGTGACATTTGCGGATATCAAGGATTGCACAATTATCACAGATGAGCTCACATCTAAGGAATATTTAAGTCACACAACAGTAATGGTATGTGAATAGATTATGGAGGTAAAGCAATGATTTATACGGTTACATTTAACCCAGCACTTGATTACGTAGTACGAATGGATGGAGATTTACTCCCAGGAATGACGAATCGTTCTGCCAGTGAGGAGTACTATTTCGGAGGAAAGGGTATCAATGTATCCATGGTTTTATCAGAGCTTGGGCTCAAGAGCACAGCCCTTGGATTTGTAGCAGGCTTCACAGGACGTGCAATCGAAGAGGGCGTTAAGGCTGCAGGCATCGAGTCTGATTTTGTTCAGTTGAAGGATGGAATTTCAAGAATCAATGTAAAGCTTAAGGCAACTGAAGAAACCGAGATTAATGCTCAGGGACCAAAGATTGATGAGGAGTCTCAGAAGGCACTTTTTGACAAGCTTTCTAAATTAGTAGAAGGAGATGTTCTCATTCTGGCTGGTTCAATTCCAAACTCACTTCCAGATGATGTATATGAAAAGATTCTTTCTATGCTTGATGGAAAGGGAATACAGTTTGTTGTTGATGCAACAAAGGATCTTCTTACAAATGTTTTGAAGTATCATCCTTTCCTTATCAAGCCAAACAATTTCGAGCTTGGTGAAATCGTTGGAAAGACTCTTGAAACAGATGATGAAATATATGAGGGCGCACTTCAGCTTCAGAAGATGGGCGCGCGAAACGTTCTTATTTCTATGGCGGGCGATGGTGCCATGCTTGTAGATGAAAACGGTGAGAGATATCGTATCGGTGTTCCAAAGGGCACTGTTAGAAATTCGGTTGGTGCTGGCGATTCAATGGTTGCTGGCTTTGTAGCTGGATATATGAAGACAAAGAACTACGAGACTGCCCTTAAGATGGGAACAGCCGCTGGTTCTGCAACAGCATTTTCAGATGGCCTTGCTAAGGCAGCTGACATTGATGCATTATTTAAAAACTTGTAATTAGCTGTGGAATAGGAGACCCACGGTTAATATATAAATTTAACTCTAATTAAGTTTCAAAGTGTAGGAGGGAATATGAGAATTTCAGAGTTCATCGATCCTAAGGGGATCAAGCTTCAGGTTGCACTTGCTAACCAGAATGAAGCAATCGACCAGCTTATTGCTCTTCATGATTCTGTTGGGAATTTGAAGGATGCAGCAGGCTTTAAGACAGCTATCCTTGAGCGTGAGGCAAAGGGTACAACAGCTATTGGAAATGGTATTGCTGTTCCTCACGGCAAGTCTGCATCAGTTGCAAAGGCAGGTCTTGTTGCTATTACTTGTCCAGCCGGTGTTGATTACAAGGCACTTGATGGCAACCTTAGCAATCTTTTATTCATGATTGCTGCTCCAGAGGGAGGCGCTGATACACACCTTGAGGTATTGTCAAAGCTTATGACAATGCTTATGGATTCAGCATTCTGCAAGACTCTTGTTGAGGCTAAGACTGTTGACGAGTTCTTAGGCCTTATCGACAAGAAAGAGGCAGAGAAGGATGCTGCTACTACAGCATCTACAGCAACAGCAAGTAAGGGTGAAAAGAAGATTGTAGCTGTTACAGCTTGCCCTACAGGTATTGCACATACATTCATGGCTGCTGAGTCTCTTGAGCAGAAAGCAAAGGAGCTTGGCATTGGTTTCAGAGTAGAAAAGGATGGCTCAGGCGGAGCAAAGGATCCTCTTACAGCTGCTGAAATCGCTGAGGCAGATGCAGTTATCGTAGCTTGCGACAAGAATATTGATATGAGCGTTTTCGATGGCAAGAAGGTTGTTATGGCATCTACAAAGGACGCTATTCATACACCTGAGAAGCTTTTCGAAAAGGCTGAGACAGCTGCTGTTTACCATCACACAGGAGCTGTAACAAAGAGAACAGACGATTCTAGCGAGTCAGTGGGACGCCAGCTTTACAAGCACCTTATGAATGGTGTATCACACATGCTTCCATTCGTTATTGGTGGTGGTATCCTTATCGCTATTGCATTCTTGCTTGATGATTACTCAATTGATCCTAGCAACTTCGGTACAAACACACCAGTAGCTGCTTGGTTCAAGACAATTGGTGGCGGAGCATTTGGTTTCATGCTTCCAATCCTTGCAGGTTTCATTGCACAGTCAATTGCTGACAGACCAGGTCTTGCAGTTGGTTTCGTTGGTGGCCTTCTTGCTTCAACAGGTGCTACATTTGCAAATCCAGGTGGAGCTATTCCATCAGCTTTCCTTGGCGCATTGGTAGCAGGTTTTGCAGCAGGTTACTTCATGAAGTGGCTCGAGAAGGTTTGCGAGAAGCTTCCTCAGTCTCTTGAAGGTATTAAGCCAGTTCTTATTTACCCACTTTGTGGTATTACAGTAATTGGTCTTGTTATGTGTGCAATCAACCCAATCGTTGGTGCACTTAATGCTTGGATTTCAGGCGTTCTTACAGGAATGAGCTCAGGCTCAATTATCGCTCTTGGAATTATCCTTGGTGCAATGATGGCAACAGATATGGGTGGCCCACTTAACAAGGCAGCATACGTATTTGGTACAGCAGCTCTTGCAGAGCAGAACGAAACAGGTTGGATGATTATGGCAGCAGTTATGGTTGGTGGTATGGTTCCTCCTATCGCAATTGCACTTGCTACACTTATCTTCCCTAAGAAGTTCACAGTTGCTGAGAGAAAAGCTGGTCCTGTAAACTTTATCATGGGCTTCTGCTTCATCACAGAGGGTGCTATCCCTTATGCAGCTGCAGATCCACTTCACGTAATCCCATCGCTTATGGTTGGTTCAGGTGTTGCCGGTGCCCTTTCAATGGCATTCAAGTGCACACTTATGGCACCACATGGTGGAATCTTCGTATTCCCTGTAGTTGGTAATTGGGGAATGTATCTTGTAGCTCTTGCTATTGGATCATTTGTAAGCTGCTTCTTACTTGGTGTATTAAAGAAGACAGTAGAGGATTAAAAATCTAATAAGAACAACTACCTTCCCCTATTATACATAGGGGAAGGCTTTTGTGCTTTTTGGTAAAATTTATTATAGACAAATTACGCATTATTCTATAAAATATCGTGGTACTTTTTATAGGGATTTAGTACTTGAAACGAAAGGAGTTATTTATATGGTTTCAAAAGTAGTTAAGGTAACAAACGAGCAGGGTATGCACATGCGTCCAGCAACAGTTTTCAGCGCAGCTGTTACACCATTCGAGTCAGAGGTTAAGATCGGTTACAATGGTATGCAGTACGATGGAAAGAGCGTTATGATGCTTATGGCAGCTTGCATCAAGTGTGGTGCTGAGATCGAAATCATCTGCAACGGTTCTGATGAAGAAGCTGCTCTTGCAAAGGCAGTAGAGCTCGTTGAGAGTGGTCTCGGCGATTAATTAATCGCGGAACTTAAGGAGGAAAACATCTATGTACAAAGGCATAGAAGCATCTAGAGGAATAGGTATTGGTAGCATTTGCCTCATCGTTGACCGCGACTTATCTTTTGAGTCAAAGCACATCGATGATACAGATGCAGAAAAAGCAAGATTTAATTCAGCTATTGAGAAGTTCAAGGCTGAAACAGCTGAGATGGCTGAAAATATTCGTAAGAACATCGGTCCTAAGGAAGCTGAAATCATGGAAGGTCATTTAGCTATGATTGCCGATCCAACAATGGCTGGCGAAATGACAAAGATGATTGATGCTGGTCAGTGTGCCGAAGCTGCTGTTACTGCAGTTTGCGATATGTTTATCGGTATGTTTTCAAAGATGGAAGATGATATGATGCGTCAGCGTGCATCAGATATCTCTGATATCAAAATCAGCTTGCTTAAGATTTTACTTGGGGTAGAGGATGTTGACATTAGCAAGGTCGCACCAGGTACAGTTCTTGTAGCCCACGACCTTACTCCATCGATGACATCTCAGATAGTTAAGGAGAATGTTGTTGGTATTATCACAGAGGTTGGTGGTAAGACATCACATTCTGCTATCCTTGCAAGAGCCTTAGAGATACCTGCAGTTCTCTCTGTTCCTGGTATTACAGAGATTGTAAAGGACAAGGATACTGCTATCGTCGATGGTACAGAGGGTGATGTATATATTAATCCAGACGGAGAAGTTGTTTCTAAGTACGTTATCAAGCGCGAGGAGTTCATCCGTGCACAGGCCGAGCTTAAGAATTTCTTTGGCAAGGAAACTGTTACAGCTGATGGCGATAGAGTAGAGCTTTTCTGCAACATCGGAACACCTAAGGATGCAAAGAAGGCAATCGAGTGTGACGGTGAAGGAATCGGTCTTTTCCGTTCAGAGTTCTTATTCATGGACAAGCCACATCTTCCAACAGAGGATGAGCAGTTTGAGGCTTATAAAGAGGCTGTTCAGACAATGGATGGTAAGACAGTCATTATCCGTACTCTTGATATCGGTGGTGACAAGGATATCCCTTATCTTGGTCTTGAGAAAGAGGAGAATCCATTCCTTGGATACAGAGCAGTTCGTTACTGCCTTGCTAATCCAGATATTTATAAGACACAGCTTAGAGGAATTCTTCGAGCTAGTGCTTTTGGAAAAGTTAAAATTATGGTACCTCTCGTAACATGTGTTGACGAGGTTCGTGCTGTTAAGGCTCTCGTTGAAGAGTGCAAGCAGGAGCTTCACACAGAGGGTATTAAGTTCGACGAGAAGATAGAAGTAGGATGCATGGTAGAGACAGCAGCAGCTTCTCTTATTGCTGATATGCTTGCTAAGGAAGCAGACTTCTTCTCAATCGGAACTAACGATTTAACTCAGTACACAATGAGTGTTGACAGAGGAAATGCAAATGTTGCATATCTTTACTCAGCATTCCAGCCAGCTGTTCTTCGTTCAATCAAGAACATCATTGCAGCTGGTAATGCAGCAGGCATTCCTGTTGGTATGTGTGGTGAGGCAGCAGCTGATCCACTCATGATTCCACTTCTTATGTCATTCGGACTTGATGAGTATAGCGTGAACCCAGTTCTCGTTCTCACAGCACGTAGCATTATTTCAAAGTGGAGCAAAGCAGAGGCTGACGCTCTCGCTGAGAAGGTGCTTGCACTTTCTACAGAAGCTGAGATCGTAGCACTCCTCAAGGAATCTGCAAAATAATCGAATACACTGTGTATTCGTAATATTATGGGAGCCCCGTAGCTATCTAGCTCTTGGTGTTACTCAAGCGAAGCATTTTAAGCTGAGCGGAGTGACACTAAGGCTTGATAGCGTAACGAGGGCTCTTTTTATTATGGCTTGAGAGCGTAACATGGGCTTTTTTGGTGTTGACAAATATATATAGGTGTGATACAAGTGTATTAACACAGGTAATACAGTATAGAGGAGGACATTAGATGATCCAACTGAATTACAGAGATTCTAAGCCTATCTATGAGCAAATAAAGGATGGTTTGCGGCGTCTTGTTGTTACAGGCGCGGTAAAAAAGGATGAGAAGCTACCAAGCGTGCGGGAGCTTGCGACTAGCTTGTCAATTAATCCAAACACCATCCAAAAAGCTTATAGAGAGCTGGAGCAGGAAGGTTACATTTACACGATTGCAGGGAAGGGCAGCTATGCTGCTGAACGTGCAGATGTCACATCAGGGAGGAATGAGGAACTCATGAAAGAATTTGATGAGATTGTAAAGGAACTGTTGTATCTTTGTCAGGATAAGGACATCCTTATTAAACGTATAGAAGAGCTTGCGAAAGGAGGGGCAGAAAGTGATAGAAGTAAGTAAAGTGACAAAGAAATTCGGAGACTTTGTGGCCCTCGATGATTTAGATATGAGAGTGCCAAGAGGCGCTATATATGGTTTGGTGGGTCCAAATGGTGCCGGAAAGTCTACCATTATCCGTCATCTTTGCGGCGTATACAAACAGGATGCTGGACAGGTGCTTATTGATGGAGAGCCTGTATACGAAAATGAGGCTTTAAAGCAGCGCTATGCTGTTATTCCAGATGACATATTTTACTTCACCCAGGCAAACACACTGGATATGATGAAGTTCTACAAGAATATGTATCCAAAGTTTGACGAGGCGCTTTTTAAGAAGATAATGAATTGCTTCCCTGCAATCAACCCAAAGAAGATGGTACGAAGTCTTTCAAAGGGCATGCAAAAGCAGGTGGCGTTCATGCTTTCTATTGCGGCAAGACCAGAGCTTATGATCTTGGACGAGCCTGTAGATGGCCTTGACCCAGTAATGCGTCGTCAGATTTGGAGTCTGATTATGTCTGATGTGGCCGAGAATGGATTGACAGTTCTTGTTAGTTCTCACAATCTTAGAGAGCTTGAAGATGTATGTGACCATGTGGGAATTATGAATAATGGAAAGATTCTCATCGAACGTTCATTGGATGAGTTGCAGACCTCGATAACAAAGGTGCAGATAGCATTTGAAGGAGATATGCCTGCACTTCCACCAGAGATTACTGTTTTGAAAAAGATTACAAACGGTCGTGTGCATACACTTATTGTAAAGGGAGAGCCAAGAGCAGCGGAACAGGCAATTAATAGAATGAATCCACTTCTTATGGACGTACTTCCACTCACCCTTGAAGAAATCTTTATTTATGAGTTAGGAGGTGAGAATTATGCAGTCAAAGACATCATTTTTTAATAAGGCTTTATTTAAAAAGAATATTAGTAGAACTTGGATAGCTGGACTGCTATATTTCATCCTTCTTCTTTTATTACTTCCGGTTGCGTACATTATAAGTACTTCAGGAAGCAATGCTGAATGGTACGATAAGATGGGCTACACAGGTGAGATGCGTCTCTATGAGCATATGTCAATGATGCCGACTACATATCTAACCGTGGTGATGTCGATTGTTGTAGCAGCGATTACTTTCTGGTATCTATTCAACAAGCGTGATAACTATATGATGCATGCATTTCCAGTTGGAAGAAAGAGTCTGTATTTTACGGGACTATTATCAAGCCTTACTGTTTCATTGACACCAGTGCTGGTTACATCGATAATAATGTCAATCGCAGCATTGGCAAAAGGAGCTGGAAATGTAAGCTGTATATGGTATTGGGCATTGATAATAATGGTTACCACAGTACTATTTATATCAATAGCTTTGTTTGCAATCATGACATCAGGGCAGATTGTGACTGCTATAGTATTCTACGGAATATTTAATGTGCTCTACCTTTTGATGGAGGTTGCCTTCAGAATGACTGCAAGCCTTTTGATGTTTGGTATGAGTGAGGCTATGAATGGAATCAACTTCAATATGTTGACCCCACTATACTTCATACCAGTAAATACTCGTATCTATTCAAGTATTGAGACTGATGATATGTCAAGTCGTGTAATTTCTTTTGAGCATACCTTTGAAGGAGCAACGTATTTGGCAATCTATGCAGTAGTTGCAGTTGTTATCATTTTGATAAGCTATGTTCTATATAAGAAAAAGAAGCTTGAGACAGTGCAGGATTTTATTGCAGTTCCATTCATGAAGCCTGTATTCTCAGTTGGAATGTCATTTTTCATTTCCATGGTAGCTGGTGCATTTGTAGCAGGTATGATTGAAGCAGTTAGACCTCTCAGCTACAACGTAAAATACACTATTGCTATTGCTTCTGCAATCGTAATTGGCGTAATTATCTATTTTGCAACAAAGATGCTGATAGAAAAAACTCTTAGAGTGTTTACTGCAAAGAAGCTTATTTACGCATGCATCTATAGTATTGCTGCTGTAACAGTATTGTTTTGCATGAGATTTGATGTTGTAAATATCGAGGATAAAGTTCCAGATGTCAATGATATAAAATGGGCGGGAATTAATAACCGCTACACAATGGTCTTTACAGATGCAGATGAGATTGAGACTGTTCGAGAGCTTCACCAGAATTTCCTAGCAGACAAGAAGGAACTTAGAGATGTAAATATTATTTATCCTGAAACAAGCGGAACTACTTACACTATCAGATATAAGCTGAATAATGGAAATATCATCATCCGAAACTACAGTGTAGTTGATACAAAGGCAAAGGAAGTAAGTGCAGAGTATGTGGCAGCTACTCAGCCAATTCTTGATTTCATCAATGATCCTGGCCGTATAAAGGAACATATCATTGGAAATATTTGGAACACAGGTGAGATTTCAGACATGAGCTTCACAGCCATGAAGTATAACAGTCAGCGAGAGGATTTTGACTGGAATAATAATACCTTCGATGAACTTAGCAGCAAGGAAAAGAAAGAAAAGTTTGGAAACGTATATAAGGCACTTCTTAAGGATATTGATGCTGGAAAGGTATTTGTTCAGAGCTTCAGCGGTGGAGACTACAGCTATGAAGATAGCCAACAGTATACACTTTACAATGACTTTAGCTTCACAATAGAAGATAAGAAAACACCATATTTCTCAGATGAAGAAACCTTCTGGGATTATGGAGACTATTTCCAGAAATATCCTAGATATGAGCAGACAATTTGGGTTGCTCTTACAAAAGATTGTATTGATACACTTAATGCTCTCAAGGAGGCAGGCTTCTATGAGAGTGACGACGAAGTAATTACCTACGGTGAGTTTAATAAGATAATGGGACTTGAAGATGAGCCCTATGACGGATTAGACGGCGGTGTGGATGATTACTACTAAAATGCTTACTTCTCAATTCTCTATAAATTCTCAAAGACCCCAGGGACCTCTCAACCCTGGGGCATTTTTATCCGATATTCATTATGACTAGAAAAACTTTGAAATTTTTGTTAATTTTTTTTCGGAGAGCTATAAAGTTTTTTATAGTAAGTTCCGATAAACTAGTTGTAAAGAAAAATGTTTACTTGAAAAAGGGAGGAAAGGAGTGTGGCGATATGCGTATAGAGGCTTACAACCAGGTAGCTCAGCTCTATCAATCATCAAACACTAAAAACACTACACAGACTGCAAAGGCAAACGGAATGGGCCGTGATCAGGTTCAGATTTCGTCAACCGGTAAAGATTACCATGTTGCAAAGGCAGCAGTCTCTGAGGCGGCGGACATCAGAGAAGACAAGGTTGCTGACATCAAAGCCAGAATAAAGGCTGGTACTTATGATGTGAGTACAGATGACTTCGCTGAGAAGTTGCTCAATCAGTATGGAAACATTCTTTAGTTTTGAGAGGACGATTGCGTGGCTAGTTTAATGGATGAATTGCTCTTAACCATGGAAGGTGAAAGGTCGCAATACGAAAAGTTAATTGATCTTAGTGGAGAAAAGAAGGATTCTATTATCCACAAGAAGCTTGACGTACTGGAAGCTATTACCGCCCAGGAGCAGGCCATCGCAGACTCCTTATTGGAGCTGGAGAAAAGGCGTGCATCATTACTTAACAGCATTGCGGCAGTAATGGGGCACGACGGGGAGCAGATTACCGTATCATGGATGATCGATAATTTGGCGAACCAACCTGTAGAGCAGGAGCAGTTGCGAACTGCAAGGGGCAAGCTGAAAAAGGCAGCTGACGATGTGCAGATGCTTAATTCTCAGACCCAAACTTTATTGCGTCAGGCAATAGAAATGGTGGAATTCGATATCACTCTTTTAAAGAGTGTGAGACAGGCTCCACAGACCGCCAATTATGGCAGGGATGCAGAAACTACAGGCGATATACTAGGTAGATCAGGATTTGATGCTAAACAGTAGGAAACGGATGTCCTTAAAGTTAGCAGGCTTTAAGGAGGACCTATGGCTAATAGTTTTGGAAGCTTATATGTTGGAGCATCTGGCCTACAGTCAGCATCACATGGTTTAAATACAACAGCTAACAACCTTTCGAACATAAACGTTGAAGGTTATGTTCGTGAGCAGGTTGTTTATGAAGATAAAAATTATCAGAAAATAGGTGAAGCCGCCGTTAGTATCCAGCAACGTGGACTCGGTGTGCAGGTAGGAACAATCGTCCATGCTCGCGATATGTTTTTAGACAAAGCATATCGACAGGAGAATGGGCGACATTCTTTTTATGACGCTAGCTCAGAGGCAGTGCAGGAGGTTATCACACATCTGCAGGAACTCGATGGAGAAGAATTCAAAAGGGCAATCGAAAATTTCGAGGAGGCCTTTGAAGAATTTGCCAAGAATCCTTCAGATACTGTTAACCAGAACCTTGTATTGCAGAAGGCTAGCCTTTTTTTGGATAGAGCAAAAACTATCCAGGATGGATTTGAAGATTATCAGACGATTATCAATTCAAAGATTAAGGAAAAGCTTGAGCGAATCAACAAGATAGGTGCAGAAATCGTCGATTACAATAAGAGAATACAGACAATCGAATCAGGTAAGGTTGAGCAGGCTATGGAGCTTCGTGATAAGAGAGACTTACTATTAGATGAGCTCTCAGGACTGGTTCGAATGAGCTATAGAGAAGATTCCACAGGAATCGTTCATGTTGAGATTGAAGGCGTTGAGTTTATCGACGAGGTTCAATATCATCCTGTAGCTTCTCAGGTGGATAAGAGGACAGGCTATGTAACACCTTACTGGCCACATCTTTCAGAGATAGTTGATGAGGTAGATGAATCTCAGAATTATTATTATCCAATTTTTGATACTACAAATGTAAGCTCGGAAAAGAATTCAGATATTGGTGAAATTAAGGCTATGTTGATGGCGAGAGGAACAGGATGGACTAACTACCTTGGATTCCTTGATGAATTTGGAAATCCTATATCTTCTGATGATTACGAGTCAGGCATAGCAACCTCTATCATGATGAATTCAGAGGCAGAGCTTGATACACTTATTCATCAGCTGGTAACAGATATTAATGAAATATTTGCACCAACAACGGAGGCTTCAAATCTTAGTAAGCTACAGGGATTGACCACAGTCTCTTATACAGATGCAGATGGACTGCATACGGTAGATGTTAGCGAATTGAGAGTGTTGGATGAGGATAACTGTTCGGTTGGTAGTGATAAGAAAATGCCACCGAAGGAGCTGTTTGTTAGAGTAGGGTGTGAAAGATTTACAAAGACCACTCTTCAGGATGATGCAGGAAATCCTCTTTTAGATGCAGATGGAAATGAAATCTTTGTATATCTTTACAATGAAGAGGATATAACAGACACAGCAACTTGCTATACATTGAAGAGCCTTTCAATTAATACAGATCTGATTAAACAGGAAGCATATCTTCCACATTTGAAGTATCAGGAAAATAGCTGGGCAGTTGATTACGAGCTTGGTGTAAATCTCAGTAAGATTTGGAACAAAACGGATTTCAACCTGAACCCAAGTGATACAACACCATGCGGCTATAATGCATTTTATGTAAAGTGGATTGGTGAGGTTGGAAACGTTGGAAACGTGTACAAGAGCACAGCTAAGGCACTTGAAGGCACCAAGGAAGAAATTGAATTTAGCCGTCAGGGCGTAATCGGCGTATCTTCTGATGAAGAACTGACCATTATGATCAAGTATCAGTCAGCTTATAACGCAGCCAGCCGATATATAAATGTAGTAAATGAAATGATAGAGCATGTGGTAACATCCCTCGGAAATATGTAAGTTCCCTGAGATGCAAATGGCAGAAAGGAATAGCGTATGTCATCTACATTCTTTGGATTAACAATTGCAGCATCTGGTCTTAACACAGCTCAGGCGCAAATTAACACAACTGCAAACAATATTTCAAATGTAAATACAACGGGCTACAGTCGCCAGTATGTAAACACACAGTCTGCATCAGCATTGCGCTGCTATCAAAGCTGGGGCACAACTGGTACTGGTGTTGAGACAACAGGAGTTACACAGCGCCGCGATATGTACTACGACGAGAAATATTGGAATAATTCTTCAGCACTTGGCTTCTATGAGAAGATGCAGTATTACATGAACCAGATTGAGAATTATTACAATGAGAATGTTTCAAATACCGGATTCTCAACTATTTATGCAAAGATGTTTAACGCCATGAGCACAATGCAGGGTAGCCCTGGTGATATGACCGTAAGAAAGCAGTTTATTTCTAATGCGAAGCAGCTTACAGAGTACTTCAATCAGCTGGCTACAAAGCTTGATGAGCTACAGAATGCTATTAATGATGAAATTAAAACAGCGGTTGACGACATTAATTCTATTTCAGAAAAGGTCGCAATTTTAAATAAGCAGATTAACGTAATTGAGCAGGGCGGTGGCCGTGCCAACGAGCTTAGAGACCAGCGCGCGAATCTTATAGATAAGCTGTCGCAGATTTGTGACGTATCAGTTTCAGAGGTTGATGTAAAGAACACAAACTATCCTGATATGCATACTGGTGCCACATACTACACGGTGTATATTAACGGACAGCTTCTGGTTGATACCTACGACTACAATACCCTGGCTGTAAAGGCAAGAGATGTGGATGAGACTCACAATCAGTCGGATATTGATGGACTTTATGATATCGTCTGGTATCCAGATGGAAATGCTTTCAATCCAACACCTAGTTCAAACGGCGGAATGCTAAAGGCCATGTATGAGGTACGTGATGGTAATAATAATGAAAATATGCATGGAACAGTTCAGGATGCTGACGATCATCATATCACAATCAGCAACCTGAGCATCACTGATATAAACGAGTTGAATATGCCTGACAAGGGCTCTGTTCAGACAAACAATACGAACTATACTTACGATGGCTTTTCATTTAAAACGGACGCTGACGGAGTAATCACAGAGGTGACCTTCAATATACAGGAGACACTCACTGTTGAGGAGCAGAACAATGTAGTTGCAAAGGAATTTCAGGTTGGTGATGACATTGCTTACATGGGTATTCCATACTATCACAATCAAATGAATCTGTTCCTGAGGAATTTCTGCGAAGCCTTCAACAATATTGAGCGAGGGGCAGATGACGATACAGATGCAAATCGTGGTGTTGACAGAAATGGTGATCCAATGAATTCATTCTTTATCGCCAGAGATCAGCAGGATTTGAAGCATGAATTCCAGCTTGTATCGGGAACCGCAAATAACACGATTTATAGTGGCAAGGATATTGAGGATGCAGCAGGAAATACTGGTGACTACGACAGCTACTATCTTCTTACAGCAAAGAATGTAGGAATAGCAGCAAAGACCGATAAGGATGCAGCACTTTTTGCAACAACTACATTGGGAAATTATACAGCTGGTGTGGATGCAGCAGATTTGGTGGTTAAGCTTCAGGAACTTCAGAGTAAGACAGAGCTTTTCAGAGGCGGCGGTGGAGATGCTTTTCTTCAGTGTATGTATTCTGATGTTACTGTAGATACTCAGGAGTGCAAGATATTCACAGCCAACTTCACCAACATCCAGACACAGATCACAGAGCAGCGAACGTCAGTATCTGGTGTTGATGAGGATGAGGAGGCTTTGGATCTTATAAAGTTCCAGAACGCCTATAATCTGGCTTCTAAATGTATCTCGGTTTTCGCCGAAATATATGATAGGTTGATACTTAACACAGGTGTCTAAATTAATGAGGTAGTACTATGAGAGTTACAAACAAAATGATAATGAACAATGCAGCTTCCAACATCAATAGTGCAAAGGAGACTGTCAACACACGTAACAAACAAATGACTAGTCAGAAGAAGATTGACCGTCCATCGGATGACCCTGTAATTGCAGTTCGTTCCCTCAGATTGTCAACAACTCTCTCTCAGGTTACACAGTATTATTCAAAGAATATTCCTGACGCAACAAGCTGGCTTGATGTTACAGAAACAGCTCTCATTAATATTGCAAATCTTGTAAAGGATTGTAAGACTATAGCAACTAAAGGTGCTACTGACACTTACAATGAAGAAGATAGAAATACGATGATTACTCAGCTAGAGGCTTTGCAGAAGCAGGTTTTTGCAGAGGGCAATGCAGATTATGCAAATAGAACTGTATTCACTGGATATAGAACTAATTGCAATCTGACATTCTTAAAGGATGAGAAAGAAACACAGTATAACATTACTCAGGTTTTCACCATTGAAAAGAATATGGAAGAGCACAGATATTACAATGGTGTAAATAGTGTTCCTACCACAGAAGATGAGTTAAAGAAACCATTTTTGGATACTACAGATACAAATTATCAGGCATTAAATGATATGACTCAGACCAATTATTATAGAATTCGTCTTAACTATGATAAGATTGATGGTCTTTCAGAAGAAATAAAAGTAAAATATCCTGGAAATAATAGCAGTGGAATGGTAATAACCTATGAAAATGAAACAGATTGGGCTGCAAGTCAGGGCGGAAAAACAGTTCCAGACAATACAATGATATTGATAAAGGAAACAGGAGATTTGATTCTTGCGAATGATTTGGCAGCAACACTTAAGGCTAATGACGCAACTCTTACTGTTACCTATACCAAGACAGGCTTCAAGGAAGGTGAGCTTCGTCCAGAGTACTATTATGATTGCGTAAAGACAGCATCTTCTGATCCTGGAGATGTAAAGCTTCCTGTAACCTACACCAAGTTTGAAAGTAATGGGGATACAATCCATTTCGATATCGAATATACAGTGGCAGCAAATCAGACAATTGTCATAAATACAGAGGCATCAGATATCTTTAATAGTGATATCCAAAGAGATATGACAGAGATGATTGATGCCTGCAAAAATAGTATCAATGCTCACAAAAAGTTGGATGAGATAGATAAGCTTGCACGTGAGACAAAGTTTGCATCTGACCAGGACCAGGAGTGGCTTGCAGAGTGGAAGGAAGCAATTCAGAAGGAATGTGACTTCTATGACAACAATCTTCGCAAACTTTTTGACACAGAAGTAGGCAAAATGGATACATATTATGCTACAATATATTTAGGAATTACTGATTTGGGATGTAAGAAGGATTCTCTTAACCTCACAAAGACACGAGTTGGGGATCAGAGAGAAACTGTGCAGGATCTTCAATCATACAACGATGATTTAGATTTATCCCAGATTATCATCGATTATACAGCCGCTTACACCGCATATCAGGCCTCGCTTACAGCCGCTGGAAAGCTGGGCGAGTCGACACTTTTGAACTACCTATAAATATACCAAAAGACTAACTATTAAAGATTGTCAATAAAAAATGATTTGAAACAGAAATGTTTTAAATAAAGCGACGATGGCTTTTCATCGTAATCAGTACCTTGAAAACTGCATGACAAATAGAGCATCATCTGAGATGCTCATTAAAAAAGATTTGTATGGAATTAGTTAAACGGCTTTGTTGTATGACTGACGAGTTTTCTCAAGCTGATATATCAGTCGCACGAGCTTCTTCGTGGCATGAGATACGGCAACATAATAATGCTTTCCTTCAGCACGCTTTCTGGCAAGGTAAGCATTGAACGTCGGATCCCAATGGCAGACAAAGATAGTGGCGTTAAACAGAGCATATCGTAGATATCTGGAGCCTCGCTTTTCCATTCGAGGATGGCAGTTATCTAATTGCCCGGATTGATATGTCGATGGTGATAAACCAGCATATGCCAGAATTTTATCTGCAGAATCAAATCTGTCAAAATCACCAATCTCTGCTATGATCATAGCTCCCATACGATAGCTTATTCCAGGAATGCTAAGAATTGGAGAATTGATGGTATTCATGATAGCTTTAATTTCTTCTTCGATTTCATTAATCTCGGAATCAAGCTCACGTATCAGTTTGATGGTGTGCTTTAATTCAAGGGATTTAGCTGGCATAGTTGAACCGATAGAGGCCCTTGCTGCTTCTCGAAATGTTATGGCAACATCCTTGTCGTAATGGCCGTTAGAAGCTTCTGCCAGTAGATTTGAAAGTCTTGTGAGATGAGCGCTTGCTACTTGCTTGGCACCTGGAAATTCGTATAGCAATGAATAAACAGAATTCATATGCAGAGTAGGAACAAGCTTTTCTAATTCAGGAAAAAGAATACAGACCAGACGAGATATGGAAGTTTTAAGCTTTGCCCGTTCTTTTACTTTATCAAAGCGATAGCGGGTTAGTGACTTGAGTTCTTCGTTGTGGTACGATGTGTCAGAGTAGGACTTTAAGTTCACATCTGACATAAGCATAGAAGCAATCGTACTGGCATCTACTTTATCCGTTTTCGTCTGTCTAAGGCTTAGACTTTTTCTGTACAGATTGGTATGTAACGGATTGATAACGAAGGTGGGCAAACCTTTATCAAAGAGATATCCAAGAAGATTGTAACTATAGTGTCCGGTGGCTTCTAGTCCTACTTTTACTTTTGATACATCTTCCATTACGGATTCTATTCTCTGATAAAGATCATTGAACCCATCAAGATTGTTTTTGATGGTGAATGTTTTGAAAACAACTTCCCCAACAGTGTTTTTGATAATGCAATCGTGTTTGTCTTTAGCGACATCAATTCCTACATAGATCATATAGGACCTCCCTAATAATAGTATTGATACTGTTTCAAATCCACAGGGCTCCTTGCAATCGTAACCTACTTCTTGATAAACCGTCATGCGGTAACTAACTGATTAACAAATAAACAAAGAGACTGTGGTTGGAGCCTTTCGAAAACCGTCTATGCGGTAGGAGAATGAAACCAATCCACAGTATCTTAAACAGCATAGTCGAACCTATAGAAAAGGTAAAGAATGACTATGACTAATACTAATAGTAGGAGAAAGGGATAATGCGCGTAAAAACTAGACTGTTCGGCGAAATTGAAATTTCCGATGAAAAAGTCATCAATCTTATTCATGGGCTTATAGGTTTTCCAGACATGAAGAGATATACTCTCATTTTCGACGAAGAAAAAAAGAACAAGGGCAATATCATGTGGCTGCAATCTCTGGACGAGACAGATTTTGCAATGCCAGTTATGCTTCCTAATGTTGTAAAGCCGGATTATAATCCAGCACTTAACGAGGATTCTCTCGAGCAGCTTGGGGATTTAAATCCTGAGAATACTTATGTACTTGTTACAGTCAGAGTTCCAAAGAATCCAAAGGAAGCCTCTATTAACTTAAAGGCTCCTATCATTATCAATACTGACACAAATGTAGGAGACCAAATAATCATCGATGGAAATGAACCAGTTAGATACCTTATTCATGATGCAATACATGGAAAGGATGGTGAGTAGCGATGTTGGCATTAACTAGAAAAACGGGCGACGCGATTATGATCAACAACAACATCGAGATTACAGTCCTTGAGGTTCGCGGTGATCAGGTCAAAATAGGAATTTCAGCACCTAAAGATATATCAATTTATCGCAAGGAAGTTTACCTTGAGATTCAGAAAGAAAATGAGGCTGCTCAGCAAATCAATATGGATGATGTTGAAGCTCTCAAGAATTTACTCTAAGAATATAATCCGCTGGTTACGGCTACAAGCCTTAGGGTCTCTTCATTCGGCTACATGCCTCATACAGAGACCTAAGAGCTTGATGCCTACCAGCTCACTTAATCATAAAGTTAGTCTAATAATAGACTAGCTTTATTTTTTTGAAAAAAAATTATTTTTTGATATAAACAAACGCAGACGAGGGACCGATATAATGATTAGAAAACTATAGGTTTTTGTTTTTCATCAGAAAAACAAGAACCGGAACTGGACCAATATTTTCTGAAAGAAAATATTGCCCTGCAAGGCAGGGTTCTTGTGTGCTTTTCCATAAGTAGCACACAAGAAGTCGCAAATATTTCCACGGATACAGGGATGTATAGAAGGAGGAAGAAATGAAAATCGGCGAAGTAAGTAGTGCAGTGAGCAGCTACCAGGGACAGGGAAGTTCAGCAAAGACGGCGCCAGTACAGGAGACAAGGCAGAGTTCCCCAGTGGACTTTGCAACAGCAGCAAAGGAAATTCGCGCCAGCGAGTCTGAAGATATAAACCCTAAGTCAAAGGAAGAGCAGAAGGAAAAGGAAGAGGAGACTACTGCAGGGCAGGCAACATCGTCCCTCAAAGAGGCAATCAGCAAGATTAATTCTGCTCAAGGTAATGCGGAAGCGGTATTTGGTATCCATGAGGGTACAAACCGCGTGATGATTAAGATGGTCGATAAAGAGACCAAAAAAGTAATTAAGGAATTTCCAGCTGAGCAGACCCTTGACCTTATTGCAAAGGCATGGGAGTTGGCAGGAATTATGGTTGATGAAAAGAGATAGGAGGGTTTTCTATGCCTATTAGACTTTCGGGCTTAACATCTGGCCTAGATACTGAGGCTATTGTAGGGGCCCTTGTATCAGCCTACAGCTTTAAAAAGGATAAGTATACCAAGGCTCAGACAAAGCTTACCTGGAAACAGGATGCTTGGAAGAGCTTAAACACCAAGGTGTATAACCTCTATACATCTGTTGGTAATATGCGCTATTCTTCAAATTACTCTGCCAAGAAGACTACAGTCAGCGATACATCGAAGGCTACTGCTACAGCTAGTGGACAGGCCATTAATGGCACGCAGACTTTGGAGATTAAGCAGCTTGCCAAGACCGCTTATATTACAGGTGGTTACATTGAGGCGGCAGCAACAGGAGATGCAACGCTTTCATCTCTTGGAGCTGTTTCTGGTACAAGTGAAAAAGCAAGCATTCAGGTAAGAACCAGCACTGGAACAAAGAACATAGAGGTTGATGGTTCTACAAAGATAGATCAGCTCATTAGCAAATTTAATGAGGCTGGTGTACAGGCAAACTTTGATGAGAAAAATCATAGATTCTTTATTAGTGCCCAGACATCTGGTGCCGAAGGAAACTTTGAAATTTCAGCAAACAACACTGCAGGTCTTAGCACACTTATTACATTAGGGCTTCTTTCTGATAAGGAAATTGATTCCATTAAGGGGGAAACTGCGGGCTCTGAGATGTCTCAGAGAACCTATACCTATAAAGATGGTGCGAAGTCAATAACTTACTATGCAGAAGGTTTTGCAGGTTTAGTATCTAATTTAAAGACAGCGAAAGATACAGTAAAAAATTATAATGCAGATGATTATGCAGCTCCTGAAGATCCATCTACTGAGACAGAAGAGCAAGCGGCAGCAAGAGAGGCAGCTGGTGAAGCAGCAGCGCGTGCATACGAAACTGCAAATGAATTGTTAAACACTTATGCTGATTTTGTTACAGATTTAGAAACAAATCATGGTGTTGATTGGGATACAATAACTGCAGATGAGATTACTGCACTTGGAAAGACTCTTTATGATGCTGGCTCATATGATTCAAGAGCTCAGTCAGCTACAGAAGATGAGATTAATACTGCAGTAAATGCTATTAGAGATGCATACGTTAATCTTGGAAAGGCCACTACTGATACAGATATAGCTGAGGCTCAGGCTGCACTCAATAAAGTATTGGCAGATTCAAACAACAAGAAATGGGCTGATTATATTGAGGCTAATTTTGGTTCAAAGAACAGCGAAACAGATGAGAGCTATAGCAATTTCTGGACGCAGTCGGACAATAAGGAATTAGTTGATAGTGTATTTTACAGAGTTGATTTGGCATCTAATGTGGCAGTTAACAATCAGGCTCTTGAGATTGATGATTCACTTAAGGCAAAAAAGATTGATGGTCAGGATGCAAAGATTATTCTGAATGAAGTTGAATACACCAATAATACGAATTCAATCACTGTAAATGGTCTTACAATTGAGGCCATGGCCGAGACAACACAGGCGATTAATGTAACTGTTCAGAACGATACAGATGCATTATATGACAAAATTAAAGACTTCCTTACTTCATATAATAATTTAGTAAACGAAATGCAGAAACTATATAACGCCGATTCTGCAAAAGATTACGAGCCTCTTACTGACGATGAAAAGAGTCAGATGAATGAGACTGAAATTGAAAAATGGGAGCAGAAAATCAAGGATTCGCTGCTTCGTCGTGATACAACTTTAAGTGGACTGATTTCCACTATGACAACCTCTATGCTTAAAACCTATGAGGTAAATGGTAAGAAGGTTGCCTTGTCTACCTACGGAATCGTCACATTAGGAACACTTAAAGCTGAGAAGAATGAAAACTATGCTTATCATATCAATGGTGATAGCGAGGATAGCTATACCTCTGGTGCAGAGGATAAACTGAGAGCTGCTATTGCTGCAAATCCAGATGAAGTCATAGATTTCATGAAGGCACTTACAAGTGATTTGTATTCAAATCTTGATAAGAAGATGAAGTCTACCGCTGTTAAGTCCGTATATACGGTATACAACGATAAGGAAATGGCTTCTGAGTATTCAAATTACTCAAGTCTGATTAAACAGTGGACAGACAGAATCAAAGATCAAGAGGACGCTTACTATAAGAAGTTTTCTAAGATGGAGTCTGCACTTGCCAAGCTGCAGAATAATTCATCTTCATTAACATCGATGTTAGGCGGTTGATTATAAGAGGCAGATGTAAAAGGAGTTACAGGAGGCGATTTTTATGACACCAATGAATGGATACGATGCTTACGCAAAAAATAAGATACTTACAGCGTCACCGGCTGAACTAACATTAATGTTATATGAAGGTGCGATTAAGTTTTGCAACATTGCTATTGTGGCTTGCGAGAACCACGATATCGAGAAAGCTCACAACAATATTCGTAAGGTAGACCGAATTATTGAAGAGTTTGAAATTACTTTGGATGATAAATATCCTGTTGCAAAGGATTTCCATGCAGTATATTCTTATCTTAGGAGCTGTTTGAGACATGCTATGATAGATAAGAACCCAGAGACCTTGCAGGAGGTGCTGAAGCACCTAAGAACCATGCGAGATACCTGGAAGGATGTAATGAGGCTTACCGCCAACGGAAAGAAGTTGGATGGGCAAGCAAATATAGCAGGATAGCATGACAGGCAAAACAGTAGTTAATGACAGCCCCTCTTTGAGGGGCTGAATTTATGTTGAGAGGTGGTTACGCATACAAGCCTTGGTATTACTTCCAGGCACTTTAGAATGTGCCTTTCAGTAACACCAAGAGCTTGTCTGCTACCACCATGTACAGAAAGTTGCCCCTTATTAGGGGACGGGGAAAAAGCTGACTGATGAGGTGTTTGTTTACCCACGGGAGGGACGAGATGGAAAATATGGATTATGTTGTAATGTTGAGAGAGTCTTTAGAGAAGAAGGCTGACATATTAAGGGTACTTACTATAAGAAATAAAGAGCAGGCTGCAATTTTGCAGGACCCAAACTCTTCTCCAGATGATTTGGAGAAAAATATGAATATGAAGTCTGAGCTTATTGATAGAATCATTATGTTGGATAATGGCTTTGAGCAGCTATTTAATCGAGTGAAGGCTATTTTAGATGAGGACAGAGAAACCTATGCAGATGAAATCCGCCTGATGCAGGATTTGATTCGAGAGGTTACTGATCTTACAGCTGATGTAGAGGCAAGCGAATATAGAAATAGGGAATATGCAAAGACTCGCTTTGCAAACATAAAAAAAGAAATACGAGAGGTAAAAAAATCTAATGATGTTGTAACATCATATTATAAGAATATGATGAGCCATAATAAGGTAGAGGATCCTGCATTTTTGGATAAGAAAAAATGAAAGATAGCCTTCCCCCACTGGGAGAAGGTGCCCCGAAGGGGTGGATGAGGGCAATTTTGCAGAAAAATTTAATTAAATTTTATAACTTTTTTTACCGCATATACGAATTCCGCAAACCTAGTATTTTCAAGGGTTTGCGGTTTTTTTGTTCCATGCAAAATATAGTGAGAATTATTAGACAATTTAACTTTTTTTAAAAAAAGGGGTAAAGTTTCTAGGCTTAGATTCGATAAATAAGGTGTAAGGAACATTTAGCACAAGGAAATTACCTTACAAAATCGAATTCGAATCTTAAAAAATCAATTTAATAACCAAGGCCAGACACGGATGTTGGGCTATCAAAAAAACGGATTTAAATGCTAAAAGGATTTAGCAGAATCTCATGGAGGAATTTATTATGGTAGTACAGCATAACATGCAGGCAGCTAATGCTTCAAGAACTTTGAACATTACGACAGATTCTCAGTCAAAGAGTACTGAAAAGCTTTCATCAGGATTTAGAATCAATAGAGCAGCTGATGATGCAGCAGGACTTTCAATTTCTGAGAAGATGAGAAAGCAGATTCGTGGTTTGACCCAGGCTTCTACAAACGCATCTGACGGTGTTTCTTCAGTACAGACAGCTGAAGGTGCCCTCACAGAAGTTCACGACATGCTCCAGAGAATGAATGAGTTGGCAGTTCAGGCAGCTAACGGAACAAACTCAGAGTCAGACCGTGATGATATCCAGAATGAAATTTCACAGCTTACACAGGAAATCGACCGAATCGCTTCTACAACAAAGTTCAACGAGACATACCTTCTTAAGGGCGACATCGGATTAAAGAAGATGTACGTAAATGCACATGATGCTGGTCTTGACGGTACACTCGTTCAGAATACTACCAGAGCAACATTTACAATGGAGTCTCTTGAAGCTGGTGAGAAGTACACAATCGGTGGAACAATCTATACAATTGGTGCCAGAACAATGAAGGAAGCTGCAGAGGCCCTTCACCTTGATGATACTTTCAAAGAGACAACAAAGGCTACATTAGGAGAGACAAACTGGAACCTTACAGCTGGTGATACAATTTCAATCGATGGTAAGACTTACACAATCGTAAATACAGCAAGTAGTGATGTTGCTAACGCAAAGGTTACAAACGGATACCTCAACAACCTTATCGTTGGTGGATCAACTCTTAAGTATAATGGTAACGAAGTAACATTATTCGCAGAGCTCGATACAGTAAGTGGTGTTGATAAGTCAAACGCAACACTCGTAACTGCAACAGCGGCATACAGAATGGTAGCAATCGAGCTTAAGGCAGCATCTTCAGTAGGCGCAACAGACGGTTCGGCAGATGTTGATAAGTGGGCTAACCAGTCAGATATAACAGCAGCAGAAACAGCTAAGAAGTCAACAGTTGGAATGCATGCTACAGCAGCAAATGGTAATGCTTGGGAGTCATCAGGAAACTACTTCTGGAAGACTACAACAACAACTCAAGTTATCGGTGCTAACACCCAGACAACAACTACCATCGCATTCTCACTTAGCAAGGGCTACGTAAACGTACAGAACGCACTTACACTTAACCTTCACGTTGGTGCAGACGCAGCCATGACAAACAAGTTGAACGTTAAGCTTGAAGCAATGAATGCTAAGTCAATTGGTATCAACGGACTCAACGTATCAGATGCAACTGGTAAGGCAGCAACCTACGCAATCGATGCTATCGCAGATGCAATCCAGAGAGTATCAGCACAGAGAGCTGAACTTGGTGCCGTACAGAACAGATTAGAGCACTCTATCAAGAACCTGGATAACGTAGTAGAGAACACAGAGGCAGCTGAATCTCGAATCCGTGATACAGATATGGCCGACACAATGGTTGAGTACAGCAAGAACAACATCTTACAGCAGGCAGGACAGTCAATGCTGGCTCAGGCTAATCAGGCTACACAGGGTGTTATGAACCTCTTACAGTAATACTAATCAGCACTAAATCAAATATCATCCCCACCTCGAATAAGAGGTGGGGGTTTTACTAAAAAGAAGAACTAAATAAAATTTTAACAATGATAATAATTCCGGAGACGGATTTTCATATAAGAAAGAGGTAAGGCTTATGGCATATTTTACAAGAAACAAGATGTTAACAATGGTTTTAGAGCTTTACACAGCAAGTCACAGATTTGAATCAGGCAGCACAGGCGATGATGCAGAGGATTTAAAGGTCCTCATCGGATGCCAGCAGAAAGCTTTAGTATTAGGCGAATACCTTGAATCTCAAGGGATGGATTACACCGATATCGTAGAAAAGTTTGAAAAGTACTGCAATTTGATTTACGATATAAGTGAGAACTTAAAGGACACAGTACTCGTAATCGACAACACAGAGAAAATCCAGTGGGCTTTAAGTGAAATATTACAAGACATTGAAAACAGAATAGTAGAAATTAGAAACATAGATATTTACGACTTTAGAGGACTTGTAACAGCACCAGGAGAAAAGGCAATCGTAAGCGGAGAGATAAATCGCTTGATTGATGATTGCCTAGGCAAGGTCGAAGGACTTACCGAAGGAGAGGAAATGTACAGACCACTTATAGTTGGAACTTATGAATAAACAAATAGTAAGGCTCGTCAGATGACGAGCCTTTAACCATTTCTATGGATGAGGTGGAGAAATAGGGGAAGCTATGAACAATAAGCCAAAGACAAAACTTTTAACAATCAGTTTGTTATGTTGTGGCAGGCCGGATACAACCGAGCGCTGCCTAAAATCTTTGATGCCTATTCGTGAGGCGATTGATTCCGAACTTCAAGTTATAGACACTGGATGTGATAAGGAAACACGAGCGGTAATAGAAAAATATGCAGACGAAATATTCGAATTTACCTGGGTGAAAGATTTTGCAGCTGCAAGAAACTTTCAGCTTGATCAGGCAAATGGAAAAATGTTTTTATACATTGATGATGATGAATTTTTCCTTGATGTAAGAAATATCCTTGATTTCTTTAAAAATGATGATGTGGAAAAATATAATCTAGGTGGTTATTATCAGAGAAATTATCTGGATTATGATGGAAAAGAGTATCAGGATTTTGAAGTAATACGTATGTGTAAGGTTACACCTGAAACACATTTTGAGGGCAAGGTTCATGAGTATATAATGCCTATCGAAGGAAATACCATAATAATGGATGCAGCAGCAGGCCACTTTGGATATATATATGAAACAATCGAGGACAATATTAAGCATTCCATGAGAAATCTTCCTCTTTTGAAGGAGATGGCGGAGGAGCAACCAGATAATCTTAGATGGCCATATCAGATAGCTCAGGAGTATAGAGCTATTCATTATGATAAAGATTATCGAGATATATGTAAGGAAGGCTATGAGAAAGCATGCGCTGTAGAGGATAATGAGCATCTCAGGTATAGGGGCAGTTTTATTTGCGGATTGGCTGAAGCAAATTTTAATTTGGATGACCATGATAAGGTCGTTGAAATATATGAGAAAGAGGCAGCAAAGCCTGATGTTATGGAAATGCCATTAGCAAATCTTGCAATGAAAGCAGCAGGTATATATTGTCAAAGGAAGCAGGATAAGGAATGTAAGCAGGCTTGCGAATACTACCTGAAAATCTGCAATGAAATTGGCGATGATAAGGGGATGCAATTTCTTCAAGGTGGTTTATTTATAAACGATACCTTTAACCAAAGCAATCGAAACATGATTTATTGTTACCTGATGGTTTTGGGAATGCGAGAAAATGATTTCAGTGTTCTGACCCATTACTACAGGAAGGTAAAGTGGAATACTGAGATAGTAAGAATCAGCAGAGGCTTTGTAGTTACGTTGCTTCAAAAGGCGTCTGAGTACGGAAAGAAGAAAGAGATTTCAGCTGTGCTAAATAAGTTTTTCACCAATGGTGGATTCAGAAACCTTATGGAAGATGAAATTGATGATGTAGCATACGAGCTGACAGAACAGGAGCTTAAGAATCTTAAAGCTGCATATTCAGGAACCCAAGGCGAAAAAGAACTTGGATTATTTTTGGATATCAGGTTGATAGAGAGACAACTAAAAGATGTTGAGGATGTTACAGATTATGGTGCTGCGACGGATATTCTGGACCGATACTCGAAGCTTGCAATAGAATGGCAGAAGGTACATGATTCATGGCTTAGAGAAGAATCAGATGAAGTAATATTAGCTAAGACTACACTTCTTGGAAATGGCCTTGAGCAGTTTTTGGAGTTGGCAGATACTGACAGAGTGACCTCTTTGAACTGTTTTAAGAATCTGTTTGATGTTCGCTGGCAGATGAATGGTTTTCTGGTTAAATTTTCCAAGCTATACAGTGATAGAGTAAAGGTCCTCATGGCTAAAGAAAAAGATACTGCAAAGTTCGAGGAAATGTATAAGCTAGAGGAAGCGTTGCTTCAGCAAATAGCGGATTTGGATGCAGCAGGAAAATCAGATGAGGCAGTAGCAACCTACACGCAGCTGGTCGAGATTATCCGTAGTACGTACGGGGTAGATTCATTGCATGTATAGTAGGGAAAAAAGATAATTTGAAGAGTATGTATTTATTGTGAGAATATGTTTAGATGAGTCAGTAGGCATCAAGCTCTTAGGTCTCTGGATGAGGCATGTAGCCGAAGGAAGAGACTCTAAGGCTTGTAGCCGTAACTGACGGATTAAAGATATGAGAAAGATTTTGATGTATAGGTGGAAAGCCTATAACTACAAGGATATAAAATTCACTTTTGAGAAGCTAGGCTACGAAGTGGAGGAGGTCTACCAGGACCTCCTCAATTATGATGTGGATGAAGTTTTTGCAGAAAAACTCAGAGGTATAATAAGGGAGAGCGCGTATGAGTTCTTTTTTACAGTCAATTATTTCCCACTGATTTCAAACGTCTGCGAAGAAATGGGGCTTCTTTATGTTTGCTGGAGCTGCGATAATCCACTGATATCCCTTTATCATAAGTCAGTTTTCAATAGCGTAAACAGAATCTTTCTATTTGATTTAACAAATGTAGAAGAATTCAAAGGTATGGGGGCGGAGCATATTTACCATTTGCCACTTGCAGTGGATACCAACAGATTAGATTATCTCTTTACAAATTCTAATGATTTGGACATGTATAAGAATGAAATAAGCTTTGTTGGTTCTCTGTATGAAAAAAATTCCTACGATAAGATGGAGTTCACATTGCCAGATTATTTGCGTGGATATTTTGAGGCAACAATGGAGGCTCAAAAGGATTTGCAGGGTGTGAACATTATCGACAGGATGCTGACACCAGAGATTCTGGTGGAGCTTGAAAACTATTTTGAATTGGAAAAATCAGAGGATTCGCTCTCGGATTTGAACTTGATTTTTTCAGTAACAACGCTGGGATTTAAAATTGCCGAGAAGCAGAGACGTAGTATTTTAATTGAGCTTTCAAAGCATCATGATGTTAGTATCTATACAAACTCAAATGTGGCTGATTTGATTCGTGTGAATTATAAAGGCAGTGTGGATTATTGGGGCGAGATGCCAAAGGTATTTAGAGGTTCAAAAGTTAATTTAAATATTACGATACCAAATATAAAAAGCGGAGTTCCACTTCGTATTTACGATATTCTTGGGGCTGGAGGTTTTTGTATCACTAATTTCCAAGCAGAACTACCAATGTTTTTTGAAAATGAAAAGCACATGGTCTGGTACTACAACCAGCAGGACCTCTACGAAAAAGTAGACTACTACCTCCACCATGACACCGAGCGTAATCGCATCGCGCGTTGTGGATATGAGCACGTGCGTGAGAATTGTTCGTATGAAATGAGGTTGAAGGAGATAATAAATAAGCTCTTGTAACTATCAAGCTCTTAGTGTTACTCAGTGAGACATGTAGTCGAACAGAGTAACACTAAGGCTTGAGAGTGTAACAAGAGCGTAAGATTTATTTACAGACCGTAATTCACCATCATTCCTGAGTACTGACTAGTCGCATAAGGTGCAGTGAGAGTTTTACCCGGATTCTTGTATTCCACAACAGCTTTATCCACATAAGCCATTGGATTTATCGACGCCTTAGATGCCGCAGATCTAACAGCTGATTTTAATTCATTAAGTGTTGAGAATGCGGAAGCCTTGTCATCACTGTTGATTACATCTGCAAGTCTTTCACTGTCCAAGCTAAGATGTCCATTTTCATCAGCTGTAATTCCAACAAAAGCAAGACTTTCAGTCATTCCCCTGGCAATAGATGAAATCTCGTTAAACAGGGTACGATTCTGATGCGCGCCTGTATATCTAAGTCCAACATCTATCATTCCATTGTAGCTGTCAAGCATCTGATTTACACCATCAGTGAGTGCTTCAGTATCATTCTTTAGTCCAATTGTAACTTCACCGTTTGTCGGAGCTTTCAAATATAACTCGTAGGCTTTGTTTACAGTGAACACATTTGAAAGGGACTGGTGTTCAGTTCCATTTAGTTTAAAGTCAGAGTTGCTTGGCTCTTGCGTGACTCTTGAAATTCCAAGTATATCTAGCTCGTCTCGGGAAATAGTTGATGAAATGTTGAACAGTCGGGTCTCGTCTTCCCCAATTCCTGTTGCTTTAGAAGAAACCTGAATGGCATTTGATGCGATTCGATTAGTAATCAGCTGGGCATTCAAGCCAACATCTGAAGTATTGATAAGGCGTACAATCTTGTTTTGGATTGCCAGATTGTCCTCTCCTGGATTTACGTTGAACTGGAACTCGTAAGAATGATTCTTAATGTCTAAGTCGAAGGTATATTGGCCAGGCTTGAAGTTCATGTCCTGCGGAGCCAGGAAGTTTCCTGTATTAATCTGAGGCTTGGCCAAGGAGTCGACCTCTATTGTGAATTCCTCAGTGGAACCAGTCTCCTCATCACCTACATAAGCAGCCTCGATGGTATTTGGATCCGAAGATGAGGCAATTCGTTTGCTGAGAATAGATTCTATATCTTCGCCATTAGAGGTCAAATTAGAAACAGAGATAGACATCGAATTCGCATGCTCCTTAATATCGATAGCAAATTGCCCCATGTCCTCGGTGTCCTTAATCTTGTAGAGAGGAGAGTCCTTATTGGCCTTGACTATTTTGTTGTATGTATCGCGCAGTTCGCTTTTTTTGTGGGATTCATAGCGTGAGCCTATGCTATCGCCATAGGTCGACATGAAATAGTTGTACGCTGAATCGATGCGTGCCATAAGACGTCCCTCCTTTCTTCCATGAATGTGTTGCCTTCGACACTCCTTTGTCTACTCTGGGACTTACTTAGAAAAATGTATTCACTTCTAGCTATAATTATACTTATAGCTACTATCATAATACCACAAGTTAAATAGTTTGAAAACCCACTAGATTTTGTAATATATTCAGATAATTTACCAAACCTAGTGGGTTCCTTCGCCCACGCTAGTTACGTCAACAAAAGCCTATACCTTCACGTCGCGAGATTGGCTCCTAAGGAGGTATAGGCTTTGTTAACTACTAGCTTATGTTGAGAAATTCATATAGGTTAGCTGAATGATTTGTAAATAGCGAGTATGTTCTTGCAATACGTATCAAGATTGTCGAAGGACGCAGCGCGAAGCTTTGCAGTACGGGATTTGGCTTCGTAAACGCCAGAGTCTGATAGTAATTCGTCTATGCTATTTACGTAGGCGGTGGTGTCGCAACAGATATATCCGCAGGAGTCGTTGATAATATCTGAGAGGCCTCCTACACCAGAGCATACTACTGGCTTGCCAAGAGACATAGCTTCTAGGGCAACAAGACCAAAACCTTCAAAGATTGAAGGCATTAGCAGAAGCTTTGCGGTTTTCATATATTTGTAGACATTATCCTGAAAGCCCTCGAAGTGAACATTAAGGCCTTGGCTTGTTGCGTAAGCCTGACACTCATCTAAAAGCTCTCCATTTCCAACCATTCTAAATGTAAGATCATCATGGTATGGAATAGCTTCAAAAATCTTTATAGCGCCAAGTGGGTTTTTGGCTTCGTTGAAACGACCAACATATAGGATATCTGAACTGCCAGCCGATGCAGTCTCGCCGGCTTCAAGAACCTGTTTTACAGAAAAAGGATTTCCAAGTGTTGTGATTGGACACTTCAACGCTCCGCTGTACACATATTCATTTGCCACAGCATCGGAAACAGCAATTATCTGGCTGAACCATCTGCTGGCTATCATATATGAAATTGAATTAGGGTGTAATGGATTTTTCAACCAAAGTGGATTGCAGTGGATGTGCGAAATCACTGGAACGCGTCCTTTTAGAGCAAAGCCACAAAGCACACTTGCAGTAAAATCGTGGGCCTGAACAACAGTCGGTTGTAGTTCATCCACAGCCTTTTTAATTTCAGAAATAGTGAGAGCGTCGATGCCGCGATAGCAATCATAAAGACCAATAGATTTTAATTTGTCTTCAATTGGTCCGTGAGGAGCCATATAAATGAACTCCTCATGACCTGAAAGACCTTTGATAATCTGGCACACTACATTTTCTGCACCAGAATAGATGTTGGATTTGATTACGTGAAGTATCATAAGCTTTATTCTTCTCCTGAGGCAGTGTATCGAGTAGTTGTACTGCCATACTCGTAAGTTTCAAGGAATTCAGTGAGCTCCTTGAAAGATTTTGGAAATTCCTTGCCGAGCTGTTCGGCAATTGTACCGTTGTAAAGCTTAACAGAATTATCGGAATCAACGCTTCCGATTTTGATTGTACTAATATCGCCTTCATTGAAGACCTTTACGGCCTTCTTTCCAGCAGCATAGCCTAGAGCGTATGGATCTGAGAAAAGTGTAACAAGGGCATGCTCACCGATTGTAGTGTCACCTGCCACGATTGTAACGCCGTTCTCGGTGGCAATGTTTCCGATGGTTTCCATCTGGTCAGAAAGAATGCTGCCGAATGGAATATAAATTGCAGAGCATTCTGAGCAGGCTTCCTGAATTAGACTTTCAAGTGTGATTTCTTCAGGCTCTTCCTCGTTGTTCTTGGAATCTGTTTTTGAAACAGTGTTCTCAGTATCTTCTTCATCGGAAGATTCTTCGACTACCTCTGTCTCTGGAACAACCTTTCCACTGGTCCAAAACTGTGAAACAAGGGCAACACGGGTGGAAGAGGTAGAGTTAAGACCAAGGATTGTATCTTCTCCCAAAGCGATAACATCATTATCCATACCTTGCTTAGCAGAGGATGCCACGTACTTGCTAGGAGTCAACGCGGTGGAGTTTTGCTCCTCCTGCTCACCAATTGATGTTGCTGTATCAGATGCAGGAATCAGATATTCCTTCCAAGGGATTCCAGCCTGGTCTAAATAAGCCTCAAAAATCTCGTTTTGATAGATAGCATCAGTATCCTCAGGGGAGAAGAGGATGCCTACAGTCTGTAAATCATCGGTTGCTTCTATCATAAGTGAAACCTGATCAACAATGCTAGGCTTTGAGCTTACGCCAGTGATATTTGTGTTGGTAGTATTATCCCAGCTCTTACCGTTAAGGCTTGCGATACGAAGTGTACCCTTGAAATCAACAATACCTGTAGCTACGATTGGAATAATATCGGTAGCATTCTTTGCTGATAAAAGAGTTGATTTACCAGCAGTAAAAATCATATCTGGTGACTTGGTGATAGCATTTGCTGCAAGCTGATCACTAGTCTGATCCTCGTTCACAACGGAGGTGCTGATTGAAAAATGCTCATTGCCTAGATAATCCGTGAGGCAATCAGTGAAGCCCTGAAGAAGAACCCTATTATAAGTATTGTCTTCTGATAAAAGTGCTGTTATATTATACGAATATGAATCGCTTTCAGATTCTTCGTTTACCTCATCTTTTGGTGTGTCAGCAGATTTTTTTCCACATCCAACTAGGGAAAATGTCATTGTTGCTGCCAAAATCAAACTTAATAATCTTTTTTTCATATTAATATGTAAATCCTTTTAAACTAAATCAAATTTATAAAATAGGTGAGTCAATTTTAATGACAAAACCTAAATAAGTCAATTATAAGGAGAAATATGAATTCCTACCTAAGATATATTATAGACGTAAGTTTGGGATTATTGTATCCAAAACGTTGTGTGGCTTGCGATAATGTTTTATTGAAAATAGAAAAAGAAGCAGGTTTTTGTCAGTCTTGTCAAAAGAAAATCAGGCTTGTTGGAAAAGACTATTGTCTGAAATGTGGTGCGCCAGTTAACAATCCACAGGCGGAGTTTTGCACAAGCTGTAAGAATGCCAGCCATGTTTATACACAAAATAAAGCAGTTTTCAGATACTCAGGTGATATGAAAAATGCCATGTATAGATTTAAATATAGTAATAAACGGTGTTATGGCAAGGTGTTTGCCAAATATGCAGTAAAAAGCTATGGAAAATGGCTACAGCAAAATAACATAGAAGCAATAATTCCTGTTCCAATGTACCAGAAAAAGGAGAGGAAGCGTGGGTACAATCAGGCAGAGATTTTTGCAAAGGCACTTAGTGATGTAAGTGGTATTCCCGTTAATTCAAAAATAGTCAGACGAAATGGTGATACTGTAGCCATGAAACAACTAAATAGTCTAAAAAGAAAGAAAAATCTGTTAAAAGCTTTTAGTTTGGCAAAAAATGATGTACAATTTAAAAAAGTGCTTATAGTAGATGATATTTACACAACAGGGACAACAATGGATGAAGTAGCCAAGATACTTAGAAGCGGCGGAGTTCAAGAAGTATATGGCATGTGCGTATGCATAGGAGAAACCCAATAATCAGGAGGTATCATTTATGGATGTTCGTAACTGTAGAACTTGTGGAAGATTATTCAATTATCTTGGGGGACCAAATATCTGCCAAGCCTGCCGCGATGAAACTGAAAAGAAGTTCCAGAATGTAAAGGAGTATATCCGAGAAAATCCACGAGCTTCCATTCAGGAAATATCAGATGCTAATGAAGTTTCTACAAATCAGCTTCGTCAGTGGATTCGTGAGGAGCGCCTGCAGTTCTCTGATGATTCTCCAATAGGAATTGAGTGCGAGATTTGTGGTGCAACAATTAAGACAGGTAAGTATTGTGATAATTGCAAGAACAATACAGCTAATGCTCTCGCAAAGTCTATTGAAAAGCCACAGGCACCAGAACGACCTAAGGAGAAACCAAAGAAAGAAAACAAGATGCGCTTCATCCAGAAGTAAAATACAATACTAAAGAATTCTAAAGACCTACCGGTTCTTCCGGTAGGTGTTTTTTTTAGAAACTGTTTATGCTATACTGATTCTGATTTACTATGCATTTTTATAAAAATCACTTAAGAGGATAATGTATGATTAACGAAGAACGCGTTAGGCATATGACTTCCATGGCTATTTTCGAGAAAGAAATGGGCCCGGAGTATCAGCCGATGCTTCGCTATTCAAAGAAAGAATATATTGCACTACACGGTTGGGGCGGCTTTTTGGCTGGCACGATTTTCTTTGGTGCGATTTATGCAGGAATAGTGATATATCTGGTTAGCAATGTCATAGAGAATATTACTACCATGTACTTTTTAATAATTGCCTTGGTGGGTCTTGTAGCTTATGCATTTTACATTATTATTCATGTTCACGGCTCAAGACTGAGGGCTGCCAGACGGTACAAGCGTGGCAAGCGCCTTATTAAGGAGCTTGGAGCTAAATACACGAAGCTTAGTCACATGTATGAAGCCGAGGTACAACAGACAAAACCACTGCTAGCTAGAGAGGATTTCTAGAATGAACGCTTTTATTAGATTACGAGATGACATACGAAGATTTGTGCTTTCGCGAGAAATACTTTTCTTAAAAATATGGAGTGCCCTGGTAGCTTTTGTTGGACTTATGTGTATACGATCTAACTTTGGACACAACAAGCAGCTAAGTCAGATGTGGGTTTCCATAATCATTGCAATTGTTTGTGCGTTTTTCCCTATTCAGGGCGTTTCGATGATTCTCGCTATTGTTTTATTGATTGATTTGGTATCACTCAGCCCACAGGTTGCAATCGTTGCACTAGGATTAATGGTTGTGGGTTACTTGGTTTGTGCATATTTCAGAAGCAAGAATACGTACAATATGGTTACGGTTCCAATTTGTTATTCGTTTAACTCACCATATGTTATGGCTCTCGGAGCTGGGCTTATGTCTAATATCAACGAGCTTACATCTATTGTATGTGGCTCTGTTGTTGCATTTTATCTTCACGTAATAAAGGACAACACAACTGCTATCGTTGATGAGACTTCTGAGGTCAATGTAGTGACACTGGTTCAGGAGCAGATGATCGGAAACCGAATGTTTTGGTTCTTTATCATTGCAATGGTGGCAATGTTTTTAGTTGTTTACCTTCTTAGACAGGCCAGCATCAATATGTCATGGATAATTGCAAATGTAGCAGGCGTAGCAGTTGAATTTATCATTATGCTTGCAGGACTTTTGCTTACAAGTCAAAAGGGCGAGATTCCAGGACTCATTCTTGGGAATATCATTGTTTTACTAGTTGGTGTGATTTTGAATTACTTTGTTATGGATTTGGATTACTCACGAATTGAGAAAGTTCAGTTCGAGGATGACGATTATTATTATTACGTCACAGCAGTTCCTAAAATCCGCATTGCTGAAGAAGATAAAGAAATTAAGAAGATATAAAAATAGAAGATTTAACTTATAAAAACAATCCCTGATAGGGGTAGTAAGGAAGTGAATCGGTGGTAGATTTTGTCAATGCAATGGATGCCTTCATCGATGATTATTTCAATGTAAATATTCCCGATGTTTCCATCACAGACGCAATCGAGGTTATCATAATTGCATATTTCATGTACCACCTGCTTGTTTGGGTGAAAAACAGCAGGGTGTGGATGCTAATTAGAGGCGTGCTTATCATCATGCTTTTCTTCTTAGTTGCGGCTATTTTCCAGATGAACACAATCCTTTGGTTGGGCGAGAAGCTGGTATCGGTAGCAGTGACGGTGCTTATTGTCGTGTTCCAGCCGGAGCTGCGTAGAGCTTTGGAGCAGATTGGTCGAAGGAAAATCACCTCGCTATTTTCGTGGAACATACTTAAAACTGGCGCAAAGAAGTTTGATGATTCTACTATCGTAGGCCTTGTTACAGCCTGCTACGAAATGGGCGCAGTAAAGACAGGTGCGCTTATTGTTGTTGAAAATGACATGCAGCTGACCGAATTTGAGAGAACCGGTATTGGTATTGATGCGGTTGTCAGCCGCCAGCTGCTTATTAATATTTTTGAAAAAAACACTCCGCTTCACGATGGCGCAGTAATTGTTAGAGGAGACAGGGTAGTTTCTGCTACCTGCTATCTGCCACTTTCTGATAACATGGCGCTCTCAAAGGATTTGGGAACAAGACATCGTGCAGCTGTTGGTATCAGTGAGGTTTCTGATTCACTTACAATTGTTGTTTCAGAGGAGACAGGTACAGTTTCCTATGCAAGGGAAGGTCGTATCGTTCGCGATGTGAAGGAAGATGAGCTTATTGCAGAGCTTAGAAGGCTTCAGAATCCTGATGAAGAAACAAGCAAAACAGAAGCAGCAGAAAAGGAGGGCAGAGCATGAAGCAGAAGATTATAAATGCCCTCACAAAGGATATCGGATTAAAGATACTTGCAATTATCTTTTCATTTTTCCTTTGGTTGGTTGTTGTAAATATTGATGATCCAAAGCAGACAAGGACATTCACATCTGTAGTTACAGTTACAAATGCAGATGTTTTGACACAGGCTGGAAAGCTTTACGAGATAAAGGATGGAGTTAATACAGTAAGCTTCCGTGTTACAGCAAAGCGATCCATTATTGAAAAACTCTCACCATCAGATTTTTCTGCGATAGCAGATATGAATAATCTGGAAAACGCTGAGAGAATACCGGTTACTATCGCTGCAAAATCTTATGCAAACTATGTAACCATTTCTAGCAGACAGAATTATTTGTATGTTATTTTGAAGGATTTGACCACAGAGCGTTTTGTTATAAGTGCCCAGACCTCTGGAACACTGGAGCCAGAGCTTGCAGTGGAGGAGGTTACCTGTAGTCCAACAGTCATAACTGTGACAGGCCCACAGGAAGAGGTGGAAAAGATTGCAAGTGTTGTGGCTACGGCCAATATCACAGGTGTTAGCAGCAACTTTACTGAGAATGTTATCCCGAAGTTTTACGATAAGGATGGCGAGACTGTTGATACATCAAACTTCAATTTGTCAGTATCTACTGTCAGCGTTAGTGTAGCATTCGTAAATACAAAGGCAGTTGATATTGTGGTTAAGACTAGCGGTACGCTTTCACCGGAATTGACACTGGGTTCAATCAAGACTGACCCATCGTCAGTTATGATTATAGGTGAAGCTAGTGCACTTAACGATGTTAGCAACATCACTATTCCAGATACAGTTATTAATTTATCGAACCTTACAGGTTCATTTACAACTTCAGTTGATATTAGTTCTTACCTGCCAGATGGTGTTCAGCTTTCAGAGGGAACATCTTCCAAGGTTGCAATTTATGTTACAATGGCTGGCGAGACTGCCTCAACAGTAGATGTTCCAGCTGAGAATATTGAGCTGAAGAATGTTCCGCGAGGATTGGCAGCCGCCCTTGACTCAAAGACCGTTACGGTGAATGTATTCGGAAGCGAGCAGGCATTGGCTTCACTGAAAGCAGATTCAGTAAAGGGATATATCGACTGTACAGCTCTCGGAGAGGGCGAGGGACAGAATGCAGTATTGCAGTTCGAGAATGTTGATGGAGTAACTATTCAAAATACATCAGTCACGGTTTCAGTAATCGCAGATCCAAATGCAACAGAAGAGGATAGTGCGACAGAAAGTGATGAAACGAAAGAGGATTAATTAATATGGGAAGATTATTTGGTACAGACGGAGTCAGAGGAGTAGCAGGCTCAGAACTTACTATAGATTTGGCTCGTTCACTTGGTCAGGCAGGTGCTTATGTGCTTACAAAAGAGGCTAGTCATCAGCCTACAATTATTGTTGGCTGTGACACTCGTATCTCAGGTACTATGCTTGCTTCAGCACTTATGAGTGGTATTTGCTCAGTTGGTGCAAACGCCGTATATGTTGGTGTGCTTCCAACACCAGCAATTGCTTATCTTACACGCAAGCACAAGGTCGATGCAGGTGTTGTTATTTCAGCAAGTCATAACCCAATGGAATTTAATGGAATTAAGTTCTTCAATGGTGATGGATTCAAGCTTTCAGACGAGCTCGAGGATGAGATTCAGGCCCTTATTGAAAGTGGTATGAAGGGTATTAATCTCCCAACTGGTGCTGAAATCGGAAAGATTGATTATCGTTTTGATTTAGGTCGCGAGTACGTTGATTTCCTTAAGCACACAGTGCCACTTGATTTATCAGGTCTTAAGATTGTTATTGACTGTGCAGAGGGAGCTTCTTATCGTACAAGCGTTGCATGCCTTTCAGAGATGGGAGCAGAGCTTATCACAATCCACAACAATCCAGATGGAACAAACATCAACAGCAACTGTGGCTCAACTCACATGGATGAGCTTAAAGCCCGTGTTGTTGCTGAAAATGCACAGGTTGGACTTGCATTTGATGGTGATGCTGATAGAATGCTTGCAGTAGATGAGAAGGGGCGTCTTGTTGATGGCGACCAGATTATGGCAATCTGCGCAAAGCATATGAAGGATAAGGGTACTCTTAAGAAGGATACCTGCGTTGTTACTGTAATGACAAACCTTGGATTCACACTCATGGCTAAAGAACAGGGCATAAATGTAGAGTCTACAAAGGTTGGCGATAGATATGTTTTAGAAAATATGCTTGCTAATGGATATAATATCGGAGGCGAGCAGAGTGGACATGTTATCTTCCTTGATGACAATACCACTGGTGATGGATTGCTTTCCGCACTTCACCTTCTTCGTGTAATGGTTGAGACAGGCAAGCCACTTTCAGAGCTTGCATCTATTATGGAGGTACTTCCACAGGCTCTTGTGAATGCAAAGGTTCCAAATCACAAGAAAGAGAGCTACATGGAGTATCCTGAGATTGCTACAGCAATCGAAAAACTTGGGGAGAAGTTCGCTGGCGAAGGCCGAGTTCTCATCCGTCCATCTGGCACAGAGCCACTGGTTCGTGTCATGATAGAAGGAAAGGATCAGGCAGAAATTGAGGCTGACGCAAAAGCGTTAGCAGAATTAATCACGAAAACGATATTATAGATCCAGTGCTTAGTTAACAATATAATATTTTGCTGAAAGGAACATTTAGTGACTAAAAGAAAACATATTTATTGTTAACGTAAAACACTGTTCATAGAGTAGGATATTGAGTTATGGTTTCTAAAAAAGTGAAGATAAAGAATGCGACAGGGTTGCACTTGCGCCCAGCGGGACTTCTATGCGAAATTTCAATGAAGTATAGCAGCAAGGTGACCTTTCACACTGACAATAACTACGAGGCGAATGCAAAATCAGTACTTAGCGTACTAGGCGCCTGCGTAAAGACAGGAGAGGAAATCGAAGTATTTTGCGATGGCATAGACGAGACTGAAGCTCTCGACGACATCGTAAATTCTATTGAAGCAGGATTAGGAGAATAGTTTAAATAGCCTGTAGGCATCAAGCTCTAAGGTCTCTTAGTGAGACATGTAGTCGAGCAGAGAGGCCTTAGGCTTGTAGCCGGAACAGGCGAGATATAATCTACATGTTTTAGGAGGACAGAATAATGTTGAACTACAAGCGTTACAAAGCAAACCCTGTGTTACAGTTCCCAGAACGTACCTGGCCGAACAAGCAGATTACTAAAGCCCCAATTTGGTGCTCAGTTGATCTACGAGATGGCAACCAGGCCCTCGTCGAACCAATGAATGTCGACGAAAAGATGGAACTATTTGACCTCCTAATTAAGCTAGGCTTTAAAGAAATTGAGATTGGATTTCCTGCAGCATCTCAAATTGAATTCGATTTTTTAAGACAGTTAGTTGCTGAAAATAAAATTCCAGATGATGTAAAAGTGCAGGTGCTTTCGCAGTGCCGTGAGGAATTGATAGATCGTACCTTTGAAGCTATTCAAGGTATTAAGAATGTTATTTTCCATATTTACAATTCAACATCTACTCTTCAGCGAGACGTTGTTTTCAACGCTGAAAAGGATGAGATTATCGAGATTGCAAAGAAGGGTACACAAATGGTGAAGGACCGTCTTTGCAAATATGATGGAAACCTTCAGCTTGAATATTCGCCAGAGTCTTTTACTGGCACTGAGGTGGAATTTTCACTTGATATTTGTACAGCTGTTCAGGAAACATGGGATCACGCAACAGATGCTCCTATCATTTTTAACCTTCCTGCAACAGTCGAGATGAATACACCAAATGTTTACGCAGACCAGATTGAGTGGATGAGCACACATTTTAAGGACAGAGATAATATTATCCTTTCTATTCATCCACATAACGACAGAGGAACAGGCGTGGCTATCACAGAGCTTGGACTTCTTGCAGGTGCAGACCGTGTAGAGGGAACACTCCTTGGAAACGGTGAGCGCACTGGAAACGTAGATATTCTTACAATTGCTTACAATATGTTTTCACAGGGTGTCAATCCAGAACTTAATTTGGATGATATCAAGGAAATTGTGGAAATTTGTGAGAGAGTTACAAAAATGCCAACAGACGCAAGACATCCATACGCTGGTGAGCTTGTGTTTACAGCATTCTCTGGTTCACACCAGGATGCAATAAATAAAGGCGTTAAAGCAATGCGCGAACGCCAAAACATGTATTGGGAGGTTCCATATCTTCCAATCGATCCGGCAGATATCGGCAGAAAGTATGAGCCAGTGGTTCGTATCAACAGCCAGTCTGGCAAGGGCGGCGTTGCCTTTGTTATGGATACAGTTTATGGCTTCAAGCTTCCAAAGAAGATGCAAAGAGAGTTTGCAGATGTTGTTCAGTACATTTCTGAAAAGCAGGGTGGAGAGGTTACACCACAGCGCATTATGGAGGCTTTCAAGTCTCAGTATTTAGAGAACAAGGAGCCACTTACACTGGAGTATGTGGTTATCCAGGACAGCAAAGAAACAGACGATACAGTTGCTGTGCTTGATTTCAGCTATCATGGAGAGAAGTTCCATTCAGAAGCTGAAGGAAATGGACCTATTGATGCCGTTAAGCTTGCTATCAAGCAGTGTGTTCCAGAGCTTGAGTTTACACTCATCGACTACACAGAGCATACACTTGCTCAGGCTCAGGGTTCTGGTGCTAAGGCTGCGGCATATATTGAAATGCGTGATGAGCGCCACGGCAATACCACTTTCGGCGTTGGCGTAAGCTCAAATATTACACGTGCGTCTATCCGAAGCCTGTTCTCTGCATATAACAGACTAATAGCTAAAGCTAAGGATTATGTGTAAATGATGCCAAACATTCAATTTTAGAAGTTAATCTTGAATATATTTTTGGCTGATTATATAAAAACGAGGTATAGGAAAGAATGAGAAAGATACTAGTAACTGGATGCAATGGCCAGCTTGGTCGTGCAATTCAAAAGGAGTATGGCAACGAGGTCGAGTTTATCTTGACAGACGTAGTTGAGGGGGAGATGATTTCTCCACTTAACATCATGGATTTAGATGAGGTACTTAGTTTTGTTGAGGCTAAGAAGCCAGATGTTATCATTAACTGTGCTGCAGCTACTAATGTAGATGGCTGCGAGAAGGATTGGGATTTTGCATATAAGCTTAATGCACTTGGTCCTAGAAACCTTGCTATTGCAGCTACAAAGGTTGGCGCAAAGCTTGTGCATGTTAGTACAGATTATGTATTCCCAGGCAATGCGACAAAGCCTATCACAGAGTTTGACCAGCCAGCACCAATCAGTGCTTATGGCAAGACAAAGTATGAGGGTGAGAAGTTTGTTCAGCAGTTTGCTGATAAGTGGTTCATCGTTCGCACAGCATGGCTTTATGGCGATGGAAAGAACTTCGTTAAGACAATGCTTAGCTTAGCTGAGAATCACGATGAACTTTCAGTTGTATGTGATCAGCTTGGTTCACCAACTTCAGCAGCAGAGCTTGCTCGCATGATTCATCATCTTGAGCCTACAGAGAACTATGGTATTTTCCATGGAACATGTGAGGGAGATACAAACTGGGCTGATTTCACAGAAGAGATTTTCAAGCTCATGGGAATCAATGTAAAGGTTAATCATGTGACTAGCGAGGAGTACAAGAAGATGAATCCAGCTAGCGCTGACAGACCACACTATTCAATTTTGGATAATTACATGCTTCGTCTCACAAGCGGCTATAAGATGGCTGATTGGAAAGATGCATTAAAAGAATATTTAGCATAAGGAGAAAAAAATGAAAGGTATTATACTTGCTGGAGGTTCCGGCACAAGACTTTACCCATTAACAAAAGCTATTAGCAAGCAGATTATGCCAATCTATGACAAGCCAATGATTTACTATCCATTGTCTACACTTATGTTGGCAGGTATCAGAGAGGTGCTTATCATCTCTACACCAAGAGATCTTCCAGTATTCGAGGAGCTCCTCGGAGATGGTTCACAGCTTGGTATGGATATTCAGTATGCAGTTCAGGAGCATCCAAACGGACTTGCTGAGGCATTTATTATCGGTGCAGATTTCATCGGAAGCGATGCTGTAGCTCTCGTGCTTGGCGATAACATTTTCTATGGCCAGTCATTCTCAAAGGTGCTTCTTTCAGCAGCTACAAGAACAGAATCTGAACCAGGTGCAACAATCTTCGGTTACTATGTTCGCGACCCAAGAGAGTATGGCGTAGTAGAATTCGACGAGAATGGCGTAGCAATCTCTATCGAGGAGAAGCCTGCTGAGCCAAAGAGCAACTATGCTGTTCCAGGACTTTACTTCTATGACAACTCAGTTGTAGAAATTGCAAAGACAATCAAGCCTTCAGCACGTGGAGAGCTTGAAATCACAGCAGTAAATAATGAGTATCTCAACCGTGGAAATCTCCATGTAGAGACACTTGGCCGTGGATTTGCATGGCTTGACACAGGAAACCATGATATGCTTCTTCAGGCAGCAGAGTTTGTAAGTACATTCCAAAAGAGACAGGGTATGTACATCTCATGCATCGAAGAAATCGCATACAAGCGTGGTTTCATCAACAAGGACCAGCTCCTCAAGCTTGCTGAGCCACTCATGAAGACTGCGTACGGACAGTATCTCGTAGACGTATCTAACGGATTATAATTTTTGAAGTAAGGAGAGAAAGCCTGAAATCAGATAGCACTATTAAAGGCAACTGACCTTGATGAGCCATCCCTACTTAGATGGTGCTTTAGCAGCATCTTATGTAGGGCAATGAGCGAATAAGAGCGCAAGCGTGTCAGTGATTTAATAGGGCTAGATGATTGAAAGGCTTGGGATTATTTTATGGCAATTACAGTTGAAAAAAATGTTAATGGTATTGAAGGCCTTTGCGTCATCACTCCAAAGGTATTTGGTGATGACAGAGGTTACTTCATGGAAACTTATAATGAGAATGATATGAAGGCAGAGGGATTGGACTATGTATTTGTTCAGGATAATCAGTCTGCAAGCAAGAAGGGCGTACTTCGTGGCCTTCATTTCCAGAAGAATTTTCCACAGGATAAGCTCGTTCGTGTAATCAAGGGCGAGGTTTATGACGTGGCTGTTGACCTTCGTGAAGGTTCAAAGACTTTTGGTAAGCACTATGGAATTCTTCTTTCAGAGGAGAACAAGAAGCAGTTCATGATTCCAAAGGGATTTGCTCATGGTTTCTTAGTAGTCAGCGAATATGCTGAGTTCTGCTACAAGGTTACTGATTTCTATCATCCAAATGATGAGGGTGGTCTTGCATTTGATGACCCAGATATCAATGTTCAGTGGCCAATTCCAGAGGGAATGACAAAGGAAGATTTGATTCTTTCTGATAAGGATAAGGTAAACGCAAGCTTTAAGGCATATTGCGAGGAACACGGTATTTAACTTGAATTCTTTTACTAGTTTAGTTTTTGGGAGATGATGATATGAGAGGATTTTTTGCAGGCCTAAAGTTTCTTTGGCGCAAACATACTGCTGTAAGAATTGTTGCAGCAGGAGTACTTGGGACTGCTACACTTGGCGCAGCAGGTGCAGGTATTTACACATTGATGCACGACGATATTCCACAGGAGGAAGAGGTTGTAGTTGAAGAGGTTGAGGTGGAAGAGGAAGCCGCAGCTGAGGATGTGTATATACCAGAATTCAAAAAGATTGTGCTCACAAGTGAATCCCTTGAAAAGGATTTAACAATCTACATTTCAGATGAGGAAGATAATGCCATTACTGGCGTACCTTTTTCAGTAAAGCTTTTGTCCGAAGAGAAGGCGAAGGATCTTCAAAGCTATATTGATAAGATTGATGAAATCAACACAGAGATTTCAGAGATGTCTGGCGAGTCAGCTCAGCAGGGAACACTGTTAGAAACTCTTCAAAATAGAAATGTTGATATTACAGTAACTGACGAAAATGGCGAAGTTGTTGAGAAGCAGAAGAGCAAAATAAAGGATGATCCTCTTTATCAGCTGTATCTTGATAAGGAAGAGGCAATCCAGTCATTTGGAATGGCTCTTAAGGATGCGGATGGTAAAGTTTACACAGATGATGACGAGGATGGCATTATTGCTGAGAAGGAGCTTGAGCCTGGTGATTACGTTGCCTGTGTAATGTATGATTTCGACAATCAGCCGCTTTATGATTCTACAAGCCTGGCTACTCAGGTAAATGTTAAAAAGAAGGTTGAGTACAAGGTTCAGAAGGAAATTACAAAGCAAATTAAGAAGGACGTTGCCGCAGAGGACAATCAGCCTAAGGAGGTTACTCCAGTTGAGGAGACTCTGAAGGACACTCAGGAGTACGTTCCTTCAAGCAAAGCAGAAAATGGAAGTGCTGTAAAATCTATTTCTGGTGCAGATATCACAGCTCCAAAGAGCACGGCAAGTGCAAGCAAGGCAACGAAGAAAGATGGCGCAAAGACATCTGTAACTCATGAGGTTAAGGTAGCTGCCAAGGAACATAAAATCACTGTAAAAGATATTTACTATGATGAGGCTGCAACTTCAGTTACAAAAGAGGAAACAAGATCTTCAGAAGTGAAGGCTGTTGGAGTTGCCTATGAATATGCTCCACAAACCATTGATGGATATGAATGCATTGAAAAGATCAATGAAAAGGGAACTGTTGCAGATAAAGATATCGAAGTAGTCTTTAAATATAAAAAGGTAAAGACAGCGGCTGAAAAGAAGGCAGAAGAGGAGAAGAAAAAGCAGGAAGAAGAGGAAAAGAAGAAGGCGGAGGAAGAGAAAAACAAGCCAACTCCTAGCCCTTCACCATCTCCAAGTGCTACTCCAACTCCAGAAGCCACTCCGGAGCCAACACCTACTCCAGAGCCAACTGCTACTCCAACACCTACTCCGACTCCTACAGATGAGCCAACACCTACACCAGGTGAGGGTGATTCTGCAAAGCTTAAGGGCAGAGGTGGTCATGCTGTTAACACCAGCATTCAGTTTGTTGCTGCAAGGATTAAGAAATATGCTGCAGCTACAACAAACACCGAGAAAGCTACTTTGGATATGAGCTACTCAGGTGGAACATTTACAATCAGTGCAAGCGAGAATGTAAGTGCTGTTAAGGTAAATGGTACTGATGTTGCAATTAGCGGTGGAAAGGGAACTTTCACAGCTACAAAGGATGGAGATTACAAGCTTACAGGTCTTGCAACCTTCTCTGATGGATATCAGGATGGTGGACTTGTTGTAGTTTATACAGTGTCTGGTTATGGTTCGGCATCAACAGACCAGCTCAAAGACAAGGAAGGAAATGCATTATTCCTTGATGAGGGATTGACAAAGCCAGCTACAGTTGCTGACTATGGCAAGGATAAGAAATATTACTACAGAAGTTCAACCTTTGCATATTATGGATGGCAGACACTTGATGGAGCAAGCTATTACTTTGACAAGAATGGTAACAAGGTTACTGGTGAGCAGGTTATCCAGGGTGTAAAATACAATTTTGGCCCAGACGGAGCGCTCCTTGTAAAGGGAAATGGTATTGATGTTTCAAAATATCAGGGAAATATTGATTGGAATGCTGCTAAGTCGGCAGTCAGCTTCGCGATTATTCGCTGTGGTTACCGTGGACAGAATGATGGACAGCTCCATGAGGATCCATATTTCTACAAGAATATGAAGGGCGCAAAGGCTGCAGGAGTTGCAACAGGTATTTACATTTTCTCAAGAGCATTAAATGAAGCTGAGGCTGTTCAGGAAGCTTCAATGGCTGTTGCTATGGCGAACAAAGCAGGAGGATGTGCTTATCCAATTTACATCGATATGGAGGACACAACCAGAGGCCAGCACAACCTTTCAAATGCTCAGCGAGTTGCTATCGTAAATGCATTTGTATCAACAGTTCAGTCATCTGGCTACAAAGCAGGTTTATACTGCAGCAAGAACTGGATGACAAAGCGAATGGATGCAGGTTCAATTAGCGGTAGCTGCTACATTTGGATTGCTCAGTATAATACAAGCTGCACTTACACTGGCAAATATACAATGTGGCAATATTCAAGCAAGGGTTCCGTACCAGGTATAAAAGGGAACGTAGATATGAATAAGTCGTACTTCTAGCGTTTGACTGAAAACCGATAATTTATATTAAGTAAAGAACAAGTGTAGATAACAAGCTAATTCCTCTCCAGAGGCTCACATGTAGTGACCGTAGGAGAGTGGATTGCTTGTTAGCGTAACACTTGAACAGAAACTATGGATAAGAAAAATACAAATAACGTAGAAACTAATAAAAAAATATTTCGCTTTTTTAGTAGCGTGGTTTTAGTCGCTGTACTGGCCGCGCTATTTGGCGTTATGTGGTATATGCGATTGCAGATGCTGATGACACAGCGTTTCTTAAGCATTGGTAACTATTTGATGATTGGATTGTATGCTGTGCTTACAATTCTTGTAATCAATACATTCAAAGGATTTGCGATTGGAAGTGGTAGAATTTCTATCCTGACCATGTCACAGGCCATTGCCATGGGACTGGTTAATGCAATGGAATTCTTCATAGTAATTTTGATGACAAGAATTAAGTCATTGATGTGGATGACACTTGCCTACATCATTGTGCTTACAGTTGTGGATTGTGTTGCGGTACTTGCGGTAACCTTCATAAGTACCAAGGTATACCGAATGATTTTCCCTCCATTCACAATACTGAATATTTTTGGTCAATATGAAAATGATCTTGTTATCAAGATGAATCGTCGTGCAGACAAGTATCGTATTACTGGAGAGATGAGCTGCAGAGAGCCACTTGAAAAGATTACAAAAGAGCTTGAGAATTACGATGCAGTTCTTATCAACGATGTACCATCAGAAATTCGAAATGATATTGTAAAGGCTTGCTTTGCAACTGATAAGCGAGTTTATTTTACACCAAAGATTTCGGATATTCTTATTAAGGGGTCTGAGGAGGTTAATCTTTTTGATACACCTCTTTACCTGTGCAAGAATGTCGGAATGGATGGTATTTCTTCTGCAATCAAACGTGCTGGAGATATTTTGTTTTCAGGAATCGGAATCATTCTCACATCTCCTATTATGATTGTGACAGCTATACTTATCCACGCATATGATGGCGGACCAGCACTTTATAAACAGACACGTTGTACAATCGGCGGAAAAGATTATAAAATCATGAAGTTCCGCTCTATGATTCAGGACGCAGAGAAGGATGGTAAGGCGCGTCTTGCCAGCCAGAATGATGATAGAATTACACCTATTGGTCATTTTATCAGAGCGACAAGAATTGACGAGCTTCCACAGTTCTTCAACATTCTCAAAGGCGATATGTCAATTGTCGGTCCACGTCCAGAGCGTCCAGAGATTATTGCTGAGTATGTAAAGGAAGTTCCAGAGTTTGCTTTCCGTACCCACGTGAAGGCAGGTCTTACAGGTTACGCTCAGGTATACGGAAAGTACAATACAACAAGCTATGACAAGCTTAAGCTGGATATGATATATTGTGAGAAGTGTTCTGTACTTCTTGATATTCAACTAATACTTATGACTCTAAGAGTTATTTTTACAAGGGATGCAACAGAGGGTGTCGAAGAAGGCGCCATCAATGCTAATGTACATAATAAATAGCTGTGCAACAGCCGGAGAAGAATTGCTATGAAAAAAGCTTTAATACATGCCCATACTGCATATATGGTCACACAATTTAATATGGACAATATCAGAATTCTTCAAAGTCTTGGCTATGTTGTAGATGTAGCATGTTGTTGGCAGGATGATGATAGTGCGGTAAGTCCTGAGGCACTGCTTCAGCGAAGAAAGCAGTTGGATGGCTTAGGTTGTGGGATATTTGAGACTGCCAGTCTCCGAAAGATTTTGAATTTACCCGAGTTGGTGACAGCATATCACCAGCTTAAGAATGTAGTAGAAACCAACAGATATGAGATAGTTCATACTCAGTCACCTATCGGAGGCGTTATCTGTCGACTGGCTTGTCGTAAGGCAAGAAAGATATACGGAACAAGGGTTATCTACGCAGCTCATGGTTTTCACTTTTTTAAGGGAGCGTCTCGTTTCAACTGGATATTCTTTTACACAGCGGAAAAGTTCTGTAGCAAGTATACCGACCTGTTGATAACTATCAACAAAGAAGATTATGAAAATGGAAAACGGTTGAAAGCCAAGGATGTTGCTTACGTTCCAGGTGCAGGTGTAGATACCCACAAGTTTGTAGCTAGCCACGATGCCAGAGAACGAATCAGAGAGGAGCTAGAGATAGACGAAGATACTATCGTGCTACTATCTGTTGGTGAGCTTATTCCAAGAAAGAATCATGAAGAGGTATTTAAAGCTCTTAAAATGATGAAGGACAATGGAATACTTGCATCTCCTGATAGTGATGAACGTGTTCAGCCGAAGTACAAGCTAAAATATCTTGTGGCTGGTCGTGGTAAGATGAGAGCTGATTTAGAAGATATGATTGATGCTCTTGGCCTTAATGATTACGTGGAGATGTTAGGATTCAGAAATGATGTAGCAAACATCCTCGCAGCCAGCGATATCTACGTATTTCCTTCTCATCAGGAGGGCTTGCCTGTGGCACTTATGGAGGCAATGTCTGTTGGAATGCCTGTTGTCTGTAGCCGAATCCGCGGAAATGTGGATTTGATTGAGGAAGGTGTTGGAGGATATTTCTTTGACTCCAAGGATGCTTCGTCTCTTGTTACAGCTTTAAGAAAAGCACTTGCTGACAATGCAGGCCGACGAGCAGAAATGGGAGCTATAAATGTTGAAACAATGAAAGGCTTCGACAAATCCCGCGTAAACGAGGTAATGAAGGACATTTACAGTAAGGTTTAGTATTTAGATGAGCAAGATGTAGTTCAAAAGCTCATATCTCTCTGTAAGGAACATTTAGTGGCTAGAAGAGAGCATATGGCTTGTGAACGTAACATATTGCGGACTGGAGAGCATATGGTAGTCCTACATGTATCAAAGTCTAATACATATTCTGGTATGGAAAATGTTGCTATCAACATTATGAAATCTATGCCGGATGAAATTCGCTGTGTTTACCTCACAGCAACTGGTTCAGTGGAAACGAAACTACTGGAGCAGAACATCGAATACATCGGTATGGAAAAGGTTGATGAGAAGGCCATCAAGGAAGTTATCGACCAGGTGAAGCCAGATATCATCCATGCCTATGAGTATGATTGTAGCTTAATGTGTACAAAAGTTACTGATGAGATTCCAATTATCAGTCATCTTTACTCGATTCCGAATTGGGTCAGAAAAATAGGACCAAAATCCGTCATTTACGGCGGAGCATGCAAGAATTTTGTCAAAATCATCATTCCTGACAAAAATGTCGAGGAAAAAGCATGGTTTAAGGACAAAATGGAGGGCAAAACAGTTGTCCTTGGAATACCATTTAATGCGGTCAGCGTATTTGAAAAAGGGTACGTTGCCGGAACTGAAATGACTAAAGAAAAGCTTAACGGCTTTAAATCAGACTTATTATTTGTCGGCTATCTGAAGGATGATAAGAATCCTTACGAGTTTATCAAGCTAGTGGCCGAGATTAAGAAAAATCGCCCAGATATCAAAGCAATAATGGTTGGAGGCGGTGATTTAGGCAGTGAGTGCTTGAAACTTATAGGAAAGTTGGATTTGACCAACAATATCAAAATGGTTGGAATGCAGTATAATCCATATATTTACATGAATCAGACTAAGATTCTTGTGGTTCCATCAAAATTCGAAGGCTTTGGAATGGCGGCACTGGAGGCTATGGCTTTTGGAAAGCCAGTGCTTGGCAGCAAAGTAGGCGGATTAAATGTGACTGTGGATGATGGCTGCGGAAAGATTTGCGGAAATGACAAAAAGCCAATCGATAGAGAAGCTTTTATTTCAAATATAAATGAACTCTTGGATAACAGCGAGATATATCGTATGAAGTCCGAAGGGGCGAGAAGACGTGCCAAGGAATTAAATAACTTTGACACATACATGGAAGAAGTAGTTAAAATTTATGAGGATATTTACAACACTGCTAAACAAGCTTAAGAATGCGGATTTCATACTTGTTACATTATCTACAGTGGCTTGCTCGGCGATGTCATTCATATTTAGTGTATATTCAAAATCTAAGGTGCCGACAAATCCAATGGGTATATACAGCACCTGTCTAATTGTCCAAACATACATGAACTATGCGCAGTTTGGTGTGCTTAATGCATACAACAGGGACTATCCACAGGCTTTGGGCCGCAAGGATTTTGATGCAGCTAGAAAGATGAAGAATTCAGCCATGACTTTTATGCTCATGGTTTACGCATTGATATTCACAGTATTTGAGGCATGGGTATTGCTCCGATATCATGGAGTAATAGGTGTTGATCAGGAAAAAACGTACTATGCGTTTGGTTATGCCCTTTGCCCAATAATGATTCTACTGAAAAGCTTCGATGATATGTCAAACGCCACAGTGCGAATGAATGGTAAATATAACAAATCAGCCATAATTGGTTTTGTACGTACTGTTTTAGCTCTTGGAATAGGTATTTTAATCCTCAACATAGCAGGCTACTATGGACTTTATGCTATGACAATGTCTTCAGCAATTCTTGGAATTGTCCTTTTTCATAAGGATTCTATGAAGGGGGCAAGGCTTGAATTTGATTTTTCATATATGAAGCTGATGGTTCTTGGCGGACTTCCTCTACTTATAAACAGTTTGATTTGGACCATAGTTCAAAATGTAGACAAGCATGTTATTTTAACATTTATGGATACAGATGCCTTGGGAGTTTATACCGTTCCAACTATGGGCTTTACCACAATGGTATTGGTACCACAGACGATTTCCCAGGTATTTTATATAAAGATTTCTCATCTGTATGGAGCTCACCAGGATGAGAAGGAACTATTGGACAAGGCAGGATATTTCACCAGCATCACAGCTTTGATTTCCGGAGCAGCATGTCTGTTTGTATTCTATGTAATGCCAATTTTTGTACGGTTCTTCATGCCTGCATATACAGATGGAACAGTAGCTACGCAGATACTTGTCATTGGCGTTGCAATTTATGCCACTACAATGATTTACGGTAATATTTTCAGTGTTTTGAAATTGAATAAATCATTGATAGCCAATTCGGTGGCACTTTGCATTTTCAATATTATTTTTTCAAGCGCCCTTGTTGTGTTTGTAGAAAAAAGCATCAATATGGTTGCTATTGGAACAGGATTATCCTATGCTTTATATTCGTTGCTTTTGATTGTAAAGCTTTCAAGAAGGTTTAAATATTCATTTGGAAAGCTGCTTATAAAGAGCTGGGGACCAGCAATGGGACTGATAATTCCGGGACTTTTGGTTTATTTGTTAGTGATGTAGAAGAGGTATATAATTGAAATCGACTATTTTTATAGGCTGTGTGGAGAGTTCTTATACTCTCCTAGAGGCAATGCTTGAAAATGGATATATCGTGGACGGAATCATTACCATGGAAAGCTCGGCAATTAATGCGGATTTCAGGTCGCTGGTACCACTAGCGGAAAAATATGGTATTGATTGTATCTGTACGAAAAATATAAATGATGAAGAAACTGTAGGCTTTGTTCGTGACAAGGCACCAGAGGTTATCTACTGCTTTGGTTGGTCAAGGCTTATAGGCAAGGAATTACTTAGTATTCCGAAGTATGGTGTGATTGGATTCCACCCAGCGGCCATCCCTTTCAACAAGGGCAGACATCCAATTATTTGGGCACTGGTGCTTGGGCTTGAGAAGACAGCTTCATCATTCTTTGTAATGGATGAGGGAGCCGATACTGGTGATATTATCAGTCAGAAGGAAATCATTATTGATGAGACTGATGATGCCCAGAGCCTTTACGATAAAATTCTTGAGACTGCGAAGGTGCAGGTTCTCGAATTTACAAAGCAGTTTGCGGAGGATTCAGTGGTTAGACATCCGCAGGATCTAAATGCCGGAAATACATGGCGCAAGCGCGGTAGACTAGATGGGCAGATTGATTTTAGAATGTCCTGCAAGGCAATTTATAATCTGGTTCGAGGTCTTAGTCATCCTTATCCTGGTGCGCATATTGCAGTTGGAGAAAGAGATGTGAAGGTTTGGAAGTGTGAGTACATTATTTCCGATGAATTCACAAATCTTGAGCCAGGAAAGGTTCTAGAGGTTAATTCACCAACAGACTATGTTGTGAAAGCTTACGATGGCACCATTCATGTTCTTGATGGTGATCCAATGGATATAAAAGAAGGAGATTATCTCTAATGAATATACTTGTTATTTCGCCACATCCAGATGATGAAACACTTGGAGCAGGTGGAACACTTTTAAAGTTAAAGGCTCAGGGCCATCATATTTTTTGGCTTAATATAACAAATATGAAGACTGAATATGGCTACACCGAAGAGCGTGTCGCCGAGCGAAATGCTGAAATTGAGATTGTAAGAAAAGCATACGGATTTGAGGCACTTTATAATCTTGAGCTTGAGCCAGCCGGAGTTGATAAATACGATTTGGGTGACCTAATTCCAATTCTTAAGAATGTTTTGGAAGAGGTAAAGCCTGATGTACTATTTGTGCCTTACAAGCATGATGTTCATTCGGATCATCGTGTGATTTACGAGGCTATTTATTCCTGCACAAAGGCCTTCAGGGCTCCATACCTGAAGAATGTGCTATGTATGGAGATTATTTCTGAGACAGATCAGGCAGACCGTGAAAATGGATTTGTTCCAAATGTTTTCTTTGATGTAACGGATTACATCGACAAGAAAATTGAGATTATGAAGACTTATAAAAGCGAAATTGATGAGCCACCATTTCCTAGAAATGAAGATGCAATCAGAGGGATGGCTGCCTATCGTGGAGCAACTTCACACTATAAATATGCCGAAAGCTTTTATTTGGTAAAAAGCCGAATGGATTAGGAGATAATAAATTGTACACTATTTGTTTTATGGCAAGGCATCCATTTAATGATTTTTCACCTGCCGTATATAAAAAAATAAAAGAAAACCACGATGATCAGGTTCGCGGAGTGTTTATCACCTGCGATAAAAAAGAGTCAAAATATATCTATGATAAGTTCGATAAGGATGAGGTTGTAGTATGTGATATGTCGTCCTTTATGAATGAACATTGGGATGAGTTTACTCTTGAAAAGCTGGCAGAGTACGAGAAAAAGTATGATGCAGCACCTATGTGGAAATACATATACACTGACAGATTTTTGATTTATCGCGATTATGATTATTGTGTGCATACAGCAGCTGGTCTTATCGCTTTTTGGGAGTATGTATTTACAACCTATAATGTGGATTTCTTCTATGATGAGGTTATTGCAACCTTCCTCACCTACGCCGCATATCTGGTAGGAAAGAAGACTGGCACAGGCTATTATTCTCTTATGTTTATGAGAGCTTGTGGCAAGGATTTGACTCATCATTATATTTTAAATGACCCATTTGAAAAGATTTATAATATGCCTAAGAACTATGCTGACATCCCTGTAACAGAGGAGCAGCGTGCAGAGGCGGAGGCTTTCCTTACAAAGTTTGAGGAAAAGCAGTCTAAGCCAGCATTTATGCAGTTCTCGGGGAAAAAGCCAAAATGGAAGGCAAAGTTTTTTATTTTGCCACTTTTCTACATCAGACAGAGATTTTTCAATCCACATACAAGGGACAAGGGTTCATATATTTATTACAAGGCTTATGAAGCTACAATGGACCCTATTAAGTGGTATTTCAGATATCAGAAGGCTAAGAAGTATTTTAAGAAGGCGGATTATTCAAAGAAGTTTGTGTACTTCCCACTTCATCTGCAGCCAGAGGCTACAACAATTGTATGTGCACAAAAGTATGAAAAGCAGCTATATTTCATCGATAATTTGGTAAAATCTTTACCTGCAGATACTGTACTTTATGTTAAGGAGCATTATTCATTCCTTGGAATTCGTCCAAACAGCTTCTATGAGCAGTTTAATCAGTATCCAAACGTGGTTCTTATTGACCCATGGGAGGATTCGCTGAAGCTTATAGATAAGAGTGAATGTGTTGCTACACTTACAGGTACGGCAGGGCAGGAAGCAATGCTTCTTCGCCACCCAGTATTTATGAGTGGAGATATTGTTTATACAGGAGCTCCTGGTGTTATGCACCTTGAGGAGGTCTTTGGAAATTACGAGAGCGCACTTGCAAACTACAAGCGTCCATCTCGTGAGGAAATAATTCAGTATTTGGCAGTCTATATGAGCTGCGCCCGCGAGGGTAATACCTACGTAATGAGCGAAGATCGTTTGAAGGACGAAAACATTACGCTGGTAGCAAAATCGATGTATGAGTATTTTCAGGAAATAAAGGGTGAATAATCAAGCAGCTACACAGATTAGGCAAGCGCGAGCAGGGAAGTATCATGCCGAGCTAGGAGGACGCCCCGAAGGGGAAAGTTGCCTAGCGAAGGTACGAGGGGTGCCCTGCGGGAGCATGAGATAGTAGGATGCTGCTGAAGTAATTTGGAGGAATTTTGAATGAGTAAGGTTTTAGTTACAGGATCTGATGGATTCATTGGTTCACATTTAGTAGAGGAGTTGGTAAAGAAGGGCTATGAAGTAAAGGCTTTTGTTTACTACAATTCGTTTAATAACTGGGGATGGCTTGATACTCTTGATAAGAGCATCATGGATCATGTAGAGGTATTTGCAGGTGATGTCCGTGACCCTAACGGTGTTCGCGAGGCTATGAAGGGCTGCGATGCAGTATTCCATCTTGCAGCACTTATCGCTATTCCATTCTCATATCACAGCCCAGATGCATATGTAGATACAAACATCAAGGGAACTCTTAACATCCTTCAGGCTGCAAGAGACCTTGGTACAAAGCGTGTTCTTGTTACATCTACATCAGAGGTTTATGGAACAGCTCAGTATGTACCTATCGATGAGAAGCACCCATATCAGGGCCAGTCACCATACTCTGCTACAAAGATTGGTGCAGACAGACTTGCAGAGTCATTCTACCGTTCATTCGATTTACCTGTTACAATTGTGCGTCCATTTAATACATTCGGTCCACGTCAGTCAGCTCGTGCTGTTATTCCTACAATCATCACACAGCTTCTTGCAGGTAAGGAAGAAATCAAGCTTGGTTCACTTACACCAACACGTGATTTCAATTATGTAAAGGATACAGCTGCTGGTTTCATCGCTATGTATGAAAGCGACAAGACTATCGGTCAGGAAATCAACATTGCTACTCAGAAGGAAATCTCTATCGGACAGCTTGCTGAAGAGCTTATCCGTCAGATTAATCCAAATGCAAAGATTATCTGCGATGAGGATAGACTTCGTCCAGAGAAGTCTGAGGTTAATCGTCTCCTTGGTTCTAACCAGAAGATTCTTCAGCTCACAGACTGGAAGCCACAGTACACCTTCGAGCAGGGCCTTGCCGAGACAATTGAGTTCCTTCGTAATAACTTAGATAAATACAAAGTAGATATTTACAATATTTAATTATTTGGAAAGTAAATATTTAAATATAGAATAGCCAATACAATAGACCTTGATGAGCCATCCCTACTTAGATGGTGCTATAGCAGCATCTTATGTAGGGGAATGAGCGAATAAGAGCGAAAGCGTGTCTATGTATGGCTATGATATATTTAAATATGTATTATATGAGAAAATATATGGAAAATGTATTTATAAAAGAGACAGATACAATTTTACAGGCTATGAAAACCTTCGATGAGAGTGCCAGACGTACTGTCTTCATTGTTGATGAAGACATGAAGCTAATAGCAGCACTTTCAGAAGGCGACGTGCGTCGTTTTATTCTTTCAGGTGGAGATTTAAACGAGGTAGTCAGCAAGATTGCAAACTATCATCCTCGCACAATGAAAGAAGATGATAGAGATGGTGCCAAGGAATTCCTTAGCCGTCACAATATCGAAGGTGTTCCTATTGTTGATGATAATGGCGTTGTTATTGACACTGTTTTCTGGAGCGCCGGAAAGCGAACACATCAGAGCAACCTTACTACACCAGTTGTTATGATGGCTGGCGGAAAAGGTACACGCCTTTATCCTTACACACGCATTTTGCCAAAGCCACTTATTCCTGTTGGGGAGAAGCCTATTGCAGAGCTTATTTTCGATGGATTTGCAGAGTACGGCATCAGCAGAATGATTATGATTGTTAACCACAAGAAAAACATGATTAAGTCATATTTTTCTGAGGCGAGTGTGCCATATGAGATTGAGTATGCAGATGAGGATACACCACTTGGAACAGGTGGTGGGCTTTCACTCCTTCGTGGGAAGCTTGATGAGACATTTATCCTTACAAACTGTGACATTCTTATAGAGGATGATTACTCGAAGATTTATGAGCATCACAAAAAAGAGGGCAATGTAATTACTATGGTGTGCTCTCTTAGAAATTTTCAGGTTGCTTACGGCGTGGTAGAGTTTGGTGAGCACGGAAATATTACAGATATGAAGGAGAAGCCAGAGTTTAGCTTCTTTACAAATACAGGTATTTACATTGTAGAGCCAGAGGTATTCGACTATATCAAAGATGGCGAGTTTATTGGCTTCCCAGACATTATTAATCGCATCAAGAATGATGGAAAAAAGGTTGGTGTTTATCCTATCAACGAGAATTCGTGGATGGATATGGGACAGCTTGACGAGCTCAACAAGATGGAAAGTCGTCTAAGAGGAAAATAGGGAAAATAATGGAAAGAATAAAACAGTATTTTTCAGATATGAATAGAGACAAAGCCGTGAAAATTGCCGCAGTTTTAGCTGGGGCAATTAGTATTGTTTACGCCTTGATTTTTTATTTCAGGAATTGCTTTAACAGTGCAGCAACAAAGAAAACAAACTTTTATTTCGGAATTATTTTCATCGTGATGATTGCAATTACGATTTATGTTTTGAGAAAGCTTTTGCTTGATAAGAAATGGAATTATCCAAGGTTATTCGTCATCATGTCCATTGCTTGGACATTTTGTATGCAGCTCGTCATGCCTCCTATCTCTGGAGTTGATGAGGTTCAGCATTATTACAGTGCATATCATTGCTCAAATATCATGATGGGAATGAAGGATCACAATCTTGGTCTGGATAAATATCATCAGATGATATGGACTGACGAATCCTTCTTCTACATGAGGGCTGAGGATTATTATATGATGCCTTATGTGGATGTGACCTTCCCTTATGAATATGCTATTTTGGCAAATGGTAATTGGTTTAAGCATGGTGAAGATTTGCAGGATAATGTGGAGTGCCATATTAACCCAACAAAGGCATCAAGATATTTAGTGTCAGCAGTTGGAATTACTATAGCCAGATTGCTTGGCTTTGGATTTGCTGGCGTTATATTTATGGGACGCTTTATGAATTCACTCTCTCTGATTATAGCGGGATGGATTGCATTAAAACTCCTTCCAGTTGGACGTCATCAGTTTTTTACTTTTGCATTTTTCCCAACATTAATTCACTTATGTAGTTCATATTCTTATGACAACATGAGTATTCTGTTTTCACTTGCATTGCTCACGTTGTGTCTGTATTATGGACAGCCACAGGTGAAGTTGCATGCATGGGATTTGATAATTCTTGGAATCTGTGTAGTATTCCTTATTCCAAACAAGACTGTTTATGTAATATTTGCAATTTGGATTTTTGCTATTCCGGTAAAGAAATGGTGGAGCGATGTAGTTCTTAGCAAAAAGTGGTACGAGTATGGTATTTTGGCAGTGCTGATTGCGGGAGCAGCGGTAGTGTTTAAGAAAGTATTCGTTAAGTATTTTTGGAAGGTATACAGCCTTATCTTCTGGTCAAGCAATGAATCAGTATCAGAGGTCGATCCAACCAGACAGGTATGGAGCTGGGAGTATTTCAAGGGTCACAAGCTTGAGACCTTCAAGTTTGCGTGGGATGGTATTAAGTCAGATTTTTGGTTCAATATCAAGCACGTAGTTGGTAGCGAGATTGGTCATACAAATCTGAATGCACAGGTACCAATGGCCTGCATAATTGTGATGCTCTTGATTATGATAGCAGGAATTATTTTCATAAAAGGCAAGAGACTTACAAAGTGGCAGTACATATTCTTAGGCTTGGGAATATTCATTTGCCTAGTAGGTATTTTTGTTGGATGCATGACTAGATTTACACCTATCGAAAGCCAGAGAATTCAGATTTCTTTTAGATATTTAATTCCATTATATATGGCTTTATGTATCATTCTTGGCACAGATGCCAAGGAAAACAAATTAGCATTGACATTGATTTACGTACAAAACCTCACTTTGATATATGCAATGTGTGGTCTGCTCTATTTCTTACTTCATTTAAGAGATGGAATGCCAATGCCATTTGAAATGTAATAAAAAGTATTGAGAGAATATATGAAAAAACATATTTTAATAGTTTGTCAGTTTTTCTACCCAGAGCCATTTCGCATAAGCGATATTGCTTTTGAATGGGTAAAGAGAGGATATAAAGTTTCAGTAGTGACGGGATTGCCTAACTACCCAGAGGGCAAGGTTTATCCTGGTTACGGATTATTTAAGAAGAGAAAAGAAGTAATCAACGGAGTTGAGGTATATCGCATTCCAGAGATACCTCGAGGCAAGAATAAATTTGGACTTGTGCTCAACTATCTGAGCTTTCCGTTCTTTGGTTTCTTTTGGAATTTATTCACAAAAATAGAAGCGGACGAGGTTTTCATGCTTGAGACATCTCCGATGCATCAGTGCAAGGTTGGCGTGGCATATGCAAAGAAGCATAAGGTGCCATGCTACTTGTATGTTCAGGACCTGTGGCCAGAGAACCTTGAGATGATAACAGGAATACATAATCCTATTATCATTAAGCCGATTGAGAGAATGGTTCGAAAGATTTACAAGGGTTGTACTCATATCTGGGGAAGTAGCCCAAGCTTTGTGGAGGCAATTCGTAAATACGTAGACACAGAGGAGCATGATAAGGTAAGCTTTTGGGCACAGTACGCGGAAGAATTCTATGAACCAAGACCAAAGAAGGACCACAAGGGCTTCAATGTGATTTTTACAGGAAATATTGGTGTAGCACAGGGCCTTGAAATATTACCTGAGGCAGCAGCTATTATTCGAAATGAGGGAATCAAGGATGTTCGTTTCACAATTGTAGGAGATGGACGTGCACGTCATTCCTTTGAAGAAAGTATTACAAGAGCTGGAGTGTGGGATTTGTTTGAATTCACAGGCCGAGTGAAGGGGACAGAGGTCCCTGACATTTTAGCTACAGGTGATGCAGCATTCCTTTCTTTTGCAGATGACGACCTTTTTTCAAAGACTATTCCAGCAAAGCTTCAGTCATATATGGCCTGCGCAATGCCTATTATTGCATCAGCCAAGGGCGAGACTGTTAGAGTGATTGGAGAAGCAGAATGTGGACTTTGCTCAAATATTGGTGATGCAAGAGCACTTGCGATGAACATTATCAAGATGAGAAATATGTCCGCTACTGAGCTTAGAGTGATGGGCGAAAATGCCTATGCGTACAATAAGGAGCACTTCTCGAAGAAGAAGTTAATGGATGAGATTGACGAGTATATGAGATGAAAACATGTATAGCAACAGTAATATATACACAAGCTAAGCCTTATCTACAGGATTTATTAGACTCTGTGGATAACCAGTCCGACTCAGACTTTGATTTATTGATAATCAATGATAATTATTCAACTAATGAGCTGGAGGAATTAAATTTGCCTGAATCAGCAGTTGTTGTGGATTGCCATGAAAAGCATTTATCGATTGTTGGTACTCGTATCGAAATGCTTAGGCAAGCCAAGCAATTGGGATATGATTTGGCAATACTTGTGGATGCAGATGATGCTTGCTCAGCCACAAGGGTTGCAGAGTACAAAAAAGCCTATGAATTAGACAAAACTAAGGTATTCTTTTATAATAAATTCGTTACAGAGGATGGCAAAGATGTGTTCAAAATCCTCCCTGAATCAGTGACGGATGTAAAGCTAATATCACAGCAAAATTTCCTTGGTCTGTCAAATACAGGAATTAGATTGGATGCCATTTCAGATGAGTTTTTAGACAGTCTAAATGAGTGTGAATCACCTGTCTTCGACTGGTATCTGTTTACAAGAATTCTAATGGATATAGGCGAAGGACAGCTGGTGGATAATGCTACAACAATTTATCGTATATATGAGAATAACACTGCTGGAACAAGCAGAGATTTAAAGAAGGAGTTGGATGTTAAAAGAAAACATTACAGTATTCTTTCTGAAAGATATGATTGTTTTAAAGAAATGAAAACTAAGCTTCTGGCCATGGAAGAATCCGACCTAAAGCTTTCAAATAATCACCAGGGATACTGGTGGAGTGATATACAGATGGAGGACAATTATGAGATTTAATTATCAGGCAATGGTAGAAGGTAATCAGAGACCTTATATAATCGCAGAGCTTGGTGCTAATCACAATGGTGATATGGAGCTTGCCAAGACACTTATCAAGACAGCAAAGGAGTGCGGTGCTGACGCCGTTAAGCTTCAGTCTTGGACAGTAGATGACCTCTTTTCAAAGAAGAAGTATGAGGATAACTATTTCCTTGGAGATGATTACAGAAACCGTACAGACTATACATTAAAGTCGGTTATGGAGGCATATGCTGTTTCAAAGGAGCAGCACGTTATGCTTCAGAAGTACTGCGAGGAGCTTGATATCGATTTTGTATCTACACCATTCTCAATGGCTGGTGCAGATTTCCTTGTTGATGAGCTTCACGTTCCATATCTTAAGGTTGCATCACTTGATGTAGATAACATTCCATTCCTTAGACACGTAGGTAGCAAGGGTGTTCCTGTAGTTATCTCAACAGGTCTTACAGGTATGGATGATGTTTGTGCAGCAGTTCAGGCTCTTGAAGAGGGCGGCTGTCACGAGATTGTTATCCTTCACTGTGTATCTATGTACCCACCAAAGGATGAGAATGTTAACCTTAACAACATTGATATGTATAACATGGTATTTGATTATCCAGTTGGTTACTCAGATCATACAATCGGCACAGTTGCACCAATCATGAGTATTGCTAAGAACGTATGCATCATCGAGAAGCACTTCACAATGGATAAGAACATGGAAGGATGGGATCACAAGGTTAGTGCTGACCCAGCAGAGCTTAAGGCTATTTGTGATGCTGCTCGTCAGGGCTACGCAATGCTTGGTAACTACCACAAGGTAGTAGTAGAGGATCAGAACCGTCGTGACGAGTTCAAGCGCTCAATCGTTGCAAAGCACGATATGCCAGCAGGTCACGTTCTTACATTCGAAGACCTTGACTACAAGCGCCCAGGTACAGGAATCTCTCCTAAGTATTATGAGGCTCTCATCGGACGTCAGCTTAAGCACGACGTAAAGTATGATGACATATTTACTTGGGGTGACTTTTAACAGAAGATATTTCGTGGATAATACTGAAATGTACTAGCTTGTAGGGGACAATGATATATTCTATTTTTCGAGAATATAGTGAAAACGATGAGAAAAATAGAATTATATTATTGTCACCGTAACAAGCGGAGGATTTAGAATTATGATAGCATTTATTCCAGCTCGTGGGGGATCTAAAGGTGTCCCAGGGAAGAATATCAAAAATTTATGCGGCAAGCCTCTTATCGCATATACGATAGAGGCCTGCAAGAAGGCAAAGCACATTGATAGAGTCATCGTCACTACAGATGACGAGGACATCGCAAGGGTAGCAAGAGAGTACGGCGCTGAGGTTCCATTTATGCGTCCAGATTATCTTGCCAGCGATACAGCTTCAGCTGTAGATGTTTATATTCATGCAGCAGAGTGGGTTATGAATGAGACAGGCGAAAAGCTTGATAAATTCATGGTGTGCCTTGCTACTGTTCCATGTAGAGACGAGCATCATATTGACGAGGCAATTGAGAAGTTTGAATCGGACAAGTCTACTACTCTCATTTCCTTCACAGAGGCAGAGGTGCCACCAGGATGGTACCATGTGGTAGATGAAAATGGACGAGTTTCAAATGCGGGCTTTGGTGCTGCAGGCTCTAATATAGCAAACCGCCAAACCAACGCAACATACTATATTCCTAACGGAGCAATCTATATTCTTGATTACAATCTCCTGAAGGAAAAGCGAACCTATTATTGCGATAACACCACAACCTACGTGATGTCACGTGAGGACTCCGTGGATATCGATTATCCAATCGATTTCGAGATTGCGAAATTAATGGTCGAAAATAAATATTATAAGTAGCCTGTAATTCACAAAGTAATTCTTCTCTGAAAGGAACATTTAGTGACTGAAAGAGAATGGATTCTTTGTGAATGTAACAGGCGGGAGACAGTCTTTTGATAATAATTAGAGCAATAGCCTTGCTGCTTTTTTTCACAGTTGTTCCATTTGCAGTAGGCAGACTAATTACATATAGAGCAAAGTCAAATCTGATTTCTGAATATCTTGTTGGATTCTTTGGAAATCTCGGTATTTTTTATATCCTTTTTGCATTTTATAACTGGGCTCAGATATGGAAAACATATACGGATCCAGTTATTGGTGCGTTTACAAAGCTTTGCAGAATGTATCTCATAGTCATAGCAGTACTAATAGTGCTCTGGGCATGGTTAGACAGAGCTACGATAAGAAAGAGTGTTAACATCCTTAAAACTGAGCTTGAAAGATATATAAGCTCCGTAAAGAAGGATAAATTCGTTTTTATTTATTCCATCGTATTTGCGGTATTGTTCGCGGCTCAGCTTTATTTTGCCCTTGGATATGAGGTAAATGAGTGGTCATACGATGATTATGACTATGTAGTATCCAGTAAGGATACTGTGTCCAGCGACACACTTACATATATCAATTTTATTGACGGCACCATGCCAAATATTGCTGAAAAGAGAGCAGCTACAGCGTGGGTTACATATATTGCATTTTTGTCAAAGGTATCTGGTTTTGAGGTTACAACAGTTAGCCATACTATTTTACCAGTGCTGTTATTAATGGTTGCATATCTGAATTTTTACTACATAGTAGGTGTATTGTTTGATGAGCTGGACAACAGACTGATTGCCATGATTCTCATATCAATGGCATATATTTTTGGTCTGTATTCTCATTACTCAGCCACCTTCAGATTATTGGGAGCTTTATGGCAGGGAAAGGCTGTTTTAACTACCATTGCGGTTCCGTTTTTAGTTGTATATCTGATAGAAATCTATGCTAAAAGGGTGGAGACTCGATACATGCTAACTATAGCTGCTGTTTCTTTGGGAGCATGTTCACTCACCTTGCTTTCTGCATTTTTTATTGCCATTAGCAGCTTGATAGTATGGGTTATTATGTGTGTTTATCACAGAAGAATTTATGGTATTAGATACCTTTTGGCTAGCCTGGTTGGTCCTGCCTTTTTAGGCGTCTTTTATGCAATGCTATGGATGCTTCAGCAGGATATGAAAAATAACGAGTATAAGTATTTTGAATTCCGTAAATACGGAAAATAGGTTTAATTGATGAGTTGGATTGATTACTTTTGGAATAGTACGAAAGGCTATTGGGGGAGCTTTGGTTATGTATCCCTTTTTGTAATAGCACTTGTACTTATTTTCAAATTTGAAAAAGTAAAGATACGACGATATGCTTTTCTTTGGTATACAGGATTCGCACTGCTTATCATCTACAATCCATTGACACTGTTCGTGAGCAGAAAGGTTTTAGAACCTACTACCTTCAATCAATATTACCTGAGATTTTTTAGTCTGATACCGGTAATGATTGTAATTGCTTATGGTTTTACGATTGGACTTTCGAAGTTTACAGGAACTAAAAAGTTCATTGGAGTAATTGGCGCCTGTGTGATTATAGCACTGCTTGGTAACTGCATTTACACTCAGGATTGGTTTACAAAGGCTGAGAACAGGAATAAGGTACCTCAGGATGTGGTTACAATCTGCGATTTGTTTGCAGATTATGAGGGCGATACCATAAGAATTATGGCACCTCAGGATATAGCAGTTTATTTAAGGCAGATGGATAGTCGTTTTTCCATGCCTTACAGCAGATATATTCCTGATGAGGCTTATGAGCTTACAAACGAGAAGCCTGATCCACAGGTGATTGTGGAGTACGCTCGGGAAAATGATGTCGATTATGTAGTGGTTTCCGCCGTTGAAGATATTTTAAATGCATATCTGAATTATGGCTTCACACTATATGGCAGGACGCCTTACTATGCGGTGCTTATGCCAAATGACCCTGTCTGGATTCTTACAGAATATGAAGATAAATCAGGAAATCAGGGACTGGCGTATACCTTGAAAAATCTTAATGATGGAACCCTTGTTGTAATTGATGGAGGCAATGTTGGTAACGACCAGCAGATGCGAGATGTCATCATGGAAAATGGTGGTACAGTAGATACATGGATTCTAACTCATTACCACAAGGATCACATAGATACCTTCAATGCAATCTATGAGGATCCACAGGGGATTAAGATTAAGGATATCTACGTTACACCTTTGGAGCCAGAGGTTTTCTATAGTCTGAACCTTCAGGAATGGGATGACGTTGATACCTTTGAAAAGTTTCAGGAAATTACAGAAGGCGCAGACAATATCAATAAGGTTAGTCGTGATGAGGTGCTGAGCCTCAGCGATGGCTTGAAGATTACCTTCTTCAATGCTATGGATGATGTAGTATTAAATGCAGAGGGACATGAGGATATTCCAAATAATGATTCCCTGGTGTTTAAGATAGAGACAGACAGCAGAAGCGCGTTGATTTGTGCTGATGCTCACAGTAAATATATAGCAGAGTATTTAGTGAAGACCTATGGAGATAAGCTGGATTCAGATATTCTTCAGTGTGGTCATCACGGAAATAACAGCATGCCTACCGAGACGGGCTTCTACGAAGCAGTTTCACCGGAGGTGGCAGTATTTGACAGTCCAGACTGGCTGATGACAAGCCCTGAATATACAGCAGGTGCTTTGGCAGCTTATCTTAAGGATTTGGGAGCAAGAATAATTTGGTTTAAATCCGCACCAAATGTTTTTGGATTTTAATTTTTTGGAACGGATTTGTAGGAGCTGAACATTGAGAGACTACTTGATTAATAATAAAAAGAATATATCTACTTTTCTGGTAATTGGTTTACTTTTTGCAAGATGCAATATGGGTCTTGCCTTTGGAAACGTTTATGTAGGAATCAATTTACTGTTCGACTTTTTGGCTTTCGTGTATTGCATCCTTCTTGTGGTTTTTACAGAGGATAAACGTCCGGTCAAAAATGCAATCTTCAGTCCGGCTATAGCATGGGCATTGATTTTTAGTATTTTGGTTTATATCTATGGACATTACCAGATAAGATATTCCTCTATTCACTACAGCAGAATGTATGCAATTCTTACTGTTGCACCTGCGATTTTTATCCTTATACTTCTTTATTACAATTCAAAGGAGGTTATGGATATTCTTTGCAATGCTGGAACCGTAGTGATTATGACTACTCTTATTACCAGCATGTTTTTTGATGAAGGATGGATTAAGTGGACTCAGGGTGATTATGCCCGAGTAGGCGAGACTCCTGCAGGTACATGCATCGATTCAGGAAATCTGATTTTACTTCTTTTGATTCCTATTCTTTATCGAATTATTGTTGAGAAGAAGGTTAAGAGATTCTTGTGGATTACCCTTATAGGTATTTTCCAGATTGTAGCGACAGGAGCAAAGTCTTCGGTTTTACCAATTGTTTTTGTATTTGCCATTATGATAGTTGGCGCTTCTGATGATATTAAGGTTATCAGAAGAAATCTCATTATACTTGCTGTTGGAGCAATTCTTTCCTTCACGGCAATAATGGTAGTTCCTCCTCTTTATGAGGTTGTAGGCTACAGAATAGCAGAGCTTTTCACAGGTGTTGCGTCTACAGAATATGATTTGCACACAAGTACAGGTCAGAGAATGGCTATGATAGCTTTGTTCAAGGAACATTTTGGAGAGTATCCACTATTTGGTCACGGCTTTTATGCATTCAAGGAAATGGCTTATTCGGCTATTGAGGAATACAAAGTTGATGGAGTGGTAAGCTACAGAAATGTTCAGATCCATATGAACTTTTTAGAGTTATTATTCTCTTATGGAATCGTTGGGTTCGTACTTTATTATTGGTTCCCGGTTTATGTTTTATTCAGGACAATCAAAGCGAGAAAATTTGCTAAAATCATGGTATTTTCAATCATGATTTCATTCCTGTTTATGGATTTGGGAATTGATATGTATTATAAATATTTATTTCCATACTATGCTTATTTCTTAGCATATTTCTTTATGAAACAGGGACAGAACAAGGGATTTAATGTTGTAAAAGGGTGAAATAGTGAAAAATAAAAATACTATCAGAAAAATCGAGAGCATAATTGAATTATTGGTACTTACAGTAATCTACTACTACGTATGGCGTAACTTCATTTTTGACAAGCAATACTTCTGGCCTATGGTTGGTCGTGGTAAGTACGTACTCATGGGAGTTTACTTCATACTTGTGCTTGTTATTACACATCTTTGCGAGGGCTTTAAGTATGGCATCTTAAAGATTGCCGATGTACTTTTCTCACAGTGGATTGCTGTGACTATCGCAAATATCGTTACATACCTTCAGCTCTCACTTATGGCTAACGTAATGATAAATGCAGTGCCAATGATTTGGCTTACACTTACTGATTTTGTGGTTCAGGGAATATTCGTATATACGTTTTTTGCAATATACAACCATTATTCAGAGGCAAGCCGTCTTCTTATGGTGTACGGAAATAAAGAGTCGGTTGGTCTTAAGCTGAAAATGGATACCCGTGACGACAGTTATAATATTAAGAAGCTTATCAGCGTTGATGAGGGCTTTGATAGTATTTATAAAGAGCTTGAAAACTATGATGGTATTGTTATTTCAGATGTCAGTGCTGAGCAGAGAAACGATCTTTTAAAATACTGCTACATGCACGATATTCAGACATACATTACACCAAAGATTTCAGATGTAATCATTGGTGGCGGTGAGGATATCCACCAGTTTGATACACCACTTGTTATGATTAACACAACAGGTCTTACACCTGAACAGGAGATAGTAAAGAGATTTTTCGATATTGTTCTTTGCGTAATTGCGTCAGTTGTATTATCGCCACTTATGCTTATTATTGCGCTTGCTATCAAGCTTGAGGATCACGGTCCGGTGTTCTACAAGCAGGCACGTGTCACAAAGGATGGAAAGGTATTTGACATCCTTAAGTTCAGAAGTATGGTGGAGGATGCTGAGCAGCGTCCAGCTACAGATGATGATGACAGAATTACAAAGGTGGGACATGTAATCAGGGCTACACGTGTAGATGAGCTCCCACAGTTGTTTAATATTATCAAGGGAGATATGTCTATTGTTGGTCCACGTCCAGAGCGAATCGAGCACGTGGAATCTTACACAGCAGCTATCCCTGAGTTTGAGTTGCGTAGCAAGGTTAAGGGCGGTCTTACAGGCTTCGCACAGATTTATGGAAAGTACAATACATCAGCTTATGACAAGATTAAGCTTGATCTTATGTATATTGAAAATTACACCTTCCTTTTGGATGTTAAGCTTGTACTTATGACTATCAGAATTCTCTTTAAGAAGGAGAGTACAGAAGGGTTTGACAAGGTTGTTTCTGCAGATGAGATTTTGGCATCTATCGAGGCAGAAAAGAATAAGAGTGGAGAGTAGAAAATAATTATGAGAATACTTCATTTAGCATTGGCATCCCATTTTACAATTGGGATGCTGTATCAGGAAAACCAGATGATTGAATGTCAGCGTGCTGATGGACATGAGGTTCTTCTTATCACTGACAGATGGCATTATGAAAATGGTGAGCTTGTTAAGGGTCCAGAAGAGGACACTATAATGGATAACGGAGCCCGCCTCATCAGACTTACTTTGGACAGAGTTATGTGCTCAGAGCTTTGGACAGAGAAGACTCAGAAGTGTCATAAGGTTAGAGGGCTTATTGAGGAATTCAAGCCTGATACAATTCTTTTCCATGGTATGAGTGGATATGAAATTATGACTGCTGCGGATTATTGTAAGGAGCATCCAGAGTGCCTTCTTTTCATGGATTGCCATGAGGATTACAGTAACTCAGCAAGAAACATAATCAGTAAAACTTTCTACAAGGTTATTCACGGACACTTTATCAGCAAGGCAATGCCTGAGATTGACAAGGTCCTTTATATAGGCGCTGACATGCGTAACTGGATGAACGATTTGTACGTGATTCCAAAGGAGAAGCAGGAATTTATGGCTCCGGGTGGTACGCTCTACTCAATCGAGCAGCAGAAGAATGCCCGTCAGGAGATTATCAAAAAGTATGGGCTTCCTCAGGATGCTATTATTATGGCTCACTCTGGAAAGCTTGCTGCACCTAAGCGTACAGCAGAACTGCTTCGTGCTTTCAGCAGAGTTGACGACCCTAGAATGGCAATGTTTGTGTTTGGTTCTATTCCAGAGGATATGGAGTCAACAATTCGTCCATTGCTTGAGGCAGACTGCCGTGTTCATTTCATGGGCTGGAAGGTAAACAAAGAAATCGAGGAGTTCCTTGCAGGTGTGGATTTATACTGCCAGCCAGGAAGTCAGTCTTCTACCTTTGAAACAGCTATGTGTTGTGGTTGTGTAAATATGGCTTATCCATTCGACAGCTATACAGACGACACATACACAGACTGCAATCATGAGAATTACTTCTTTGTAGAAACAGAAGAGGATATCGAGAAAGTATTCAGGGATATCAAGGAAAATGTTCAGATACTTGAGCAGGCAAAGGCTAAGTCCTTCTCCTTCGCTCGTCTTAACTTTGACTATGCTGTGATATCAAGAAGAATATATACACTATGAGAAATTTAAAAGATAAAAATATTTTAATAATAATGCCAAAATTCTATGCCTACCAATCTAAGATGCAGGCAGATTTTGAGGCAAGAGGTGCACATCCTCATTTTTACGATGAGGAGCCTGAGAAGACCAAATTCTTAATTTTAAAGAACCTCGAAGCAATCTTCCACAAGAAGAATGTGTTCGATGGCTTCAATAAAAAGCTTAGGAATCAGATTTTCTCTGAGATGCCAGATGGTGGCTATGATTACCTTCTGGTAATAAGAGGTAATGTCCTAACAGAGCAGACCATCCATGAGCTTAAAAACAAGGCGTTAAAATCTACAGGCAAGTCGATTTACTACGCATGGGATTCCTTTGAGAATATGCGTCATAAGGGAGAACTGGGACGTCTTTTTGACTGGAGAGGAACCTTTGATTCTGTAAATGCAAAGGAGTCTGAGCTTGATTATAAGCTGTTACCTTTGTTTTATTCAGATGAGTTTGATGCGGAGAAGATTCCTGAAAGTGAAAAATCTGATGAGATTTATGATTATGTCAGCATATCAGCATTTTTTCCATTCAGATATCAGTATTTTAAGGCTTTCAAGAAAGCTAATCCTGATAAAAAGATGTGCTTAAAGCTTTATCTTGCGCCAAGCGTTTACCGCGGAAAGAAGCTAAAGGACCCAAAGCTGGTTAAGGATTTGGATATGGATATCATTAGCTTTGAACCATTTTCACCAGCTGAAATTCGCGACAAGGTGAAAAATTCCAAAGCAGTGCTCGATCTTGCACACGAGAAGCAACAAGGTCTGACAATGCGCACAATGGAAACTTTGGGAATTAAAAGAAAACTAGTTACAAACAACATATATTTACGTGAGTATGAGTTTTATAATGATAATAACGATATAATTCTCTCTAATCTTGCGGCAAAGGCTGAGGAAGCTGAGCGCACAGGTGATTACAGTGCATTCTGTCTTCCAGGCGATGAGTGGCTGGATCAGCCGTACGCGGAGAACGAAGACGTTCGTAAGAAATATAGTATTCATTCATGGATAGACAATTTATTTGAGGTATAAATATGAAATATTTAGTTACCGGTGCAAATGGTTATATTGGTCAGGGTGTAGTAAAGACTATGCTGGATCTTGGTGCAGAGGTAGTAGCTACAGATTTCCACACAGACGAGGTGGATGAGCGTGCCAGACGCATCGATGCAGATCTCTTCACTTTAGACGATCCATATGGCTATTTTGAAAAGCCAGATGTGGTTATTCATTTGGCATGGCGAGATGGTTTTCGTCACGCATCAGAGAATCACATGAAGGATTTGCCAAACCATTATGCGTTTATTGATAAGATGTGTAAGGCAGGTATCCGTAAGATGTGCGTCATGGGTACAATGCATGAGATTGGATTTATGGAGGGCTGTATCAAATCAGATACTCCATGTGCTCCACAGTCTCTTTATGGCATAGCTAAGAATGCTCTGCGTCAGGCTACCATGCTTATTTGTAAGGAAAACAACGTGAAGCTTCAGTGGCTTCGTGGTTACTATATCGTGGGAAATACTCACAGAGGCTGCAGCATTTTTTCTAAGCTTACAGCAGCTGCCGAGGCGGGAGATGAGACCTTCCCATTTACAACAGGTCAGAACCAGTTTGATTTTACTGACTATGATTTATTCTGCGAGCAGGTGGCAAAGGCATGTATGCAGGATGAGGTTCTTGGAATTATTGAGTGCTGTACAGGTAAGCCAATGAAGCTTGCTGATCGTGTGGAGAAATTCATTACGGATAATGGCTACAGCATTAGTCTTGCTTATGGCACATTCCCAGACAGACCATATGATTCAAAGGCAGTTTGGGGTGACTCGCGTAAAATAGATAAGATTTTAATGAATTGGAGATAGTATGAAACCAACTTTATACATAGTTATTCCTTGCTATAACGAAGAAGAGGTGTTGCCGATTACAGCTCCTTTATTCTTAGATAAAGTTAAGGAACTTGTTGAACTTGATAAGATTTCAGATAACTCACGTGTAATGTTCGTCAATGATGGTTCAAAGGATAACACATGGAACATCATCAAGGATCTTGCTAAGCAGGATGAGCATTATGTTGGTATCACTCAGAGCCGTAACCGTGGTCATCAGAATGCAGTTCTTGCAGGGCTTATGGAAGCAAAGGAGCTCTGCGATATTACAATCTCTATCGACTGCGATGGACAGGATGATATTAACGCTATGAACGAGATGGTAGATGCCTACGCTGATGGATGCGAGGTAGTTTACGGCGTTCGTAGTAAGAGAGATACAGATACATTCTTTAAGAGATTTACAGCTGAAAGCTTTTACAAGCTTCTTAACAGCATGGGGGCTGAGGTCGTTTACAATCATGCTGATTATCGACTTGTATCAAGCCGAGTCCTTAATGAATTTGCAAATTACAAGGAGGTAAATATCTTCCTTAGAGGAATGTTCCCACTTGTAGGCTTCAAGAGCACCAGCGTTTATTATGAGCGAAACGAGCGTATTGCAGGCGAGAGTCATTATCCACTTTCAAAGATGCTTAGCCTTGCTTTTGATGGCATTACATCACTTAGCATCAAGCCTATCAGAGTGATTACTGGAATGGGTATTTTCGTCGCATTTATAAGTTTGATTCTTATCATTTATTCAATAGTTCAGCACTTCGCCGGAAATACTTTAGGTGGCTGGACAAGTACAATGATTGCGGTATGCTTCCTTGGTGGTATTCAGCTTATTTCTCTTGGAGTAATTGGAGAATATGTGGGAAAAACATACATGGAGACAAAGCAGAGACCTCGCTATATCATCAGCGAAAGAACCTACGATAAGGAATAGGGTATTAAAAGAGTATAAGTAGTAATAAGGCATTTTAGAATAATTAGTCGTTTAAGAAGGAGAAGCTGAAATAGTGATTAATTGTGTTAGAGTGTTTATTAACGAAATTTATCAAAGGACAGTGGTGTTTTTATCCACTGTCTCTTTATCTGTAATTTTCTTTTTTAGTTTAATTTCCACCTGCTATAGAGCAAGCGACAGCAGAGAGATAACATACTTTTGCAGGGACTCCAAGATTAAAAACATTATTTTTATTTTAGTATTTTTAGTTCTATATTATGTTGTTCATAAGCTATCTCCACTGCAAAAATTTAAATCAAAGTTGAATGATGACGCATTTTACAATCAGGCAAAAAAATATATGCTAAGAGTTATTTTTTTGATATGTATTGTATGGGTTTTGGTTACCCAATTTCTTCCAGGTTCTGATCAGCTTGACGTAATTGATTGCGCTTACAAGCTGCATGCAGGTGAATATAATATGTTGGATCCAGGAGGATATTTAGATAGGTGGACTAACCAAATTGGTCTTGTTCTTATAAATTATTTTTTATCTAAATTTTGGGGATATTTTAATATCACAGCCTTTCAGGTGTTAAATGTTGTTGGATTAACATTGCTTTACAAGATGATTGTAGAAGTCTTGGAAGAAAATAAAGTGTCAAGACTTACACAGATTGAATTACTAGTAAGTGGAATAGTATTTTTCCCATTTTTAATGTACACATCATTTGTATATGGCACGATTTGGCATATGACACTGTCAATGGTTGCCTTTTATAATGTGGTGAAATATTTAAAAGACAGTAAGTGGTGGAGGATATTGATCTCCGCAGTCACTATGGCTTTAGCTGTACAGGTAAAGAATAATGCCTGGATTTTCTGTGTGGCTATATTGATATATTTATTATTGAGCATTGTTAATAATGATGATAATAGATTGAAAAAATCTTTTTATATTATATTTATATTGTCTGTAAGCATTATGGTAGCTAAATTGCCAGCATACTATATCGAAAAGCTTACAGGTTATGTATTAAATCAGGGCGTAAGTAGTTGGGCATTTATTGCCATGGGACTGCAGGAAAGCGAGGAAGAATATCCTCCTGGTTGGTGGAATGGATATAACAATCAAACCTATGAACGTGTTGGATGTTATACAGATAAACAAGCTGTTTTAGCAAAGAAAGAAATAGAGAATAAGCTGAAAAAATTCGCTAATGACAAAGCCTACGCCGTAAGATTTTTCTCAAAAAAATTAGCCTCAATGTGGGCAGAACCAACATACCAGTGTTACTGGATTAACCAAATTAGAAATCATAGGGTCACTTATTCAGACAAGATGACAAATGCCTTTAGTGCAGAAAACTATACTAAGGCTGCTGATATTTTGGACTACATTCAAACATTAATCTATTTGGGCTCATTACTTTGGTTAATATTTGAGTCAAAAGAGGATTTCAATACTCGCTCCTTTTTTATGCTAACATTTCTAGGTGGATTTATTTTTCATGTTTTTTGGGAGGCCAAGACACAATATTCTATCGTATATACGATTATGCTTTTACCATGCGCTGTTATGGGATTTGAAAGATTAATAGATCATTTAGATGGCATAAAAGTTAATGGTTCTGAAGTCCTGGACAGAATGGTTATTATAAGAGAATTAGTATGCTGTGTATGCCTAATAAGTGTATGTATCGCATATAAAAAATGCGGCGAGGGATGTCTTACTTCAGATGATAATTTATACAATGAATACCTGGCCACATGGGTACAACCATACACAAACGAGAGTATGTTAGACATTGCACATATTAAGGCTGATAAGGAATACGATGAGGGTATGTTAGTATTTCTAAATCACTTGCTGGAAATTAATGGTATAACGTATTAATATTATAGATTTTTCATACAAAAATCTTGATTTGGACACAAGTTTAATATAGACTCAAATGTAACAATGACAATGGTGTGCGGCTTAAAGTTTAGACTATTGGGAAAGGTGGAGATTATGAAGAAATTTAAGGTAACAAAAGTACTTTCGGTTGTATTGGCGGTTGTTTTTGCGGTATCTACATTCACAGTTGGTAGTGAGGCAAAGGTTCACAGTGCAGCAGCAGAGCAGCAGCGTGAGCTCACAGCAGAAGAGATTGCAGCTATCAGACCGATGTTTAAGGCTGATCAGTATGCAGCATACTATCCAGATGTAGTTAAGGTATTAGGTGAAGATGAGGAGGTATTATTTACTCACTTTATCACTAACGGTATTTGGGAAGAGAGACAGCCAAGTGTAGCATTTAATGTAGATGTTTACGCTAGCGAGAACTATGATTTGCAGAGTGCATTTGGAAATGATATCATTGCTTACTACATGCACTATGCTACAACAAATGAGTACAGAAGAGTTCCTGCTCCTGCAGATGCACTCAGAGCTGGTTTCAAGATTTACAGCGTTTATGATTTCGTTCAGGGACAGGTTGGACCACAGAAGGGTGTTGCTCCAGTATTAGCACCTGATTATCATCCAGGTATTGTACTCTAAAACTAATTATGATAAGAAGGGGTTTGGCACTGCGCTGTCAAACCCCATTTTTACGTAGAACAGAAAGGTTAGACTAATGTTATCTCCAACTATAGAAAATTTCCTCGAATTCGAACGAAAGTATAAGTGCAACAGCATACGTATATACGATATTCCGGTTTGGACACTTTATCGTTACGAGGTTCATAATACAATAAAAAAATACACAATAGGAAAGGGCGAAGGTAGCCAGACTCCTTTCAAAAAAAGCGAGCTCTTTGCGATGGCACTTAATGCGCTTAAGCCTCTTCCTAGAAAAAAGGTAGATGTTATTTTTGTTGCAGATGGAAGACGTAACAGAAATATAGATACTGGCGTGTATGAGAATATTTTCTTTGACGAAGTGTCGAAGAAATTTAACAGTATTCTACTGGAACATCCAGATAATCACACTCATTTGCAGCCAAATGGAATGGATAATGTGTTTTTTACAGACAGAGTTTCCTTCTACACCAACATCGCTGTAAAGCTTTCAACTAAGTTCAATACAAAGAAGAGACAGGCTTATACCAAGGCGGTTGAGGAGAACTATGGTGAGATTTTCAAAGCCATAGAGACAACCTTTGGACCAGATGTATATGATGAGCTTGTGGAGGGATTTGTCGACAGAATGTATTATTATGAGATTAATAAGAAGTTCTGTGGTAAAATCTTAGACAGGGTCCAGCCTAAGCTGATTATGGAGCTTTGCTATTTCTCAATGGAAAGCTTTGCCTATAGTGCACTTGGAAAGGAAAGAGGCATTCCTACAGCTGAATATGCCCACGGCTTTTCATTCCCTTCATGGACACCAGTGCAGTTTAATCCAGAGGATAACTCTGAAGTGTTACCTGACTATCATCTGGTATATTCACGTACCCAGGAGGATGTTGTACATATGCCTTCTAATGTGAAGGTGCTTACAGTGGGCTTCCCATTTTTTGAGAGGGAGAGAGCAAAATATAAAGCAAAGTATCCAAAGGATGATAAAACCATCTGCTTTATGTCTACTGAGCGCGAGGGCGTGGAAATCAGTAAGATTGCAGCAGCTGTAGCTGATAAAATCGGTGATGAATATCATATCATCTATAAGCTTCATCCAAAGGAGTTTAGCTTCTATAAGGAGAAGTATCCATGGCTTTTGGATAAGAAGGTTGATATCATAGATACTCTTGATAATCACATCTTCAGATATCTTGCTGAAAGCAAGGTGGCTATCAGTACAGTGTCTGCCTCAGTATGGGAGTCTATAGGCTTTGGATGCGGATCTATTCTTCTGGATATCAGAGAGGTTGCAAAGGATATGGCATTCCTCATCAAGGAAGAGGGCGTTACTTGCGTTAACGATCCAGATGCAATTGTAGACCTCATTAAGAACGATAAAGTTACTTATGTTGACCCTGATAGTATTTTTGAACCAAATGCTATGGCTAATATTTGTAATTTTATTAAAGAATATATATAAGAATTAGTTATAATTTTTGCTAGCTAACATATAGAATTGGAGATAGGAAAATGAAGATAGTTGCAATCATGCCAATCAAATTAATAAATGAGAGATGTCCAGGTAAGAACACAAGACTTCTTGGCGGAAAGCCTCTTTTACAGCACGAGCTGGACAGCCTGAAGTCTACAGGCCTTTGCGACAGCATCAATGTATACTGTAGCTCAGAGGATGTTGTTCCATTTCTTCCTGAAGGGGTAAATTTTGTTAAGCGCCCAGAGGTGCTTGATTTACCAACATCAAACTTCTCTCAGATCTTTGAGACCTTTATGAACACTGTAGATGCAGATATTTATGTTTATGCACATGCCACAGCTCCTTTCATCACAAAGGAGACAATGGAAAACTGTATCAATGCAGTTAAGTCAGGAGAATACGATTCGGCATTCTGCGCACTTAAGCTTCAGGATTACTTATGGCAGGATGGCGAGCCATTAAACTTTGATGCTACAAATGTTCCAAGAACACAGGATTTAAAGCCTATATATCAGGAGACATCCGGTGTATACGTATTTACGAAGGAAGTATTTGAAAAGAAGCATCGCAGAATTGGAGACCACCCATATGTAAGCGAGGTTTCCTTTAAAGAAGCCGTGGATATTGATAATCCAGAGGACTTCACACTTGCAGAAAAAATTGTAGACTTAGAGCTATAATTTCGGAGGATTTTAAATGAACAGAATTAAGGTTTTAGATGTAACATTACGTGACGGTGGATGTGTCAATGATTTCAATTTTGGCACAGACTATATGGAGAAGATTCTTGCAGCTCAGGAAGCAGCAAATATCGATATCATCGAAATGGGATATATCGATGACAAGGATGGTTCTGAGAACGGCAGAACAAAATTCATTAACGACACATTTATCAAGGAGGCAATCCTTAAGTCTAAGAAGCCTGGTCTCCAGTATGTTGCAATGATTGATTATGGTAAATTCGATGTAAACAATCTTGCACCTAGAGGAGAAGATACAATCGATGGTATTAGAATGGCTTTCCACAAGAAGGACCGTTTTAATATGCTTGAGAAAGCTAGAATCATCATGTCCAAGGGATATGATTTCTATATTCAGCCAATGATTACAATGAGATATTCAGACGCTGAGCTTTTAGAACTAATTGAGACAGTAAATAAAGAAATACCAAACGCTAAGGGATTTTACATTGTAGATAGCTTTGGAGAGATGCGTCCAAACGATATGGAGCGTATGTTAAACCTTGTGGATTACAACCTTGACAGAAATATGATGCTTGGTTTCCACTCACATAACAACTTACAGCTTTCATATTCAAATGCTATTTCAATGCTCCAGTTCCCTACTACAAGAACTATCATGGTAGACAGCTCTATCATGGGAATGGGTAAGGGGGCAGGAAACCTTAACACAGAGCTTTTACTTGAGCACCTTAATCTTTTCTACGGTGGTGAGTATGTTATCCAGCCACTTTTAGATGTTATTGATAAGGTTATCAACCAGCTTCACGACGAGTTTTACTGGGGCTATGCACCAGAGTATTACTTATCATCAGCTAATCACTGTACACCAAGCTATGCTAGCTACTATTTCAACAAGCATATGCTTCCAATCGACCAGGTAAGCGAGCTTTTAAATATGCTTGCTGAGGAAAAGAAAATTTCCTTCGATAAGGCTTATGCAGAGCAGGTATACATTGAGTACAACAAGAGCAAGACTGTTGATGATACACAGGCTGTTGAGGATATTAAGAACCAGATCGGAGGCAAGAAGGTACTTCTTGTTGCTCCAGGTAGAAGTATCAAGGACGCAGCAGATAAGATTAAAGAGCTTGTGGCAGACGATGATGTATTCTCAATCGGTCTTAACAGCAATATTGACATAGCTTTTGATTATCTTCTTACAACAAGAACAGAGGCTTACAGCGCAGCTGTAGCAGGAAATAAAAATGTTATCGTACCTTCAAATATTTCCAAGGGTGGACGCGGAAACGTAAAGGTACTTGATTACAGCAAGTGGATTAACGTGGATGAGCAGGCCAGAGATTCTGCGACAGTAATTTCACTCAATCTTCTCAAGAATTGCGAGGTAAAGGAAATTCTTCTTGCAGGCTTTGACGGTTTCTCAGTTGATATTAATGAGAACTATTTCGATGCTTCCATGAGACATCCATACAATGCCGAGGAGGCGCAGAAGAGAAATCAGTATCATAAGGAATTATTTGGAAAAGTAAAGGAAGAGGGCGTTAAGCTTACATTTATCACACCTTCTAAGTACGAATAAAAATGAGTAAAGAAAATGGTTAGGGGCAAAACCCTAACCATTCTTTTTTATCTTAGCTAATACTCTTTGTTTGATCATATTAACTTCTTCAATTTTTAATCCAAGTAAAATCACTCCGTAAACAGATAAACCAATAAATGTCGACAAAAGGAAGATTACAAGGTTGCCTGTAAAGAAGTGCTTAATTTCATAAATGATTAGCATCAGTACAAGGGATCCAGGAATCTGTTTAAGCAGTGTAGGTAAAAACTGATGAACGTTGTAATCAGGAATGTGCGTCTTAACCATGTGTGAATTAATGAAGAAATTCACGGTAAGGGAAATCGAGCTGGCAATTGAAACACCCATAATACCGATGTATCTGGAAAGGATGATACTGGCGAGGATATTGGCAGCTACGGCGAAGAATCCGGTAATCATAGGACGCTTTGTATCCTTGAAGGAATATAAAACGCGGATGATGATGTCTCTGACACCAGAGCTGGTAAAACCGACTGCGTAACCGATAAGTGCGGCAGAGGTCATAACAAGTGAACGTTCATCAAAGTTTCCTCTGCGATAAGCAATTGCAACAATCTCACGGGAGCACATACAGGTGATGATTGTAATTGGAATCATGATGCAAATCATGGAGTTTACGGCAAATCTCATTGTAGAGTTTAGCTTTTCTTTATTACCCTCAGCAGTGTAATTTGAAAAGTTCACATAAAGGATATCTACAACGTTATTGATAAGTACATTACATACGAAATCTTCAAGTGAAACAGCAAGTGTAAGGGCTGTGGCAGCACCGAAGGCAAGACCGGTACAAATTGAATTATCTACAATCTTATTAATCTGGTTTACTGATCCTCCAATACAGATTGGCAAAGCAGTAAGAAGAACTGTTTTAACCTCGGGCACCTCAGATATTTTTGTGATAGTAAATTTAAAATATCTGCGTCCACGGATGAGAAGCAGTGAACCAAATATAATGTAGCTGATGTACTGAGCAACAACCAGTGATGAAACAGCAAGTGTTCGATATAAAAGGACACAGGAAATAATTGTTACCGTGCTGGTGATAAATGATTCAGTACGGCTAACAACGAAATCCTTGTTGGAATCCATCAGGGATGTCCAAATAAGGGTGATTACAGCAAAGATAAAAAATGGATAACAAATATGAAGATAATGCTGTAATAAAAGTGATTCCGAAGGTGTGTAGGAAGGCGCAAGCATCTTTGCAATATAAGGTGTAAGCCCATATGAAAGAAGCATTACTACCAAAACTACCGGAAGCAAAATCTCCAGACAGGCGGAGATAAGCTTTGAAGCAGCCTCTTTACCTTTATTTACAAGCGTATGTGTGTAAATACTGATAATGGAAAGGGTGATGGATTTGATAAATGCAGAACCCAACATTCCTACGAAATTAAAGGCTACGTTATATATATCTGTCTCAAAGGTGGTGCCGAAGTAGTAGGCAATAACAGCCTGCTTTACAAAGCCAAGAGCCTTGAAACAGAGGGTAAGAGCAGAAATCACCGCGGTAGTGGCGATGATGCTTTGTTTTTTCTTAGTCATTTCGTCCTCCGATTAATTTTCATTAAGGCTAATTATACACTTAGATACTAGCATAAGCAAAGATAATAGTATAAAATAAAATGGACTATGGAAAGTAATATAAACAAAAATGAGGGCACAATGGGAGAATTATTTGAAGAGAAAAAGGGCATAATACATTTCCTGATTGCAGCGGTTATTTTGGTGTGGACGGTGGTCACACTTCAGTACGGCTTGCCCGCAGAGGAGAGAGGCCTTATGGCCCTTTATAAGAGCATCTATCAGGGACAGCATGGCCTTGTGGATGGCTGGGAGTCAGTACAGACAGGAGGTCTTCTCACATATCCACTTATTGCGCTTTATTATCAGGTTCTTCAGCCTCTTTTTGCGGATTTATCCTTAAATATAGGCTTGGTGCTTTTTATGAGATATTGCTACATCCTTGTAAGGCTTATCGTGGCGATATACGTATTCTGTACTTTCAGAAATAGTGATTTTGAGGATGGAGCATTTCCAGCGGCGCTTTTATATTTTACCTTCATCTTAGGCTGGAAGGATTTTTCACATCACACCTTCTGTGATTTTGGAATGATGCTCATCATCTGTTTTATCATGAGATTTTATGATAATAGAAAACCGGTATATGCTGCGCTTACAGCACTGACAGCAAGCATTACTGTGGTGGCATATCCACCTATGCTTATTATGGCAGTATTTTTAGGCGCGTATTGGTTGCTTATGTGTATAAAGGATGAGGCTCCAAGAAGCACCTTCATCAGTTACATGATTATTTGTATCCTGCTTGGAATTGCAGTGGTTTTATACTTACAATTCACTGTAAGCTGGGGAGATATCCTAACTCAGCTTCCAGCCATGATAAACAAGGATAATCCAGAACCTATGTATATACGTTTTGGGCAGACAATGGTTAACTACCTGTGTCTTGCTGTTATCGCATATCTTCCAGTTTGCATCATAAGAATCTGGGACAGACTTAAAGGAATTTCAGAGGAAACAGAAAGAGCACTTTTCACTTTATACTTTATAGTATTTATGGGTGCTACTTTCCTTTATAAAACAGATGGAATTGGAGCAAGCCAATTAGTGCCAGGTTGTCTGATTATCTTTTTCTGGTTCCCATATTTTATGAGAGAGAAGGAAGTTAGCAGCTATACAAGAATTGGTTCTTACAGAAACGCAGGCGCTGAAACAAAGGTGATTCTTTGGACTATCTTTATATTTTCAGCGGTTGCACAGTTGATTTGGGCATTTTTTGCTGAAGACGGTGTGGCTGTAAGTGGTCACATGGCGCTTTATGTAGTGATGATTATGATACTTCTTTTTGCAAAGGAAGAAGTGGAATACAGAGGATTGATTACAATATTGCTTCTGTTAAGCATCTTCTTTAATGGTATATGGGTAGCAAATGGCAACGGTAGTTTTTCACATGTATTTAAGCCTATGTACTACACTACCAGAGGAGACGTACAAGGAATTGCTCTTGAGGAGCAGGATTTCTTCACATATGAGGAAGAGATGGAGCTTTTAGAAGAGTTAGATAGTAATGGAGAATAAATAGAATGAAGAAACAACAGTTAATAGTTATACCAGCGTATCAGCCTTTGGAGAGCCTTGTGCCTCTCACAGAGGAGATTCTTACACTTTTTGAGAACGTTTTGGTAATAGATGATGGCGGCAAGGAAAAGTATGCACCTATCTTTAATAAGCTTAAGGAGATGGGAGCGATTGTTGTCACACATGCTGTTAATCAGGGAAAAGGCAGAGCCTTAAAATCTGCAATTAATTATGGACTTCTTAATCCTGAGCTTGTAAAGGCTGGTATTATCACCGTGGATGCTGATGGACAGCATCGTCCAGAGGATATTGTAAAGGTGGCAGACTGCATGGAGCAGCACCCAGATGATGTGGTGCTTGGCTGTAGAAAGTTTGATACAGGAAATGTGCCTTGGAGAAGCCGTATGGGAAATGGCATTTCCCGAAAGGTATATAAGTGGGCTTGTGGTATCGATGTAAGCGATACACAGACAGGACTTCGCGGGCTTCCATTTAGCTTCCTTGAAATCGCAGCAAAGTGCGAGGGAGAAAAATACGAATACGAGACAAACATGTTCCTCGACATGAAAGCAAATGGCATTGGTGTTCAGGAGGTTACAATCCAGACTGTATATGAGAACAATAATGAGTCTTCTCATTTCAATCCAGTTAAGGATTCAATTCGTATATACAGTATTATTATCAAATATTCATTCTCATCGCTGTTTTCAGCATTGATTGATTATATTGTATTTATCATTGCTCACTCATGTGGCGCAAAGATCATGCTTGCTACTTACATAGCAAGAGCCTGCTCATGTCTTGTAAACTTCTCTTTGAATAAGAAGATGGTGTTTAAGGGCGAGGGCAACACAGCAGTGGAGCTGGCAAAGTATTTGGTGCTTGTAGTGATTTCAGGAACAATCTCAGGCTGGGCTGTTACTAATCTTTCAGCAATGCTTCCTATGATTGCACCAGTAATCATTAAGGTTCCAGTTGAAATCATTTTGTATCTCTTTAACTACACTGTTCAGAGAACTATTATCTTTAAATCCAAGGAGTAAAAAGTGGTAGCAGTTGTATTGTTTATAGCTGTAATCTGTAGCTTTAGTTTTTTTGCAGCATTTAAACTGAATAGAACCTTTGAGGAGACTCTGCCTCTTTTGGCAATGGGAATCATTCTGATTTTATTTTTAACAGGAATGATAAATATCCTTGGCGCTGGCTGGATTATCGTTTGTCTGGTAGCAGCTGTTTTGTACGGCTACACTATTTACTGGATTATACGGGGCAAGTCAGAGGTTTCGATAAAGGATTCGATATTTAATCTGGTTACTCCGGGATTTGTTGTATTTGCCATTATTTCAGCCATGATTGCTTATTACAATCAGGACAGATTGGCGATACATACTGATGAGTTTTCCCACTGGCTTGACACAGTGGTTATAATGACAAGGATGGATGCCTTTGGAACGGCAGAAGGTTCCGGAGCAATATTCCCATCTTATCCACCTGCCATGTCACTTTTTCAGTATCTTTTGGAAAAGATAAACATGACGGTCACAGGTGACTTCTCAGAATGGAAAGCATATTTTGCTTATCAGCTATTGGCAGTAATTGTCATGCTTCCATTTTTGAAGATGAAGGACAGAAGTCTGGTGCAGAAGCTTGTTATTGTAATAAGCTGGCCGGTATGTCTGATTTTACCATTGCAGTTTTTCAAGGATGTTTATTCATCCCTTTATATTGATCCGTTCCTTGGAGTGCTTGGTGGATGTGGCTTTGCTGCTGTTTCCATTACAAAGAAAAAGGACTGGGTTTACAATGTCTACATGACCATGCTTGCAGCAGTGCTTGTATTATCAAAGGATGTTGGAATATACCTTGCCATGTTTATTGGCTTGTATTATTTTGTTGATTACATTTCCCGAGAGGGATTTGGAAAGAAGCAGCTGGTGTGGCCACTTGCGCCGATTATTGCTATGGCTGCAGCAAAGCTTCTTTGGAAACTGGAGTTGAAGGTTTCAAATACAGGGCAGAAGTTCAGCCAGCCTTTTAATTTAAAGGGCACCATTGAAACAATTCAGGGAAACGGAAATGAATTCTGCACTACCGTATATACGAATTTCAGAAATGCTCTCACATACAGATACGTATATTATGAGAGACTAGGCTTTAATTACGCAGCGATAATGACACTATTTGTGATTGGATTTATCTGTTTGCATGTGAGTCTTTATAAGCGCAAGCAGTTAAATAAGTCAGCTGCTGTTTCGGGAGCAGTTATTCCCGGAGTTGTAATTGTATTTTACATTCTTTCAATGTTTCCACTTTATATTTCAAGATTTGCAGAGGATGAGGCACTGAACCTTGCTTCCTTTGACAGATATTGTGGAATCATGTTTTTAACTGGAATACTTCTGATGTTCTGGACGCTTAGGGATATGCTTATAGATGCAGATGGCAAGGTGATTCCTGTTGTACTTGCTTTGGGAATGCTTACAAGTGTTTATCACAGCCAAAAGGACAATATAGTTTACTATACCAGCAAACAATCAGTTGAAGATTCTCAGAAATATAGATACAATGTTGATTTGCTTGCGTCAAAGATTAATGAGAACTGTGAGGATAATGCCAGAATCCTTGTGGTTATAAATGATGGTCAGGATATTATTCCAGCCATGTTAAATACATTTTCAAAGCCAAGGGTAATTGATCAGAGTAATGGATATTTCCCAAACAATACACCTGAGGATGGAAGTTCTATTATTAGTGTGGATGATCTTCAGGCAATTATCACTTCAGAGTTTGATTATGTGGCTGTGTATGATATAAATGAATGTCTGACAACAAACTACATGGAGCTTTTTGAAGAAGGCAATATTTTATCAGGTTCCATTTATACATATAATAAGGATGCTGGTAAATTGGAATTATATAGATAGGTATAATCAACTTTTTAAATGAGGTAAGATTATGTTAACAGCAGAAGAAAAAGCAAAGTTTATAGAAACCCTGAACGGCACTTCTTATGTCGGAGAGCCAGTTGATAACACATTTATGTTTATCAAGAAGCAGGTTGAACACCTTGGAGCTTTCCTAGAGGGACATAAGGATTGTCTTGTTTTTGCAGAAGACAATATCACTTTTTCAAAGGAGATTCTTGAGAATAATCACGTGGTGTTCTGTGAGTATCCTCAGTACGAATATGCGTTATTTGCTATGGAGTACAGAGATGTGAGAATGCCTCTTCCAGAGTTCTTTGAAGAAGAAGGCTACTACATCACTTCAGATTCTACCATTGGCGAGAACTGCACAATTTACCCGGGCTGCTTTATCGGACCTAACGTACATATTGGAAACAATGCACTTATTCTTCCTGGTTCAAAGATTAAGCATGCTACAATCGGTGACAACTTCCTTTGCAATGAAAACGTTGTTGTAGGATGTAATTCCTTCACAAAGGCTAAGGATCCAAATGGTGATTTGATTTCTATGCCTTCACTTGGACGAGTTGTTATTGGAAACAACGTAGAGCTTGGCGCTTGCGATGTTATTGAGCTTGCTACTTGTGGTGATACAGTTATTGGGGACAATGTAAAGCTTGATAACCTTGTTAGTATTGGACATGAATCTGTCCTTCATAAAAATGTATGTATGGCTGCACAGGCTACACTTGCAGGTTTCGTAGATGTTGGAGAGAACACATTTATCGGCGTAGGCGCCAACGTAAAGAATCGTATCAATATTGGAAAGAATGTTACAGTTGGTATGGGCTCAGTTGTTGGACGAGCAGTAAAAGATGGCGAAACAGTATTTGGAAATTTGGCAAAGCCTATTCCAATTTTAAAGAAGAGTTTTCAGAAGTAGGAAAGAAAATGAAAAATATATTAGAATGGCTAGAAAATAGCACAGAAAAATATCCAGAAAAAACAGTATATTCAAATTTAGACTACAGTCTTACATTTTCACAGGTTAGCGACATTGCAAAGAGTGTTGGCTCTGCGATTTTAAATGCTAATCTTCCAGAGGGTCCAATTGCAGTAGTGATGGGCAAGGAGCCAAAGATGATTGCCAGTTATCTTGGTGTGGCATACTCAGGAAGAATTTATGCTCCTGTGGATGTTACACTTCCTATCAAGAGACTAGATTCAATCTTTACAAATCTTGAGCCACAGGCTGTAGTAACAAGCGAGGCTTTAAAGGAAAAGGTTCAGGGAATCTTAGAGCAGGTAGGCAAGGCAGATGTGAAGGTTCTCACAGTGGAGGAGCTTGAAAAGGCACCTGTTGATCAGCCAAAGCTTGATGAAGTAAGAGAGAAGATGACAGAGTTAGATCCTCTTTACATCATCTACACATCAGGTTCAAGCGGAGTACCAAAGGGCGTTATTGCAAGCCACCGAAACGTAATCTGCTACATCAGAGCCTATGTAAAGGTTATGGGAATCACAAATGAAGATATTCTTGGCAATCAGTCGCCACTTGATTACATCGCAGCAATCAGAGATATCTACATTCCATTATATACAGGCGCATCATCATTCCTTACCCCAAAGGAATTCTTTATGCAGCCTAATAAGCTTTTTGATGCATTAAATAACGCGGGTGTCACATCAATCGGATGGACATCATCATCAATGACACTTTTGGATACACTCCATGCCTTCAAGAACGACACACTTAAAACTGTAAATAAGGTGTGCTTCTCAGGCTCAGTTATGACAAAGCCAGTTCTTGAATACTGGATAAGCAATCTTCCAAATGCACTTTTTGTAAATCAGTATGGTCCTACAGAGGCTACAGCTTCTTGCACATACTATGTGGTAGATGAGCATACAATGGATTACGAAAGTGTTCCAATCGGAAAGGCTTATGATGATTATAAAATCATCCTTATCGATGAGGATGGTAAGGAGCCAGCAGCAGGTGAGCTTGGTGAAATCTGTGTTACAGGTCCAACACTCGCACTTGGTTACTACAAGAATTTAGAGCGAACAAATCAGGATTTCATTCAGAATCCGCTCAATAACAGATATAGAGAGCTGATTTACAAGACTGGTGATGTGGGCAGGATTCTTCCTGATGGAAATATTGAGTTCCACGGACGTAAGGATCGCCAGATTAAGCATATGGGACATCGTGTAGAGCTTGATGAAATCGAGGCAGCAGCATCTAATATAGCCGGCGTTGGAGAGAACGCTGTAATTTATGATGCAAAAAATGAAGTTCTTGTGCTATACTATGTTGGCGAGGCAACAATTAAGGAGCTTTCTGCGGGCTTAAGAGGAATCATTCCAGGTTTTATGGTGCCTAGAAAAATGATTAATTTAGAAGCCCTTCCAAAGTTGCCAAATAGTAAAATAGATTTAAAGGAACTTGAAAGGATGTATAGTAATGAAGGATAAAGTTCTTGATATTTTAGAGGGCGTAAGGCCAGACATTGATTACGCTACAGAGGATAATTTAGTAGACGGCGGTGTTTTAGAGTCTTTCGACATCGTTGCAATTATTGCACAGTTTGAGTCAGAGTTTGATATTGAGGTTGAGCCACAGTATCTTACAGCAGCACACTTTAATTCGCTTGATGCTATGGTTTCATTAGTGGAGACATTAAAGAAATAATGATTAATACACCAGCATATATTTTTAACATCGATATATTGCAGGAGAGAGTGGACAGAATTAAGTCCCTCATCCCAGAAATAGAGTTAACCTATTCAATAAAGGCTAACCCTTTTTTGGTGCCTTATATTATTGATATGGTTCGTCATTTGGAGGTTTGTTCTCCTGGCGAGCTTTCTATTTGTAAGGCCGCTTCTGTTCCACCTGTAAAGATTATTTATTCAGGTCTTTTAAAGGAAGAATGGGATATCACAGAGGCTGTTGAGTACGGCGTGGATATTATCACTGCCGAGAGCCCTCGTCAGCTTCGCCTTATTGAAAAGGTATGCGCTGAAAAGGATTGCCATGCAAAGGTACTTCTTCGTCTTACCAGTGGAAATCAGTTTGGTATGGATCAGGACACAGTTGTTGAATTATTGAAGACTCTTTCAGAGTATCCACACGTGGATTTTGCAGGCATTCACTATTTCTCAGGCACACAGAAGGTGCGTAGTGCTAAGTTCGAGGCAGATAGGGCTAATGTTCATGGGCTTTTTGATGCTGCAAAGGAGCTTGGTATCAGCATAGATTTCCTAGAGTTTGGTCCTGGAGCAGGTATCGAGTATTTCGATTCACCTTCTGATGATAAGGATTTTGAGAATTTCGCAGTTGCCATGGAAGCTATCACAGATTTCAAGGAATCTGTTAAGCTTGGTATAGAAATGGGCAGATTTATCGCCAGCACCTGTGGACGTTTTGAGACTACAGTCAAGGAGATTAAGCCATCAAAGGGTGTTAACTATGTAATCGTGGATGGTGGTATCCATCATCTGAATTATTTTGGTCAGATTCAGGGTATGAAGATTCCTGAGATTTCCGTTAGCACTACAAGACCAGCAAAGGATAAGTATTGTATTGTTGGTAGCCTTTGTACTACTGCAGATGTGCTTGTTCGCGAGGTTGAGCTTCCTTCTTTAGAAGAGGGTGATGTGCTTACCTTTAATAGATGTGGTGCTTATTCTATTACTGAGGCGCCAAATCTATTCCTGTCCCGTCGTATGCCTTGCGTTTATGCAGAGAGCAAGGATATGGGTCTCAAACTTTTAAGAGAAGGAATGGAGTCATATCGATTTAATAATGAGTACGAAAATTAAAGACTTCTTTAAAAAGGATTTTGTAAAATCCGGAATAATTTGTTTTATAATAGCTTTTCTCTCTTTTTTACCTTTTGTAATTAAGGGAGAAGGCTTTTTTGTGTTAACAAACGATTTTAACGACCAGCAAATCCCATTTACCATTGGCTTGCACAATGCACTTTTAGATAGTGGTATCAGTGGTTTTAGCTGGGATATTGATCTTGGTACATCTACAATGGATGGATTCAGCTTTTATGAGCTTGGAAGCCCATTCTTCTGGCTTAGTATGCTGTTCCCAGCAAACGCTTTCCCATATATCGTAGCCTGGATATTCATGCTTAAGTTTTCTTTTGCAGGTGTTTTCTCCTGCCTATACCTTAGAAGATTTGTAAATGACAGTAAGTGGGCAGTGCTTGGCTCAGTGCTCTATGCATTCTGTGGCTATTCACTTGTAAACATGGTTTATTATCATTTCCACGAAGCGATCTGTTTCTTCCCGCTTCTTCTGATAGGACTGGAGCGTTACAAGGAGAAAAAGGATTATAAGTTCTTCGTCTTTACGATATTTTTAAATTGCATAGTTAATTATTTCTTCTTCGTAGGAGAAGTAGTTTTCCTTGTAATTTATTATATTTGCAGATTTGGAAGCCGCGATATCAAAGCAATGGCAATGGATGCCATAAAGTGTGTAGGTTGCGGAATCTTTGGCGTGGGTATGGCTGCAATCATATTTGTGCCTAATATTATTTTTGTATCAGGGAATCCACGTACAGGTAATTTCAAGGGCTTTCTGTCAATGCTGACAACAGACCTTAGCGAGTACATGTACATCATTAGGAACCTGTTGCTGCCAGGAGAACCTATGACTGTAATGAGTTCTATCTATGAGACAAGATTTTCAAGCCATGGTTTCTACTTTCCAATGATAGGTCTTGGGATGGTTATTGCTTATCTGATCAAGAAGAGAGACTGGCTGTCAAAGATTATTATTTGCTGTGCAGTGGCATGCTTTATTCCACTTCTCAGTGATTTGTTTTATTTATACAGTGCGGCTCAGATGCGATGGTGGTATATGTTTGCACTTATGGCTGTACTTGCATCTATTAGAATGCTGGAGGAACCAGATGCTAAAGCTGTGAAGCTTGGTACGGGAATCTATATCTGTTTTATCGCTATATTTATTGCAGTACTATTTGCTTTCAATGCAGGCCAGGTGGGAGACAGAGTATGGATTAATTCATATATAAAATTATTTGCATGGATTACCATAGCTGTTGGTGGAGCTATTCTCACAGCTATTTTTGTAATCAACGATAGTCAGGTTTATAAGAGAATGTTTGCAGGTACATCAGCATGTGCTCTTGTACTTCTTGCTTCTGTGATGTTTTTCTACAGAGGAAGTGCCTGGATGGGATATCAGGCCTATAAGCAGAGATTTCTTGTTGGAACTCAGTTGGAGCTTCCTAATAATCAGTACAGACTAAACGATACTATGAATCTTATCAGCATGACTGCACATGTAGCAGGCTTTACAAATCAGTCTTCTACAGATACAAACAGCATTCGTGATTTTGAGGATTTATTTGATTATTATTCTCAGGAATCGGCTATGCCCAAGAATGAAATCCCAGGACTGGCTGAGCTGTTGGCAGGTAAGTATTATCTGTCCTTTGATCCAACTGGAACATGTATAGCAGAGTATCCTACAAACCTTGAGACTATGTATCTCATGGAGCGTGGAGCATGTCCAATTGGTTTTGCAGCGGATTCTTACATCACTGAAGAAGAGCTGAGAAGGCTTGATGTAAATCAGAGAGCCATTGCTCTTTTGGATAGCGTGGTTATCAGTGAAGACGAGGTTTCTAAGGAGCAGTATGCTCAGGTGGCAGGTGATTTGCCTGAGAAGAAGGCTGAGAATATTGATTTTGAAACATCAGTAAATGACTATGTGGTGGAACACACCTATGGAGCTGTTCTTGGTTTTGAAAAGGATGGCCATGGCATGAAGTGTGTCACTGGATATGATAAGGACACTTATGTATATTTTAGTGTTCCTTATGACGCTGGCTGGACAGCTACAGTGGACGGGCAGGAGACAGACATCATTGTGTCCGGTGGCATGATGCTTATAAAGGTACCTGCCGGAGAACACAAGGTGGTATTCGATTATGTGACACCAGGGCTTAGAGCGGGTGAAGCTATTTCCGCAGTGTGTTGGATAATCTTCCTGTTTTTTACATTACATAAGAGAAATGGTAAAATCTAATGATGAATATTTATAAAAACAAGCTGATTTGTTTTTCAAATAAATACTATTTATTTAGTAAGGGGCCAAAGCTTTTTATATCTGAAGATATTAGCTGTAGCAGGAGAAAGATTGTGGCGCTGCCTATCTCATCTGTAAAGAGAACCATTGGTTCTATTAGGTTGTTTTCTCGAGCACTGAGATTGGAGCCAAGGTGCGGTGTCTTCGTGAATGATCATGTGGCACTTGTTTCGTATCATGGTGCAATTTTTAGAGTGAATTGTGGCACTGGTGAAATTACAGAGGAACACAGCTTCCGTTCAGAAATGAACAATCCTCTTTGCTTTACAAAGATAGAAGGCGTGACAGGTTTTACAGATGGCATATATTATGGTGAGTACTTTTTAAACCATGAAGGTGCTGAAGTAAATATCCATAGAAGAAATTTAGATGGAAGCTGGCAGGTGGTATACACCTTCCCGGCAGGAAGCATATATCACATACATGGGCTTGTGCCATGCCCACAGAAGGATTGTGTTTACATCCTTACTGGAGATAAGGATGAAGAGTCAGGAATCTACGAAGCTAAAAATGATTTCAGTGAAGTAAAGGTGATAGTCAGCGGTAAGCAGGCCTACAGAGCTTGCGTGGCGCTTCATATAGAAAATGGTCTTTTGTATACCACAGACACACCATTAGAACAGAATTATTTGTATCAGTTGGATTTTGATACTAAAGATATAACGGCTGTAATGCCTATTGCCGGACCTTGCATCTATGGTCAGGCGATTTCGGAAGATGAAATGATTTTTTCTACATCGGTAGAGCCGGATAGCCGCATTACAGGATTAAAATATCAGTTTACATATAAGCTTGGACTAGGCGTAAAGGATAGAGTCAGCCACGTTTACTATGTTAAGTGGGTTGATGGAAAGGCTGAGGCAAAGGAAATCTTCTCAGGTAAAAAGGATATTATTCCGATGGGAGCAGGGCAGTTCGGAACTATCATGTTTCCTAATGGAGTCGGAAAGATATTTATGACTGGTCAGGCACTTCGCAAATACGATAACAAGACAATTCTTATAGATGAATTAGGAGTTTAGTTAAATGGAGCTTTCTCTTTTAGAGCGATTTGGAATTATCGAGGTTGGCTCAAGAGTTATTCTTGGAAAATTTCCAAAGCTTAAACAAACTGCAAAGAAAATAAGAGCTAAGAAAAGTCATGGAACAGTAGTGGCAGAAGAGATTGATCCGAATCTCAAGGCAATGTTTTTCGAGAGAGTATTGGCAGTTTTAGAGCCTGAAGATATTGTTCTCATTCATTCTTCTATGGATGGACTCAAAACTATCGGTATCACTGCTGAAGAGTTTATCGACTTTATGAAAAAGCAGGTGAAGGAAAATGGTATTACCTTTGTGCTTCCTTGCTTTCCAACCACAAATCTTACAGCTCCTACAGAAAAGAGCAGACCGTACGACCCAAAGAAGACTATCTGTTGGACAGGAATGCTTCCAAATAAGTTTTTGTGCGAGCCGGATGTGATTCGTACAGCCTTCCCATATAATTCACTTGCAGCCATGGGACCAAAGGCAAAAGAGATGATGGCGCATGATATGGAAGCAACATCGGTTTATGATAAGACAAGTGCATGGCAGTATTGCTACGAGAATCGTGCTAAGCTGCTCTTTGCAGGTGTGAAGGCAAGTAGCAGCAACACAATGGGCTCTCATATGGTTCCGGATTTAATGGGCGAGGATTGGCCTGTAAAGGACTGGTATGAGGAGAGATACTATAAGGTTCGTATAGACGGAGAGGTATCTGAGAAGCTTGTAAGAGTGCAGGCGGATAAGTGGGCTCAGTACTGCATGGAGGAGCGCACCTCTGGAATGCTCAAGGAAGCTGGAGTTCTTGATGAGACCTATATCGGAGGCTGCAATCTTGGTATTGTAGAGGATTGCAAGAAGATGATGGATGTGCTTATTGAGCTTTCTAAAAAGGGAAAGCTTGTGTACATGATTCCACGTAAATACCTTAAATAACAGATTAGTAAGAGAGAATTATAAAATGAAGCTTGCGGTAATCAATGCGGAAAGTGGAAAAGGCGGCGGGCCAGCCACTATCTGTGATGACATATATAAAAACTATATAGCGGCTGGAAACGAGGGCTTGGCGTGCTGGGCCAGACAAGCAAACGAAGGCGATGGTGTGAACCGCTATAAGATTGGAAATAAATTTTATTTGGCATGGCATTTGGTTATTACCAGATTGTTTGATGCTCATGGCCTTGGCTCTGTGATAGCCACTAAAAAGCTGGTAAAGAGACTTAAGGAATTTCAGCCAGATATTGTGAATCTCCACAACATCCATGGCTATTTTTGTAATTATAAGATTTTATTTGAGTACCTTAAGGAAGCCGATATTCCTGTGGTTTGGACACTTCATGATTGCTGGCCATTCACTGGACATTGCCCATATTTTGATTTGGCAGGTTGTGATAAATGGAAGACAGGCTGTCATCATTGTCCAGAGCTTAGGAGATATCCAAAATCAATCTGGCTGGACAAGTCAAAACGTAATTACGAATTAAAGAAGGAGCTCTTTGCTGGTATCAGTAAGAACCTTACCCTTGTAGCACCTTCAGCATGGCTTGGAGATTTGGCAAGGGAGTCATTTCTTAAGGAGTGCAGAATAGAAGTTATTAACAACGGAATTGATTTGGATTTATTTAAGCCTTCCAAGGGAGAATTTAAAAAATCTCATGGCATAGAAGATAAGAAGATGGTTCTTGCCCTTGCCTCAGAGTGGACGGTTCGAAAGGGCTTTGAGGATATTAAATATATAGGACAAAACCTACCAGATGACTACAAGCTTGTTATTGTAGGCCTACAGCCTGAGCAGGTGGCAGAGGTACCAAAGGAAATCATTCCTATCACTCGTACCAATAATGTGCAGCAGCTGATTGAGATTTATTCAGAGGCAGATGTGTTTGTAAATGCTTCTATAGAGGATAATTTCCCAACAGTTATTTTAGAGTCATTGGCTTGCGGCACTCCTGTAGTCACCTATGATACTGGTGGATGCAGGGAAGAAATCAACGAGAGCTGCGGAATTCTTGTGGATAAGTACGACAAGGAAGGGCTTATTGCGGGGATAAAGTCTATGGGCGCAAAGAACGAGGAACGCTCAAAGGCTTGCATTGAGAAGGCTCATTATTTTGAGAAAAAGAAAATGTATGACAAGTACAACGGGCTTTTTGATGAGCTTTGCAAAAATAAATAGACTATAAAAGCGGAGGATTTTGATGAATAAATCATTAAGTGAAAAGATAGTTAATTGCGTAATGGGAATTCTCTACGTGGTAATGATTATTCCTATGGCGTTTTCAATGTATAATTCAGTGCCTGCATGTGATGATTTTTCCTTTGGAACAAGATCTATCTCAGATAACCTTTTGGTGGATGCAGCAGGCTACAGTTTATGGAGCTGGAAATACCATAGTGGAAGATGGCTTACATTTTTCTTCCAAAAGCTCATTAATCCGCTAAACATTCAAAGACATATGGGAAGATTTTACGGTATCTGTGACATCATTGTTTTTCTTATCGTGTTTGCTGTAATTCTTTATACCTTCAGAGTTTTGTTAAACAGACTTCTGAAGCTTGAGGGAACATTGCTTAATGTGGCAATATTTTTGATTGTGGCTGTATGCTTTACAACCTTCTATTATTCTGAGGCATATAATTGGTACATTGGCGCTACTGCCTACACAGTACCTTTTGCATGTTTCTTGCTGACACTTACATTTGCGGTGAGATATGAAGAGACATTACAGAAGAAGTTTTATGTGGGTACGATTTTAGCCGGACTTATTCCTGCTACAAATGAGTTCTTTGATGTACCACTTGGTGTGCTGTATTTGTATGTGGTCTTTTATGTTTGCCGCTGCGATTACAAGAATAAGAAAACTCTTATAAATAGACTGATTCCACTTATCGTATTCATGATTGGTGGAATAACTACTGTATTTGCACCAGGTAATTTTGCCAGACAGGATACATATGAGATTGAGCCTAGCGTGCCTATGGCTGTAAAGCAGATTGTGATTGATATTGTTGTTAGAGTTAAGGATGTGGTTTTCTATCATCCAGTAGCTGTACTGCTTTTTATGGGACTTATCATTCTCGGCTTCAAAGCAGGTCATGCTTCATTTAAGGATGGTAATAATATTATTCTTACTGCAGTGATGACTTTTATCACTGTCTTTGGCGCAGTATTTCCATATGTGTATGGAAGAGCCATGACTACAACTTATCTTGATGTAAGAATGCAGTATCTGTTTGATTATCTTCTTTTCATCGGAATTGGTATTGGATGCATAAGACTTGGAAGATTATTTAGAAATGGCAAGGTAGTTATCGGGCTCGCCGCATTATGTGTACTTGCTACAGCGGCATTTGTAGTACGCGGTGGCACAAAGCCTGTTATCCAGACAGATATTATTAGCAAAAGAGATTTGATAACACAGAGCTACGATTACTGGAATGGTGTTATTCTTGAAATCGAAAATTCGGCTGAGGATGATGTGGTAATCACAAGAACAGAGGAGCCAGCCTGGTCTCCATATTTTCTGTATATGGGATTAGTGGAGGAGGATTCCTACGACCTTCCTTTGGATTCTATTTTTGTGGATGGCACGATTATGCCTAATGTTTATTATCAGAAGAAGTCGATCAAGTATGTGATTGAGTAAGTTTTTGGGAGTATAAAAATGCATAATAAGACGTTATTTAATGAAAAGGTGAGCAAAATATTATTTGTATTTCTCTACATATGTTTGTTTGCTCCATTTGTTTATTCGGTATATTATTCCATGCCGGCTACAGACGACTTTGCCTGGGCAATAGAGTGGTTTTCATCTAATAGAATCGTGGAAGCCTTTAACAGAGTTGCCTGGAACTATATGAACTGGTTTGGACAGTCAGGCGTATTTGCTGTTCTTATTCAGATTTTATTTAACCCATTATATTGGTTTAATGATGCAGGTCATTCCTTTGGAATCTGTATGATTATCGTATTTCTTGCTATAGCTATTGGAATGATTTTTGCAGTGAGAAAGCTTGCTGGATGTTTTTTACAGATTGAGAATACATTCATCAAGAGTGCTTTCACATTCTGTGTTATCACTCTTATCTTCACAACCTATTATTATGCAGATGTATATAACTGGTGGACAGGTGTGCCAGGATATTCATTTATGCTGATGCTTATGTTCTTCTGCTATAGTCACATCGTTAAATATGTTCAGACTCAGGATCAGAAGAGCTATGTTATTTCTATTATCGAGGGTGTTATCGTTTGTACAGGTTTGATGAACTGTGTCCCTATGGGATTGTTTTTCCTGTATGTTGTATTTATTCGTAAAAACGATAATCCTGATGGTTTCTGGAAGAAAGCTCTTCCTTTAATTTGTTATGTAATCAGTGGTGTTATAACTGTAATTGCACCAGGAAACTATAAGAGAGTTGACAGCCATAACAAGGGTGAGATGAATCTTATTAAGGGTGCTTATATTACTCTTTATACATTGGGTAAGAGAATGGTGGAGACTCTTATAAAGTATCCATGGACACTTGGTCTATTTGTAGCAATTATTTTAATCAGCCTTACAATTAAGGCTAAGGATAATCCTAAATTTGTGAACGTAATTGCAGGCTTTGTATTAACTTTCATTGCGGCGTTTGGTGCGCTCTTCCCATATGTTGCTGGTGAGAGAAAGAAGCTGGGTGAGGAAATTACACCTAGAGCACTTATCGCAGCTGACTATGTTATGTTTGTCGGTATGGCGTTTGTAGCATTCCAGCTAGGTCAGGCTTTGGCGTATAAGTTTAATAAAACACTTGAGCTGAAGGTGTCTGTTTCGGTTGCAGCAGTAGTATTAGTTGTAGCACTTGGAGCAGCAAAGCTTATGGGTACACTTATGTACATTGTGCCATATGATATCATCAGACAGCGCGAGCAGATTAAGACTATTTACTATACCTGGGAAGGCATTATCGAAGAGATAGAACAATCCCCAGAAATGGATGTAGAAGTGAAGAGAGAAAATGTTCCATGGACCAGATTCTCATACCCAGTAGGTATTGATGAGGGAACAAACTTCGTGCCAGAATGGGCTAGAGGCTATTATGGTGGAACAAACCAGTGTGCGGCTATGTGGTATGGGAAGAAATCGGTGAGAGTTTATATAAATCAGTAGAATTGCGAGGATAAGACATGAATTTTTTTGATGAGGGGAATATGTCTAAACGTTTATTTTACACTAAGCTAGTTCTTATGATTGCAGTCGTAGTCTCTGCTTTTGTAGTAGTATATGTAAATTTAACTTATGGGCAAACGGTAATTCATTCTGACTCAGCAATTGCATATAGATATTTTAAATCAGTTGAGAAAACACATGAATTATATCCATCTACATGGAATACGGGGAATGGTGAGGTATATACTTTTTCGGTATTACCGTTTGTAATTATATGTAATTTCCTTATAGGTAAAGCTTCTGTTGCATGCTCGGTAGCATACACTACAGTGTACCTTATTCTTTGTGTTGGCTTCTTCTGGCTGTTTAAGAAATTCTTTAAAAATGATGCATGGCTTATCGCTATTCCATTGTACAGTGCTTTTTTGTGCAGTGGTATGGCGAGATTTTTGTTACTTATACAAGGTGGTTATGACGGACCAGTTATAGCAGTTACAATTTGTGCTGGTCTGTTTTTCTATGTAATTAATAGCAAAGAAATACCTAAGAGAGTACTTGTGATTCACAGTATTCTAGTGTTTATGATGCTTACATGCGGGGTTAGATATATTGCAGAATATATACTCCCATTATTATTGGCACTAGCGATTTTTGTTTTTTTGAAAAAAAGAAAAGATTATGTCGAAATCGTAAAGAGAACTTCGACTACATTGCTTGCACCAGCATTGTTGGGACACATAGTGTATAAGATTATATGCAGCCACCATAATATGAATTTTGGTGATAATAGTTCTTTGCAGCTTGATTTTTCTGTTGCCAGAATAATAGAGAGTATCAAAAATACTATTGTGAATGCTTGTATTATATTTGGTTATACAGAGAACGGAAGCAGACTTACAAATTGGATAAGCATTCTTATAACACTTTTGATTTGTGTGGTATTTCCAGTTTTGCAGTTGGTAAGAATAAAGAACCTCAGTGATAATGAGCAGGGATATTTATCTTTTGGTGCTATCCATAATATGGCTTTAATAGGTGTTATTGTGCTGTCACATAAGACTGAGGAGAGATATCTGTATGGAACAGTTGTAGTATTTCTTATTATTTCAGCAAATTATATTTATCATGTGATAGCTAACGATAGGGAAATACTTCGCTATTTAATAGTATTTTTATTTGTTTTAGCTACTTTGAGACTTTCATATGGGTACAGCAAAATGACAATTGGCTGGCGAGAAAGGCTGGCAACTAGAGAACATTTTGTTGAGGAACTTTCTGCTCATGGAATTACAAAGGTGTATGGAACATATTGGGTTGGATATCCAAATGAAGTATATTCAAATGGGCAGATAAGATCTGGTGCCTATAAGGTATTTGGAGCTTCGCTTGGTGAGATCGTAGCTCAGGTAGATAGTGATGCATTCGAGCCTACTGAGGGGCGTTGTGGTCTTATATTTACCGAAAACGAATACAATGAGCAGATGCGAGTATATGGTTCTGATCCTGCAACAAGATTAGTTGGCGAGCCAGCAGAGGTCTATGTTATCGACGGATTGGAATTAGGTGATTTATATGATGGCTCTGTAAGAGTATTTGTTTATGTTTATAAGAATGATATTGCCGACAGATTTACAAACGGACTTGATGATGGAATCCTAAATCCAAGAGAGCTTGACTTTAACTACGGTGGTGTCTGGGAAGAGGATGTAATTTATATCACACAGGGTGGAATAGTACATGGTCCATATCTTAACATTTCACCAGGTCATTATATTGTTACTGTGAATGGCAAAAACTTAAATATATGTGAATTTGATATATATTCGCAGCAGCAAAACGAGGATATTGAATATACTCTTTTGTCTGTATCTGATGAGCAGGCAGTTATGGATTTAACGATAAAAAAATATATCAATGATATACAGTTTTATGTCATGAACAATATGGATGGCAAAGCGGAATTTTATAATATTACCATTGTGCAGTAATAGAAATATTCAAAGGATAAATAGTTATGAAGAAAAATAGAAGTTGGATGTTTATATATTTTGCTGCTTTTATTGCAGCAGTATCGGCTATATATACGATAATGACATATGGTCAGACGTATATACATGGCGATAGTGCAATATCCATTCGTTTTTTAAATGCAGTGAAGGCAACAGGTAATTTGTATCCAAAGTCATGGAATGGCGTAAATGGTGAAGTATATACGTTTAATACTTTACCAATAAGTTTGTTGATGATGACTATTATAAAGAATAAGCCTTTTGCCAGAGCATTATCATCAGCTATATCCTTTGTACTGGCTGGCAGCGGTATGATATGGCTTTCAAAAAAGCTGTTTAAGAATAATTCATGGGCATTTATGCTGCCTGTGTTCTGTGTGTTTATTAGCAGTGATAATGCCAGAGATATGAATTTGTACCAGGCAGCTTATTGCCCACAGATGGTTGCACTTACTTTTGTTGTGGGAATCTTCTTGGGATTATGGTCTGATGAGCTCAAGAGTAAAAAATGGTGGGCAGTTCATTTTATACTTTTATTGCTAATGCTTACAGGTGGAAAAAGATTTATTGCAGAGTATTTCCTTCCTATGATGTTTGTTTTAGGAATGGAATTTATTCTTTACATAATTTCAAAAGATAAAAGATATACAACAAAAGATCTGACACATAAGTATGGTGTGGCGACAGCAATGATAATAGTACCGTTCGCGTTAGGTTTTTTATTGAACCGATATATAAATATTTCCAGAAATATGAGTGCAAATGGAAATAGTAAGTTTACAATATCACTTAATCCAGAAAGCATCATATTGAATATTAAGCTGACAGTTCGAAATGCAATTACTATTTTTGGATATAGAGCCGATGGAAATGCTACATTCAATGCCATGGCTATTATTGCTACGGGGTTGATTTGCGTTGTTTTTCCGTTAATGCTTTTATGTTACTTCAAGAACATGGAGAAGTTTGAGTGTCTGTATGTTCTGTTTGGTTTTTTGCATAACGCAATTATGCTTGCAGCGGTGATACTTTGTTCGCAGACATCAGAACGATATGTGTTAAGCGTAGTATATGTTTGTATCGTGCTCTCAGGGTGCTACTTATATAGAGTATTTACTAAAAAGAAAATCGTGATAAATATTTTTATTGTTGTAGCACTTTTTCTGATTACGATGACGTATTCATTAAATCTTCTAAAAGTTACTGTTGGTTGGAAGGATAAGCTGAATGCACAGGAGTCAGTTTGCCAACAGCTTTTAGACAAGGGAGTTACTAAAGTCTATGCTACATATTGGCCTGGGTATCCATTGGAGATATATTCTGATGGGAAATTAACTGTGGCTGGAGTTAGTCCTGCTAAGCTGGGGTTGATGAAATATTACTGGCATGTAGATGAGCATGTTTTTGAGAAGAAAGAGGGAAAGACTTGTTTGCTATTAACAGAGGCAGAGGATAATGGTTTGGTTTTAGACTATTATTCTGGTGATCCTATTGATAGAATAATTGGACTTCCATACGAACGATTTGTTATAAACGATGCATATCTTTTTGATAACGATATAGATAAATACTATACAACTAATTTAGTGGTATATGTGTTTGAAAATGATGACGTAGCTGATACGTTACTGGATGGCACACACGATGGAGTACTTGTTCCTAGAGAAATGGATTTTAATGATTTAGGTGTTAGAACTCCAGATGTTATTTATCTTACGTTGGGCGCTATAATTCATGGACCTTATGATTCATTGCAGGCTGGTCATTATACAGTTAGGATTAATGGAAAGAATTTGAATGTATGTGGAACTGATGTGAGCTCAGAGCAGGCGCAGGGTAATATTGCTGCGCAGGTGGTGTCAGAAAGCGAAGATTGTAAAGTTATAGATTTAATTATCACAAATACAGTGGAAGATATTCAGTTCTATCTTACAAATGGCACTGAGGAGACAGCAGAGTTTTATAATATTACTATCGAAAAGCAGTAGATGATTGAACATGCGTAGAGGACGAAGATGCAGATAAAAGAATTGCTAAAAAAAGTGAATATAAAGGGGGTAATAGTAGCAAGTATAATTGCTACTATTATGCTTTTAGAGATTGTTTATTCTGGAAACATTTTTTTTCAGACAATCATTCCTATGCAAACCTATGAGCAGTGGGATGAAATCCTAGTTAACAATTTATCGATTGAAGGTAATGACTTTCATTCCACAGGAGCTAATTCGTATATCGTCGTACCGATGAACAGCTCATATACGTCTATACGAATTAATATGAAGCCTGAAGATGCTGAAAAAATTATTGTGAGGGCATATTATCCATATGAAGAGGGGTTTTCAGCTAATTATTCAAAGAAGCTTATAGTTTCACAGGATGATACAACAATTGAATTTAAAAGTGACAAACATGTTGGTGCGGTGAAGCTTCAGTTTATCGGAGCAGAAGATGGTTATGCGGATTTCACTTTAAATAGAATTGAATTTGGTAATGGAAAGCTGCTTTTTTCAAAGAGATTTTTGGTTAAGAGTTTTGTAGCATGGATTGCTTTAGTAGGTGTTATGTACACACTCTTGTGGATTGCCTCAAATCTATTTGGGAGAAATAAGAACAGCATATTTTGGAAGACTTTATTTGTCACAGGAATTTGTTCAGTGATAATTATGGGTGTGACAAAAAGTTATTATCTAGCTGGTTATTTCCATAAGAATCTGGATGATGTTTTCATGGATTATTTTAACATGCTTAGTTTGACATTTGCGGATGATGTATATATTTTGAAGGCAAACTGGCCAGCAATGTGTTTTGTTATCCTGTCAGCTATGAAAGCATTTATTAGTAATCCTGGAATGCCAATTAACAATGCTGTCATGTTAGGGGAAAATGCAATTAATCTACGAGACAATGAAATAGCTATGATGGGATTTGTCTTAATCTTTGTAGCATGTTTTATTTTGATTGCATACTCTGTAAAATCAATTCTTAATAGTGAAAGTGACAGGAAAAATATATTGTTACTTTTGTTGTCAGGACCAATATTGTGCACAGTAGAAAGAGGAAATCTTATCATGGTTTCTTTTGCATTTCTTATGGTGTACTTGGCATTATATAATGCTGAGGATAAAAGGCTTAGATATATAGCTTTTTTTGCATTGAGTTTATCAGCCAGTATCAAGCTTTACCCAGCATTGTTTGGTTTACTTACTCTAAGAAGGAAGAAATGGAAAGAGACAGTTGCTTTGGCGGTTATGGGATTTTTTACATTTGTTATTCCATACTTCTATTTTGATGGAGTAGTAACTATTATAAAATGGCTAGGTGGCATGTCAGCTGCCAATGATGTCCTGACAAGTAATGGTGTAGGTGGAAATTACTCTATCAGAAATTTTACAACAATACTTGGAACCATGTTAGGTGTCAAAGGTGAGCTTTATGGATGGATTCCTGCTGTAATGTTAGTTGTCCTTTTGGTCGCTGCACTATTTTGTAAAAGAGAGTGGGAAAGACTATTTTTGATTGCTACAGCATGTATTTGGTTCCCATATTTTTCATTTACTTATACATTAATGCTTTATATTCCAGCTGCAGTGGTATATATGAATCAAAGTGACGAAGAAAAGGCGGAGATAGATGCATTTTTACTTGGATTGTTGCAGGCTATTTTGATATTACCAATGTGGTCATGGGTTGATTCCTTTAGTAAAAGGAAAAATCTCGATTGTCCTATGAATGTTACAACATTTGTTTTAAATACTGTGATTGTAATTATAGTATTTAAAATATTGGTTGGTTCGATTTTTGAAGGAAGAATTAGGAGAACATTAGAAGTTCAAATTGTCTGCATAGCTGCAGCGGTGATTGTTGTGATATTCGGAACGATTAACCGTTCATATGGTTTGGAAGATAGTTTCGCTGGGAAGGGAAGTAGTTGCAATCCTTATCAGATAGCTTCAGTTGAAGACTGGAGAAAACTACAGCAGATAGTTAATTCTGGCAATTCTGTTTCAGGTGTGCATTTTATTCAGACAGCAGACATAGAGTTTGATGGAGTGACTTCGGTTAATCCTGTTGGATGGGGAAGAAATAATGTGAAATTTGATGGTGTTTATGATGGACAGGGCTATAGCATAAAAAATTATTATTCACTATCTGACAATGATGAAAATATGGGACTCTTCGGAAGACTTAGCGGTCAGATTTACAATGTAAATTTGGAGAATTGTAATATCGCTGGTTCTATCGTAGGTGGAATTGCATATGATGTTTCTGGAACAGGCATAATATCCAATTGCTATGTAAATGGCCTTTTATATGGCTATAGGGTTGGAGGTATAGCAGCCATGAACAGTGGAACCATAGAAAACTGTGTTGCATTTGTAAATATGGAAGGTGCAAATAAATATGGTGTGGCAGCTGACTATGGCGGAAAAACGGAAAACTGCTTCACAAATGAAGTTATTAAAACGGGTAGTGGAAGTTTGATAGATGAAAATACCCTTTCAAGGGTTAATAACTACATTGAACTAAACAATAAAACAATCAATGCAAGACAAAAATTTTTACCGTGGCTTATTGATGGCGGCATGTTTAAGATTGTGAAAAATATGTGAAAAGTCATTATTGCTGTAATAACAAGCAATGATGTGCTACAATGGTTAAGCATATGGACATTTTTGAGAATAGAAAATAATACAAAGGAGAAATTATTTTGAAAGTAGTTCTTTTAGCAGGTGGATTCGGGACACGTATTTCCGAAGAATCTCAATACAAACCAAAGCCAATGATTGAAATTGGAGGAAAGCCAATTCTTTGGCACATTATGAAGGAGTATTCACACTACGGATACAATGAGTTTGTAATTTGCGCAGGCTATATGCAGCATGTAATCAAGGAGTGGTTTGCTGATTATTTCTTACATAACAGTGATATCACATTTGATTACACAAATGGAGAAAGGAACATCATTGTTCATGACCAGTATCTTGATAAGTGGAAGGTCACCGTTGTAGATACAGGACTTAATACTATGACAGGTGGACGTATTAAACGTATACAGAAGTATATTGGTGATGAACCATTTATGATGACCTATGGTGATGGCGTTTGCGATGTAAATATCAATGAACTTGTTGAGTTCCACAAGTCTCATGGAAAAATTGCCACACTTACTGCTGTTCGTCAGGATCAATCAAAGGGAGTTCTTGATATCGGTGGTGATAATGCGGTTAGAAAGTTCCGTGAGAAGAAGGCATCTGACGGAGTACCTATCAATGCTGGATATATGGTTCTTCAGCCAGAAATCTTTGATTACATCAAGGATGACAGCACTGTATTTGAGCGCGAACCGCTTGAAATGCTCGCTGCAAAGGGCGAGCTTATGAGCTTTACCTACGATGGCTTCTGGCAGTGTATGGATACAAAACACGAAATGGAAAAGCTGGATGAAATGCTTGCCACTGGAAAGGCACCATGGAAGGTTTGGTAGAATGAAAGATAAAATAAAGAATATAGCAAATGGCATTATTGACAAGAACAACGTGGATTTAGCTGGACTGTTGTTATTGGAAATACTCGGAGCTTTATTCTTGGTTGCATACAAAAGTAAATGGAATGAGGCAGGGGAAATATTAGGATTTAATTATAATTATTTTTCCTATTTTTTCACCTTGCTCATTTCGTTTATTATTTATGTTTTATTGTCTAAATGTTCATTTGGAAAAAGGCTTAATGGAGTTATAGGAATAGCCGCTATGTTTTTTTCTTTGCTATACATTTTCATTATGTATAGAGAAGAGGCTAATATCATTGCAGGCGGAAATGATAATTTATTAAGAGACCTGATTGACCATAAGGTATACAGTTTACTTCTTTTGGGATGTGCTGGTTTGATGATTTACCTTATGAAGTCTATAAATGAAAAGACAATTTCAGATAGAAAAAATGTTTTTAGAGCCTTTGTTTCGCTCCTAGTTGCGTTTGTGACGGCATGGCTGTCATATTCGTTGAACATTTTTAAAGATGAGGCTGGTGGTTTGTGGCATATTCATGCATATGTCAATTCCATAATAAATGTTGCTCATGGTGTTCCTTATAGCAATAATGCTCAATCTATTTATGGGCACTATGGAATATTGTACCTTCCATTAGTGAAGCTATTTGGAGATGATTTGAAAGCTGTGATGCTTACGGTGTCTCTTATAGTTTTTTTAACTACATTGGTTGCAATGCTTATCATAAATACAGTGGTAAAAAATGATTTACTATTTTTCGTTGCTGGTGTTGCTGTTCTTGCAAATGAAACAGTCTACAGAGCTGGTGGAAATTATTTCCAGGTATTTCCTCACAGAGTGTTGTTTCCAATAGTCGCTATAGGATGGGTGATATTAAAGAATAAAAAACAGCTGGGTGTTTTCAAGTATCCATTGGAGATTTTGCTTGGAGCATTAGCAATAATGTGGAATATAGAGACAGGTGTGTTTGCAATTGTTTCTATTATAGCCATCGATTTATTTGAAGAATGGCAATGGAAAATACTTGTGATTGTTAAAAGGCTATGTTTGTTTTTGGCAGAGATAGCCGTTTGCTTTGCATTATCGTATTGCTTTACAAATTTATACAATATTGCCGTTGGTGGAGAATGGCTGGATGTAGGGACTTATATTTTCCCATTGGCTACCACAAGCTATATGGATGGATTTTTACGGACACCAATGCAGTCTCCAGTGTATTGGTATGTGTTATATGTATTTGTGTTTACATGTACGCTGTTCCCTATAATCTCCAGACAGTTTTTTGATGAAAAATACAGTTTCTCATTAGAGGAAAAAATAGTTATTTCAGTTGATATTTCCGGATTGTTGGTTCTTTTGTATTTTATCAATCGTCAGGCATTTAATAATGTCACTATAAGTTATGTACAGTTGGTTATAGTATTGGCTGTCATGGCAAATAGATATTTTACAAAAGAAGATAATCTGATTTCTGCGGACACTATTGCATTGCTTTTGATTTGTGCAATGTCTGTTGAGTGTGTTGTATCTATTGGTAGAACTATTGATAATCGTATTGCAACTGTTTGGGAAATAGAATCATTGGAAAGAGATGCTTCTAATTTCAAAGAGTGGAGAGAAGAAGGCGTTGTTTCTATGGGAGTAGGAGTTCCAGAACTTTATTACTTCGATGGAGGGGATTCACAATCTGCCATGACTGATTGGTCAGATATGTGGGATTATACATATGTTGACAAAGTTCTTTCTGAATCGGATATAGTCTATATAAATGCGAATGATGGAATAGATTTGGCAGATATGCTACATAGTAATCATTTGACAAGGACCAGAAAATTCGAGGGAGAGAACATTGATATAAATGAATTTAGAAGATATGAATAACACAGTAGAAAGATAAGAGGTATTTTATGTCAAATTGGAAAAATGAAGCAGAGGCACGTGAACAAATTAAGGCGCTTGTAGCAGATTTTTATCATGATTTTAAGGAGCCAAAGGAGTCGAAGGCTAACTTTAAGCCAGGCGATAGAATTAGCTATGCAAGCCGAGTTTATGATGAGAAGGAAATGCAGTCTCTTACAGATGCAATGCTTGATTTCTGGCTTACAACAGGTCGTTTCTCAGATCAGTTTGAAAAGGAGTTCGCTCAGTGGATTGGTGTTAAGTTTGCGCACCTTGTAAATTCAGGCTCTTCAGCAAATCTTATTGCATTTATGACACTTACAGCACCAGAGCTTGGTGACAGACAGATTAAGAGAGGCGATGAGGTTATCACTGTTGCAGCAGGCTTCCCTACAACTGTTACACCTATGATTCAGTATGGTGCAGTTCCAGTATTTGTTGATGTTACTGTTCCACAGTACAACATTGATGTTACAAAGCTTGAGGCAGCACTTAGCCCAAAGACAAAGGCAGTAATGATTGCTCATACTCTTGGAAATCCATTTGACTTAAAGGCTGTAAAGGCTTTCTGTGAGAAGCATAATTTATGGCTTGTAGAGGACAACTGTGATGCCCTCGGAACTAAGTACACAATTGATGGTGAGACAAGATTCTCAGGTACATGGGGAGATATTGGTACATCATCATTCTATCCACCACACCACATGACAATGGGTGAAGGCGGATGCGTTTACACTAATAACGCACAGCTTAACAGACTTATCCTCTCATACCGTGACTGGGGTCGTGATTGCATCTGCCCTTCAGGTCAGGATAATTTCTGTGGCCACAGATATGATGGACAGTATGGTCAGCTTCCACAGGGCTATGATCACAAGTATGTATATAGCCACTTTGGATACAACCTTAAGGTTACAGACCTTCAGGCAGCAGTGGGTGTTGAGCAGCTTAAGAAGTTCCCAAGCTTCATCGAGAGACGTCGTCACAACTGGGCTAGACTTCACGATGCACTTGCAAACAGCTCAGCAGCAGATAAGCTTATTCTTCCAGCTCCAGCCGAGAATTCAGAGCCAAGCTGGTTTGGTTTCCTTATCTCAGTAAAGCCTGAGAGTGGTGTTAAGAGAAACGATGTAACAAAATACATCGAGGATCATAATGTTCAGACAAGACTTCTCTTCTCTGGAAACCTTATTAAGCATCCTTGCTTCGACCAAATTCGTGACACAGATGCTTACAGAGTAGTTGGTGAGCTTGAGAACACAGAATACATTATGAACAATACATTCTGGGTAGGTGTATATCCAGGAATGACAGATGAAATGATTGATTACATGGCACAGGTAATTACAGAGGCTGTTAATCAGTAGTTAGGAGTTTTAAATATGCGAAATATTAAGATACTTGATTGTACACTTAGAGATGGTGGTTATGTTAATGATTGGGAGTTTGGACACCATAATATATGCGCAATTTTTGAACGTTTAGTTGAGACAAATGTGGATATCATCGAGATTGGGTTTATCGATGACAGAAGACCTTTTGATATCAACAGAAGTATCATACCTGATACTAAATCTATAGAGGCAATTTATGGAAACATAAAGAAAAGACCTCCTATGGTGGTAGGTATGATTGATTATGGTACATGTGCTCTTGAAAACATTCAGCCATGTAGCGAAAGCTATATTGATGGTATACGAGTAATTTTCAAAAAGCATATTATGCATGAGGCTATGGCATATTGTGCCGAGCTTAAAAAGCTTGGCTATAAGGTGTGCTCACAGCTTGTATCAATCACAAGCTATAGCGATGAAGAGCTTATGGAGCTTATAAGCCTTGTTAATGAGGTGAAACCATATGCTGTAAGTATGGTAGATACATATGGATTGCTTGATCCAGAGTGGATGTTACATTACTATGACCTACTTGATGAGCATGTGGACAAATCAGTAGCTATTGGCTTCCATGCACATAATAATTTCCAGCTTGCTTATGCAAACAGTAGAGCATTCCTAAACAAGGAAACAGACAGAGATATCATTGTTGATGGTACATTGTTCGGAATGGGCAAGAGTGCAGGAAATGCACCATTAGAGCTTGTTGGAATGTACATGAATCAGAACTATGGAAAGAACTATAACATTAACCAGATGTTAGAGGGAATTGACGAAAGCGTTATGGATTTCTTCAAGAAAACTCCATGGGGCTACAAGACATACTTCTATCTTTCTGCTTATAACAGAGTTCATCCAAATTATGTATCTCAGATGCAGGGCAAGCCAAGTCTTTCTATTTCAGATATTAATGATTTACTTGGCAAGATTGAGCCAGAGGATACAAAGCTTCTTTACGATAAGGCTGTTGCAGAGGAATTATATGCTGAATTTGAAAAAACTCAGCTTGACGATTCTAAGGATTATGTAAAGCTTGAAGAGGCACTCAAGGGAAGAGATATTCTTCTTGTAGGTCCTGGAAAGAATATTCAGCTTCAGAAGAACAGAGTGGAAAAATATCTTGCAGATAAGGAACCTGTAGTTATTTCTATTAACTATATTCCAGGTGCAATTGATGTGGACTATGTGTTTATCACAAAGACAAACAGATATTGTGATATGTCTGATGATTTGCTTGAGATTAAAAATAGAGACCTTAAGGTTATTGCAACAAGTAATGTGACAGCAAGAGGCGATGAGTTTATGTGCTCATTCACTCGCGAAAAGTTGCTTGAAAAGAATGAGAGCATTGTGGATAATTCATTCCTTATGCTTTTAAAGATTCTTAAGGAGTGTGGAATTAAGAATCTTGCTTGTGCTGGCTTTGATGGATACTCAGATAAAGAGGATAACTATTTCAATCCTAAGATGGAGTACTCATTCGTTAAGCAGGAAGCAAGACACTTAAATAACCATATCAGAGAAGTTCTCAATGAGACATATGCGGATATGGATATTGAATTTGTGACTTATTCACATTACATGGATGTTGAAGACAGCCACGATGCAGCATTTTAATTTGATTGGAGTCTAAAAGATGAGAGTAGTAGATTATATAGCTGACTTTTTAGTAGAAAAAGGTGTTACTCATAACTTTATGGTAACTGGTGGTGGCGCAATGCAGCTTGATGATGCATTGGGACACAAGGCAGAAATTAAAAATATTTTCAATCACAATGAGCAGGGATGTTCAATTGCAGCAGAGGCTTATACACGTGTAACTGGCAAGATTGCCAGCGTGTGCGTTACAAGTGGTCCTGGTGGAACTAATGCTATTACGGGTGTAATGGGTGGATGGCTTGACTCTATCCCTATGTTTGTTTTATCAGGTCAGGTTAAGAGAGAGACAACACTTTGGTCTGTACCAGAGCTTAAGCTTCGTCAGCTTGGAGACCAGGAGTTTGATATCATCAACTCTGTTTCAAATATGACAAAGTATGCTGTTATGCTTACAGAGCCTGCTGATATTGCATATCATTTAGAGAAGGCATGGTATTTAGCTAATACAGGACGTAAAGGACCAGTTTGGCTTGATATTCCTCTTGATGTGCAGGGTGCTAAGATTGATGATTTAGAGCTCAGACATTTTGATGCAGCAGCAGAAGGCTTAGAGTTATCATTAGACACAGTTTCTGATGCTCAGCTTGCAGATATTATTGAAAAGATTAAGTCGGCTAAGGCTCCTCTTATTTTTGCTGGATATGGTGTTAGATTATCAGATTCATCAGAGCTTTTATTAGAGCTTATTAAGAAGCTTCAGATTCCAGTGGCAGTAGCATGGAATTCAGGAGATTTAGTAGCTTATGATAATCCTTTCTATGCTGGTTCACCAAGTAGAGAAGGTACACGTGGCAGCAGCTTTATTGTTCAGAACTGTGATTTGCTTCTTGTACTTGGAAGCCGCATGAATATTAGAACTATCACATATAATAAGCATGACTTCGCAAAGAATGCTTACAAGATCATGGTTGATATTGATAATGAGGAGTTAAAGAAGCCAACATTTACTCCTGATATGCCAATCAATGCAGATGTTCATGAGTTCATCGAGAGAATGCTTAAGATGGATTATGAGCCACAGGATTCCCACAAGGATTGGGTGAAGTGGTGTAGAACAATGGTAGAGAAGTATCCAGCTTGTTTGCCAGAGTATCATCATGATTCAAAGGATGAATTATTAAATCCTTACGTATTTGTAGATACACTTTTCGATTGCATGGATGCAAAGGATGTAATGACACTTGGTAATGGTAGTGCGTGCGTAATGCCATTTGCTGGTGCAAAGATTAAGCAGGGACAGAGAATGTTTACAAACTCTGGTTGTGCTGCCATGGGTTATGGTATGCCAGCTGCTCTTGGTGCAGCCATCGCTACAGAAGCAAATAACGGAAGAGTTGTTTGCGTTGATGGTGACGGTAGCTTAATGATGAATCTTCAGGAGCTGGCTACAATTGCTTACAACAAGTGCAATGTTAAGCTCTTTGTATTAAATAACAATGGATACCATTCAATCAGACAGACTCAGAGAAATCTGTTTAAGCCACCTCTTATTGGATTAGATCCTTCAACAGGTGTAGGCTTCCCAGAGTTTGATAAGCTTGCAGATGCTTTTGGATTTAAGTATTTTGAGGTAAATAATGAGCCTGATGTTAGAGCAACTATTGAGTCAGCTTTAGCAGCAGAGGGACCAGTTCTTGTAAACGTAATTGTAGATCCAGATCAGAACTTTGTTCCAAAGCTTTCTAGTAAGGTAATGCCAGATGGAAGCATTGTTTCTCCATCTATGGATGACATGTTCCCATTCCTTCCTAGAGATGAATATGAAAGTAACAGGTATTTGAGATAATATGGCTAAGATAGCAATTTTTGATTTTGACGGAACTATCGTAAATACGATAACGGATGTTGCGTTATCATTTAATAAGGCGTTGGAAACCCATGGGTTTCCAACCCATCCAATGGAAGCCTTTGATGGATTTGTAGGAGGCAATCTTGAAACAGTAGTTTCAAGGATGCTTCCTAAGGATGCCATCTCTGATGAGAATATTGACAAGGTTAAATTTACTTATAGAGAAATCTATGGTACCAGTCCTAAGGAAAATACAAAGCCTTATGATGGGATTATGGGGCTTCTTCAGGATTTAAAGGATGCTGGATGGAAATTAGCGATTAACACAAATAAAGGTCAGAAGCTTGTTGATGATTTGACAGCTGAACTTTTTCCAGAGGGAATGTTTGATTCTGTTGTTGGATATCTGGAGAGTAGACCTTCAAAGCCAGATCCATATGGTGTAAAAATGATATGCGAAGAATGTGGTGGAGATATCTCTGATGCCATTTACATTGGTGATGGCATGAGCGATGTTAATACAGCAATTAATGCTGGGATTCCATGTGTGTTTGTGACATGGGGTCAGGGGGATTTTGATGGGGATTTTGATGATGTTGTTTCTGTATCTTGTGTCGAGGGACTTAGGAATGAACTGCTAGGATAAATTTGGAAGGATATGTGACAAGGTGAAGTACGGCAGAATTACATATTATGATGTTAATAGCGAACTAACAGAGTACACGAATATAGGTGATTGGTGTCAAACATTTGCTATTGATAATCTATATGAGAAGCTTGGTGTTAGCAAATCGGATATCATTGATATCAATAGAAGTGAATTGCCAACGTATAAAGGGGAAAAACTACTCGTTGTAATTCAAGCAGACTGTAGGCAGCTGGATAGAAGAGATTTTTTTCCACTTTCTGATGATATTGTGCCGGTATATTTGGGAATTCATAGAACAGAAAAAAAACATATCTTAAATAGTATAGATAGATTTACTGAGATAATTGGCTGTCGAGATGAAGCTACATGTATTATGTTTAAATCTCTTGGATATAATGCATTTATTAGCGGGTGTTTAACACTTACGCTTCCTAAGAGACCGGAAATAGGCGATTATACGGAGTTGTATTTAGTTGATGTACCGCATGAAATTAATAAGTATATACCTTCTGCATATGCCGGGCACGTACATAAAGTGACCCATGAAATTTTTAATAGCAAGAATCCAGAAGATGAGTCTAGGAAAATATATGACGAATACAGAAGGAAAGCAAGATTGGTTGTAACAAGTCGACTACATTGTCTCGTGCCTTGTCTGGCCATGGGGATTCCTGTTGTTCTAGTAAGAAAATATTACGATGATAGATATGGGTTTGTAGAAAAATATGTTAAACCATATTTAGTAGAGGAACTATCGGAAATCAACTGGGATGTAGAGCCGGTTGATGTTGATGAAATAAAATTATTAATCATGGATGTAGCAAAAAGCATGATTAATAAAAAAGTATCCTCAGAAGGCTGGCATATAAATGATTTGAGTCAAGAGATGAAAAAGCTTGATATTTATTATGATAAAAGAAAACGAGTACAGTATGAGTCACCTTTTATGACAAAGATGTATTATAGAATTAATAGAATTAGTCCAAAACTAGCTAGATTTATCAGATTAAAACTTTTGGTAAGATTCACAGTAATAGAAAAATGATGATGTTTTAATGCAGTTTAACTTTGGGGGAAAGATGGACAAAAATAATAAGCAGTCAAAAAAAAGTAAAATACCAAGGATTATATATAGTGTTTTTTTTATTTTTAGTATTATTATTGTTGCTTTATCCATTTATATTTATAGAGTATCTACCGAACAAATGGGATTGCGAGGTGCTGGTACTATTGTTAATCCTTATAAAATATCTTCCTCTAGCGATTTAGTATATTTAGGTAAACTAGTTGATTCAGGGTATACTTTTGAAAAAGAGTATATAGAGCAGACTGTAGATATTGATATGGAAAGTATAGGATTATTTAATCCTATAGGAAATGAAGACTATTCTTTTCAGGGGATATATGATGGTGGTGGTCACTCTATTAATAATATTGTAATAGAGGAGGAAGAGGGCGCACTGTTTTTGGGTTTAGGTGGTCAAATAAAGAACTTAGTTGTGGCTAGCGGAAAGATATCAGGAAATTACGCAGCTGGGTTTGCGGTTAAAGCAGTTTCTTCTCAGGCAATTATTTCAAATTGTTATAATTACGCTACAATACATGGTGAAATACGTTCATCAGGTATTGCTGACGATTTTTCGAAGGGGAAAATCAACTTTTGTTATAATTTTGGTGAAATACAAGGTGAAATAGTTAACGATATTTCTGCATTCAACGTAGGAGAACTTATTAGTATAAATATGTCTGGCGATGAAATTATTATGCCGGAAACATTTACAGGATATAGTTATTTTATTTCAGGTACTTCAGATTATTTGGTTGATGTTATAAATAGTTTTTTTTCACTAGGAACTACAAACTTTAATAAATTTTCAGAAATTAATTTCTTACAAGATTCAAAGATTTTTTTCACAGGAAATACACTTAAACGAGATATTATACGCGGAATAAATGGAAAGGGAACATACCATATTCCATATTTGATTCAGGACGTTGACGATTTTTTACTTTTTACGGATTTAGTAAATTCAGGGATTGATTTTAAAGGCGTATATTTTAAGCAGAAAAATAACATTGATTTAGTAGGTATAGATGAAATAAACCCAATAGGAATTTTTGATTCTGCTAAATATTTTTGGGGAGTTTATAATGGGAATTCATACTCAATAAGTAACCTTAATATGGACAGGGAAGATAATTGTGGATTGTTTGGAGTTTTGGCAGGCACTGTACTTAACGTTAGTTTAGAAAATTGCCATATAAACGGAAACTGCGTTGGCGGAATTGCAAGTCATAGCTATTATCTTTCTCGACCACAAATTATTAATTGCATTTGTTCAGGAAGTAATATAACGGGAGTGACAAGGGCAGGAGGTATAGCTGATAATTTTGGTAATGGAGATATAATTTTATGTGTCGTAGATAATAGTACATCTGTTAATGCGCCGAAAGAGTCATTTATTTGTGCATGTGACGCGAAATATATAATTAATTGTTATGCATATGATTGTTTTTCTAATAAACCAATAATTGAAAAAAATGTTCTTTGTGCTGAGTCTGTAACAGGAAAAATAATTAGTGATTTAGTTATAGATGGTTCTTTGGTTAAAACATTAAACAAGTATATTAATCAACATAGTTCAGTAAGGTATGTAAGGAGTACAGATTTGAATCTATGGGAGACTAGCTCAACATTAAAGCTTTCTGATCAACATAGTTCGCGAATAATTTATAAGATAGTGGATTTGCTGCTCATTACTGGTTTATTTATTTTAGTTTTAATATTTAATAAAAATAAAATTGGGATATTAAAAAATAAAATTATAATATCGATATCTGAAGCTCGTAGGCATCGAATTATTTTTGTTTCTATAGCTTTATCATTGCTTGTATTATTTGTAATTTATAATTTGATTGAAAATGGAATAGGTTTTGACAGATTATATTATAATTATTCAAATGGAGATGCGTTTACTGATCGTTTATCAATGATTTACTTTGCTAGTGATATGGCATCAGATAGATATATATTATCAGAATCATTTTATCCGCCTTTAAATAATTTGTTGTATTGGTTATTGAGCTTTTATTGCGGTGGATATATTGAAAATAGGTTTTCGTATTTTCAGTCACATATTTTGAATGATAATCAAATAGCTACTATTATTTTTTTGGCAATAGCTCTTGAAGTATCAATAGTGTTTGTTTTATTACGAAAATATATAGTTGGAAATTCAATTTCAAAAAGTCTGATTGCGATTATAAGCTTTTTGTCGGCACCTATGCTTTATGCTATTGAAAGAGGTAATAGTCTAGTACTCTCATTTCTCCTAGTAATGTGTTTTTTAATTTATTATAAAAATTCGGATTCCGCCAAGAGAGAGTGTGCGTTATTATCGCTAGCTTTTTCAATTTGTTTAAAGATATATCCAGTTTTTTTCTGTATACTTTTAATTGATTTGAATAAGAAAAAAAATAGTATAAATAAAATTTTGAGGGTATTTATCTACAGTATAGTAATTACGACATTATCAACAATACCTTATGGCGGATGGAGTGCAGTTAAAGGAATATTTTCAAATGTCGTTGGATTGCAGAGGGGAACATTGGACTTTAGTACAGCGACGAGATTAAATTATTTTAGAGGTTTGAGTGTTAATTTTTACAATCTGTTTAGATTGTTCTTTAATGAAAACTGTGCCCAAAAATTCAGTTGGATTTTATATGCGTATGTTTTTTTAATCGCTATATTAGTGATTGTTTTTGTGAAAGAAGAATATAAGAAAACAATAGTTGCGGCTTGCCTTTTATGTGGTGTTCCAAATTTATCTAGTTTTTATACATTGATTTTCTTCATTCCTTCTTTTTTACAAATATACAACAAAGATGATTTAGAAAAAATCGATTATATTTATAACGGAATCATTATATGCATGATTTCCTTCACTCCAATTTATTATTTCAATAATGACTTTAGTTTATATTCTATAGTATCTCCAATAGGGGCATTGTTATTAATTTCTCTTTTGTTTTTTGATTCTGTATTTAAAATAAAGTCTGTAGAATGTACTAGTAGTGAATAAAAAGAATCTTAATCAAGGAAGAACAGATGGACATAATAAAAAAATTCTTATTAAGAGATGATAGAATTACAAAGGATAGCTATATATGGAATATGATTTCGAATTTTCTATCGGCTTTTCAATCTGTAATTATATTAATTGTTCTTACAAGAGTTCTGTCGTTGGAGGAATCTGGAATATTTACAATTGCTACCGCAAACGCAATTTTATTCTTATATATTGGTAAATATGGCGTGAGAAATTATCAAGTATCAGATATTAAGAATGGCTCAAACTTTTGTGACTATTTGATTGCTAGATATATAACCGTTACTACCATGTGCATAGCTTCAATATTATATGTATTGAGGTTTATTTTAGATGGTGAATATACATATCACAAAGCGATGATAATTATGCTAATGTGCATATATAAAATTCCAGATGCATTTGAAGATGTATATTACGGAGAATATCAAAAAAAAGGTAGACTGGATATTGCCTCAAAATGTATGACCATAAGGTTGCTATTAGCAATAGTTACTATGGCAGTTGTAGTTATACTTACGGAGAATTTATTATTATCTTTGCTGGTTTCAAACATAATTTCATTTGTGACTATGTACATTTTATTGAGAAATACATCGCAATTATTTGATTTGAGTGGAAAAGTAAAATGTTCTGGAATAAAAAGAATACTAATACAATGTTTTCCATTATTTTTATCAGGTTTTTTTTCTCAGTATATTGTTAATGCACCAAAGTATGCCATAGATTTATACCTTTCAGATGAGATACAGGCTTGCTATGGATTCATAGCAATGCCAGTTTTTGTTATAGGTCTTTTTAGTAGTATGATTTTTCACCCGATTATTCATAAAATGGCTACCTATTGGAGCGAAAGCAATGTAGATTTATTTCTTAAAAGGTTTTTTTTTCAAGTGTGGATTATAATAGGTATCTCGGTATTATCGATACTTGGGGCATGGGTGATAGGTGTTCCTATTCTTTCTATAATGTATAATACAGATATGCGAGAATATAAATATTACCTCATTATTTTGTTAATAGGTGGATGTTTCCTGGCAATGAATAATTTTTTCTCGGTAATACTGACTATACAGAGGCAACAATTTAGAATATTGTTGGGATATAGCTTTGTGGCTGCAATAGCATATATAACTACAGGGAATATAGTTCAGTTATATGGCATCAATGGCGCAACATGGATGTATGTAGGCTTAATGGTTGCCTTGACTGTTATTTTTTTGTTTTGTATTTTGATTGAGTTTACTAAATGTAAAAATAAAGATTTAGATTGTTAAAGCTTATAAATTATAGGTGCTTTTTAGAAATGTTTCGGAGGATAATACGTGAAAAGAGCAGGCAATATCGAATTTTTGAGGTTTGTATTTGCGATTGCAATAGTAGCACATCATGCGATGCTTGAAGGTTATATGGCAATGTGGGGGGGATTTTTGAGTGTTGAGTTTTTTTACATACTTACCGGCGCATTTATAGCAAAGAGTTGTAAAAAAGAATGTGAGCATGAATACACAGAGGATATTCACAGCACTGTAAAAAAAACATATTCGTATTTATATAAGAGAATATTAGCAATATTCCCAGAATTGATTATCTCTACATTTATTGGACTACTATTTTTTGTTTTAATAGGAGTTGTTGATATTCATAGTTATAATTACTTTAGGCATGTATTAAATGATTTCCTTTTTTTACAAAGTTTTGGAATGCCAGTAGCCAGTGTTTCTGGCATAGTATGGTATTTGTCTTCAATGTTTATTGGTATATCTATAATATATCCATTTGTCAGAAGACACTATACAGAGTATTGTAAATTGATAGCTCCGATTTTGTCTATGTTAATACTAGGTATACTCATACATACTTATGGAACTCTTAACGTGCCAGCGGAGTATTTATTTGGAATAATTAATACGGGTAATCTAAGAAGTATAGCTTTTATTTCGTTGGGATGTTTTGTATATGAACAGGCGGTTTCATTAAATGAAAAAAAACTAAGTAAGAAGAAGGTAATAGTTTTTACCTTGTTGGAAATAGTTTGCTATGTATTGATTCTTTTGCATATGCACTTGTATACTTCAGATAATAGTATTTTTGATGAACAGGCTGTTATCTTGATGGTTATAGGTCTGACTATATCATTAAGCGATATTTCTATAATAGGATCATTGTTGAAAGAGAATAGAATAGCTATTTGGTTAGGTAAGTATAGCGGAGCGCTTTTTTTTGGTCATTTTGTCTGGGTGCAACATCCAAAGGAATTGGCAACACTTCTAAAGTATACAGGAAATAATCAGAAGATTATTAGTATAGTAGTTGCGTTTGGGGTTTCATTTATTCTTATGATGTTAAGCTTATGGATTAAAAGTTGTAGTGTATATAAAAATCTTATTATGAAGATTTCTACATAAAAGATACCTAAACTAAAACTATGTTTCCAAAAGGATGGTCAAATTGATAGATAAAAATTTAATAAAAAAAAATTATAGACTAGTATTATTAGGGGTTTTTATATCAGCATTTATTCTTTGCGAATGGATTGCTTCAGGTACATTTCATTTCGGCGATAGTGAAACTATTATTGCTCAATATAAAGACGGAAATTCAGTTTATGCGTATGGATATGAGGTGACTGGACAAGAATACTATCGAAAGGATTCCTTTGCGTATATAGTTTTACCGAGTATAGAGAATGTAGATAGGATTACAGTTACAGTTGATAATCTGGGAAATAATAATCTAGCGATTAAATTATTTTATTCAGATGGAGCTGATTATGAATATGAATATCTGAGAAATATAGACGGCAAAATAAGTATAAATCTTCCTACAGAAACTACGCGTGTAAAAATACGATTTGAGGGTAATTTAAACAAATCTATAATAATTGAAGATATAACTTTGTTTAGGCAGACTACAAGTTTTAATTGTAAATTTGTGCTGACGTTAGGTGTTATATTTACCATTATATTTATATTAATAGTCTTATTTTTGAGATTATTAGAAGTTCATATGTGTGATACTACTGTTGAAATGTTTCTAAAATTTTTAATAGTGGGTGAAGTGATTTTCTGGCTGTTGATGTTTTTATCAAATGGCTATTATTGGGGAACATATTTCTTTCCCAATAGAACAGATTGTTTTATGGATCATTTTAATATGCTTGCTTTGCTTAATAATAAAGATCCTTATTATTTAAAAGCGAGTTATCCAGCTATATGTTTTTTATTACTAAAAATATTGCACTTATTTATGCCATTAGACATACAGCAAATTGAACCAGGCTTAGAATTGAGAAATAATAGTATCGCGATGTTTCTATTTGTATTGACAGCGCTAATTGTCTTGTATATTTTAGCTACATTATTTGAAAAAATTCTTTGTAATTACGGTGAAAAAAAATACATATTGGCTATTTTGTTATCTGGTCCTATTATGTTTGCTTTTCAGAGAGGAAATATAATATTACTGACATTAGTATTTTTATTGGTATATTATTTATATTTTGATTCTGAGGAAAAGAAGAAAAGATACATTGCATATATAGCGTTAGCATTTGCCGCAAGTATAAAAGTATATCCGGCTTTGTTCGGGATTATGACATTAAAGAAAAAAAGGTATAAAGAGACAATACATTTGGCTATTATAGGTTTTTTATTGTTTATAATTCCTTTTTTTGCATTTGATGGAATAGAGACGTTCAAGGAGTTTCTAAATGGATTAAGCGCTGCAGGTACAGTTATGACTAGTCAAGGTGTGGGACAAAATTTAAGTCTTGAGAATCTTAGACTTTTGCTTAATTTATTAATGGGAACGAACATTTCATCATCGAACTTGTTTTTGGTATGTATCACAGTAGTGTTGCTGTTAACAGCTTATTTTTGTGAAAAAAAATGGGAGGCATTATTCTTAATCGCTACTGCATGTGTGTGGTATCCAGCTTTTTCATTTACATATGTTTTAGTACTTTATTACCCAGCTATATTTGCTGCACTAAAAAATACTGATGAAATAAGAAAAAATGAGCTCATTATGTTGGGAACCATGATGTTACCATTGGGTTTACCATATATGAGTTGGGTTGATAGCCGTGTTATTACAGATAATCTACAAATGCCGATGGCAGCTTCTACTGTACTATTGTATTTTATTATTATTTCAATAGTTTTTAGAATAACTTTGAGATTATTATTGAATAGAGTTATTAGAATCAATCTTGAAAAATTATATTTTAAAATTGATGTTTGTGTGCTTGCACTTATATTTTGTGCAATTGTCTGTATCTCGAGTTTTAACCTTAATAGAACTTATAGCAATGAATATAAATTTAGTGGGAATGGGACTGAACATAAACCATATGAAATAGGTAGTATCGAGGATTTTTTATATCTTGTAGATGCAACTAATTCAGGAGAAACTTTTTCTAATGCTTATTTTGTCCAAACGGCAAACATAGTTTTTGATGGTGTTACATCGATTAATCCAATTGGGTGGACACAAAGAAGAGCTAAGTTTTCTGGCTACTATGATGGACAGGGCTATTCTTTGATTAACTATTATTCAATGTCTGATGATGATGAGAATATGGGAGTTTTTGGTGAATTAGATGGAGTAGTGTGCAATCTTAATGTTTTGAACTGTTCTATTTCAGGTGAGTCCGTTGGAAGCTTTGCATACAAAGTTTCAGAGAATGGAACGATACTTAATTGCTATGTTAATGGTGTGCTTAGTGGATACCGAACTGGCTCTTTTGCAGCATATAATTTTGGTAGAATTGAAAATAGTGTGGCTTTTGTCAATCTTGATTCCAAAAAAAAGCATGATATTGCGGCAATGGAAGCTAAAAGTATTGTTATAAATTCATACGATAGTAATAATCATACTTTAAACAAGCTTGATGCTAGTTCGCTATCAAAGCTTAATTTACATGTTGATAATAATAATAAAACGCTTGGTGTTAAGAATGATTTATGCTATTGGGTGGGTGATGAAAAATATTTTGTAAAGGTGTCAGCTAATAAATAATAGCACAAAAAATTGCGATAAATGTCATCAATAGTGCTGTATAATAGTAAATGGTAAAAATGAGTATCTTATATATATTTTATCTTAAAGATTGAGGGCGTACAAAAATTCTTTAAAGATACATAGAAATTGATTAAAGAAAAAGCGTTAAGTGGTCATATATAAGACATGTTTAGATTATCTATTGCAAGTAATGTTGTCGCCTAGTTTGCTTATATAAGGTATGGCTGTATTCTTTTATATAATTGTATTAATGTTCTGAAGTGAAGGAGATTATACTTATGCTGAGATGTATACGAATCAATGGGTTGTTTGGTAGATTTGATTATGAGCTTGTCCTTAATAGTGGTGGAATTACTGTTATAACAGGTCCTAATGGATTTGGTAAATCAACTACCATTTACAAAATTCCTTTGTGCAGAATACATATATACAATTAAGTTCTTTATTGTGGGGGAACGTGGCAGATTATATACCATTTTTCAATTTAAATGTATATATATAGAATTGGAATACTTTGGTTTTTGGTAGCATTATTTTGGGGAAAGTTGTTCTATAGAGTATTTGACTGCCAAATAAAAAAAATATAGATTTGTAATTTTATTGATGTCCGCATTTTGGGGAATGTGGCTTGGTACATTTTTACAGTTACCACAAGATTTGGATATTGTGCCACTTATTATGTTATTTATGGAATGTGGTAATTATCTTGCTAATAATATAGATATGGAATCATTGGCATGGAAAGGTGCTGGGGTGTGTTGCTTTTTCTTTTGGATATACCTTGTTTTTGGAAAAGGAATTTACATAGAAATTGCTTCACGCTCGTAACCTTGCTCTATGATATGTGTTTTGGTGGCTCTATTAGGATGTGTAGTTATAATACAGTTATCACAAGGAATAGAAGAGTTAAGAACTGGAAAAGCATTTGCTTTCATAGGGCGAAATTCATTGGATTTGCTATATATACATTATTTAGACAATTAATTTTAGTCCTATTTTGATTATTCTTGCCAATTTGGTACAAGCATCCTGTAACATTCGGACAATGGTTCCTGTATTATCCGGACAATGGTTCTAATAACATCCGGACAGGATTCCTGTACCAAGTTGACAAGATGACATCTATTTTTCTTCAGTATAATTGTTTGCGTTGGAACTGTCATCTCCAGCGTCAGCTGGCTGATGTTCCACCGTAGGTCTTCTTGATGGACCTTTTAGGTCGAAACGATATGCGTTTCGCACGATTCTGTCAAGTACCGCATCTGCAATAGTTGGATCCTTGAAAACCGAAGGCCACTCCTTCACTGGAAGCTGTGCTGAAATAGCGATAGCTCTTTGATGATGGTAACGTTCTTCTACAACCTCAAGGAAATCCTGAGTCATTGGCAAGTCCAGTTGTTTCATTCCAAAATCATCCAGAATGAGCAAATCAGGTTTTACCAAGTCACGCATCAGCTTATTGTAGGAGCCATCGCCCTTGCCTATGGTTAAGTCAGTTAGAAGTCTTGTAGTTCTATAACATCTAACCGAATAGCCAAAGATGCAGGCCGCTCTACCAAAGGCTGATAACAAGTAGGTCTTACCCACACCAGTGGCGCCTGTGATTATTAGGTTATTGCCATTTTTAATCCACTGGCAATCAGACAGCCTTGCCACATCAGCTTTCTTGAGTTTTCTGATGGGATCAAAATCGATGTTCTCTAGCGTAGCCGTTGGCTCTCTGAGAGAAGCTAGTTTTATAAGTCTGTCAGTTTTTGCCCGTTGCCTTGCGTCGTACTGAGCAGTGACAATCATTGCCATCCTCTCATCAAAAGGTAAATCTTCTGATGCTGGTAACTCATCCTGTCTTGCATACTCAAGACGCATTGCATGCAGCTTCATGGCTGATAATTGCTCGGCAGTTTGATAATTCATGATGGACACCTCCTTTACATCCATTCTCCGATACGGAGATTTTCATGGTGTGGAGTTGGAGTGTCCGCATCGGAACTGCTTTGCTTAATTGGTAACATATCCTGACCATTCTTAAGAATGTTTTTCAGGGTTGTATATGTGACAGAGTTAAGACTAAGTGCTTTTTCACAGGCATTCTCGACTCTGGTATCACCATAAGTATGGCTGAAGTTTATTACAGCCATGCAGGATTTATAAGCCTGCTCTTCAAACTCATAAGAGGCTAAAAGCTTATCAACAAAGTTAAAGGTGTTTGGACCAATCCTAAAAGCCTTTTGCTTGTAGTAAGTACCATTTAATCCATTGAATTCAGCAATGGCTTTATGATTATCAGGCATATGCTCTGTAGTGGTTACATAGCGCTGACCTGCGTACCTTCTTTGGTGTATAGCGATTCTGTTTCCAACGCTATCGAAGATTTCAATCTTCTTAGCATAGGCATGAATTACAACACTACGCTTATAGTAGCTATACGGAACAGAATAATAAAAATCAGCAAATTTTACATGATAATTGTTTGGCACCTTGCTTACTTTCCTAGTTGTAAAGGCTTCAAAACGGTCCTGTGGTAATGGCCTGAGTGCTGGCTTATCTATAGCAATAAAGTTACTTCTTCTTGATCCAGGACGATGCTTAAATTTTACTTCAACAAGCTCTAGGACACGTTCTCTTATGTCGTGATTAAGAGCTTCAAAGCTGTAATAGATTCGTCCCTTAAGCCATTCAAGAAGCCAGGTTTCAAGCCAGCCAACACCTGATTCAACAGAGGCTTTATCACGAGGCTTACGCACTCTTGCTGGAATAATAGCGACCTGATAATGACGAGCCAATGCATTGTATGCCTCATTAATCTTTGGATCATAAAGGTTTGTATGCACAACAGCTGTCTTGCAATTATCTGGAACAAGTATGCGTGGCAAACCACCATACCACTCAAAGGCATCTATGTGAGCCTGATTCCAGTTAAGCTGTGTTTCATCAGGAAAAGCTTCAACAAATGGATACGAACTGTCACCAAGTGTTGTAACAAAGAAATGAGCTTCATGTTTTTCACCTGTGATGTTATCCACGACACAAGGGAGCGTATCGCCAATCCAGTCGATAAATAGTTCCTTGCCTGGCTCTCTTTCCTGAGGCATGACAACATTTTTACCAGTGTTGTCTTTCCACTCATTGTACTTGGCACAGAATCTGCTGTAACTGTATCCATCAGGATACTCAGGACGGTATTCTTCCTGCCAAATGTATTGGAGGTTTCTTCTTGGATTATCAAGTAACTCCTTGTGATAAACCTCCCAGTCAGGTTCTTCTTTGGATTGCTTACGCCCAAAAGCGTCAGGATAAATGAGCTCATTAATTCTAGCAGGAGATAATTGTAAAGCATCTTGGTATGTGAGCCCACATTTTTTGCAGCGTGACAAAATTTCAGAAACAGTTGATTTTGAACAGCCAGCTGCTTCTCCAATCTCACGACAAGTTAGATGAATTTCTTCCTTCAAGCGAAGGATTTCAGTAATAGTCATCATTGGTAGACACCTCATTTCATTACCCTCCTTAGAATGTATTTACATACATTCTAAGTGAGTAGAATTGCGATGTCATTTGTCCGGATGTTTCAGGAACCTTGTCCGAGAGTTATAGGATTGCTTGTCCGAATGTTATAGGAACGCTGTCCGGGAGTTACAGTAATGCTGTCCGAATATTGCAAGAATCATCATCTATTTGGAATCGCTGCTATTTTTCCGAGGAAAGTGCATTTTACTTTATGAATAATTTCGTTTTAATAGCAGGGAGAGTGATTGTAGATACCCTGATTTTTATTTTATGGTTGGCTGTAAAAAAATCAATTGTTAATCTAACGAATAAAGGGAAAGCAAATATGTAATACTTTTGACTACAAACGAGATTTTACTTTTGAAACGGTTTTATCTTCTAAGTACAAATTGGATATATTGGAGAAGGCAAAGGGTGAGGGATATTTTATCAAAGGGGTTTTTGTTCTAACATCAAATCCGGAAATAAATGTTGCTAGAATAAAGTCCAGAGTAGCAGGTGGTGGACATGATGTTGAGAAAAATAAAATAATATCTAGGTATTGGAAGTCGTTAAATAATATAAATACATTGCTCAACATATGTGACATTTTGCACGTTTATGATAATTCTGGTGATAAGCCAGTTAGAATTATCAGAAAGCATAAAGATGAATTATCTATATTTCCAAATGGGTTATGGGATGAGCAACGTATTTTTCATATAATGAATGGAGAGATTGGTCAGCCATAAAAGGTTGGCCTTTACACCTTTACACATTACACATTGGTGTCTGACCCGTTACGAAATTGTCGCAAAAACAAAAGTTCGATTTGGGGTTGACACCGATATTTTTTGTGAATATAATACGTAAAATAGTAAATATCTTATATTCCACAAACCGGAAACAGGGGAAAAAGATGACAGTAAGTGAGAGAATACTTCGATTAATAGATGAATCTAACCTGACGCAGAAAGAGTTTTCTGAAAGGACAGGTATTCCACAGAGCACAATCAGTGACTGGAGAAAGAAGGCCACAAATCCTTCTTCGGATAAAATTCTGATTATCTGTAAAACTCTTAATGTTACACCTGAGTGGTTATTATCAGGTGTAGAGGAGGATGGCGGCAGAGCAAATAAGCCAGAGTATTATGTAGTTGGTAAAGAATCTGAGATGGGGAAATTGCTTACTGGTTATTCTAAGCTTGATAATGCACAGCGGGACAGGGTCATGGGATATGTGAGAGCTTTAATGGATATTGGAATGCTTGATAAGAAAGAAAAATAGGTTTTAGTCTGAGCTTCCTGTAGAAAGTTCCACTCAAATATGGAGGGGTAATTATGGACTATGAAATAGTAAGGTTACCATATGAAATAGGGTCAGATGCCGACTATATTAATGCATTTGATAAATGTATGCGAACTTATAAAAAGTGGGTTGCAGGATTATTTGAGGATAGGAATGGTATAGCAACTCAACTTTCAATTACAGAAAAACAAAGAATTATAAATGCAATACGAACTGATGGTGGAATAATAAAAAATTGTATTAGTCGTTATTATGCTGGAGATATTGCAACTGCGACAAAAAGAATAGGTTCGTTATTAGAAAGAATTATATTGGATGATAAAAACGGTTTTATTAAGTCAGATATTGATAAGAATTATTGTTCAAGGCTATGTGCAAATTATCCATTTTTAAATATAAATCTTTCTTCCGAACAGATAAAAAGGATGCTGGATAATGAACTTACTTTTTTCAGAGCTAGGAAAGAATATTTTACCGATTATTCTGAAATGTACCATATACCTTTGGATAAACGAGATTTAGTTGGAACTGAACGCTTTAGCGTGCCAGGAATACCATGCCTATATTTGGGAACATCGGTGTATGATGTTTGGTTAGAAATGGGGCGTCCAGCGTACAGTGACTTTAATGTGTCTGCAATAAAATTAACTGAAAAGGGGAAGAAAATGCAGATTTTGAATTTAGTGGCAACCCCCTATTTGCTCTTAGGATTAAATTCACCAATAGGAGATGAGAATAATATGGACAGTAATCTGTCTATAATAAAATCACTGCTGAGGATATATCCATTGGTTATAGCTACATCCATAAGAAATAAATCTCCAAGAGGGAAATTTCGCTCAGATTATATTATTTCTCACTTAATAATGTTAAATTTAAAGAAACTCGGAATTGATGGAGTTGCTTATCTGTCTAAGCGAATATTGAGTAGTGAGGAAGACATTGTCCTTCCGCAAATGGTGAATGTAGCGTTTCCTGCATTTGAATCGTCTTCTGTAAACGAAAAATATGGGGAAATTTGTGAAAAAATCCAAATTACAAGACCAGCCAATTATGAGGAGTTCTTGAGCTTAGAATTGGGTTCGGCAGAATGTCTTAACAAAAATAGTTATTTCGCTAAAACCTTTGATGATAATCAAAATTTATATAGTTGTGTAAATCGAGTTAAAATATCAGGAAAAGATGTTGTTTATCAAAATACGGGATTTTATAGATTTGAGAATCATTTATGTGAGCAAAAGTTTTATAAACTGTGACCACATTGGTACCTGCCCCCATTACGAAATGCAGTATGAACAGGTGTTGAAAACATATCCTATAATTGCTGAATTATACGCTTCAGTAAAGGAATTATACGAGATTATATACTCTAAGCATTCAGATAGACTAGATGCATTGTTATCTAGACTTGAGGATTACAATATTCCTGAATAGCAGACATATGTAAATGGAATTAGAACAGATATAGATGCTGTAAAAAATGAAATTGATCTTCAGTATAATAATGGATTAGCAGAAGGCAGCGTTAATAAGATAAAGGTAATAAAGCGAGTAATGTATGTGAGAAACAGCTTTGAGTTGTTAAAGGCAAAAGTATTGTTGCAAGAGCAATTATACTATAAATTCAACTAAGTTTGGAAAGAACCGATTTACCGTTTACGACTTATCGGCGGAGCCGATTATAATCATTCTTTTAATAAAATCAATTTGTGGAAAAAATATGTAAATATTGTTATAATTCTGTGAAAGAACAATAAATGGTCACATGTAAAAGTTATAATAATTTTACAAAAAGTAGAAAAAAGCTTTTTTATGGTGTTTTTAGGAGGTAATAGGTATGTATAGAGAAATAGCATATACCATAAACCCTGAAAAAAAAGAGGATTTTTTGAAAAAATTTTATTCGTCATCTCTGAAAACAGAAGAGTGGGAAAAAATTAAAAATGAGTCTAGAATAATTGATAAAAGCAGACTGGATGATTTATTCAGGGAAAATAGATGAATAATTTTGAGTGGAAATCTATCCGCGAAGTCCCATTAGAAGTTATTAAAAATTTTGATTGTGGGGATTATGAGTTTAATATTTTTTTGCAAGAGAAGTCTTTTAATTGGATGGATAACGGATACGCTGCAACTTATGTAGCAGTTGATAGTGAAGAAAATGCTGAAAATCATATAACAAAAATATATGCATATGCTTCAATTAACTGTACAGGGTTATTATACAAAGCAGAGCACGCCAAGTATTTGTCTTGCGTTGAGATACGCATGTTTGCTGTATCAAGACGTTTGAGGGGCGACGGTGTTACGGATGTTGACGGTATTAGATACAGTTATAAAGTTTTCCAATCTTTAATGCAAGAATTATATTATATGTCCACGAATTCAATTGGATTTTGTGCTGTTACGTTAAATGCCAATGATAAAGGTTTAAAGTTATATATTAAATTTGGATTTGTAAAAACAGATGAATATATATTGCCGAATGAGGAGGAAAAGCTCAATATAAAGGACTGTACACCATTGATTTTTTCGCTAATAACAGAGGATGCAATTACAAGAATTTTTGAGTAGATATAGATAATTAAAGCAATAATAAGGGAAGTAGTTATGAATGACACAATAAGAAAAGTAATTAATGAAAAAATGATTGATGATATTACAGAGCTGGAACGTATATTTGAAGCAGATTTTCTTTACATAGATGGTCCTATTTCAGCTGAACTCAATAGTGTTGTTGTTGATGAGATTGGCCTCTTAAGAAAGTATGATACACATGGTAAATTATGTATTATGTTAACAACAAATGGCGGAGATGCAAATTCGGCCGAGCGATTAGTGAATGTATTCAGACACAATTATGATACAGTGTATTTTATTATACCTGATTATGCCTATAGTGCTGGTACGATTTTGTGTATGAGTGGAGATAAAATATTTATGAATTATAATTCTGTATTAGGACCAATTGATCCTCAGGTTCAGAATAAGGAGGGAAGGTTTGTTCCTGCATTAGGTTATTTGGATAAGATAGATACATTGTTGGAAGCGGCAAGAGATGGATCTATTTCACAAGCAGAGTTTTTAATTTTGAAAGATTTTGATTTAGCAGAACTTAGTTTGTATGAACAAGCTAGAGATTTAACTGTTGATTTGTTGAAAGATTGGCTAGTAAAGTACAAGTTTAAAGACTGGACTAAACATAAATCTACAGGAAAAGAAGTAAGTGTATCAGAGAAGGAGAACAGGGCTAAAGAGATAGCTGAAGGGTTAGGAAATTATAAGCGATGGAAGGCACATGGACGGCCTCTTAATATAGAGACTTTGAGAAATCTAAAATTAATAATTGATGATTTTAGTGATATTGAAAATGCTGAAAAGTATATATTGTCGTTTTATTCTATGGCGAGGGAGTTCAAACAATTAAGTAATATGGGTGGAATGACCTTTACTAGGGAGGGACGAATTTGAAAAGCATAGTTGAAGAAATAAAAAAGATGACAAATGAAGATGTTTATTTGACAGAATCATCGGCTGATTGCGGTTTGTCAATTGTAGATTCTAGAGGATTCAGAGCGAAGAGTATTTCGGATTCTGTTCCGAAGGAATATTATGCAAATAGGACAGGAGAAAATAAGCAGTTGCAATATAGATCTTGCATAAATAACTATCAAATATTATTTTAAATTGATGAAGAGTGTGAATGCTGCTTATGAAAGTATAATATATAAAATATGTATTTTGTTAAGTAACTACCGATGTTTCATCGGCGGAGCCGATTACAATTATTCCTTGCTTGCGTTAGCGAGTGGTCTGGGAAGTTCGGGCAGACCGGGGCCTGAGGCCTAGGTAGGAATGGTATAATAAGAATATACGAACGAAAAAGGGATAATCTAAGTTCTTGAGGGTTTGCCAAAGTTGTTGAGGGTCTTTCATGAGGGGCTACTAGTTTTAAGCTACTTGTTGAGGGTTCTTCGTGAGGGGCTGGTTTGAGGGGCAAACTTGAGGGTATAACATGAGGGTCTGGCGAAAGCCAGACCCCATTTTCATATCAGAAGTCATCATCTTCGTAATACGTTACCGGATTGTGTAAACGGTAAATCATGAGTACCTCGTTCCATTTGTTCGGATTTGAGATAATTTTGTATAACAACTATGGATTGTATGGAAACTATGGACATAGTTCTCATACAAGTCATAAAAACCGAACAACAGGAGGAACTCATATGAAAAATTCAGCTGCCTTAAAAAGACAGATGCGCTATCAACAATGGGTTGAAGAAGTTAAAGACTTCAATGCCAGACCCAAAGATATGACAGTTCGTGAATGGTGTGCCATTCACAATATAAAACCACCAACCTTTTATGATCACTTGCGACGTGTTCAAGATTACTATGCTGGACAAATTCAGAGTTCAGAAGCCTCGAACAAAATGGTTGTGAGTGAACCTGCTTTTGTTGAACTACCAGCTCCAGTTCCTGCACCAAAGCCTGTAACACATGGTGTAGCGTCAATCATTTGTGGCAATTCGAGGATAGAAATATCGAAAGATATTTCAGAGGCCTTCCTACTAAAACTGATAGGAGCAATAAGCCATGCTCAATGACACAACCAGTTTTAAAAAGGTTTACATCGCTACAGGTTATACTGACCTTCGACAAGGTATTGATGGACTGGCCTCATTCGTAAAGCTGCGATTCAACTTGGATTCATTTGATAAGGATACCCTGTTTTTGTTTTGCGGAAGAAAGGCAACCAAGATAAAAGGTCTTGTTTGAGACGCCGATTTGATGAAGCCCTAAAGGCTACACCAAAGGACAAGCAAAAATCCTGCACTGCGAATAAAGCTCTGAAGATGATTCAGGCTATCTATCGCGAGGAGAAAAAGCTAAGTGACCTTTCTCCGGCCGAAAGATACGAACATCGACAGTTTACTGTCAAGCCTCTGGTTGAGGCCTACTTTGCGTGGGTTCATAAAGTTGAACCAAATGTATTAGCTAATAGCAAAACTCATAAAGGATTACAGTATTCAATAAACCAGGAACAGTATCTAAAGGTCTTCCTTGAAGATGGCGAAGTTCCTATGGATAACAACTTGGCTTTATCCGAAGGAATTACTTATCCGCAGCTTTTTCTGGGAAGCCTTATAAATGCTGACTTCACAGAAAAAAGCTGCGCATAATGATCGCTACCTTATCCCACAAATGTGGGCTAATTCTTCATCATTTTTCCATAACGGTTTTTCTGGTTCAGGCTCCGATTCTGTTCCCTTTTCCATTTGCTCCCTTAACATTTCAACAGAAGGACTGGCATATGATTTTCTCGTCGTTTTTGCATCAGCATGTCCTAGGATTACAGCTATAGTCTCAATAGGGACGCCATCGCGGTACCACCCGGTAGCCCGTGTCCTTCGAAGCATATGTGGATAAACGTTCGGAATTTCCGGATATTTTTCTCTTATCTTGTCAGCATATTTTTTGACAATTCGCTCTACGTTTCTTTCAGACATCCGCCCCATTTCTCCTTTTATGACAGTATATATGAATGGCGCGGATCTTTTTCTCAAGTCTTTATGATATATCGAAATGTAACGTTTTATCAGAGGAACCGCCTTTTCTGAAAGGGCAGCAAACCGTTCTTTGTCGCCTTTACCTTTGACCAGTAAGTGCGGCTCATCTGTATTTAAGATAACATCTGATATATCCAATCCGATAAGTTCGTCGGCCCTTATAGCGGTATCATATAAAACAACAAGAATCACCTGATCCCTGATACCCTTCATCGAAGAGCCCGGTGAAGCCAGATATTCTTTTATGATTACCGGCGACTCTATTATTTCACCCACCCGTGAAGGAACTGTTACATACGGAACGTCCGATACATTCAAGTATATCTGATACAGGTCGATCCTTCTGGTGGCAGCATACTTCATATATGCTGATATGACAGTCAATCTATGATTCACGGTTGCCGGTTTATAATCTTTTTCTACAAGATAAATCCTGTAATCCAGTACGAAGTCATATGTCAAATCTTCAAACTGAAACTTCTCCATCGGTATTTTTTTGACATCCGTTATATATCTCCTAAAAACCGTCAGCGCATCCTCATAAGATTTGACTGTCTTGGGACTGTCACTGTGCTGTGTGGGAAGGTAAACATTCAAATAGTCCCATGTCATCGAAAAGAAAAGTTTTTCCGTTAAAATGCCCTGTTTTCTCATATGCGCCTCACCTCCGGGATCACCTCGTCGGTGAGTTTGTCATATTTTTTCAGTATCTTAAATGCATCATCCACAAGGTGGTAATAATAAAAGCTTTCATCCGGATTCTTATGGCCAAGATATTTGCTCAGGTAAATGAGCATCGTATTGAGGTCTTTCCCCTCAAGGATCCACTGGTTGATCCTATCCACTACGAAAGTATGTCGGAGTGAATGCGGGGTAGGCGTCTTTACACAAGTGGAGGATGCCTCTGTCTTTAGCCAAAACTCTCGGAATCGTTTGTCTACCGATGTGTTCTTCATATGATCATCGGCATATCTTCCGGGGAAAAACCATACCGGCTCATGTCCTAGGGTGTTCCTGATATAATTCCAGTAATCTTCAATAAGCACACGCATATCTTCTGAAAGATATATCAGACGGTCTCTCCTGTTTTTTCCATCATATATGGTTATGATACCTCTTTCGATGTCGACATCACTTCCTTTAAGCAAGCAAACCTCGCTGTTTCTCATTCCACAACAATAATACAGGCGGAACATTACCGGATATTCGTTTGCCATCCTAAAATCAGAAGGTTTAAACGATTTCGGAAGATAAGAATCGACGATATTGAAAAGCTCCTGTAGTTCCGACTTGCTGAATATATGTACTTTCTTATAATCCTTACCTACGCTTTCAACCGGAACATAGCTTTTGATTCCAAGTGTGTTAAGGTATATGGATAAGGATCGTACTGCGCTTATGCGGCTGGTATGACTGCTCTTGCTTTCCTGAGGCAGCGCCTTTAACCAGTCTTCAAGCCTTTCAATAGTAATCATTGTGCCATCAAAGCCCTTGTCTGCCCAATACCTGTCAAATCGATAAAGCTGATAACCTTTTACATTATAGATGAAACCGAGAGCACGCATCTGTGAAATAAAATCCCTTATGTATGGTGCAAGAACGCTCTGATATTCATAATCCTTATACGATGTCATAGCGCCCTCCTTTCATTAACAGTCCGGTCTCTGAAAGCGATAGCGGGCACATACGCATCCGATCTTCGTCCAGTAAAAGATATGGAGCAAGAGTATTTGTTGTGCGGTGTCCTAAAAGATCTGCAAGCACCTGTTTTGATGCTCCCTTCATCAAGTTATCCGTAGCAAAAGTCTTTCTGGTGATATGAAATCCGGATCTGTCATCGGGTCTTGCTGGCAACGTTCTTTTTAAAGCTCCCCGACACACGGAGCGGCCGACCTTATCGTAAGGAACCCTGTTTTTTATAAAAAGATAGGGGCTGACAGTCCTTTCATTTGCACGACCTTCTGTAATATATCTATAAATGGCATTGCCAACACTTACCGGCATAGGCAGGATGATTTCGTGATCCGTTTTTTCTTGCACGATACGCACAGTCTGTCCGTCCCAGTCTATATCTGATAACTTGAGGGATGTAATATCTATTGATCGTAGTCCCATTTTTATGCCCAATAGTAGGATTGCTGTGTCTCTAAGTTCCATGGGCGTATTGGCAGATGAATTCTTGCTATTGATGACATCCTTTTCTTCTGATGATAATGTTTTTACAATATGTTCCCTTTTCTCTGAAGCGCAGTACAATGCTTCATTTATTCCAAATGGGAGGATTTCTTTCCGCTCAAGGTATCTAATGAACCTTCGAATCCTGACATTATATGCATTTTTCCCTTCCGGAGTTTCATGCCTGTCGTTAAGGTTAAAATCCTTTATCACTTCCGGACTAACCTCAAAAAATGATGTAAGCCCGGAGCATACGAGATACTCGCAAAAACGTGTTACGGATGAGCGGATCATATTTATTGTAGATACTGACCATCCTTCTTTCTTTTTTATTTTCAGATAGGAATCAAGTTCCGTTTTGCACCACGGCGGCAGCATCTCACACTTAAGCGATTTACAATGTTGTATTGTGTTTATGGCAAGATTTTTTTCTTTTACAAAGACATCAAAGAGATAAATAACTCTCCATGCCTGCTTCCATGAGTTTCCGTTGTGATGGTATGTCGTTTCATGTTCTAGCCATACATCAGCAACTGCCTTGCTGTAATTCAGGCCGTTAATCTCCATAAACAAAAGAAGATTGTGCAGAACGTAGCTTGCAGTTTTACACGGTGAATCGCTGTATCCGGCCGCCGTGAAATCATTCAGAAAAACCGGTATCAGCCTAGCAAATCCTTCTGCTGATAATAAACTGATTATCTCCCGAGCCCCTTCGATCTCTGATATCTGATCATCAGCAAAATCTTTGATATCAAAAATTCGGTTGTGCATCCTAAAATATGGATACCACGCAAGACCATGGATACATAATCCTTTATCTGCCATGTAGTTCATAATATCACCTATTGCATAAGTATAGCGCACCTTAGAATTATCAGAGGCATGTGCGTCTATCTGGCAATAGCTTTCGATAACATCGAACGTGATCTTTTCCGGTACGGTTATCCCCCATGATTGCAGACGATACAGGTATCTTGCTATGCAGTTTCTTATTTGTTCTTTGGTTCTTTCTGCGTGGTCTACTGTATCCAGATATTCCGTAAGAAGATCTTTCCACATCGGACATAATGCATCCGTATATGGCAGGACGAATGGATATGCATGGATTGGCTGCACTTCACCGAACTTATAGATGTCAATCAACCTGTCCAGCGTAATCTTTTCTCCCTTGATATGGGGCTGTCTTTCTGAAAACCACTTCTCTGCAACAGAATCAGAATACATGATATCTGATTCTAGTAAGTACTCGTATAGGATTGTTAGAAGATTGATGGTATAGAATCGAGCAGTGCTTCCAGCACCTTTTTGTTCCATGTACTCGCAGAGTTTTCTGCTGTTAGTACAATACTCCAATAGCCATGGTCTGTTCTTTTGATCGTTAGGATCAATTCGATCATAAAAGCGTATGTCCCTTGGTCGTGCCATAATTAATCACCCCCTTTGCATTATGGTGATTTTATTATAGGCATGATCCCGATTATTATGCGACACTTTTTTCTGCAAGATGCATTGTTATCAGCATTTCAGAGCAAAAATGCAGATAAGTAATTCCTTCGGATAAACTGGCTTATCCGAATATTCGCATAAGCCAGTGAGCAGTCAATCCGTGGCTTCTGTATCGGAAAGAAGAACTGGGTTATGATTGATACAATCTCTGGCACCAAAGCAAGCGCCGTTGCTTACGGCATAGCCGAAACGGCCAAGGCGAATAACCTTAAACCTTATGAGTATTTCAAACATCTTCTTACTGTTATCCCAGAACATCTGGATGATACAGATAGAAGTTTTATGGATAAACTACTTCCTTGGTCAGATGAATTACCAAGTGAATGTAGAAAACCAGTTAAGTAATCGTCGCGCCTGCGGGCGCGGCTAAATTTTAGAAAGGTACGGATGGTTTACCGTTTACTGTTGTTGATTGTTTACAAAAAGAGTTTATATATAAAAATGCACCAGGCAATAATTGCTTGGTGCATTTTTATTGGATTGAGCATATATGTCGAGACTATTCAGCTGGATAGAAGTAACCACTATAGGCTTTACGACTTAGATGTTGAGCTGATGTATTCACATCTACGGTATTGGTTTCATCGAAATTGCAAACTACAGCTCGTGAATTAGTCAGATTAACGATGTTCCTAATTACGTAATCGTTTGTAAGTGATTTAAATGAACATTTTTCAACGTTTAATGTCCATGCTTCTTGTTGGTTATTAATAACATAGATATAACAATTTATATCTCCGTCTCCAGGAACCATCGAATTTGGGTCCAGATTGTTATTGATAAAAGAACAGTTCTTTACATTAATATCGGTAAGTTCAGTAGGTTTGACTTTATAGAAATATAATAATTTTTTCGTGCCTATATTTGATTGGAATGAACATTCATTAAATAATACCTTTTCAAACTGTGCACTATTTATTCCTACTATACCATCAGATTGGTGTACAGCACTCTTAAAACTGCAATTATTAAATTCAACATGTTTGAAGACACCCGTTCCACCTGTCGTCCAAAGACCCACTGCTTCGTCAGAATTTGTATTTGTGAAGCTTGAATTATTAACAATTACAGAATCAACAATCTGTTCATTGTCTCCCATGTACCAAAAACAACCGCCAATTCGGTGAGTTGTAGTGTTTTCTGTACAACTGTAATTATCAAATCGTGAATTCTCTATGCGAATATTATTTGTTAAGCCATCTCTAAACCAAAGTAAATCAGCTTTTGCAAAACATCCGTCCTTTTGAGCGGGTCTGGCGGTAAAAGTACAATTGTAAATATTGCAATTTTCACAGCCTGCTACAGCTAGAAGAATTGCTTCACCTTGTGTTAGTACAGAATTTTTATTGATTTCATATAAAAAGTTGATATTTTTAATAGTAAGATTTTGTGGAACATTATTCCAATCTTTGGAATCTAATCTGACAATTCGGTATGTTTTTTGTGTAAAATTAGGATCTACAGCCCAAGTGGTTGAAGATGAACCTGTGTAAGTAAATCCGCCTAATTTTATAGGGCTAGAAAGATAGTAGGTACCATTATTAAATCTATATTCAGTTACATTTGAGTTTAATGCTTTCTCTAATTTGTAAAACTGTGGAGCCATATCCTGATTAGGGAAAATACCCATAGATGCAACATTGATTATACCATTTGCAATTTGAATATTAGCATATAGACCATTATTAAGTTTTATAGAAAGATTAGGGTGATTATATAGTGGTATGATAGATATTTGATAGAGTGCACCACCGAAATCTCCCTCAGATTGATAATAATATGTCTTTGCAAATTGGCCTTCTTGAAGAGCTGCTCTTTTCATTGCTGCTATATTTGTGAAAGAGGCAATGTTGTTGGGACTAGAATCGGTATTAGATGTTATATAACCTAAAACAGAAAATTGTCCATTGTTTTCTTCAATTGAATTCCATACAACTGTAAAACCATTAGGTAAGTAGTTAGTATAGTCTGGAAATGATAGAATAAAATTTTTGACTAATTCTATATTATTTGTGATTTCATTGGAGGTATTAATTAATCCATCACCAACACAAGTTATACTACCAGATTCAGGATTTTCTACATAAAACATAGCCTCTATTTTGTGAGATGATAGAGGAGTCATTGGGTCAAATATTTGGTGAGTGCTTCTGCTGGCAATAAGCCAGCAAAAGCAAATAAGTCCACAAACAAATATAGCTGAGAGTATTTTTATTCTAGTAAAAAATGATTTTGAGTCCATTTAAATACCTCCTTATTTGTATTTTATGATTCGAATATTGTTAAGAAAATATTACGGGTGTGATCAAGGGCTCGACATAATATCGTAACACATTGTAACATAATTACAGCCAAAATCTAAATAGTTTCTTGATAAAAGTTACTATCTGCTTTAATACACTTTGCTGCTCAGTAGATTTCTTTTCAGGAGCAAATGTTGGTGTTGGGCTAGGCGTAGGTTCTTGGGTAAGTTTTGGAGTAGGAGTAGGTGTAGCAGCAAGATGCGGCGTTGGTGAAGGCTTCACCAAAGTCGGCTCTGGGGTAGGTGTAGGGGATGGAGTAGGAACAGGTGCTTCTGCTGCAACGGATCCAACAACTGGTTCCTCTGTTCCAGATTGATTTTGAATCTCAGTATGCTCATCTTGCTTAGTTTCAACTACTGGTTCTGTCGCCTGAGCAGTAGTAGGTGTAGGCTTCGGAGTTGGAGTAGGTGTAGGCTTCGGAGTCGGAGTAGGTGTAGGCTTCGGAGTCGGAGTAGGTGTAGGTTTCGGAGTCGGAGTAGGTGTAGGTTTCGGAGTCGGAGTAGGTGTAGGTTTCGGAGTCGGAGTAGGTGTAGGTTTCGGAGTCGGAGTAGGTGTAGGTTTCGGAGTCGGAGTAGGTGTAGGCTTCGGAGTCGGAGTAGGTGTAGGTTTCGGAGTCGGAGTAGGTGTAGGCTTCGGAGTCGGAGTAGGTGTAGGCTTCGGAGTCGGAGTAGGTGTAGGCTTCGGAGTCGGAGTAGGTGTAGGCTTCGGAGTCGGAGTAGGTGTAGGCTTCGGAGTCGGAGTAGGTGTAGGCTTCGGAGTCGGAGTAGGTGTAGGCTTCGGAGTCGGAGTAGGTGTAGGCTTCGGAGTCGGAGTAGGTGTAGGCTTCGGAGTCGGAGTAGGTGTAGGCTTCGGAGTCGGAGTAGGTGTAGGCTTCGGAGTCGGAGTAGGTGTAGGCTTCGGAGTCGGAGTAGGTGTAGGCTTCGGAGTCGGAGTAGGTGTAGGCTTCGGAGTCGGAGTAGGTGTAGGCTTCGGAGTCGGAGTAGGTGTAGGCTTCGGAGTCGGAGTAGGTGTAGGCTTCGGAGTCGGAGTAGGTGTAGGCTTCGGAGTCGGAGTAGGTGTAGGCTTCGGAGTCGGAGTAGGTGTAGGCTTCGGAGTCGGAGTAGGTGTAGGCTTCGGAGTCGGAGTAGGTGTAGGCTTCGGAGTCGGAGTAGGTGTAGGACTCGGAGTTGGAGTAGGTGTAGGACTCGGAGCCGGAGTAGGTGTAGGTGTAGATGTAGGGGTAACCTCTGGAGTTGTTGACTTCTCGTCGTTTTGAGTATTGTTATTTTCGTCTTCTAAATCTGTAATGGTCGGGTTGTCTACGATTTCAACAAGTTCCTCTTCAAATTGTTCGGCTTCATCAAATACCGGAACTACTTCCATAGGTTCTTCGACTACAGGTCTATCAATTATTGGTTCATCCTCGATAGGTTCTTCAATCACAGGAACTTCTGCTTCTAGAGTAAGCTCTTCTTGTACTGGGAAGAATGCCTCCTTAACAACCTCAATGATATTCATTGAAGGATCGCGTAACTCGATAGAAATATCCTGAAGACCCTCTGCCAATGTATCTGATTCGATAGAATAATGAACGGATTCATCGGTGGTGCTTCTTATATATATCGAGCGGATTCCATAATTACCTGATGCAAAATCTTCAGAAACATCTGGGCTTGCGTACCAGTTTCCATCCGACATATTGACAAATTCTTCGATGCGAGAGTCAAAATATTTGCCTTGAGCCAGACCTACGTTGATATAGTTGTTTTCACTGTAGTTTGCAAAACAAATCTGAGCATAAGCAATGTCATAATCCTTCTGATAAATACTTAGGCATATTATTGGATTCTCGTCACCTATAACACAGGTTTGATTTGTGATTGAGACGGAAATTGATGGCTCGAACTCTTTGTGCTCAACATAACCGCAAAGAGTACATTTACCGTCTTCGTCTAAGGTACATTCCTGAACTTCTTCATAATCGCAATCGATTTCTTCGTATATTGCTTCAGTATCTTCATCACTTGATTCGTCTGATTCTGATGAAACTTTTCTGCGGATTTTAGCAACGCACTTTACGGTGTGAGTGCCATCTTCATTGCTGATATAGACAAGTTCGTGCTCATGTTCAAGCTCTTCTTCGTCCTCATCTTCTTCATCAGTTTCATCTTCATCTTCTTTATCATCTTCGTCGTCTTCATCTTTGCCATCTTCATCTTTTTCATTTTCATCATCGAAATCTGTCTCTGATTTATCGCCTGTGGTATTCTCGCCTTTTTTATCAATATCAGTGGAATCTGTATCATCAGAAACATCTTTATTGTCATCATCTTCAGTTATTTCATTATTGGGATTTGATGCATCCGTGCTAGATGGAGAGAGTTCCTGAGATATATCGTCCGTGATATTGTCAGTATTCTGTTGTTCATTTTCTTGACCGTCACTTGGTGCTGGGGTTGCTTCATTATCTGCATTGACAGACGGTGCAGATTGAAGTGTTGGTTCAGGTTCGGCCGGTACTACTTCAGCCGGAGCCTCAATTTGAGCAGGTGCTTCGTCCGTTGACGGCTGTTCAGTCGCACGCGCGTAGATTGGAACTAATGACAACGTGGCAACCAAAAGTATGGAAATAAATTTCTTCATATATCACAACAGCTCCTTTCGGGGAAATTTGTCACCATAGTTGGAGTGTAGAAAAAGTTTATGAATATAATGTGTTGCAACAGACAAAAGAAAGTGAAAATGATATAACAAAATTGTTAGATAACCACTTTCTGTAATGGAATGGGGAATTATACTCTGCCATTGTTATAGATGGGTGGTAGCAGGATTTGTGTAACGGAGTGGTGTATTCTGCTATTAGTAAAAAAAAGTGGAAATAATAATAAAAGACGTATATAATATACGAAGATTTTTGTGATTATAAATCTTTGGAGGAGAAAAGAAAACAATATGAGAACATATTTAGTTACAGGTGGAGCTGGGTTCATTGGCTCAAACTACATTCACTACATGTTTAAGAAGTATGACAACGAGATTCGTATCATCAACGTTGACAAGCTTACATACGCAGGTAACCTTGAGAACCTTAAGGATATCGAGGATCGTGACAACTATACATTCGTAAAGGCAGATATTTGCGACAAGGAAGCTATCAGAAAGATTTTCCAGGAGAACGATATTGACCGTGTTGTTCACTTTGCAGCAGAGTCACACGTTGACCGCTCTATCGTAAACCCAGAGGTTTTCGTTCAGACAAATGTACTTGGTACAGCTGTAATGCTCAACTGTGCTAAGGAAGCTTGGGAGCTCGAAGATGGCTCATTCAAGGAAGGAAAGAAGTTCCTCCATGTTTCTACTGATGAGGTTTATGGATCACTTCCAGATGATGACAATGCATTCTTCTACGAGACAACACCATATGATCCACATTCACCATACTCAGCATCAAAGGCTAGCTCAGACATGCTTGTAAAGGCTTACATGGATACATATAAGTTCCCTGCAAACATTACAAACTGCTCTAACAACTATGGCCCTTACCAGTTCCCAGAGAAGCTCATTCCACTTATCATCAACAATGCGCTTCAGGGCAAGGATCTTCCAGTATACGGTGATGGAAAGAACGTACGTGACTGGCTCTTCGTAGAGGATCACGCAAAGGGAATCGATATGGTCCAGGAGCAGGGTAAGCTTTTCGAGACATACAATATTGGTGGTCACAATGAGAAGCAGAACATCCAGATTATCCACATCATCCTTGATACACTTCAGGAGATGCTACCAGATGGAGACCCACGCAAGGAGCTCGTTTCAGAGAAACTTATCAAGTACGTAACAGACCGTAAGGGTCACGACAGACGTTACGCTATCGCTCCAGACAAGATCAAGGCTGAGATTGGCTGGTATCCAGAGACATGCTTCGAGGAAGGCATCAAGAAGACAATCGCTTGGTTCTTCGAGCATGAGGATTGGATGAAGAATGTTACTTCTGGAGATTACCAGAAGTACTATTCAGATATGTATTCAAACAAGTAATTATAGAAATAGAATCAAATTTAATACGCAAATTTATAGCCGCAGAGTTTTCTGCGGCTATATTTGTGTATTATTTGTGAAAATAAACAAAAATAGAAATTTGTTTCTTGAGATAATTCTTTCTTTTATCAATATACTTTAGTTGACTGAAATGTTATAATTTTTAACATTGCGGTAGATATATTTAAAACTATATAGCAAGAAAGGGTATTTTGAAATGTATAAAAATGAATTAGAGATTGATGTGGGAAGGTGCTTATCAGCATTACTTAAAAAGAAAAAGTTCATCGGAATCATCACAGTTCTGATGTTTATTGTGGGTGTAGGTCTTACACTTAACGTTGGAGAGGATATGTATTCTGCCACGGCTACAGTTTATGCAGCAGCAGACGGCTCTATTAATGATACGACAGCAGCAGTCACAGCTATGAATGCTTACCTTAATGTTGCAAATTCATACAAGGTTTGCCAGAGAGCTGCACTCATCATTGGTCGTAGTGATGTTACAGCTGCAGACGTTCAGGGCTCAGTTAGCGTTAGCTCTTCAGCTAATAAATCATCTTCGAGCACTATTTCAAACTTCATGAATAGCTCTGCTACAATTATTTCATTTACTACATACACAGCAGATCCAGCTCTTTCAATGGAGATGGCTGATGCTATGGCTCAGTCATATGCGATTGAGATGGCTGATATTTTGAAAACAGACGCTGTTAAGACTCTTGATACAGCATATTCATACAGATTGGCAAAGAATGCTAAGATTCAGGCTTGGAAGAAGAGAGTAGAGTTCCTTGCAGGAGGTTTCGTTTTAGCATGCCTCGTTGTTGTACTTTGTGAGATTTTCGACAGAAAGGTTCGTACAGTTCGCGAAGCTTCAATCAGAGAGGAACTTCCTGTAATCGGAATTATTCCAGATTATAAGGAGTAGGAGGTGCAATGATGAAAAGGTTAGAGATTTACAGAAACGACAATTATGTATTAAATGATGCCTTCGACCAGGCGGTTATGAATCTTCATATTTTGAAAAAGCAGAATGGTTACAAGAGCTTTCTCATCTGTGGCTGTGAAGCTGGTAATGGTACAACTACTGTTGCAATCAACCTTGCTGCAGCACTTGCAAGCTCTGGTTGGAAGACGGTTCTTATTGACGGTGATATGAGAAAGAAGAATCGATATAAGAGATTGAATGAGAATGTTTCTGAGGGCCTTTCTGATTACCTTATGGATAGAGTTTCTCTTGATCAGGTTATTTGTGAGACAACTACAGAGAATCTTTCATATATCCCATGTGGTGAGCTTATCGATAATCCTGTTCGCCTACTTTGCTCTAACAAGATGAATGTTGCTAGAAACGAGCTAGCTGATACATACGATTTTATCATTTATGATATGCCTGCTATCAACGCAGCAATGGATGCAAAGGTTATCGCTGTAAATGTTGATGCAACTATTCTTGTTTCAGCAATCGGCGACACTACAAAGCGTGGCCTTGTTGATGCGGCTAATGCTCTTACTGAAGTTAAGGCAAATCTTATTGGAACAATTGTTAACAAGCTTGAAATGGATGAGTACGTTGCGTCAAATGCAGATTATGATTACTTCCAGAACGAGCGTTATGCAAAGAAATTAAGCAAGAAGAACAAGTAGGAGGCAGAGAAGAAAGTTATGAAATCATTTATTAGAAAAATTACAGTTTGCCTCTTTGCAGTTGTTTGCTTGGGTGTAAATTTCGGTATTGTGGCAAATGCTACTGAGGTGGAGGCACCACAGCCTGAGACCTCGCAGGAAGCGGTATCCTCTGTAGAGGGATCGCAGATTGCTATCATCGAAATTGAAGGTTATACAATTGATGGTGGAATGATTGAGGCTGGTAAGGAAATTACTGTAAACTTCAAGTTGCACAATACAGCTACTGATATGGCTGCTCGTAGCGTATTGATGACTATGTCAAATTCTACTGGTGCGATATATCCAGTATATGGAAATGACAACCAGGTTTACGTTGGAAATATTGGCGCAGGAAAGACAAAAGAGGTTTCAGTTCCTCTTACAATTGGTTCAAACTTCACTGGTAATGCAGTTGATCTCAGCTGCAATTTTGAATATGAGACAGCAGATGCTAGAATGACTAACACAGCTACAATTGTAATACCTACTTCTGGTGGAAGTACAATCGGTGTTAAGTCAATCGATGTTACTACACATGCTATTGTAAATGGTAAGTCGCTACTCAGCTTTAACTATGTAAACCAGAGCTCATCAAATATTACTGATGCAGAGCTTGTTATCGATGGAAATGTCTCATCAAACAGCAAGCGAATCAAGCTTGATACAGTTTATGCTGGCAAAAGCTATACACAGGATTATTATGTAATCTTCACAGAGCCTGGTGATCAGGAGGTTAATGTTTCGCTTACATACACAGACACAGATGGAGAGACAGTTTTAACCGACTTAGGTACTTTTAGTGTTACAGTTAGCAAGGACAACAATGTAGAAGCAGTTGATGATTCATTAAGTCTAATTCTTAGATGGGTTGGCTTGGGCATCGCTGGAGTAGTGGGAATTATTGCAGTTGTTGTAATTGCTTTGTATATTAAGAAGAGATAGTTTTTGTTATTTGGTTTTAGGGAGAAATACAATGAAAATCGCAATGATTGGCCATAAGCGAATACCATCGCGTGAGGGTGGAATTGAAATTGTTGTTGAAGAGTTGGCAACAAAAATGGTAGAAGAGGGACACGATGTCTATGTTTACAATAGGGCCGGACATCATGTTTCTGGAGCAGAAAATGATGTTCAGGTTGGAAAGATGTATAAGGGAATACATATCATCACAGTACCTACTTCGGAAAAAAAGAGTCTTAACGCTACTATCTATTCGATTTTGGCTACGCTTCATGCAGTTTTTCATCATTATGATGTTATACATTTTCATGCTTCCGGCCCATGCGCAATGATTTGGTTACCACATCTTCTTGGTATTCGAACAGTTGCTACCATTCATGGTATTGATAGCCAGAGAGCTAAATGGGGTGGTTTCGCTACCAAGTATCTTGAGTTTGGCGAAAAATGTGCTGCGAAGTATGCTGATGAGCTTATTGTTTTATCAGAGGGTAATAAGAAATTTTTCAAGGATACTTATGGTCGTGAGGCTACACTGATTCCAAATGGGATTGGAAAGCCTGAGATTCTTGAGGCAGAAGAAATCACTCAACAGTTTGGTCTTAAGAAGGATGAATACATTCTTTTCCTTGCACGTATAGTTCCAGAGAAGGGGCTTCATTATTTGATAAAGGCCTACAAGCAGATTCACACTGATAAAAAGCTTGTTATTGTTGGTGGCACAAGCCACAGTAATGATTATGTTTCAAAAATTAAACGTGCTGCCCGAGAGGATGAGCGCATTATGCTTCTTGGTTTTCAGCAGGGTAAGGTTCTTGAGGAGCTTTACTCAAATGCTTATCTCTATGTACTTCCTAGTGATGTGGAGGGAATGCCGATTTCTCTTCTCGAAGCAATGAGCTATGGAAACTGTTGTCTTGTTAGTGATATTAATGAGACAGCTGGAGTTGTTGCTGATAAGGGAATTACATTTAAGAAAGGGGATGTGGAGGACCTTAAGCAGAAGCTTATCGAACTTCTTGATGATCAGAAGGAGGTCCGTTCCTACAAAGAACAGGCTGCGGAATATGTCCTCAGCAAATACAATTGGGATGACGTGGTTTCACGTACAATCAATTTGTATAAATGTGGACTTAAAGCCTTTTAGTGGTTATGAGAAAACTAGCAATTATAGCACCATGCATACTTCCAGTGCCCGCCTCTAAAGGCGGGGCTGTGGAGGAGCTTATTACGTGCATCATCGATCAAAATGAAATATCCCAAAGCTTTGCAATTGATTTATATACAATTGCGGACTTTTCTTGTTCAAATAACTATTCTTTTACAAATATTATTCCAATAGAGTTAAACAGTTTTACAGCGAAGATTGATAGGGTTAGCGATAAGTTTTATCGCACTTTTAGTGAAGGTATAAGCGCGAAACGTTTGTATGATAAGTCTATTATTAAGGCATTTATGGAACATTGGGAACCGGAAGATTCTTATTATGCCGTTATAGTTGAAAATCAAATGTCAACTACGGCAGAGCTTTTGAAAGCAACTGCTGGTGTAAGGGATTTTCCTATTTATTTTCACATGCACAATGATGTGGATGTATACCGTTCGCCAGATTACATCAGGATGCTTACAGCTGCGGGAGTTCAATTTATTGCTGTAAGCAATTATATTAAAAAACAGATTCGCAAATACGATAATAATGCAGTTGTTGAAGTGCTTTACAATGGCATCGATTTTGATGCTTACAAACAGACTACTCGAACAGCTGATGAAAATGTAAAGTTTCTCTATGCGGGAAGGATAATTCCTGACAAGGGGGTCCTGGAACTTGTAAAGGCGTTTAATCTATTCTTAGAGCAGTCACCTTCGGAAGTCGCTGATAGAGCTACCTTGGATATCATTGGATTCTCTGAAAAGCTGATTCCTTACGAGAAAAAAGTCTTAGAAGAAATAAAGAAGAATCCATCTCGAATTTCTTGCCAAAAGAGGCTATCAACTAGTGAGATGGCTTTACGCTATAACGAGTATGATGCAGTAATTATGCCTACAATAGCAGAAGAACCATTTGGACTTGTTGCATTGGAGACTATAGCAAAGGGGATTCCACTTATTACAACCAATTCTGGAGCAATACCAGAAGTGGTAGGAGATGGGGCTCTTATTGTAGATAAGAATAGCGATATAATCCACAATTTGTCTAAAGCGATATGCGAATTTTCCACAAATATTAACTATCGTATAGAAACTGGCAAAAAAGGCTATAATAAGGCAAGAAATGATATAGAGTTTAACATCAATAGCTATTATGATAGATTAGTACGGATTATATCATCAAATAAGTATATCTGTGTATCAAAGGTATCGGTGATAGTTCCAGCTTTTAATGTGGAAAAATATTTGAAAAGATGCATTGAGTCGTTAATAAATCAGACACATAGCAATTTGGAGATTATTATTGTGGATGATGGCTCTACAGATTACACAGGACAGCTTTGCGACAACTATGCTGCAATGGATTCCAGAATCACGGTAGTTCATCAGGAGAACAAAGGGCTTTCGGCCGCTAGAAATGCAGCTCTTGATAGGGTGACAGGGGATTATATTTTCTTTGTGGATAGCGATGATTACATTGAATCGAGTGCTATCTCTGAAATGCTTGAGCAGGCAACTCAAAGTAATTCAGATGTGGTTGCGTGCGGATTCTCGCACGTATTTGATGATAAACCAGAGATACTTTTTACCAGTACTGAGCCAGGATTTTTCAGTGGAAGAGAAAGTGTCATTCAAATGATGCGTAACAATAATGTTTGTACAGTGGCCTGGAGCAAGTTATACAAGTCAAATCTTTGGGACAATATAAGATTCCCAGAGGGACATGTTCACGAAGATGAGGCTACGATATACAAGGTACTTTATAAAGCAAAGCTTGTTCGGTACATGCCAAATAGTCTGTACAAATACTATCAGCGCGAAAACAGTGTTATGAATGCAGGACTCAAAGGAAGATGTGCTGACTTTCTTAGTGCCATAGAAGAGCGCATTTCTTTTTTTAAAGAGCAGGGCGACAGGCAGTTGGTTGAACACAGCGTTATTTCGTTGCTGGAATATATTAAATACATTTATAGAAATGCGGAGGCCTCCGATGATGAAGCTACTAAAGTTTCCATGGAAGCCAAATATAGAAATATCATAGGGGAATATGGAGCACCAGGGATTGCTGGTGCGAAGAAAAAAATAGCTCTGTTACTTTGGAACTATTTTAAGTACTAGATTATGAACGATGTTTTACTGTCGGTAGTTATACCGGTTTACAATGCAAGTGAATATTTGGAAGAATGTCTCACGGCAGTATGTAACCAGACCTATAGGAATCTGGAAATTATTTTGGTGGACGATGGTTCCAAGGACAATTCTTTGGCAATCTGTAAGAAGTTTGCAATGAATGATTCCAGAATAAAGATTCTGACACACCCGAACAAGGGCGTGTCAGCAACACGAAATGACGGAATCGAGGCTGCTACTGGAGAATATATTTTTTTCTGTGATGCTGACGATTACCCGGAAGAGGATTTAGCAGATAATTATGTTAATGCCATTGAACGCTGGGGGAAGAAAAAGTACAGCTTCATTGTTTGCGGTATGTTTTTTGACAACAAGCTGAATAAGAATGTTAAGGATAAAAAAAATATTCTTGAGATTGCCCATGGTTATGTTGAGGGTGAGAATTATTTAATGTCTCGAAGCTCAGCGGCAGTTTTATCTTGGTTGAAATTATTCAACTTCGTTACCAACAAATGCTATGACTTGAAATTGATTAGAGAGAATAATATTCGATTCGATGAAAGCATTAATATTGGTGAAGATTTGAAGTTTAATTTGGACTATCTTGATCATTCACCAGGATACATAGGGATGATTAATCTTGCTTTATATCATTATGTAAAACGAAGGGATGACAGCCTTTCAATCTCTTATCACATAAGTGATTTGGAGGATACTAAAGTTATCTATAGGCGATTTATTGATTGGGAGTCAAAGCAGGATGGAGTTAACGATGATAATATTCTTGTATTAAAAGGAATATTTGTCAATGACTGGGTTAGTCGTCTAACAGCCTATTACGAGGAATATGGAGGTAGATCAGCTTCGAAGCTTGTCCGAAGGAAGTTACAAACTGAACTTAGAAGCAGAGAATTCCAGACATTGCTAAAGGAAATTCGAAAGGGGCAGAAGATAAGTCGATTTAGGTATCTGTGCCTTAGAACGGGTAACTTTGAAGTTTTCTATTTCTTTAGAGGAATTTATCAGATAATGAAGGGATAATGAAAAAGGCTAGCTTTCAAGGCTAGCCATTATTTCAGGGTTACTTCATAAAATAGCTATAAAGAATTGGAGCATATTTGAAAGCTAGAGATTGTTTACAAGAGCTACTAGCATTTCGCGGGAAAGATTTTAACTCCCGTTGTAAATTTCGTATATGCGATAATATAGCTTTATTTTTTTTATTGCCAGTTCTATAGTTTTTCAGCAGACAGTACATATTATAGTGGAGAATAGAAGTATAGCTCTCATCCACGTAATCAAATGGTGCAAGCTTTTTGATTTCATCAAATGCAGGTTTGTATTTAAATACACCATTATTAAAAACATTCAGGCTGTTTGTGACAGAATAATCATTTTGCACATAATGATAAAGTGGCGCTTGTACACAGACAAATTTTAAATTTGGATTTTGGGTTAGCAAATCCGTTTGAAATAGTAGGTCCTCACATAGTGAGATATCTGAGCGAAAGGCGTTATCTTTAATAAGTTCTGCTTTGAAGAGCCTAGTGAAAAGAAAACCACGGATGTTATCATCAGTGAACATTGCCTTTAGTAATTCATCGGAGCTAAGGAAATCGTCGACATCTGGCGTATATTCGGTTGAAATCCCATCCTTTTCGGTGAAATAGCCGCAGATGCACCCGCTCACATCTCCAGTCAATGCGGCTTGCATTTGCTCATACATAGTTTTTTCGATATAATCATCAGCATCTAGGAAGCTAATCCAGGAAGATGTGGCATATCTGATTCCAAGATTTCTTGCAGCAGATACGCCAGCATGATTTTGTCTGATGTATTTAATAAATGGATAGCGAGCAGAATAATCCCTCGCGATTGATGGAGATGAATCATCAGAACCATCATCAATTAGCAGGATTTCATCAGGAATTACGAAACCACTTAATATGCTTTCAAGCATTGTGGCAATGGTTCCATCGCTATTAAAAAATGGGATAATTGTAGTAATTGGTTTATTCATACTTAGATTATACAGGTGTTTATACGTCATAGCAACACGGGGAGAATCATGAGTTATACATCAATTCCAAAGAAAATACATTATTTCTGGTTCGGAGGGAAACCAAAATCAGCTCGTATTGAGCGCTATATTGAGACGTGGAAAGCAAAGTGTCCAGATTTTGAGATTATCGAATGGAACGAAAGCAACTACGACATACACAAGCATCCTTTTATGGAAAGGGCATACAAGGACGGAAAATGGGCATTTGTTACTGACTACGCCCGTTTGGATGTATTGGCGCAGTATGGTGGCATCTATCTGGATACAGATGTTGAAGTGTTAAAAGATTTGTCACCACTTTGTGAGCATAAAGCATTTATGGGATTTGAAAGAGAGGACTTGGTCGCAGATGGCTTGGGGTTTGGAGGAGTTCCACATTTTCCAATTTTCGAAGAGATGCGTCATTGCTATGACGATTTGGAAGAATATATTGAAAGTCCCAAACTCAGGACAAAAGTCCTTGTGGAGCATGGTCTGAAGTTGGATGGCACACGTCAGCAGGTGGCTGGAATGGAGATTTATCCAATCGAAGCTTTTTGCCCGAAGAATTGGGCTACAGGAGCAATTAGATGCACTGAGGCAACCTATTCAATCCATCATTTTGAGGCTAGTTGGCATGAAAAAGGTGCGAAAAAGTATTTGTGCTTGAGAAGGATACTGAATAGGATTTTTGGTGAAAAACGAGGGGCAAACATTTTTGATGCTACCATCGTTTTAAAAGATAAATTAAAATTTTTGATAAAAAGGGAATGATGCATTTTGGAAAATAAATTAGTTTCTGTTATTGTGCCAGTATACAATGTGGAAAGTTTTTTGGAGCATTGTGTTACATCTTTACTGGAGCAGACCTACAGCAATATAGAGATTATTTTGATAGATGATGGCTCTACGGATTCTAGTGGTGAGATGTGTGATCAGTGGTATGAGAAGGACGCACGTATCAAGGTGGCTCATCAGCGTAACCAGGGCCTTTCTGCAGCGAGAAATACAGGTCTAGATATGGCGAAGGGCGAATATATATGTTTCGTTGATTCGGATGACTTCGTGACAAAGGAGCACATACATCTTTTAGTTGCAGCCATAGAAAAGACTGGTTCAGATTTTGCATTTTGTGATTTCGCATCGTCGAAATTGGCAGAGTCATCAGAGAAAATTACTAGTGCGCTGCTTATGACATCGGAGAAATGCAAGGCATGGCTTACCAATCCCATTTCAAGGGAATATGTCTTGATGGTAAGCTCCTGCAACAAGCTGTACAAGAGAGATTTTTTTAAGGATTATCGTTTTGAATTTGGAAAATTTCACGAGGATGAGTTCCTTGTAAATAGATTGGTATTTAATACTACAAAGGCTGTTTACTTGCCAGTGAAGAGTTATGTATACCGCAATAATGATGAGAGTATAACAGGAAAGGAAAACGCAGGACATCTGAATCATCTTCATGCAATTGATGCTTATGAGAAGCGCGTCAAGCTAGCTCTTGAAAATGGAGATGAAGACTTTGCTGAGATTACTTTCAAGTGGGCACTTTTGAAATTAGCTAAGTTTTACAAAGACGGAAGTGAGCCAATGAAGAAGAAGTCAATGTCGATGTACATTAGACTGTTTGATACTTATGCAGAGGATTTGTTTGAAGAAAAGAAGTATTTGAAATACATGACTTTTAAAAAGTCACCTGCTATTTTTTGCAAGTTTTTTAGGATTTAGTTTTGGGAATGGGTAATGTTATGAAGCAGGTCTCAATAATTGTTCCAGCCTACAATGTTGAAAATTTCATAGACGATTGTTTAGGCTCGATTCTTGTTCAGACCTATTCTAACATTGAAGTGATTGTGGTTGATGACGGTTCCACTGACTCAACCAGAGCACATATTGATGCTGCAATGAGGCGGGATAAGAGAGTTCGAGGCTTCTATCAGAGCAATTTGGGTGTGTCTGCTGCTAGAAATTTTGGCATTTCAAAGGCCTTTGGTACCTATATCATGTTTGTTGATGGGGATGACTATATTGCCAAAGATGCTGTAGAGACTATGGTTGCAGCACTGGAACAGACTGATGCTGACTGGGTTAACTGCCAATATAACAGAGTGGATGATAAAGGCCAGCAGCTTGAGGCCTATGATTTTATCGAGGGGCTTCATAGTACACAGACTCAGGAAGAAAAATTCAATCTGATAAAAGGGGAGCTGATTGATTATTTAATCGGTTACGAGGTTTGGAACAAAATCTACAAGGCATCCATTATCAGTGAGAATGGAATCTGCTTCAATCAGGATTGTCACATGGGTGAGGATTTGGCTTTTAATATTTGTTATGGATATTATGCCAATAGCATTAATTGTATCAAGCCTAGACCATATTTTTATAGAGTACGTACTGATTCTGCAATGGGCAGTCTCCATAGTCTACGGAGGAATTTCGAAGAGCACCTACAGCTTGTTAAAGGAATTCAGCCACAGTTTGAAGCTGTTTTTACAGGCAAGATTAGAGAAAAGTTTTATCAGTTGTTTTGTAAGCTGATGATTCATGCCAGCTTTGGCTATACAATCGAGGAGTATGCAAGGGTTGCAGCAGCTGTAAACGATGATTATTTTTTCAACTTGCTTGAAGTTGCATTGTCACATAAGGAAGCCTTTAAGGAATTTCTTGAAGCGGACAAGGTAAATTGCTATTACCAAAACGGTCTGTTTATTCAGACCAATTTAAAACATGCATTTCTTATCATGGCTCATGGTGAGTTTGAGTCTCTCAAATATTTGCTGCAGGCATTGGATGATATTAGAAATGATATTTATTTACATATTGATAGAAAGACCAGATTCGCGGACTTTAAAGAAATACGTTCGTGGGTGAAAAATGCTGGTCTCTTTTTTGCGCTTAGAGTGGATGTGAGATGGGGTGATATTTCATTTGTTTTGGCAGAGATGGTTCTGTTGAAAACAGCTACGAAACATGGCCATTATAAGTATTATCATCTAATTTCTGGAATTGACTTTCCACTTAAATCACAGGATGAGATTCACAGTTACTTAGCAGAAAAGAATCAGGAATTCGTTTCCTACCACCATGATGGCGAGTATGGAGATGATTTCATGTACAAGATAAAGTACTATTATCCTTATGCTCGTTGGGTTGGCAGAGGCTATCATGATGGCCCAGGCAAGAAAAAGGCTTTGCTTCGATGGCTAACTAAAAGAAGTTGGGCATATGTTGACAGGCAGGCAGCCAGAGGTGTGGATAGGACAAAGAAGTATCCGGAATTGGACTTTGTAAAGGGAGATAACTGGTTTTCAATCACAGATGATTTGGCTAGATATACGTTAGAAAATGAGTTAAAGATATACAGAATGTATTGGTTTACCAATGCACCTGACGAGATTTTCCTTCAGACACTAGCTATTAATTCAAGGTTCAAAGACAAGGTTCCTGGCAATTGTTTGAGATATATCGATTGGAACAGGGGGAATCCATATGAGTTCGTATATACGGATTTAGAAGATTTGATAGATTCAAAGACCTTGTTTGCGAGGAAGATATCTTATGTGAATGAACCTAGGTTGGTGCGGGGATTAGTAGCTTCCATAAACGGTGGCTCGCAAGGCCTTTCTCATGAGGCAAACAATTCACAACCATTGGTTTCAATTATCGTACCTATGTACAATGTGGCAGAGTATCTTGGCAAATGTCTTGATTCTATTATGGGACAGTCATATACCAAACTTCAGATTCTTTTGATTGATGATGGCTCGACGGACAGGACCGCGACTATCGCTAAGCAGTACGCCAGAATAGATTCACGCTTCACATATATTCATCAGGAAAACAAGGGCTTGTCGGGAGCTCGCAATACTGGAATTGAAAATGCAAATGGAGAATATATTGCTTTTGTAGATTCTGATGATTGGATTGAACCGGATTATGTGAGTCACATGGTTCAGGATGCTTTGAAGACAGATGCTGATATTATTATTTGTGGATATGTAGAAGAAGGGGGAAGCTGCAGACAGATTTCACTTGATAAATCTAATGGCTTTTCAAGAACTTCTGCGATGAGAATACTTGGAAATATATTCACCGAGGATTATCTTGCTATGATTGTGGCTTGGAACAAGCTATATAAAAAGCAGGTGTTTGATAAGGTACGATTTGCAGTTGGAAAGATTCACGAGGATGAGTTTGCAATTCATAGAATCATAGATGAGTCAAAGCTCATCTGCACAGTGCCAGAGCCCCTATATCACTATAGAATTCGCACTGATGGTATCACAGGCAGCAAGCACACAGATGACATAAGACATTTTGATGTATTTGAAGCTCACCAGGATAGAGTGGAATGCTGTAAGAATCAGTTTTATGGTGAGTTTTACCGTTTAATAGTATATTCAATGTTTGAGGAACTGATTCAGCTGATGTTCAGATATAGCGACGAGGCATACAAGAAATATCATTTGGATAATCGATTCAGAAAGCTTTTGCTTAGGGAATGTATTAGGCACTATCGTCAATTGGATAAACATCAGAAAAGGGAATATCTGATGGCAATAATTAGTCCAAGGGGATATGTGAAAAGAGCGAACGGAATAATGGAGACCAAAAGTGAGTAACATAGATATAAGCGTGGTAGTAGCGACCTACAAGCAAGAAAAATATATAGGGATGACCTTGGACAGTATACTGGCTCAGAAGTTTTCTGGTTCAATTGAGGTAATTGTGGGGGACGACTGCTCGCCAGATTCCACAGGTGAGATAGTACGTAAATACGGTAATGAATATTCTGATATTATCAAAGCAATTGTTCGTCCAAAGAATCTTGGTGCTTTCAAAAATTTTGAAGACTTGCTTACACGCGCGCAAGGTAAGTATATTGCATTAATTGAGGGAGATGATTACTGGATTGACGAAAATAAGCTGCAAGAACAGTTTGATTTCATGGAAGCCAATCCAGATTATGTAGCCACCTTTGGAAAGAGCATTATTGTTGATGAAAACAATGAGCGTCAGGTAGAAATGGAGCAGTATATTAAATTTGCAGAAGCGGGTGAATATACTATTGATGACTTTGATAATTATCTTCTTCCAGGCCAAACTGCTAGCTCATTTTATCGTAAAGACGGCTTCATGAAGGTGTACGAGGTGGTGAGGGCTATTAAGACTGGAAGGCTCAGAGTTTTTTGTACTTTGACAGACAGATTGCTTGTGCTTTCTATACTTGCAGCAGGACGTATCAACAAGTTTGATACATACTATAGCGCTTACAGATATATTTTGGATCCAAGCAGTAATTCATGGTCTTCAAAAAATGATTTCTTCAATTTCAGGAATGAAGCAAAATTTTTGATTAGCCTTCATGAGCTTGAGAAAATAGCGAGATTTGTTGGCATGAAGCTGAACTATGACGATAGGCGAAGATACGAATTTGCAGTAATTGCAGATAAAAAGGGAGAATTAAATTTTCTACAGGTAATAATCCTAAGAGTGATAGATTTCATTACCTGCAACAATAAGGGCGAGTTTATTAAGTTTATGGTGGAGAGAAAAAAAGCTTATCACGCCGCAAAATAAAGTTATGAGGATGTTGCTTTGGGAAAATATAAGAACAAGGTTTTAAATTACAAAGAGGGAATAATTAAAAGACTGTATTTCAATCTCAAATGGATATACGGCTTTTTTCATGATTTTGTGGGTAGGATTATTACCTATATATGTATTGAATTAATCCACATGGTTGTGGGATTTATCATTACCTATAAAATAGGCTCAATTGTGGATGATGCTTTAAACCAGAATGTGTCTAAGACTATTATCATGGGTGTATTGTATGTTGGACTGTTTATCTTAAATGCTGCAATTAGTATTGGAGCCAACAGATTTGGTGCATGGAACTATAATTCTATGCAGTCATACCTTGTCAAGAAATTATACAGGAAGGTTATGCGCGCTGATTGGGAGGAGCTAACCAGATTCCATTCTGGAGATTTAATTACCCGTCTTACTAATGATGCTAAAACAATTTCGGGAAATGCCAATGGTTTTCTTACTACCATTATCTCTTGCACATTGATGATATTAGCATCGTTGGTAGTTATCCTCATCAATGACGCCAGCATGATTTTGGTTGTAATTATTGTGGCACCGATAATAATGTTTTCTTCAAGAATTTTTATGAACAAGATTTATGAGTGTCAGTCTAATATAAAAGCCATTGAGAGTAAGGAGAACTCTTATCACAAGGAGTCATTCCACAATATTCAGGCAGTTAAAGCATTTGGACTTGCAGACGAGTTCTATAAGCGAATTCAAGTGCTTGAGCAGGAAAGATATACTGCTGATATGAAGTCTAATTTCTTCTCACTTTTGTCATGGGGCGTTACATATATAAGTGGAATTTTATCAGCAATTATCTGTATATCATGGGCATTCTACAGAGTGAATACTGGGGCTATGACTTTCGGTGACCTCACTGTTGTAATTATGATGGCCTATAGAATTGCTATGTCTGGAAAGAGCCTCTTGAATTTGATACCAATATCTCTGGAACTTACAGTTTCAACTGAGCGTGTCCGTGAAATCCTTGCAATACCAGATGAAGAGGAAGTAACATCGCCAGAGTATGCAAAGCTTGTTGAAAAAGCGGGGGATTCTGGTGTAACTGTAAAGGTAAATGACATGTCTTTTGCCTACAAAGATAGTGATGGCAGACAGATTTTTGATAAGGTTTCTATGGAGGCATATCCAGGAGAAATTATTGCTCTTGTTGGTCCATCTGGCGAAGGTAAGACAACTATGCTTAGAATTCTTCTTGGAATATTAAAGGTTCAGGATGGGCAGGTATATGTAACAGTTGAAGGAGATGATTCAATCCGAAGAGAACTTTCTCCAGAGACACGTTCTCTCATCGCATACGTTCCACAGGGAAATACGATGCTTTCTGGTACTATCGAGGAAAATATGCGCTTAATTGCACCTGAGGCAACAGATGAGGAAATCATTGATGCCCTTAAGCAATCATGTGCTTATGATTTCGTTCAGAAGCTTCCGGATGGAATTTATCATAATGTTGGCGAGAGCGGAGTTGGATTTTCAGAGGGACAGAATCAGCGTCTTGCCATAGCACGAGCAATTCTTCGCAAGACCCCAATTCTTCTTATGGATGAGGCTACCTCGGCACTTGATGTCGCAACAGAGCGAAGAGTCCTTAGCAATATCATGAAAAAGGACAGCAAACGCACCTGCATTTTGACTACCCATCGCCCGAGCGTATTATCCGCCTGCGACAGGGTATATCGTATAAGCGATAGTCATGTTAATGTGATAAATGAAGCTGAGATTCAGCAGCTTATGAATGAATTTTAGGAGTGAGTTATGGATAAAAAAATATATGTGACAAAACCAGTGCTTCCTCCCATAGAAGAGTTCGTTGAGTATCTTGAAAATGTTTGGGAGACACATGACCTTACAAATTTTGGGACATATACCAAGCAGCTTATGCTTGAATTGATGGATTTTTTTTCAGAGGATTATTTGATTCCAATGTGCAATGGTCACATGGCACTGGAGATGACACTTCAGGCTATGGAGTTGTCTGGCGAAGTGATTACCACACCTTACACATTTGCGTCAACTACACACGCCATTGTTAGAAACGGGCTAAATCCAGTGTTTTGTGACGTTAGAGAATCGGACTGCACAATTGATGTAGACAAAATTGAAGCATTGATTACCGAGAAAACCTCAGCAATTGTGCCCGTACATGTTTATGGAATTCCCTGTGATATAGAGCGGATTGAGGCAATTGCAAAGAAGCATAATTTGAAAGTAATCTACGATGCAGCCCATGCATTTGGTGAAACGGTAAACGGAAAAAGTATATCCTCATTTGGTGATGCCAGCATGTTCAGCTTCCATGCCACAAAGGCTTTTAATACCATTGAAGGCGGCTGTTCGGTTGTGCGAGATATAGAAACTCTTACACGTATTTATCAGCTTCATAATTTCGGTATTATGGGTGAAGAGAGCGTTGAGTTTGTAGGCGCTAATGCAAAAATGAATGAGTTTCAAGCAATTATGGGCTTGTGCAATCTTAAGCATTTTGAGGAAAATAGGCAAAAGCGCAAAAGGTTGTTTGGATTGTATATTGAGTCCTTAAAAGATGTGGAAGGAATAAGGTTGCTTTCGTATGATGACGAAAGTGTTGAGTATAATTACACTTATTGCCCTATTTTTGTAGATGAAAACAAATATGGAAAAACTCGGAATGAGCTTTACCAAGTGTTGAAAGACAGAGGGATTTTTGCAAGAAAATATTTCTATCCAATAACAAATGAATTCGCTTGTTATAAGGAGTGTGGATTTAGTGGAAATACACCGATAGCAAAGAAATTATCGGAGCAGGTTCTTACTCTGCCACTTTATTCTGATTTGAGTGAAGAGGATGTAGTTAGAATTACAGACATTATTAAGGAGATATAGCATGATACTTGGTATATATGGAGCGGGAGGAAATGGAAAATTAGTTGCAGATTTGGCATTATATGAAAATGAAGCAGAATCCAAATGGGACAAAATAATATTTGTTGATGATGTCGTTGGAGTCGAAGAAAAATATGGGCTTGAAGTGTACACATTTAGTGAAGTGCGAGAAAAAATAAAACCACAGGATATTGAGATGGTCATTAGCCTTGGAGAGCCTTGTGATAGAGAGTTAGTATTTGAAAGAATAAAAGAGGCTGGTTATTCGTTAGGGCAAGCAATTTCACCAGATGCTTATGTGACTAAGGACGTTAAAATTGGTGAAGGTGTCATTATTTTTAATTGCTCAGTCGGAAGCGATGTTATTTTAGGAGATAATGTTTTCGTGTCTGAGGGGGCTTTGATAGGTCATGACATTACTATTGGACCACATGGAGTAATTGGGGCTCGGGCATTTGTAGCAGGTCATTGTCAGTTAGGAGAGCAGGTGTATATTGGGCCATGCGCAGTTTTGCGTGACAGGATAAAAATTGAAGATACTGCGGTTGTAGCAATAGGTGCTGTTGTGTTTAAAGATGTTTCAGGAAATTCAATAGCTATTGGAAATCCAGCACGCTCTATGAAAAAAGAAGAAGGGTACAGAATCTTCTAAAAATGAGGATTGTAGCTTAATACTCAACAACTTTAATAGGTGTGTCAAATAACCATTATGCAACATAAAATATATGGTTTTTTATGCACATTTTTTGACTGAAAGATAGTATCATATATACACTTGTGTGGAGTTTGTGAACAAAGTGTGTTCACAACAGATTTTTTAGTAGGGAGATAGAGATATATGACTAAAGAAAAAGCAATTGAACTGTTAGAGAGCAGGGGGCAGGGCCATGTAATGAGAGGCTTCGATGGCCTTTCAGAGGAAAAGAAAGCGGCTTTCCTTGCACAGATTGAAAATATCAATTGGTCAGATTTTGAACTTATCGGTAATGATTCAAATGATGCACGTGGCGAGTTCACTGTTCCACCAGCAATCGAGCTTCCAGAGATCGAGAGTAGAAAAGCTGAGTTCGAGGCAGCAGGTCTTGAGGCTATCAAGAAGGGCGAGGTAGGGGCTGTTCTTCTTGCTGGCGGAATGGGCACACGTCTTGGTTTCGATTTGCCAAAGGGATGCTACAACGTTGGCCAGACACATGATCTTTACATTTTTGAGTGCCTTATCAATAACCTTATGGATGTTGTTAACAAGGCAGGCGCATTCGTTCCTCTTTACATCATGACATCAGAGAAGAATGATGCTGCTACACAGAGCTTCTTCAAGGAGCACGATTATTTCGGATACAATCCTGAGTTTGTAAAGTTCTTTATTCAGGATATGGCTTGTGCAGTTGATTACGATGGCAAACTTCTTCTCGAGGAAGAGGGCCGTCTTGCTACATCACCAAACGGAAACGGTGGTTGGTATGCATCAATGCTCAAGGCAGGTCTTAAGAGCGATATCCAGTCAAAGGGCATCAAGTGGATTAATGTTTTTGCGGTAGACAATGTTCTTCAGAGAATTGCTGATCCATTGTTCATCGGTGCAACAATCCTTGGCAACTATGTTTCAGGTTCAAAGGTAGTTCGCAAGGTTGAGCCAGCAGAGAAGATGGGACTTCTTTGCTTAGAGGATGGCAAGCCAAGCATTGTTGAGTACTACGAGATGTCAAAGGAGATGTCTGAGGCAAAGGCTGAGGATGGAAGCCTTCTTTACAAATTCGGCGTAATTCTAAACTACCTCTTCTCAGTTGAGAAGCTTGACGAAATCGTTGACAACAATATGGTTGTTCACGTAGTTGAGAAGAAGATTCCATTTGTTAATGAGGCAGGAGAGAAGGTATCGCCTACAGAGCCAAATGGTTACAAGTTTGAGCTCCTCGTACTTGATATGATTCATATGATGGATAACAACCTTGCGTTTGAGGTTGACAGAGTTCATGAATTCGCACCTATCAAGAATCTTCATGGGGTTGATTCGGTTGATAGTGCAAGAGAGTTACTTGAGAAGAATGGCGTTGTATTGTAAAGGGTTGGTCTAATGTATAAGAGAAAGAAAAAGTTTTGGGCAAAACATTGGGATTTCATAACATTAGACACTTTAGCTTCGCTTCTAGCATTGATAATCGCATTGTTTTTCAGATTTGATAAACTTGTTATGACGGATGTTATTCCTCATGAGTATCTGTATGAGAACGTCCTGATAATGATTGTCTTTGTAAATATTTTGAATTGCGCGTTGCGAGATCCCTACACGGGAATCGTACATAGAAGAAAATGGCAGGAATTAATGGCTGTCGTTGTGCATTCGTTTGTTAACCTTGCTGGTATACTGATTTTTCTGGTTGCCTTCAAGTACACAAACAGCATTTCGAGAACAGTCATATTTGCATGGTTTGGATTGATGGTCCTCTTCATGTTTGCCTTTAGAATTATTTTTAAAAGAATTATTCGTATGCGCAAGCACGACGATAGCACAAAGTCTACAATGCTTGTCATTGCAGACTCAGGTACAATCAATCACTGTCTCAGCCAGTTGGCAGCATCAGATTATGTAGAGTACAAGGTAATTGGTTGTGCAATCATCGACAAGGAATGGGTTGGAAAGAAAATCCAGGGTGTTCCTGTCGTTGGTACCTGTGATTCAGTTTTTGAATTTATTCGTACAAATGTTGTTGATGAGGTTTTCATCGACGGAAAGAATAGATATAGTGAGGAGCTTTTAGCTGAGCGCCTTACTGATTTGGGATGTACAGTACACATTTCACTTATCCATACTGAGCATTTGATGAAGAACCGTACTATCGAATACTACGGCGATTACATCACAATGACTACCAGTATGCACATGGCTACAAATCGCGAAGCATTCTGCAAGCGAACAATCGATATTCTTGGTAGCTTGGTAGGGTTGGTTTTTTGTGGAATCGCTTTTATTTTCCTGGCACCAATTATCAAGATTCAGGCACCGGGCCCTGTGTTCTTCTCACAGACTCGTATCGGAAAGAATGGTCGTCGTTTCAAGTTCTACAAGTTCCGAAGCATGTACACCGATGCTGAGGAGCGAAAGAAGGAACTGATGGATCAGAACGAGATGAATGGTCTCATGTTCAAGATGGAAAATGATCCTAGAATTTTCCCAGCTGGACACTTCATCCGTAAGTATTCAATCGATGAGCTTCCTCAGTTTTGGAATGTATTGATTGGAGATATGTCATTGGTTGGCACACGTCCACCTACAGAGAATGAGTTCGAGCAGTACGAGCTTCATCATAAGGCTCGACTTGGTAGCCGCCCAGGTCTTACAGGATTATGGCAGGTTAGTGGCCGAAGCAACATCACAGACTTTGAAGATGTTGTTGCCCTCGATACAGAATATATTAAAAATTGGTCTATTCCACTTGATATACAGATTCTATTTAAAACTGTTGCAGTAGTTCTAAAAGGCTCTGGCTCAAAATAGACAAAACACCCTCGTAACGATATAATATTCGTTACGAGGTTTTTTTATGAATATTCTGGAGAATAATAAATGAAAATTACAGTAATAACGCCCTTCTTCGAAGGGGATAAATACATGGACAACTTGATAGATTGCATGCTGGAAAATGAGGCTTCACTGAAAAAAGTTGGACACGACTTGGAACTAATCCTTGTAAATGACAGCCCATGGAAGACACTTGAGGCACCTGCATCAGAGGATAATTTCATTCGCGTCATTACAAATCCGGAGAATAAGGGGATTCATTACAGCAGAGTGGCAGGCCTTGCAGAAGCAACTGGAGATTATGTAATGTTCTTGGATCAGGATGATAGCATTGCAGATGATGCGCTTGTGAAGCTGCTTCGTTTAATTACAAAAAGTGGTGCAGAAGTAGAGGTGGCTAATGCATCATTGGAGCAGGCAGATGGCAGTAAGCTTTTGTGGTACAGAAACTCATATCACAAGACTCTGATTGGAGATTTAAATACGTATTTACGAATTGGAATTCAGATTATATCGCCGGGGCAGTGTCTAATTAAGAAGGATGCAATTCCAGAATTTTGGGAATCAAATATCATGTCAAAAAATGGTGCTGACGATTACTTCCTTTGGCTGTTGATGCTGGCAAAGGGACTAAAGTTCCACTATCATGACGAGGTATTGTACACCCATAGATATACTGCAACTAATCTTTCAGCAGATACTACAGTTACTGACGAGTCAGTATATGATTTTATAGATTTGCTAAATGAATGTGATTATTTCAAGCAGGAAGATATTTTCACTCTTCATGAAATGATTACATACAAGAATCAGTTTAGAGCAAGTGGTACTTTTGGAAAAATCACTTGCTCCCTTGCAAATCTTGGGTTATTCATAGACAATATCAAATTCAAGAAAAAAACGGGGACTAGATACGGGTTTAATCGATAATGAAAGACATAGCGATACTTCTTGCAACCTATAACGGACGGGAATATTTAAGGCAGCAGCTAGACAGCCTTTTTAAACAAACGAGACAGGATTTTAGGCTAGTTATCCACGATGATGGGTCAACAGATGGTACTGCGGAAATAATAAAAGAATATCTTGAGGAATATCCTGAGCGGATTGAGGTTTTCTACGGAGGCTCCTGCGGAGGTGCCAAGGAGAATTTTCTTTGGATGCTTGATAGAGTGGAGGCAGATTATTATTTAATGTGCGATCAGGATGATGTATGGTTTCCCGAAAAGCTAGAACGCTCGATGGAAACTATGGTTGAAGCTGAGGATGAGCTCGCAAAGCTTGAAAGTATAGAGGTGTTGCCTGTTTGTGTATTTACGGATATGATGGTGACGGATGATAAGCTTAATGTGATTTCGGATTCATTCATCAGATACATTGGAAGAAATCCAGCTAATATTGCATACACTCAGATTATCATTGATAATCCCGCAGCAGGCTGCACAATGTGCTTCAATCGAAGACTGAGAGATTTGGTTATATCACTCACACCGATGATTGACTCGGACAATATCCCGATGCACGATGCGCTTATTCTTGAGATTGCGGCGATTATGGGAAAAGTTGTACCAATCGATGCGCCTCTTGTATACTATAGACAGACTGGCCACAACACAATGGGGGCAGTCACTGAATCTGATGGTGACAAAGCAAATCGCAATCTTGAGGACATAAAAGGTGGTAGTTTTTTCGAGAAGAAGAGAGCTTTCGTCAATGAATCCCGGCTCTTTGCTTCAGAACTTCTCGTAGCCGATTGGCTCCCTAAGGACAAGAAAAATGTGCTTATGAGATTTGCAAAAATTGGAGAGAAGGGTAAAATAAAGCGCATGAGTTTTTATGCGAAGAATAACTTCTCGCGCGCCCGTCACAACCTATGGTTTAGATTGTGGGTTTAATATTTAAGTGAGTATAAGTAGCCTACAATCTCTCAGTGCTCTTCACAAGGACATGTAGTCCGGTGAAGAGTATCTGAGGATTGTAGGTGTAACTTATGCGGACTATAAGGTTTGTAGACTAAGAATCTGGAGAATAGTATGAAAAAGACTTTGTTGTATTTAAAGAAACATGCAGACTTTATTATATGTGATTTGTTGGCACTGATTGTAGGTTACTTTCTAGTTGTTCAGCTGAGATATGCGCTTAGACCTGTCCACCATGGTGAACTTTTCTTTGACTATGGTGTTGTATTGACAGGCGTATATCTTCTGATTTTAATTTTGAGTAAGAATCTGTCAGGGGTTATCAAACGAAGCTTCTTTAAGGAGTGTGAAGCCCTGCTTGTGCAGGTATTTGTGAGCTGGGCTTTTTTTACAGCCGCGCTATACTTAGTAAAATCAGCTCAGAACTTCTCTCGAAGTGTATATGCAGCAGCATTTGTTTTCTGCTACTTGTTCCTTCTTGTGGAGAGAAGCGCTCTGAAATGTTTTATTCGCTTTAGTCGCTTTCATTCAGCACTTTGTCCAAAGCTTATTATTGTCTGTGACTCTAATCATTCTCAGGAAGTTATCAAGCGTGTTCTGAAAGGTTCCTTTGAAAATGATTATGAGATTGTTGGCGTTGCTATGAACAATGAGGGTGTTACAGATTATATTGATCATTTCGATTCATTGATCGGTCTTGACAAGCTTGAGGAGTTTATTGCTGACAAGAAGATTGATGAGGCCTTTATCGAGGTGGCGGATGCAGGGGTAGAAACACATGTAATCGATCTTTTGCTTAAGCATAATATTATTGCTCACCGCAGTTTGCAGGAAAGCACAATGAATTATGTTGAGCAGGGAATTGAGGAAATCAGTGGACATTTTGTAATAACTGTTCGCGATACGCAAGTATCCTTTGTAACAAGGGCAGAGCGTCTTGAGACGAAGCTGTTTAGAATGTTTACAAGAAAAGAAAAAGATTGGCAAAAGGATTAGAATGAAATCAGCAGTATTTTTTGATATCGATGGTACACTTTGGAATTACGATAAGTATATTCCAGAAAGCACAAAGCTTGCTATAAAGAAACTTAGAGAAAACGGTCATCTTGCTTTTATCTGCAGTGGCAGAGCAAGAGCATTTATAAATGACCCAGATTTGTTGGCACTCGGTTTTGATGGAATTGTTTGTTCCTGTGGATGTCACATCGAGATAGATGGAAAGATTATCTATCAGAAGATTATTGATAAGGACTTCGCAAAGAAGACAATTGAATTGATTAGGAGCTATGGCATCAGACCTATTCTCGAAGGTCCTAAGAAAATTTATATGGACGATGAGGAATTTGGCAATGATGATATATTTGGAAATATCTTAAGACGTGATGTTGGAGACAATCTGGTAGGAGTCAACGGTGAGAACTATGGCAAATGGGAAATCAATAAGATGTCATGTGCTACCGATGTTGACGAAGAAAAACGAATGGAGTGCTTTGATAGATTGTCTGATGATTACGCTATAATTGTTCACAGTGATGATGTTTGCGAAATAGTTCCAGCTGGTCACAACAAGGCAACAGGAATGTTGAAGGCATGTGAACTTGTTGGAATCAATCCTGAGAATACCTTTGCTATTGGCGATAGTGAAAATGATTTGGATATGCTCACAGCAGCACACGTAGGAATTGCTATGGGCAATGGTACCGACCGTGCAAAGGCCGCAGCTGATTATGTTACCACAGCCTTTGACGAGGACGGTATATATAATGCTCTAAAGCATTTTGGCCTTATTTCATAATCATTTTTGTGATTTTATCACCTGCTTCATTCAGGTAATAATCGATAACAATTTTGCTTGGGCAGTCAGCCTCTGAGATATTGAGATTTTCAAGTGCATTTTTTTCAGTTGAATAAAGTGAATCCAAAGGGCAGATGATTTCCTCTAAAGCAGTTTCGAGGGTCACCTGCTCTTCGTATTTGTTTTCGGAGATGCTCGTGATCTCATATTTAGTCTGTGGAAGTCCGTCACTGCCAAGAGTGGTTTGGAGCTCATGGCAACGGAGAGTGACGGAAGAGATAATCTTGTTTTCTTCATCCTCTTGTTCATCTTCATCGCCCTCATCATCTTTTTCTTCCTCATCGTTTTTTCTCTCTTCAGAAATTTCTTCAGAATCTATTGAAGTAGAATCATATGATATCTCGACATCATATGATTCTCCTATTTCGTAAGTTTCCAGAATTTCTGTAGTTACACTAGTATCTTCAGTATCATCAGATGGCTCAAGTAATATAGAATCTAAAGAACCTTCCACATCAGTTACCCCCTCGTCGTTGGAAGAATCAGCATTAGCTAGGTTATTATCCGAAGCTTCAATATCAACAGTCTCATCAATCTCAGCAGCCATGACATAGGATTTTCCTATGCCAAGACTTAAAAAAGAACTAGCGAGCAATAATGTAATTATTTTTCTAAGTGTCATATATTTTCCTTTCGTATATACGTATTAATAATTTATAGTGAGGCTATCAAGTTGAATCTTTGCTGTGGCAGGTGATGGAGTGTTACCAGGTGACGTCCAGTTTTGAGCACAGGCGCTTGCTGAAATAACCAGATAGCAATTTTCATAATCAGAATCAGTCCACTGAGCGGGAACCAATCTTACGGTATAATCGTTAGTATATTGGCTGTTGTGGATATCCATATCCTGGGTTCCAACAACAGTTTGTTTATTTGTTCCCATAATCTTTCCGGTGCTGCTATAAAGAGTTATGGAAAGATTTTTGAAGACGTCTTTTGTGTTAATCTTGTTAAAGTTCAACGTAACAGATTTTGCTCCAGCTTTAATTACACCGGCATGAACTGAGCAATACATATTTACATTTGCTTCAGTATAAATACGGCTGGATTTTGAACCAGCTGGCTCATTTACTTTCGAACTAGAAGCAGAAACTAACAAAGAACCAGATGTATTAGAACTATTCAATAGAATAGTCTGATCAGATGAGCCTGTTGTTCTTGCAACACGCTTAACTACTTTGTAGTCATTGAGCTTAGCAGCAAAAACTGAATATACAATTTCTGAATCAGTTGTTGTCACTTTTACTGGAGCATTTGTAATAGTGTGGGTATGAGTAGCATTTTTCCCACAGGTGTAGGTTATGGTAGCAGTCTTCATGTCTGAGTTTAGGGTTGCATCACAATTCCAAGTATGACCTTTTACGTCGCAATCTGCATATGTGGTAATAACTTCCACTGTGCCTGAAACACCGACCTTAGCGGTTACGGTTCCATGACTACCACTTCCGTTTGGACAGTTTGGTGAGTAACTGTCATAAGATTCGAACTGAACATAAAGAGTAGCGTTAGCTCTCTGAGTAGCGCTTAGACTGGAAATGTCAAATCGAAGGCGTCTTGGAGAACTTCCAGTACCCTCACCAATGTAGGTCGGTTCGGGAATTGCTGATTTAATGTTTACACCATTTGATATAAGTGACCAGTTTGAAAGATCAGGCCTGTTGGTCCACTTGCCGTTACCTTGATTTCCGCTTGTGACGGCAAGACTTGTTCCATCAGTAGCGCTAATGATAATATATTTAGCGGTTGGAAGGAATGCAGCACTTCCTACTGATAATGTGGCAGATACACTGGCACTACAGGTCTTTGGACGACCACCATCATGATAGCCTAGATTATCCCAGCAGGCGCAGGACCAGCTATTTTCTTTTTTTTCAATAGCGTTAGGTCCGGCATAGATATACTGGGAAAGAGTACCATTAGCATTCCTGCCAAGATGCTTTGCTTTGAACCGCTCAATATAACCACCTGTTCCGTTGAGCAATGGATTCAAGGTGGAGTTTCCATTTATAAAATTCACTGCAGTATTATTCTTATAGAGCTTATACATATATAGCTCGATTGGTACAGCGTTTTTTCGGCAGTTAACGCTACTATCGCAAAGAAGGTAATTTTCCAGCCCACCACAATAACCTTCTGCCATTCCAATCAGTTCTTCAATATTATCGATAGTATCAAGACCTGTTATGCTGATATTGTCGTTTAAATTTAACCAGGCACCACCACCTTTTCCTGTGCTTACAATATAGTTGAAAAAGTTTTGAGCGGCGTTTCCACCATTACCTTTTACTCCGTCACCACCGTAATTGTTTGCAGCATATTTTGAACGGGCTATGAGCTCGTAGATGGATGGATATTTTCCGGCAAGTGAATTGTTACCCTGGTATCCTCCTGCATTTATATACTCTTTGTACAAAGCTAGTTGATAACTCTCCACCCATGAGGTTTGTTTTGTTGATAGAACATAGCCACTGCCATCAGCGGTTTTAACTTTGTAAAAGGATGCAAGAGTAGTAAGAAGCCAATAATCAGCAGTTTTATTTACGCCATTTACTGTTGCGGAAACTTGTGCAAGCGGCTTACCTACTAAATACTCTGGATGATCTGCTGTTAATTTTAAAATTGCTTCAGAAACATATTTATATTTGTCGGGCTGAGCTAGATAGCTGCACATTATCTCTCTGAGGTAAGCTGTACCACTTGTGTTATCAGAAATCGCTTTGTAACGATTAAGTCCCAACAGCTGTCCGAAAAACTTTGGATTTGCGAGAAGTGTATTGGCAAAGAATGCTTCGAAATCGCCGGTTGATAACGCGATATTGCCATTATTATTTTTGACTACATCACTGACTCTTTTTTCGGTTCCACCTAATCCGAAAAAGGTGTCATCGTATTTATCTACCCAGGAAATTTTTCCTTGGTTTGAGTTTGGACTCCAGGTGCTTTCTTCGTAGAATAGCTTAGCCCACAGCTTTGTTACCAACTCGCTTGTTGTATCAGAATTTTTTGCTAAGTAAGCTGGAATATAATTTCTAAATGGGACAAAAGTATTTGTTGATTCCGCATATACGATATGGCTGGTGGTAGGGAGCGCAAGGCTGAATGCAACAGTGAGAGGCAAAATACCTCGTTTTATATATTTTAAAATTTTCATCTTAGCACCTCACTAAAATGGCTTGAAGCCCTGGCCCTCTATATAGTAGCCATAGCATCCATTTTCATAGCCAAAATTAAATTCCTGGATATTTTCGCCTTCGCCATCAGTGGTGCGTTTGTTTAACTTGTTGATAGCTTCCCAAATCTTGGAATTCTTCTCGTCAAACTCTTTTGATTTTGCATCTAAAGACTGATTCAAATCATTTGTAGTTTTTTCAAGTGAATCGTGCATTTCCTTTGTTTTACTATCAATTGAATCATTAATTTCTTTGGCCTTACCATTTATTGAATCATTAAGCACCTTAGTCTTGCTATTAATTGAGCTGTTAAGTTCATTGGCTTTATCTCCAATGAGGGTGTTTAGTTCCTTATCCTTGCTATCTGAGGTTTTTGCGTTTTTGTCGATTGTATCTTTATTGTTTTTAATTAGAGTATTAAGCTCAGCATCCTTTTTGTTTAAGGAGTCCTTTGTAGTGTTAATAAGTTTTATGGTTTCGTCATGTATTTTATTAAATTCAGAGACTATAGAATTAATAGTATTGCCAAGAGTTTCATGCTTCTCAGTGAATTCCTTTACTTTTGCATTGAGAAGATCAAGAAGATTTTGGTGCTTCTGATTGAACTCAGTTGTTTTGTCATTAATAAGCTTGTTAGTGTCAGAATGTTTTTTATTTGATTCAGATTCTTTCTGCTTGATTAGACTATTTGTGTCATCATTTTTCTTTGTAAGAGCAGAAGACTCCTTACTTATGAGATTTCTAATTGACTCATGCTCATCTGCAAATTCCTTAAACTTTTCATTAAGGTAAGCCAAGAGATTCTTATGTGTCTTGTTGAATTCATTGGTTTTATTTTCAATGAGCTTGTTAGTATCTTTCTGGTTCTTATTTATTAATTCATTCGTTTCATTGTGCTTTTGATTAAACTCATCAGTTCTATCTTGGATAAGTTTGTTTAACTCATCATCTCTCTGCTTAGATTCAGCTGTTCTTTCGTCGATGAGTTTAGAGGTATTTTCCTGATTCTTATTAATCTGGTCAGTAGTCTGCTTATGCTTCTCATTGAATTCATTAGTCTTATCTTCAATAAGCTTGTTAGTATCATTATGATTTTTATCGATTAACGCATTTGTTTCTTGATGTTTTTGGTTAAACTCATCAGTTCTATCCTGAATAAGTTTGTTTAACTCAGCATCTCTCTGCTTAGATTCAGCTGTTCTTTCGTCGATGAGTTTAGAGGTATTTTCCTGATTCTTATTAATCTGGTCAGTAGTCTGCTTATGCTTCTCATTGAATTCATTAGTCTTATCTTCAATAAGCTTGTTAGTATCATTATGATTTTTATCGATTAACGCATTTGTTTCTTGATGTTTTTGGTTAAACTCATCAGTTCTATCTTGAATAAGCTGATTGATTTCTGAGTCTTTCTGTGAAATAAGATTGTTAACCTCAGCATCTTTCTCAGCTATAAGGCTTCTAATCTTAGTATCTTCATCAGTGAAGTATTCAGCCATCTTATCAATGACTTCTCTTAAGTTAAGCTCGCTTTTGATTGTTTCTGAAGCTAAATTCTTGATACGATTGCTAAGTTTTTCATCTTCGCTATCAGAATGATTTCTTAGTTCCTTGAGCGCATGGAAAAAATCTAATTTCATGGAGGCAAATTCTTCCTGAGTAGTTTTGGAAAACTCAGCTAACTGCTCTTTAAGACAATCGTCTTGTTCATCGGAGTAAATACGAAGTTCAGCAATAGCTTTATTAATGCTGACTCTATGTTCATCCTCAGCTGAAATGCTCTGCTTGAGCCATTTATCTAGTTCTTTTATTAACTTTTGAAGCTCTTCATAGTTGTCAGTATCTTTTGTGGAAGCAGTATTTATCTGCACTTGAAGCTGGTTGCGGATGTCAGTCATCTGGGAGTGATTAGCCTGATACTTCTCATCTATGAGTTTGTAGACTACAGCTAAATCCTCTACGTTAAGGACGGAACTACTATCTATATAGTTTGCAATGATAGTATCAAGAGCCTTTTCCTGTGCATCTGTAAAACCAGCTAATGAATCTATGTAATTGTAGACTTCTGCAACTATTTCCTCTTTTGAAAGTTCGTGGGCCTTAGCCTTGCTGCCTAGCAACGAAAGACCTTTAAAGCGCAACAATAATAAAGCGATTAGTGCAATCGCCAGTACCGATAAAAATAGTGCAATTTTATTTAAATTTTTAATCATTTCATATCTCCTTAATTTGCTAAGGAATATGAAAGTGGTATTGATTCAGAAATTCCTATGGAATATTTGGTTGAACCTACCGGATAATTTTTAGAAAAAAGACAAGGGGTAATTTAACACAGAAAAATAAAATGTGCAAGTAGAAATTTTTAAAAAGCGTAATCGGTGTTGTTCTATCACTTGACATAAAGCTATATTTTTCATATCATTAGTTAAGTTTTAAATGCGATGATGAAGAGGAGTAATCAGTGTCGTCCTGTAGAGAGGGTCGCTCACCGGCTGAAAGGTGACCTAGGAGCTGAGCTGACGAAGGTAGCTTCGGAGTAGGTGGTGAATAAAGTGCCTTTGGGCAGACAAGCCATCCGAGTCGTTCCCGTAAGGAATAAGATGAGTTATAAATGCAGGTGGTAACGCGAATTTTCGCCCTGTGTGTCGAATTTACCGACGCACGGGGCTTTTTTGATTTTATTCAGAGCCAAGTAAATCTTGAGCTGATAGTTGCCACTTGTGGCAAACTTCAGGTAAAGATTTATTTGGTGAGATACCTACATGAGGAAAAGGAAAGCAGTGTAACTGCGGTTTTCCGAATGGAGGCTGAATAAAATCAGCTAAAATTTGGAAGGAGTAAAAAAATGAAAGAACTTGCAAAGACATATGACCCAAAGGGTCTCGAAGATCGTTTGTATAAGAAGTGGGAGGAAAATGGCTATTTCCATGCTGAGGTAGACCGCAGCAAGAAGCCATTTACAATTGTAATGCCACCTCCAAATATCACAGGACAGCTCCACATGGGACATGCCCTTGATAACACAATGCAGGATATTCTTATTAGATATAAAAGAATGCAGGGTTACTCAGCTCTTTGGCAGCCAGGTACAGACCATGCAGCTATTGCTACAGAGGTAAAGGTTATCGAGCACCTTAAGAAGCAGGGCATCGAGAAAGACAGCCTTGGTCGTGAGGGATTCCTTGAGAAGTGCTGGGACTGGAAGGATGAGTACGGAACACGTATCATCAACCAGCTTAAGAAGATGGGTTCTTCAGCTGACTGGGAGCGTGAGAGATTCACAATGGATGAAGGTTGCTCAAAGGCTGTTGAGGAAGTTTTTGTTAAGCTTTTCAACGAAGGCTACATTTACAAGGGAAACCGTATCATCAACTGGTGTCCAGTTTGCCAGACTTCTATTTCTGATGCTGAGGTTGAGCATGAGGAGCAGGCAGGTCATTTCTGGCACATGAAGTACGAAATCGTTGGTGAGCCAGGACGTTTCGTTACATTCGCTACTACACGTCCAGAGACAATGCTTGGTGATACAGCTGTTGCTGTAAACCCTAAGGACGAGAGATACCAGGATATCATCGGAAAGACTGTAATGCTTCCATTTGTTAATCGTGAGATTCCAGTTGTTGCTGATGAGTATGTTGATATGGAATTTGGTACTGGTGTTGTTAAGATTACACCAGCACACGACCCTAACGATTTCGAGGTAGGTAAGAGACATAACCTTCCTGTAATCAATATCCTTAACGATGATGCTACTATCAATTCAAACGGTGGCGAGTTCGAGGGTATGGATAGATACGAGGCTCGTAAGCTCATTGTTCAGAAGATGGATGAGATGGGTCTTCTTGTTAAGATTGAAGAGCATACACATAATGTAGGAACACATGACAGATGTAAGACTACTGTAGAGCCTATGGTTAAGCCACAGTGGTTCGTTGCAATGGAAGAGCTTGCAAAGCCTGCTATCGAAGCTATCAAGACAGGCGAGCTTCAGTTCGTTCCTAAGAACTACGACAAGACATATTTACACTGGCTTGAGAACATCCGTGACTGGTGTATTTCACGTCAGTTATGGTGGGGACACAGAATCCCAGCATACTACTGCGAGAAGTGTGGTGAGACAGTTGTAGCACGCTCAGCTGATGCTCCAACAGTTTGCCCTAAGTGCGGACACACTCACATGAAGCAGGATGAGGATACACTTGATACATGGTTCTCATCAGCACTTTGGCCATTCTCAACACTTGGTTGGCCAAATAACACAGAGGAACTTGATTATTTCTATCCAACAGACGTACTTGTTACTGGATACGATATCATCTTCTTCTGGGTAATCAGAATGGTATTCTCAGGATATGCGCACACAGGAAAGTCTCCATTTCACACAGTACTTATTCACGGTCTCGTTCGTGATTCACAGGGCCGCAAGATGTCTAAGTCACTTGGAAATGGTATCGATCCACTTGAGATTATTGATAACTACGGCGCAGATGCACTTCGTCTTACACTTATCACAGGTAATGCACCTGGTAACGACATGCGTTTCTACAACGAGCGTGTTGAGAACAGCCGTAACTTCGCTAACAAGGTATGGAATGCTTCACGTTTCATCATGATGAACCTTGCAGACAATGCAGTTACAGAGCCAGCTGAGGCAGACCTTGCAACAGAGGATAAGTGGATTATTTCTGCAGTTAACACTTTAGCCAAAGATGTTACTGAAAATATGGATAAATATGAGCTTGGTATCGCAGTTCAGAAGGTATATGATTTTATTTGGGATCAGTTCTGCGACTGGTATATCGAGATTGTAAAGCCTCGTATGTACTCTCAGGAGTATACAGCTAGCAAGAATGCAGCACTTTGGACAGCTAAGTTCGCACTTACAAATGCCCTTAAGATGCTTCACCCATTCATGCCATTCATCACAGAGGAAATCTTCTGCACACTTCAGAGCGAAGAGGAGACAATCATGCTCTCAGCTTGGCCTGAGTATGATGAGGCAAAGAACTTCCCAGTAGAGGAAGCAAAGGTTGAGCGTGCAAAGGACGTTGTTCGTGGTATGAGACAGCTTCGTACTGATATGGATGTTCCACCTTCAAAGAAGGCAGCTATCCACATCGTAGCTGAGGATGCAGCAGTTCGCGGTATCTTTGAGGAGATTACACCTATCTTTGCAACTCTTGCAGGTGCTACAGATGTAATCGTTCAGGCTGACAAGCTTGGCATTGGAAGTGATGCAGTTTCAGCTGTTATCCCTGATGCAACACTCTTTGTTCCACTTGAGGATCTTGTAGACTTCGAGAAGGAGAAGGAGCGTCTCACAAAGGAAAAAGAAAAGCTTGAGAAGGAGCTTGCTCGTTCGCGTGGAATGCTTTCAAATGAGAAATTCATGAGCAAAGCACCAGAGGCAAAGGTTGCCGAGGAGCGAGAAAAACTTGCAAAATATGAGCAGATGATGGCCCAGGTTGAGGCGCGTCTAGCCTCAATGCGTTAAGATTCTACGCGTGTTACGACTACAAGCATTATATTACTCCGCTCAACGTGAAATGTTTCGCTTGAGTAATATAATAGCTTGATGCCTACACGCTTAGTGTATAAATAGCTTGTAGTTAAACAATCTCTGAGTGTTGCAAAAGCGGAGCTTTCTATGCGAAGCGTTGCAATATCTCAGGATTGTGAACGTAACAAGCGAGCCAATACAGGAGGATAGGAAATGGATATTAAGAATATTTTAAGCAAATGCGACCACACTTTACTTGGTGTTGATGCAACATGGAATGACATTAAGGGGATTGTAGATGACGGAATGAAATACGAAACTGCTTCAGTTTGTATTCCTGCTAGCTTCGTAAAGCAGGCTGCTGAGTACGTTAAGGAGCAGGGAGGACACCTTCCAATCTGTACAGTAATCGGTTTTCCAAATGGCTATGCTACAACAGCTTCTAAGTGCTTCATGGCATCAGATGCTGTAGATAACGGTGCTTCAGAAGTAGATATGGTTATCAATGTAGGTTGGGTTAAGGAAGGACGTTACGATGATGTCCTTGCAGAGATTAATGCAATCAAGGCTGCTTGCAAGGGCAAGCTCCTTAAGGTAATCATCGAGTGCTGTCTTCTTACAGATGAAGAAAAGATTAAGATGTGCGAAGTTGTTTCAAAGTCTGATGCAGATTACATCAAGACATCAACAGGCTTCTCTACAGGCGGAGCTACATTCGACGACATCAAGCTTATGGCTGACCACATGACAAACGGAAAGCTTATCAAGGCAGCAGGTGGTATCGCTGATCTTGAGGATGCTCAGAAGTTTATCGACCTTGGAGCTTCAAGACTTGGAACAAGCCGTGTTGTTAAGGCTGTAAAGGGACTTCCAAACGACGGAAAGTACTAAGATTTCCATTAAGCCTCAAACGTGAAAATTTAATGAAAAATATTCAAAATTTAGTGAATTTTGTGACAAATACAAAATAAAGAAATATAATTATACTATTCAAAGTATGGGCATTTGTGCGCCCATACACGTTGAATAGTATAATTTATCTAACGGACTATTGTTTCACGGGGGACTTATGGCAGGGGCACTTCCACCTTTTGCACCAAAAGTACAGGTTTCATCTAATGGCTTGGAGGCAACTATGACCTTCAAGATTCCTGATGGAAAAAATGAGGTTCCAAGTTTTACTGCTGCGCAGCTGCTTGGAATCTTGAATCATGCCGGTGTAACTTTTGGAATTGATCAGGATATGCTTTCAAGGCTTTCAGACAGTCCGATTTATGGTCGTGCGGTGAAGGTCGCAGAGGGCAGTCCACAGGTTCAGGGGACCCCAGGGTATTTTGAATACACATTCGAGACAAAGTTCAATAGAAAGCCAACCATCCGTCCGGATGGAACAGCTGATTATATGAGTATCAAAACTATCGAGACGGTTGAAGCTGGTGATGTTGTAGCAATTTATCACCCTGCTGTTCAGGGGTCTCGTGGAATGTCCGTTCGTGGACGTATTCTAGAACCAAAACCAGTTAGAGATTTGCCGCCACTAATTGGACGTGGTTTTGATCGCTCTGCTGACAAACTCACCTACACTGCTAAGATTTCGGGAAAGATTGAGCTCAACCAGGGCAAGATTAATATTTCTCCTGTTCATGAGGTGAATGGGGATGTTGGAATCGACACTGGAAACATCAAGTTCAATGGAGATGTTATTATCCATGGTGGCGTGAGAGACGGCGCTGTTATCGATGCGGCTGGAAATGTTATTATTGATGGCCTTATTGAGGATTGTGAGATTCGTTCAGGCAAGGATTTGTTTCTACTTTCAGGTGTAAAGGGAAATGAGAAAACTGTCATAAACTGTGGAGGTAGTCTTACAGCTCAGTTTGTTGAATTTGCTGTAATTTCCTGCTCTGGGAATATTACTGCTGACTATTTCTTTAAGAGCAAGATTAACTGCGATGGCAGAATCGAGCTTAATGGGAATAATGCGTCTATTATCGGTGGGTATGTTTCTGCTGTTCAGGGCATCGAGGCAAATGATATTGGAAATTCTTTCGGAACTATCACTAATATCTCTGTTGGTATTGACTTGGAAAGAACAGCAGCATTTGAGATGCTTGCCAAGAAAATCGAGGCAATAAATTCAAATGTATTGAAGATTAAAAAAGGCATCGAAGATTTTGATAAGATTGGAGCGGAACGTGGAATTAATTATAAAGAGGACCCACGCCGTATGCAGCTACTTCGAGTAAGAATCCGTGACGAGGCCATTGTTCTTGAGGAGACAAAGCGCCTTCAGAAGATGAAGGAGATTATTGTTGCTGGAAAGGATGCATCAATAAGAGTTCTCAGAAGACTCTACGCAGGGGCTAATATTTCTGTAGATGACCATCATGTCACTATCACAGATACCCATGACAGAGTTGAGATTTTTAAAAGCCCAGAGGGTGTCAAGCTAAGGAAAATAAAGATTTAAGCACAGTCAAAGGATTGAATAATGATTGATTTTGAAGAAGAATTAAAAAAGTATGAGCCAGCAATCGAGGTTGAACAGGCAGAGGAAGACATTAAGGCCAGAGACCTCACAGATTTGACTGATTTACTTGTCAACATTTCTGCTCAGAAGGCTCAGAATTAGTAACATAACAAAAATAGCAATTAAGAAACGCTTTACGGAGAATAATAAATGCAATGCTTTATGTGTGGTGCCGAGGTTGGTAACGACAAAGTCTGTTACAATTGCGGCGCCGATATTTTGTTATACAAACAGATTATTTATACATCTTATTTGTTCTATAATCAGGGCTTGGAAAAGGCGAAGGTTCACGATTTGTCCGGTGCAATTGAAGCACTTAAAACCTCACTTCAATACTACAAGTACAACACCAATGCTAGAAATCTTCTAGGTTTGTGCTATTACCAGGTTGGTGAGACAGTTCGTGCAATCAATGAGTGGGTTCTTTCCAAGAATCTTCAGGAGGAGGATAATCCTTTTGCTGACAGATATCTTGCGGAAATTGAAAGTGATCCAGGGCTTTTAAACAAGCTAAATTCCACAATCAAGAAATATAATCAGGCAATTGAATACTGTAAGTCTGGTAGCCGCGATTTAGCTATGATTCAGTTGAAAAAGGTTATCAGTCAGAATCCAAATCTTGTAAAAGCACATCAACTTCTTGGACTTTTGTATATCCAGGAGAATAAGTTTGCCGATGCAAGAAAAGTCCTCTCAGCTGCGGCGAAAATCGATAGCAACAACACAACCACTATCCGCTATATCCATGAGGTGAAGGAACGCCTCAAGGAACAGAATACCGGAAAGCGTAAAAAGAAGAATGATGTTGTTACTTTCGCAGACGGGAATGACACTGTAATAATGTCAGAAAGCTCCTTCAGGAGTATGTTGGATAACACCCGCACAAGCTTGATAAATATTGTGCTTGGTATGGTTGTTGGTCTTTTGATTTGCTTCTTCCTGATAGTCCCAACAGTTCGCGACAATATGACTGATGGAAATACAGAAACGGTATTATCATTGAATGAAACACTCTCTCAATCACGAAGTGATAATCAGGCCCTTCAGGATGAGATTGACAGTCTTAAGAAAAGTCTTGCTGCATACGAGGATAAGCAGGATGTGGCGACATCATATGACAATCTTCTTGCAGCTCAAAATTCCTATGCGGCTGGTGACAGTGCTGCAGCAAGTGAGTATATTCAGCTTGTTACGAAAGAGGTGCTTGGAGAACAGGGACAAAAGTTTTATGATACCCTTTATAGCCAAATTGCTCCGGCTATTATTCAGGGCTATTATGATGACGGCAATTCCTTCTACACAGAGGAAAATTATGAGAGCGCAATTATCAACTTCAAGAATGTGGTTGATATTGACGAAGGTTACAATGACGGCGCAGCGCTGTTCCTTCTTGGGGACTGTTACAGGTTGACGGGACAGACTGAACAGGCATTGGAATGCTTCAATAAAGTTGTGGAGAGCCATCCTAATAATAAATGGGGACGTCAGGCAAAGGTATATATTGCTGCTGACGATACAGAGCTTTCTGCTACAGAAATAGGTGATTAAGTAGGTGAGTAATTTGACAGATTTTGAATTGATTAAGCTGGCCCTTGAGGCTAGAGAAATGGCTTATGCACCATATTCTCATCATAAGGTTGGTGCGGCGATTGAGTCTGCTGATGGCAGGGTTTTTAAGGGGTGTAATATTGAAAATGCAGGATATACACCAACAAATTGTGCTGAACGCACAGCGGTATTTAAGGCTGTTAGTGAAGGCGTGAAGAACTTTAAGAGAATAGCTATCGTTGGTGGTATGGATAATCTTACAGCACTGCCATATTGTGCTCCTTGTGGGGTATGTAGGCAGGTGCTTAGAGAGTTTACAGATCCAAAAGCTTTCGAAATCCTTCTTGCTGAGGTTGATAACGTAACAGATTTAGGGAAACTGGACGAGTCACAGGTGCACATCAAGGTTGTTACATTGGCAGAAATGCTGCCTTTAGGCTTTGGACCAGAAAACTTAAAGCTAGATTAATCAAAAACCTTGCAAAATACGGCGAATTCTTTATAATTAGCCTTAGGTGTTTTCTAAAACTAATAGAAGACGGATTCATAGGAGGAATGAAAGAATGAAAAAGAAGTTATTAAGCGTACTTCTTGTAGCTTCAATGGTAGCTACTATGTTTGTTGGATGCGGATCATCTTCATCAAGCGAGACAGCTTCATCAGATGATGCAGCAGCAACAACAGAAGAGGGGGCTGCAGATGAGGCAGCAGCTAGCGATTACACAATCGCAATGATTACAGACTCTGGTGATATCACAGATATGTCATTCAACCAGACAACATACGAGGCTGCTAAGGCATTCGCAGAGAAGAACAATGTAAAGTTCCAGTACTACAAGCCAACTGAGGATTCAGATGATGCTCGTATCGCTTCATTTGAGAACGCTGTTACAGATGGCTACAACGTAATCGTTGTTCCAGGTTACTTATTTGCAAACATGATCATGTCAGTTGCTGAGGATTATCCAAACGTAACAATCATCGCTCTTGACTGTGGTCCTGGTGATTTTGGTGATTATACACTTCCAGCAAACGTTTGCTCATTCACATATCAGGAAGAGCTTGCTGGTTACATGGCAGGTTATGCAGCTGTTAAGGAAGGCTACAAGAAGCTTGGTTTCCTTGGCGGTATGGCTGTTCCAGCTGTTATCCGTTACGGCTTTGGCTTCGTTCAGGGTGCTAACGATGCAGCAGTTGAGCTTGGCAACACATCAGATGTTCAGGTTAACTATGTATATGGTGGCCAGTTCTATGGTGATGACGCTATCACAGCTCAGATGGATACATGGTATTCAAACGGTACAGAAGTAGTATTCGCTTGTGGTGGTGGTATCTACACATCAGCTTGCGAGGCTGCTACAAAGGTAGATGGTAAGGTTATCGGTGTTGACGTTGATCAGTCTGGTACAATCGAGAGCCAGTACGGCGTAGAAGGCCTTTGCGTTACTTCAGCTATGAAGGGTCTTGCAGCAACAGTTGATGCTACACTTACAGATCTCTTCGCAGGTAACTGGTCTAACTACTCAGGAAAGATCGAGAACCTTGGTATCGTATCAGGTACAGATCCTTCACTTAACTATGTTCAGCTTCCAACTGACACATGGACAATGACAAACTTCACAGTAGATGATTACAAGGCACTTGTTGCTTCATTAAATGATGGAACAATCACAGTTGATAACTCAACAGATGCTATGCCTAAGACAGAAATCTCTGTAAAGGAATTTGATAACATTCACTAATTTCTGGTCACGTTAGTGTAGAATGAGGTGTAAATTATGGGCTTTCCGGTATCGGAAAGCCCTATTTTTTTATTGTGAAAAATCATTGAATTCAGTATAATTATTGTATATGAGTATAACTAAGAAAGGGTACTGCGATGGAAGATTATGTAATTGAGATGTTGCATATTACAAAAGAATTTCCTGGCATTATTGCAAATGATGATATTACTTTGCAATTGAAGCGTGGTGAGATTCATGCACTTCTCGGGGAGAACGGCGCCGGCAAGTCCACACTCATGAGTGTTCTTTTCGGACTCTATACACCGGAAAAGGGAGTTATTAAAAAGGACGGTAAGGAAGTTAAGATTAATAATCCTAACGACGCTACAGATCTTGGTATTGGTATGGTACATCAGCATTTCATGCTGGTTGATATTTTCACAGTTCTGGACAATATTATCTTAGGTTCAGAGCCTAGTAAGTTTGGCTTTTTGACAAAGGCAGAGGCGCGTAAAAAGGTTTTAGACCTGTCTAACAAGTACAACCTCAAGGTTGATCCAGACGCTTTGATTGAGGACATCACTGTTGGTATGCAGCAGCGTGTAGAAATCCTCAAGATGCTTTATAGGGACAACGATATCCTTATCTTTGATGAGCCTACAGCAGTTCTTACTCCACAGGAAATTGACGAGCTTATGAAAATCATGAAGGACTTGGCAGCCGAGGGCAAGTCAATTCTTTTCATTACACACAAGCTTAACGAAATCATGGAAGTTGCTGATAGATGCTCTATCCTTCGTAAGGGTAAATATATCGGTACTGTTGATGTCGCAAACACCACAAAGGAAGAGCTTTCATCAATGATGGTAGGTCGTGACGTTAAGTTTGCTGTTGACAAGGAAGAGGCTAAGCCAGGTGATGAGGTTCTCAAGGTAGAGAATGTCTGTGTAAAGAGCAAGCTTCATTCAAATGATTCAGTTCACAATGTTTCATTCAATGTTCGTGCAGGCGAAATCGTTTGTATCGCAGGTATTGATGGAAACGGTCAGACAGAGTTTGTAGGAGCTCTTACAGGTCTTGACAATATTGAAAGCGGTAAGATTACTCTCTGTGGTGAGGACATCACTAAGAAGTCTATACGTTATAAGAATACTCACGGAATGAGTCACATTCCTGAGGATAGACATAAGCATGGTCTCGTTCTTGACTACACTCTCGAGGAGAATATGATTCTCCAGAGATACTTTGAGCCTGCTTTCAACAACAAGGGTATCATCAAGAAGGCTGACATGAGAAAGTACTCTGACAGATTAGCACAGGCCTTCGATGTTCGTTCTGGACAGGGCGCTAAGACAATTGTTCGCTCTATGTCAGGTGGTAACCAGCAGAAGGCAATTGTAGCACGTGAAATGGACAGACAGCATGAGCTTCTTATCGCTGTACAGCCTACCCGTGGTCTTGACGTTGGTGCTATCGAATACATCCACAAGGAAATCGTTAAGGAACGTGATGCTGGAAAGGCAATTCTTCTCGTTTCACTTGAGTTGGATGAGGTTATGAACCTTTCTGATAGAATTCTTGTTATGTATGAAGGTGAGATAGTTGGTGAGGTTGATCCAAAGACTACTACACTTCAGGAATTGGGATTATACATGTCAGGTGCAAAACGTGACGACAGAAAGGAGGCTAAGTAATGGCAGAGAAAACAAGCTTTTTGAAAAGACCGGCAGTACAGACATTACTTGCTTCTGTTTTATGTGCTATCTTAGGTATTATTTTAGGTTATATTATCCTTTGCTTCATGAATGCAGAGCATGCAGGTGAGGGTATGTCAGCAATTCTTACAAACTTCTTCAAGTACAGAATTGCCAGTACAGCTACTCTTATGAAGTACATGGGTTCATTCTTAGTTAAATCAGTTCCAGTTATCCTTTGCGCAGAGGCTATTCTCTTTGCATACAAGGCTGGACTTTTCAACATTGGTGCAGCAGGTCAGTATACAGTTGGTATTATTGCCAGCCTTTATACATCACTTGCACTTGGTTGGAATTGGGCACTTTGCCTTATTGCAGCAATCGTTGCAGGTGCAGTTTGGGGCTTCCTAGCTGGATGCTTCAAGGCACTATTCAATGTAAACGAGGTTATCGCAGGTATCATGCTCAACTGGATTGGCTTATACATCTGTAATATCATCCTTGGTGGGGAGAAGTGTATGAATCAGTCAAAGTCTGAGACATACGAGATTAAGGAGTTAAATCCTGCAGGACTTCTTCCAGGCTTTATGCAGGATTTCTTTGGAGGCAATGAGTACATGACAATTGCTATTCCAATCACAATTATCATTGCAATCGTTATTCTTGTAGTTCTCAACAAGACAACATTCGGTTATGAGCTTAAGGCCACGGGTCACAACAAGGAAGCTGCTAAGTATTCTGGTATGAATGCAAAGCGTAATATTATTCTTACACTTGTTATTTCTGGTGCTATCGCAGGAATGGCTGCTGGTCTCTATTATTTGACTGGTATCGAGCATTTCAAGATTGCATCTTCTGTTCCAAGCATGGGCTTTAATGGAATCGCTGTTGCATTCCTTGGTGGTCTTCATCCAATCGGAGCTATCATTGCAGGACTTTTCGTTGAGTACATTACACTTGGTGGTCAGTACCTCAACACAAACTATTACAATCCACAGGTTGCAGATCTTATGATTTCAATAATTATTTATCTCTGCGGATTCGTATTATTCTTTAGAACTATACTTAACAGACCTGGCAAGGTAAAGGTTAACGCCAATGCGGAGCCAGACGATACAGCTAAAAAAGCTGAAGAAAAGGAGGTGTAGTCAATGCTATTATTAATTCAGTACACCCTGATTTTCTCAGCAGTTCTTATCCTTGTTGCTTTGGGAGGTATGTTCTCAGAGCGAAGCGGTATCATCAACCTGGGTCTCGAGGGTATTATGGTATTCGGTGCTATGGCAGGAGCTATGGTAATGGTTCTCCTTCCAGAGGATGCATCAAGAGGCACAATCATTTGCCTTACACTTTTAGCATCAGCAGTTGCTGGTATGCTTTCATCACTTTTGATTGCGGTTGCTTGTATCAACTTCAAGGCTGATCAGACACTTATCGGAACAGCACTTAACATGCTTGCTACAGCATCAGCAACAGTTATTATTAAGGGCTTCAACACAGCTCGTTCAGGCGGCACAGATTTCTCTGCAAAGCTTGATTATGTTCGTGGACACAACGCTTTCATGTTTAGCATCGGAAAGCTTCAGCTTAGCTGGTTTATCGTAGTTGCAGCTGTTCTCCTTGTAGTTGCTATCGTATTTTTCTACAAGACAAAGCTTGCGCTTCGTATCCGCGCATGTGGTGAGCATCCACAGGCAGCTGATTCAGTTGGTATCAATGTTTATGCTATGAGATACATCGGCGTATTGATGTCAGGATTCCTCGGAGGACTTGGTGGAATCATTTACATCTGCGCAGCAAACTCTACATGGCACTTTGATTATGGTGTTGCAGGTGCAGGTTTCCTAGCTCTTGCAGTTATGATTTTCGGTCAGTGGAAGCCAGAGCGTATTGCTTGGTCAGCAGTGCTTTTTGCTTTATTCCGCTCACTTTCAAACGTATATATGGGAATCGGATTCCTTCATGCACTTCCTATCTCAGGAACTGTATACAACATGTTCCCATACATCGTTTCACTTATCGTTCTTGCATTTACATCACAGAATTCTCGTGCTCCAAAAGCAGAGGGTATTCCATACGATAAGGGTGCTAGATAGACGTAACTACAGCTTGTTACACTGTCAAGCTTTATGATTTCTCCGCTCTGCATAGAAAGCATCGCTTGAGAAATATAAGAGCTTGACAGTTACAAGCTTTTTTTCATATTTATCAAGAGGATATCGTATTGAAGAAAATATTCGTCAACGAAATCAAACCAGGAATGATATTAGCGGAGCGAATTGTTAGCCCCCGCGGCCAGCTGTTAGCTGAGGCAGGAACTCCTGTTACAGCGCAACAGCTGCTTCACTTCAGTTACTACAATATTCAGGAGCTTGCAGTCCAGGATGAAGAGGATGCTGTTGAAAAATACGATTTTGATGCCCCTGACGAATTTATAGGTGAAACTCAGTCCTGGAGAATTACAAATAGTGCAGAATTTGCAGAATTTAAACGCGCCTACATTAAATGCGCGGATAGATTAGAAAAGATTGTGAACGACTTTGTGGATAAGAAAGTTCCTATAGATGACACAGAGTTGATAAATGATATCCACACAGTTTTCGAAAAGCATTCAACAGGCCTTGGAATTATGGCGATGATGCTAAATGTTCAGGAGATTGATACATCTACCTTTAAACATTGCGTAGATGTTGCTATTATCTCCAGAGTATGCGGCTCATGGCTTGGAATTACAGATGAGACAGAGCTGGATGTTCTAACAATGTGTGGACTTTACCATGATATTGGAAAATCACTGGTTCCTCACAGTATTCTTACAAAGCAGGGCCCTCTTACGTCTGATGAATTTGGTCGTATGGCGGAACACCCACTTCTCGGTTACAATTTGCTAATGGATCTTGAGATTGACAGACGTATTAAGCTTGCCGCACTACAACATCATGAAAGAAATGATGGAAGCGGATATCCTTATGGCTTGACAAAGGATTTCATAAATCAGTATTCGAAAATTATAGCGATTACTGATGTTTATGATGCTATGACTGCAGATAGATGTTATAGAGCAGGAATCTGCCCATTTGAAGTTATTGCTCAGTTCCAACGTGAAGATAAGGCTAAATATGACCAGAATGTCCTTCAGGTATTCTTGGAGAATATTGCACATTCGTATCTTAGAACTGGAGTCCTCCTGTCAGACGGAACACGTGGCATCATCACAATGATAAACAACAATGCCTTGTCCAGTCCGCTTGTTAAGTTGGACGATGGTGGCTTTGTTGATTTGCGGAAAAGAAATGATTTGTATATCAGGGCATGTATATAAGTCGACATAATTAAAGAGAAAAAAATTTGATGATAAATACCAGTCGTATAGACTGGTATTTTATGTTTAATATGCTAATTGCCAATAGTATATGGAAATGCTAATATTACATCAATTGAGCGAAAATAAGGCAAAAAAATATAAGGAATTCTGCATGTTTAATAAAGATATTAAAATAAAAAATACATTAGGAATGTTTGATTTATATAAAGGTGTCATAATGGTTTCGATACTACTTTCACATTGTTATGGCATTTTTGATAATAGAGATGTATTTATGACGATAGCAGTGGTTATCTTTTCACTAGTAGGCACTGCATGCTTGCCGGCATTATTTATTATGAGCGGATATGGCTTTAGAAAGACTACTTTTAAGAAGTGCGTTAGACATCAGTTTAAGTCCATAATGATACCATATTGCATTACTGTTGTACTAACGTGTATTGTTCATCTAATAGCATATTTTGAGTTATATGGTGGTGGAGTTAAATCTACAATCAAAGAGACGATAAAACTGGCCTTGGGGTCATTACTTGGATTGTCAGATTCGTTGGCAATATTTGGATATGAAATACCAGCTAACCGAGTAGCGTGGTTTTTAGTTGCATTGTTTGTAGGGAGTGTTGTATTTAATCAGTTTCTTAATTACTTTGAGGGGGAAAAGCTTTTTGCGGCTTGTGTTATCGCTTCAATAATCGGTTGGATTATTAGTAAGGGACCGACAACTCCGTGGTGTATATCTCAAGGTCTTGTGGCAACCTTATATATGTGTATAGGGTACTTTGCAAAAAAGAAAAAGTACTTCATAGCAGATATAAGCAAAAAGATAAGTATTTCAGTTACCCTCATTTGTGCGTTGGTTTTTCTTGCTACATTAGCATTAGGAGCAGAATTTAATATGGCCCTTAGTTATTATCCTTATGGTCCTGTGTATATATTTTTAATGGCGTTGGTAGCTGTTGCTAATATATATTGGTTCTTGCGATTGAATAGAGCTAAAGGCTTAATTACAACCAGTCTGCGAAGTATTGGAAGAAATTCACTATATGTTTTGCTGATACATAATATTGAATTAACAGCAGTAGGCGTCTACCTTCAGTATGATTTTGTTAATAACTGGCAGGGACCTGTTTGGCTTAGAAATCTGATAGTGATAGGTGTCAGATTTATAGTTGTATTTGGACTTACGTATATTTTTGTTTGGGCGAAAAGCAATATCTTTAGTAAAGTAAGATTTGGGAATAGTTCCAGATAATTGTGGAGGTGAAATAGATGGAAAATACATTTGAAATATTAGCAAAAATAATTGAGGATGTTGCTGATATTCCAAAGGATGAAATAAAAAAAGATAGTTCTTTTATTGACGATTTGGATTTGTCATCTCTTGAGGTACTTTCAATAGTTTCCAAGCTTGAAAAGGAATTGTCTGTCAAAATTAATGAAGATGAATTGCTGGAGATTGGAACAGTAGAGGATATGCTTGAAGTGATAGAAAGTAAGCGATGACTTGAGGTGCTCAGATTATGGTGCATTTTTTAGAAGATATAAAAAAGTGTGGCTCAAAGATTGCGTATCGTATTTTGGATGGCGATAAGTCTTACAATATCTCTTATGAACAATACTATGCTCAGGTTGGAATTTGTGCTTACAATATAGAACAATTAGTAGGAGATATTAGTGGCAAACGTATTGCTGCATATTGCGATTCATCCTATGAATACATGGTATTGATGGGGGCACTTATATTCAGCAGAGCAGTGCTGGTTCCTGTTAATTATTATGAAAGTCAGGACAATATTCTTTATGAAATTAGTAATTCGGGGGCAGACTTTGTAATTACTGACAATGGCAAAATATATAATGAAGATTTGTCAGTTCCCTTGATAACATTATCTGAAGTGATTGGTGAAAGAGGTGGGATAAAGGAGTTATGTGATTTTTCAGCGGAGGAAAAAGACTCAGATTTATTTATCATCTATACATCTGGGACAACCGGGAAATCAAAAGGAGTGGTTCTTTCAGTTGGGAATATGTTTGGTTTCCAAAAGACAATTGTAGACGAATATGCACCTATTGATGTGAGTTCGCATATAGATGCATATGTTAATTTCCCATTTTATCACATAGCTGGAATAACAGCGTGGGCTGCCCTAATGGAAATGGGCGGTACAATGTATATTAGTCGCAATCCACGTAATGTCCTTTTTGATTTGGAAAATGAGAATATAGACTGTGCAGCTGTAACGCCTGCAACGCTAAATCTCTGGAAGAAAGCAATAGCCAGAGGACACATGGAACGATTGGGGCATGCAAAATTGATTCTTACTGCAGGGGCAGCTCCGGATATTAATTCAATAGAAGCTTTATTAAATAAAGGAGTAATGTATGGACAGTTCTACGGTATGACGGAAACATGTGGAAACATCACTTGCAACTATGATTGTAAGAATCACTTGAAATCAGTGGGACGGACAGTACCTAATACAGAAGTTTTCTTTATTGATGGCGAACTTTGCATAAAAAGCCCTACAATTATGAAATATTATCACAACAATGATGTAGAAACCAGTAAGACTGTTATTGACGGAGCGCTGCATACGGGGGACTTAGGCTACATTGATGAGGATGGATATATCTACATTACAGGGCGTAAGAAGAATTTGATTATCCTTTCCGGTGGAGAAAATGTTAGTCCTGAGGAGCTTGAAAACGAGCTTTATAAATGCGAATTTATCCATGAATGTAAGGTTTATGCAGAGGGGGATAGAATTTGTACAAGAATTTATGCAGATGAAGATAAGAAAGACTTGGTGGCTGCATATATTGCTGATTTGAATAAAAGATTGCCAATTTTTAAGAGGATTTACAAGAAAGATATTCAAAGTGAACCCTTGGAGAAGACGGGCAGCGGGAAAATCAAAAGATAATAAAAATGAAAAATGACTCTCTTCAAACGAAATCCTTGGAGAGAGTCATTTTTGATTATTAGAATTAGTTCGTCGCCATATCCTTAAGTCTTCCCATCAAATCACGGACAGGTGGGAGGAAGAGAACTACAAGTGTAACAGCAGCTTCGGCGAAGATGTATATTGCATTGTACGCAAGTGAATAAGTAAGTGGGCTCCAACCTTCCCAAGCCCATTCTCCGAAGAAAATCCAGCCAGAGATTACTGCAAATACGTAACGGCCAAGAACTGCGGCGATGTAGCCTTTGATAAGGCCAAATTTCTTATTTGCAAAAAATCCTGAGAGGCCAAGAGCTCCGAAAGCAAGGATGTAATCAACGATTACCTGCGCAGGAAATAATATATATGGATCTACAATGAGATTTAATAGGCCGTAGGCAACGCCGGTTACGATGCCCACAAGAGGACCGAAAAAGAATCCTGGCAGGCATGCAACCAGCATAGAAAATGCAGTGATTGAACCGCCTGTAGGAAACTTGAAAACCTTGATGTTAGAAAGAACAAAGGCAAGAGCCATGGCAACAGCACAGAATGCAAGCTGCTTTGCTGTAAAGCTAACCTTTGACTTTTCGTTTGAAGAAACGTGATTGATCATAATAAAAAATCTCCCTTCATACAATATGCTAGGAGATCATCTAAAATAGCTTCCTTACGCTGGTATTATCCAGTTCAAGTGATAAGGGTCGGTATAAACCTCTCAGCAAAATGCGCCCCTAGCGAATCAGTTTATTAAATTTCAAAAAAAAGGTACCACAACAATTAGAACGAGTCAATAGAAAATTACTATTTTGCAGAGATTAGATATGTTACAATCAATATGGAATAGTTTTGAAGATAGGAAATAAAATGGTAAATACAGAAAAGATAGTAGAAAAAGTAATACTTGTTGCAGTGAATGAAGGTGACGAGGTAGAGGCCAGAGATTCACTTGATGAATTGAAGGATCTTTGCAAGACTGCTGGAGCAGAGGTTGTTGGAGAAATTATGCAAAACCTTGAGCGTCGCAATCCTGGCACCTACGTAGGCACTGGAAAGGTTGATGAGATAGCTGATTTAATCTGGGAGACAGGCGCGACAGGCATTGTCTGTGATGACGAGTTGACACCAGCTCAGATGCGAAATCTGGCAGATGCTCTTGATACAAAGGTAATGGACAGGACACTGATTATCCTTGATATATTTGCAGCTCGTGCTGGTACAGCCGAAGGAAAGATTCAGGTAGAGCTGGCGCAGCTTCGTTACGAGATGACACGTCTTACAGGCTTTGGCAAAAATATGTCTCGTGTGGGTGGTACGGCAGCAGGTGGCGGTGGAGCCATTGGTACCCGTGGCCCAGGTGAGAAGAAGCTTGAGATGGATAAGCGTCTTATTGCCGGACGAATCACTCAGCTTAAAAAAGAACTTGCGGATGTGGTATCTCATCGTGAAATTACAAGAGCGAAGCGACAGAGAAATGGCGTGCCAGTAGCAGCAATTGTAGGCTACACTAATGCCGGCAAATCATCATTTTTAAATAAGATGACAGATGCTGATATTTTAGAATGGGATGCATTATTTGCAACACTCGATCCTACAACGAGAGAGCTTCTTTTGGATAACGACCAGAAGATTCTTCTTACAGACACAGTTGGCTTTATTCGCAAGCTTCCACATCACCTTGTAGATGCTTTCAAGAGTACACTTGAGGAAGCAAAGTATGCAGATTATATAATACATGTGGTGGATGTGAGCAACCCTCAGATGGACCGTCAGATGGAAATAGTATACGAGACACTTGATAAGCTTGGAGTGTGTGATAAACCGGTTGTCACTATCTTCAATAAGGTGGACAAGGTGGCTGACGAGCATGATTATCATGACCTGAGGGCAGATTACACAGTTCATACATCTATAAAAACTGGCAAAGGTTTGGACAGGGTTAAAGAGATTTTAGCGGAACTTCTCAGAGACGGTAAGCAGTATGTGGAGAAATTGGTGCCATACTCAGAGGCAGGAAGCATTGCGAAAATTCGTGAAAATGGCGAGCTGATTTCAGAAGAATACCGAGAAGATGGTATATTTATTAAGGCTTATATATAGAATGTGATGAAAATGCTAATAATAAGCTTACGACTCAATTATTTTCTTAGACATTCCCTATGAAGTCTGTTATGATACATAAGGACAAAGAAAAAGAGTAAAGAATTACTTTTCACGAAGGAAAAGTACAGGGTTTATTATTTGTTCGAGGGACCCTGAGTAGAAGGAGAATGAAATGACAATTGCAGAAATATTATCACTATTAGGTGGAGTGGGCTTGTTCCTTTTTGGAATGTCCATCATGTCCACTGGACTTAAGAATAGTTGCGGTGATAATCTTCAAATTATCTTAGAGAAGGCTACTACAAACAAATTAGTAGCTGTTCTTGTTGGACTTCTTATGACAGTCCTTGTTCAGAGCTCTTCAGCTACTGATGTTATGGTTATCGGTTTCGTTAACTCTGGAATGATGACCCTGGCACAGGCTATTGGAGTTATCCTTGGTGCCAATATCGGTACCACAGTCACAGCACAGATTACAGCCTTTAATATTGCTACATTCACACCGCTATTTCTTTTTGCAGGTGCGGTAATGTACCTTTTCATTAAGAAGGATTTGGTAAAGCATATCGGTACAGTTATCATGGGCTTTGGTATGCTCTTCCAGGGTATTACTATTATGAAGGCGGCGATAGCGCCACTTTCACAGTCGGAAATGTTTGTTAACTTCCTTAGTACTTTACGCAATCCATTCCTTGCTTTGCTATTTGGTATTGCATTTACAGCTTTATTGCAGAGCTCATCATCTGCGACAGTTATTTTCCAGGCGTTTGTTGTGCAGGGAATTTTGGATTACGACATTGCGGTATATCTTGTAATTGGTGCAGCCATTGGTTCTGTTACACCAAACCTTCTTGCGTCACTTACAGCCAACAGAAATGGTAAGCGTTCAGCTATTTTGAATCTTTTATTCAATGTAATTAGAGCAGCAATCATTGTTATCATTATCCATGTGACACCACTTTTGAGTTGGATTCAGTCTACATCAGCTGATCCAGGACGTCAGATAGCTAACACACATACAGTATTTGCTATCATAGCTGTTTGCATCATCTTCCCATTCACAGATTGGATTATTAAGCTCACATATATGTTTATACCTGAGCTTCCAGAGGAGACTCGTGCAGCAGAGGATCGAAAGCTTGTATTTATGTCACAGGTTAGCAATGTCCCAGCAAACATGGCTATTCATCAGGCACAGCTTGAGGCAGCCAGAATGGGCGCTATTGCAGCAGAGAATTTTGAAAAGGCTATAGATTGCTTCTTTGACTACTCGCCAGAGAAGGTTGAGGATGTTGAGGAGAGAGAAGAAACTGTTAACATCCTAAATCATGCAATTCAGGATGCAATGGTGAAGCTTCAGGCATTGAATTTATCACCAGCAAATCTTCGACGTATCTCTGCAATCACAATTGCAGTTACTGATATGGAGCGTATTTCTGACCACGCAGAGAATATCATCGAGTATGCTACCCGCATGAAGAATAAAAAGACAAAGCTTTCTAAGAAGGCTGCCAAGGAATTGAAGGAAATGGCAGATAATTCTATGGAAGAGGTTGAACTTGCTATCGATATTTTCACTTCAGAGAACTACGACAATCTTCCAAAGATTGAAAAGCTTGAGTCAAAGGTAGATAAGCAGGAGAAACAGCTCATCAATCATCACGTTGAGCGTCTTATGGAAAATAAATGCGAGCCTATCGCAGGCGTTATCTTCTCAGATATGGTTACAGACCTTGAGCGATGCGCTGACCACGCTATCAATATTGCGTACGCATTGAAGGATGCAAAATAATACATTGTGATTTAGTCGCTACCACTATACAATAGTGGTAGTGATTTTTTTTGAAAGAGAGTATGTTATGAGTTTTGTACATCTACACACCCATACGGAGTATTCACTCTTGGATGGTTCCAATAAAATAAAGAGTTATGTTGCAAAGTGCAAGGCTGAGGGTATGACGGCAGCCGCTATCACTGATCATGGAAATATGTACGGTGTCACAAAGTTTTATGACGAGTGCATGGCCCAAGGGGTGAAGCCAGTCATAGGCTGTGAGGTATATGTTGCACCAGGCTCTCGTTTTGATAGAGAAATGGTAAAAGGTGACGATAGATATTATCACCTTATTTTGCTTGCCGAAAACAATGTTGGCTATCACAATCTTATAAAGATTGTTTCAGCTGGATTTGTTGACGGATTCTATTACAAGCCTCGTGTAGATTTTGAGATTTTAGAGAAATATCATGAGGGAATAATCTGCCTTTCTGCCTGTCTTGCAGGTGAGGTTGCTCGTGCATTGATGAGAAATCAGTACGATGAGGCAAAGGCAATAGCTGTTAAATATAGAGACTTGTTTGGAACAGATAATTACTTTCTTGAGATGCAGGACCATGGCATTGTCGAACAGAAGAATGTTAATCAGGGGCTTATGCGTCTTTCAAGTGAGACCGGTATTCCACTTGTTGCCACAAATGACTGCCACTACACAAATAAAGAGGATGCCTACAGTCACGACGTTCTTCTTTGCATTCAGACTGGTGCTAAAATGGACGATGCGGACCGAATGCGCTTTGAGACAGAGGAGTTCTATGTAAAGACTGAGCAGGAAATGCTTGATCTTTTTCCTTATGCAAAGGAAGCAGTATATCGTACTCAGGAAATTGCTGACAGATGTAATGTAGAGATTGAATACCACATCGCAGGTCTTCCACCCTTTGCTGTGCCAGAGGGATATAATGCATGGACATATCTTAACAAGCTGTGTTTTGATGGCTTGAAGGAGCGCTATGGAGATGATGCACATCTTTATGAAGAACGCCTCACCTACGAGCTAAATACCATCAAGGAGATGGGATATATTGAATACTTCCTTATTGTTTGGGATTTCATAAATTATGCACGTACACATGATATTCCTGTTGGACCAGGCCGTGGCTCTGCCGCTGGTTCACTTATCAGTTACACTACTGGAATCACAGACATAGATCCGATGAAATACAATCTGGTCTTTGAGAGATTCCTTAATCCAGAGCGTGTATCCATGCCTGATATAGATACCGACTTCGACCCTGAGGGACGCGAGGAGGTTATTGACTATGTTCGTCGTAAATATGGTGATGAGTGTGTTACACAGATTGTCACCTTTGGTACGTTGAAGCCAAAGAGCGTTGTTCAGGATGTGGGACGTGTAATGGGACTTCCTATTCCTTATACAAATAGCATAAAGAAGTTGATTCCTGATGTCCTTCCGAATGATGAGAAGGTCACCATAGCAAATGCAATTAAATATAGTTCTGAACTCAAGGCAATGTATGAATCTGATGACGAAATCAGAAAACTTCTGGATATATGTAAAAGTCTTGAAGGATTGCCACGTAACACGGGTGTTCATGCAGCTGGCGTTGTTATTTCTGGAAAGCCAACAGATGAGTATATGCCACTTGCACTGGGAAAAGGTGACGTAATCATAACCCAGTACGAAAAGGAAGTTATCGAAGAGATCGGTCTTTTGAAGATGGACTTCCTTGGTCTTCGAAATCTTACTGTTATTAATGATACCATTAAGCAGGTGGAGAAAAACCACGGCATCAAAATAGATTTACACAAGATAGATTACAATGACAAGGGCGCAATGGAGCTCTTCGCGGCTGGAAAAACTGACGGCGTCTTCCAGTTTGAGTCTGCGGGAATGAAAAATCTTTTGAAGCAGCTTAATCCAACTCAAATTGGAGATTTGATATTGGCAAATGCTGTTTATCGTCCAGGTCCAATGGATTTCATTCCTAATATTATTGATTGTAAGAATACAGGAAAGGAATCTCCATTCATCGAACGATTCCCATTGCTTAGAGATGTCTTACAGGATACTTATGGTTTCCCTGTTTATCAGGAGCAGGTTATGCAGATTATGACTACCTGTGCCGGTTATACCATGGGGCGAGCTGACAATGTAAGACGAATGATGAGTAAGAAAAAAAGAGACAAGCTGGCTGCTGAGCGACCAACCTTCGTTCAGGGATGCTTTGATAAGAATGGCATTTCAGAGGAAGATGCAAACTGGCTGTTTGATCAATTGATGCCTTTCGCTGAGTATGGATTTAATAAGAGCCATGCGGCAGCCTATTCTTACGTTGCCGTACAGACAGCATATTTAAAAAAATATTATCCGTTGGAATTTATGGCTGCTCTTATGACATCAGTGCTTAACAGCAGCACGAAGATTGCGGAATATATAGCATCCTGCAGAGAAGCTGGAATCGAGTTGCTGCCACCTGACGTAAATTATGGAGAGGCAGATTTTGCCGTTGATAATGGCAAGATTAGATATGGCCTGTCAGCAATCAAGTCTGTTGGAAGTAACACTATTGCTGGTATTATCCAGGATAGAAAATTAAATGGCTTATACCGTGACCTAGAGGATTTCATAAATCGAATCGTTAAATACGACGCCAACAAGCGCACAATCGAGAACCTGATTAAGGCTGGAGCACTTGATACTATAGAGGGGAACCGTCGTCAGAAGTGCATGGTATTTCCGATGATTCTTGATTCAGTTAATAATAGGAAGAAAAACGAAATCGAAGGTCAAATGTCACTCTTTGACTTTGCAAGTGATGAACAGAAGGAGGACTTGAAGATTTCAATGCCCGTCGTGGAAGAATTTGACGAGGAAATGAAGCTGGGCTTTGAAAAGGAACTCATGGGTGTCTATGTAAGCGGTCATCCGCTAGGCGAATACATGGAGGTCATGAATAAAAATGTCACAAACCACGCCAGTGAATTTGCCGTGGATGAGGAAACAGGAAAGCCTACTGTTCAGGATGACACCGAAGTAGTCATTGGTGGAATGATTATGGGCGTTACCACAAAGTTCACCAAGCAGGGCAAGGCAATGGCATTCATCACACTGGAGGATGTCACCGGTTCGGTAGAGGTTATCGTATTTCCGAATTCCTATGAGCAGGCACGTATCCTTATAAATGATGGCAATAAGGTCTTTGTTAAGGGCCGCGTACAGGTTGAGGAAGATAAGGATGCAAAGCTTATCTGTCAGGATATAAAGAGTTTTGATGATTGCCCGCAGCGTGTGTGGATTCAGCTTGAAAGCAAGGCTGGCTATGAGGAAACAGAAAAGAAGCTGGCAGGCATTATCAAGGAAATGGATGGAAAAGACGTTCTTGTTATCTATTTCAAGCAGGAAAAGGAAATCAAGGTTATGCCAGCTAACTGGTGCCTCGCTGCGACATCCGAGAATCTTGCAGTTCTAAAGGAAGTATTCGGAGATGACAATGTTCGAACAGTAGCGGGCAAGGTTGAATTTGCAAAGAGCAAGAGATGGTAGAAAGGGATTATCTCCAGAAATATAAATAAACCATGTATTTTCTATTATTTTTATTGAAAACGTTTGCAAAAGAAGCTAAAATATATGCGGATTGTTTGAAGAGGGATTATCTAGGAGGAATTTTTAAATGGCAGATCAAGTTAAGACAATTGGTGTGCTTACCTCAGGTGGTGATGCACCTGGTATGAACGCAGCTATTCGTGCTGTTGTTCGTCAGGCTATCGCTAGAGGCAAGACAGTTAAAGGTATCAGAAGAGGTTACGCTGGACTTCTTTCTGGCGAGATTATAGATATGAACGCACATAGTGTTTCAGAGACTATTCAGCGTGGTGGTACTATTCTTCAGACTGCACGTTGTTTAGAGATGCTCGATCCTGTATACCAGGAGAAGGCAGCTATGAAGGCTAAAGAAGCAGGTATCGATGGACTTGTTGTTATCGGTGGTGACGGTTCTTTCAAGGGAGCTCAGAAGATTTCTAAGTTCGGAATCAACACAATCGGTCTTCCAGGTACTATCGATCTTGATATCGCTTGTACAGAGTACACAATCGGTTTCGATACAGCTGTAAATACAGCTATGGAAGCTATCGATAAGGTTCGTGATACATCTACGTCACACGAGCGTTGCTCTATCATCGAGGTTATGGGTCGTGGAGCAGGTTACATCGCCCTTTGGTGCGGTATTGCAAACGGTGCAGAGGATGTTCTCCTTCCAGAGAGATATGATTACGATGAGCAGAAGCTTGTAAATCACATCATCGAGGGACGTAAGAAGGGCAAGCAGCACCACATCATTATCAATGCAGAGGGTATCGGCCACTCAACATCTATGGCTAAGCGTATCGAGGCAGCTACAGGTATTGAGACACGTGCTACTATCCTTGGTCACATGCAGCGTGGTGGTTCACCAACATGTAAGGACCGTGTTTACGCTTCTACAATGGGCGCTATGGCAGTTGATCTTCTTTGCGAGGGCAAGACAAACCGTGTAGTTGGTTACCGTCACGGTGAGTTCGTTGATTTCGATATCGATGAGGCACTTGCTATGCACAAGGACGTTGATGAGTATCAGTATCAGATTTGCAATTCGTTGAACAATGATTACAAGTACACAGAATAATCAAATCAAAAACATAATAGCACTTAACAAAAAAGCCAGAGAGCGTAAAGCTCAAAGGCTTTTTGTGGTTGAGGGAATTCGCGCTGTGGCAGAGGTGCCTGCAGAGCTTCTTCATGCTGTTTATTACGTAGAGGGTTTTGCAGATTCGGCAGAGGGAGCCGCTTTTGTGGAGGATATAAAGGCAAAGGCTCCTTCTATTGTCATCGAAGAGGTGGCGAAGTCTGTCTTTAATTCCATGAGTGATACAGTCACACCTCAGGGAGTTCTTGCGTTGGTAAAAATGCAGGATTTTACTCTTTCAGATGTGCTGGGAGAGGGCACAGGAAAGCCTGCGCACATTGTGATTTTGGAATCTTTACAGGACCCTGGTAATATGGGTACTATTGTCCGTACCGCTGAGGGTGCTGGAGCTACTGGAATCATTATGAATGGTACCACAGTGGATATTTATTCTCCAAAGGTGGTTCGCTCTACCATGGGAAGCATTTTCAGAATGCCTCATATTGTGGTAGCTGATTTGGGTGAGACAATTGAGCAGCTGAAGTCACAGTTTGGTGTTTCAGTTTATGCAGCTCACCTGAGGGGCGAGAAGTTCCACGATAGCTTCGACTACACTGGCCCTACAGCCTTCATGATTGGAAACGAGGGTAATGGACTTACAGATGAGATTGCAGATCATGCTAGTTCGTATTTACGAATTCCTATGGAGGGAAAGCTTGAGTCGCTAAATGCATCGGTGGCTGCCAGCATATTAATGTACGAAACACACAGACAGAGGAGACGACATGAGAATATGGTTTAAATCGTGGAAAGATAATCGTCTTCTCCATGACCTTGTTGTAGAAGATAATTCAGAGGAGACTCGCACCCACAAGATTTTTAATGCGGTGGATAAAGCAAGCTATGAGTTTGACACTAGCAAGCCAGTTTGGCTGGACTCAACTATCCGCGAGTTCAAGCGTCACGGGAAGGCACGCTTCACACAGGATAATTTTGTGGATGAAGTACCTTTTGATTATCTCGAGATACATGTATTAGATGAGGATTAAAATGAATAGTAAATCAATTGATTTATTAAATGGTTCTATAGGTAAGGGGATGTTTAAATTTTGCATCCCTTTATTTATGGGCCAATTATTGCAGCAGCTGTACAATATAGCTGATGCATGGGTCGTTGGAAACTTTGCTGAAAGCAATGCCTTTGCAGCTATTAGCTCAGGCGGAGCTTTGAGCTTTTTTATTGTAGGTTTTTTTGGTGGAATGGGTGCCGGCGGTGGAATTATCATAAGCAGATACTTTGGAGCTGGTGATGATGAAAATGTGCGCAAATCAATTCACAGCAATGTGCTTTTTGCTCTGATTTGTTGTGTAGTTGCCACAATCATTGGCGTTGTTTTTGTACCTATTATGCTTCGCATAATTGATACACCAGCTGAGGTTTTGCCATATTCTTATGCATACTTCAATATATACTTCGGTGGCATTTCGACTATTGTTTTATACAATGTATTTATGAACATAATGCGTTCCGTAGGAGATAGTTATCACCCATTGTTGTACTTATTATTCTCATCTGTGTTGAATGTTGCACTGGATTTGGTTCTTGTAGCAGGCTTTCACACTGGAGTTGTTGGTGCAGCAGTTGCCACAGTTGTTTCCCAGGGAATATCAGCACTGCTTTGCTTCATAAGATTAATTCGTATAGACGATAATACTGGAATCAAAGTGGGCGAAATTTTTAAGTGGCATCCAAGAATGATGAGAGAAATTGTGGTTCAGGGACTTCCTATGGGGCTGCAGAATTCAGTTATCTCAATTGGAAATATCGTTGTTCAGAAAAACATAAATGCATTTGGTCCACACGCCATGAATGGAATGGGAGCATACTCAAAGATTGAAGGCTTCGTGTTCCTTCCTATCACAAGTATTTCGATGGCGATACCAACTTTTATCAGTCAGAATCTTGGTGCCAGAAAATACGACAGAGCAGTTAAAGGCGCTCGTATGAGTGTCGCCGCTGGAGTATTTCTTGCTGAGTCCATAGGGCTTATATATTATATTTTTGCAGATACCTGTCTTGGTTGGTTCATAAAGAATCCAGAAGATATCGCATTTGGACATATGCAGGTTGCGACATGTGCATTTTTCTATTGCCTGCTTGCATATTCACATTGCGCAGCAGGAATAATGCGTGGTGCTGGCAAATCCATCGTACCTATGGTGACTATGCTCACCTTCTGGTGTGGTGTCCGCATCATCTACGTTACCACAGCCATTCGCTTCATACCGAAGTTCACCACCATCAGCTGGTGCTACCCGCTGACTTGGGCGTGCTCCTCTATCGTATTTACGATATGGCTCCTACGCAGCGACTGGCCACACGCCTTCGATACACAACACATTTGGCGATAACCTAGCCCGTTGGTTACGGCTACAGCCTCATACAGAGACCTAAGAGCTTGATGCCTACCAACGGATTAGAATATTTAAGAAAGACTTAATAATCTTTCGGGAGATTTTGTGGTATTATAGAGGTGAAGTAAAAACGGGGAGGTGATTCATTCTTGGACATGAGCATGTTTCCAGATGATGGAGTTAATTCTTGGAATACCGTCATGCTGCTGTATGAGTCAGCTATAAAAAAGTTTCGTACCAAGGTGGAGATTCTAAATGATGAATTCCAGCAGGTACATCAATATAATCCAATTGAGTATATCAAGACCAGAGTTAAGACCCCAGAGAGTATCGTCAAAAAGCTCAAGAAAAATGGCTATGAGGTTTCTATCCCAAGCATGATTGAGCATTGTAATGATATTGCTGGTGTCAGAATTGTTTGTTCTTTCACTTCGGATATTTATCAAATCGCCGAGATGATTGGACGTCAGACAGATGTTACTGTAGTCTCAATCAAGGACTATATTAAGAATCCAAAGGTTTCCGGCTACAAGAGCTATCACATGTTGGTAACTATTCCAATTTACCTGTCTGACAAGACTGTAGATACTAAGGTAGAGATTCAGATTCGAACCATTGGTATGGATTTTTGGGCTAGCTTAGAGCACAAGATTTACTACAAGTTCGAAGGCAATGCACCAGAGTATATCAGCCGAGATCTTCGAGAGTGTTCGGAAATCGTTTCGATGATGGATACGAAGATGCTTCAGTTAAACAATGCAATCATGCAGACGAAGCTTGAAGAAGCTGAACGTGAACGGGAAGAGCAACGCCACATCAATGGGTGGCAGGAAAAAGTTGTCGAGGGCAACACAATATAAAGTTTCGTTCGTAAAGCGAATGTGATATCATAGACACTGTTGAGTCGTCAACGGTGTCTATTTTTGCGTATATGATTATATATGACTATGTAAAGATAGCCTGTAGCTATCTAGCTCTTGGTGGTGCTCCCGTAGCCAATCTCGCTAGGGAGCATTACCAAGGCTTGAGAGCGTAACAGGCGAGCCAAAAACCTAGGAGGATTTAGTTATGATAGAGATTTTAAAGGCTATTTTGTTTGGCATTGTGGAGGGTATCACAGAGTGGCTCCCAATTAGCAGCACAGGCCATATGATTCTTTTAGATCAGTTTGTAAAGCTTGATGTTTCAGAGGAATTCTACAGCATGTTTCAGGTAGTAATTCAGCTTGGTGCTATCCTTGCAGTAGTAATTATTTTCTGGAATAAGATTTGGCCATTTGGAAAGAAAAACAATGCAGCTCCACTTAGCAACTCAGGAGTGGGCGAATGGATTAAGAAAGATATTGTTGTTCTTTGGTTCCACATTTTGGTTTCATGTGTTCCAGCTGCAATCGTAGGTGTTCTTTGGGATGATTTGTTTGAAGAACTTTTCTACAACCCAACATGTGTAGCACTTGCGCTTATTGTTTTTGGCGTGGCATTTATCATTGTCGAGACAAAGCACTCAGGAAAGAATGCAAAGATTAATGCAGTGGCAGATATCAGTTACATGACAGCATTTTTGATTGGTATGTTTCAGTTGTTGGCAGCAATTTTCCCAGGTACATCACGTTCCGGTGCAACAATCGTTGGCGCACTCATCATTGGTGTTGCCCGCACAGTTGCAGCAGAGTACACATTCTACCTTGCAATCCCTGTAATGCTTGGAGCAAGCTTACTTAAAATTCTTAAGTTTGGTTTCAGCTTTACAGCTATGGAAGCAATAATACTTGGTGTAGGAATGTTAGTAGCATTCGCTGTTTCAATGTTCGTAATCAAGTTCCTTATGGATTACATCAAGAAGCACGACTTCAAAGTATTTGGATGGTACCGTATTGCGCTTGGCGTGCTCGTACTCGTATGCGGATTCGTAGGAGTCATTGGACGATAAAAGTACTTGAGAAGAAATACTAGAATAAATATTAGAAAGAATTAAAAGACCCCATAGTAGGCATCAAGCTCTTGGGTCTCTCAGTAAGACACGTAGTCGCATAGAGAGACCTAAGGCTTGTGGCCGTAACTATGGGGTCATTTTGATTGATTTTATCTTACGTACTCTACGAGCAAGCGGAAGGTATTTTCGACGCCCTTCTTGTGCGAACGCTCGTAGCCGTGGCTTGCGTAAACACCGGCTCCGATGAGTCCATGTTTTACGTCGTAACCAGCCTTTAAAGCTGCATCTGCATCTGAGCCATAGTGTGGGTACACATCAATGGCAAAATCGATTTTGTTGGCTTTAGCAGTGTTTACAAGAGCTGTGACAACATCATAGTTGTAAGGACCAGCAGAATCCTTTGCGCAGATACTTACCTGAGTTTCTTTGCAGTCTAGTCCTTCACCAATGCATCCCATATCTACAGAAAGAATTTCAGTGACGCCTTCTGGTACTGTGCCACAAGCACCATGACCAACCTCCTCGTAAACAGTGATGTGGTGGTAAACCTTTCTATCAGGTGTAATCTTGTTGTCAGCAAAATATTTAGCCTGACCAAGGAGAATGCCAACAGACAGCTTATCATCTAAGAAACGGCTCTTGATATAGCCTGATTCCGTTACGCGGGTACGTGGCTCGAATGCAACAATATCGCCAATCATTATACCAAGCTTCTTTGTGTCATCTGCTGAAGAAACCTCTTCATCAATTACAACCTCCATCCCCTTAAATTCACGAGTCTTAGAAGAGTAATCATCATTTACGTGAACAGAAGCATCGTTGAGCTGGAAGGTACCTTCATAAATCTTTCCATCACGTGTATAGATGCGGCAATTCTCAGCCTCACCATTATTTGGTGAAAAACCGCCAAGTGGAGTGAGTTCAAGATTACCATTGCTCTTAATCTGACAAACCATGCCGCCAAGAGTATCCATGTGAGCTTCGATAAGGATGGCAGCATCTTCGTTTTTTCCACCAAGGTCAACAAGGATGCCACCCTTTGTAGTCATCACAGGCTTGTAGCCAAGCTTCTCGTATTCTTTGATAAGGTGCTCAGCAGCTTTTGCTGTAAAACCTGTTGGGCTGTCGATTCCTAAGATATCAACGGTCTGCTGAACCATGTAATCAACGTATTTTTTTGTCTGCATAATCTGTATCCTCCTATAATAAACCAACTTCTTCTTTAGCCATTCTGTCGGCAGCCTCATTACCAGGAATTCCTGTGTGGGCCTTTACATGAACGAAGTTGACCTTTAATTTATCTTTGACCTTGTCGTATTCGGAAACATAAAACATGGAAATTTTCTTGTTGGTTTTCCAGAGACGAAGAGGCCATTTTTCCACACCTTCGTAATCATAGAAGAGAGTCATTTCTGTGATACCAAGTTCAACCGCTTTGTGCATGGCAGCAACAGCTCCGTGAACCTCACCAGAAACATTTCTAGAAACCGCTTCATCGGGATCGTTTCCGTTTCCACGAATCTCTATATCATCCTCGACATCGCTATAGTGCAAAAAACCTCCAAATCCGTAGACGCCTGTTGCTACATTGAAAGAACCGTCGGTAAATGCATAAATTGCTGGGAGGTTGGTGACACCGGCACTATCATCTACATTCTCTGCTGAAACTGGCGCTCCGCTCATAAAAGCTTCCGCCTCAACTAAGGTTTCAAAGCCTTTGAAAACAGCTCCAGGAAAACCAGAAGTATTCGCCTGACACTCTGGCCAGGTTTTATAAATGCCGGGAGCTTTGCCTACTCTCACAGCATAAAAATTTTTCTTTGCCATAATATAGTACTCCTTAGAAATAACTAATAATATAGTAAAGATAATAGGTGGATATTTCAAATGAAAATAGAAAACATATGAAAAAAGTTTGAAAGATTGTTGGAAAAATTGAATCTAAAGAATGGATTGTATACAATTAATGTATGGGGTTTACATCACCACTTTATTATGGTAAAGTGTAGAGCAAGTTAAGTTAAAGGGTTCTGCTCAAGACCAAATCACAATTCATAATCAAGTGCTTTCAGCACTTATGTCTCATTTTATGAGACAAAGATTATTCATGTGGATTTGGTCCTACAATGCAGAATTAATAAAAAGAAAAACAGCCCTCTCAAATAAATTTGAAGGACTAATTTTCTTTTTATTAATTCTTGAGCAGAACTTTAGCAAAACAAAAAAAGCTGGCGACGGGAATTGAACCCGTGACCCCTTCCTTACCAAGGAAGTGCTCTACCTCTGAGCCACGCCAGCTTGCTTTTCAGCAAGAAAAAGGATATCAAAGATGGGTGATGAAGTCAAGATATTGGTAGAAATTTGTTGATGTTTCAGAGGTATTTTAGGGGAAGAGTATGAAAATATCAGTAGTGTCACCGGGAGCACAGTTTATCTATGAAGAGATAATCGAAAAGCTTAGGGAAAACGACACCAAGAGTGGCGGTTCAACATCTGTAAGCAAGGCATTTGAAAAGGCTTTGAATACCACGACAGTGGCTTCCACAATCAAGAGTGCCACAAGCTACAAGGACATTTTTATTGAGGCAAGCAGAAAGTATGGAGTCAGTTACGATTTATTAACTGCTATGGCTCAACAGGAATCAGGCTTTAATACTAATGCTGTCAGCAAAAGTGGTGCGATGGGTATCATGCAAATTATGCCAGAGACAGCCAAACATCTTGGACTGGAGCATCCATACGATGCCTACGAAAACATTATGGCAGGAGCCAAGTATATTTCTGAGAAGCTTCAGGAATTTGGAGGTAACGTTGAAAAAGCACTGGCTGCCTACAATGCAGGTAGCAATGCGGTGAAGGAATATAATGGCATTCCACCTTATGTCGAAACGCAGAATTATGTGAAGAATATCAAAGCTATCATGAGACGAGGCGCAAATGTTCCTTATACAAATTATGTATCGAGGACTGCAAGCCGCGAGGACTTAGAAGCAGATTTGAAAAAGCTCCTTAGAGAACTTCCAGACGCAGACGAATACCAGGTACTAAAGAATACACTAGCGGAGATTAATTATTTATGAAAACCCCATTTGTTACAAAAGAAAAAATTCAAGAGATTACAAAGCAGATACCAACCCCTTTCAACATTTATGATGAAAAGGGCATTCGTGAGAATGCGAGGGCTGTTAACAAAGCCTTTAGTTGGAACAAGGGCTTTAAGGAATATTTTGCTGTAAAGGCAAACCCGAATCCATTTATTCTTAAAATATTACAGGAGGAAGGCTGTGGTGTTGACTGCGCCTCTTACGTCGAGCTTGCTCTTTCTAACGAGCTTGGTTTCAAGGGCGACGATGTGATGTTTTCTTCCAATGATACTCCAGCTGACGAGTTTAAGTACGCTGATGATTTAGGAGTAATCGTTAATCTTGATGATTTCACACATATTGATTTTTATGAAAAGGTAGTTGGACATTTTCCAAAGAAAATGTGCTGCCGTTTCAATCCGGGTGGTGTTTATGAGCTGGCAAATGGCATCATGGATAATCCTGGAGATAGCAAATATGGTATGACCAAGGAGCAGATTTTCGAAGCATACCAGATTCTTAGAGATAAGGGCGTTGAAGAATTTGGAATTCATGCATTCCTTGTTTCAAACACTGTTACTAATGATTATTATCCAACTCTCGCCAGAACTCTTTTTGAGCTTATTGTTGAGTTGAAGGAAAAGACGGGAATAGCACTTTCCTTTGTAAATCTTTCCGGTGGAGTAGGTATTGCATATCGTCCAGATCAGACTGCAAATGATATTGCGGTAATTGGAGAGGGAGTTCACAAAGCTTTCGATGAAATATTGGTTCCAGCAGGACTTGGCAATGTGGCAATCTTAACTGAGATGGGACGTTTCATGACAGGCCCATTTGGAGGACTTGTTACCACTGCCATTCACGAGAAGCACATTTACAAGGAGTACATCGGTGTTGATGCATGCGCAGTTGATTTGATGCGTCCAGCTGTTTATGGCTCTTACCATCATGTGACAGTGCTTGGAAAAGAAAATGATCCAGAAGATCATGTTTATGATGTAACCGGTTCCCTCTGTGAAAATTGTGATAAATTTGCAGTAGACAGAAAGCTTCCAAAGGTTGATATGGGTGACGTTTTGTTTATCCATGACACAGGTGCGCACGGTTATTCTATGGGCTACAATTACAATGGAAAGCTCAAGAGTGCCGAGGTTCTTTTGCGGGAAGATGGAGGCTTCAAGCTTATTAGAAGACCAGAGACAATCAAAGATTATCTTGCAACCTTTGATGGACTTGGGGTTGTAGATGGAATCTTAAAAAAGTAAAAGAAAGGGGCAAACTTTTTTATTTTATTGTTGAAAAAGATAGCCCCTTTTAGTATACTAGTCTTCGGACGCCGGCTTGTCGGAATTGGCAGACGAGGCAGACTCAAAATCTGTTGATGGCAACATCGTGCGGGTTCAAGTCCCGCAGCCGGCATAATAATTTTTTATGATTAGAGCTTGAGAATGTTGAATTCTCAAGCTTTTTTCTTTTTGGTTGATTCGAAGTCAATTATATTTTGGGGCAACTTAGGGGCAACCTTGCCATTTAGCCTATCTATTATTTCTTGATCAACCCCAATTCTTGCATATGAATAATGCTTTATATTGGTTTCAACACTGTGGCCGAGCAATCTTGCTCTATCTGTTACAGGAATGCCGTTTGGAATAAAAACATTAGAATTAAGACTCATTCTGAATGCGTGATTATTCGTGACTGGTAAGTTTATACTTTTCATGAACTCACGAAGCCAAGCATGATATGAGCCAATTTTTATCCAATCGCCATTGAGTTTGCAAAACACGTAATCAGAAACAATATTTTTCTCAAGCTGATTCTTTTTCAAATCATCCAAAATAGCTGTAATATCATCTGTGATTGGAAATTGTCTTCCACCACGTGAAATACCCTTTTCATCCTTTGTCCAATCTACATAGAAATTGGCTGTATTTCCCTTACCTCGACCTGTTAACTGCTGTGCATGGATATGAATATAATAATCGTCAATATCAGTCCATTTCAAAGCACATAGCTCCCCCGCACGCATACCTGTCGCAATAGCCATACGAACCATATAACCATAATAAAAACCTGCTAACAAAAATCAAGCATGAATTTCAAATATACTTTTTAAATAATTAATTGCATCACAATAAGGCTGGCGGTAGACCAGCCTTTAACTATATTTTTCTATTTATACACTTCACTTACTCTTGCATAATATATCCTTAAAAACTTGTTTAAACCTGCTATTTTTGCATGTTTCTTTGTTTTACCTTCAGCTTCCTTTTTCAGGATGTAATTGTATACAGCATTATCCTCTGGTTCAGGGTGACTCTTCAACACTCGCATAACTTCATACCCTACTTTTCGTAGCGTTGATGAACCTCTTTTCGTTATGCGCCGGTTTGAACCTACAAATTGTCCTGATTCATATGGAGGAGGATCTATTCCCGCAACAGCAATAAGTGCTTTTGCGCTATGAAGTTTTCTTATATCTCCAATTTCAGCAATCAACTTAGGTGCCAATACATCACCAACCCCACCCATTGCTCTAACAGTAGAATATTCAGGTAAACTCTTAGCAAGTTCCTTCATTCGTGTTAGAATTGTATTGAGGGTATCATCAATTGCTCTCAACACAGATATAGCTTCTTGTACTAACATTTTTGTAGATGGAGTACTTGAAGATAACGTAGGAATACCATTAGATGCCAATTCATATATTTCTTCAGCTTTTGATTGGCTCTTTTGGTATTTCTTTTCTTTAGCCCACTCACAATAGGCCACCACAAAATCATCACGACTCATTCCGATAATCAGGTCATAATGCCAGAAGCGTTCTACAAAATCACTAAGTTTATCTTTATTATTCTTTTCATCCCAACTATTAAATTTAGTTTTTAAGCCTGGCATTGTGTAATCTAACATATGAGTTAATTCTTGAAGCGCTTTAATGTGTAGTTCCATATAGAATCTGTAACGTCTCCCAAGCAACTTAAGCTCAGCATATATAGCCTCATCTTTGTCATAGTTTTGAAGCTTATACCATTTTTCAATACCATAGTTTGCTATGACAATTGAGTCCAATTTGTCTGTTTTAGCGCCACGAATGCTGTTATCTTTAGCATATTTTCTCATGGCATATGGATTTATTACCGACACAAAATACCCACGCTCAAGAAAAAAAGTTAGCAATGGCAAATGGTATACACCTGTGGCTTCCATAACCAATCTTACTTCGCCATCCAGCTTCCTTAACATCTTCTCAAGTTCGCTGAGCTCACTTTCTGTATGCTGTACTTCAAACGGTTTTAATACAATTTCTCCGTATGGCTTCATAACGCATACAGTACTTTTACCTTTAGAAACATCAACACCTACGCTTATCATTCTAAACCTCCCTCTACATAAAATTTAGTAATTGTTCCAACCGCACTTATTACCATTCAGTTTAGTTGGTTACGCGGGTGTCGCTCCCTACCTGCCTAATCGAATGCTTATAATAAGGGGTTGGTTAACGGTTTTTATTGCGGATGATTAATCCAAAAAGCCCCACGTCAGACCAATTACTCCCCTTATTATAAAAAAATAAGTGCAGAAGTTAGAGTTAATTACTCTCTAACTACTACACTTTTATGGTACTAAATAGCCCTGATAGCGTGGAAGATTATTTCGTCTATTGATTTCAGAATAAATAGTTTCAATATCATGCAGCGAAAGAATTTTCTCACTGCTCTGTGGCTTTGAATTATCACACTGCATCAAGAACTTCTTGTTATTGATAGATTTAACAGGATTGTTTTGAATGTAATTGTTCTCTTCTGCATAGTCGAAGATTAGATTCAACACCCCTTTATAGCTTAAGAATGCTTTTTTCTTAGGATGAAGTCGTGCAGTCATTAATTTGCTGTATGACTGTAGTGAATCGTTATCAACCTTTCTGATATCTTTTTCCCTAAATTCTTCAGAGATAAAACGGTTATACGAATCCTTATAGCGTTGAATTGTAAGTGGACTGCATATATCGATATCCTCTTTGTGCTTAAGAGCCAAAGTGAATATATGGTCGATAGTATATGACATTAAATGGCAATCATAGTATTCTAATATCTTATCTAATAATGCCTCTTCGGTTCGAGCATGAATTCTGATGTCGCCAGAAATCTTTGTTATCCATAAGTCTCTGACTGCGTCATATCTAATGCTTTTAGGCAGTCCATTTTTCTTCACATGGACCTGTGAAACAAGCGTACGCTTTAATTTAAGCTCCTTTTTATTGATCATGTCTAATTCTTTTAGCATGTCGGCAAGACTAATAATATCACACTTGTATTCGTCCTCCAAAGTCTTTTTGCGGCCAATTTGAATGTCTAATAATTTGGTTATTTCGTTTGCAAATAATAATATTTCCTTAGTTGTTTTCACTTATAATTCCTTTCTCTAAATCTTATTTAAATACATTTTTCCTTTTCTTTGCTTGTTTATTGGTTATCCAGAGAAGCTGAGCCGTCAAGGATGACCTTGGTCACTTGCGAAGTCCTTGATGGCGAAGATTCTCTGGATATAATTTCAAGCAGCAAAGAATAAGTATTTATACTGAAAATAGGTCATAGTCTTTTAGAAGATAGTTGCTGAGCTTACGCAATTCGTTAAGCCTTGTTTTTCTAATACTTCTTCTATTCTTTTTTAAATACTCTGTTAGTTTTATAAGAAATCTATTTGATTTTTCTAGTTCTGAAATAAAATTCTCAATAACATCTTTCTCTAACGCGTTAATACTTTTTAGATTGTGTAAATACATATAGATTGATGTATAAATAGGTTCAACAACTGAATATACAAAGTCATAATCATCATCTTCGATTTCTATAGAAAGAACATTTTCTCCTTGAAGTGCCCTACGAGAAACAAATCTAGATAAAGGCTCATTTCTAGCCATGTATCTAAGTGCCATCATCTCATTATCGGTAAAGTAAGCTTTAACGCATTGACTCTTTGAACCTATCGCATAATTCACCTCAGCGCTTGGTATAAATATCACTGGCTTACTCTGTTTAGGCTTTTGGGAGCATATTAAGCTTTTTACATATGCAGTAGGCTTCATATTGTGTTGAGCCGCTAAAGCACAAACTATTGCTTTTTCTTCTGGATTTAGTGATACACATAAATTGTAATTTTTCATTTTTTACCTCTTTCTTAAATATATTTTTTTAGTGCGCAGCCTTTGAGATTCTTTAATCTCAAGGGTTTGGGCATGCCCAATATTGTTATGGAAATTTATTTCCATGAAAAATGGGACATTTGTCTATGCTTGCAAAAAACAAACGGAACCTTTTTCCAATCTCTACACTTATAAAAGGGCCCAAAATTCGAGAAATGGTCTACTTGTTTATGTTTTTATTTAAATACAATTTCGAAAGTTTCCATTAATCATAGTTAATGGAGCGTTAATGGGAATAATGGAAAAAAACGATGCAGCTTTAGAAAAAAATATTTTCCAATAATTGGGATTAACGTTACGTTAATTACTATTATTGGAAATTTGAACTGTTCACAACAAAAAAACTGCGTTTCACGCAATAGGCAAGATATATATATCGTAAAATCAGCTATAATATTCGTATATACAGTGGGGGTGGAAATGAAAATTGCAATATGTGATGATGAAAAATATATAAGAGATTTCATAGCTAAAAGCATTTCTGATGAGATTACAGATGCCATTGTTAAATGCTATGAATCTGCTGAGAACTTATTGGAAGCAGCATATAATCCTGACATTCTGTTTCTAGATATACAGATGCCTGGAATTGATGGCATGGAGCTCGCTAAGCAAGTCCGCGCTAATGGAAGTGATGCAGTGATTATCTTTGTTACTGCTTTGGAGGAATATGTTTTTAATGCCTTCGATGTGAGAGCTTTTAATTATCTTGTTAAACCCATTGATAAAAATAAGTTAAACGAGGTGTTGCATGCAGCCGTTGAAGAAATAATACATAGACAAACTAGAGTAACGCCAGTAGTGCCTGATAATAAGTCATTTATAATCAAAGCCAATGGATTAAGCCGAAGTGTTTCTATATCAGAAATTGCATTTGCTGAGGTATTTAACCGTAGAATTGTGCTTCACATGAGGGATAATGATGAGATTGAATACTATGGACGAATGACAGATTTAGAGAATACTGTTGGAAATGATTTTTTTAGGGTTCATAGGGCATATCTGATTAATCTTTCAGCAATTCAATCTTATAATTCCAAAATTGTAAAAGTGGCTGGCGAAGAAATACCTGTTGCCCGAGGCAAGTATCAAGATTTGGTAAGAGCTTATTTATCATTTAATACAAGAGGATTGTGATGATGGTGTCTGATGCATTCTTTAATTATTTTATGAATACTGTAATCGAGATATATTGCATAATTACTTCTGTGTTATTTATATATTGGCTCAGGCCGTTTGTAAAAAATATGAAGTCAGTTTATTATGCAGTAGTTTTCGAATGGATTACAGACTGTATACTAAGGCATGTTGATGTCCAAAATGGAATAAGACTGACAATCTCGATTTTTTCATTGTTTTTTGTTGGCGTGATTCTTTTCTATTTAGATGAAAAAAGAAATCTTATGCAGAAAATATTTCTATGTGTTAGCTTTTTTATCATTAGATGGTTAAGCTTGGAAATATTCACTGAGCTTGGTTTTTATGAAAGGGATTTTGTTTTTAACTTTAAATTATTTAGAGAAAGCATCCCTGCAATTGTAGCTGAATATGTTGTATCAACGATTGTCGAGTATGGATTAGCTTTATTGCTACTCTTCTTCTCTATCAAGCTGCTTCTAAAAACATATAAAAATAAGCAAGAAGACCTATCTTGGAAGGAACTGATTATGTTATTAATTCCATGTATAAGCATCTTCCTTGCTACACGAATTATTTATTCGTACTATATGCTATGGTTTGATGGCATTGAAAACGGAAGCATCAAGGCTAATATTCCAGGCAATATGTATCGCATACTGTTTTGCATAATGGCTTATTTAACGCTTTGTGTTACACTTTACTTTTATCAGAGCATAAAGGCTAACAAGGAAATAGAATATGCTAATCGTGTGTTGGCTAAACAGATCGAAGATAGCAAAAAGTATGTAGGTCAAATTGAGACTGTATATCAACAGATGAGAGCCTTGCGTCATGATACAGGCAATCATATGGCTGTAATGAAAGGTCTTTTGGAGACAGAAAAGTATCAGGAACTAAGGGATTACCTTGGTAATTGGGAAGAGACATATAAGAATATAGTTCCATCAGCTAAAACCGGAAATGCTGTAACTGATATTGCAATATCAGAGTTTGTAGATAGGTTTGCTGATAATGGCATAACACTAAAGACATCCTTAAAATATCCGAGTAATGTAGCTGTTAATCCATTTGAAATGTGTGTTGTTCTTACAAATGCCATACAAAATGCCTATGAAGCCTCACTTAGTGTTAATGAGCCATATGTAGAGATAACATCTGTTGAACGAGAAAATGTTTACATTATTAGCATTAAGAATAAGTCTGATAAAAAGGCTCAGATTGATGAAGAAGGTATTCCTATTTCAATAAAGAATGACGATGGCCATGGATTTGGTGTACGTAACATAAGGGAAATCGCAAGAAAATACAATGGTGATATTGAAATTAAGCAATTCAGTGAAAACGATGGGTTATGGTTTGTGCTTAACATAATGTTTGTTGGATAAGAATATAGAATGGTGCCTGCTGCAGAAATGCAGCAGGCTTTTTTTACTTTATAGGAAAATACTATTTCCTATAAAGTAAATAACAAGCTGCGCTTGAAAGATGTGTCTCGCCGGCATAGGAAGATAATTGCTTACAGCAATTGCCGGCTCGCACTACTGGAGTTTTGCAAAGCAAAACTCTATCTTATAAGTGCTATTCACATCATATTAGATGCAGTCCACATCAAATGGGTTTAGATTGAAAAATTCATAGTCGATAGCGATTATAGAAAGCTATAAGTATCAGTTTTTATAAGAAAAGGATTTCGAATTTATACCAAGGAGGGTTAAAGTATGGGGACAGTTTCTATGAATATCAATATGAATAATATAAGTGAATTGCATAAATCCAGTACTACATTCCAGCTAAACCAAAATCAACAGATGGATTCGTATAGTAAAAGCCTTCAAGAGCAGATAAATAATGCTAAAGAACAGCTTCAATCTCTTGGCGAAGATAAAGAAATGTCCATAGATGAAAAAATGAAAAAACGTCAAGAAATTCAAAAGCAAATAACTGATTTGCAAAATCAATTACGCCAACATCAAATTGAGCAGAAGAAAGAAAACAGACAGAGCAAAGGTTCGTCTATGGAGGATATGCTTGGAGGCAAACAAACAGCTAAATCATCTAAAGCTGCAAAAGGCATTTCTACAACTAGTATGAAAGCTCTTATATCAGCAGATAGTGCTATAAATCAAGTGGAAGCCCAGGGTGCTATTAAAGTCAATCTAAAAGGCGAAGCAGATATCCTGGAAACAGAAATTAAACTAGATTCTGCCAGAGGCAAAGATGTAGAAAAGAAACAGGAACAACTTGCTGATATTGAATCTAGAAATAGGGATATAGAATCAAATCAGCTAGAAGTATTAAATCGAGCAGATAAAGAATTAGATAAGGCTGCTGAAAATAATAATGATGAAATTGCAGATAAGTCAACTAATTCAAATAAAGAACAACATGAAGCTACTGCCGATAACTCAATTCCTGAAGGAGTTGTAATTAATCTAGAAAATCCAGTTGGTAATAATGTTGATGAGTTGTTGTAACTCATTCTAGGAGGATTTGCCTATGAATATAAAGTTACAGGGCATAGATTTATTAGGTAATCTTGGATTAAAAAGTACGCAAGATAGATTAAATAGACAAGCAGAGAGGGACAATAAAATAGCATTCTTTGAGCAGCAAAAAGAAAATCTGAAAAATATGAAAGCGAACACAATTGATGAGATTGCCAGAAAGCTTGATATGTTTCATGGATATGAAGATCAGATTGCAGCAGCAAAAATGGAATACAACAATGCTCAAATGTTCCATGTATTTGATGAGGCTCAGGAACTGGCAGAAAAGATTGCTGAAGCTGCTGAAAAGAATGAACCTAAGACGCCTGAAGAGCGTCGTGAAGATATGATTGAAGAAGCAACTGGCGTTGAGAATGACGGAATGCTTGACGAATTAATGGATAATCTTACAGATGCAGTTGAAGAAGTTACTGAGGAAATGGTTGAAGACTTACAGCAATCATCAGAAGAGATACTATCCGAGGATGAGTTGAATCAGATGATGCTGACTGAAGAAGAGTTAGAAAAACTTGAACAGGAAAAGAGAATTCCTGTGAATTATATACCATTTGATTATCGTATTTAAAAGGATTGGGTTATAGACAAGGAGGTCGATTATTATGGCAAGGATTAGCGACTATGTATCAAATCACAAGTATTTCGACGAGAACTACAACGTGAACAATCAAAACTATTCAAATGATTTCTTAGATGGGTTAAGTGCATCAGCACCTAAAGTTTCCAGTGGATCATTTAGTCTATCCGACTATTCACTCATCAAAAGTGGAACTTACGGAAAGCTAATGAAGGCTTATTATGCACAGGACAAAGCCCAGAAAGCCAATGCCGGAAAAGACTCTTCGGCTAAGTTGACTGCAATGGCTGAAGCAGCAAGTGCTTTATCCAAATCTTCTGAAAGGCTCATGAGTGCATCCTTATGGGAACAAAAAACAATTACAGAAAAAGATGAATTAACAGGAGAAGAAAAAGCTAAATCAGATTATAACTGGTCGGATATTGAGAAGGCTTTAAATGCATTTATTGAAGACTATAACAGTACTGTTGAAGCTGCAGGTAATTCCAACACTAAAAGCGTTTTACGAAATGGTGCGTGGATGACAAAAACAACTTCCGCACATCAGAAAACTCTTAACAAAGTAGGAATATATATTGGAAAGGGAAATAAGCTTTCGTTAGATGTGGACCAGTTAAAAAAGGCTGATATAGGAGCCCTTAAATCGCTATTCACTGGCCATAATTCATATGCTTCGCAGTTAATGAATAAGGGAAATTCAATTGCGAATGCTGCTGGTGTAGGAAGCTCTTATAACAAACAAGGACGCTATTCTAATTCTCTAAATGACTTAGTAAAAAGTAAGTATGACTTCAAAGAATAGTTTTGTATGGAGGTATTTATTATGGGTATAGATATAAATGGAATTTCAAATGTAACACCTACAGCTTTAACTTCAAATGAACCTAGTAATATTGAGAATACAGAAACACCAGTAAGAATAAACAGTATAAATAAAAAATCGAATGATGAAGGGGTTACATACGAAAAGGGTGATAAAACTGAAACTGGTTCATACAAAATCAATAAGATGAGCAAAGAGGACCGCGCTGCCCTAGTACAACAATTAAAGGACAATATGGAAAAACAGAAGCAGCAAATGCTTGAATTAGTTAATAAGACTATTTCAGGACAAGTTGGAACATTTGGAAAAGCAAATGATGACAGCTTTTGGCGAATGTTAGCTGGCGGCAATTTCAAAGTTGATGCTGCCACAAAGGCCAAAGCTCAGGCTGATATTGGAGAAGATGGTTATTGGGGCGTAAAACAAACGTCTCAGAGACTTTTTGATTTTGCTAGCGCATTAGCTGGTGATGATGTAGAAAAAATGCATGAAATGCAAAAGGCTATGCATAAAGGATTTGGTTTAGCAGGTAAGTCTTGGGGAAGAAAGCTACCTTCTATTTGCCAACAAACCATGGATGCTGCGGATTCGCTCTTTGATAATTATTTTAAGGCGAAGGAAAGCGAATCTAAGGAAGTGATTAATGAGAATACCGTAAATATCAGCAAGTAAACTGATGATAAAATAACAACGGTTTGTTCAGTATCAAAGCTGCACAAACCGTTGTTTTATGTTAGGCAAACATCAATTGATTTCAAAAATACATAATTACAAGTAATTAATTCTGTCGTACATTTCTTTCCAGTTATCGGGAAGTATCCCTATTTTATAAACATCAATTTTAGATTTACTAATCAATTTACTCAATTCATCCCCCAGTGCATCCGCATCTTTCTGAGGTAAAAGTTTTTTCAGTGCATATATACGCGAATACAAATCAGTGTCTGTTGGTAATACATCTTGAGGATCTCTTTTATCAGGGATAACTACTGAAGATGTCATACCTATAACCATGGAATGATGAGCGCAATAATTCCTTAAGTTTCGTATAGCATCTAACCATGTATCAATTTGTTTTGTCACTTCTTTTTTGTAGTTGCGTCCAGGGTATGCATAATCTAAAACTGCTTTTCTCAAGTCACCTCTAAGATAAGAGTACATCATAGTTATTGTACCCATTTCAAAATATGTAAAAGCGGCCCATACTGGAAGGAGATTTTTATGACGACTACCACCTTTTCTATATTCCTTCAATTCAGGATGCTTAACTACATCTTTTCGAAGCTGTTCTTCTTTGTCACGCAAACTAGGATAAAATTTCTTTCCAAAAAAACGTGTATTTTTCTCTCTTGTAACTTTAAAACGCTCACCTTTAGAAGGGGTATAATATTGCTTATCAAGATAAAAAGCAGCATCTCCTGTTTTCAGAGATAATGCATTACTTACATTACTTTTAAAGAAAATCTCTGCTTTTGTGCAATATTTAAATAGCAACTGTCTTAGTTGAACATCAAAGTCGTAAGTTGAAAAGAATAGTTTTGAGTCAGCTTTAAAACCTAAAGTCTCTACTTTTGTGAGCAGAAATTTACCATAACGACTAGCTCTAAAATAACCTGTATATGTTAAAAAATCTCTAAATTTTTTCTTTTGACGAAAACTCACATATCTTTTCATCAAGGACACTTGTTGTTCAAGGTCTATTGGAAGCTCTGTATTAAGCATAAAATCCTCCATAAGATAAAAAAAAAGAATGGATATACCATTCTTAATCCCGCCGATGGAATATTTGGATTCGGGCATTACCCACGCCTTCCTGCGGTCTAATTAAAAGATACCATCATCAGCGAAGATTATCAATAGTTTTTTCTAAATAATATTTATTATTTACGTTGATTATTCTGCTCTGTTTTTATCATTCTAACAGCATAAAAATAAAAGGGCAACCAAAAGGGCAACGAGACTTCCGACATGCTTTTCCTCCTTGATTTTATAGTATTTGTGAACCCTGTTTAAGGTTCAAGTCCCGCAGCCGGCATTGATATTATATTTTAGAACCCCTTTAGTTTAGCGGCTTTAGGGGTTCTTTTTTACTTTATAGGAAATTTCTCCTTCGTCACTCAGGAGAAATCTTGATAGAAGAAAAGCCCGCGCGGAGGCGGGCATAAAAACAAGAAGTGTTGCTAGAAGATATAAAAACCTTTTGCACAATGCTTATAGATATATTTATTACCAATGCCACCTTCTGTAATCAGACAATGTATATGAGGGTTCCACTGGAGACTTCTTCCAAAAGTATGTAAAACACAAATCATACCTGGTGTGAAGCACTCAGATTTATTATCTTTTGCAAACATAGTGAGGACTACTGAACAGACCGAAGAAAATAGACAGTTTAATAAATTCCTGTTTTCAAGAAAGAATTTACGAAGTTCCTCATGAATGAGGGGCAGGGGAGTTGAGGTGTCGAAGACACTTTTTATGTTTACTTTTTTGCTACATAGAATAACTACTAAATTTTCACATCTATAGTGTATTATAAGCCATGTGGTGAAATTAGTATATTTTTCTATCTTGTACTGAAAACAAGAACTTTTATAGATTGAGAGCTGCTTATGTGGAATATGGACTATGCAATTCCAAGCTTAATGATTCTTACAGTTTTTATTGGACATTATGTTTCGCTTCCGAGATTGCCAGTAAAAAGGAATAGGACATTTGTATACCTGATTGTTATGGTTTATTTAGGTATAGCGTTTGATATTGCATCCACGATGGCTGATATGAACTATCAGTCTTATAGTAGTGCTGTTCTTTACATTCTTAATACCGCGTATTTTATATCCTTCTTGTGCGCAGGTTATTCATTCTTCTATTTTACAGCTGTAGTTTTAAATTCAAGTTTCTTAAAAAATACTGGTACTGGTTTCCTAAGTCAGCTGCCGCTAAATTTGACTAATCTTATTATTCTTAGTACCCCTTGGACTAAATGGTTTTACTATATTGATGAGACAGGCTATCATAGCGCTCCATTGTATTATTTACTTTATGCAGTGTGGGGAATTTATATCATTTTTACATATGTGGCTATAGTAAATCGACAATCAGAGGTTCTTAGAAAAAGAGAAATTCAAATCCTTATTGGATGCAACACTGTTCTTTTAGTCGGTTTACTTGTACGATACCTGTTTCCAGCATGGCTGTTGATGCTCATCTTTATTTTGACTGCCTTTATAGTATTGTTCTTAGGATTTGAAAATCCTGATTTTTTATTGGAAGAACGTACTTATATTTTTAATAGAGTAGCACTAAGGGAGTACGTATCTGAATTAAACGGCATTAAGCTGATAGATGCCATTGTTATCTGCGACAGAAGCTACTCTGAAAAATTTGAGCTTTATGGTGCAAAGCAAACGAACCAGGGTGTATATCTGGTTCAATCTTATATGCACAGACAATTCCCAGACTATTTGATTTTCTATTATGGAAACGGCAGCTTCATAATGTTTGATCACAAGAAAAATAAGAGGGATTGGGAAGAGGTATACAAGGTACTTAAGGATAGATTTATGCAGCCTTGGGTTTCAAGAAACACTGAAATCTGGTTTTCATTAGGTGCAAGCGTTGTACATTTAGAGAATAAGGAAATTCCTGCTGAAACAATCATTCGTATTTTTGATGAGGCATTTAATGTTGCGGAAACAGGAAGTAATGATTGCCTGGAAAAAATAGATAATAGTAGCATAGAAAAAATAGCAAAAGAAAGAGAAATAATCAGGTCTTTGGATAAGGCCATAGAAAATGATGAGGTTGAGATTTTCCTGCAGCCTATAGTAAATAGTGAAACCGGTAAAATAGCCGGGGCAGAGGCTCTTGCCAGAATACGAGATTCTGAGGGAAATATTATTCCACCAGGCTTGTTTATTCCTATCGCAGAAAAAAATGGTAAAATCAACCAGCTTGGCAAACAGGTATTCAGAAAATGCTGCGAATGCTCTATAAATCCTGAACTGAAAAAGCTGAATTTATCTTTCATAAATGTAAATCTATCACCAGTTCAATTTATGAGAATGGATTTGGTAGATACACTTAAAAACTATGTTAGTGAAACAGGAGCTGATGGCGAGTTTATCCATTTGGAGATAACAGAAGAAGCACTGATAGATGAACAGCTGATAGATAAGCAGATTTCCTTGCTGACCACAAATGGATTTAAATTTGTTCTTGATGATTACGGAACAGGCTATTCCAATATGTCAAGACTTCGCAAGGCTCCATTTATCAACATTAAGCTTGATATGAGTATTGTGTGGGATTATTGCAAGGAGCCTGATTATGTATTACCTAGTGAAATCAGCGCCTTTAAAAAATCCGGTTTCGAGATTACCGCAGAGGGCATTGAAAATGAAGAAATGGCCAAAACAATGTACGAGCTTGGTTGTACCTATTTGCAAGGCTTCTACTTCTCAAAGCCTCTGCCGCTGGATGAATTTATAGCTAAATATGGAACACGATAATATTGTTATGCAAGTTATCCGTGATTTTTTACAAGTTGTCCTTCGGGGCAACTTTTTTTACGAATATTATCATTAGCCAATGTAATAATGAAATTATAAATTTTCCTCGCCCCATTTTTTTAGCTGTAGCAGAATAGGTATCATGGATTTTGCTTTATCGGTGAGAGTGTATTCTACTCGCACTGGCATTTCATCATACTGGGTTCTCAGTACCATGCCATCATTTTCCAATTCTTTGAGAGATTGGGCCAGCATAGTGTTTGTGATTCCAAATACTGAGCGGCGCAAATCACCATATCTTGCAACTTCATTGTTGTCGATGACACAGAGAATCATAATTTTCCATTTGCCGCCGACAATATTTAATACTTTCTTTAATCCGCAGCCTTCGCCTGCGATTTCATCACATAATGGTTCTTTTTTCATAGTCAGTTTTTCCTTACTAGATTAATAAAAAATGCGTACTTGATAAGTTTTTTATACCATATATAATATGCATATCGGATTCAAAAAACAAGTGGAAAGTAAAGGGAAGTCTAAATGGCAAAGAAAAAAGCAAATGTAAATGTAGCAGGCTGTGTTGCCTGTGGAGTCTGTAGATTGCAGTGTCCAAAGAATGCAATATCAATCTATCGAGGATGCTATGCTACTGTAGATGAAGATCTCTGTGTGGGATGTGGATTGTGTGCAAAAGCCTGTCCAGCAAATGTTATTGAAGTGAAAGAGAGGGAAGTGATAAATGGCTAACAAGAAAAAGCACTGGTACAACTATCTTTGGATTTGGAGCATCATTTATTTCGCTCTAGGTTTCTTTAATATATTATTTGCATGGTTAGGGATGATAGATTTCATTTTGCCTCTGATATTTGCAATAGTAGGTGGAAACAAGTGGTTCTGTAATAATATGTGTGGCAGGGGGCAGCTATTTTGGGTATTAGGAAGAAATGTGGGATGTTCCAGAAAGAAACCTGCGCCAAAGTGGGTATCGTCAAAATGGTTTAGATATGGATTTTTAATATTTTTCCTTACAATGTTTGGTACAATGGTTTTCCAAACTTATCAGGTATTTGCCGGTGTTGGCACTCTGCGCAAAGCGATAAAGCTTTTCTGGACCTTTAAGGTTCCTTGGGAATGGACCTATTCTGGAAGTATTTTTCCTGATTGGGTAGCACAGTTTGGATATGGATTTTACAGTTTGATGCTTACATCTACTTTGATTGGCCTCATTGTAATGGTACTATATAAAGAAAGAACCTGGTGCACATTTTGTCCTATGGGAACCATGACTCAGGGCATATGTAAGATAAAAGAAAAAGGAGCAAAGTAATGACAATAGAAGAAAGAGCTAATTTAGCCGCAAATTTAAAGGCTACAGGACAGTGCAACTGCACCCAATCAGTGCTTAAAGCATTTGAAGATAAAATAAATATCGCTCCAGAGGAGCTTATGAAACTGTCGGCAGGCTTTGCAGCTGGTATGGGATGTATGGAAAGCACATGTGGTGCGCTTATCGGCGCCGTTATGGTGGCTGGCATGGCTACAGATGGCAAAGGTACACCTAGATTTTCAAAGGATATCGTAAGCAAGTTTAATGAAAAATGTGGTGCCACAATCTGCAAGGATTTAAAGGGTATCACAACGGGCCAAGTGTTATGCGAGTGCCCTGAGTGTGTTAGAAATGCAGTGCTTTCACTTGGGGAAGCAGTGGAGATTGGCTAAGTTTGTAGTTTATTAGTTACAATAAAATAGTTCTATAGTTAAGCCTTGGGGTGGCGGTAAGCGCCGATACCCAGGGCTTTTATTTTCAACAGTAATACAGCCGTATTGTAAACAAATAAAAATATAGGTAGAATCCTATACTTCTGCGGGTTTCTAGTGCTAACGCCCTTGGTATAATAATTTCATGAATCATAGGCCAAATTGAATTTCCAAATGAATAATATTTTCATATGGGAACAATAGTAATGAAATTATCAGGGGTGGGAACATGACAAAAGAAGATTATTTAACACAAATAGAAGTTGTAAATAGAGATGGGAAGTTTAAGCCATCGTGGGAATCACTTTCACAGCATCAAACACCAAAGTGGTTTGAAAATGCGAAATTTGGTATTTTTATCCATTATGGACTATACAGTGTTCCCGCTTTTGGAAATGAATGGTATTCAAGGAATATGTATAATAAGCGGGACCCTGAGTATAGGTATCATATTGAGACATTTGGATTGCAGAAAGATTTTGGATATAAAGATTTCATACCATTGTTTACCGCTGAGAGATTTGACGCAAAACACTGGATTGAGACATTTAAAAATGCTGGCGCGAAATATGTAGTACCTGTTATGGAACATCACGATGGGTTCTCCATGTATGATTCAGAATTGAATCGATGGAATGCTTTTGCAATGGGTCCAAAGAAAAATATATGTGGGGAGCTAAAGGATGAATGTGAAAGACAAGGTATTGTTTTCTGCGGCTCATCACATCGCGCTGAACATTATTATTTTATGAATCTTGGAAGAGAGATTGATAGTGATGTAAATGATGAAAAATACCGGGATTTTTATGGTCCGGCTGTACTTAGGCCAGAATACATCAACGTGGGATTTGATGGGTTGACAGAAAATCCAGAATGTGTGGGTCCGGACAAGGAATGGATTGAGGACTGGCTTGCAAGAACAGCCGAAATAATCGATATATACAAGCCTGCAATGCTTTATTTTGATACTGCTATTCAGAATAAGGAATATAAGCCATATTTAAAGAAACTCTGCGCATATTATTACAATAGGGCCATTGAATGGAAAAAAGAAGTTACAATTTGCTATAAGCATTACGCATTTCCGCCTGATGTAGCAACATTTGATATGGAAAGAGGCGGACTTCAAGATATTTCCCCTAGATATTGGCAGACAGATACTGCTATAGGAAATAAATCATGGGGATATGTTAAGGAGAACACTTTTAAACGCAGTTATAAATTAATCTGCGATTTAATAGATACAGTCAGCAAAAATGGCAATTTTCTGCTTAATATCGGGCCTAAGGCAGATGGCAGTTTTACAAAAGAAGAAGAGAAAGTTCTCAAAGAAATAGGAGAATGGCTTTCTGTAAATGGCGAAGGTATATATGGAACAAGGTGCTGGAGCCAATATAAAGAAGGCGATTCGTCTATTACAGATGGGTCATTTAATGATTCAGAGGAAATAGAGTACAACGAGTCAGATTATAGATTTACATACAAAAATGGTTACATATATGCATTTTGGATGAGGCCGATAAATGGGGATGCCAAGATTAAAGCTTTTAAGGCTCAACCTATGAGAGGGATGATAATAGACAAAGTGGAGCTGCTATCAACAGGCGCGGATTTACAATTTGAAAGAACTGAAAAGGATATGGTTATTAAACGTACCAATGATTTTATGACTGATAAGCCTTTATGTTTTAGAATTAAATTGCTATAGGTTTACTTTGCCGTCTAGTTGGGTATTAGGCTACGTCTTTAGGATTTCTGCAATTTCATCAAAATCTTCTTGTGCTTCTTTGAATATGGCAACATCGAATAACAGTGTAAAAGGCAGAATCTATTACATCGGCAGTGTGCTGCTTGCCAGTATCGGTGTTGCCATGTCGTTTATTCCGTATTTGATAATTGCAAAGATAGTTGGGATGCTTTTATCAAAAAATATGGATGTGAGCAATTATCTCATTTTGATTTTGACAATGGCATTATGTTGGATATTAAGAGTTACATTTAATTCAATTTCTACATCATTATCAACTCAATTTCAACTGGTGTTACAGAATTTAAAAATTCTATAGGCCACTTTTTCTTTATCTTTATTGCAATGCATTTTTTAAGTTTTCTATCAGCTTACGATACATCTCTAACACTCTGGCGTGGTTTGAATCAATGTATTCGATTCTGTTTTCCTTCACAGCCAATTCCAAATCCCTTGCAGCAGCAGAAACAGAAATAGCGCCGATGGTAGATGAAGTACCCTTAATGGAATGAACGGTGATTCTGTAATGCTCCCAATCTTTCTCTTCATAGTATTGCTGCATCACCTTGCATTTATCATCCTTGATATAGGTGTTCAAAATCTGATGATAGAAATCCTTATCCCCAGCAGCAAATTCAATACCAGCTCGTGTGTCCAGAAAGGTGAGCCTGTCGATGAATGAACCTTCTGAATTATTAGTTTCTGCACCTGAATCTGACTTCGTATATACGAAGTCGTTTCTTGAAGTGAGTGAAACCGAATCTGTTGGTAGGTGTTTGATTACCATGTTCTCAAGTGCTGTAGGATGGATTGGTTTTGCAAGGTAATCATCAAAACCATCAGCTAAATATTTTCTATCAGCGCCCATTGTGGCATTGGCTGTTAGCATGATTACAGGTACTTCACAATTAATATTTTCGGTATCTGCTCTAATGTGTTTCAGCACCTCTATGCCATCCATCTCAGGCATCATATGATCGAGGAAAATAATATCGTATTTATTTTTCTTTATATAATATAGAGCTTCAGAGCCACTGGTAGCACAATCGATTTTTACGCCAGTTTTTTTCAGAAGCCCAACGAAAACATCCAGGTTCATCTGAACATCATCCACTGCCAACAGTCGAACATCTTCGGCGATAAATGATACTTTGTATTTTTCACCACTACCTGCACTGTAGCGTTCCTTGATTTCTCCGATTGGAGAGTAGTCGCAAACCATGAAAGGAATGCGAACTGTGAAGGTGGAACCAAGTCCGTAAACACTTTCCACATTGATTGTACCGTGCATTAAATTAACCAGATTGTCAGTAATGGCAAGACCTAGTCCGGAACCTTGGATGGAACGATTCTTGGACAGATCCAGTCTCTGGAAATTCAGGAAAAGTTTTGGAATATCATCTTTCTTAATACCAATTCCAGTATCCTTTACGGACATTATCAATTCGATATTATTTCCTTCCAGTTTTTCGTACTTTACGATGACATTTATGGTGCCGTACTCAGGAGTGTACTTAACAGCATTTGAAATCAGGTTGGATAGAATCTGTTTCAAACGAACCTCGTCACCACGGAGAATACTTGGCGTATCCTCGAGACAGTCCAGGTAGAAGTTCTGCTTTTTATTTTTGGTGAGATTCAGGAACATGTTGTAGCTGTCATTTAAGACAACGCCAACATTAAAATCGTCTGAGAGAATCTCTATTTTACCAGACTCAATTTTTGAAAAATCAAGCACATCGTTTATCAGTGAAGTAAGGTTGCGCGAGGCAATATTAATATTCTCTGAATATTGCAAAATGGTCGGATCCATACATTCACGAAGAATCAGCTCATTCATACCAGAGATAACGTTGATAGGTGTACGAATTTCATGAGAAATATTGCTAAGGAAAGCCGTTTTTGCAGCATTGGCAGATTGAGCCTCCTCTATAAGACGATTCTCTTCGGTAAGGTCTGTGGCAATGAGAATGTAGCACATAGGCTGATTATTCTTGTCCATTTTGCAGGTGAAGTTTACCAGTGTAACCTTGTTTGTTACGTTTGCGGTTAGACGGTAATCAATTGGAATACCATCCTGCGCCTGTTCAAACATCTTCATCGGTTCGCCACTTGGCAGGTCAAAAATTTCACGCAAACGAATTCGATGGGGCTCCTTATCCAGCCCCAAAAGTTTTTTTGCATATTCGTTTGATAGGTTCAGATGGTAGTTGGTATCAAAGACCAAAAGCCCTGTTCCCAAGGTGTAGAAAATGTCCCTACTGATACTGTTTATGGTGATGTAAAACACCATGTAGTCGTTTGCAGCCACGAAGAAAACTACGAAGGCAATGAATATTCCTGAACAATAAAATACATGCATAAATGGAATGTCATGCATTGATGCAAAGAAATCAGGAGCTGATGAAATGGCAAAAATAATATTGGATAAAAATGCCAGGAAAACAAATCGCTTATCGCGGTCATAGACCGATCTTCTAAACCAGACTGTACCAATTGTTAAAAGACAAATGGTTATAACAACAATATAGGAAATATGGAAAAAATAGCGATAAGGATCGTTGCTCAAATAGATAGTGTAGCCATCGTATCTATAGAAGAGATTTGTGTCAGGATGACCATAAATAATAATGTCTAACAGGCACGCAGATGAAGTTACAAGAATAATAAAAATCTCTGTTGGCTTGCTTATTCCAAGACAACTGGTTACAAGGATAATCTCTGCTAAAATATAAATATCTATTCCAGTCAAACCTAGTACACGGAAATAGTAGGCAGCAGTCAGATTTGGGCTCATAGACATGATTGAATAGCCCATGGAACACAATCCGTTTCCAAGCGAAAGCAGGAAAACAGAGTATTTGAAGAAGCCCTTTGTATTGCTTTCTCGTTTAAGAAAGCTGGAGCCCAAATGAATCGAGGTTGCGCCAGCGATTAGCAGAATGATGTTGATATATATCATGTTTTCTTCAATGAAAGCCATAAGAACCACCTGTATGTTGTGAATTTGTAAAACTATTCATTAATATTATATATAATGTTAATACAATTTTCATTATCATAAATGGAAATATGTGGTATTATTAGCTGGTAAAGATCAATTCGATTACTTGAATTTTTTGTACTTGGGGGAGGCAGAATGAGAGTAGCAGTTATCGATGACGAAGAATTGTTCCGAATGCAGCTAAAGATGATGGTGGAGAAGGTTGCCAGCACTCGTGCTTTACCTTTTGAGGTTGAGGCTTTTTCATCAGGGCATGAGTTTATTGATGCTCTTACAGAACGACGTTTTGATATAGTTTTTATGGACATATTTATGCCGGACATGGACGGTATCGAGACTGCAAAGCGTCTCAGGGAGCTTACTGAAAAGACATTTCTTATTTTTATGACTGCATCAGATGGTCATTATCCGGATGCTTTTTCTTTACATGCCTTTGATTATGTGACCAAGCCATACACATTGGAGCGAATCGATCATCTAATTTCTGAGATTGTGGATCACACTCCAATTGATGCGATATTCATCAAGATTACTGTGGGTTCTGTTGATGAGAGAATCTATTTGAAAAATATTCTAAGTGTCACAACTGATGGTCATTATCTTGAGATTCATAAGGATGATGGAACCATGTCAAGAGTGCGCTTGACCTCAGGAGAATTCTTAAGTATGACTGGCTCTGACAAGCGATTCATAATGATTAATCGAGGTATTATTATCAATATGGATTATATTGATAGAATTGAAGGGGCAGATGTTTATTTGGAAGATCGTTCTGTTTATCCAATATCAGCGAAAAAAGTAGCTGATATCAAGCAACAAATTCAGGATTATCAGTTTAGCAGCATTTAGCTGTAAGGATTGAAAATACAGCATTTGTACATAATCAAGGTGCAAGAGTTTTTGTCAAATTTTGAAAGATTTTGCCAAAAGACTTGCACCTCGTTAATTTTTTGTTAAAGTATATAACGGTATTGTGTATAGAATGTAACACTTTGCCAAGGATGGGTATTAATAATTAAGAGGAATAATTGTTTATGAAATTTCGTTCAGTTCAGGCTCTGTTCATAAGCTTGGCTGCGCTTTCATTAACTGGTTCTATTAGCTTAAAAGCGAAGGCGCAGACAGTCTCTGATGAGGACTCCGTTTTATCTGAACAACTGAATATTTCTGAGGTTATCGAACACTGCTATATTCCCGACACAGAAGGATTGCAGGACAATCAGCAGGTTTCTGGTTTAACTGTAGTACCTGCAGAGGATGATGCAAGCCATCTTGCTGTGACATATGATATTGTTGATGCAGAGGGGAATGTGCTTCGAAGCGTTTCTGCAGACTATGGCTATGTTGTGGATGCTGAGACTGAGCAGTTGCAGCTTTATACCAGGGATCTTACCTATGAATACACCAATGCAGAGGGGCAGGTGGTGTCTATTTCTAAGGAGGATGCTGAGCGTCTGGGCGGTCAGGTTGAGGTTGCTAATTATTGGACTATCGATGGCTATTATGTCCCAACTTATCTGGATGAGGGACGCTACGTGGGAAAGCATAGCGTTCTGTTTTATACGCGTAATGGGGCGACAAAAGCAGGACAGGAATATGTGGAGGACCAATATTACGGTAATCCAGAAATTTACAAGGCTGATGTGGAATTTGCTGATGATTGGGGCAGTCTGTTTTGGCTCCCAAGTCTTTCGTATATTACCACAGGCACCTACTCTGCCACTTACAATAAGGTGGAGGATATGGGAGGCTACTGGCTTCTCGATGAGGTAAAAGACGACAGGTATAGCTCAAAGGAAGAGGCAATAAGAGCTGCAATTATGCAGGCAAGGACCTATCATGGTGCTTATACCATCGATGCAGATGAAAGCAGGCTTGTCACCGAATATATTGCAGAATACGCCAAGGTGTATCAGTACTACAAGAATGTTGGCGATGCTATTTGGTCGGAAAGTATTCCAGCTATAAAGGAAAAGCTTGCGAAGCTAAAGACTCCACAGACTCCAGAGGAAGAAGTTCAAAAGGAAGAGTTAGAGAAGCAGCTTGAGGACGCTGAGAAAAAGTACGATGAGGTTCAGGAAATCATTCAGTCTATTGAGGAAAATGTTCCGGAGGTGAAGGAACAAGTTGTTTCTGAAGAGGTAGCTCAAGAAAGTAGTGTGGAGACTAAGGTTGAAGTCAAGTCAGAAGCTGTGGTTTCAGAGCCAGAAAATAAGCAGTCAGAGGAAAAGCAGGAACAGGTTGAAGCAGAACCAGAAGAGATAATCGAAGAAGAGTTATCAGAAGAAATAGAAGAACCAGAAGATAAAGAAGAGCGTCAGGTTGTCATACAATCCGCCCATACGGATAATGGCGGCAGTGGTGATTCAGGTGCAGCAGCATCTGGTGAAAACACTCCAGTAATAGAGGAGCCACAGGATGAAGCAATTGATTCTGTGACTATCACAGATGAGGAGGCGCCACTTGCTGTAACAATGGCTGGGCTTATTGCCAGAGGAAAATGGTTTGCAGCTCTTGGAGGGGCATCTGCAGCGGGAGCAGGTGTTGCGGTATTTGAGGTTAAGCGTCGTGCCGCAGCAAAGATAATTGATAAGCTTAATCAGTAGTTGCCAAAAGTTAGACGAATTTGCCAAGCTATTGTTTGGGCTGTAGCTTAATGATAAAGTACATAACGTAAGGAAAGCGTTCACATAACGTTCACATTTTTATACACAGGTGAGGCGTTACTGAATGGGGGTAAAATTATATGAAGGTGTTGATATTGAAAATGAAAATGTTAAGGACTATGGTTGAAAATCATAGGACCAGGCGCAAGCTGAAGAAGCTGGAGTCTTCTAACAACTAAGTCATTCAGGTATCGACATTCAAGCAGAGCAGGTTATTTGTGGCTCTGCTTTATCTATGGAAAATTTGGGGGAATTCCTTGCAAGCAACATCAGAAAGGAAGAATGTACAAATGAGAAAATTGGAAAAAGCTTTAATCACAACTGTTACTTTAGGCGTTGGAGTTAGCATGGCAGCAAGCCCTGTTATTGCATTTGCAGACGAGGCTATTAATGCTGAGCCAGCTATGGAGTTTGAAAGCCAGGACACAGCTGTAGAGTCAGGAATGAACTCAGAAATCTCTTCTGATATTCAGGCAGCAGACGAAGCAGTAGCTGAGGCTGGTGTATCTGCAGACGCTCTTAATAATATTAGTGACAGTGTTGAAGAATTAGATAAATTAAATTTTGACGCTACACAGGCAATTGCTGATTATGAGGAAACTGTTGAGACAATCAAGCAGATTGTTGAGAAGGATGTAGAGGAAGCTGAAAGCTATGTTCTTGATGCAGATGCATCTGCAGAAGAGGCAAATGAAGCATTGGCAAAGGCTGAGGCTAAGGCTCAGGAGACAGAGGCAAAGGTCGCTGTAGCTGAAAAGGCTTATGACAATGCAAAGTCAAAGGTTGAGAAGGCACAGGAGAAGCTTGAAGCAATCAAGTCTGAGTATGGTCTTGAGGATGAATTCTCAGGTGATGCAAAAGCAGCTATCGATGCAGCAAATGCAGCAGTAGAGAAGGCACAGGCCGAGCTTGAAGCAGCTCAGAAGGCATATAATGATGCAAAGGCTGCTGATGAGGCAGCTGATGCTCAGGTTGAAAAGGATGCGCAGGCAGTAGATCAGGCAAAGACAGAATTGTCAGAGGCTGAGGACACTCAGAAGAAGGCTACTGAAGCGGCTGAGGAAGCAAAAAATGCATGTAGTTCTTTTGAAGAGGCTTTAAAGGCTGCTAAGGCTGAGGTTGAGACAGCAGAAGCAGATTTAGCATCAAAGAAGGATGCAGCTTCAAAGGCTGAGGCAACTGCTTCAGAACTTAGTAAAGTAGCAGAGGAAGCAGCTGCAGCCAAGGATGCGGCAGATAAAAAGGTTGCAGAGGCAGAGCTTGCAAAGAAGAATGCAGACGATGCTGTGGCAGAGGCAGAAAAGTCAGTTAAGGCTGCTGAGTCAGCTCTCAAGGATGCACAGTCAAAGTATGGTAAGGATTCAGAGGAAGCTAAGAAAGCTTCAGAAGCATTAGAGTCTGCAAAGACAGCAGCAAAGAATGCTGATGAGCTCGCAACAAAGGCAGCAGCAGATCTCGTAGCAGCTCAGAAGGAAGCAAAGATAGCAGCAGAGGAAAAAGCAGCAGCTGATAAGGCAGCAAAGGAAGCTGCTGATACAAAAGCAGCAGCTGATAAAGCTGTAACAGAGGCAGAAAACTCAAAGACAGCTCTTGAAGAGAAGCTTAATAAGGAGCTAAAGGATTTATATGATGCTGCTTCTACTGCAAGCGATTTAGCTGACGCAGAGAGCAAAAATCTAATCGAGAAGAACAAGCAGGTTGAGGCAGCTGAAAAGACAGCTGGTGAAAAGGCACAGGAATTAACAGCAGCTAAGAAAGAGCTTAATCAGGCTAATGATGAGTACAAGAATGTGGCAGAGGCTCTTGAGGATGTTTCAGCAGAACTTTCAAGAAGAACAGCTGCTGGTGCAGATCGTAGTCTTGAAAAGAATATCGAAATTGCTGAGCTTATGATTAAGTACTATGTATATGAAAATAACAAAAATCTTAATCCAGCTGACATTAAGTTTGAAAAGTACATTAATACAGATATTTTCAATGGAATTAAGGATTATTTTAAAGGCCATGGTGGTTGGGAGAATAACTACATCGTAGCTTATAAAGAAGATCCAACGACTGGTGTACGTACAGAAATTGGTATCTATAATTTCCGTTGCGATAATACAGATGGTGATCAGGTTAACGGTGACTGGGGTGATTGGACTGACCACATTGTTATCCTTCAGAAGGATAGAAAACAGGATGAAGTCCTTTATTATGAAGGTCCTTTTGGAATAAAGATTCGATATGGAAAAATATATTGCAACCAGACAGAAGTATTTAATGAGCGTGATTTCCGCAATGGCAACACTGCATATCAGAAAGAAGTCGCAAAGGCTAAGAAGGCAGTAGAGAGTGCAGAGAAAGCAGAGAAGAAGGCTGATACAGCTTCAAAGGAAGCAAACGCTACAGTAGAGAAATCTAAGAGTGAGCAGCAGGCTGCAGAGACAGCTGTAAAAGAGGCAACTGCATCAGCTAAGGCTGCAAAGGAAGCAGCAGAGAAGGCTGCAGAAAAGGCAAAAGAAGATAAGACAGCTGCAGAGAAGGTTGTAAAGAACGCAAAGGAAGTTGCTGCATCAGCAAATAAGAGCAAGACAACAGCAGAGGCTCTTGCAAAGACAGCAGCTGATAAGGCAGAAAAGGCTTCAGAGGCAGTTAAGACAGCTGAGGCAGCTAAGATAAAGGCTGATTCTGCAAAGACTGAAGCTGAGGCGCTTGTTTCAGCTACAGAAAGTGCAAAGACACAGGCAGACGAGAAATTAGCTAAATCAGAGAAGGCTCTTGAGGCAGCTAAGACTAATAAGACGGTTGCGGAGGAAAAATTTGGTAAGGATTCAAAGGAAGCTAAAGCCGCAGCTACAACTTTAGAGTTAGCTCAGAAGTCAGCTTCTGAGGCTGCAAAGAAGGCAGAGGAAGCTGCTAAGGCTGCAGCTGATGCAAAGACACTTGCAGAAAATGCAGCAAAGGCAGCAACAGATGCAAATACTGTATATGAAACAAAGAAGGCTGCAGCAGAAAAGGCAGAGGCTCTTGCAAAGGAAGCAAACGAAAATCTTAAGACAGCAAACGCTGATTTAGAGAAGGCTAATGCAGCAGTACAGGCAGCACAGAAGAAGCTTGATACTGCAAATGCAAACTTAAAGCTTGCACAGGAGAAGTCCGCAGCTACTGATAAGTCTGCAGATGAACTTTCAAAGGCTGTAAAGGCAGCAGAGAATAAGCTTGCTGCAGTTAAGGCAGCTCAGGCAAAGGTTACTGCTGTGGCAGAGGAATTAAAGAACCTTAAGACCGCTGAGAATGTTTCTGATGCTAAGCTTGATGAGCTCAAGGAAGAGTATGCTAAGGTTGTTGCTGAATACAATAAGGCAAAGGAAGTAGCAGCTAATGCTCAGGAGAAAGCTGAGAAGGCTGCTGAGGAAGCCAAGAAAGCAGCAGAAGAAGCTAAGAAGGCTGAGGAAGCAAAAAAGGCTGAAGTTGTTGTAGAGCCAGAGACTGCTTCAGAGGAGACAAAAGCAGTTGTAAACAGAACTACAGGTACATCAAAGGCTTCAAATTCATCAAGCGCATCTTCAACAACAGTAGCTAATATTGATGATGTAGTTACTTTATCTTCAGTTGTTACTATTGAAGACGAGGTTGTTGCTCTTGCTGGACCGGAGGCAGATGGTGCAAGAGAGCTTAGACCTTCACGCAGAGTGAATGTAGCCGCGAATACACAGACAGCAGATGAAGAAGAGGTTGTTTCTGAGGGCGAGGATGTTATCGAGTACAAGAGTGGCGAGGATTTAGCTGCTGATGTTACAGATAAGACCTCAAGCGAAGTTGTAACTATAGCTGACGATGAGGCTCCACTTGCTGGAAAAGCAAAGAGAAGCTTTTTTGAGAAGACCTGGTGGGGATGGCTTATGGCAGTTATCGCAGGTGTTTCAAGCGTACTTGTTTACAACAAGAAAAAGAACTCAGATAAGAATTAAAACAAAAATCAATATCCCATTTCAGGTGGCATATTACTGGCTAATCTCCGTGGAGACTAGCCAGTTTTTTTGTATCTAAAATAGAACAGATAACAATGAAAAAACACTTTTTAATTCATATTTTTATGGTATAGTATACTTTGTGAAAAAATAAACGATATATTTTCTCATTTAGTGATATGATTAATGCAACAGATATACTTGAAAAACTTAATAAAGAGCATTCGCTTTCCTTAGCGGAATATGAATGTTTAATAGAAAACATTAATCCAGATATAATGGAGAAGGCAGCTGAGTATGCTCGTGTTTATCAGAAGCAGTACTACGGCAACAAGGTATTCACCAGAGGCCTTGTGGAGTTCACTAATTTCTGTCGAAACAATTGTTATTATTGTGGGATTCGCAGAGATAATGGCCAGTGCGAGCGTTATCGTCTTTCCAAGGAGGATATTTTGGAATGTGCGAACGCCGGCTATGAATTAGGATTCAGAACAGTGGTGCTTCAGGGCGGCGAGGATTTTGCTTATTCGGACGAATCAATATGCGAAATCGTAAGCGCTATTAAGAAGGCTCATCCAGATGTGGCAGTTACTCTTTCAATTGGTGAACGAAGTCGCGAGAGCTATGAGGCGTATTTTAAGGCAGGAGCATCGCGATATCTTTTAAGACATGAGACAGCAAATCCAGTTCATTACGGACGGCTTCATCCGAAGGAAATGTCTTTTGAACATCGAATGAATTGCCTTAGGGAATTGCGAGAGATTGGGTATCAGGTTGGCGCAGGTTTTATGGTGCAGTCACCAGGGCAGACAGCTCACGACTTGGCTATGGATTTGAAATTCATTGAAGAATTTAAGCCAGACATGTGCGGCATTGGACCTTTTATCAGTCATAAGCAAACACCATTTGCAAAGGAAGAAAGCGGTACACTGGAGATGACACTTTTCCTATTGTCGTTGATAAGAATCATTTATCCGCAGGTGCTGCTTCCAGCTACAACAGCTCTTGGCACAATAGATCCATGTGGCCGAGAGAAGGGGCTTCAGGCTGGTGCCAATGTAGTTATGCCAAATCTTTCGCCAACATCTGTTCGAAAGATGTACACCTTATATGACAACAAAATCTGCACAGGCGAAGAAGCCGCAGAGTGTCGCGGTTGCCTGCAGCGTCGCGTAGCTTCCGTAGGCTACGAAATCGTAGAAGATATAGGTGATAGGGTAGGTTTTAAATAGAAAAGAGGTAATAGAAATGTACAATGTAAAATCTTTGAAGGCTGATGAATTCATCGACCATCAGGAAATCCTCGACACAATAGAATATGCCGAAGCAAACAAAAATAATTTTGAGTTGATTGATCAGCTCCTTGAGAAGGCTCGTCCAGTAAAGACAGCAGAAGGCTGTGTATGTTCAGGTCTTACTCACAGAGAGGCTTCAGTGCTTCTTGCTTGCGAGGAGCCAAAGTATATTGAAAAAATGTATGAGGTTGCTCAGGAAATTAAGGATGCTTTCTACGGAAATAGAATCGTTCTTTTTGCACCACTTTATCTTTCGAATTATTGTGTAAATGGATGTGTTTACTGTCCATATCATTTAAAGAATAAGCACATCGGTCGTAAGAAGCTTACACAGGAAGAGGTAAAGGCTGAGGTCATCGCACTTCAGGATATGGGTCACAAGAGACTTGCTATCGAGGCAGGCGAGGACCCAGTTAACAACCCAATTGAGTACATCCTTGAGTGTATCAATACAATTTACAGTATTCACCACAAGAACGGAGATATTAGACGAGTTAACGTAAATATCGCTGCTACAACAGTTGAGAATTATCGCAAGCTCAAGGAAGCAGGAATCGGAACATACATCCTCTTCCAGGAGACATACAATAAAAAGAGCTACGAAGAACTTCACCCAACAGGACCAAAGCATGACTATGCATATCATACAGAGGCTATGGACCGTGCCATGGAAGGTGGAATTGATGATGTAGGACTTGGAGTTCTTTTCGGACTTGAAAGCTACAGATATGAGTTTGCTGGACTTCTTATGCATGCGGAGCACCTTGAGGCTGTTCATGGTGTTGGCCCACACACAATCTCAGTTCCACGTGTAAAGCACGCTGATGATATAGATCCAGATGTATTTGATAACTCAATCCCAGATGACATGTTCACAAAGATTGCAGCATGTATCAGAATTGCAGTTCCTTACACGGGTATGATTATTTCTACTCGTGAGTCTGAGGAAGTTCGTCGCAAGATGCTTCAGGTTGGTATTTCTCAGGTTTCTGGTGCAAGCCGTACATCAGTTGGTGGTTACACAGAGAAGGAGCGTCCACACGATACAGAACAGTTCGATGTTTCTGATCAGCGTACTCTTGATGAGGTAGTTAAGTGGCTCATGGAGACAGGTCATATTCCTTCATTCTGCACAGCATGCTATCGCGCAGGACGTACAGGAGACAGATTTATGTCTCTTTGCAAGACAGGCCAGATTATTAACTGCTGTCATCCAAATGCTCTTATGACTCTTACAGAATACTTGGTTGATTATGCTTCTGAGGAGACAAAGAAGGTTGGCTACAAGATGATTGAGGAAGAGCTCAAGAAGATTCCAAAGGAAAATGTCAGAAAGACTGCCGAGGAAAATATTGAAGCTATCAAGAACTCTAACAGAAGAGACTTCAGATTTTAGTCATTAAAAAAACAAAAATTATTAATATAATATAATATGCTTCCCCTTGAGGGTTGCTAGGCTCCAGTGGAGCCTGTTTAGCAACGACCGAGCTGGGAGGCGAGACAAGGTCGCCGAAGGTGACTGATGAGGTGTTTTGATGTCCTTAAATAACACAGCCAGCGGACAACGTGTCCATATAGGCTTCTTTGGCATCCGTAACGCTGGTAAATCCAGCATAGTAAACAAGTTGACCAACCAATCGATTTCTTTGGTGTCTGCCCACAAGGGTACCACCACAGATCCAGTAAAAAAGGCTATGGAAATTCTTCCAATCGGTCCAGTTGTTATCATTGATACAGCTGGTTTTGACGATGAGGGAGATTTAGGAGAGCTTCGTAAAAAGCGTACCTATCGAACCCTGGATGAAATCGATATTGCAGTATTGGTTTTGGATGCAAGAAGCGAAAGTCTGACAGCAGACGAACTTGATTTTGTAAAACTTTTAAAGGAGCGAAAGCTTCCATACATAATAATTGAAAATCACATAGATGAAGCCGAGGCCCATGAGTATTCAGAACTTAAAGGCGAATCACTCATTTATGTTGATGCCACAAGTGATGATATGTCTCAGGTGAAGGAAGCACTTATAAAGCTTCTTCCTGAAATGAAGGAACCAGATTTGGTGGCAGATTTGGTTCCAAAGAAAAGTACGGTCATCCTTGTAATTCCTATAGATGAATCTGCTCCAAAGGGAAGAGTTATTCTTCCACAGCAGATGGTTCTTAGAGATTTGCTAGACCATAATTGCAAGGCTATTTGCTTACAGCCAGAAGAGCTTGCTGAAGCACTTGAAGAAAATAAAAATGTTTCACTTGTAATTACCGATTCACAGGCCTTTGAAAAGGTTTCAAAGCTTGTGCCTGAGGAAATTGCGCTAACATCATTTAGCATTCTTATGGCACGTTACAGAGGCAGTCTTGCCACTCAGCTTGAGGGTGTGGCTGCTATGAAAGGTTTAAATGATGGAGATACAGTCCTTATTTCTGAGGCCTGCACACATCATCGTCAGTGCAACGACATTGGCACGGTTAAGTTGCCAGGGTGGATAAAGAATTACACTGGCAAGAATGTTGAATTTGAATTCTCGTCTGGAAACGAATTTCCGGAGGATTTAAAGAAATATAAGCTTGTAGTTCATTGTGGTGGCTGCATGGTAAATGCGGCGGAGATGCAAAACAGAGTTAAGCACTGCAAGCAGCAAGGGGTTCCGGTCGTTAATTACGGCATGGCCATTGCAGAATTTAATGGCATTTTAGACAGAAGTCTAAAGGTATTAAATAATTAAAACTGGCAATTAATGTTTTAAGTAAAAGGAGAAAAATATGGTTACTTCAGATCAAAGTATTGTACGTTTGAAGCACAACATTATGGAAGAGGTTTGTAAGCTTGCTTGGAAGGGTGAGCTTGATGCGTCACACAAGGAGCAGGTTTGCTACGAAATTATTCCTGGTCCAAGACCAACATATCGTTGCTGCGTTTACAAGGAGCGCGAAATCGTTAGACAGCGTGTCATCCTTTCATGCGCAGAGAATCTTCCAACAAACCCAGATTCTAAGAACGTTGTTCAGGTTATTCAGCCGGCATGTGACGACTGTTCTATTGCATCTTACTCAGTAACAGATAACTGCCGTTTCTGTCTTGGAAAGGCTTGTCTCAACTCTTGTAAGTTTGGTGCTATTTCTCCAGGTGAGAGAAGAATGCACATCGATCCTACAAAGTGTAAGGAGTGCGGTATGTGTGCTAAGGAGTGTCCTTACCAGGCAATCGTTCACCTTGAGAGACCATGTAAGAAGGCTTGTCCAGTTGGCGCTATTTCTTACGATGAGTACGGTCACTGCGTAATCGATGATGAGAAGTGTATCTCATGTGGTCACTGTATCCACAGCTGCCCATTCGGTGCTATCGGTTCTAAGACATATCTTGTACATATCATCAAGGCTATCCTTGAGGGCAAGAAGGTTATCGCTATGTGTGCACCTGCTACAGAGGGACAGTTCGGTGAGGATATCTCAATGGCTGCAGTTAAGGAAGCTTGCAAGAAGATTGGTTTCACAGACATGATCGAGGTTGGTCTCGGTGGTGATATGACAGCTGCTTACGAGTCAGCTGAGTGGTTTGAGGCTAAGGAAGAAGGACGTAAGATGACAACATCTTGCTGCCCAGCTTTCATCAATATGCTTAGAAAGCACTTCCCAGATCAGTTCAGAGATAATATGTCTTCAACTGTATCTCCAATGTGTGCTATCTCTCGTTTCGTTAAGGCTACAATGGGTGAGGATACTGTTACAGTATTCGTTGGACCATGTATCGCTAAGAAGTCTGAGGCACAGGATGAGACAGTACCAGGAAATGCAGATTACGTTATCACATTTGGTGAGCTTCGTGCATTAATGCGTTCTAAGGGCGTAGAGTTCGAGCCAGTAGAGGAGAACTATCAGGAGTCTTCTACATTTGGTAAGCACTTCGCTTCTTCAGGCGGTGTTGCTAAGGCTGTTATCGAGTGCATGCAGGAGCGTGGACAGAATACAGATGATATCAAGCTTATGCAGTGTGCAGGCGGTGCTGAGTGTAAGAAAGCACTTATGCTTCTCAAGAGCGGCAAGCTTGATGTGGATTTCATCGAGGGTATGATTTGTGACGGTGGTTGCGTTGGTGGACCATCTAAGCACCGTGCAGAGCGCGAAATCATCAAAGCACGTACAAGCCTTATCGGAAAGGCTGATGGACGTAAGATCCTTGCAAACCTTGAAAACTATCCTATGGATAAGTTCTCTATGTACCGTGATGGACACATGGAGTAATTAAATAATTTACTAAGAGCCCCAGTTACGGCTACATGCCTTAGATACTCTTTGTTGGACTACATGTCCTTACAAAGAGCACTAAGAGCTTGATGCCTACTGGGGCTCTTTCTAATTTTGCTCAATACATATTTAATATTCGGCTACATACACGTGTATCCTCCGTCCACAGGGAGTACGACTCCAGTGACGTAGGTGCTGAGAGGTGAGGCAAGGAATAGGGCTGCGGTGTCGAGCTCACCTTCTTTGCCGTAGCGACTCAGTGGAATCATTGTTTTAGCGTATTGCTGGAAAAATTCGCTGTCGAGAGTTTCCTTGGTTAGCGGTGTCTCAAAATATCCTGGGCAGATTGCATTGACTGTGATGCCTTTATTTCCCCATTCAGCTGCCAATGCGCGGGTGAGGTTAACCATACCACCCTTTGCAGCATGATAAGCGGCTGCAGGAGCTATATTATTTCCAACAAGGCCATACATAGAGGCAATGTTTATAACTCTGCCATAGTTGGCTGGAATCATAGCTTTCTTGGCAACAGCTCGAGCCATTTTAAAGCTTCCGGTTAAATCGATGGCAACCTCTCCCTCAAATTGGCTGTCTTCCATATCTTCAGCCGATGTGGCGCCAGAGCCAGTTCCTGCATTATTAACGAGGATATCAATGCGTCCTAATTTCTCCAGTACTTCATCAACGGCTGCATTTACCCTTTCGGTGTCAGTGATATCACAAGGTACAGCCAGTGTTTTCACACCGTAAGTTTTGGCAATATCAGCAGCAACCTCTTCAATAAGATTTTGGCGTCTGGCTACTGCAACAATGCTACACCCTTGGTTTGCAAGAGCTTTTGCCATTTGCACACCAAGCCCAGATGAGCATCCTGTAACTAGAGCTACATTTCCTGTTAGATCAAAATAATTTTTCCCCATTTTTCCCTCCTATAACATTCCCTTCTAAAATTTTTATGGTTCTCCCATGACTCTATTATATCAGTTAAATAATTAACGTGAAGGTAATTGTCAGACTAAATAAATGAATCTAAATTAAAGAGAGATTAAACTTTAATGCGTTAATACATAAAATTGCAATAACTTTAAAGTGACGCTATAATAGAGAAACTTGGTTTTTGAAAAGGAGAAAAGTATTATTATGAATGAAAAATTCAAACCTTACATCCCAGCGGATAAGGTTACTCCTGAGATGACACCTACATCTATTATTATGGGTCTTCTTCTTGCGGTAATCTTTGGCGCTGCTAATGCATATCTTGGACTTCGAGTTGGTATGACAGTATCAGCTTCAATCCCAGCCGCAGTTATTTCAATGGCAGTTATCCGTATTATCATGAAAAAGGATTCAATCCTTGAAAGCAACATGGTTCAGACAGTTGGTTCAGCTGGAGAGTCACTTGCAGCAGGCGCTATCTTTACAATGCCTGCACTTTTCATTTGGGCTAAGGAAGGCGTTATGGAAACACCTTCACTTATCACAATCACTGTAATCGCACTTTTCGGTGGACTTCTTGGTGTATTCTTCATGGTTCCACTTCGTAGTGCACTTATTGTTCAGGAGCACGGTGTGCTTCCATATCCAGAGGGAACAGCTTGTGCAGAGGTTCTTCTTGCTGGTGAGGAAGGCGGTTCTTCTGCAAAGAGCGTATTCCTTGGTATGGGAATTGGTGCAGTAGTTAAGTTTGTAGTTGATGGTCTTTGCGCCATTCAGTCAGTATTTACAATCAAGCTTGAGGCTCTTAAGACAGAGTTCTCTGCAGAGGTTTATCCTGCTCTTGTTTCAGTTGGTTATATCTGTGGACCACGTATTTCTGCATACATGTTTGCAGGTGGTATTCTTGGTTGGTTCGTACTTATCCCAGCTATCGTTACTTTCGGTGGAGACATCGTTATGTATCCAGCAGACGTATCTGTTGCAGAGCTTTACGCAGCAGGTGGTGCAGCAGCTATCTGGTCAAAGTACATCAAGTACATTGGTGCAGGTGCCGTAGCTTCTGCTGGTATCATTTCACTTATCAAGACACTTCCACTTATTGTTAGAACATTCGTGGACTCAATCAAGAGCATTAAGACTGCAGGTTCTGCTTCAACAGAGCGTACAGCTCGTGATATGGACATCAGATTTGTACTTGGTGCAATTCTTGTACTTATCCTTGCAATTTGGCTTGTACCAGCAGTTCCTGTTACACTTACAGGTGCAATCCTTATCGTAGTTTTCGGTTTCTTCTTCAGTGCCGTAAGCTCACGTATGGTTGGTCTTGTAGGTAGCTCAAACAACCCAGTTTCTGGTATGACAATTGCTACAATCCTTATCGCAACAATCTGCCTTAAGGCTATCGGCGACACAGGCGTTCACGGAATGCAGGGTGCTATCGCAATCGGTTCTGTAATCTGTATCGCAGCATGTATGGCTGGTGATACTTCACAGGATTTAAAGACAGGTTACATCCTTGGTGCTACACCAAAGAAGCAGCAGATTGGTGAGATCATTGGTACTATCGCAGCAGCTCTTGCTATCGGTGGTGTTATGGTTCTTCTTGATTCTGCTTATGGATTCGGTTCAGATATGCTTGCTGCTCCACAGGCTACAATGATGAAGATGATTATTGAGGGTGTTATGGATGGAAACCTTCCTTGGACACTTATTTTCATCGGTGCATTTATCTCAATCACAGTTGAGATTCTTGGTATTGCTGCACTTCCTGTTTCAATTGGTCTTTACCTTCCACTTGAGCTTTCATCAACAATCATGCTTGGTGGTCTCATCAGAAAGTTTGCTGACAAGAAGTTCGGTGCACAGAAGGAAGAGTCAGGAAAGGGAATTCTTTTCTGCTCAGGACTTATTGCTGGTGAAGGTATTGTAGGTGTACTTCTTGCAATTCTCACAGTTCTTGGTGCTACAGATGCTATGAACTTAAGCTCTGTTATTCCAACAGGAAATGTTCCAGCATTTATTCTTATCGCATTAATTGGTGCAGCAGTTTACAAGTCTGCTATGGGAACAAAGAACGAGAAATAAAATGAAAAACAAAGAAAACTTTTTAGACTATGTCTTCAAAGTAAGCGATGACCTCGCCTGGACTCAATCTGAGTCCGGAGAGGTCATTGTTGAAATGGAGAATAAGGGATTTACAAATAGAATAGCCCAGCGCTTTTTCAAGCGTCCTGCAGTGTCTCATATTACACTTGAGGGAATGGGAAGCTTCATCTTCACATGCATCGATGGAAACCGTTCAGTATACGATATCGGACTTCTTATCCATGACAAATATGGTGATGAGGCTGAACCTCTCTATGAGCGCCTCAGCGTGTATATGAAGCATCTCGAACAGGTAGGATTCATTAGAAGGCTTTCCAAATAAAACTAAAGTTTACCCCATTAAAAACTATTATTCATCCATCATTTAAAATGATAAAAACTATTAAAATAGGACTATCAGTATTGATAGTTCTATTTTTTTATGTAGGGCAAGGCCCTCTTTTTTCAAATCATTAAGTTGGACATTTTATTGGAGTGACGATTTTGAAAAAAGATAAAATCCACCTGCTATGCAGGTGGTGGGATGTTGCTTCAGCTTACAGAAAAATACCTCCAATGCTAGAATTACTATGGTTCGTCAGCCAAGTAAAAAGCAAAGGAGGCAGTCCCCAATGGACATGAATAGTTTATCACACACAAAGTGGGAGTGTAAGTATCACATAGTTTTTGCACCAAAGTACAGAAGAAAGGTTGCTTATGGTCAGCTAAAGGCTGATATAGCAAATATTCTCAGTACTTTATGTAAAAGAAAAGGTGTAGAGATAATTGAAGCAGAAATATGCCCAGATCATGTACATATGTTAGTTAGAATACCACCTAGCATGAGTGTATCGAGTTTTGTAGGATATCTTAAAGGTAAAAGTACACTTATGATATTCGAGAAACATGCAAATTTAAAGTACAAGTATGGGAATAGACATTTTTGGTGCCGAGGATATTATGTAGATACGGTAGGCAAGAATGCAAAGAAAATTGAAGAGTACATAAGGAATCAATTAAAAGAAGACTTAGAGTACGATCAAATGACACTCAAAGAGTATATTGACCCGTTCACGGGTGAGCCAGTAGTCAAAAACAGATAAGTAGAGCCCAAGGGGCTCGGTAGGTAAATGATGTTGCGGCTGGCGAACCTTTCGATGAGTCTTTAGACTCCAGTGCCGGTAACAAGCCCTTATAGGGCTAGAACAAACCACCGGCTAAGCCGGTGGTTTTGATTAGAAGGAGAATAATGTAATGCTTAGAGAAACAACAGTAGAAAATGGTGCAGTACGAGGACTGCCAGGATCGGATCCTAGAGTTACAGTATTTAAGGGAATTCCGTTTGCGGCGCCTCCAGTTGGGGCTAATAGATTCCGTGCTCCACAGCCAGCAGAAGATTGGGATGGAGTAAAAGATTGCTTTGAATTTGGCCCATTATCTATGCAGGATGTGCCACAAGGTGGCGACGGCTTGTATGACAGAGAGTGGCATGTGGATACTGGCTTAAAGGATAGCGAGGATTGTTTATATCTCAATATCTGGACACCTGCCAAGGCAAAGGATGAGAAGCTTCCAGTATTGGTATGGTTCTTTGGAGGTGCCTTCCAATGGGGTTATACAGCGGAGATGGAATTTGATGGTGAGCGTTTAGCAAGAAGAGGTGTTATTGTTGTCAGCGTAAATTACAGACTTAACTGCTTTGGATTTTTAGCTCATCCTGATATTACAAAGGAAGCTCCAGAGGCTCCAGGCAACTTTGGACTTTTGGATCAGAAGGCTGGACTCCATTGGGTAGCAAGAAACATTGCTGCTTTTGGAGGTGACCCAGATAGAATCACAATCGCAGGTCAGTCTGCAGGTGGTGCCAGCACAATGAATCAGCTGGTTTGTGAGGAGAACAGAGATATCGTAAAGGGTGCTGTTATTCTAAGCGGTATCATCCGTATGCCTAACCCTGATGCAGATATTTTTAGACCACTGAGTCTTAAAGATGCAGAAAAACTAGGAGAAGAATTTTTTGCATCATTGGGTGTTAAGACCTTGGCAGAAGCAAGAGCTTTATCTGCTGATGAAATTTTTAATGGCTATAACAGATTTGTTCAGAATCATCCTAGAATGTTTCCTATCATGGATGGGGTATTCTGCAAGAGTGACCCAGTCGAGCGTTTTGTGAATGGTGATTGTGCTGATGTTCCAGTTATCGCAGGAAACACTTCAGATGAATTTTTAGTAGATAAAATCAATATGGTGGAGCATTCAGTTAAGAGTGCATTTACAGATGCTCTTAAAAAGAATCCAAACAGAAAGCTTTACTATTATCGTTTTGATACAGACATCCCAGGTGATGGAGTAGATTATCCGGGAAATTTCCACTCCGTAGATTTATGGTTCTTCTTTGAGAGTCTTGGTAAGTGTCACCGTCCATACGAAGGAAGACATTTTGAGTTGGCTAGACAGATGTGCGATTACTTTGCAAACTTCATCATGTCTGGCAACCCAAACGGAAATGGAAAAGACAGATACCCACTTCCAAGCTGGAAGCCATTTAATGCCTCTGAAAAGGATGAGATGGAATTCTTAAGCCAGGGAGCTAAACCACGTTGTGAGGGTGGTATTCGTCAGAATTCCAGAAAGCAGGCTGTGAATCCATACCTTCCGAATTGGGAGTACATTCCAGATGGCGAGCCATATGTATTTGGCGATAGGGTTTATGTTTATGGTTCACATGATTCTTTCAATGGTGCAGCATTCTGTCTTGGGGACTATGTATGCTGGTCAGCGCCAGTGGATGATTTAGGCAATTGGCATTATGAGGGTGTGATTTATAGAAAGACAGATGATCCGCTTAATGAGGATGGCTATATGTGCCTCTATGCACCTGATGTAACAGTTGGACCTGATGGAAAATATTACCTCTATTATGTTTTGGATAAGGTTAGTATAGTTTCGGTTGCAGTAAGTGATACACCAGCTGGACCATTCAAGTTCTATGGTTATGTTCATTATGGGGATGGCACAAGACTTGGGGAGAAGGATGGTGATGAGCCACAGTTTGATCCAGGTGTAATGACTGAGGGAGAGGAGACTTATCTTTACACTGGTTTCTGCGGACAGGGAGATAAGAGTAGAAGTGGTGCCCAGTTTACAGTACTTGGACCGGATATGCTTACAATAAAAAAGGCACCAGAGATTATTGTTCCAGGCAATTGTTATAGTGAAGGAACAGGCTTTGAAGGCCATGCATTCTTTGAGGCACCATCAATTAGAAAGCATGATGATACCTATTACTTCATCTATTCTTCTGAGGTGATGCATGAGCTTTGCTATGCCACATCAGCATCGCCAGCAGGACCTTTCACTTATGGTGGAGTGATTGTAAGTAACTGCGATTTACACATTGATAGCTACAAGCCTGCTGACAAGCCAACAGCAGCAGGGGCAAATAATCACGGAAGCATAGTACAGATTAGTGAGGACTGGTATATCTTCTACCATCGACACACAAATGGCACATGGCTGTCAAGACAGGGCTGTGCAGAGAAGATTAAGTTCCTTGAGGATGGAAGCATTCCTCAGGTAGAAATTACATCTTGTGGCTTAAATGACGGACCACTTTCTGATGTTGGAGAGTATCCTTCATATATTGCCTGCCATATTTTCAATGAGAAAACAGGTATCTACGTTCAGAAGGATTATCCTCGCATCGAGCAGGAATTTGGAAACACAGGTCATGAGGATAGTTATATTTGTGATATTACTGACTCCACAGTAATAGGCTTTAAGTATTTTGATTTCCATGGCGTGAAGGGAATCAGAGTTAAGACTAGAGGCTACGGCGCAGGAACATTTGAAGTACTCACAGCACTGGATGGCGAAGTACTTGGAACAGTTGATATAGAATTCGACAATATTTGGACAGCTCATGAAGGAAGCTTTACACCAGCTAATGGTGCTTCGTCTCTATACCTAAGATTTAAGGGAACTGGTAATACACAACTTTCTAGCGTGGAAATCCTTCACTAATACAGGCCCCTGTGTATAATACAATAGAGCACTATACAAAATGAACAAAAATGGTACAATGTAATTGTTTAAATTCACATTGTGCCTTTTTTTGTACAATGGATTTATAGCAGATGAGATATTGAAGAAAGAAGTGATTATTTGAAACAGGTAGATTTTGAAAACGGGAGAACATTAACTAATATTTTCAAGACAGCTCTTCCAATGTTGGTTGCCCAGATATTAAATCTCCTATACAACATAGTTGATAGAATCTATATAGCCAGAATTCCAGAGGTTGGAACGGTAGCCCTTGGAGCTGTTGGACTTTGCTTTCCGCTAGTTATATTGATTACCGCATTTACGAATATGTACGGAAGCGGTGGCGCTCCATTGTTTTCCATTGCCAGAGGTAAAAAGGATGATAGAGAAGCAGAAGAAATTCAGAACACTTCCTTTTTCCTGCTAATTATTACAGCAATAGCATTGATTATAATCGGAGAGATTTTTGGACAGCCGGTACTTAGCATATTCGGTGCTTCAGATGCATCTATGGTTTATGCATTACCGTATTTACGAATTTATTTACTAGGAACCATTTTCTCCATGGTTGCCACTGGAATGAATCCATTTATTACTGCACAGGGATTTTCTACAGTTGGAATGACCACTGTAATTGTGGGAGCAGCGGCTAATATTGTTTTAGATCCGATTTTTATTTTCGCACTTCATATGGGAGTGCAGGGAGCGGCAGTTGCTACGATTATTTCACAAGCTCTTTCAGCCGCTTATGTTGTTAAATTCCTGTTTGGAAATAAGTGTGAGTACAGACTGAAACTGATGAACTTTACAGAGTTCAAAAGATGCCGTTACAGAGCGTCAAAGATTATTGCTCTAGGTACTGCAGGCTTCATGACTTATTTTACAAATGCAGTGGTCCAGATTTCCTGCAACAGTGTTCTTGCAAATGTGGGTGGTGATATTTACGTTTCAGTTATGACTATTGTAAACAGTGCACGTCAGATGATGGAGACTCCGATTATTGCAATTTCAGAGGGTACTTCGCCAATCATCAGTTACAATTACGGAGCCCATAAATTTGACAAGATAAAGAAATCAATTGTAATCATGTTCTCTCTTGAGATGATTTACACAATTTGCGTATGGCTGATAATCAGGTTTGCACCTGAGGTAATTATCGGTGTATTCACCAGTGACAAGACTATTTTGAAGGATGCAATTCCAGCCTTTAATTTGTATTTTTCTACCTTTGTTTTTATGGTGTTCCAGTACGTGGGTCAGATTGTGTTTAAGTCACTTGGAAGAAAGGGACATGCAATCTTCTTCTCACTGTTTAGAAAGATTGTTATTGTTGCACCGCTTACCTATATTCTTCCATATCTTTTCAAGATGGGAACAAACGGAGTTTTTGCAGCAGAGCCAATCAGTAATGTTGTAGGTGGCATGGCATGCTTCATTACAATGTTTATAGTTGTGAACAGGATGTTTAAGGTTGAAAAAAATAGCAATAATCCTTTGTAGACCTTTGTAGAATAGAGACATTACAACTTAATATATAATCTAGATTGCGCAATTAAATTACGATTGCGCAATTTTTTTGAATCTTTTTTGGTCTATTTATCCTTGAGTTGAACAAATATCTTATTGGTTTCGCTAATTGTTTAGTGAATATATTCTAGCTATCATATTATTACAGGCTGAGTTCACGGAAACTTCACAGTTTTAGGGGCTTGTGATTGCGCAGTAATTGCGCAAAAGATGTAGAATATATCATGGAGAACATATGGAAAGGTGATTTTTGGAGTGTATCTAAAGGAATAAAGTAGGTAGAGTAATGCAGGAAATTGAGCTTAAGAAAATTGCAGAGGAATTAAATATTTCCCAGACAACAGTATCAAGGGCATTATCTGGAAATGGAAGAGTATCCGAGGATACGAAGCAGAAAATTGCAAACTTTTTGAAAGAGAACGATTATACCCTAAAGAATCGTTCCAATGACTATGGCAAGAAACACACAGGTAATATTTGCGTGACTATACCAGGTGAGGGAAAGTTTGCTGAAACCCCATTTTTTCATGCTACGTTAATGAGCATTTTGGATTATTATTCCACCAGAAATTACAACGTAATCCCCGTGAAGACAAAAGCGAATGATATTCGTGAGCTGGAAAAGATTATAAAGCTTCACAAAGTTGATGGAGTGATTCTTACTCGTACAATCAAACATGGAGTGGACATCAACTTTTTGAAAAGCAATAATGTTCCTTTTGTAGTTATTGGTTCCTACGACGATGATGATGTTTATCAGGTTGATGTTGATCAGGAAAATGGCTGCAAGGAGCTAACCTCTGTATTGTTGAAAATGGGCTACCGCAGACTTGCTTTGCTTTGTGCGGACATGACTCACGTTGTTACTCAAAGCAGATATGCGGGATTTCTCAAGGCTCACGTGGAAAATGATTTGGGAATAAACACGCAATTTATTTTTGATGAAACTGGTTATCCACAACAGACTGCCCAAGCGATTGATGACTGTTTGAAGAATCAGATTGAATGCATCATTTGTATGGATGATAACATCTGTATAAATGTGCTGAATCGACTGAAGGCAGAAAATGTTGTGGTTCCGAGAGATATCAAAGTAGCATCATTTTTTAACAGTTCAGTTTTGGAAATGCATTATCCACCTATTACAGCTTTGGAGTTTAACACGAGTGACCTGGCCTGGACTGCAGCTAAAATGCTATATGAACTGCTTGGGGGGAATGAGGTCCCTCACAGGCAGATGCTGAGTCATCAGCTGTTATTAAGGGATTCAACGCAGAATAGTTCTGTAAGAAATCAATAAAAATATTAATTTTGGGAGGATATCATGTTTAGAAGAGGGTCTAAAAGTGGGGCTAGAATACTTAGCCTTTTATCGGCTTTTGCTATGCTTGGTGGACAAATATATTTTCCGATGGAAGCAAAAGCTGAAGAAAGTGAAAGCTGGAAGGCTACAGATTTAATTGAAAATGGAGATTTTGAGACAGGAGATTTAACTGGGTGGACAGTGGATATGCCGGATAGTGATGGTGATGCTGTTGGTTATAAAATCAAAGTTGATGAATGGGCAAGCAATAACAAAACCAATATTTTTAACTATTGGAATAATAATGACAGTGCTTCATTTGAGCTTTCTCAGAAGATTAAGCATGTTACCGCAGGCACTTATAAGCTTTCCTTTGAAGCAGATGGTGCAGAGGACTCTTCAGGCTTAAAGCTTAATATTAATGATGAATCTGTAGCTATTAAGACTTCAGGCTGGGATAAGTGGACAGAATTTTCTACTGACAGTTTTACAATTGAAGATGAAACTGATTTAAAGCTTGTTATTAGTGGAGATTTAACCTCTGGTTACTGGGGTGATGTTGATAACTTTGTTTTATATAAATTAGAGGATGAAGAAAGCTCTGATGATGAAAACAAAGATGATGAAAATAAGGATGAGGACCCAGAGTCAGAGGATGATAAAGACAAGGATAAGGATAAAGAAAAAGAAGAAGTAGAGCCAGAGGAGTCAGATATCATTGTAAAGCCTGTGGATGGCTGTGATGAGGATTTCATTACTGGTGTTGATGTAAGCTCATATATTGCACTTAAAAATAGTGGAGTAAAGTACTATGACTTTGATGGAAATGAGCTTTCAGACAAGGAATACTTTGTTTTCCTTAAGGAATGCGGAGTGAACTATGTCCGTATCAGAGTGTGGAATGATCCTAAGGATTCCGAGGGCAATGGTTATGGCGGTGGAAACTGTGATTTGAACAAAGCCATTAAAATGGGCAAGTGGATTACAGATGCTGGCATGAAGGTGCTAATTGATTTCCATTATTCAGATTTCTGGGCTGACCCTGGAAAGCAGACTGCGCCTAAAGCTTGGAAGTCAATGACTATCGATGAGAAGGAAGAGGCTCTTGAGAGCTTTACAGTAGATAGCCTCCAAAAGATTATTGATGCAGGTGTTGATGTTGGAATGGTTCAGGTAGGAAATGAAACCAACAATGGTATCGCTGGTGAGAAAAGCTGGGAGAACATGGCAAAGCTTTTCTCTGCTGGCAGTAAGGGCGTAAGAAAGGTCGCAAAGGAAAACGACAAAGATATATTAGTAGCTGTTCATTTTACAAATCCTGAAACAAGTGGAAGATATGAGGGCTATGCAAAGAACCTCAAGGAGTATGATGTGGACTATGATGTATTCGCTACATCTTACTATCCATATTGGCATGGAACACTTAGCAATCTGAAGAGTGTGTTATCAAATATCGCTGACAAGTACAACAAGAAGGTAATGGTTGCCGAGACCTCTTATGTATACACCCTTGAGGATGGTGATGGTTGTGAAAATACAGAGCGTGAAGGAAAAAATGATCCACTGAATTTTGACGTGTCTGTTCAGGGACAGGCTGATTCAGTTAGAAGCGTTGTAGAAACTGTGGCTTCTGTAAAAGGTGGAATCGGAGTATTTTACTGGGAACCAGCATGGCTTCCTGTGCAGGTTTATGACAAGGACGCAGATGATGCAGAGGAGGTTCTTGCATCAAACAAGGAAAAATGGGAAAAATACGGAAGTGGCTGGGCTGCTTCTTATGCAAAGGAATTTGATAAGGATGTTCGCGACTGGGGTGCAGGTGGTGCTGTAGTTGAAAATGAGGCTTGGTTCGATTTTAAGGGACACCCACTTTCATCAGCAAAGATTTATAAGTACATTCGTACAGGCGCAAAGGCTAAGGTAAAGATTCTTAAAGTAGAGGTTTCCGATGTAGAGTTTGAACTTGGAAATGAGATTAAACTTCCTGAGACTGCTACAGTAATCTATAACGATGGAACAAAGCTAGACAAGGAAGTAATCTGGAACGAAACAGAACTAGCTGAAGTAAAAGAAAAAGGCGTTGGCGAATATGAAATTCACGGAACAGTTGAGACAGCAGAGGAGAATTTTGAGGTTGTCTGCAAGTTGACTGTAAAGCCAAAGAATTATCTTGTGAATGCAGGCTTTGAGGATGGAAACACAGCATGGGCAATCGATGATATTGGAAATTCAGATGGCAAAAATGGTGTTGGAATTCAGGCAGATGCATCAAATGTGAAGACAGGTAGTATGTGTCTTAAGTTCTGGGACAACGAGGCTATCAATTACGTTGTTGAGCAGAAGGTTACTTTGGATAAAGGAATTTATAAGCTAGGTGCTTTTGTTGAAGGTGGAGACTGTGGTGATGCAGCAGAGTTCAAGCTTTATGCAAAGGTGAAGGAGGACACTCTTTCAGTTGATACGGGTGTGACTGGTTGGCAGAACTGGGCAAATCCAGAGGTTGGTGAAATCACAGTAAAGGCTGATGGCACAGAAGTAACAGTTGGCGTAAGCGTAAAGGCAGCTTCAGGAGGCTGGGGCGCCTGGGATGATTTTTATCTCTATAGGACAGGTGATTGCGCAGGAGATGATTCTTCTGATGATGTAATTGATGATGACGATGACAACAAAGATGACAACCCAGATATAGATAATCCAGGAGATAATCCAGGAGACAACCCTGGAGATAACCCAGGTGATAACAACAATGACAATAAAGATGATAACCCAACAGATAACAAGAATGACAACAAGCCTGCTGATGTGAAGGAAATAGTTGAGCAGGTTCACCAGGCAGTTAAGGTGTTTGTTGAGAAGGTTGTAGTACCTGTTGTAAAAGAGGTTTGCAGAATATTTAAGAAAATATTCGGTTGGTTTTAAGAGGTAGATAATGGAACACAAATTAAATTTTACTAGAGCAAGACAACAGGAAATCCATAGGCTTTCAGAAAAGTTTTTTGGCGTGAACCCAGCTGGAAAGGAGCTGGGTTTCACCAATTACTATATGACTGTAGACGGTAAGCCATTCTTTGGAATCAGCGGCGAGTGTCATTTCTCACGAGTGTCAGAAAATCAGTGGGAAGATACAATCTTAAAGATGAAGGCTGGTGGAATTAATGTAATCTCTACCTATATTTTCTGGAATCATCACGAGGAAATAGAGGGGAAGTTTAGATTCGATGGACAGCGTAATCTTAGAAAATTTGTGGAGCTGTGCAGGAAGTATGGAATGTATGTAATAATCCGCATAGGGCCTTTTGATCATGGCGAGATGAGAAATGGTGGTCTGCCTGATTGGCTCTATGGAAAGCCTTTTGAGGTTAGAAGTGTAAATGAGGGCTTCCTCCATCATGTGCGTCTGCTTTATCACGCAATCAGTGAGCAGGTTTCAGGTCTTTTGTATAAAGATGGAGGACCAATCATTGGAGCTCAGCTTGATAATGAGTACATGCACTCAGCTGCACCTTGGGAAATGACAACTGGAGTTTCAAATGAGTGGACCAACGGCGGTGCAGATGGTGAAGACTATATGCTTGAATTGAAAAAGATTGCAATAGAGGAAGGAATCATCACACCTTTCTATACTTGCACGGGATGGGGTGGTGCTGCTACACCAACCAAGGAAATGCTACCACTTTGGGGCGGTTATGCTTTTTGGCCATGGATGTTCTATGGAAATCCAGAGTATCAGCATCCTGCAACGCCTGAGTTTATTTATAGGGATAATCATAATAATGAGGTACCAGCTACCTATAATTTTGAGCCAACCTATAAGCCTGAGGACATGCCTTATGCCTGTTGTGAAATGGGAGGTGGAATGATTAATTTCTATAATTATCGTTTCCAGATACCATATGAATCAGTGGATGCAATGGCGAATATCAAAATCGGCAGCGGTTGCAACTTCTTAGGCTATTATATGTATCGCGGAGGAAGTAATCCAAAAGGAGAGCATGGCAATTATCTGAACGAGCATCAGTGTCCAAAGATTTCCTATGAGTACCAATCTCCTCTTGGTGAGTTTGGACAGATTCATCCAAGCTATCACAGGCTCAGAAGAATGCATATTTTTGCAAGGCACTTTGGAAGTAAGCTTTCAGAAATGGTGACAATGCTTGCTGATGATAATACAAATCTTTATCCAGCAGAAGGTGAAACTTTAAGATATGCAGCAAGAACAGATGGCAGTGAGGGATTTTTGTTTATAAACAATTATCAGGATCATGCAACCCTAAGTGATAAATCCAAGGAGAGAATAGCGGTTGCTGTGGCAGATAAGGAAATCGTAATCAATGATTTAGGCATAGCCTCAGGCGAAAATGCAATTTTGCCTATTAACATGGATTTCGATGGTCTGCTTTTGAGCTACGCTACAGCACAACTGCTTTCAAGGGTGGAAGCTAATAACGTAATTACGTATTACTTCTTCCAAGTTCTAGGAATGAAACCAGTGTATGCTTTTGCAGGTGAGGAAATAATCGAAGCAAAATGTGGAAAAGAAAGTGGATTTTCAAAGCAGGCTGGTGATAAAGAAGTTCACTTCGTAACATTGTCTTCGGAGGAAAGCTTAGACTTTTATGAGTTTGATAGCGAGACTGGAACCAAGATTGTTTTTTCGAAGGAACCGGTGATTTTCGATGGAAGCAGCTTTAGAGTTGAAAAAACAGATTTGAACCGAAGAAATATTGAAGCTATTCAGTGTGGCCCTTCCCGATATACACTCACTGTGCCAAAGTTGAACGTTAGCGCGAAGGACACTCTACTTAAGATTGATTATAGTGGAGATATAGGTTCATTGTTTAATTCAAAGGGTGAGCTTCTTGCTGACAATTTCTCAAACGAAGCCACCTGGGAAATCGGACTTAACGAAATAGGTGTCAAAGCAGGTGAAGTCCTAACACTGCTTATCACTCCTAGAAAGGATGACGTGGTAGTTGATGTTTCATCAACAATGGCAGGGCGTTTGGAAAAAGCAAACGGACTTCACTTTGAGCTTAGAGACATATATGTAGTGGAAACAATCGAAGAGGAGCTTAATTGTTTCTAATAATTTCATCACGATATTTCTTAGGGCTTTTGCCGTACTCCTTCACGAATGCGCGGTAGAACACAGAGTAATCTGAGAAGCCGTAGGTTTCTGAAACAAGAGAAATATCTTGGCCGCTTAGAATGGCGTCTCGACACATGTCGAGGCGCTTTTTTGTAATATATTTGTGTAGAGGCAATCCGTTGGTATCTGTAAATATGTGAGAAATATGGAATTTGCTAACATGAAATTTCTCAGCCAAAAGATCAAGGGATAAATCCTCATCAATATGTGTTTCGATGTACTGAATGATACTTTGGTACAAATTATCTGAATCCGTATTTACGATATCTGGATTCTGCATTTCGTAAACCATGCGGTTAATGGTAAGAATAAAATCACTGACGCAAAGTAGAATCTTTGCATCTCTTCCAAATCTCTTGGAATGAATCTCATCGATCAAAGTAAACACCTTTCCCTGAATGGTGTTGAAGGCAATCTCGTTGAATTTGTAAATGGAAAAATTGCCGGTGGATTTTGTCCTGTTGGTGAGGTACAGATAATCCTCGGAGGAACCTGCAATATTTCCAAGATATTCTTCAGTAATCCAAAATACAAATCTGCGATATGGCACATCACCATCAATCAATCTGGCGTAGTGTGGAAGATTTGGCGGTATCACAATAAGAGTACCTGGCGTTGGCACAAACTGCTTCCCATCCATGTACATAATAATATTGCCCTCGATGAAGAAGAAAAACTCGAAGTAATCATGGGTGTGAGCAGTAACGTTTGGCAATACCCTGTCGCTGTAATAATACACCTCGAAGTCCTGGGAGAGCATGTATTGTCTTGTGGTAAATTCCGTTTTTAGATTCTTTTTCATATTTACGTTTTAGCATACAACAACAAAAAATGCAATGTATAACGCAACTCACACAATGGGAATCGATTAGTCGTTTGTTTACTATTTACTTAAATCAGTAAACTAACGATTCTTAGATGAGTGCTTGTGACTGAATCATACCTTACTTGTGAATCCCTTGGTGAGCCGTCGTTACTTAGAAGGTGCGTTTAGCAGCTTCTTATGTAACGCAACGAGCGAATAAGAGCGCAAGCGTGGTGAACAGTAAGGTATGTTTCGGTCATTAAGCACGTACTTGGATTAAGGAGATTAATGTAATGTATGAAGATTTGAAAGAGAGATTTGAAAAAATAGGCATTATCCCTGTGGTGGTACTTGAGGATGCAAAGGATGCCCATGCGCTTGGTCAGGCACTGATGGATGGTGGCCTTCCAGCAGCGGAGGTTACCTTCAGAACAGATGCAGCAGAGGAGGTAATCCGAATTCTTTCTAATGATTTTCCAAATATGCTTGTGGGAGCAGGTACTGTCCTTACAACAGAGCAGGCAGATAGAGCAGTTGCAGCAGGTGCAAAATTCATTGTTGCGCCAGGCTTTAACCCAACAGTTGTAAAGCATTGCTTGGAGAAAGGATATCCAGTGACACCAGGTGTTCAGACACCAGGAGAAATGGAGCAGGCTATGGAGCTTGGACTTGATTTTGTAAAGTTCTTCCCTGCTGAGCCAGCAGGTGGCCTTCCAATGATTAAGGCTGTTGCGGCACCTTATAGCAAGCTTAAGTTCATGCCAACAGGTGGCATCAACAAGGATAACGTAAAGAATTATCTGGCATTCAACAAAATCGTTGCATGTGGTGGAACATGGATGGTTAAGGGCGACCTTATTGCGTCGGGAGACTTCTCTTCCATCAGGGCACTAGCTGAAGAGGCCGCATCCATAGTACATCAAATAAGGGGATAATTATTTAGATATAAAATTACTAGATGAGGCTGTAGCAGACAATCTCTGAGTGTTACTGAAGAAGACATGTAGTCGACGAAAGTAATACTCAGGATTGTAAGTGTAACAGCCGGACTTGGAGGAATATATTTAATGCAAATGACACTGAGATGGTATGGAAAAGACTTCGATACCGTAACACTAGAGCAGATTAGACAAATCCCTGGAGTTAAGGGCGTAATCACAACGCTATACGACACCAAGCCAGGTGAAGTATGGACACGCGAAAGAATAAAGGCCATGAAGGCTGAGGTTGAAGCCGCAGGCCTTAAGGTAGCAGGTATCGAGAGCGTGAATGTTCATGAGGATATTAAGCTAGGCAAGCCAAGCCGTGATCAGCTTATTGATAATTATATTGAGACTTTGAAAAATCTTGGCGAGGAAGATATTCATCTTGTTTGCTATAACTTCATGCCAGTTTTTGACTGGACACGTACTGAACTTGCGAGAAAGCGCCCAGATGGCTCTACGGTGTTGGCCTATACTCAGGAGGCTGTTGATGCGCTTGTTCCAGAAGAGATGTTTAACTCAATCGCTGGTGATACAAATGGTTCGGTAATGCCAGGCTGGGAGCCAGACAGACTTGCTCATGTAAAGGAATTATTCGAGGAATATAAGAACGTTACTGATGAGGATTTATTTGAAAATCTCAAGTATTTCCTTGAAAGAATTATGCCTGTTTGTGACCAGTATGATATCAACATGGCTATTCATCCTGACGATCCAGCATGGCCAGTATTTGGTCTTCCAAGAATCATCATCAATCAGGAAAATATTCAGCGCATGATGAAGATGGTTGATAACCCACACAATGGTGTAACCTTCTGTTCAGGCTCTTACGGTACAAATCTCGATAATGATTTGCCAGCAATGATTAGAAGTCTTAAGGGACGAATTCATTTTGCACATGTAAGAAACCTTAAGTTTAATTCACCAACAGATTTCGAAGAGGCCGCACATCTTTCAAGTGATGGAAGCTTCGACATGTATGAGATTGTGAAGGCTCTTTATGACATCGGCTTCACAGGTCCAATCAGACCAGACCATGGTCGTATGATTTGGGGAGAGAAAGCAATGCCAGGCTATGGATTATATGACAGAGCATTGGGTGCGGCATATATCAATGGATTATGGGAGGCAATTGAGAAGAATGAAACTAACTAATGAAGGTATTAAAGATAGAGCGGCGTGGGAAGCAAAAGGTTACTCCCTTCCAAAATACAACAGAGAAGAAATTATCGTAAATACGAAGCAGAATCCAGTGTGGATTCACTTCGGCGCAGGAAATATTTTCAGAGCCTTTCAGGCAAATGTAGTTGAAGAGCTCATTAATCAGGGCGTTATGAATACAGGTCTTATTGTTGCAGAGGGCTATGATTATGAAATCATCGAGAAGTACAACAGACCATGTGATGACCTTAGCATTCTTGCAACACTTAAGGCTGATGGAACAGTTGAGAAAAAGGTTATCGGCTCTATTGTGGAGTCCTGCATTTTAGATGAGGAAGATGAGAGGGAAATCGAAAGACTTCGTGAGATTTTCCGAAACCCATCACTTCAGATGGTATCATTCACAATTACAGAAAAGGGCTACAAGACCCGTGCCTATATGGACAAGGTGGTTGGACTTATTTTAGAGAGATTTAAGGCTGGTGCTTTCCCAATTTCCATCGTGTCTATGGACAACTGCTCACACAACGGAGACAAGCTCAAGGAAGCAGTTGTTGAGATTGCAAAGGATTGGTACAACGAAGGAAAGTGTGACAACGACTTTGTAAACTATATTACAAATCCATCAGTGGTTGCTTTCCCACTTACAATGATTGATAAAATCACACCAAGACCAGATGACACAGTTAAGAAAATGCTTATCGCTGATGGTGTTGAAGGGGCAGAACCAATTGTTACAAGCAAGAACACTTATGTTGCTAACTTCGTAAATGCGGAGGAGACAGAGTACCTGGTTATCGAAGACCTATTCCCAAATGGTCGTCCTGCACTTGAAAAGGGTGGAGTCATTTTTACTGATAGAGAGACAGTTGATAAGACTGAAAAGATGAAAGTATGTACATGTCTGAATCCACTTCACACAGCACTTGCGATCTTCGGATGTCTACTTGGTTACAACACAATCCATGATGAGATGGAGGATGAGGCATTAAAGAGACTTGTTACAAAGCTTGGTAAGGAAGAAGGCATGAAGGTTGTTGTTGATCCAAAGGTGCTTTCACCAGATGAATTTTTGGATGCAGTGCTTACAAAGCGTCTTCCAAATCCATTTATGCCAGACACTCCACAGAGAATTGCCTGTGATACTTCACAGAAGCTTCCAATTCGTTTCGGTGAGACAATCAAGGCATATAGAAGCAGTTCATCTCTCAGCACAGAGAGTCTTAAGATTGTTCCACTTGTACTTGCTGGCTACCTTAGATACCTTGAGGGAATTGATGATAATGGTAAGCAGTTTGAGCAGAGTCCTGATCCACTTCTCGAGGAGCTTAAGGGTCTTCCTGCAAAGGATGTGTTGAAGCGTCAGGATGTGTTTGGCGTTGACCTTTATTCTGATGGGCTTGCTAAAAAGGTTCTTGCAATTCACTCTGAAATGAAGGGCGTTGGCAACATCAGAAAGGAATTAGAGGCAGTTTAATTATGGCAAAATTTATGGATGAAGATTTCCTCCTTTCGAACGATATTGCAAAGGAACTCTTTGCAGCAGTTAAGGACGAACCAATTATAGATTTTCATAATCATTTGAATCCTCGTGAGATATATGAGGATAGATGTTTTGACAATATGGCTGAGGTTTGGCTCGGTGGTGACCATTATAAATGGCGCGCCATGCGAGCAAATGGAATCTCAGAAAAGCTAATCACTGGAGACGGGGCTCCTTTTGATAAATTTCTTGCATGGGCAGATACTGTGCAAAACCTTATAGGCAATCCTTTATATCACTGGACTCACCTTGAGCTTCAGCGTTACTTTGGAATCACAAAGCCTCTTTCACCTGAAACGGCTGAAGAGATTTGGAATGAATGTAATGCCAAGCTTAAAACAAAAGAGTTCTCAGTGAGAAACCTCCTTAGAATGCAGAATGTATCTGTCCTATGCACCACTGACGACCCAGCCGACGACCTTGAGTGGCACAGAAAAATCAGGGAAGACGGCTTTGAAATAAAGGTGTGCCCATCCTTTAGACCAGAAAAGGCAATTGGAATTGAGAAGGATGGATTTGTAGATTATATCAATAATCTCAGCCTTGTGGTTGAATTTAGAATAGATGATACAGAATCTTTGTTAAAAGCTCTTGAACTTCGCTTAGAGTACTTTATTGAAAATGGTTGCAGAGTTTCTGACCACAGCTTGGAGAGCCTGTTCTTTGTTCCAACAAACAAAAAAGAGGTTGATGAAATCCTGAAAATCAGAATGGCGGGAGTAAAGCTTTCAGAGGAGCAGGAAGGTAAGTTCCGTGGCTACATGCTTACAGAACTTGGTCGCTTGTATGCAAAGCACGATATCGTGATGCAGCTTCACATAGGAGCAATCAGAAATAATTCTGAGCGTTTCTTTAGAATGCTAGGACCTGACACTGGCTTTGATGCACTTAATGATTTTAATTATGCACCACAGCTTGCCGCACTTCTTTCAGCTATGGATTTGAAGGACGAGCTGCCTAAGACAATTCTATACTGCTTGAATCCTAAGGACACAGAGATGCTTGCAGCAATGGCTGGAACCTTCTGTAGTAATGAAAATGGAATCAAGGGTAAGGTGCAGCTGGGAGCAGCCTGGTGGTTCTGCGACCACAAGAATGGAATGGAGCGTCAGATTGAGGCTATGTCAGACTCAGGGCTTATTTCAACAAGCGTAGGAATGCTCACAGACTCACGCAGCTTCCTATCCTTCCCACGCCACGAGCTCTACCGTCGCATCCTTTGCAACAAAATCGGTTCGTGGGTTGAGAACGGAGAGTATCCGAAGGATGATGCGTACTTACGTGCCATGGTGAAGCGTATATGCGGAACTAATGCCGTAGATTATTTTAAATTTTAGTTGAGCATGGAATATAAATTAGAGATATTTGGCTAAGTTTATATACATGCGGATTAGGAGATAGATATGAACTTGGAATTGAGACCAAAAGAAGAATGTAAATATGATGCAGTTTCGTTGGGAGAGGTTATGCTTCGCTTCGACCCAGGTGAAGGCCGCATCCGCACAGCCCGCGAGTTTAAGGTATGGGAAGGCGGCGGAGAGTATAACGTCATCCGTGGACTCAGAAGATGCTTCGGCATGGACACAGCGGTAATCACTGCTTTTGCAGATAATGAAGTAGGACATCTTGTGGAGGATTTCATCCTTCAGGGTGGTGTAGATACAAAGCTTATTAACTGGAAGAAAACAGATGGTATTGGCCGTGAGTGCAGAAACGGATTGAACTTTGTAGAAAGAGGTTTTGGTATTCGTGGAGCTCTTTCTTGCTCAGACAGAGCCAACACTGCAATCTCTCAGGCAACAGCAGAAGACTTTGATTTTGACTATATCTTTGGAGAGCTTGGAGTAAGATGGTTCCACACAGGTGGAATTTATGCAGCACTTTCTGAGCAATCAGCTGAGACAGTTGTGAAGGCTATCAAGTCGGCAAAGAAGTATGGCACAATTGTTTCTTATGATTTGAACTATAGAGCTTCAATGTGGTCAGCAATCGGTGGACAGAAGAAGGCTCAGGAGGTCAACAAGGAAATCGCAAAATATGTTGATGTAATGATTGGAAATGAGGAAGATTTCACAGCATGCCTTGGCTTTGAAATTGAAGGCAATGACGCAAACCTTAAGGAATTAAATCTTGATGGCTACAAGAAGATGATTGATGAGGCCGCAAAGGTTTATCCAAACTTCAAGGTTGTTGCTACCACACTTCGTACAGTAAAGACTGCCACAGTCAATGACTGGTCAGCCCTCTGCTGGGCAGATGGACAGATTTTCAAGGCAAAGGATTACAAGGGCCTTGAAATCCTTGATAGAGTTGGTGGAGGCGATTCCTTCGCATCAGGCCTTGTATACGGTCTTATGACTACAGGAGACGCTTCAAAGGCTGTAGAGTATGGCACTGCTCATGGTGCACTTGCTATGACAACCCCAGGTGACACCACAATGGCTACCTGCTCTGAGGTTGAAGCCATCATGGGTGGCGCAGGCGCCCGCGTAAAGCGATAAGCTTTTAGCGTTAATTTGTGAAAGCATCTTGTAGGGGACAAGCTCTTTGCTCTCTCAGTGAGACATTTAGTCGAGCAGAGAGAGTAAAGGCTTGTAACCGTGACAAGGTGCTTTTTTGTTATTAAACGTTTAAGCAAAGTTCACAAATTGTTCACAGCTTTTTTGTTTACAAATCCTCGAAGGAGACTTAAGATTATCTTGTTTCTTGGCGATATATCCCAAGTAACGTGACAAAATTATTAGGCTGGGGAGGAAGAGAAAATGGCTGTTGGTACAATTATTACATGTACAGGACCAGAGGACTTGTACAGAAAGGCAGAGGACTTACTCAGACATGGAATTCACACTGAGTTCGTTGCCAGGAACACTATGAAGGTAGTTAGTGTTCAGTCCCAGAACAAGGTAAGCAAAATGAATGTAGCAGATGCAAAGCATGCACTTTATATTGCATAATCTTGAAAATATATGAGGGCGGTTTTATTGCTCTCACTCATGCGACAAAATCAAAGCGCTGAATCCGAATGGGTTCAGCGCTTTTTTAATCTATTATGTTGAAGTCACTCGATTCTTACCATGGGCTTTTGAGTAGTACAAATTGTCATCGGCCATCTTCACAACGTTCTCTGTACCTTTGCCTGTGGCAGTGCCGATACTTAGTGTGATAAGAAGCTCACTGTCGAAGTCCCAGGCCTGCTGGAACATGGAGTGGCATAGACGATCTGCCATCTTTTTTATGTAAGGTAAAGCGTTCTTCCCAACAATAAGGGCAAATTCTTCTCCACCATAGCGGTAAGCATGTATATCAGATGTGGTTTCGTTTTCAATGAGCTGGCCCAGTCGCCAAAGCACAATGTCACCGGACTGGTGACCATAAGTATCATTTACATTCTTAAAATCATCTATATCTATCATGATGATGCCATATTCATTGTTGGACTTTTGAATTTTGGCCAAGTCATAGTCAAATACTTTTCTAGTCAGAAGATGAGTTAAACCATCGAATCGATTACTCATGAATATAATTATTAGAATCAATACCACAACAGTTAAAGCCATCGCAGATATAATGGCAATTTTGGTACGTCTGACGGATTTTCTCCATGCCTGTTGATTTACACGTAAATCTTCTTGGGCTGCAATAATAAAACTTCTGATGGCAGTTGCATAGGTGAAGTTCTGCTGCTTGAAAGTATTGCTGTAAAGCTCATTTAAAACAGTGATAAGCTCACGCTGTATATTCTCATTTCTTGTTGGATATTCCTTTTGTATCTTTAACAGAGTATAAAGCTCTGCTTTCTCGTATTCATTTTCTTCACACAGTTCCATAAATTCATGAAGATAATTAATAACGGCCTGTTCCCTTGCCTCTGTGTCCATTTGGCTGGAATTATTTCGCTCTTTGATATTTTCTGCACAAAGGTAGTAGCACTTAGCCTGATAATATGGAATGATAAAATCTCTTAGATTAATTTGACGATAAACTTCTGTAGTAAATACATCAGAGTCAGCCCATTTATCAAGCTTCTCTTTACACTTTGATAGACGTCCTGTTTCCTCATAGACTCTTGCCAGCCAAACATCATTCATAGCTGTATACAGAGTCTCAAAGGTGTTGGAGGAACTTAAGTCAATTATACGCTGAGAATCGTTAAAATAGGTTTCAGCTTCATTGTAATCAAGATTAAGAACGGCAACAATGCCCTGCATACGATAGGCGTAAGCCTTTATCTGTAGATTATCTATTTCGTCGAAAGATTTAAGAGCTTCCGCCGCAGCAATCATATTTTCAGCTTCTTCATTGGCATAATTATTCAGATAAAAGTTGGCCAAGTCCAGATAAATATTAATAGTATAATCTGTGTCATCACTCTGTTTCAGGTAATAGAGTGCAGTGCTGATATTTTTAAAATAATCTGAATGCATTTTTTTATTTAGACAAATCAAGCTGGCGCGTTCATAGAGTCGGCCCATATCTTCATTTGTTAAATCTTCAGTCTCCAACAGAGCTTCTATTTCCTCAAGCTGTTTATCAATATTATCCCAGTCGTAACCAAGGTCATTTCGGAGTATCTGCTCGACTTTTTCGTGATTTGTTACCTTCGCAAAGTGAATGTTGACATAGTAAATAAGCTGCATGGAAAAAACAACAGCAACTATGGAAAAATAAATTATGAAGATTTTTTTGATGGTAGATTTAGACATTAAAGTTCAGCTTTCTTCATACGTTGTTTGTTCTCATACATAACTTTATCTGCACGCTTGAAAACATCTTCCATGCAGGTGTCATAAGGATTATATACCCCAAGACCAAAAGCTGCAGAATAGCGTTTCCAAGGTTCTTGAGTCTCATCTTTTGATGTATTCATAAAGGTTTGGATGAGTTTGTTGTACAAATCATCTTTCTCCTCGTAGGCCTTGTTCTCAAGGAGAATTACAAACTCATCTCCGCCAACTCTAAACACAGCAGAAAACGGGCAAATATCGCAGATGAGTTTTGTCGCACCGACGATATACTCGTTGCCGTAATCATGTCCATATGTATCATTTATCTTCTTAAGATCGTTGAAGTCTACCATAATAATTGCAAACTCGGCGATTCCTAATGCTATATCTTCGTTAACACGTTCCTCAATGGTGTCGTACCAGGTCTTGTTTTTAACATGAGTCAGAGCATCCTGATAGGCCAACATATCCATTCGTGTAACCTGGGATTTCATATCCTGGACCTGTACCTCGGCCTCTAAGATATTTGCAGCATAGGTTTTAATATCCTGAGTCATCTGGTTGATAGAATTAGCCAAGGATTCAACCTCGTTTTGAGTAGTGATATTTGGCGCATCATATCGAAGTAGTCCAGGGTCTCTCTGAATATGTGAGAGAGCAGCAAAATCGTTCACACTCTTTTCCAAAGAAACCACAGGAACGGTCACATTTTTATTTATCCAGCTCAGTGCTATTAGTGAGAACACAAGGCTAACCAGAAGTATCATAACCACATTCGTAATTGTGTAGATCAGAATGGTATTATGAATCTCACTTATTTCGAAATCTACGCAGAGAATAGCGTAGGTTTCTCCATCGCTATCTTTCAAAGGCATTATACCACTGTAGTCATCACCCCAACCACTGACAATTTCAAAGAAAGAAATATCATCCTTCTGCATGGCATTGTAATATTTTAAAGCCTCCTCGCGGGTGTACTCATCATCAATCAGGTAGTCGAGATAGTAGCCGTCTGGTTCGAACATTCGTCCATACGCTGTATCTGCAGAAAGTACGTTAATAACATTTCCAGGCTCGTAGGTATCCAGTGGAACAATAATATATAGATAGTGTAGCTGCATACGCTCCATTATCTCATCCATAAAATCCTGAAGTTCCCAATATTTATCTGAAGGCACACCAGTTTCAACGCACTGTGCCAAATCGTCCTGATCAATGTGATAGTAAACATAGTTCAAGATGTCTGTCATGCGGGATTCGTATGCTTCAAACAAAGATTTTCGGTCACCCAAATAACCGAAAATGCATATGAATGATGACAGGCAAACTACGAACAATATACAGCCGATGGTAATGCTTCTTTTTAAAGGTTTTTTGAAATTACTAACATTCATAGCTTGCGTTTATTGTTCCTTAATTTTCTATGTGAATAGTCGCAGTTAGTCACAATACCTTACGATAATTATAGAAGGAAAATATGAAAATTTATTGACGATATATGTGTTTTTGTGTTAAATCTAACCTAAATCTAGGGATTCGTTTTTACACGAGAATGTGGTTACAGAACTGGAGGGATGAGTTATGTCTAAAGAATCAGACGAGATATATGAGGAAGCAAAGAAACAAAAAGGAGAGTTGCTGCGAAAAGCAGGAGGACTCAAAGGTTGGGATACGTTATCTAAGGACACAATGGTTAGAGTTGTTGGTTTTGCAAGTGCTATGGATTGGGCTGATGGAATGGGTGACTTTGAGGAACATTGCACTATGGGCGAATCATTCAAGGTTGCTATAAATCGGTTTAGGGAAGTTATATATAAACAGAAATGTGACCATGACTATTATATAAGTGTAATACTTGGCCTTGGATGCTTGTATGGAGTGTATCCACATGGAATTAGTATTGATGATGAATATAAAGAGATTTCAGGCTATTATGATGTGGATTTTAGTGATATCGATTTTATGGACTATAAAAAGTCTGATAAATGTAGTGCAAGTAATCTCACAAAAGATGAAATACACGCACGGATACATGCCAGCTACGAGGAATTCAAAAATGGAAATACAAAGCTAGCGGTGGAAGCTTTTGGCAATTATCGTGATAACGAAAGATTTACAAAATATAGATCTAAAGAGTTGATTGAAACGAATACTGTTCGAATAACAGATATTGCGTTGGAGGATATGGATTGTTATGTATACCATTTACCAATTTATGGACAAAGGTTTGCTGAAATAGATGAAGAAAGGTATTGTGTTATTGCTGATAAAATCCTTGCATTGGAAGTTGAATCAGATATATATCCAATATTATCAGTTGAACCAGAACATTCCGAAGGTATTCATTGTATGGATGTAAAGATAAGACATCTTGGGTGGCTTAGCGATCCTTACGTGGTTTGTTATGTGGTGGAAGCGGGTATTGTGACAGTTACTAATATATTTGAAATTGCAAATAGTTTTCACGAAAAGATGCAGATTGAAGTTTAGTTTATTAGGGCGGCCATTGTTGGCTGCCTTTATTCACGAAATTTTTATATTTTTATTCTTGTTTTTCTTAAAAGCAAAAGATACTATCATTCTATAGTATGCAATTTCGGGAGTGGGTAATATATGGATGCATTTATTAGTTATAGAAGAGATACGGGGTCTGAATTAGCAAGTAATATACGAACACATCTCTGCTCAAAGGGGTTGGATGTGTTTTTTGACAAAGATAAAATTGGAAATGAGGACTTTACTATTCGAATTAAAGAAGAGATTAGTAAAGCGCCCAATTTTATTATGATTTTGACTAAAGGATATTTCACAAAAAAATCTGACCATGATCGTGTCAGGGAAGAAATAGAATATGCTGTTGAACAAAGCAAAAATTTTATTCTCATCTATAAGGCGGGGTATCAATTAAGAGATGATACAAACTGGGATGATGAAGATGATTACATAAAGAAGTTTGAGACATACAATAGACATAAGTGGGATACTATGTCTATTTCAGATGAAGAAGTTCTCATAGACAAAATTATTAGGCAGATGAAGGGTGAGGATGGACTTCCTTTCAAAAAGAGAAAAACGACAAAGAATAATTCATACTATTCAGAGCATGGGATGGATGAGGCAGATTTTCTTTGGATAAAGACAGATCACACTGTGTGTCGCGGGATTGATTGGAATATATTGGAAAGAGCAATAACGCAGGAGAGTATTTTTAAGGATAGGAATGATTTAAATCTACTGGTTTACAAGGCCTATGATATAGAAACTTATGCAAAAAAGTATGCACTTAATCCTAAAAGAGCATTAAGCCTAGGAAAACGAATAAATCCAGGAGAAATCTATGGTGTTACTTACAGAGGTCTATTGGATGAGGCTGACAGAATCTTTCAAAAGGGTCATTTTATAGCAGATGAGTTCGCAACAGAAAATTATATTGATGCAGTAAAGAAACTTATGTCTGACAATCAGATTGAAGGTTTTGATATAATTGATTTGACATTGATTCTGAAGGATATGCCTGAACCAGAGAAAACTCTTAGGGAGTTGGCGAAGCTTTTAAATCCTGATGGGGGAATTATTTATATTAGAGAATTGGATGATGATTACATTGATGGGTATCCTGATGAAGCAAAGCTGATACCAAAGCTAAAGGAAATTCTGGAATTGGACGATGGTGCGGGATATAGACATTTAGGAAAGAAAGTTTATACCTATCTAATAAGAGCAGGAGCTGATAAGGTTTATATTTCGGATGAAATACTATCAACTGCAAATCATAAAACAGCCTTTCAGTTGGCTATGTGTCATAATTATTTTTCTTATCTGTTGCCTGAAATGAAAGCATTGTCTGAGGATAATGAAAAAAATAGAGCAAATTCTAAGTATGATAAATATGTCGAGGCCTATAGCTGGCTGTTAAATAATTATGATGATGTTGAAAGCTTATTTTGTTCTCCTGATTTCTACTTTAGGGCTGGTTATGTTGCTGGTTACGGTGTGTTTGAACCAGATGATGAATTATTTTAATTGAATGAATATCCGATGTTGTGCATCCAATAAATGTTAGTATCAGCCGTTTTGGCACCAATTGATTGGTGTAATTTTAGGGAGGCGGTGTTTGTTGATACTACATGAGAATATACTAAGTTACTACCAAAATAATTCACTGCTGATTTAAGTAACTCTGCACCGTATTTATTTCTTCGGTATTCTGGTGTTATAAATAGAGCGCCGACAGTATCGTCAATGTGATGGACAACATATCCAATAAGAGCGTTATCAAGATAGTAACCTAAAATACGGTTTCTATCGAATAATTGGGTTATGTAATTGGATTCACCGTAGGTATCAATTACATAAGGTAAATCTGCTTTGTTTAATAGTCTAACGTTAGGATTAAAGCCGAAATTATCAGGATATGTGAATTGCTTGCACATATATGCGTTACTATATTCATTCTTTAAACTGTTGAAGATTGCCTGACTTGTAGTGAGTAAAAGGTCGGGACGCAAGGTTTCCAAAATGTGTGCAACTTTATCTAGCTTAGAATTATCACGCATCTCGACACAATAATTATCATTTACTAATGAATGGATAATAAAGAAATCCTCTTCATCATATAATGTCTCATAACTATTATTAATAATTGCAATAACATGAGCATAATTCGTTCGTTCAGTGATAAGTTCAGGTAATAACATTCTTCTATCCTCGCAGCATATATGATATAAGGAGTATATTTTTAGTAGAATAAAAAATCAAGAGATTGGTGAAAAGTATGATTAATATTTTGGGGGCATTTACTCAGTTTAATTCAGAGGAAGTAATTTGGCTGATTACAATGATATTGGGACTAGCCTTTGCATTTTATGGGGTAATTTATTGGTTAACAAAGGAAAATAAGAGTGACATACATTATGTAAGTGCCGCCTTTTTTGAATTTGTGGCATGCTGGATTATGTATATTCCAGAGGAAATATTTAATGATTCAACTGGAACTAATGTTATGCTAAGGATAATAGAGGGAATCTCTACAGCATTACTTAAGAGCTTCAATATCTATGCTGGAAATGGATATGAAAAAGTGGTTTTTGGATTACATCCTAATTTTTCCAGTGTATATGGAATCATACGAGTTTTGGCTAATATAGTTTTAATAATATTTGTTGGTGGATTCATTGTTAAATTTTTGGATGGACCGTGGCAGAGATTGAGACTATCGCTCAATAGAAGAAAATATTCGTATTTATTATCTGAATGCAATGATAAGACAATTGCATTAGCTAAAAGTATTTCTGGAAAAGTAGATATTAAGAAAAATAATATTATTTTTGCATGTAGCCAATCTGAAGTTAGCGGAGCAGGAAGAGAAAAAATAGCTTCTGTTGGTGGCATATATTTAAATTCAGATATAGCTGTTGTTTTAGATAAGCTAGGGCACGCAAAAGGACTAGAAATATTTCTTTTCGAAGAGAACGAAGAAAACAATCTAAAGAAACTTGAGGAGATTAGTACATTTTCAAAAAATAATGAAGATGTAGTCATTAAGTGCTATGTGGAACTAATAGATACTCCATGGGGAATGTATAATGAGTATGCTAAGAAGAATAAATTGCCATCAAAGACAATTATTAATTTTGTTAGAGCTGAGGAAAACTTTGCGCTGAACAATTTGTTGAAAAAATCAATTTTTGAAGCAGCTATTGAGGATAATGGTGAACGAAAGATAAATGTTTTGATTATAGGTGGAATGAATATAAGAAACCTAGAAATGATTAAGGCAATATTATCATTGGCTCAGATGCCTGGGTATATTTTGAAATTAACTGTTATCGATGCTGGTAATGGAAGAGACAAGTTGAAGCAACTAATGCCAGAGATTTATGATTTTTGTGATGTAGAGGGGGATGCTTTTTACAGAATTCAATACCATTCTGATGTGGATTTTGAAACACTTGAATATGAACAGTGTTTGGAGAATAAGGATGGGCTTTCTTTTGTTTTTATTAATGCAGGAGCGGATTTGCTAAATGTTAATCTAGCTAAGCGATTAAAAGCTCATAGAGTGCAAAAAGGCTTTGCAGATGACAATTGTATAATTCAAGTCAATATGGCTCATAAGGAGATTAGCAAAAGCTGGAACGAGGATTTAGTTAGAAAGTATGAATTAGTTGGTGGAATAGATGAGACCTTCAATTATGAGTTCATTACGATGTCAGAATTGGAAAAGGCATCAATGGCAATTCATGCAATCAGACAGCAGAATAAAGATAATCCAAAATCCTGGGAAGAATACTGTAATAATGAGTTTAATCGCCATTCGGTGTATGCTCGCACATTGAGTCTTAAGTACAAAGTAGAGCTTATAGATATTGGTATATATCCAATCAGTGATGAAGCTGAATTTAAATACGATATTCTGAAAGATGATTACACATGGAAAATGTATGAGCATATGAGATGGAATATGTATATGCGAACTCTGGGTTATCAAAAAAGTTCGGATAGTTTTCTTGATAAAAAGACCCGTGAAATGGCAACAGTGCATAATTCACTAGTACCATTCAGCGAATTGTCTAAAAGCGAACAGGATAAGGATGGAATAGTGCTGACGGAAAAAATAGTGGAGGTTTTGAAGAGTATATGATTAATAAAATTGTTGAGACTTACAAAGCTTTAGTTGGTACAGGACAATATTATTATGAAGAGGAAATATTTACAAAACTTGAGGATGCTTTTATTGTAAATATGAAAGATACTACGGGTTTTTCTTTAATACATGGATTAAGAAGTATTGTTAATTACAACAATACAATTTCTGGTACAAGTGGAAAGTGTGAGTTAGGTGATATAGAAATAAGGATGAAGGATGATGCTAATTATCCTGATACCTTTAGACGTGTGTTTTTGCAGTTTAAAGTAAAAGATAAAAAGGGTAATAAGTTTAATATTCCGATTTCACAAGATGATTTATACAGCTGCACAGGATTTGATTCTGATTGTGTTTATAACGGTACCAAAAGTCTAAATAAAGCAAATGCAATGTTTACGGTTATTAATAAAGATGAGTTAATCTTTGGCAATTGTGAAAGTTTCAAAAAGATAATAGGATGCAAATCATCAAAATATCGTACACGATTGTTACAGCCGACTGGCATTTCAATACTGCTTTCAAGTAGTCCATATACATATGATTATTGTTCATATACAAATAGTTTGGAAAAATTCTTGGAAAATATGAGGGATATGAAGGTTGGGGAAGAACTAAAGCGTTCTAGAACACTTGGTCCAATAGATGTAACTGGAACAGGTAGTATAGAAGATAATACATATTTGGGGCCAGCTCGTGTTTTAGTAGCTATAGATGTATCAAAATTAAATAATTAAGAAAGAGAGAGGAATCCTATGAGTGAAAAAGAGCAGATTTTAGAAGCAATGAAAAATGCTGGTGAACCACTTAATGCAGGCAAGATTGCGGAATTGACAGGTCTTGATAGAAAAGTGGTTGATAAAGCAATGGCTGAGATGAAGAAGGATGGTTCAATTGTTTCTCCGGTACGTTGTAAATGGGAACCAGCATAAATTTCCTCTTGCATTAATTCGTAAATACGATATACTCTACTAGTAACTAAAAACTAAATAGAGCCGGGAGCTTGTAAACAGGCTGAGAGGAAGGTGTGACCTTCGACCGAGAACCTGATTTGGATAATGCCAACGTAGGGATGCCGTGTTTATATACGTAAATTCATGGAGACCATTTGAGAAATCAGGTGGTCTCTATTTTTATGCTTTTTGTTGCTGGTAGCAGACAATCTCTTAGTGTTACTCAAGGAGAGCTTTTTGTAGCTCTCCGGAGTAATACTGAGGATTGTATGTGTAACCAGCCATAGGAGAATGACATGAAAAAGATGAATTTATTAAGGATGGTAACGATGGCAATGCTTGTTGCAACTGGTGTGGTGATATCACCGCTGCTTAGAGTGGAAGGAATGTGCCCGATGGCACATCTAATTAATATCACAGCCGCAGTTTTCCTGGGGCCAGTTGATGCGCTGGCGGTTGCAGTGATGATTGGCGTGATAAGAATGGCAGTTATGGGAATACCTCCGCTTGCCTTAACAGGTGCAGTTTTTGGCGCATTTTTATCAGGCGTGTTTTACAAAATTTCCAAAGGAAAAATCTGGGCGGCAGTATTAGGTGAAATTTTTGGAACAGGAATCATTGGGGCAATTGTTTCATATCCAGTTATGACATTCCTTTGGGGAAGAGAAGGCCTAAGCTGGCTATTCTATGTGCCATCTTTCATTTGTGGAACGCTGATTGGGGGAAGTATTGCAGCACTTCTCTTATATCAGCTTCAAAGAGCGGGAGTACTTCGTGATATTCAAAGCAAACTTGCAGGAGAGGATAAGGCATGGAAAGAGAAAACAGAAAGCCTTTAATTCACTGTATTACAAATCCCATTGCAATGAATCAATCCGCAAATACGATATTAGCATTGGGGGCAAGACCTATTATGGCAGAGCATCCTCTGGAGGTGGAGGAAATAACAGAGACAGCCGATGCTTTGCTTTTGAATCTGGGAAATATATCTGACACCAGAATGGAGGCAATGGAAAAAGCTATTGCGGTTGCAAATGCCAAGGGGATTCCTGTTGTATTGGATGCAGTTGGGGTAGCCTGCTCAGGCCTTAGAAGAAATTTTGCAAAGCAACTCATAATCCAACATAAGTGCAGAGTAATTAAGGGAAATTATTCGGAATTAATGGCTTTGTATGATGATTCATATAGAAGTAGCGGAGTGGATGCAGGTCAGGATATTTCAGTATCGCATATGAAGGATATTGATTCAAAGCTGGCAGAACAATATAAATGCATCATATTATCCACTGGAAAGACAGATTTAATATCCTACGAGGGAAAAGTGATATCTGTTGAGGGAGGCTGCGCAGAATTGTCTTCTGTCACTGGAACAGGCTGCATGCTTGGGGCAATCATTGCCACTGGGCTGGCATTTGATAATTCGCCTGTCAGTGTGGAAAAAGCCTGCAGATTTTTCAAAAGTTGTGGAGTAAAAGCCAGAACAGATAAGGGAAGCGGAACCTTTATGGTGAACCTGCTGGATAAGATAGGAGAAAAAGATGGATTTTGATAGCAGTTTATATTTTATAACCGATAGCACAGGCTATACGAGGGAAGAATTTTTAAAGCGTGTCAAATCGGCCCTTGAGGGCGGGGTTACCCTTATCCAACTCAGGGAGAAGAATAAATCCACAAGAGAATATATAGAGCTTGCGGAGGCAGTTCATAACATTACTCACGTCTATAAAGTACCGCTGATAATTGATGACAGGGTGGATGTAATGCTTGCTGTCGATGCAGAAGGAGTTCATGTAGGGGCTGAGGATATGCCAGTTGCCATGGCGCGAAAGCTCATTGGCGTAGACAAGATTTTAGGAGCTACAGCCAAGACTGTGGAAGCTGCAAGGGCCGCCTATGAGGCTGGGGCAGATTATCTTGGAGTGGGGGCAATCTTCCCAACTACTACAAAGGTGAAGACGGTACTTACATCAACAGACACCTTAAGAGAGATAACAAAAGCGGTGCCAATACCGGTAAATGCCATAGGTGGCTTGAATCCAGATAACCTAAAGGTGCTGGAGGAAATTCCTATAGCTGGAGTGTGTGCGGTGTCAGCCATTATGAAGGCAACATCACCAAAGGCAGTTGCGGAAAAATTTAAAGAAAGGCTTCCACTTGAGGGTTGCTAGGCTCCAGTGGAGCCTGTTTAGCAACGACCGAGCCGGGAGGCGAGACAAGGTGTCATTATGAAAATAGTACTATCGATTGCTGGTTCCGACTCTTCAGGTGGCGCTGGCATACAGGCAGATCTGAAAACAATGTGCGCCCATGGGGTGTATGGCATGACTGCCATTACAGCTCTTACCGCGCAAAATACCACTGGGGTGTTTGATATTGTGGAAGCTTCCCCAGAGTTTCTGGATGCTCAGATAAATGCCTGCCTTTCAGATATCCCAGCAGATGCAATTAAAATTGGAATGATACCATCTGTGTCACAGATTGAGGTGGTAACTAAGAATATTCGTAAATACGATATAAAGAATGTGGTGTTGGATCCAGTAATGGTTTCGACAAGTGGAAAAAGCCTGTCAAAATCTGGGACAATTGAGAAATTAGAGGAGCTACTTTTCCCACTTGCAAAGCTTATAACACCAAACATTCCTGAAGCAGAGAAGCTGGCAGGAATTGAAATCTCCGATAGAGCAGCAATGGAACAGGCAGCTAGAATTCTTGGAGAAAAATATGGCTGTGGAGTTTTATTAAAAGGAGGTCATGCAGCAGGAGATGCAAGTGATGTTTTATATGAGCATGGGGGGCTGACATGGTATGAAGGTACAAGAATCCACAATCCTAATACTCACGGTACAGGTTGTACACTATCCAGTGCCATAGCCTGCAATCTTGCACTGGGTTATGAGCTTACAGAGGCGATAAATTTGGCAAAAAAATATCTTACAAAATGTATCCAGGCACAATTAAATCTGGGAAATGGAAACGGGCCTCTAGCCTTCCCGTTGAGGCGAAGGTGCCCCGAAGGGGCGGATGAGGTGTAAAAATAAGGAGGAGAATATGAGAGAGTACACAACTCAAATGGACGCTGCCCGTCAGGGTATCATTACATCAGAAATGAAGCAGGTGGCATTAAAGGAATATCGTACACCTGAAGAAATAAGAGAACTTGTGGCAAAGGGGCAGGTTGCAATTCCAGCAAACAAGCATCACAAATGTATAAATCCTGAGGGTGTTGGAAGTATGCTTCGCACAAAAATTAATGTGAATCTTGGCATATCAAGAGACTGTAAGGATTACAATATCGAAATGCAAAAGGTTATGGCAGCTGTTGAAATGGGTGCAGAAGCAATTATGGATTTATCCAGCCATGGAAACACTCAGCCATTTCGTCAGAAGCTTGTGGCAGAATGTCCTGCTATGCTTGGAACAGTTCCAATCTATGACAGTGTGATTCATTATCAGCGTGATCTCGCTACACTCACCGCCAAGGATTTCATCGACGTGGTGAGACTTCACGCAGAGGATGGTGTAGATTTTGTTACCCTTCACTGTGGAATCACTAGAAAGACCATCGAGCAAATTAAGAAGCATAAGCGCAAGATGAATATTGTCAGCCGCGGAGGCTCCCTGGTATTTGCATGGATGACAATGACTGGAGAGGAAAATCCTTTCTATGAATATTATGATGAAATATTGGAAATTTGCCGTGAGCATGATGTGACAATCTCATTGGGTGACGCCTGTAGACCAGGCTGCCTTGCTGATGCCAGTGATGTATGTCAGATAGAGGAGCTTGTTCGTCTAGGAGAACTTACAAAGCGTGCATGGGAAAAGGATGTGCAGGTGATGGTGGAAGGTCCAGGACATATGCCGATGGATGAGATTGCCGCAAACATGAAAATTCAGCAGAAGATTTGCATGGGTGCACCTTTCTACGTGTTGGGGCCTCTGGTTACAGATATTGCACCTGGCTATGACCATATAACTTCAGCAATTGGTGGTGCAATTGCAGCCCAAAATGGTGCAGCCTTCCTTTGTTATGTGACACCTGCGGAGCACCTTGCACTTCCAAATGTGGAGGATGTAAAGCAGGGAATCATTGCATCAAAAATTGCGGCCCATGCAGCGGATATTGCCAAGAAAATTCCACATGCTCTGGATTTGGATAATCAGATGGCAGAGGCGAGACAGTGTTTTGACTGGGATAAGCAATGGGAATGCTCAATTGCCCCTGAAACTGCCAAATCTATCAGAGCGGACCGTGCACCAGAGTTTGATGATACCTGTTCAATGTGCGGAAAATTCTGTGCAGTTCGTAGTATGAACAAAGCCTTAAGTGGCGAATATATTGATATAATTGGTTAGAATGAAATGAGCATGAAAAAACACCACCGGCCTTCGCGATTTGAAAGTCGGCGGTGCTTTTTATAGATTTTTGTTTTTCATCAGAAAAACATAAATTGTACCTGACCAACTTTTTCATGAAATGGAAAAGTTGTCTGGCAAAGCCAGATTTCTGCTGGCAATTCATTGTTCTGCCAGCAGAAAGTCTTACGAATTTTTCCAGAATAATAATCAATTATCCTTCGGCTTTTGCAGCTTCCTCAGCTGCAGCTGTTGTATCTGTCTCGGTTTTCTTGCCGCTATTTTTCCAGTCATCGAATTTCTTTACAACTGCATCATAGGTTTGTGAAGAAATATCTGGAAGCTTCTTGCCCCAGGTACCAGTAGCTTGCTCGTATCCCTTCTTGAATGCAGCTAAAAGCTCGTCAGCCTTGTCAGGGTCATCGCCTGAAAGAGCCTTTGCAAATTCAAGGATTCTGTCAGAAGTTTTCTCAACGCCCCAATAACCGTCCTCTGAAATATCCTCTTTAGCCTTTGCAATAGTATCTGCATCAGCGGTGAATTTTCCTTCTGCAAGGAATTTCCACATATCATCCTGACTTGCAATAGCAAATGTGCTTCCCTGTCCAGCTATTGTCTTTTTTACAATCTCTAACAGGTTGTTCTGCATTTTTTCCTGCTCAGCCTTCAACTGCTGAACAAGAGCAGAACGGTCAGCCTTAGCAAATCTGTCAGTCTTAACAGTTTTATCTTCGGTAGACTTCTCGTAAACAGCAGCCTCCTCAGAAAATTTTCCAGCTTTATCGTCAGTCTTCTGTTCAACTTCGGTGGTATCTTTTGTGGATTCTTCGGCTTCTTTAGATTTTGTATTGTAAGCAGACGAAATGCTAGAAGTAACATTGCTTAGAATATTTACATCCATAGTATAACCTCCTTGTTACCTGGTGGGCAAACGCAGCCCCACGGAAATCCTTTTCCTAATCTCTTTATCGGAAGGTTAATGAGAAAATTTAACGATTAGATTGTATTTATTTTAATACAAAATCCTTGTAAATGTGTGGTTACTTTGTTAAAATTTAACCAGATTGAATACAAAAAACATAGATGTGCAAAATACATAGTAATACAATTTCTGTGTTTCACATTATGTTTTTAGAAGTAATTGATAAGGGAATAGTTATATTTTATGGATTCTATTGATGTAAAAGCTTTAGCAAAGATTAATATTGGCCTTGATGTTACAGGTATCAGGGAGGACGGCTATCATGAGGTTCGCATGATTATGCAGACGGTGAATCTTTTCGATAAGCTGACGGTGAAAAAAGTGAAGGATGGTACGGTCTCAATGAAGACCAACCTGAGATTCCTTCCAGTAAATGATGATAATCTTTGCATAAAGGCAGCAAAGCTTCTTATAGAGGAGTTTGATATTAAAGAAGGCGTGGAAATCGACCTTGAGAAGCATATTCCAGTTGCAGCAGGCATGGCTGGTGGTTCTACTGATGGTGCAGCAGTTTTATTCGCTGTTAATCGCCTCTTTAATCTGGGGTTATCCCGCAAGGATTTGATGGAGCGAGGTGTAAAGCTAGGAGCTGATGTTCCTTATTGTGTAATGCGTGGCACTGCTCTTGCAGAGGGAATTGGAGAGGTTCTTACACCAATTTCTCCTATGGTTAAATGCCCTGTGCTCATTGCAAAGCCAGGTATTTCCGTTTCGACAAAAATGGTTTACGAGGCTCTCGATGCCAAGTTCGATTCGGTGGTTCACCCTGATATCGATCAGCTTATGAAAGATATCGAAGCAAAGGATTTGCAGGCAGTCTGCTCACATATGGGAAATGTGCTTGAGGATGTTACCATTCCGATGCATCCAGTAATTGCTGATATCAAGCAGAATATGTTGGAGCATGGAGCAGTCGGCGCGATGATGAGCGGAAGTGGTCCTACTGTCTTTGGATTTTTCGAGGATAATAAGACTGCACGAGCTGCCAAGGATGCTCTAACAAAGAGTGGCATGGTAAAACAGCTTTATCTTACGACACTATTTAATACAAAGAACTAGAAATTGTTAGCAAAGGAGAGATTTGCAAAATGACTGAAAATCTTACTCTACAAATGGACGATTATTTACCTCTTCGTGATGTCGTTTTCAACACACTTAGAGAGGCTATCCTTAAGGGCGAGTTGAAGCCAGGCGAGAGATTGATGGAAATGCATCTTGCAAACAAGCTTGGGGTTAGTCGCACTCCTATCAGAGAGGCGATTAGAATGTTAGAGCAGGAGGGGCTTGCGGTGACTATTCCACGCAAGGGCGCTCAGGTTGCGAAGATGACAGAAAAGGATTTACAGGATGTGCTTGAGGTGCGTGATGCCCTTGATGCACTTGCAGTTGGCTGTGCCTGTGAACGCATGACAGATGCTCAGTTGGTTGAATTGAAGGAGGCTATGAAGGCTTTTGAGGCAGCCATCAGTTCAGATGATGTGCGTAGCATTGTTGAGGCAGATGAGGCTTTTCATGATGTAATTTACGCTGCAGCTGCCAATCCAAAGCTTGAGAATATTATCAATTCAGCTCGTGAGCAGATGTATCGTTATCGTTATGAATATGTGAAGAATCCATCTGTTTATGCTCAGCTTATTGAGGAGCACAAGGCAATTATTGATGGATTTAGCAGACGTGATGTGGAATTCTTGAAGAACATCATTCACACTCATCTTTCAAATCAGATCAATGCAGTGCGTGAAGTCATCAGAGAGCAGAAATAATATTAATTTTACGGAACAGGAAAAATATGGCAGGAAAAAATTGTATTATTAATCTTGAGTCTAAACAGAAAATGGGCGGCGATCAGGAGACCATTAAAGAGGGCTATTGCGGCATCATAATGGAGCGTGACGACGCCTATTATTTATCCTACAAAAGAAATCTGGAGGATGGTGAGGTCGCCTGTTTATTGACCTTTGACAGACATAGCTTCACCATGTCCCAGAAGGGTGCACTCCGTTCAAAGCTGGAGTTACACCCAGGCGAGAAAACCACCAATGAATACAGCACACCAGTAGGTGCATTGGATCTTCAGGTTTACACCCGCCGTTACGATGTGGTGGAGCAGGAGGACTACATCAAAGTCATTATCGACTATGATATCCTCACTGGCGCCGACCCTATCGAAACCTCAATGGACATAGAAATTATATACTTAGAATGATACGCTACGTGGAGCATCTGTAAATGATGAGAATGTAGCTGTTGCGTTCTTGAAGTAGAGCACCTCGGTGTTGTCATCCTCAGCTGAATACATCTGCTGAAGTGATGGGTAAGCATCGAGCATTGCTTTTTTTGCTTCGATTCTGTCGTCGCGAACGAGCTCGCCAGCTACACGTACCCACTTGCCCTCTGCAAATCCACAAATCTCAACCTTAGGGTTCTTCTGAATCTGCTTTGAAACATCCTTTGATTTTCCAGTCTGAATATAAAGCTTATCCTCGAAAATATTAACAGTTCCGAAAGGACGAACTCTTGGCTGGTCACCATCAACTGTTGCTAAATAATATGTTCCACATTTCTTAAGAAAATCATGTACTTCTTGCATTTTTATCCTCCTTCTTGAGATTGACTCATTTTAATCATCTGCGTTTATGATAGTTTATAGACCGGTGTCTGTAAAGGCTCCGGTCTTTTTTACACCCATGTATTGATTAATACTCTGACGAGGAATATCTAAAAAATTTTAACTAATACCTTGACAACCTAAAAAAGTTGGGTATTATATGGTGTAGTTAGTTCAAATATTTTAACTAAATGTTTTTAGCTAACGAAAATAATTATCAACAAGCAAATTAAACGAAGAAGGAGAACAATTATGTTTGACGTAGTAAAGGAAGTTATTATTGATACACTTAGCTGTGCAGCAGAGAAGGTTACTCTTGAGGCAAATCTTTTCGAAGACCTTGGCGCTGATTCACTTGATGCAGTGGAGCTTTCTCTTGCAGTTGAGGAAAAGACAGGCATCACAATTGATGAGAATGCAATGGCAGAGATTAAGACAGTAGCAGATATCGTTAATTATCTTGAGGCACATAAGTAAAAATGGAAACAAAAGAAATCAAAGAGCTGCTTAAGGCGTTTGATGACAGTGGTAGTTCGTATTTGCGAATTAAGCAGGATGGTGTGGATATACAGTTAAGAAAGCCTGATATAAGTGGACAACCTGTGATACAGCCAGTAAGCCAGCAGGTGGTAGTTGCTCCTGAAGAGGTGGTAGCTGAAAGAACATTGGAAAAACCGAAAGCTGTGGATGGTGTGCTTGTAAAGGCACCACTTGTTGGAGTTTTCTATTCAGCACCATCACCAGAGGAAAAGCCATATGTTCAAGTTGGGGATTCAGTTAAGTCAGGACAGGTACTGTGTCTCATCGAAGCAATGAAAATGATGAGTGAAATCACAGCGCCAAGTGATGGCGTAATTAAAGAAATCTACGCAAAGAATCAGGATGTTGTGGAGTTTGAACAGGAGTTATTCCTCATAGGAGATTAGTCATGTTTAAGAGAATTTTGATTGCTAATCGAGGTGAGATTGCGGTTCGAATCATCAGAGCCTGTATGGAGATGAATATTGAGTGCGTTGCAGTGTATTCTACAGCCGATAAAGATTCTCTTCATGTGAAGCTTGCAACAAAAAGTGTTTGCATAGGTCCAGCAAGAGCCGCAGATAGTTACTTGAATATGGACGCCATTATTACTGCAGCTCAGGTTACAGGCTGCGATGCACTTCATCCCGGATTTGGATTCCTATCTGAGAATTCTGAGTTTGTTCGTAAATGCGAAGAAGCCGGAATTACTTTTATTGGGCCAACTGCTGATGCGATGGATGCACTTGGAAACAAGTCCACAGCCAGAAGAATGATGATGAAGGCTGGAGTACCTGTTGTCCCAGGTTCGGACGGCCCTGTTGAGGACTATAAGAAACTTGAAAAAATAGCAAAAAAGATAGGTTATCCAGTGCTTATTAAAGCCAGCGCTGGCGGTGGAGGCCGCGGAATGCGACGCGTGTACCAGCCGGAGGATCTAAAGAAGCTTTTTGAAGAGGCGAAGGTGGAGACCAGGGCTTGCTTCAATGACGATGAAATGTATGTGGAGAAATTGATTCTGAACCCAAGGCATATTGAGTTTCAGATTTTAGCAGATGAACACGGCAACGTGATTCATCTAGGGGAGCGCGACTGCTCAATTCAGCGCAAGAATCAAAAGCTGATTGAGGAAAGCCCATGTATGTTTATAAATGATGATTTGCGTAAGGCAATGGGAAAGGCTGCGGTGCTTGCAGCAAAGGCAGCAGGCTATACAAATGCAGGCACGGTAGAATTCGTCTTAGACGAGAAGAACCATTATTATTTCATCGAAATGAATACAAGGATTCAGGTGGAGCACGGGGTTACAGAGGCTGTCACCGGAATCGATTTGATAAAGCAGCAGATTCGAATTGCATTTGGAGAACCACTGAAAATAAGGCAGCGAGATGTAAATTTAAAGGGGCATGCAATTGAGTGTCGAATAAATGCGGAAGATCCAGCTAAGGGGTTCATGGCAAACACTGGAAAGATTACATTTTTGAATGTACCGGGAGGTCCAGGGGTTAGAGTGGATACGCTTCTTTATAATGGCTATGAGACAAGTCCATTTTATGATTCCATGATGGCAAAAATCATTGTTCATGCAGAGACCAGACTTGAAGCCATCAGGCGAATGCGAAGAGCACTTTTAGAATTGGTGACAGAAGGAATTACTACTAATGGAGATTTCGATTATCTACTTCTTCACCACCCGGACTTTGTGAAGGGAAACTATAATGTGAGCTTCATAGAGGAACACGTTGATGAGATTTTAAATTGGGATAACGTATGAATGTAGTAGACCAGAGACGTGAAAAATTTAATAGATATAAGACGCTTAGGGAAACCTATGATGGGAAGGCAGAGCTGACAATAAAGCCAGTATCTGAATACACAGCAGTAAACCGTATATACGATATTGCAGATGAGGGAACCTTTAAAAGATTCGAATATGATTTTCCTGAGACCGACCCACTGGAATTTGATGGGTATGTGTCAAAAAAGGAGGAACTTAGACAGGAACTGGATTGTCATGATGCCATCATTTCAGGCACCTGCAAAATTGATGGTCATAAAGTGGTTCTGACTGTTATGGATAAACGCTTCATGATGGCTTCAATGGGAATTGAGCTTGGCGAGATGGTTTGTCGAAGTGCAGAGTACGCCATGAGCCATAAACTGCCATTGATATTTTTCACCGCCAGCGGTGGCGCCAGAATGCAGGAAGGAATCCTGAGTCTGATGCAGATGGCGAAGACCAGTGCAGTAATTGAAAAATTCAAAAACAGTGGAGGCTTATATATCGTTGTTTTGACCCATCCAACTACAGGTGGGGTCAGTGCAAGCTTTGCAACACTGGGAGATATCACATTGGCAGAGCCAGGAGCACTGGTAGGATTCGCAGGTCCACGAGTAATAGAGCAGACCATCGGCGAAAAGCTTCCAGAAGGCTTCCAACGCTCCGAGTTTTTGCAGGAGCATGGATTTGTGGATGCAGTGGTACAAAGGGAACAGATGAGGGTGACTCTTGGAAAGGTGTTGAAGTTACATGAAAGCAATAGAACGTGTACAAATAGCCAGAGACAAAAATCGACCAAAGGTGACAGATTACATCAATAACGTATTTTCGGATTTTTTTGAGCAAAAGGGCGACTTGCTTGGGAAAGAAGATGCAAGCATCTATGGAGGAATTGCATTGTTCCATGGAAGACCAGTTACTGTGCTTGGACATCGCAAGGGAAATGATGTAACTGAAAATGTTACCTGTAACTTTGGTATGCCAGGACCCGAAGGCTATCGCAAGGCTCTTCGAATTATGCGGCAGGCAGAGAAATTTGGCAGACCAATTATCACTTTCGTGGATACCCCAGGAGCATATCCGGGAGTCGAAGCGGAAATGTATGGAATATCTCAGGCTATTTCAGGAAACCTGGCGGCTATGAGCTCTCTAAAGGTGCCAGTTATTACAATAGTTACTGGTGAAGGAAGTAGCGGAGGAGCTCTTGGAATTGCAGTGGCAAATCGAGTCTATATGTTGGAAAACGCAGTGTATTCGGTGCTTTCCCCAGAGGGATTTGCTTCAATTTTGTGGCATGACAGTGCAAGACGAGATGAGGCGGCAGATGCAATGAAGCTGACGGCTCAGGATCTTTGGAATTTTGGAGTTATTGACGGAATTATTCCTGAGCGAGGTCTATACCTTAGAGTTTCTAACGTTATTGAGGCCGCTCTCAAGGAACTTGAGGGAATGACAGGGGAGGAACTGGCCCAGGCGCGATTTGAAAAGTTTAGGAACTTTGACGAGGCATATTTACGGAGTGCTTCTGCAGCTAGAATGGAAAAGATTTAAATGACAGGAATAGAGATTATAGCAACCGGAGCTTATGCTCCAAAGAACATTGTTACAAACGATGATTTGGCAAAAATAGTAGACACAAGTGATGAGTGGATTAGTAAACGCACTGGCATGAAGGAGCGCCACCATGTTTCTGAAAAAGAAAATCACACCTACTTGGCTGAGCAGGCTGCCAGACAGGCAATTGAAAGAGCAGGCATATCAAAGGAAGATATTGGAGTTGTGATTGTATGCACCGTATCGGCAGATTATTTTTCACCATCCTGTGCATGCATACTTCAGGGAAGACTGGGGCTTTCAAATGATATTATTGCATTGGATGTCGGTGCAGGCTGTTCAGGATTTATCTTCGGTCTTGAAACAATAAGAGCCCTGATGATGGCAAGAGATGCAAAGTATGGACTTATCGTTGGTGCAGAAGTTTTATCCCAAAAAATGGATATGACTGACAGAAGTACCTGTGTATTGTTTGGCGATGGTGCAGCAGCTGCTGTGATTAGCCTTGCGGATAACCAGTACACATCTGTGATTGGTGTGGACGGTGATGAGGAGATGATAAACATCAAATCTCCAAATGGTTTTATACACATGGATGGACAGGGCACATATAAATTCGCCGTTGCCACAGTGCCAAAGGTGATTGAACAGGTGGTTAATAAAGCGGGACTTACCTACGATGATATTGACCACTTCGTATTGCATCAGGCGAATCTTCGTATCATTGAATCCATTGCAAATAAAGTAAAACAGCCAATGGATAAGTTTGTGGTAAATATAGAAAAATACGGCAACACATCCGCCGCCAGCGTGGGTCTCGCCCTTGACGAAGCCATTACTGCAGGGCGAATTCGCAAAGGCGATAAAGTACTTCTATGCGCCTTTGGCGCCGGACGCACGTGGGGCGCAATCGTATTGGAAATGTAAACTTTAAAATTTAGATGAACTTCATCCGAAAAGATACCTAGTTTTATTTATGAGCCCTTGATGAGCCATCCCTACTTAGAAGGCTCTGAAAGAGGCTTCTTATGTAGGGTAATGAGCGAATAAGAGCGCAAGCGTGGCGAATAATAACACTAGGTAGCTTAGAGGAATGAAGTGGACTAGGTGATTATATGAATTTGAAAGATTTAACAGGAACCAAATATCCAATTATCCAAGGTGGCATGGCCAACATCGCCACAGGCGACTTCGCCGCAGCTGTTAGCAATGCGGGGGGACTAGGTCTCGTGGCAAGCGGTGGCATGAATGCCGAGGCTTTGCGTGAGCAGATAAGGATTTGCAAATCAAAGACAGATAAGCCATTTGGTGTGAATCTGATGCTTATGAATCCTGATGTAGACAACATTGCCCAGATGCTTATAGAGGAGAAGGTTCAGTTTATTACAACAGGTGCAGGTAACCCTGGCAAGTACATGAAGGGCTGGAAGGAAATGGGAGCGAAGGTTTTCCCTGTTGTAGCTTCTGTTGCTCTTGCAAAGGTGATGGTGAGAGCTGGTGCTGATGCTGTGATTGCAGAAGGTGGCGAGTCAGGTGGTCACGTTGGTGATATGACAACAATGACCTTGCTTCCACAGGTGGTTGCAGCAGTGGATGTACCAGTGATTGCAGCAGGTGGAATTGCAAGTGGAGAACAGATGGCAGCTGCCATGCTACTTGGGGCTTGTGGAGCACAGGTTGGTACATGTTTGCTGGTGTCAGAGGAGTGTCCAATTCATGAGAATTATAAGCAGGCATTGATTAAAGCAAAGGATAATGCAACAACAGTAACAGGTCGTAGCCAAGGGGCGCCAGTGCGAATACTTAAAAATGAAATGGCTCGCGAGTACCTAAAACTTGAGGCTGCTGGAGCCGACCGTGATCAGCTTGAGCAAATCACACTTGGTGGTCTTCGCAGAGCAGTCGTTGATGGCGACATCCTTCGAGGCTCAGTCATGGCAGGACAGGTCTGCGGACAGCTCACCGCCATTCGCCCTGTTGCCACCATCCTCGACGAATTATACGTAAATGCGAAGCATTCGTTATCCTGTGCCTCATCAATTGATATTTAATAAGTTGTAGTAGCGTGAATTATTAGAAGAGCTTGATGCTTGAAAAGAATAAATATGTTTCCAATGAGCCCTTGATGATACGACCCAAAAGGATGATTGCGCATGCAATCAACTTTTGTGGTCTAGTAAGCGAAGCTTACATGCAAGAGCGCAAGCGTGGCGAATGGAAATATATTTATTCTTTGAAAGCTCAAAAGCGGACTAGGAGTTTATATGAAACTAGGAATTGTATATGCAGGCCAGGGTTCCCAGAGAGTGGGTATGGGTAAAGATTTTTATGATAAGTATGAGGATTTCAGAGAGACAATTGATAAGGCCACGGAAACCGTAAAGGGCGTTACAGATATGGATGTTGCAAAGCTTAGCTTTGAAGGTCCAGTGGAACAGCTCTCAGACACTAGATACACTCAGCCGGCCATGGTAGCCTTTGCAATTGGTGTCACAAAGCTTTTACATAAAAAAGGAATTAAGGCTGACTATACCTGTGGCTTGAGCTTGGGCGAATATTCAGCCCTTTATGAAGCTGGGGTATTGGATGAGGAAAAAATCCTTGAGCTTATTGCAAAACGTGGAAAATATATGGCCGAAGCTGCAGCAGACAGACCAGTGAAAATGTGCGCAGTCCTTGGGGCAGAGCGTGAGGTGGTGAAGGAGGCCTGTGACTATGTTAATAACGCACTTTGCCAGGAATTTATTGTTCAACCGGCAAACTATAATTGCCCTGGGCAAATTGTAATTTCAGGTGATGCTGTGGCTGTTGATAAGGCTAGTGCTTATTTAAAGGATGCAGGTGCAAAACGAATTTTGCCACTAAAGGTGAGCGGCCCATTCCACACAAAGCTTATGAAGCCTGCAGGAGATAAATTGGCCAACGAGTTTGAAAAGGTTGATTTTAAAAATCCTAATTCCAAGGTGATTTTCAATTGCCTTGGTAAAGAAAAGTCACCTGAAGAATCAGTTTCAAAGCTGTTAGAAAAGCAGGTGCAGTCTTCAGTTTATCTTGAGGATTCAATAAAATATATGGCCGATGCCGGGGTCGACACAATCATTGAAATTGGCCCAGGTAAAGCTATCAGTAAGTTTATAAATAAGACAGTAGATAATGTAAAGGTGTATTCAATTGATACAGTGGAAGATTTTGAGAAAACCATGGAGGAGCTGGCATGAGTGTAGCGCTTATAACAGGAGGCAGTCGTGGAATTGGCAGAGTTATTGCTGAGAATCTTGCCAAGGCTGGCTATGATATTGCAGTTTGTTTTTCTGGTAACGAGGATGCCGCTCAGGAGACTATAACAGAGTGTAAAAAGCATGGCGTACAGGCTATGTATATTAAGGCAAATGTTAGTAATGCAGAAGATGTGTCAAACATGTTTGATGAAATAAAAAGCATGCTGGGACCTGTTGAAATTCTTGTTAATAACGCAGGTATCACAAAGGATGGACTTCTTATTCGAATGAGTGAGGAGGATTTTGATTCAGTTGTGGATATCAATTTGAAAGGAACCTTCCTTTGTTCAAAAGCTGCTATCAAAGACATGATGAAGGCAAGAAAAGGTCGAATTATAAATATCACATCAATTGTTGGTGTTGAGGGAAATCCAGGGCAGGCCAACTATTGTGCCAGCAAGGCAGGAATTATCGGATTTACGAAGTCGGTGGCGAAGGAATATGGTGGAAAGGGCATTACCGTAAATGCGGTAGCCCCAGGGTTTATTCAGACAGCTATGACAGATAAGCTTCCTGAAAATGTGAAGGAAGCCTATCTGAAGCAAATACCACTTGGCCGTTTTGGACAGCCGGAGGATATTGCAAATGTAGTTGAATTTTTAGCATCAGACAAGGCTGCCTATGTGACAGGTCAGGTCATAGAAGTGACTGGAGGAATGTAATGAGAAGAGTTGTTATTACTGGAATGGGAACGGTGAATCCACTTGCAAATAATGTGGATGAGACATGGAAGGCTGTAAAAAATGGTGAGTGCGGCATCGGGCCAATAACTCATTTTGATACATCGGATTTAAAGGTTAAATTGGCAGGCGAGGTTAAAAATTTTGATGCAGCCGAAATCCTTGGTCCAAAGGAAGCAAAGCGTATGGATGTGTATTGTCAGTATGCCTGCGCAGCGGCAAAAGAAGCAATGGCTGATGCGAAGCTTGATATGGAAAAAGAGGATGCAGACAGAATTGGTTGTATTGTGTCGTCAGGAATCGGTGGCCTTTCCACTATTGCCGAGGAGCATGGTAAGGGAGAGACTAAGGGCTATAGTAAGATTTCCCCATATTTCATACCCATGGCAATCAGTAATATGGCAGCAGGACAAATTGCAATTATGTTTGGCTTGAAGGGAATGTGTACCTCAGTTGTAACTGCCTGTGCCAGCTCAAATAATGCAATCGGTGATTCCTTCCATAGAATTCGTGACGGTTATGAAGATGTAATGGTTTGTGGTGGTGCTGAGGGCGTGGTTATGCCACTGGCTATTGGTGGATTTCAGTCCATGAAGGCTCTTTGTACAAGCGAGGATCCAAATCGTGCATCAATTCCATTTGACAAGGAGCGACATGGATTTGTCATGGGCGAAGGTGCAGGTATTCTTGTAATTGAGGAGCTCGAGCATGCCAAGGCTCGTGGAGCCAAAATCTATGCAGAGATTATTGGTTATGGAACTAACTGCGATGCTTATCACATTACCGCACCGAATCCTGAAGGCGAGGGTGGTGCAAAGTGCATGGCGCTGGCGGTGAAAGACGCAGGACTTGAGATGAAAGATGTGGATTATATCAATGCCCACGGAACCAGCACAAGTCTCAATGATGCAGGTGAAACCCTGGCAATCAAGAAGGCATTTGGTGACCATGCTTATAAGCTTATGGTAAGCTCCACAAAATCTATGACAGGCCATTTGCTTGGCGCAGCGGGAGCAGTGGAGGCAATCATCACATCTCTCGCTCTACGGGACAGCTTTGTACCGGCTACCATCAACTATCGCGAGCCAGATGAAGCCTGTAATCTAGACATAGTACCTAACGAAGGTCGCACCGCAGATATTTGCGTAGCTCTCTCAAACGCACTCGGCTTCGGAGGCCACAACGCGTCTATTGTATTTCGAAAATATGTTAACTAAAGACCTTATATGAGGTGGTACTTTGATAGGGAACCAAGTATTATCATTGAGCCCTTGATGAGCCATCCCTACTTAGATGGTGCGTAAGCAGCATCTTATGTAGGGCAATGAGCGAATAAGAGCGCAAGCGTGGCGAAATATAATACTTGGATTCCCTGAAAAAAGACCACCGGACTGGAGTATTTATGGAATTATCAAATAGTGAAATCCAAAAGATATTGCCACATCGCTATCCATTTTTGCTGGTAGATAAGATTGTGGACTGTGAGCCAGGCCAGTATGCCAAAGGCATCAAGTGCGTCAGCGCAAATGAAATGCACTTTATTGGACACTTCCCAGGGCACCCAGTAATGCCAGGAGTACTCATTATTGAGGCGCTGGCCCAGGTTGGTGCAGTGGCACTTCTCACAGAAGAGGAGAACAAGGGCAAGCTGGCATTCTTTGGTGGCATCAAAAATGCCCGTTTCAAAAAGCAGGTTGAACCAGGTGATGTACTGGAGCTTGAGTGTAGGCTCACAAGTCGCAAGGGGCCTGTAGGATTTGGTGAAGCTGTGGCCTATGTGGATGGCCAGGTGGCTGCAAAAGCAGAAATTTCTTTTGCCATAGGAGAGTAAGTTCGTTATGATAGTATTCGGGGACATAAATAAGAAAAAGGAACGGGTACTAAAAATGTTAGAACAGACACTTTCCGAGGTGTACACCAAATTTAAGATTCATTTCTATCAGGAGATGTTCAAACAGCTCAACTCAAGAGAAACCTCTCTTACAACCGTCGAGCTTTTTTGCGTAGAAATAATACATGCTCTTAAGAATCCTACAGTTGCAGAGTTTGCCAATTTCATAAATGTATCTTCACCAAACGCTGCTTACAAGATAAATAGTCTTATTCAAAAGGGATATATTACAAAGACTCAGTCTGAGACTGACCGCCGTGAATATCACCTTCAAGTTACTGATAAATACTATAACTATTTCAATCTTTCTCAGAAGTATGTGAACAAGGTTGTGGAGCGCTCCAAGGACTTTTTCACTGCAGAGCAGGTTGAGATTTTAGATGGTATTCTCAAGGACATGTCTCACGAACTGATGCAGGAGGTTGTAATTCCACCAGTGGAGGTTGAGACTCAACAGTAGAATATTAATTAAAAGTAAATTTAGGTTTGAGACCGACTGTGTTTCAAACCTTTTTTGTACACATTTTACAAGCGTTATTTTGTATAATGTTTTGAGAATATTCTGGGGAGAGTAGGAGTATAAGTAATGAAGTTATCACAGCTATTGGATTTTAATAATATAATCGTTCAGTGCCATAATACGCCTGATGCTGATGCTATTGCATCTGGAATGGCCCTGACTAAATATCTTAAGGATAAGGGAAAGAATGTCTGCTTTGTTTACGGTGGAAATTTCGAAATCACAAAGAGTAATCTTAAGCTAATGATTTCGGATTTAAATGTGAATATTCACTATGTGCGTCATCAGGTTCAACTGTCACAGCTGCTTGGTATTCGTGAGCAGGAGCTTCCGGATTTGCTTATTACAATTGACAGTCAGTATGGCGAGGGAAATATTCGCAAGTTCAAGGCAAAGACAATTGCGGTAATCGACCATCATCAGATTTCAAATCCTTTGCCAGAGCTTTCAGAGGTTCGTTCATATCTTGCCAGCTGTTCCACTTTGATTTGGGGTATGCTGAGAGAAGAGGGGATTTCTATTTCAGATGATGTTAGTCTTGCTACAGCTCTTTACTACGGTCTTCTTACAGACAGTAGTAATTTCTCGGAAATCCACCATCCTTTGGACATGGATATGCGAGATGAGTTGAAATACAGCAACACGCTCATTACAAAGTTCAAGAATTCTAACATCTCTCAGGAGGAGCTTAGAATTGCTGGTATTGCTCTTCTTGGCTCGGAATATTACAGGGACAATCATTATTCTATCGTAAAGACAGACCCATGTGACCCTAATATTCTTGGAATCATTTCGGATATGCTTCTTGAGGTTGAGGACGTGGATTGCTGCCTGGCATACTCTATTCACGAGGGCGGAATCAAGATTTCCGTTAGAAGCTGTGTGAAGGAGGTCAAGGCCGACGAGCTTGCTCGCTTTATTTGCGAGGGCGTTGGTAATGGTGGCGGACACACAATCAAGGCTGGTGGTTCAATCATTCGCTCCCTTCTTGAAAAGCAGGAGCTTGATTATAATTCTTCATCTGTACAGCAGTTCTTCCGTGAGCGCATGAAGGATTACTTCTTAGATAACGAGATAATTTATGCATCGGATTATCAGGCAGATATTTCTGATATGGACAAATATAAGAGCAAAAAGATTTATCTGGGATATGCAAAGGGCAGTGATATTATGCCAGTTGGAACCAAGATAATTATCCGTGCACTTGAGGGTGATTTTGATGTTGAAATTGCAGAGGATACCTATATTGTTGCAGGCGTTCGCGGTGAGATTTATGTGACAACGGAGGAGATGTTTGATACGTACTATAATCGTAGTGATGCAGAGTACAGATACCCTGGTGACTACGAGCCTATAATTCGTACTCAAAAGCATGGTCAGACACAGAGCTTGTTGCCTTTCATAAAATCATGCGTTTATATTGGCAATGGAGATATTTATGCAAAGGAAATCAGCCGCAGAACAAAGGTCTTCACCAAGTGGTCACCAGAGAATTATTGTCTTGGTAGACCTGGAGACTATTTTGTTGTTTCAGGTCAGAATCTTTCCAATGTTTATATTCTCGATAGAGAGCTTTTCAACAAGACTTATGAGAAGGAAAAATAATGGAATAATCTGATTTTTCAGTTGATTCATTTTAAAGAGTGTAGTATATTTTTATCAAATAGGAAATCTTCAGGGCAGGGTGTGATTCCCTACCGGTGGTATAGCCCACGAGCCGCAAGGCATGATTCGGTGTGATTCCGAAGCCGACAGTATAGTCTGGATGGAAGAAGATGTGCAAATTATTTTAGTGTACGTTAAAGCCCTGAGATTAATCTCAGGGCTTTTCTTATGAGGTGTTAACGAAGATCTCCTATAAAATTTTAATCAATAGGGAGGTCCAAAATGGATTCAGTAGGAATGACAAACATGCAAACAAAAACTAACAAGAAGGTAGATGTCAGAAGCATGACAGTGACAGCGATGCTCTCAGCAATTGCTTTTGTGCTTATGTTCTTAGACACAGCAGTGCCAATTATGCCAAGCTTTATCAAGCTTGATGTTTCAGAGCTTCCAGCACTTATGGCATCCTTTGCACTTGGCCCAGTGTACGGCGTTATCGTATGCCTTATCAAGAATATTCTTCACCTTTTCATTACTCAGACCGGTGGTGTTGGTGAGTTTTCAAACTTTATTCTTGGTGCAGCTTTCGTGCTTCCTGCTGGCTTAATTTACCATCACAAGAAGACAAAGAAAAATGCAATTATTGGAGCAGTTGTAGGTGCAGTTATTATGGCAGCTATCAGCTTCCCATCAAACCTTTATGTAGTATATCCGGTATACTACAACTTCATGCCAAAGGATGTTATTGTGGCAGCTTATCAGGCAGTGGCACCATTCGCAAAGATTAATTCCATTGAGCAGTGCCTACTCCTCTTCAACGTGCCATTTACATTCGTAAAAGGCTTAATCTCAGCGATTATCACTGTGTTGATTTACCAGCCACTTCGTCCGTTATTGAAGGGAAATAAATAGAGTTAATTCGCAATCACAGATTAATTAGAACAGTCTAAAGGAGCAGATTTTGAGTAGAAATCTGCTCCTTTATTTATTATACTTAAACCATAAAATAATATTTTTGAGGAGGTATTGTTATGCCAGTTTTAATTGTTTTATTGATTATTATCATTGTAGCCATTGCTTTCGGAATTCGAATTGTTCCACAGGGCTACGTATTTGTTATTGAATTTTTAGGAAAATATCATGCAACCTGGCAGGCAGGTTTTCATGTTATGATTCCTTTCCTTCAGAGAGTTGCAAAGCGTGTTTCCTTGAAGGAGCAGGTGGCTGATTTCCCACCACAGGACGTTATCACAAAAGATAATGTTATTATGAAAATTGACACTGTAGTTTACTTTAAGGTACAGGATCCAAAGCTTTATGCTTATGGAGCTGAGCGTCCTATTGTTGCTCTTGAGAATCTTACAGCTACTACACTTCGTAACTTGGTTGGTGAGCTTGAGCTTGACCAGACTCTTACATCACGTGACAACATCAATTCAAAGATGCGTGTAATCCTTGATGAAGCTACTGATCCTTGGGGTATCAAGGTAGGCCGTGTTGAGCTTAAGAACATCATTCCACCAGAGGAAATTCAGCGTTCAATGGAGAAGCAGATGAAGGCTGAGCGTGATCGTCGTGAGACTCTTCTTGAGGCAGAAGGTCACAAGCAGGCTTCTATCACAAGAGCAGAAGGTGATAAGCAGGCACTCGTTCTTAAGGCTGAGGCTGAAAGAGATGCAGCAATCGCAAGAGCAACAGGCCAGGCTGAGTCAATCCGCCTTGTATATGAGGCTGAGGCTCGTGGTATTGAAATGCTCAAGGCTGCAAACATGGATGAGAGAGTTCTTCTTATCAAGAAGCTTGAGGCTCTTGAGAAGATGGGAGATGGCCGTGCAACAAAGATTGTGGTACCTACAGATCTTGCAACAGCTGCCGCTGATCTTACCTTTAAGACAGAGATGCTTGGCTTCGGCGAGAGCACACCTATCGACAAGACAGCTCCAAAGGAGCCAGTCCAGACAAAGGATGACCCTTGCTGCAGCGACGCCGACAAAGGCGCGACAACCCGTCACTTCGCCAAGGATCACGTTGGGTTCGAAGGGGTATAAGGTATTAGATGAGCCTGTAGCTATCTAGCTCTTGGTGTTGCCTAAGGAGCCAATCTCGCGACATATGAACCCAAAAGGATGATTGCTTTGCAATCAACTTTTGTGGTCTAGTAAGCGAAGCTTACATAAAAGGGCAATACCAAGGCTTGAGAGCGTAACAGGCGGACTAAAAATGAGACACCATGTCCTGGCTAAACTGGCCAGTAATGGTGTCTCTTTATTATATCAGCACACGAACGTGTGCAGTTTACATCGCCTAGAAAGCGATGATTGAGAACCCTTCTTTCAATCCGTTGACCTGTAGGTAAGACTTTACATCAAGCACTCTCTTTGTGAGCTTATGTCCAGTCTGTGTAAACCCATCAGATTCAACTTCATTAAAGATAATGTCATTGCCGTCTTCAATACCACGACGGTCTGTTACATGATATTTTACAACTCCGCTGGCAATTCTGCCAAACTCAGCCTTTGAAACAAGCACACTTATTTCTGTGATTCCACCAGCTGCGCCGGTACGAAGTGTATTGGTGTCAGCAAAGAACTGGCGTCCAAGCTCATCCGCTTTGTTTCCACTCATTGCATCGCTAAGTCCCTTAATCAAATCAGCTCTGTTATCTGCCATAGCCTGCTCCTTTTCAAACGACACCAACGACTGTATTAATAGAATACATTGAAAATTTGAAAAATTGGTGATTAAAGTTTGAAATGTGTTAAAATAACTGTTGCTATTCACAGTTATAAATATTCAAGAATTTATTCTTGTCATGCTTGCATGTAAAAGAATGATTCTTGAATATTTATAAACTAGAATCAGTGACTCCCACTACATGAAGAATTTTAAGTGCTTTAGCACTGGGAAAGAACTCTGAAAGAGTTCAATTCTGAAAGAAGTGGGAGTCAACTGTGAATAGCAACAAAGCGATTATTTTAGATAGGAGAATTGATTATGGCAAAAGAATTAATCAGCCGTGACCAGGTTCGCGTGGAGGATACATGGGACCTGACAGATATGTATGAGGACAAGGCCGCTTGGGAGGCAGAACTTAAGTTCATCGAAGAGAAGCTTCAGGAGATTGCAAAGTTTGAGGGAAAGGTTTGCGATAGCGCATCTAACCTTCTTACTGTTCTTGATATTGATGCAATTCTTGGGGAGAAGTTTGACCTTGCGTTTAACTATGCAGAGCGTCTCTTCGACCAGGATCAGGGAAATACAGAGCATCAGGCAATGTCACAGAGAATGTTTGGTCTCTATGCAAAGATTGGTGCCACACTTTCATTTGTTTCACCTGAGGTTTTAGCATGTCCATCTGAGAAAATTGAGGGCTTCTTTAAGGAAGAATCAAAGCTTGAGCTTTATAGAATCGAGATTAAAGAAATCCAAAGATTGAAGGATCACACTCTTTCAGCTGAGATGGAGAAGGTTGTTGCCATGACTCAGGAAATGGGCAACACTCCATCAGAAGTTTACAGTGCATTTAAGAATGTTGATATGACATTCCCTGCAATCAAGGATGAGAATAATGAAGAGGTTGTTCTTACAGATGGTCGTTTCGTCCCAATGCTTATGTCTGCTGACAGACGTGTTCGAAAGGATGCATTTGAGAACTATTACGGTGAGTACAAGAAGTACTTAAATACAATGGCTGCTATTTACAATGGAGAGGTTAAGCAGCACATCTTCAATGCAAGAGTTCGCAAATACGAATCAAACCTTGAGGCAGCTGTTGATGCAAACAATGTATCACCACAGGTTTATGACAATCTTGTTAAGACAGTAAATGCAAATTTAGATAAGCTCCATGCATACGTTTCACTTCGTAAGAAGTGCCTCGGTGTGGATGAGCTTCATATGTATGATATTTACACACCAATGATTGCTGATGTTGCAAAGCCTGTTAAGTACGAAGAGGCACAGAAGACAATCTGCGAAGCTCTTGCTGTTCTTGGTGATGATTATGTTGCGCTTCTTAAAGAAGGATTTGAGAATCGTTGGATTGATGTTTATGAGAATAAGGGTAAGCGCGGCGGCGCATACTCAGCAGGCGCATATGGTACACATCCATATATGCTTTTGAACTATACAGACACACTTGATGATATGTTCACTACAGCTCATGAGATGGGTCACTCAATGCACAGCTATTTCTCTAACAAGACACAGCCATACATCTACAGCCAGTACAAGATTTTCGTTGCAGAGGTAGCATCTACTTGTAATGAGATTCTTCTATTAGAATACCTTCTCAAGAACTGTACCGATAAGAAGGAGAAGGCATATCTTCTCAACCACTACCTTGATAGCTTCAAGGGCACAGTATTCCGTCAGACACAGTTTGCTGAGTTCGAGAAGACAACAAACGAGATGGTAGAGGCTGGTGAGAACCTTAACTCAGAGAATCTTTGCAAGCTCTATAAGGAAATCAACGAAAAGTACTACGGACCAGATATGATTTCTGACGATGAAATTGCTTACGAGTGGGCACGTATTCCTCACTTCTACTACAATTTCTATGTATATCAGTATGCAACAAGCTTCTGTGCAGCAGTAGCAATTGCAGACATGATCTTAAAGGAAGGTGAGCCAGCTGTTGCTCGCTACAAGAAGTTCTTATCATCTGGATGCACCGATGCGCCAGTAGAGCTTCTCAAAATCGCAGGCGTAGACCTTACTACACCTGCACCTATCGAAGCCGCCCTCGCTAAGATGGGCGACATCATCAACGAGCTCGCAGAGCTCGTGTAACTGAATAGTACACAGTGCATAGCGAACCAGCGAACCCCTCGTAGCCATCAAGCTTATGGGTAACTGAAGCGAAACATGTAGTTGAGCGTAGTTACCCATGGCTTGTAGGCGTAACGAGGGTTTTTTACGTTTGGGTGGTTGACATACATATTGCAATAGTGTACTATATGCATAGTACACAAATACAGCGGTACACATGAGGAGTATAGACTATGCAGTATGATTCAAAAACACCCATTTATATGCAAGTAATCACTGCAATCAAGCTTGACATAATAAATGAGCGAATCAAGTGTGGTGAGAAGCTTCCTTCCAGCAGGGACTTGGCGGTAAAGTACACTATCAACCCAAACACTGCTGCCAGAGTATACCAGGAGCTGGAGCGAGAGGGAGTTTGCTACACCAAAAGAGGGATGGGCACATTTGTCACAGAGGATGCTGAAAGGATTCAGTCCTGCAGACATGAGATGGCCCAAAGTTGCCTGAACGATTTCCTTAAGCATATTTTTGAGCTTGGAATTTCAAAGGAAGAGGCAATCGATATGATTAACAAAACTGAATAAGGAAAAATGGAGAAAGGATTTGAAAATGTTAGAAAGCATTGATGTTACAAAAAAATATCGTGGAAAAACTGCGGTTGACGGTATTTCCATGAAGCTTGAGCCGGGACATATATATGCAATGCTTGGCCCAAACGGAAGTGGTAAAACTACTTGGATGAAGATGGCGGCAGCGCTTACAAAGCCTACATCAGGCAACATATACTTCGATGGGCAGCCAGTGGGGGTTGCTAGCAGAAGCAAAATCGCTTACATGTCTACAGAGCCATTCTTTTATGATTGGATGACAATTGAGGATGTGGGTAAGTATTATCAGGATTTCTTTGAGGATTTTTCTATGGGAAGATTCAAAGAAATGCTTAGTGAAATGGAGCTTGAGTCTAAGCAGAAGTGTAGAGAGCTTTCATCAGGTATGCTTGCAAAGCTAAAGGTTGCGGTTACCATGGCGAGAGATGCAGTGGTATATATGCTGGACGAACCTCTTAACGGAATCGATCTGCTTGCGAGAGATGCAGTTGTCAATGTAATTATCAGACATGCCGGAGAGGGCAAGATTATTTTGGTTTCCAGTCACCTTGTGGAAGAAATGGAATCATTTGTTGATCGTGCAGTTTTCGTTCATGCAGGAAAGCTTGTTGGAATTTATGATGTTGAGGAGCTGAGACAGGCTCAGGGTATTTCCCTTGCAGACAAATACAGGAAGGTTTATAGCAGCGTTGTTGGAGGTGAATTGTGGTGGGAAAACTAATTAAGTACGAGTTTAGAAAATCCTGGAAGATGATGGCATACGTTCTCGTAATCACAGCTATTTTCGAAGCAATGTTTTTACTAGGATGCGGAAGAAAGCTAGAAAATATGTTAGCAATATCTATTTCGGGTCTGACACTTACAGCTATTTGTGGAACCTTTGTAATAGGTATTTACAGTATTCACAAGTTGAGTAAAGATTTGAACACAAAACAGGGCTACATGCTTTTTATGACACCAAACAGCAGCTTCAAAATCCTTGGAGCCAAGGTTATCGAAAGCGCAGCTTCAATCCTTTTGGCAGGTCTATTTTTTGCTGTTCTTGCTATCCTTGATATTATGTTCCTTACAGTAAGATTCGAAGACCTTAGCGAAATACTCAGAGTGCTTACAATTATGTGGGGAAGCGATGGCCCAAGCATTGATTACATCGCATTTTTATCAAGTATGATGGATGTTACTACAGGCTGGATATTTGTTGTTACAGTTGGCTTTTTTGCTATTGTACTCTGCGCATCAGTTCTTAATGGCAAGAAGCACAATGGCCTTTTGAGCTTTATTATCTTTTTGGCAATCGCTATTTTTGTTGATGAACTCGGTGGTATTGTGACATCATCTGTACCTGCTTTTCCCACTCTTGAGTCAGTGCTTAGCATGGGATTCAGTTGGGTGATGATAATAGTAATGTATGTGGTTACAGCTTGGATTATGGATAATAAATTGTCTGTATAGCTGTGCAAATGGAGGATGAAATTTATATGGAAGCAGTGAAAAAGTTTTTTGGTAAGATTGGACATTTCTTGAAGAAGCACATTAAGCTGATTATCGTTTTGGTAATCGTTGCAGCAATTGCAATTTATGTGCGTTACAGCATGCAGAAGGCTAAGAGCCTTATGGAAGAGCAGGCAAACCAGCCTGTTACCACAACTGTGGAGCAGATGGATTTGCAGAAGTCAGTCAGCGTTACTGGAACTCTTACAGCAAAGGAATCTAAGAAGGTTACATCTACAATCGGCGGTACACTTACAGGCATCAAGGTAAAGAAGGTCAACTACGAGGTTGGCGATTACGTTGAGGCTGGAGAGGTAGTAGTTGAGTTCGACGGACAAGACTATGACAGAAAAATCACTGAGCTGAATATGCAGCACAACATTGAGAATAAAGAGTCTAATGTAAATATTGCTGATTTACAAAAAACTATCGATGACACTCAGAAGAACATCGATGAAAGAAAAGAATGGCTTGATAAATACAGAACTTATTATGAAGCTGTAAAACTCCACTTTGAAAATGGTCAAAAGGATCCATATTCTGGTGAGTCGGAAAAATATGAGGAGCAGAACCAGGTTATTCGTCAGCGTTATGGTTTTACGATGGAAGAATACGAGGCTAAAGAAAAGGAATTAGAGACTTGGGAAGATACAATCGATAATGCGAAGATGAAGATTGAGCTTGCACAGCTCAAGCAGCAGTATGCTCAGAACTACACACAGGTTGATGCAAAGGATGATGTATACGAGAGCAAGGATGCAACTCATGTATCAGCTCCAATTTCAGGTTATATCCTTACAATGAATGTTGAAGAGGGCAATAACTATGCTCAGGGAAATGTGGTATTTACCATAGCAGATACCAGTGAGTTCGTAGTAGAAGCAGAGGTTAATGAGTACGATATTGCAAATATTCAAAAGGGACAGCCTGCAAAGGTTAAGTTCGAGGCAACAGGAGATGAGTCCTTTGATGGCGAGGTTACATTTGCTTCACTTGCATCTGAAAGCATGATTTCTACAACACAGTCAGCTTCGGGTTCAAGCGTTGCTACCTACAAAGTAAAGATTAAGATGAATAAGGCAGATGAGCGCATGCGAGTTGGTATGACAGCAAAGGCCAGCGTAGTTATGGATTCAGTTAAGAATGTTCTTTGTGTTCCATACGATTGTATTCAGAAATCTGAAGATGATGACAGCCTCTTTGTTACAACTATCGATAAGGATGGCAACAAGAAAAATGTTCCAGTTACAAAGGGACTTGAGAGTGACTATTATGTTGAAATCAAGGGTAATGGACTTGAAAAGGGCACAACTGTTGAGGAAATTATGGCAGACGGCCCAAGTACTGATTTGATGGATTATGTATATTTCGATTAGGAGGTTTTTATGTCAGACAAAATGATGCTGGACCTTCGTGATATACATAAAAGCTTTTTCATTGGAACACCTAACGAATTTGAGGTGCTTCACGGACTGAATTTTTCGGTCAACGAAGGCGAATTTGTCTCAATTGTTGGACAGTCGGGTTCAGGTAAATCCACATTGATGAATATTATCGGTGCCTTGGACCGCCCTACATCTGGAGAATACACTCTTGATGGTATAGATATTGAGAAAGCGAAGGATGCTGAGCTTTCAGAGCTTAGAAACAGAAAAATAGGTTTCGTTTTTCAGACCTACAACCTTATTGCAAGGACAAGTGCTCTTAAAAATGTTGAACTTCCTATGATGTATGCAGGAATGGGGCGAGGTGAGCGAACTGAGCGCGCGAAGATGCTACTTGAGCAGGTGGAGATGAGCGATAGAATGATGCATAAGCCTGACGAGCTTTCAGGTGGTCAGAAGCAGCGTGTGGCAATAGCAAGAGCCATGGCAAATGACCCTGCAATCATTCTGGCAGATGAGCCTACAGGTGCTCTTGATTCTGCAACAGGTCGTCTTATCATGGATATTTTCCACAGGCTTCACGAGGAACAGGGCAAGACTATTATTTTGATTACCCACTCTCCAGAGCTTTCAAGTGAGACACAGCGAATCATCACCCTGAAGGACGGTCATATCATTGGTGAATCAAAGGGGGGCAGATAAATGTTATTTACAGAGAATGTCCTGGTAGCATTGGCAGGACTAAAAGCAAACATAATGCGTTCCCTGCTGACAATGCTTGGAATTATTATCGGTATCGCATCCGTAATTGCGATAATGACAGTTGGTAATTCAATTACCTTAATTGTAAATTCTACAATGCAGGATATGGGCGCCAACAATCTTCAGATGGGTGTCATGCAGAAATCACAGGATGAGGAGACAGACGATTCTGGTATGTCTTATGGTAGTGGTTACATCCGTGATATGACAGATGAGGATCTCATTACAAAGGATATGCTGAAAGCCTTTAAGGAAGAGTATAGCGACGATATTAAATATATCCTGCTCAGCGAGGGTGTTGGCAATTCAGGATATGGAGCTCCTACAGCCAAGGTTACAGAGGGAAGCAAGAGCGCTAACGTGCAAATTATAGGCTATAACAAGTCCTACATGGAATTTAACAACAAGGAAGTCCTTGCAGGTCGTGAATTCTTAAATCAGGATTATATCGAAGGTAAGAAGGTCTGCATGGTTTCTGATAAAATGGTTGAGCGTCTATATAAGGGTGACTTTGATAAGGCCCTTGGCCACGAAATAGAAATCACTCAGGGCAATGAATACTACACCTATTATGTGGTTGGTGTTTACAAATATGTAGCTGATTCCTTCTCATTTGGAGCCAGTGATAACCCTACAACAGAGGTTATGATACCTCTCGAGGCAGCGAGAATAGAGAATCATACACAGAATAAAGGTTATAATTTCCTCATGCTGGTTACCTCAGTAAACACTGATAATAATGAGTTTGCCACAACAGTTAGAGATTATTTTAATTCGCATTACTATGCAAGAAATGACGCTTATGAAATTGCAGTAATCAGCATGGCTTCAATGATGGACCAGATGAACACTATGATTGGAATGATTCAGCTGGCGCTTTCGGTAATCGCAGGAATTTCACTTGTAGTTGGTGGTATCGGTGTTATGAATATCATGCTTGTGTCAATCACTGAACGAACCAAGGAAATCGGTACCCGTAAGGCTCTTGGTGCTAAGAACAGTTCTATCAGACTGCAGTTCATCACTGAGTCGGTAGTAATTTGTGTCATTGGAGGTATCATTGGAATTTGCTTTGGTATCGCTCTTGGTATGGTCGCAGTCAAGCTTATGGGTTACGAGGCAGTTATCTCTGCATCAAGCATCGTAATCGCAGTAGGCTTCTCCATGGCCATCGGAATCTTCTTTGGATACTACCCAGCCAATAAGGCTGCCAAGCTCAATCCAATCGATGCGTTACGTTACGAGTAATTGAATACGTAGATATTGAATTAGCCCAGGAGTAGCTATCAAGCTCTTGGTGTTGCGCAAGGAGCCAATCTCGCGACGGTGCAATACCAAGGCTTGAGAGCGTAACTCGTGGGCCTTTTTTAAATTTTTGTGAAAAATCGGGTTTAATTACTCACTTGTGATATTATGATAATTACGATGAGTGTTTTTTGATGAGAGGATATAGATTAGGAGGGGTATATGCAAGTTTCTATTGGAGCATCTATGAAATCTGATGTTGAGGCTGCTGTAGCTGAAGTGTGCGCAAAAGCCGGCAACCCTAAGTTATTAGTTCTTTTGACATCATTTGACCATTTTGAGAAAGCATCAAAATTGGTATCTGAGAAATTCCCTGATGTACCTTTGATTGGTACAGGCACAATTTCATACTATGAAACGGATTCCTCAGATAAGAGAACACTTCTGATTGCGTTCGGACAGGATATTGAGGTAGAGGCTGGAATCATCAGACATCTTTCAAAGGCTCCTATGCTTGATATTCCTGCATTGGAGGAGAAGGTTTCAAAGATTTCCGCAGGGGATAGCAACACAATCTGCCTTGAGTTCTGCACTAATGATGAGGAGCGACTTGTGACCACCTTGAACGTTGCTCTTGAAAGAGCAAGAATTCCAATTGTTGGTGGTACAATTTTCGGCTACCCTGCAAACTATACTCCTAAGGCTCTTTTAAACGGAGAGCTTTATCCTGATGCATGCTGTTATGCGCTCATCAAGAATAAATCAGGAAAGATTAGAACATACTCTGAGAATATTTATGGACCTATGGCAGGAGCAAAGGTTCACATTGCTACTAAGGTTAATCTTGCAAATAAAGAGGTTATCACCCTGGATGGCAGACCAGCAGCAGATGTATATTGTCAGGATGCTGATGTCAGCCGCAATCAGCTTGTAGATAACGTTTTGACAAACCCATTGGGACGTGTTATCGGTGATCAGATTTTCATTACCAGCCCTTATGCAATCGGAAATAATGGTTCTCTGATTAACTATAAAAAGATTAATGAAAATGATTCTATTCAGGTAATGGAATTGAAGGATTATGATTCAATTCAGGCGGACACAAGACAGCATATCAGAAGTGAGAATGGAAAGATTTCCTTTATTTTCTCTATAAACTGTATCTATCGACACCTTCTGTTTTCTAATAAGGGATACTTAAACGAGTTAATTGGAAATATGAAATCGCTTGGTCCACACATCGGAATTGTTGGTGGTGGTGAGCAGTATAAGAAGCAGCACGTAAATCAGACTATGGTTTGTGCAGTGTTTGAATAATTATAAAAATTATTCAAGTTATTCAAAATATACTGTCTGCTTGCAGATTAAAATGTTGCTTTCCTTGGCAATATTTTGACCATTGTTTGAAGCATATAGGAAACTCTTGGAGGTATTGGGTATGGGATTTTTCGGAAGAAAGAAAGCTGCTGAGGAGAAAGTTGTTGAAGCTTCTCATGCACAGGAGAATAAAGTTGATTTAAAGAGCAGAATGAAGGCAATCAAAGAGGTTGGCCGTTTCTCAATTGAGCAGAAGAATAAGCTGCAGACAGAGGAGGCTAATACAATTTCTGGTATCGAGACAATCAGAGATTCGTTCTCAGTTGTTGAGGATAAATATTCCAACATTTCTGATTCTGTAAGCGGCTTCAAGGAGCAGTTCAGAACTATTGAAGAAATCACAAAAGCCTTTGATGACATTGTAAAGAAGCTGGTTGTAACAGCTGATGATTCCCACAATGGTATGGAGAAGGTTGACCAGAGTTCAGGTGCTGTTGCTGATACAATTAAAGAGGTTGAGGAAGTGTTTGAGGCCTTCCAGAAGAGCTTTGATGACATTCGTGAAAAGGTTGAGCAGATTGGTGGCTTCGCTAAACAGACAAACCTGCTGGCTCTTAATGCATCAATTGAGGCAGCCCGTGCAGGTGAAGCTGGACGTGGCTTCGCTGTTGTTGCTGACGAGGTAACAAATCTTTCAACCGAGATTCAGAGTGTGGTTGCTTCTATCTATGATAGTATGAAGGAATTGGATGAGAATAATAATCGTCTGGTAGAATCCGTTGGACATACAAAGGAAGCTATTGAGACTTCTCATGAACGTGTTGTGGAAACCCAGGAGGTTGTAGGTCAGATTAAGACTGTTGCTGATGAGGTTACTGAACAGAGTGAGCAGATGGCAATCGTATTTGAAAACTGCGAGTCATCAATCAATGATATCTCTGACAATATTTCAGATTCCCGCAGTTACTTTGACACTGTATCCAACGATATTGAGGACATCAAAGTCAAGATCACCCAAAAAGGCTTTATGTTTGAGGATATGAACCATGTGCTGGAGCAGATTGCACCGCTGACGGATATTTAAATAATGAAAAAAACTGAGCCATAGTAGCTTGATGCCTACTGTGGCTCTTGTTGTTTGTTTGAGAAAGCCGTAACTGCGGCTTTTATTTTTCAATATCCTCCTACGACAGCTATGAATTATAGCTGAGCTGTACAATGAGGACAGCGAGTAGCTTTGATATTAATCTTGCTGTAGCAGTATGGGCAATCCTTTTCGGTAGGTGCAGCTGCTTCGGCTTCTTCCTTATTTTTCTTTACGAGAGCAGTTGCTCTTTCAGTAGCACGGTTAAGACCTTTGATGATACAGAAAATTACAAGTGCTGTAATGAGGAAGTTAATGATTGCTGTAATGAAATTACCGTAGGTAAGTGTAGGAGCTAATTCGCCGCTACCAAGTGTAACCTTAAGCTCAGAAAAATCTGTGCCTCCAAATACACCAAGAATTGGTGTGAGGATATCCTCATTGAGTGATGTTACGATTGCTGTGAAAGCACCGCCGACGATAACACCGACTGCCATATCCATTACGTTTCCACGCATAATGAAATCTTTAAATTCTGATACAAATCCTTTTTTGTCGCTCATAATGACCTCCCTATTTGGTAAGAAACTATTAAAAATTTTTAACTTTTTTCATTATAGCAGTATCTATGCCAAACAAAAAGACCGACAGATAATTATTTTTGAGAAAAAAGAGACAGCGTGTAATAAATAAAAGGGCAGTGGTGTTTTTTTTCTGAGGCAAGTAGGCTATAATAAACCTACTATATTTAAACGAACTAGGAGAATTTGTTATGGGTTTATTTGACAAGAAGAAAAATGCGGACAACATCACTGTTGCGGACACTGATGTAACAGCAAATGTTGATGAAGGAAGAAGATTTTCCGTACTTATAGAGGGCGTTACATCAATGCTCGATGGTAATGGAAGTATCATTACTGGTCAGCTTTTTGGAAAGATTGTTAAGGGAGATAAGGTCTATGTTTGCATGGCGGCTGTGAAGCCTATCGAGTGTGAGGTTCAGGCTATCGAGGCAACTATCGATGGTCGCGGCACAATCGTAGATTCAGCTGAGGACACAACTGTTTCTCTTCAGCTTACACTTCCAGACGATGCAAATGTCAGAAAGTACGCTATCGTTACAAACATTCAGCCACAGGCACAGTTTAATCCAAAGGTTTCTGTTGAGAATCCAGAGCTTGCTGGAATTATCAACGGCATGGCAGCTCACGGCGACGACAATGTGTTCCATGCAGCAGTTGCTTACTGGGTAAGCCACGCTCGTTTCCTCACTCCAATCAAGATGGATACACCACCAGAGATTAATGAGCAGGGCGTTGCGGTTATCAAGAAGGACACAAAGATTGGCTTCTACATGCTCAAGTCTTCAATCAAGCTTGCAGGCACACCTGAGGGTAAGGACAACATGGTGCTTCCTCTTTTCACAGACTGGACAGCTCTTAAGCGTTGGGAAGGTCTTGCAAAGGATGGCGAGAGAATTCACACACAGATTCTTTCATTCCAGGATGTTTATGCTATGTTAAAGCGCGGTGATGCATATGCAGGTATCGCAATCAATCCTTTCAACAAAGTACCTTGCACATTGCCAATTCCATATCTTGATACAATCACAGGCACTGCAGGCTACAAGGCAGAGTTTGGTCCAAAGGAAGGCACACCAGGAAATGTTCAGGAACAGAAGATTCCAGCTGGGCAGAAGATTCTTCTTGGTGTTCCAAAGGAGTCAGAGGAGAATGCAGCTATTCGTGAGAAGCTCGTAGAGTACGGCAAGGCAACTGAGGAGATTAAGTCTATCAGCTTCCTCACAAAGATTGAGGAGGAGACAAAGAATGTACGTCACCTTGTTGTGCTTGAGTTCCCACAGGACTACAGCAAGGAAGACATGAAGGTGCACATGGAGGCTATTTATCAGCAGCTCAATCCTATTGCACACGAAATCACACAGATTGAGTACGCACTCAAGGGTGCCATTCCAGCCATCGACAATGTAGTAGAACAGCACCGCGACAAGATGCTTGTATACACAGAGTAAATAAGATTAATTTGAATTACTTGGCAGTTAGATGAGCCTGTAGCTATCAAGCTCTGATATTTCTCAAGCGAGACATGTAGTCGAGCGGAGAAATCATCAGGCTTGAGAGTGTAACAGGCGGACTATATTGGGGGGATATAGTTTATGAAATTTGATGTTAAGAAGACTGTGCAGATGGGCTTCGGTTTCCTAAGCATCTGCGCCTTTTGGCAAATGTACAACGCCATAATCCCTTTGGTGCTCACCAACACCTTTCATTTGAATGAGACGTTATCTGGTGTCATCATGGCTATGGATAATGTGCTGGCGTTGTTTTTACTTCCATTTTTTGGATCAATATCTGACAAATGCAAGAGTAAGATGGGGCGCCGCAAGCCTTTTTATCTGTATGGAACAATTGCGGCAGTTATTCTTATGCTGTTGCTTCCAATAGTGGATAATAGCTATTATGCAAATCCAACTCAGAGCAAAGAGATTCTGTTTATTGGAATTCTCGGTGCGCTTCTTGTTGCAATGGGAACCTACCGCAGCCCAACGGTTGCGCTGGTCGCAGATTGCACAATCAAGCCACTACGCTCCAGAGCAAACGCCATCATCAATCTAATGGGAGCTCTTGGCGGAATTCTTTATCTTGGAGTTGCTGCTGTTTTCTATCCAGCGTCCAAGACAAAGGACTTACCACACGTTAATTACATGTTGATTTTTGCAGTGGTGGCAGGCATTATGCTTGTTTCACTCTGTATTGTCATGACAAAAATAGACGAGATCTCTTTGAGTAAGCAGGTTGAAAATTATGAGCTTATTCATCCAGAGGAGAATCTTGCGGTAGAGGATGAATGCGGAAATGAGGTACTTCCAAAGGAAGTAAAGCGTTCCCTTACCTTTCTTTTGATTTCTGTTTCTCTTTGGTTTATCGCATACAACGGCATGGAGACCTGGTTCACAACCTATGCGGTCAGAATGTGGGGAATGGCGCTGGGAGAAGCGTCAGTTTGTATGCTTACAGCTTCAGCTGGTGCAATTGTATTTTTTATTCCATCAGGTATGATCGCTTCAAAGATTGGCAGGAAGACCACAATTCTCCTCGGCGTTGCCTGTATGGCTCTGAGCTTCCTTGGAGGATTTCTTGTTACATTGTTACACCCAAGCTTTTCTCCGGTGCTCTATGCACTTTTCGCAATGCTTGGAATGGGTTGGGCATTTATCAATGTAAATTCTCTTCCAATGGTTCTTGAAATGTGCAGGGAGTCTGACAGTGGAAAGTTCACAGGCTATTACTACACATTTTCAATGGCTGCTCAGATTGTTACACCGATTTTAGCTGGATGGCTTATGTCAAATATCAGCTATCTTATACTGTTTCCTTATGCAGCTTTTTTTGCAATAATAGCATTTATCACGATGACGTTTGTAAAGCATGGCGACACAGGATTCGAGGCGAAAAAGGGCCTTGAAGCTTTTGAAGATATGTGAGGTGAAAAGATGAATAGACCTTTGGTTTGGGCTCATAGAGGAGCAAGTGGATATCTTCCAGAGAATACTTTGCCTGCATTTGCCAAGGCAATTGAAATGGGCGCCGACGGAATTGAACTGGATGTTCACAAGACAAGGGATGGCCAGTTGGTAGTTATCCACGATGAGAAAATCGACAGAACCTCAAACGGCAAGGGAGATGTAAAGGATGCCACATTAGAGGAGCTTCGTCGATTCAACTACAACGTTACACATCCAGAGTGCGAGCATGCAGATATTCCAACGATGCGTGAGGTGTTTGAGCTTATCAAACCAACAAACCTCACTATCAATATCGAGCTTAAAAACGGTGTAGTTTTTTATGAGGGACTGGAAGAAGATATTCTTGCCATGACCAAGGAATATGGAATGGAGGATAGAGTTATTTATTCTTCATTTAATCATTACTCAATTATGAGAATCAAAGAATTGGATCCAGAAGCACATACCGGTTTCCTATATATGGATGGCACACTTAACATGCCTGAATATGGTAAGGAGCACGGTGTTGAAGCACTTCACCCAGCACTGTATAATGTTCAATATCCGAATTTTGTTGAGCGGGCTCACGAGCTTGGTTTGAAAATCAACACTTGGACAGTCAATTCAAGACAATACATGAGCTTGGCGTGTGATATGGGACTGGATGCAATTATCACAAATTATCCAGATGTAGCACTTGAAATAGTGAGAAGCAAGCAGGCGTAGACTTATTTTTCAAAGAGGCTATTATGAAATCAATTGAAGATTTAATTATTAAAGAACAGGATTTTGCTAATGATGTGAAGGGCAAAATCCTGCCTTTGCTTAAAGAGAAAACTAAAGATGGGTATATCGAAAATAAAAATGGGTTGAAGCTCCATTATCAGTTTCTGATAAATCCTCAGGAGAAGGCTTCAATCGTTATCTCTCATGGATACTGTGAGTTTATTCCGAAGTATACCGAGGTTATTTATTATTTCTATAATATGGGATATTCGGTATTTATTATGGAACACCAGGGACATGGATTCTCAGACAGACTAGTTACAGGCTATTCCAAGGTTTATGTGAAGCATTTTGAGGATTACGTTCAGGATTTCCATCTGTTCATTGAAAAAGTGGTTATTCCTGAAAGCCTGACAGAGCATCTTTATTTGTTTGCTCATTCCATGGGAGGAGGCATCGGGGCGCTTTATCTTGAGGAGCACCCAGAGATTTTTGAAAAGGCTGTTCTCACATCACCTATGATAAAGCTTAGTACGGGAACAATTTCCAATTTGGTAATTCGACTTGTTTGCGTAGTTTCGTATATCCCGTTTTTAGCGCAGAAATATTTGCCAGGTCATCACGATTATGATCATTCCTATAAATATCCACATTGCTCAACTATATCAAAGGCAAGATACAACTTTATCTTTGATGAGCGAGAGCGGGAGCCACATTATCGTTCAAACGGTGCCAGCCTGAGTTGGGCACGTGAGGCTTTTAATGTTTCTAAAAAAATTCTTAAAAACGCCCATTTGGTGAAAATACCTGTTATACTAATGCAAGCATCGTTAGATACACTGGTAATGCCTGAGGAGCAGGTTGAGTTTTGCAGGCGGGCTGCTAACTGTCAGCTGAGACGCTTTGAGGATTCGAAACATGAGATTTTCAATGCAAGCGACGACATCATTCAGGAGTATTACAGTGAGGTCTTCGAATTCTATGAGAAATAATTGTATAGAAGGGTAAGGAGATTAATATGTCAGATCAGGATTTTAGAGAGTTTGACCCAAATGATACAGATACAACAGGGTCAGACACTTCAGACGAGGTTATAGAAAAGGTATCAGGGGAGGCTGAAAATGATGCGCACTCTGATAACAATAATGATGATAAAAAGCCAACAGAATTTTGCTATATGTGTCACAGACCAGATAATATCTGTGGCCCACTTATAAAAATGGCTCCAGGAATGGGTGTGTGCAACGATTGTATGCAGCGCACCTTTGATTCTATGAGCAGCTTTGGTTTCGGTGGCGGCGACAATTCAAAGAGTAATATCGATATGAATAAGATGCCAAACATCAGCTTTCTTAATCTTGGAAGCCTTTTTGGCGAGGGACCAAAGGTTAAAAATGCTCACGGTGCAGCAAATCAGAAGGCAGCTGAAGACAGACCAGCACCAGCTATCGATATCAACAATATCATTCCTCCACACAAGATAAAGGCAATGCTTGATGAGTATGTTGTAGGACAGGATTATGCAAAGAAGGTTATGTCGGTAGCAGTTTACAATCACTACAAACGTGTGGCTACAGGCACAATGGACGATATCGAAATCGAAAAGTCGAATATGCTTATGCTTGGACCTACAGGTTCTGGTAAGACCTATCTGGTTCGCACTCTTGCGAAACTTCTTGATGTGCCTCTTGCAATCACAGATGCCACATCTCTTACTGAGGCGGGCTATATCGGTGATGATATTGAGTCGGTTGTCAGCAAGCTGCTTGCAGCTGCAGGAAATGATGTAGAGCGTTGCCAGCAGGGCATTATCTTCATCGATGAGATTGATAAGCTTGCTAAGAAGAAAAATACAAATCAGCGTGATGTTAGCGGTGAATCTGTTCAGCAGGGTATGTTGAAGCTACTGGAGGGCGCTGACGTTGAGGTTCCAATTGGAGCCTCAAGCAAAAATGCGATGGTACCAACCACTACAATTAATACCAGAAATATTCTGTTCATCTGTGGCGGAGCTTTCCCTGCAATGGACGAAATCATAAAGGCAAGACTTAACAAGCATTCATCAATGGGCTTTATGGCAGATTTGAAGGATAAGTACGATGATGACAAGAACATCCTTCAGAAGGTAACTGTTGAGGACCTGCGTGAGTTTGGAATGATTCCAGAGTTTATCGGACGACTTCCTATTGTATTTGCAACAGAAATGCTTGATGAAGATATGCTTGTGCGTATTCTTCGTGAACCAAAGAATGCAATTATTAAGCAATATGCAAAGCTTCTTGAATTGGATGAGGTTAAGCTGGAATTTGAAGATGGCGCACTTCATGCAATCGCTAGAAAAGCACTTGATAAAAAGCTGGGAGCAAGAGGTCTGCGTTCTATTATTGAGGAGTTCATGCTTGATATCATGTATGAGATTCCAAAGGATGATAACATCGGTCAGGTTATTATTACAGAGGACTATATTGAGAAAAAGGGTGGTCCTAGAATCCTTGTGCGTACTGCCGGTCTTATACCTGAAAAGGTTGCTGTGAATTAGAACAACTGCACAATCCGTTATATGTTAAAAATGCATTGAAAAACCACTTGTAATAAGTAACGAATTGGAAAAATTGTACAAAAAATTATCGACAATTCCTTTACTTTGATGAAGTGTTCTGTTAAACTATTCCTAGTTGGGCAGGAGCCCAGCAAGTAATATATTGGAGGTACTTTAGCATGAGCAAAGGTACAGTTAAGTGGTTCAACAATTCAAAGGGCTACGGATTTATCTCAGACGAAGCTGGAAACGATGTATTCGTTCACTTCAGTGGCATCAATTCAGAGGGTTTCAAGACTCTTGAAGAGGGCGCTACAGTTGAGTATGAAGTAACTGATGGGGCAAAGGGACCACAGGCTGTTAACGTAACTGTTGTACGTTAATCAGATTTCAATTAATCATAAGTTTGGGATACCTTTGGTTGTGTTATGAAAAACAGGCTATAGGCAATACAAAGATGATTAAGGGGAGAGGCAGCGTAATTACATATTACGCTGCTTTTTTTTCTAAGATTTTAGGAGGTTTTTTTGAGAAGTATAGTATCAAGACTTTTAAGGATTAGTTCATCATTACTTATTACCTGCGGAATATGTTATTTTGTTAGCTGTGGTCTCTACGACTTTAAGAATGAGGAGACTGTAGCAGAGCCGATGCTTGAGGAGCCGGTTGTAGTGGAAAGCGTGTCTTATGATAGGTATGCTTATCAGCAGCTTGATGAAGCAGAGCAGCTTGCATATGACCAGGTGTACAATTGCATAATCGAATTTAACGACAAGATTACTTTGACAACAATGGATAATGAGGTTTTGCAGAGAGCTTATGAAGCTGTGATGGCTGACTATGGTGACCTGTTTTGGGTGAATGGTTATCAGTATAATACCTATACCTCAGGTGGCAAAACTGTGGGTCTTGAGTTCGAGCCTAAATATACAATGACAAAGGATCAGCGCGATGTGTATCAGGCTACTGTGGAGACAACAGCAGAAGATTGGCTCTCAGGTATCAGTGCGGATGCAAGTGATTTTGACAAAGCACTTTATGTTTTTGAGACGCTTATTGAACGAGTTGATTATAATACTGACAGTGTGGAAAATCAGAATATCCTAAGCGTATTTATATATCAGTCAACTGTGTGCCAAGGCTATGCGGATGCAGCGTGGTATCTGCTTGATAAGCTTGGTATTAGAAGCACAATTATCACTGGTACGGCAAATGGAGAAAGTCATGCCTGGAATTTAATTTACCTGGATGGCGCCTACTATTACATGGACATCACCTGGGGCAATAGCAAATATTTGGATGGAAATAACGATACAGCAAAGCGCGTGAACTATGCGTATCTGGCCATGACCACTGAGGCAATCAGCCAAAATCATGTAATCACATCGAACTTTGAAGTACCTGAGTGTCTGTCTAATGCGGATGATTATTATGTTCATCAGGGATTGTATTATGACTGGTTTGGTGAAGATGCCATTGGGGAGCGTCTTGCAGAGTCTTACGACTCAGGTGAAGCTGAGATATCCCTTAAATTTAGCAATTCTGACATTTATAACCAGGTTATTCAGTATTTTATAGATGATAATCACATCTCTGAATATTGCAGGGGTATAAAAACTGTCTATTATTTACTAGACGAGAACGCTAACGTGCTTACAATTCAGTGGATAAATGAATAATACACACATGTGGTTTTAAAAACTACATCTTGGAATAATAAAAACTATTTACGTGGCAAGACCCTAGTGCTATAATTCCCTTATAGTAACGAATTGGAGGATTACCATGTACAAAATTATATTAGACAGTTGTGGCGAACTCACAGAGGAGATGAAGGCGGACGGCCATTTTGTCAATGTACCCCTTACTCTTGAGATTGATGGTGAGCATATTATTGACGATGAGTCATTTGATCAGGCCAGCTTCATTAAGAAGGTAGCTGAGAGCCCAAATGCGCCAAAATCAGCTTGCCCATCGCCTAATGCATATATGGTAGAGATGGAATGCGATGCGGATAATATTTATGTTGTAACTCTTTCTGCAGAGCTTTCTGGTTCATACAATAGCGCCTGCCTCGGAAAGGATTTGTACGAGGAAGAGGACGATTCTAAGAATATTCATGTTTTTAATTCAAAATCAGCTTCAATTGGCGAGACACTTATCGCTATGAAGATTGCAGAGTGTGAGAATGCAGGTATGAGCTTTGAACAGGTTATCGAGGCTGTAGATGCCTACATAGAAAGTCAGCATACCTTTTTCGTTCTTGAGACTCTCGAGACCTTCAGAAAGTCTGGACGCCTTTCAGGACTTAAGGCTGTTATTGCTGATACACTCAATATCAAGCCAGTTATGGGCTCGACAGATACAGGATACATTCAGCAGCTTGCAAAGGGCCGTGGAATGAATCACACTATCGACAAGATGACAAAGTGTGTTATGGATGTTACCACCAATTGCGAGGATAAAATTCTTGCGATTTCCCATTGCAACTGTCCAGAACGTGCTCTATCATTAAAGAAAAAAATGGAGTCGTTGGCCAACTTTAAGGAAATCTTTATTGTGGACATGAGAGGTGTCAGCACCATGTACGCAAATGATGGTGGAGTTATTTTGGTCGTATAGTTTTTTCAATATGACATATGAAAATGTAGTTAATACAATAGATAATAAACGCCGATTTGGTAAGGCATGTGGGCGTGATGTGACTATGGAATTTATGGAGGCTTTGGGGCATCCTGAAATGGGAAAGCACATCATTCACATTGCTGGAACCAACGGCAAGGGTTCAGTAGCAGCTTTTGTGAGTAGCATCTTACAGGCTGCTTCTTTTTCGTATGCAAAGCCTTTTAAGGTGGGGTTGTTTACATCGCCGCATCTTATTGAATATACTGAGAGAATTCAGATTGATGGCAAGCAGATTTCAAGGGAGGATGTAACTCGAATTGGTGAACAGCTTCTTGAAATGAAACTGGAGCTTGAGCCTACTATGTTTGATTATTGGCTTGCTATGGCGCTTGTTTACTTCAAGGAGCAGCAGGTTGATTACATTGTCCTTGAAACGGGACTGGGAGGGGCTAAGGATTCGACTAATGGATTGGCGCAGGTGCCAGAGGTAAGTGCTATTACATCAATAGGTTTGGAACACACTCAGTATCTTGGAAATACTTTAGCTGCCATCGCTGGAGAGAAAGCGGGAATAATAAAGCCTGGAGTCCCAGTTGTGATAGGGCAGATGGAAGAGGAGGCATTTAACGTAATTTCTGCTAAGTGTGGAGCGTTGGATTGTGAATTAATACAGGCAGGAGCTGTGGATAAATCTCAAAAGCTCGGACTATTTGGTGAATATCAGCGAAATAATGCGGCAGTTGCTGTTGAAGTAGTGAAGAGTCTTTCTCTTTATGTGGATAATCAGACGATTGCAAATGGCCTTGCAAAAGCTGTATGGCCTGGAAGGATGCAAATCATTTCAGAAAATCCATACATTTTAATTGATGGAGCACATAATCCTTCAGGAGTGAAGGCTCTATATGACAGTTTGACAGCAGAATTTCCAAAGGAAAAGTTTTCATTTATAATGGCAGTAATGGCAGATAAGGATTATGTGGAGATGGCGGATATAATTCGCCCTGCTGTGGAACGAATTTTTACAGTGACAGTGGATTCTGATAGGGCTCTTCAGGCATCTGAGCTTGCACGTGTTCTTTCGGAGAGTGGTATGGATTCTAAGGCTTGCGAGGATTATTCACTGGCGCTGGAAGAGGCCAAGGCCTATGATAATAAGATAATTGTATTCGGATCCCTTTATTTCATAGGAGAGATTTTAGCGAATGAGCGGTAGGACTAAAAATATTTTTCTTTCGGTTGTTGTGGTGGCTTTGCCTACGATGCTGGAGCAGATTCTGTCTGTTCTGATGCAGTATGTGGATACTGCCATGGTAGGGCGTCTTGGAGCCAATGCTACAGCAGCTGTTTCAACCTCTACCACTATTACCTGGTTAATCGGAAGCATTCCTGTTGCCTTCGGCGTAGGAGCAATGACCCAGATTGCCCAGGCAATAGGTGCAGGAGAACATCACAAGATTTCTCAGGTTGCAAGAACAAGTTTGATATTTGCGGTAGGAGTGGGTGTAGTTTTAGAAGCTATCTGTCTTGGAGTATGTCCATTTGTGGCAGGCTGGATGGGAGCTTCCGCAGAGGTATCCCCTGCGGCTACACGGTATTTCTTTTGGATTTCAGTGCCGATAGTTTTTAAATCTGTCAACATAGTGTTGGCGTCAGCTATTCGAGCTACAAAAGATACCAAGACACCTATGTATATTGGTGTTGGTGCAAATATCTTGAACGTTGTGCTGGATTATATCTTTATCTATAGCCTTGGACTTGGAGTGGATGGAGCAGCTTATGCTACCTGTATTTCAGCGGTATTTAGCGGCGTTATGACCCTTGTGGTATTTCTTAGACATCCAGAGTTTAAGCTGGAGGGCAGTTTCTTCTCTGTAGATGGTGAGATAGTGAATCGTATGTGGAGGCTGGCAATTCCAGTGCTTCTTATAAATGTGGCATCAACCTCAGGCTACGTGGTTTTTGCGGGGCTGGTTTCTCATATGGGAACCATCATGTTTGCCGCCCATAGTATTGCCGTTGGGGCAGAAGAACTGTTTTATATTGGCGGATACGGCTTTAAATCTGCTGCTAATACAATGGTTGGCATTTCCTATGGTGAGCAGAATTACGAGAAGTATAGGGCGGTTTGTAGGAGTAGTATAATAGCAACTCTTGGCATAATGACACTTAGTGGAATGTTGCTTTTTATTTTTGCAGAACCACTCATGAGCTTTTTCACAAACGACCCAGAGGTTATATCCATTGGTACAACAGTACTGAAGATGGTAGCGTTTAATGAGCCATTCTTTGGTCTTTACATCATTTCTGAAGGCATTTATTACGGCCTTGGTATGACTAAATATCCATTCATTATTGAGTGCGGAGGCATGTGGCTGGTGCGTATTCTGTCCACATTTATTGGCATACATTTCTTTGGGATGGGTCTGATTTATGTATGGTGCTGCATGATAGCTGACAATGTTTTGAAGGCAATTTTCCTTACTGTGCCTGTTAAGGGACTATGGAGACGAAGTTGTGTTACAAAACACAATTAATTCACAAAACAATTGTTGACTTATAACGTGTACCGTGTTAAAGTTTTTTTGATTTTGTGAGAGTTAATTGTTTGCATAGTTTCGGAGGTAAAGATGGAACTTACAACACTTAATAAGGAATATAAATTACTTCGTGAAGAGAGCGAAGAGAAATTCGTTAAGATGAGCATGATCGAGCCAAATATTAATTTGGTTGAAGAATATTGGATTACTTCAGACCATACTCTTGGAAATACAAGTGCTTATTTTTCATCATATGAGATGGGAATCGAATATGCCATGGACAGAGTCGATTATAGAATGACTCTTAACGAGGATGGACAGAAGCCATTTATCATCCTTGTAAATGGAAAGGCAATCAATACACACGGACAGCTTGAGAACTTCCTGAAGGGTGAGTTCAAGATTACAGCTTTTGATGTTGTTGAAGGTAACGTAAAGAGATTGTACTCATAAGGAATTAGAAGAATTATAAAGCTCCAGTAGTTAGCAGATGCTTTCTACTGGAGCTTTTTTGCATTAAAAGAGCGCGAGACCTCGAATATTGGGTGTGTTCGAAAACACTAGTAAATAGGAGGTTTGCGGGACTGTCATTTTTATTTGTACCCGATTTGTACCCCTCTTTATTAAGTTGTTTTGTACTTTACTGGTGTTTGGAAATGTACTCATAAAAGTACTAAGAAACTTAGAAGGTTAGATTGTGAAAATAGAACATTTGTGCTATATTTATTCATGCGGTTTATCTGCACTGAAAGTACCCATGACAGGGTGGTAGTCTCCCGAGCCTATATGGTATCTGAGCAATTAGATACTAACGGAAGGGAGGTGGCGCCAGTGAGCGATTACGAAATCATAATGATAATGCTAGGTATCCTAGCATTGCCTTTCACGGCTTGTAGTTTTCTCCTCGCGTTGCTAAACTTTCTCGACAAGAGAAATAGTAAGCGCAAATAAAAATGCCTCTCCTGTCGGCAAACGGGAGAGGCTGTGCTCTTAATGAGCATTTAAATAGTTTCAACTCGTGAGCATCCACTTTGGAGTGGGTGCTTTCTTAATCTATAATATAACATCATTAGTGGTTAGATTCAATAATAGATTACGCCCCTTAGCTATACTTCAGTGATAAATCATTTAATTCATCAATCAATTATTGATGTCCTATCTCACGAGCAATTGGCATATTCTTAATAAATATTTTTTCCATGGCATTACCTCCTATGCTCTCTACTTCTATCTGCATTAGTTTTAATAGTGATGGAGTAAAACCAAATTCTCTACGAAATGATTTGGTGAAAGCACTATGAGATTGCTAAGATTGTTAGAAAAAGGAATGGTGAGATTTCAAATTGTTGATGTACCCTTATTGTACCCACTTTGTAAATGATTAGATGATAACAAAAAAGCTCAGAAATATTGATTTCTCAACATTTCTGAGCTAAATACAAAGAGCGCGAGACGGGACTCGAACCCGCGACCTCCACCTTGGCAAGGTGGCGCTCCACCAACTGAGCCACTCGCGCATTTTTATGTGTCGTTCCTGACGACAAATGTTATTCTAAGGGATGAATCGAAATAAGTCAAGAAAAATTTTACAATTATTGTTACAAATTTTATTTAGTGTTATGATTTGTAAAGATAAGGTTAAAAAGGAAAGGCTAAATGGAGCAAATTACCCTTAGAGAAAACTTCATACAAGTTAGCGGAAATGGGCTAAAAGCATCCTTTGGAGGCAGTCAGGAGTGGTTCACAGATGATGGCCTTAAAAATATAAAAGCGCAAGGGTGTGGTGTGATATCTTCCGTAGATACGGTGCTATATTTATCTGGTGTATCGATCATATCTATTGATGACTATCGTTGTTATATTGAACAGTTCTTAAGGGAGACTCGCTTCGCAAAATTCTTCTTACGAGAATTTCAGATTCGTAAATACGATAATAATCCTGTGGCTATAGGTATTATTCCTATACAAATGTCCCGTTATCTTAACAAACGAATGAAAATTTTTGATTCGCAGTTACGTTTTAGATGGAATGGATTCTGCGGACACAAAAATATGTATTTTAAAATAAAGGAAATGCTTTACAAAGATTTTCCTGTAATCTGGTCACTATATTCTCCAAAAAATCAGATTAAGTTATACACCAGAACAACAGATGGAGGCTTCGTTTTCAACGGTATTTCAACTAATAATCACTATGTTACGATTACTGGCATAATCGAGGATGAGTCGCAAACAAGATTGCATGAAAGAATGATAGAGGTTTCAAGTTGGGGAAAATGTTATTATATTGATTATGATGAATATCTTGTGTATGTAGGTAGCTCTTGGACTAGTCGTTATTGCTCGAATATTCTTATCTTAAAATAAACTGAAGGAAAACTATATGAAGAAAAAAATATTATTGGCGCTTGCAGTTCTTATGATAACGATAATTGCGGCTTGTGTCGGACTGTATCTATATTACGAAGAACAGTCAGATCTTGTTTATAAAGAAGTTTTTGTTGAAGCGGGCACCTCAGAGTGCGATGTATCAGAGTTTTTGAAAAAGGATAATTCTTCAGCAAAATTCTCAGATGAGTCTTCTTTCGATTCTCGCGTGCCTGGCGACTACAAGCTTACTATAATAGCTACATTGCCAATTTTTGGCGAGAAGTCATTTGATACAGTACTTCATGTGCAAGACACTACGGCTCCTGAGGTGTCTTTGACAAAAGACTCCATTGAAATGTACACAACGGCGCCTGCGCCAACAGCAGCTGAACTTGTGGAGAGTATTTTTGATGTAACCAACTGTACTATAGATTTTAAAGAGCCTTATGATTTTTCTTCTGAAGGCAATTTTGATATAGAAATTGTTGTGGCTGATACATCGGGAAATGAGACCATAAAGTCTATCCCGTGCAAAGTTATAGATGATGTTACGCCACCGGAAATTACAGGAGTTGAACCACTTACAATTGCCCAGGGCGATACTGTTTCTTATAAGAAAAACATAGAGGTAACTGACGACCATGATGATGAGCCGACGCTAGAGGTTGACAGCAGCGCTGTGAATGTTGATAAGAGAGGTACTTATAGTCTTACTTATATCGCAACAGATGCCGCAGGAAATGTAGCAAAAAAGACTACTTCAGTAAAGATTGTGTCTGCCAAAATAACCGAGGCTACTCAGGAGACAGTAAATGAGATGGCTGACAAAATTCTTGCTGACATCATTACTGATGGAATGACTCAACTACAGCAGGCTAGAGCAGTATTTGATTGGGTGGTTAACAATATTACTTATTCAGAAACGGCAGGAATAGACGATGTTCTTTCAGCAGCGTACAAGGGTATGTACTATCATGTTGGAGATTGTACCGTAAAACAGAAAACTGCCGAGGTCATGTTAAATCGACTTGGTATCAAGAATATGGAGATTGAGAAAATTCGTGATACCCGTGGTCATTATTGGTTGCTTATTGACGTTGGCGAAGGTTGGTATCACTATGATCCTAATTTACAGTTGGACGGTACTTTGATATTCTATTGGCATGATGCTGATTTATGGGCATATTCTAATGCGCATAAAAATACGCATAATTATGACCCAAGTAAATACCCAACTATACAATAATATTGGAGGAATAATTATTATGAAAAATAAGATTTTAGCATTAGGATTAGTGTGCGCAATGGCGCTTTCTTTGGCAGCTTGTGGTGGAGAATCTTCTGATACAAAAGTTATTGAAGGAAATGCAACTCAGACAGCTTCAAGCAGTGAGTCTTCTTCTGGAGGATACACTTTCACCTATGATAGTACAAATATCGCTGTTGATACTGATGCTGCTCCTGTAATTGAAAAACTTGGCGAACCAAAGAGTTATTTTGAGTCACCTAGCTGCGCAGCGGACGGTATTGGAAAGCTATATACCTACAATGATTTTGAGATTCAGACATACCCTGATGGAGATAAAGATTTAATTCTTTATGTGCTACTTAGAACTGATAATGTTGCTACAGCTGAAGGTATTGATCTCTCTAGTTCAAGGGATGATATTATTGCTGCCTACGGCGAACCAACTTCTGAGGCTACAGGGGCTATGACATACGAGAAAAATGGAACAAAGCTTGTCTTTATTTTTGATGGTGATAGCCTGATTTCTATCGAATATGATAGCCCTAAAAACTAATAGAATATTCTGAAAATCAAAGGGATTTTTTAGAGCTTTGCAACTTTAGAAAATCCCTTGACTTATGCTTATAGTTCCTATAGAATAGCTATTGTTCTGAGGAACACAAAAACAAAATAAATAACAGTTATGCGCGAGTGGCTCAGTTGGTGGAGCGCCACCTTGCCAAGGTGGAGGTCGCGGGTTCGAGTCCCGTCTCGCGCTCTGGTGAAAAGGCTCACAAATGTTGATTTTATCGCATTTGTGAGTTTTTTATTTTGCAAAAACAGGGGTACAATAAGGGTACATTCGTTGTTCTGGGCTTATAGCCCTTATTTTTTTACTCTTTTTTGCTTACCCAAACATCTCATTCCAACTATTAGTGTCGATATCACCAAGGCGTGATACTCTCTTATAGTGGTCTGTAGTTGCTGGATCAGCATGTCCCGCCATACGCTGAATGTCAGCTTGCTGCATTCCATTAGCATACATGTTAGTTACCGACCAGAATCTTATCTTGTGGCTAGACATGTAAGGCACATCTGCTCGTTCACATATCCTCATCAAATGATGATTGATAGTGTTTGATACAAGTGGTGCTGCCTTGTAAAGGAATACATACTCTTCAAAGGGATTTGTACGACGCTGAGCCTTTAAAACAGCAACAGCCTTATCAGATAAAGGCTGCGTACGATTGCCTTCTTTTAAGCCTGATTTAGTATGATTAACACATACATATTTGACTTCTTGAAAAATGTTCAATTATCATTTTCTCCTTTTCTTGTGATTTGAATGTGCGCACAGAAAAAAGACAGCGAATTTCTCGCTGCCTTTCAAACTTTTTAACTGATTCTACAATAGCTTATTCGGAAAATGGAAAAAAGGTACAAAAACCATACAAGAATCTTACAAAAACCCTACAACACCCCTACAACACCCCTACAACACCTCTACACGCTTTCGATGAATTTGGGGTAGTGGCAAGCAAGGCAAACCTGTACAGGATTTGCAAATAGCTTGTTGGGGAAACGCCCCAATCCCCTCGATCTGTCACAGAGTGCCAGAGCTACACATATTATGTGTTCATATTTTAGAACTATTTTTATTATAATATTTATTAGAGAAAGTTAATAGCTGAGGGGTTAGCTGATGAAAATAATTACGCAGGAAGAATTCATAGAAAAATTAGCAAATGTTACACAAAATATACTGGTAATTGGAAAATATACAGGTGCACGAAATAAAATCTCTGTTAAATGTGTAAATTGTGGTCATATATGGGAGGCAACTCCAACAAATTTATTAAAAGGTAGAGGTTGCCCTAAATGCAGTTATGCTGCCAGAGGATTAAAACATCGAGTTAATGCAACAGATTACATTAATAAGCTAAAAGAAAATAATCCTAATGTAGAGGTTATTGGCAAATATGTTAATTCCAATACTAAAGTTTTAGCCAGATGTTCTATTTGTCAAAATCAATGGATGGTTCTTCCTTCAAGCTTAAAAAGAGGATCGGGCTGTCCTAGATGTGCACATACGGGCACATCGTTTGTTGAACAAATATTTTTCCTATCCCTTATGCAAATATGTGACGAAAATTTATTATCTAGAGACAGAACAGCTATTGACTTAGAACTTGACATTTATTCACCTTCTCAAAAATGGGCTGTAGAATATGGTGCATGGCCTTGGCATAAGAATAAAACTGAAAAGGATATAGAAAAAATAAAACGATGCAACGCAAAAAATATAAAACTTATTGAGATATTTGATGCATGCGAAAAAGATGAACAAACGAATAATGTATGGAAATATACTGCAAATTTTGGAAGAAAGGAAAATATAGGATTAGTTAAGGATGTGCTAATAAAACTATGTGATGCTTTGGGTGTAACATATTCCTTATCAGATAAAGATTTTTATAATATATGCGAAGAAGCTCGCACAAATGCAAGCACTTTAACAAAAGATAGGCTAAATGAAATGATAGAGCGCAGAGATATCCCTGTAAAAATCCTTACTGACTACAAGGATATGTTAACAAAGGTAAGAGCAAAATGTCTCATTTGCGGTCATAATTGGGATGTTATTCCAGCAAGTATTCTACGTGGATTAGGCTGTCCTAAATGTGCTATAAAACGAAGAAGTGAAAAGCAGCGAAAATCTCATGAACAATTGCTTAGAGAATTAGAGGAAAAAAATCCAAATATTAAATTGTTGGGAGATTATGTTGGCAACCATACCCCTATTAAAGCTATGTGTAAGAAACATGGTGTTATATGGGAAACAACACCTGGTTCTTTACTGCGAGGAAGTGGATGTAAAATATGTAGACAAGAAAGGATAGCCAAATCTCAAAGAATATCTACCGAGGAATTCAAACGTATTGTTGAAGATAAAAATCCAAATCTTATTATTCTTGGTAAATATCAAAACAATAGGACCAAAATAAAAGTAAAATGTAAACGATGTAATACAATTTCACATACTCTTCCATATACAATTCTTAATGGAATAGGCTGTTCAAAATGTGGTAGAGAAGCCCAAGCTAACACTAGGAGGAAAAGTACTGAATCTTTTATTCAGGAGCTTTATAATGTCAACGAAAATATAGAAGTTATTGGAGAATATACGAAATCTAGTGATAACATAAGTGTTAGATGCAAAAAATGTGGCTTTGTGTGGAATCCTGAGGCTTCAAGTCTATTGTTAGGATTTGGATGCCCCAAATGTGCAGGCAATAAAAGAAAAACTCACGAGGAGTTTTTATCTGAGATAAAAAATAAGAATATTAACGTCGAAGTACTAGGAAAATATGTAAATGCAAAAACAAAATTAAAGGTTCGATGTTTAAAATGTAATAATACATGGGATATAACGCCTACAAATCTATTGAGTGGAAAAAGATGTCCTGTTTGCAGAAAAGTACATCCAGCTGTAAATGGTGTAAATCAAAAAATCTAATCCTAAAAAATACACAAATCATTGATAGAATGCTATTAAGCTGATTAAGAGGATATATAATTGCCCATCAATATTTAAGGAGGATTGCTATGTCTGAATTTGCAATTATGATATTAGTGTTTCTTTTCTTTATCATAATACTTGCAATAGGATTGACTATAAAAATAAAAGAAACTGATAATGCGATAATACGTTTTTTGAAGATTATAATAAAAATAATATTTATTGGTATTGGTGGTCTGTTTTTGTTTGTTTTACTGAGAGCTCCTTTAGGTGGTTGGGTATAATCACTACTGTTCTAGACTACCAGAAATTTATTCCGACGTTTGATTAAATCTAGTGTATATACTGCTAATAGTTTATGTTATCATGTAGATATATCATTTGGGCTGGTCGAGAGACCCAGGGCCATCTTTGGCGGGGAAGTTCCCCGCTATTTTTAATTGAGCAATCTAAGGGAGATATATTTTCTTGGGTGAACTAGGAAGGTAATCGCCCAAGAAAATATACAGTGCGACAGTAATATTTTAGCTAGAGTAAAATTTTTATCGGAAAATTAAACAAATAAAAAAAGAACATCCTCTTTTGTGATAAATTATTGATTTGCGAAAACAATAAAACAAGGGAGGATGTTCTTTTTATGGAAGAAATTATAAAGTATTTCGCAGATGTTTTCATCACAAATTTATATGATGCTAAGATTGATTTTTATAAGAATCCACAGTCTTTAGCTGAATTGGTCATTGCAACTAAGAAGGAAACAGATGAGTTAGGACGATTATTTATTCAATCTGTGTTGCAGGAAATGGATATACTTCTAAAGGAATTACCAAAGAGAAAACGCCTATGGAATGTTGAACATAAAGCTGATGCGAGACAGGTTCTTACAACTCTTGGAAGAGTTACTTTTACAAGAGCACTATACGTTTCAAAGAACACTAATTCAGATGAGAAGGAAGAATTATGCTATCTGTTAGATAAGTTGATTGGTCTAGGCGATAATCAGCAGATGACAGAAGACGTTATGGCGAACATTTATAGTGAAGCTGTTCAGACTTCATATCGGAAGGCTGGTGAGGTAGCATCTATTCCTGAAGGGGTTACTAAAACAACTGTAAAAAATCTGCTTCATAAAACAAAATTCCCAAAGAATTTCCAGATTCCCGAAATTAAAAAGGAAGTGGATTATTTATATATAGATGCAGATGAGGATCACTATCATCTCCAGTTTAAGGATGTGCGTGGTGATTTGGAGTACAACGATTATGGCAGAAAGCTAAATGGTTCTATTAATAAGATTATCTACGTATTTGAAGGAATAGAGCCTGAAGCACCGAGAAGTAAACGAAATAGACTTGTTGGAACACACTATTTTTGTCGTGGAGATGAACAGGACAATAAAGAGTTATGGAAGGAAGTTTTTGATTATGTAGAGGCAACATATGATGTAGAAAAAATAAAGAAAATATATATAAATGCTGACGGAGGAGCATGGATAAAAACTGGATATAGAGGTTTAGCCAATGTAACATTTGTATTAGATGAATTTCATATATCAGAGCATGTTTCTAGAATGATTTCACACATGAAGGATTCTAAAGATGATGTAAGGATTGAAATATATAAAACGATAAGAAGCAAAACAAATGCTGATTTTCTAAAACTGGTTGATAGATTAAAAGAATACACTTCCTCAGAAAATATACTTGCAAAAATATCGGCATCAGCTGATTACATAAGTTCAAATTGGATGGCAGCTAAATATCGCTTAAGAAAACATGAAGGAGTGTTGGCTTGTTCGGCAGAAGGGCATGTATATCATGTGTTATCTAGTAGAATGAGTACGCAAGCGATGGGTTGGAGTAAACATGGAGCAAATCAGATGGCTCGTCTGCGTGAGTATTATTATAACGATGAAGACATGCTTGAACTTGCAAAATTCCAAAAAGAAGAACTGCCGATGGCAGCGGGGGCAAAAGAAGTTATATTGACTGCTAATGATGTCCTGGCATCAGAAAAAAACAAGAGAAGTCAGCTATTGCGAGAATACGGTAAATATTCAGAGGCAATTCATTCAAGCATGAGTGTTCAAAATAGTAAGCAGCTATTGTTTATGTTGAATGGAAAGCTGTAAAAAGGAAACAACACCTGACGGTGTTGCCTTTAATAAACGTGCTTCGCACAAACCTAATCTTTCATTTGCTTGATTTACAGTGTATCTGCCCAGAAATGGGAGTCAAGGATGCTACGCACCGAAGGCTGAAGTCCTTGACACCCATTTCAAGGCAGATAAAATATCAACAAGCAAACGAAGGATTAATTGTCGTACAAAAAAGTACGGCTTTTAAACCAAAATCAGAGGGCTGCGGAGCAGGGCTTCCTTTTAGAATAGAAAAATAGTAAGATAATCACAAATCTAATTCTTGTCACAAAAACACAGGGATAGTCTTTTCTGTGATTTCCGAGTACAAATTTACGCTGCCAATATTTTATTCCAATTGAATTCGACACTAAATGATGTTATATTATAAATAAAGAAAGCACCCACTCCAAAGTGGATGCTCCACGAGTTTTAGAACTTACATGCTCATTATGAGCACAGCCTCTTCTGTGGGTCAGACAGGAGAGGCATTTTTATTTGCGCTTTTTATTTCTCTTGTCGAGAAAGTTAAGCAACGCAAGGAGAGAACTACAAGCCGTATGAGGCAATGCTACAATTAGCAACACTATCATAAGGATTTCATAATCGCTCACTGACGCCACCTCCCTTCCGTTAGTGACTGATTGCTCAGACCACCATATAGGCTCGGGAGACTACCACCCTGTCATGGGTACTTTCTGCAGATAAACTGCACTGATAAATATAGCACAAATGTTCTTTATCCTCAATCGAACAAACGCATATTTATAGTATTTTTATTGGTACATTTTCCATAATAATTAAAAGGGGGTACAACAGATTTTGACAGTCCTGCAAACCTCCTTTTTACTAGTGTTTTCGAACACGCCCAATATTCGAGGTCTCGCGCTCTTTTAATGCAAAAAAGGCAGTATCGTATTTGCGATACTGCCTTTTTTCGTTGTATAATTTAAAAAGATGAAATTGGTGGTACATCATATATTGCGAGGAGGATACACTATGGGAGTTTTTTCAAAGTTAAATCGATTTAGAGAAGCTGGCGAAGAGGCCAATGTAAATAATGTGGAACGCTATGGTACACCTGTGCGTTCGTTATTTACAGTTTCTAAGGTTGTGACAGTTCACCATGAAATAGATATAGTTGATAGCAATGACAATGTAGTTTACAGTGCCAGGACGAAATTTCCTTCATTGCATGATAAGACTGATATAACTGATGCTAATGGAAGTCAGGTGGCACATATCGAGAAGAAAATATTCACCCTTCATGAGAGACATATTATTGAAATGGCGGATGGGAAAAACTTTGAGTTTTCAAATGAAATTTTTCATCTGGTTAAGGATGTTACAAATATTGAGGGACTTGGATGGCAGCTTAGGGGTAATATTTTAGGGCTAAATTTTGAGTTATATGATAAAAATGATGACATTATCGCTGTAATTGCTCAAAAGATGATATCCTTGCACGATAAATGGTGCGTAGATATTTATAATCCAGATGTGGAAAAGGAAGTCGTGGCTATACTCATTACTTTGCAGCATATGGTCAAGGATAGAGAAAATTCTTCTTCATCTTCATCTGTATCTGTTGGAACAGCAGAATAGAAGGAATGCTAATAGGAATTTTATATATAAAGATATAATCTGGCGAGATGGAGGGACATAAGATGCATTCAGATGATGAATTAGTGTGGGAGTTAAAGTCCTGCGAACATATCGTAGAGGATGAATATATTGACTTTAGAAAATGTGAATATAAACTCCCGGATGGGACTATTTTTGGCCCGTATTATAGTTATAGCCGAAGAGATTACGTGGTGATTGTTGCAACAGATGAAGCTGGAAAGTTTATCTGTGTCAAGCAATACCGTCAAGGAATAGAAAGAGTGACGGCAGAATTTTGCGCAGGTGGAATAGAAAGACTTGATGGTAAGGAGTACGGTAGCTGTAATACAAAAGCACAGGTTGAGGCAACTTTGGATGCAGCGAAGCGAGAGCTTCTTGAGGAGACGGGATATGAATCTGATGAATGGAAATTTCTTCTAAAAATCCCATCAAACGCTACTATGGCAGATAATTATGCTAATATTTTTGTGGCGAAGAATTGTAAAAAGGTGGCAGGTCAGAATCTTGATGATACAGAATTTCTAAACGTTCATCTATATTCGAGGCAGGAGATGGATGAGATGATTCAGTCTGGAGATTTTCCACAGGCAATGCATGTACTTGCGCTTTTATTAGCTGAAAAAGAATAGGAATTATGGGGCATTTCGCTTTTGTGAAATGCCTTTATTTTTTATTTGAAAAATCATGGAAACTAAAATACTCAAATTAGTATTAGTGTTGCATAAATTAAAAACTTCGAGTATAATCAAAACAGTTTCAACTGTGGGGGAGTAGAAACTGAGTCGGGAGGTCGGTTATGCGAATAGCTGTAATGTCGGATATTCACGGAAACTATCATGCACTATCAGCGTGCGTGAAACATGCAAAAGCAAGTGGGGTTGAGGGCTTCTGGTTTTTGGGAGATTACGTTGGGGAATTCCCTAACCCGCAACGTACACTTGAACTTTTGTACCAGTTAAGGGAAGAGTATGATTGTGTTTTCATTCGTGGAAATAAGGAGGATTATCTTCTTGATGGGAAGTATAACTCAGAGTGCGAATGGAAACGAGGCAACAAAACGGTTGGTGCCATAAAGTATAGTTATGAGAATGTCACCGACGAGGATTTGGAGTTCTTTGAGTCTATGCCTATTTCAAAGCGAATTGAGATTGAAGGCATGGAGCCGGTCCTTATTTGCCACGGTGCGGCAGAAAGCAATAAGCAAAAGCTTTTGCCAGGTGTTTTTGAAACGGAAGTGACAATTGCCTGCTATTCAGAAAAGTATGTCTTTTGCGGTCATACTCACGTACAGCAGGTGATAAAGGATGACACGAAGCTTGTCGTCAATCCAGGTGCCGTAGGTGTGCCGCTGAATATTAAGGGGAGTGCGCAGTACATGCTTATTGAGTCGGAAGGTAAGGAATGGAAAACTACATTCATAACCATACCAATCGACGTGGCCGCTATTGAGGATGAAATCAGAGCTTCAAAGTTGATGGAGTATGCTCCATATTGGTGTCGTTCGGTGATTCATTTGTTGAAGACAGGTGAGTTTTCTCAGGGCACAGTTCTTAATGAAGCTATGCGAATCAATGATTATCAGGAGCCATGGTATATTGTCCCAGATGAATGCTGGGAGAAGGCGCTGGCTAGATTTAATATAGGATAGTCTAAATAAGGCCTTGGAAATTCGTCGAAACGATGTACTTCCAAGGCCTTTGTTATTTAATTATCTATTAAAGGTGTTTGGTGTGAGAAAAACACCCCAGGAAGCAGCCTGCTCATGGACTCTGTCCTCACGCTCTGATATAAGCTGGAGAATACTTTCTACCAATTCTTTTTTAATACCGTCGGCCTTAAGGTCCTGGAAAAAACTACAATCAAACATCACAGATCCCTCCTCAAAAAGTCCAATAAAAAATCATATAATAGAAAGCTTTTTGCTTTTCTGAAATCAATTATAACACCCTGGTGTGGGAAAGTGTGTAGAAACTGTGTTTTAACTGTGAATTTTAAGACAAAAAAGGACATCTGTCCGTGATATGCGAACAGATGCCTAATAGTACTAAAATATTAATTTAATGATGAAAGATAATCCTGAATAGCTGCTGTATCGACGTCGAAATACTCGTATGAAGTATTCTCAGCGGCAGCATCCTGAACCTTTGAGTAAACTGAGAAACCAACCCATGCCACAATAGCAAGTCCGATGATTGAAACGATAGCAAGACTAACGATTTCTTCAATCTTTTTCTTTCTTAATGTGGATCTGCGATTTTTCTTGTCTAATTTTTTCTGATCTACCTTTTGTTGACTCATTTCTTCTCCTAAACATTAAGCCTTAGATTTTCCGAAGATGACTTAATTTTAATTACATAACTAAAAAATATAGTAACGCAAACAGGCGGCTTTTTCAAGACAAAAGGGTGTTCAAATCGGGGCATGTTTGGTAGAATTTACAGTAAGTATATAAGCTAGGTGAACTCTAGCTCCAATGTAGTATCGAAGGGAGATTACGATGAGCAAAGCTGACGTTATTTTTAAAGAAATGTGCCGCGATATTTTAGAAAATGGCACTGATACAAAGGATGAAATTGTCCGTCCAACCTGGCAGGATACAGGTGAAAAGGCTTACACTATCAAGCAGTTTGGCGTGGTTAATAAATACGATTTGAGAGAGGAGTTTCCAGCTCTTACCCTCAGAAAGACAGCTCTTAAATCCTGCATGGACGAGGTGCTTTGGATATATCAGCGTAAATCAAACAATATTCATGACCTTAAGCCACATGTATGGGATGAGTGGGCTGATGAAAATGGTTCTATTGGAACTGCATACGGGTACGTTGTTGGCGAGAAGTTTGAATTCAAAGGCGAGATGATTGACCAGATGGACTATGTGTTAAAGCAGTTAAAGGAGACACCATATTCACGTCGAATCATGACTAACCTTTACCAGTTCCACGATTTAGCAACAGGACATTTGGATCCATGCTGCTATTCAGCAACTTATAATGTTACAAAGGACAAGAATTCAGACAAGCTTGTTCTAAATATGGTGCTTAACCAGCGCTCACAGGATATTCTTGCTGCAAATAACTGGAACGTTTGCCAGTATGCAATCCTACTTATGATGGTTGCACAGGTTAACGACATGATCCCAGGGCAGCTTGTTCATGTTATCGCAGATGCTCATATCTATGATCGTCATGTTGATGCTATCAAGGAACTGCTCAGCAGACCAGAGCTTCCAGCACCTAAGGTACGCCTCAACCCTGAGGTTAAGAACTTCTACGACTTCACAACTGATGATCTCATCGTGGAAGGCTATGAAGCCGGCGAACAGATACGTAACATACCTATAGCAGTCTAGAGGAGAATGAGATGAATATAATTGTAAGAGTAGATAAAAATTGGGCTATTGGAAAAGACAATAAGTTGCTTTCAACTTTGCCTGATGACATGAAGTTTTTCCGAGAAACAACTACTGGAAAAGTGATTGTTATGGGACGAAAAACTCTTGAGAGCTTTCCAAATTGTAGACCATTAAAAAATAGAACTAATATTGTTATCACACGAAATAAAAACTACCAGGTAAAGGATGCAATCGTTGTTCACTCAAAGGAGGAGTTGGACGAGGAATTAAAGAAATATAACTCTGACGACATCTTCATCATCGGAGGAGAAAGTATTTACAGAATGATGCTCGATGAGTGCCGTGTAGCATTTGTAACCTATGTGGATTACGCTTATGATGCAGATACCTACTTCCCTAATCTGGATGAAAAGCCTGAGTGGAAGCTTGCGGACGAATCTGAAGAGCAGACATATTATGATATAGAATTTTATTTCAGAACGTACATTAAATAGTAACTGGTTAACTAGCATTTAGACGAGGACATCAAAATGGCATTGAACATCACTGGACGAAAGTTATTTGTTAAGGCGTTGAAGGAAGAGGGAGTAGACACTATCTTTGCGTACCCTGGAGGTATGATTACGGATATTGTAGACGAGCTCTACAAGACTGAAGGTATTCGAGTGGTACTGGGCCGTCATGAGCAGGCACTGGTACATGAGGCAGAGGGCTACGCTCGAGCTACCGGAAAGACCGCCGTCGTCCTAGTGACCTCGGGCCCTGGTGCTACTAATACAATCACCGGTATTGCTGACGCTTATTATGACAGCATTCCAATGGTGATTTTTACTGGTCAGGTTCCGCTTCATCTCATTGGAAATGATGCTTTCCAGGAGGTTGATATTGTGGGCATGACGCGCTCTATCACAAAGTTTGGAGTTACTGTTCGCAATCGTGAAGATATGGGCAAGCTCATCAAGATGGGCTTTCAGGTGGCTTCTACAGGAAAGCCTGGCCCAGTTCTTATTGATATTCCAAAAGATATTCAGGTTACCTCTGGTTCGCCGGAGTACCCAGACCACGTTGATATTCGTGGTTATCATCCAAATGAAAATGTACATATTGGTCAGCTTAAGAAGGCCTATCGTTTACTGAAAAACGCTAAGCGCCCATTGATATTGGCTGGTGGCGGTGTTCGAATTGCTGGCGCTCAGAAGAATCTTCTTGAATTTGCCACAAAGATGAACATCCCAGTTACCACAACTATTATGGGTAAGGGTGTTATGCCAGAGGATAGTCCGCTTTACATTGGTAACTGTGGTATGCATGGAAGATTTGCTGCCAATAAGGCAGTTACTGAGTGCGATGTACTTTTCTCAATCGGCACCAGATTCAATGATAGAATTACAGGCGAGCTTGATGAATTCGCACCAAAGGCTCAGATTGTTCATGTGGATATTGCTTCTGCATCTATCTCAAGAAATGTAGTTGTTGATGTTCCGGTTACGGCTGATGCAAAAATCGCTCTTGAGCGTCTTTGCGAATACGCGGAGGCGATGGATACAAAAAAGTGGCTTTGTGAGTTGAAAGCCTGGGAGAAAGAACATCCTTTGACAATGCCAAAATCAAAGGTCGGCGTTTGCCCTCAGACAATTTGTGAGGGAATCAACGAAGTGTTCCCAAAGGCAAATATCGTTACCGATGTTGGTCAGCATCAGATGTGGGCAACCCAATTTATAAAATTGAATGAAGGTCAGGAGTTCATTACTTCAGGTGGTCTTGGTACCATGGGATTCGGTTTCCCTGCTGCCATTGGCGCATCGATTGGCAATCCAAAGAAGGATGTGGTACTGGTTACAGGAGATGGCGGTTTCCAAATGAATATGCAGGAAATGGCCACCGCAATGACGATTGGTGTAAGTGTTGTTATATGCTTGTTTAATAATTCGACCCTTGGTATGGTTCGTCAGATGCAGCAGCTATTCTATGGAAAAAGATACGAAATCACCGATTTATCTGCCGAGGATGGAAGCTATTATCCAGACTTCCTAAAATGGGCAGAGGGATATCAGTGTAAGGCAATTAGGGTTACCGATGCGGATGGCGTTGTTCCTGCCCTGAAGGAGGCCAAGAAAAATAAAGGCATTACTTTAATTGACTTTATAGTTTCACCAGATGATTTGGTACTTCCAATGGTAAAGAGCGGTACACCGCTTGGCGACATGATTTTGAAATAGCATGAGGTGGATGACATGGACAAGATGAAAAACAGATGGATTGCTTTATATGTAGAAAATCAGGTTGGTGTATTGGCGAAGGTGTCTGGACTTTTTTCAGCAAAGTCCTACAATCTTCAGACTCTCACAGTTGGTACCACCGAACAGGAAGATGTTTCGAGAATGACCATTTCTGTAAAGGCTGACGATGTGACCTTTGAGCAGATTAAAAAGCAGCTTAATGCCATGGTAGAGGTAATTAAGGTTATTGATTTAACCACAATTCCAATTCACATGAAGGAGATACTTTACGCCACAGTTCATGGCCTTGATTCTGTTGGAAAGACTGAGGCTTTTCAAATTGCTGAGGTTTTTGACAGAGGTGGTAGCGTAAAGATTTGCGATATTGGTGGGGATACAGTTCTCTTTGAATGTACCCTCACAGAAAATAAAAATAATGAGTTGATAGCCCTTCTTAAATCAAGATTCAAGAAGGTTCAAATTGTGCGCGGCGGCGCAGTTGCTGTTGAAGCTATCAGCAGATCTAATAGGTAGGACAGGTAGGATTTAAATGGGGGAAAGGATGAAAAGGAAGCTTTGCACATTTTTGGCGGTGATTCTTTTATCACTTTCAGTGTGCGGTTCAGCCCAGGCTTCACAATCTGAAGTTGATAGGCTCAAAGAGGAATCTCAGAATGCTTCCAAGGCTGTAGACGACATTAAAAATAAGCAGAAAGAAACTGAGGATGCCAAAAATCAGCTGGAGTCTCAGGCTAATGATTTATCGGGACAGATTTCTAATTTGAATAATCAGATTTCTGTAGTTTCGGGTGAGATTTCTGAGACCGAGGAGAATATTGCTGCAGTGGAGGCAGATATTGAGACCTTGAATAAGGAAATTGATAAGATTCAGGCCTCTTTGGATACTCAGCGAAAGGCTATGAAGCTTAGAATTAAATACATGTACGAGTCTAAGTCTACCAATACCCTGGTTAATTTTTTGGAGAGCGGCTCCATGTCAGAGTTTTTGCAGAGATTGGAGTACATGTCTCAGATTACATCCTACGATCAGCGTCAGATTGCTAGGTTTGAAAAGACTCAGGCAGAATTAAATGCAAAGAAAGAAGAGGTTGAGGAAAAGAATCGACAACTTAATGCTTATCAGGATTCATTAAATTCAAAGAGAAGTCAGCTTGGAGGATTGGTGGGAAGTGCTACATCGGCCCTCAATACAACCAATTCACAGATTGCGGACACCCAGGCGGCACTTGCAGTATTAGAACAGCAGCTTTCTGAGGCGAAGGAATACGAGAAGAGAATTCTTAAGCAGTATCAGGATGCCCAGATTGCGTTGGCGCAGAAGCTTGCAGGTGAGCATGGTGCATACAAGGGTGGCTACAGCACTAATGATGAAGAGACTCTGATTTTAGCAGCGCTGATTCAGGCTGAGGCTGCAAATCAGGGCGATGCGGGTCGCTTGGCTGTTGGCTCTGTAGTTATGAACAGAGTGGCCAGCTCTAAGTTCCCTAATACAATTCCAGGGGTTGTTTACGCATCAGGTCAGTTTGCACCGGTTACATCAGGCCGCGTAGCATTAATTCTTGCAGAGGGGCCTAACAGTGCCTGCCAGTATGCGGCTGCTCAGGCTATCGCCGGAAATATCAATACGGATGCACTGTTTTTCTGTACATATACCTATGCTCAGGCGCTTCATGATTCGCAGGTTGCTGCTGGACAGGAAGGATTCTTGGATAGGACAGCCGGAACCACCATTAATGCACATTATTTCTATAATTATAAGTAGATTGTGGATAACGATTAATCGTTGAAATAAATATGTTAATAAGTTAGAATTAATTTCTAGCTTAAAATTAAAGTATAAATTAATATTTAATAAGGAGGTCGTGAATATGGCAACACCACATAATGAGGCGAATAAAGGAGATTTCGCTAAAACCGTTCTTATGCCAGGAGATCCTCTCCGCGCAAAGTTCGTGGCAGACAATTTCTTGGAGGATGTTAAGTGTGTAAACACAGTCCGCAATTGTCTTGGTTTTACAGGAACATATAAGGGTGTTCCAGTGTCAGTTATGGCAAGTGGAATGGGTATGCCTTCAATCGGTATTTATTCATATGAACTTTTTGCTTTTTATGATGTAGAGAATATTATTAGAATTGGTTCTGCAGGAAGCTACACAGAGAATCTTAACGTACTTGATGTAGTTATTTCTGAGAGCGCATTTTCTGAGAGCACATTTGCTAAGTTCACAAATGGTGTAGAGGAAAAGACACTTTATCCTAGCAAGAAGATTAATGATATCGCTATTGCAAAGGCTAAGGAGCTTGGAATCGATGCTAAGCTTGCAAAGGTTCATTCTTCAGATCAGTTCTACACAGCACCTGAGATGGGTGGCTGGAAGGCTGTTAAGGAGCGTTGCGGTTGCGACTGCGTAGAGATGGAAAGCTTTGCACTTTTCAACAACGCAAACATGCTTGGAAAGAACGCAACTTGTATGCTTACAATTTCTGATTCATTTGTAACATCAGAGGAAATTCCAGCTGAGGAGCGCCAGAAGTCGTTCACAGAGATGATGAAGCTTGCACTTGAAACTGCAATTGCACTTTAATAATAAGAAGCCCCTGTCGTAGGAGCGTATATAAAAATAGCCTCTAGTAGCCATCAAGCTCTTAGGTCTCTCAGTGAGACATGTAGTCGAACAGAGAGACCTAAGGCTTGTAGGCGTAACTAGAGGCTTTTGTTATGCTGTGGGCAATTGCATTTTAAGGTGCTTTTGTCGACTGGTAGCTGGCTAATTCGGTGGATATGAATCCAGATATCAGCTCCAGGGTTTCTTTGTACTGTGAAGTCCGTGCAATGTCGAAGTTTGCAATGTACAAATATCCGATAGTTTCTTTGTGTCTTACGAGAGGCACTAGGCATAGGCTCTTCACGTTGTCGCGTCGAAGAGTTGAAGCCCAAAACGGAGATTTCTCTTCGTAATGGTGCATATCACTCTCATCCTTAATGATGATAGAGTTTGTGCCTTCCATCAATTCATCCCAAGACTCGATAATTTCATAAGGCAAATCCTTAAAAATCTCTTTTATGCTAAACATATCATTTAGCACACTTTCGCTGACGATTTTGAAGGTCTGCATCTCCCTGTCTATAGAAATAAGGCTACAAGCGAAGGAGTTGGTGTATTCACGGATTTCCCTGGCTACATCATTAAGATTCTTTATAAAATCCCTATCCTCGTTCAATTCAAGGCAGGTCTTAATTACGAAGCTTGAAATCTCAGGTGAAACCATGGCAAATTTGTCAGGATCCATGCTTTTGTTTAGTGTGTACATGAACTGACAATAGGAAACATTGTCCTCATGCTCGCAGTTTATTGGCATGAGAATGATTTCAGTCCAGTTGCCGTAAGCTCTAGTAGTGTCAACGTAGGTTCTGATTGGCTCCCCATGCCAAGCTGCCTTGAACACTATATCTTCGAACTTTGGCTCCTTCGCAAGGAAGGAAGCGTATGACTTGCCTTCAACGAAGCTGTCGAATTGCTCGTAACTGATACTGTTTATATTGTTTGTTTGCTGAAGTAAACAATAGAAGCTTCTTTTGAATGGTTCATTGATTGCAAAGTAGTTTACTTCACCACAGTTACCGTCTTTTGTTTTCTCCACTGAAAGAATAGCGCACGGAAGTGGAGAGGCCGAAGCCAATTTTTTTAAATCTCTGTAAAGCTCTTTCCCCATAATTATTACACTCCACAAATACTACTGTTAGGGGTATTATATCACTTTGTCAATTATTGTATGCGAAGATTACGTGAACATTTAGCGAAATCATAAAGTGTTATATGCTGAGAATGTCAGAAATGGTATGTGATTGCGGCATTTTATGCCACAGTTTCAATCTTGCCATAACCTATCCGTTTTTGCCACCGGTGTACATTTTAAACAATACCGGTTTTAAAATATTGGGCAGTATGTTATAATCCCTAACGTTTGGATTTAAAGGGAGAATTAATCCATTTCTGCGGATATTTCTATCAAGATATATCTCAATCTTTTGTGATGCGGTTTTTTCATTCCAACACAAAAATAAAAATTTAATAGTAGGGTAGAACAATGAAAAATAATAAGAGAGAACAGGTTATACTCAAGGTTCTTTTGTGTGCGTGTGCAATTACTATTGGAACCTTACTTGTTGTATTGCTTAGACACATGATGAGTATCTCTATACTTCCCGTTTTACATTGCGTGGTTATAGTCTTACTTATCCTGCTTCTTTTTGGTGCGGGCGGTTATTTCCTGCTCCATAAAAAGACTGCATATAGAGTACTTGGAATATTGCTCATCGTGCTTTCAATCGTAGGAAATATAGAAGGAATTTATTTCTATTTAGACAGTGAGGAAGCACTGAAAACTATTGCAAACCAGACTACGGAGATAACAAGCTACGGCGTTTATGTTTTAAAGGATTCTGAGGCTGAGTCTATTGCGGATCTGGAAAATGAAATAGTTGGAGTTTCTGAAGATATTTCTGACAAGAAGCTTGCTAAGAAGCTGGACAAATATTCAATCATTACAAGTACCTACGATAGTCCAATGTCATCTGTTGAAGGCCTAATTAATGAGGAATGTGCCGGAGCTGTCTTGAATACATCTTATGTGGAGATGCTTGAGGAGAAGGATAACCTTCGTTTAGTTAACGAGATTAAGGTTTCCAAGAAGGTTGAAGCTTCAAATGTTATTTCATCAGAGAAGCCATTTGTTGTTTATATCAGTGGCAAGGATACCTGGGGGCACATTTCAGTGACAAGCCGTTCAGATGTAAATATTATTGCGGTTGTTAATCCAGGTACAAAGCACATCCTCCTTGTGTCAACACCTAGAGACTATTATGTTCCATTATCTATTTCCAACGGAGTTAAGGACAAGCTTACTCACTCAGGAATATACGGAATTGAGGTTTCTGAGGCGACAATGGAGATGCTTTATGGCATAAAGATGGACCATTACTTCAAGCTTAATTACAGCGGCTTCGAGGGCTTGATTGATGCTATGGGCGGAATTACAGTTTGGTCTGATTATGCTTTTGATGTAGAAAACATTGGTCATTTCAAAAAGGGTGATAACGAGCTTAGCGGCTTGGAGGCATTGGCATTTGTCCGCGAGAGACATTCCTTTGCAAGAGGCGATGTTCAGCGAGGTGTAAACCAGATGAACGTTATTCAGTCTGTTGTACAGAAGTTGACTTCAAAGGCTATTTTAAAGAATTACGGAGAGATTCTTAGAAAATGTGATGGCACCTTTGCCACAGATTTATCTTCTGAAGAGATTGCTGATTTGGTTTCATTTCAGTTATCAAATCCAGGAGAGTGGAACATTGAAAAAATAAGCGTTGGCGGGACTGGTGAGTATAATAACGTCTACTCACTGAAAAAGAGCGTATATGTAATGGATCCAAATCAGGATGACATTGATAACGCAAAGGCGAGAATACAGGAAGTGTTAGACGAGATATAAATGGGAGAAAAGCAAGTGAAAGCATTGATTGTTTCGTCGGTATATGGTTTTTTATCGAAGTTCGAGAAACAAAATGTTGAGTTGTTGGAAAAGATGAATGTGGAAGTCCACTATGCATCAAATTCCAAAAATGTTGTATATGAAGAAGGTGAAAGCACTCTGGAAGAATTGGGTGTTAAGTATCAGGATATTCCAATCACTCAATCATTAGCAGATATAAGTGCTAATACGCGAGCAATTATTGCTCTGCGAAAGTATATAAAGAAAGAAAAAATAAATATCATTCATTGCCACACACCGATTGGCGGTTTGGTTGCGAGAATTGCCTGCATGGGATTGAAGGACGTTTACGTTATTTATACGGCCCACGGATTTCATTTCTACAGCGGCGCTTCGAAGATTCGCAATTGCATCTATTATATGGCTGAGTATTTCCTAAGCAGGAATACAAATGCAATTGTCACTATCAATCACGAGGATGAGAGCGCTGCAAAGACCATGTGTGCGGATTATGTGTATCGCATTCCTGGTGAGGGAGTTGATTCAGAATATTATTGTCTGACTGACGAAGAGGACAAGATCAAGGAACGTATAAAGCTTGGAATCAAGAAAGAGGACTTCTTCGTAATCAGTGTTGGAGAAATCAGAAAGAACAAGAATCAGAAAAAGATTATCGAAACTATTCAGTATTTCCAAAACAATAATCCTGATGGTCAAAACATTATTTATGGAATTATCGGTAGTGGCTGTAAGGAATGTGCGTTAAAGAAGTACGTTAAGCAAAACGGTTTAGAGAATAACGTCAGATTTTATGGATATGAAGTAGACATCAGGAAGTTCTTAAGAGCTGCTGATGTTATGGTATTTCCTTCTATTAGGGAAGGGCTTGGAATGGCTCCTCTTGAAGCGATGTTCACTGGACTCCCAGTAATTGCATCAAGCAACAGAGGCTCCAAAGAATATATCAAGCATGAGAAAAATGGTCTTCTTGTTCGAGAGGATACTGTGGATGCTTATGCCAACGCCATTGCCCAGATGTATTCCTACAAGCGTGAGCACAAGAGATACAACAGAGAAAAAATAAGAAAGTCAGTCACTTCTTTTGAAAAATCAGAATCAGAAAAAGTGATGAGAAAGGTCTATGAAGATGCCTTCAATAAGTGTACTGTTTCCGGTCTATAATTGCGATGAATCGCATTTACGAAAGGCCATTGAATCCATCCTAGATCAGTCCTTTAGGGATTTTGAGCTAATTATATTTGATGATGGTTCAAGCAATGATGTTAAGAGCATCATTGCTGAATATAAAGAAAATGATTCAAGAATTGTTTTCATCCGAGAGGAAAAGAATCATGGTTTGGCCTACGGCCTCAACAAGATGGTAGAGATTGCCAAGGGCAAATATCTGGCAAGAATGGATGCGGATGATATTAGTGCTCCATTCAGACTAGAGTGTGAGTATAAGTTTTTGGAGAATCACCCAGAGTATGGTTTTGTTGGTGGTAATTTACTACTGATGGATGATTCAGATCAGATTTATGGTCTGCGCAAGTATCCAAAGAAGCCTTCAAGAAGAGACTTCCTGAAATACCAGCCATATGCTCATCCAACAATTATGTTTCGAAAGAGCGTATTGTCCATGGATAAGCCTTATGGTTTAGAGGAAAAGCCTCGCAGAGGAGAGGACTACCAATTGTTTATGAATCTGGTAGCTTCAGGAGTGAAGGGATACAACCTTCAGGAAAATGTCCTTGGATATCGCGAGACAAAGGATAGCTACAATCGCAGAACATTACCTGATCAGCTTGATGAAGTTGTCATCAGATGGAATGGTTTTAAGAAATTGGGATTAAACCCATGGCGAGAGCTCCATTATGTAGTGAAGCCTATTATGGTTTGGATGGTTCCAAATAGAATAGCTTTTGGAATCAGAAATGGATTCTCTGCTTAGGAGTTATGTTAGTGAAAAAAGAGCAAGATATTATTTTTCATACTGGTAAGAAGATTTTTGCGCCAGCACTGAACAGTTTTGTGTTACATGTGCTTAATGATGCAATGGACAGGGGCATAAGTACTCTGTTCTTCTTGGCTAGAGATGCGTATCTATATTACGTAATCGCTGAAAAATATGTTAAGAAGTTTGATCTGAATATTCAGTGTAAGTATCTGTGTGTTTCTAGGTTATCACTACGAGTTCCACTTTATCATTTAGATATAAAGCAGGCTTTATCATATATCACCTTGGGCGGTGTGGATGTTACGCCTACCACTGTGATAAATCGTGCAGGCATTCCTGAAGAGGATAAGCCACAGTTTGTGGATAGGCTTGCGGCTTACCTAAAGGTTCAGAAGGATGAGCAGATACCAAGACACAGACTTGGCGAAGTAAGTAATCTTTTAAAGAGTGATGAAGATTTCATAAGGGTACTTGCCCAGCACTCAGAAAATGAATTTACAAACGCTCTCAAATATCTTGATGAAATGGGATTTGGAGCAAAAGAAAAAATAGCTGTTGTGGACAGCGGCTGGGTTGGTTCAATCCAGCAGAGTCTGAATGTGTTCCGTGAGCACCTAGGCGTGCAGGAGCCGGTTGAGGGTTATTATTATGGCCTTTACGAGATTCCAGCTTCTGCTGATGAGCAACAGTATCATTCATTTTTATTTGGTCCACGGACGGGCCTTAAGAATAAGGTGCTTTTCAACAATTGCCTGTTTGAGTGCATTTTTTCTGCACCACATGGCATGACAGTTAGATATAGAAGAGAGTCAGATAAGATGGTTCCAGTTTTATCTGAGGTTTCCCAGAGCCAGATTGATTTTATGAATCAGCTGGAGAGCATTATCAGCGATTATATGGATGAGCTATTTGCTTTGCATAATAGCTTTGAAGAAATAAGTGGATTGATCAATAATCCAGCTTCTCAGAAGGAAATTGAGGCTGCATTATTTAGATTTATGTCCAAGCCTACTCGTCAGGAGGCAGAGGTATTTGGTCAGCTGCACTTCTCCGATGATGTGATTGATTACGATAATGCACTGCTTGCTGCAAAGCTTACAGAAAAGGATTTTGATGACAATCATTTCTGGCGAAGAGTTGTCTTGGAACTCAGGGAAAGGATTTTTGGAAAAAGACATGTAGTGAATATTTCGGGATGGTTTGAGGGTTCGGTAATGCTTTATGCGACACAGTCCAGAATTAAAAGCCATTTATGGTCCTACAATCACTACAAATATTATTTGCAATATAGTAAAAGAAAACGTTGGTTAAGAGAGCGAGAAAGAAATGAGAAGACATAATATTAGAGGCCTTGCCGCTGCACTGACAATGGTTTGCTGCGTATCACTTTGTTCAAATTATGCCTATGCTGCTGGTAGCGAGGTGAGCTTTGGATCAAGTGAATACAATGAAGAGGAAGATTCCAAATTTCCAATTGGAGTTTACATAACTACTGAAGATAGTAATCAGGATTATCATATTGAGCTCAAGTACGACAAGAACAGAATGCAGTACATCAAGGGTGGAAATTCTGAGGAAGATGGAGTTATCGTACTTGAGGGAAGTGGATTATCTTCCAGAAGAAAATACATGCTTTCATTTGAAACACTTTCAGGTGGAAATGCATATATTACAGTAGTTGACGGTTACACCTGCGACGCAGATGGTTCCAATAGAAAACCTATTGAGAACCTGACTAGCGTTGATGTATTCATCGAAGGTGAAGATACCGTTGGGGAGTTAGAAGAAGAGCTAGAGGTAGAAGAAACACCAATAGACGAGACCGAAGAGGAAGTTTTACCTGAGACAGAGGTTGTCGAAGCTCAGAGTAGTGTTGAAGAAAAAGAAAGTGAAAGTCAAGACGAAATGAAATTAACAGGTAGTATTTTGAAGGTAGTGGAAGCAACAGTTGGATATGTGCCAATTATTCTCGGTGTTTTATGCGCCGCAGCAGGAATTATTTTGACACTTATCGGTTTTGAAATCTGGAATACCTTACAGGAAGACAAGGCTGAGAAGGCAGCGGGCAACCGTAGTGCTGCTCGCGATAGAGTTAACAATACAAACAGTTTTGAGATTGAAGACTTGGATGAGTCAGATACAGTAATTTCTGTAAAGAATGTGACTATGAAATTTAAGGTTGCGACACAGAGTACATCTGGTATCAAGGATTATTTCATCCAGTTGTTAAAGCGAAATATTTCTTACAGAGAATTCTGTGCATTGGATGATGTCAGCTTTGATGTTTCTAAGGGAGAGGTCGTTGGAATCATCGGTACTAATGGTTCTGGTAAGTCAACTATCCTCAAGATTGTATCTGGAGCTCTTCGTCCTACATCTGGAAAGGTTGAGGTTGATAGAAAAAAGGTCCAGCTTCTTACATTAGGAACTGGTTTTGATATGGAGCTTACAGGCCGCGAGAATGTTTATTTGAACGGAGCCATCATTGGTTATTCGAAAGCATTTTTAGACGAGCACTACGATGAAATTGTTAAGTTTGCAGAGCTTGAGGATTTCATGGATGAAAAGGTTAAAAACTATTCAAGTGGTATGGTTAGCCGTCTTGGATTTGCTATAGCTACGGCTGGTGATGCCGCAGAAATCCTTATTCTTGATGAGGTACTTTCAGTTGGTGATGAGTTCTTTAGAAAGAAGAGCTTAAAGCGAGTTAAGGAAATGATTCACGGAGGTAGTACAGTACTTATGGTTAGCCATGGTATGGGTACTATCAGAGACAATTGCTCAAAGGTTGTTTGGATTGAAAAGGGTAAGCTTAGAATGGTTGGCAAGCCTGAGGTAGTATGCAAGGCATATCAGCATATGAACGAGGTCGATTCAAGCGATAACGCTCCAAAGAAGATCAGTGAGGTGTCTTAACATGGAATATGGTTTAAAGCAATATGTTTTCGTTATTCGAGAACTCACTGCCAGGGAGATAAAGAGAAAGTACTCGCGAAGTGTGCTGGGGATACTGTGGTCGGTATTGAATCCATTGCTTTTTATGTTTGTCATGAGTTTTGTATTTAGTGGATATTCTACTAATAAGTCTATGTATCCACTATATTTTATAACGGGATATACAATATGGACTTTATTTAATACGGCGACAACAACAGCAATGACAGCTCTAGAAGACAATAAGTCTTTATTGCAAAAGACAAAGCTGCCTCGTGAATTATTTGTATTATCGCGAGACTACACAGCTTTTGTTAATCTTGGTTTTTCACTTATTGCTTTGTTTGTAGTATTGATAGTATTTCAGGTTCGTATTAGTTGGACAATACTATTATTACCAATAACGGTTATTTCAGAACTTGTCTTTACAATTGGGATTTCATTAATCCTTGCAACAGTGTATGTATTCTATAAAGATATAAAATTTCTTTGGCATAATCTCATAGTTGCGCTAGTTCACATGATGGCTATCTACATGCCTATTGAAAGATATCCAGAGTATCTAATAGGTTTTACAAGAAATAATCCTATTTTTATTTTTGCAGACTTATCAAGACAATGCGTTATATATGGGACATATGATTTTCAAGAGATGATTAAGATGGTTTGCTGGTCTGCAGCGGCATTGGTTGCCGGTATATTGACATTGAAGTTAAAAGAAAACGAGATAATACAGAAAATATAAGCTATGAGAGAGAATATTAATAAAGTAAGGCAGAATTTTTTTATTATAAGACAGATAAGTTATAAAGATAGCGTTAAAAAGACAGCAGAAACTAATCTCGGTTTTTTCTGGAATATTTTTAATCCTTTTATCTACATGATAGTTTTGTCTTTGTACTATCAAAATATAATTACGCATGATATCGATAAGTTCCCTGCTTTTGTTTTTGTAGGTATTATTATCTACAATTTTTATAATTCCGCATCTAAAGGCGCCATGCGATGTTTGGTTAGTAATAAAAACTTAATAGTTAGAGCTAAAGTTTCACCAGATATTTTTATTTGTGAGAAGATTTTTTCGGCATGGAAAGAAGTTTTATATTCGTTTATTGCATACATTCCAATAATAATATATTTCCATGTGAAACTGTCATGGCGAGTTGTTATTCTAATCCCTATTTTCTTATTAATGATTATGACTATTTGTGGAATGGGGAAAATATTAGCAGTTGCATACGTTTTTTTTGCAGATGTTGATTATTTATATTCTATATTTATAATGCTGTTATTTTATGTATCTGGAGTATTTTTGCCTCTAGATCATATGCCAATACAGTTCCAACAAGTCTTATCGTATAATCCTATTTTTTTATCAATTTATTTAACGAGAGATGCGTTGTTATATAGTCAGGCTTCTCATTGGACTGCTTGGTTAAAATTGCTAATTTGGGCATTTGGACTAATGCTATTTGGTAGCTGGTTGTTTGAAAAGAATAGAAATCGCATTATAGGAAAACTGTAATGAAAGCGAATAAAAAGAAACTATTACTTGTAACATATGATATGACGTATTCTGGAACGCCACACGCGTCCATGAATTTGGCAATCGCTGTTTCAGATGTATATGATATCGATGTATGGACTTATAATACTGGACCATTCTCGGATGAATTTAAAAACCTTGGAATTGGGGTTCGCGAGATAGATGAACAGTTTCTGTATGCCAAAGATTTTAAATCAATAATTAAACAGTATGATTGTGTAATTGTGTATACGCTTTTTTGCATCGATTTTGCTTTGAGAGTACAGGATTATATAAAAACCTTTTTGTATTTAATGGAAGGCAGCAATATTCCACAACTTTGTAAAGACTGTAATATTGATGAGGAAAAAATACAAAAAGTAAATAATCTTGTATGTGTAAGTGAATATGTAAGAGATTATCTAAAGCACAGATATGATATAGATAATGTTGATATAATTCATAATTATATTGAGCCTATAAAAAAGATTCGAAAAAAAACTCGTGCTACAAAAATAAAATTTCTAGTTTCTGGTACAGTGGAACGTAGAAAAGGACAAGATATTGCAATTAAAGCATTTTCATTATTGCCACAGGAATTACGATTCAGAGCAGAGTTGTATATTCTGGGTGACATTCCAAGTTGGTCAGAGTGTTATTATTCAGAATTATTACAATATGTTTGTGAGAACATCTATTTCTTAGATGGACTAAAAGAACTAAAAGCTTTATATGATTTTTACCAAACTATAGATGTGTTTCTGGTACCTTCACGAGATGAGTCTTGTTCTCTAGTTGCTTTAGAAGGTGCAATGTTAGGAAAACCTATAATAGTCACGGAAAACACAGGAGCTAAATACCTAGTTGAAAACAATTCAAAAAATATTATTGCAAATGAAGATATTGATGGATTGTCTAGATTGATGGCTGAATACATTCTTAATCAAAGAAGTATCAAAAGAGATGGAAAAAAAGTCAATAAAGTGTATAGAAAAAAAGCTACAAGAAAAGTTGTGGCTTCAGAAATAAAAAAAACAATAATTAGCGGAGAAAATGATATGAGTGAAGTAATTAGGTGTATTTGTTCGGTAGTGATGGACTTAGATGAAAAGTCGAATGAATTAGAGGAGACTATTGAAAGCATCAATGATCAAGTATTGGAAGACAATACTTATGTTCAGTTGTTTATAAAGGGAGTTGACGATTTATCGAGCATAAACATAAATAATGAACGAGTTAGAGTATATTTATGGAAAGACTTCCTTGCCTATGCAAATAAGGGAGAGTGGCTTAGCTATTGTCGTGCTGGTGATAGATTTACGCCTATGTATTTTGCTAATACATATCAGTATATTAGAAACTCAATGCGTGTGTTTGTATTACCATATTACAATACCAATGACACTCATTTTTTAACAAAAGAATATTATGATAATGGTAGAATTATCGATATTTCCAAACAGCCAAATACTATGATTGATTATTATGATTCAGTTTGGATTCCTAGAAAATTTTACAATATATCTTTGTTTGAGGACGCATCTCCTACAATTGCATTTATGCAGAATGTATATTATACAATTCTGCAGGAAAATAAATTGCAGACTATTGGAACGAATCTATCAGAAGCTGTTTTCGCGACAGATTTTGCAAAAAGAAATCCTATTCCATCAAAAGCTGTATTGCAAAATGTATACTTACGTATGATTAACTTTGGCCTTGCAAAGAATGGTAGTGTATCAAAAAATGTACAGCACATGTTACTCAATCTTTTCAAGGATTTTATTGCTAATAGATATAACATTAATAATCTTGTAACTGAATTTGGTGATGACCTAGAGGAGTATAGAGAGATGGCTCTATACTGCGTTTCTTACATCAGTAGAGATGTATTGAAAAATGATAAGAAGTTATCTTTAGAACAAAAATTATTTGTATTGAGACAGGGACAGGGTTGTGAGAGTAAATATATAACACAAGATAATGTTTTATATTATTCAAATACAATGGAGAATATAAAGATAAAGTATTCACCTATAGTTGAATATATGTTTGGCGCAATAGATAAATCTAAATTGCTGATTGAAGCTACACTGTTCGTTCCATTTGTTCCAGAAGACTTTTCTATTAAGCTTAAATATCGTGATGAGTTTTATGATGTTCGCTTAAGACATAATAAAAAGCCAGAGGTATTGTTTGATACTGCAGTCATTTCAGAGAGAATATTCTTTGATGCTGAAATTCCATTAAGTGATGATGGAGAAATTACATGTTACATGTTTATTGGAGATGAGCAGATTGAATGTACAAGATACATGTATTCAAGATTTTTCCCAGTATCAATGCAGTTCGCAGAACAGTATTATACAAAGAATAATTGGCTTCTTAAATGTAATGTTGCTAAGTTGATGATAGCAAAAGCAACTGGTGAAAAGATTTATGAGTGCGAATCGGCTTATAAAAAGAATATGAGTTTTAATAATCAGTATTTAAGAGATTATTATCATTCTCATAAAAAACAAAAGCAAGTTTGGCTAATTTGGGATAGACCTGATGCAGCGGGTGATAACGGAGAAGCGTTATTTAGATTTTTAATTGGAAATAAAAAAGCTTCAGAAGAGTATTACTTTATTATCAATGAAAATTGTGATGATTACGAAAGACTTAGAGCTTTGTATGGTAGCAATGTAGTGGCTACAGGAAGTATGAAACACAAATGTTTATTTGTAATAAGTGATGTGTTGATTGGCTCACAGACAGACGGAGTAATGTGGCCTGTTGAGGAAAAGCTCTTTAGAGATATTGTATCTAAAAAACCTTTTATATTCTTACAGCATGGAATTACTAAAAATGATATGTCTGCAAATTATTCAAAATATTATCAGAATATAAGATTATTTGTAGCAGCTGGTGTTCCTGAGTATGAAGAAACACGTAATATTGCAAATTACGGCTTTGACGAAGGAATGGTTAAGCTTTTAGGTTTCCCAAGATTTGATTATCTTGAAAAAAGAGAATCAAAATACATAGCTATATTACCTACATGGAGAAAGTATTGTGTTGAGAAGGATAGTAGCGGAAAGCAGTCTATAAAGGACAACTTCACTGAATGTGACTATTTCCAGTTCTATTCGAAGTTATTGTCAGATGAAGAATTATTAAAAACATGTAGAAAATATGGTTATAAATTATTATTGATGCAACATAATGTTATGAAATCTACAGATTCATTCTTTGATGCAAACGATTGCATAGAAATTGCTGATGAGAACTGGACTTACAACAGAGTAATATCAGAAGCTGCTATATTAGTAACAGATTATTCTTCTGTTTCGTATGATGTTGCATATTTAAATAAACCTGTAATTTACTGTCAGTTTGATGAGGAAAAGTTTTATAAAACTCATACTTATCAAGAAGGTTATTTTGATTATAAACGAGATGGTTTTGGTCCAGTAGTTTATGATGAAAAGACAGCTATGAAGTCAATTGTTAATTATATAAAGAACGATTGCGACGTTGAAAAAGAATACCAAAGACGAGTGGATGATTTCTTTGGATATAGAGATACTAATAACTGCTTACGTGTAAGTAATGCTATTAGAGAAGCCATTAGGGAGGTAATATAAGAAAATGAGCGCCAAAAGAGTCAATGTAAATAAAAGAGCAGTGAAGAAAGGAAACGATATTATTCCAATAGTATTTTCTGCAAATGCTAAATATGCTCCTTATATCGCAGTTACAATTACTTCAATTATGAAGAATGCATCAAAGGATCGAGAGTATAGATTTTATGTATTGTATACAGAATTGCCAGCTACAACAATTTTAAGACTAGAAGATATTTGTGGAGAAAACTATAAAACAGAGTGTGTAAATGTTCAGGAATTCTGTAAAGATGGAATGTATTCTTCAGCATATTTCTCTATTGAGATGTACTACAGAATCATGATTCCTGAAATTTTCAAGCAGTACGATAAAGTTCTCTATCTTGATTGTGATATTGTTGCAGTTCATGATGTATCTGAATTATATGATGTTGATTTAGGAGATAATTTAATTGGTGCAGTTAGAAATCTAATGCACGATAAGATGAAAAAATATATAATTCTTTCTTTAGGATTAGATACAGATAAGTATATTAATTCAGGAGTTATCTTATTTAACTGTGACCAGTGTAGAAAAGAACATTATACAGATGAATCATTTAAGTTATTAGCAAAGAGACAGGATTTTAGATATCCAGATCAGGATTTAATAAACATGATGAGTGTTGATAGAATTTATTATTTGGACCCAAGATGGAACTTTACATGGCACTATAGACATTTGCAGGAAAGTAAGAATTTAGAACTTCATCTGAATGATGAAGATATGGCAAATTTCTATGAATATGAAAAGAATCCATACTTAATACATTACACAGGTGAAGTTAAGCCTTGGAGTAATGTAAATAAGTATCTTTCAGATTATTTTTGGAAATATGCAGCGGAGAGCAATTTCTATAATCTTTTCTTGAATAGATTAATAAATGTTAATAAAGAATCTAGCAGCAATAAGAGATATGATGATTCGATAAATGCCCTAAATAAATGTCTTGTTGATGCTCAAGCAAGAATTGATGCTATGGAAAAAAGAATTAATACTTTATCTGCAAACAACACAAGTTTTTCAAATGAAATAATCGAGAACTATGAGCAGGATAAGTATTTATGTAAGTATAATGATGTGATTGGTTCAAAGTCGTATAAATTGGGGAGAATGATTACATTTCCAATAAGAAAGCCAGTAGATTTTATAGTATCGGTAAAAAGAAGTGGCTTTGGAGCGACAATAAAAAGATTTCCTGGAAAAATGAATTTGTATAAAAATATTCTTTTAGGGAGAGCATAATTGATTTGGAGTTAGTATCTAATGACTAATAAAGAATGTGTAATAAAAAATAAAAGCATAAAAGATGATATTCTTTGGTTTGAAATTGAAGGGATACCCGAAGGAATTGTACAGTTTCAATTGAAGTATCTGGATGTAGATAATAATAAGTCTCCAAGAACCTGGACTCAAATTGTGGCGTTTGACCAAATCGAGGCTATTGTTAACGATAAATATTTGGGTATTGGACTAGACATGCTTTGCTTCACTGAAAATGTTTCTGGTATTGAATTAACTGTAGTAATCGGAAATGAAACATACAATGTGACAGATAACAGTAGAGATGAGGTTATTGATTATTTGAAATTTAGTTTGTCGAGAAATACAATATATATTTCCTTACAAGCTCCTATGGATAATAATGTTTATTCAAGAATATCATTTTCCGAAGGTCCCGAAACTGACAAATTGGTAATTGCGGGACTTCCAAAGGACGAGAACTATGTACCAACTTATTTTTTGATGGGTAAGAGGTATTGTACAGATAGTAATGTGGGGCCTAAAAATCGAAAAGATATTATTAGACATGGTGATGAATGGATAGTTTTATTGAACAAAAATAAATATTGGGATTATTCACAAGACAACTATACATTAGATTGTTATGTAGAATATCATCATAAAAACTATAACTATTCTATAGTATTGCCTTTAATGGTAGAAGACTTTGTTGAGTATAAAATTCATACATCGGATTGCGAAAGAAAGTGGTATAAAACAATTCAAGGAACATTGGCTTGTTATGTAAGAACAAATAGTAGTACATCAATAGAGCACAGGCAAAATGATGCTTTAAAAAAAATAAAGGTTGCAACATGGGGAAGTTGCTATACAAGAAATATGTTTCAGAACTTCTACAATGATAATTGGCGAAGTATAATTGATGTTTGTGATTCGTATTTTTGGTTCTCAGCAATTTCAGCAACATCAGATAAATGCGATCAAAATATATCAAATGCTTTTAAAAAGCAGGCTAGTGAAAGAAATCTTACGAATGTAAATCGAGAAATGGATAAGCAAACATTTGAGTATTTAAAGGAGAGTAAGGCTGAATATCTATTGATTGATTTTTACGCAGACGCTGTAGCTGGAGTAAGAAGAATAAATGATGATTGTTATATAGGACAAGGCGTAGCATTGTCACCAGATATGCAACTATCGGACTTGTATGAAGAAATAATTCAACGTAATTATGAAAAATTGGATTATAGAAATGCTGATTATTGGCAAATATGGACTCAACATTGTGATGTTCTAAACGAAAGATTGGAAAAACTTGGTTTTTCTAAAAATATTATACTTGTAGAGGGGGCATTTATAACAAAATTCAAAGATAGTAATAATAATATAGCAGATTATAAAGAGATAGATTCGTTAAAAGATAAGATTGATTTAAGTAATCTAAAGGCTCGAGAAGGATTATGGATGAAAATGAATGATTATTACAAAGCCTTGAATCCTAATTGTAAAGTGCTTAATATGGGAACTTACAATTATTTAGGAGATAAAGAGAATAAATTGCTTGGTCCAAATCATTATGAGCATAATTATTATAAATCTGAATTTGCAGAATTATGTAAGTTGATTTTAATGGATAGGATTTCCTAAAATTATAATTTAGTGATGAGATATTTTTATCTTTAGTGAACGGAGACTCGAACGGATATCGATTAAATGTTCGATAAAACTATGGTAAACTATTACTATTACTAGTTTAGATAGTTTAGATATAGCGTAGGACCATCATTATCGTATAGTCCAAAAGTAATATTCGCTATACTATAGAAAGAGTTATACCATGGGATGTAGAGACAAGCTTACTAAGAAGTACATGAGAAATCCTGAGAAGTTTGCAGACTTCTTTAATGGATTAATCTATGATTGAGAAGAGGTCATTGACTGGAAGGAGTTGCAAGAAGTCGATGCAACCAGTCTGATTAACATACCGCTAACCGGAAGTAAAAAATCAATCACAGTTCAAAAGATTCGTGATGTCATTAAATCTGCAATCGTAATGAGGGGCAATTCGAATTATTTTGTGTTGCTTGGAATTGAGAATCAAAGCGATGTTCATTATGCGATGCCTGTTAGGACAATGCTTTACAATGCGCTTACTTATGCTGAACAGGTAGAGTCAATAGCAAAAGAAAGAAGAACAGAAGCAATTCAAGACGCTAGTACATTTTTATCTGGATTTACTAAAGAGGATAGACTTATACCAGTTGTTACTGTTACAATTTATTGGGGTATTAATTCATGGGATGGTCCAACTACTCTTAAAGAGATGATGGCTTCAATGGATGAGAAAATAGCTTCATTTGTGGATGATTGTAATATTAATTTTCAATTATAGATTTAGATGTTATTCCTGGCTTTAAAACCAAATTGCGGGAACTTTTTACGTTTCTTAATAGAAGAAATGATGGTGAAAAGTTGAGGGAAGCAGTTAGAAATGACATTTCATTTAGTCAGATGGACAGAGAAACAGCTGAACTGATGAGTGAGTTCGCTTCTTTGGAGTTGCCAAAGAAGAACAAGGAGGGTGAGTACGATATGTGTAAAGCAGTTGAAGAACTGAAAGAAGAAGGCAGAGAAGAAGGCAGAGTGGAAATGCTTGTTTCACTAGTCAAAGATGGACTGCTGAACATTGAAGAGGCTGCTAAGAGAGCACATATGACGGTTACAGACTTTGAGAAGCTGGTAAATACATCCGAGAGTAATTAAAACAAACCATTCTCCCATCCTCCGGTGGGAGAATTTTTACAGTAAACCTCTAGGCTAAAAGGAGAGTAAGACTATGTACGATTATTTAGTAGTAGGATCTGGACTTTTTGGTGCAGTGTTTGCACGTCAGGCTACAGATGCTGGCAAAAAGGTTCTCGTTATCGACAAGAGACCTAATATCGCAGGAAATATATATACAGAAAAGCAGGAAGGTATTCATGTGCACAAATATGGTGCACATATCTTCCATACAAATATGAAGCATGTATGGGATTATGTAACTAAGTTTGCAACTTTTAATCGCTTCACAAATTCACCAGTTGCAAATTATAAGGGCGAGCTTTATTCACTCCCATTTAATATGTATACCTTCAACAAGATGTGGGGAGTTGTAACTCCAGAAGAGGCTGCAGCAAAGATTGAGGAGCAGAGAAAAGAGGCTGGTATCACAGAACCTAAGAACCTTGAGGAGCAGGCAATCTCACTTGTTGGAACAGATATCTATGAGAAGCTTATCAAAGGCTATACACAGAAGCAGTGGGGCCGTCCTTGTACAGAGCTTCCAGCATTCATCATTAAGAGACTTCCAGTGAGACTTACTTTTGATAACAACTACTTCAATGCTCTTTATCAGGGTATTCCAATAGGTGGTTACACAAAGATGGTTGAGAACATGCTTGATGGTATTGAGGTACGTCTTAATACAGATTATCTTGAGAACAAGGCTGAGCTTGATGCCCTCGCAGAGAAGGTAGTTTACACTGGTCCTATTGATGCATACTTTGATTTCAAGCTTGGTACTCTTGAGTATCGTTCAGTTAGATTTGAGAACGAGACACTTGATAAGCCAAACTTTCAGGGAAATGCTGCTGTTAACTATACAGATGCAGAGACTCCATGGACTAGAATCATTGAGCACAAGTGGTTTGAGTTTGGTAAGGATGATGAAGGAAATGATATTCCTAAGACTATCATCAGCCGTGAGTACAGCTCAGAATGGAAGCCTGGCGATGAGCCATACTATCCAGTAAATGATGAAAAGAATGGAAAGCTATACGAGCAGTACAAAGAGCTTGCTGAGAAAGAAGACAAGGTTCTCTTTGGTGGACGTCTTGGCGAGTACAAGTATTACGATATGGATGCTGTGATTGATTCAGCATTAAGATTTGCAGAGAAAGAATTATAGAATGAGATTAAAGTTATACATATTCCTGGTAAATAAATATCCAGGAATTAAGTCGAAGTATCATGCTATGCATGACAATTCGACTGGAATTAAGAAGTTTTTATCATACCTTTACTTATTATGGCTTAATTTTGCCTACTATATTTTGCATATGCATTTTCTTGGTGAGGATGACAAGGCCAAGACTTATGAATACAAGAATGTGGAATATAAGAAATCGGAGATGGAGCTTTTTAAAAAAGAATTCCCAGATATTTCTGTGGATAAATTCGTTGAAAAGCTTTCAAAGTATGATGTTGTCTCCTTTGATATATTTGACACTTTGATTTTCAGACCGTTATCTGAGCCAGCTGATTTGTTTTATTTGATTGGCTGTCGTTTGGATTTCTTGAACTTTAAGGATCTTAGAGCACGTGCTGAGTATGAGGCTCGATTAATTAGAGCCGAAAGACTTAGAAAACAAAAGAAGAAATTCGTTGACTACGAAGTAGATATTGACGACATCTGGAACCGTATGCATGACATCACCGGTTTGGATGCAGCCAGAGGAAAGGCTATCGAAGAGGAATTAGAGTTTGACATATGCTATGCTAATCCATTTATGAAGCAGGTATTTACCCGCCTTCAGGAAATGGGAAAGACTATTGTCATAACTTCTGATATGTATCTTACTAAGGATTTTCTCGTAAAGATGCTGGAAAAGAATGGCTACGCAGGCTACGAGAATATTTTCGTTTCTAATGAATATCATAAGAGTAAGAGCGATGGTCGTCTCTATGATGTAGTTAAGAAAAAGATGGGCGAAGACCTCCGCTATATACATGTGGGTGACAATACGCATAGTGATATTGCAATGGCAAAGGCCCATGGTTTCGATACACTATACTATCCAAATGTAAATAGGAAAACATTACTGTTCAGATCCTATGATATGTCTCCTATTATTGGTGGAGCATATCGTGGTATTGTAAACAACCGTATTTATTCAGGCGCAGACGAGAAGTCTACTTCTATGGAGTATGAGTACGGTTATATTTACGGTGGTCTTTTCGTGATGGGTTATTGTTCGTATATTCACGAATATGCAAAGCTTCATAATATTGATAAGCTGCTTTTCCTATCGCGTGACGGAGATACTATCAAGCAGGTATACGAGATGATGTATCCTGACGAGAGTGATAGTGGCAGAACAGAATATGCATACTGGTCTAGAAAAGCTGCGACTGTCCTTACCTTCGAGCTAGACAAAAGCGATTATTTTAGACGATTCCTTTATCATAAGGTTAACCAGAAGTATAAGCTTTCAGAGATTCTGTCATCAATGGAGCTAACAGACCTTGCAGACAAGGTGGAGGGCTACACCATTGCCAACACAAAGGTGGATTTGATTGGCGCAGAAGGACGAAAGATAAAGCTTCATTTAGAGGATGAGCTTACTACGAAGAATGTGGAGATTCTCAGAGTATGCTTAGAGGAGAATGCTAACAGAATAGTATCCCTCTATCAGCAGCGAGACAAAGCGGCAAAGCGTTACTATGAGAAGATGCTTGCAGGCTGTGACAAGGCTCTCCTTGTGGATATTGGCTGGGCAGGAAGTGGCGCCATAGCTATACGCAGATTATGTAATGAAAAGTGGAACATTCCATGCGAAATCCTTGGAATGATTGCAGGTACAAACACTGTTCATAATGCGGAGCCATATCAGACAGAGACATTCCTTCAGACCGGAGTTATGTCTGCATATCTGTACTCTCAGAGCTTCAACCGTGATCTGCTTAAAAAGCATGATCCATCCAAGGACTACAATGTTTTCTGGGAGCTGATTCTTGCCTCTCCAACCAGACAGTTCAAGGGATTTAAACTTTTAGATAATGGAGCTGTAGGGTACGACTTCGGTAACTACGATGACAATCTTGATGGAATCAAAGAAACACAGCAGGGTATATTTGATTTCTGTAAGGAATATATGGATGCCTTTGGTTCACCAGCTGATGGCGATTACAAGCACCTATACAACATCAGTGGTAGAGATGCATACGCTCCGATTCTTGCAGCATCAGGCAATAAAGAAAAGTATCTTAAAACAATACGTGACAAGTTTAAATTAGAACCAAACGTAGTATAAGTGTGGTATTTGCGCCATGTGTCTTTAATAAGACATGTGGCGTTTTTCTATACAAAAGAAAATATTCTGAGTATTTGAAAGTTTTGTTAAAAATTTTTTAACAGATAGTTAAACTTTAGTATAAGTACTGTGAACTTTCGTTTTAATGGCATAGCTCATGATAACCTTTGTAAAAGAGCTATTATTCCCCCTTAAGATAAGGAGGACGGGGTTATGAAAAAGCGGCCATTTACAAAGAGAAAGTTATTATTGTTTTTGCAAGTCGTTGTGATAGTCGGAGCGGTGGCATTTTTGACACTACCAACGGCAAAAAAACAATATGAAGATTATGAAAGAAGCATTCAGGAGGATAACGTTCCTTTAGCAGGCGGGGGCGTTTATAAATACTGTCCAACATCCATAAATGGTAATGTATTGTATTGTTCTAATGAGGCTACTCCTGGGGAGGTGAAGGATGGTATCTGCTACAATGGCAAACGAGTTCTCGCCACCACATCTGGTGCTTGGGATTCAGTGCAGGTTTGCGATCCTACTGTTGTAGAAGGGGATTTTACATACGAAGGAAACTCTTACACATATTTAATGGCATATTTAGGTTGCGCGACCTATGATTGTACAGCCAATGAAGTTGGATTTGCTGTTTCAAATGATTTAACAAGTTGGGAAAAAACAGGACGAATTGTGTCCGCATCTAGAGATGGATACTGGGGAGTGGGCCAGCCATCATTGATTAATTACGATGGCCGTATTTTCCTGTTTTACACTAGTGGAACTGCGAGTCAGACTACTACCTATGTGGAAGAGCTTGATTGCTCTGATTTGGATAATGTTCAGAGACTTGGAAAAGTACAAGTGTCCTGCAACTATGATTTCATCAGTAATGCAGATTTTGCATACTCAGATGGAACACTCTATATGACCTGCGATACACATCCATTCCCATCAGGAGATTTGAATTTTATTTCAGCCGAGCAATCAGTTTACAGTGCTTCCTGGGATGGCAGTCTTGATTCGCTGAGTAGCATGGACTGGATGAGAATCGCATTAATTGGAGAGGCCACAACTGGTCATGATAGAAATCACAATGGTTGTTTCGCAAGAGACGGATATGGAAGATTATCATCAAGAACATTGTATGTTACCACCGCAGATGAGGTGGGAAGCTGGAGTGAAAATCTTTATACTTACAGATTTACGACAGTAGGCTTTTAAAAATCTGTGTGCGAATTTATATTAAATTTTCATAGCGATAGACACAATTTGGAAACCACGGCAGCGTGCTGCGGTTTCCTTTTTAACGTAAAATCAAGGTTTTTTGATAATTTTTTAACAAGCGGAGTGAGAGAATTGGAGAATATACACTAGAATATTCTGAAAATGAATATAAGACCTGACATTCTGACGAAAATCTTTGTTGAAAATGTGACGAAACTATGTTAATATTTTCACATCGGTGACGGAATGGGGTCTTTTTTTTTGAGATGGTTCGTTAAAAAATTAACAGTTTAGAAGATGTACAATTGTGCAACATGTATAAAGTGTTGATGATTTAATGAGTTGTCTTAAGAAATATTACTCTATGAGGTCAAAATAAAAAGTATTTCTAAAAAGGAGAAAGAAAACATGGGAAAAAAAGTAGTTATTGCTAGCGCATGTAGAACAGCGATTGGTACTATGGGTGGATCACTTAGTACTACACCAGCAGCAGACTTAGGTGCCATCGTAATCAAGGAGGCAGTTAAGAGAGCTGGAATCAAGCCAGAGGATGTTGAGCACGTATACATGGGTTGCGTTATCCAGGCAGGTCTTGGACAGAACGTTGCTCGTCAGGCAGCTATCAAGGCTGGTCTTCCAAACGAGACAACAGCTGTTACAACAAACGTTGTTTGTGGTTCTGGTCTTAACTGTGTTAACCAGGCTGCACAGATGATCATCGCAGGTGATGCAGATGTAGTAGTAGCAGGTGGTATGGAGAACATGTCTTTAGCTCCATTTGCACTTCCTAACGGACGTTATGGTTACAGAATGACATGGCCAAGCGCAAGCCAGGGTGCTTTAGTAGATACAATGGTAAAGGATGCTCTTTGGGATGCATACAATGATTACCACATGATTAAGACAGCTGACAACGTAGCTGAGCAGTGGGGTCTTACAAGAGAAGAGCTTGATGAGTTCGCAGTAGCTTCTCAGAACAAGGCTTGTGCAGCTATTGAAGCTGGCGCATTCAAGGATGAAATCGTTCCTGTAGAAATCAAGAAGAAGAAGGAAACAGTTATTTTCGATACAGATGAAGGCCCAAGACCTGGTACAACAATCGAAGGTCTTGCTAAGCTTAAGGCTCTTTATCCAGACGGAGTTGTTACAGCTGGTAATGCTTCAGGTATCAACGATGGTGCTGCAGCACTCGTTGTTATGTCTGAGGAGAAGGCTAAGGAGCTTGGTGTTAAGCCACTCGTTACTTTCGTAGCTGGTGCTCTTGGCGGATGTGCTCCAGAAATCATGGGTGTTGGTCCTGTTCCAGCAACAAAGAAGGCTCTTGCTAAGGCTGGTCTTACAATTGAGGATCTCGATGTTTACGAGGCAAACGAGGCATTCGCTGCTCAGTCAGTAGCAGTTGGTAAGGACCTCGGCTTCGACCTTAAGAAGCTTAATCCAAACGGTGGTGCTATCGCACTTGGTCACCCAGTAGGAGCTTCTGGTGCTCGTATCCTTGTAACACTTATTTACGATATGCTTCACAACCCAGAGTACAAGAAGGGTCTTGCTACTCTTTGCATCGGTGGCGGTATGGGTTGCGCTACTATTGTAGAGAAATATGAAGCATAAAGCTTAATCGTTAAGACAATAAGACTACATACAGTAGTTTATATTATTCAATCAACTAAAAATATTAAGTGAGCTCCAAATAATTTTAAGTAGGTTGTAGGTATCAAGCACTGATATTTCTCATGCGAGACATGTAGTCGAGCAGAGAAATTATCAGGCTTGTAGCCGTAACAACCGAGAGAAAGAGTAAAGGGAGCGGACTAAATTATTCAGGAGGAATATAAAATGAAGGTAGGCGTAATTGGCGCAGGTACAATGGGCCAGGGCATTGCTAAGGCATTTGCTATGGTTGATGGCTATGAAGTAGCTCTTTGCGATATTAAGCAGGAGTGGGCTGAAGGCGGTAAGGACAAGATTGCTAAGGGTTATGCAAGACTTGTTGAAAAAGGAAAGATGGAGCAGGCAGCAGTAGATGCTATCCTCGCTAAGATTACTCCAGGTCTTAAGGAAGACCTTTGCAAGGATTGTGACCTTATCGTTGAGGCTGCTTTCGAGAACATGGAAGTTAAGAAGACAACATTCAAGGAGCTTGATGAAATCGCTAAGCCTGAATGCATCTTCGCTTCAAATACATCTTCACTTTCAATCACAGAGATTGGTAACGGTCTTAACCGTCCAATGATTGGTATGCACTTCTTCAACCCAGCTGACAGAATGAAGCTTGTTGAGGTTATCGCTGGTGTTAACACACCTGCTGAGACAGTAGATGCTATCAAGAAGATTTCTGAGGAAATCGGAAAGACTCCTGTACAGGTTAACGAGGCTGCTGGTTTCGTAGTAAACCGTATCCTTATCCCAATGATCAACGAGGCTGCTTTCATCAAGATGGAAGGTGTTTCTGATATCGCTGGTATCGATGCAGCTATGAAGCTTGGTGCTAACCACCCAATGGGACCACTTGAGCTCGGCGATTTCATCGGTCTTGATATCTGCCTTGCAATCATGGACGTTCTTTACAACGAGACAGGCGACAGTAAGTATCGTGCTTGCCCACTTCTTCGTAAGATGGTTCGTGGTGGTAACCTTGGTGTTAAGTCTGGTAAGGGATTCTACGTATACAACGCAGACCGTACTAAGACAGCAGTAGATGCTCAGTAAGAGCAATATTTTTGCGAAGCAAAGGTATTGCCACGACGCACATCCATTTGCGAAGCAAATCTTAAATATGTGCGTCTTCCCGTTAGTGGATATGTAAATTAAATTGAAATCATTACTATATGATTAGATAGCCTGTAGCTGACAAGCTCTGATAATTCTCAAGCGAATCGTGTTAGATGAGCGGAGAATTCATCAGGCTTGTAAGTGTAACAGGCGAGAGAATAACTAAAGAAATGATTTCTACAATAAATTAAGGAGATTCAGATCATGGATTTTACATTAGATAAGAAGCATGAGATGGCTAGACAGCTGTTCAGAGAATTCGCTCAGAACGAAGTTAAGCCAATGGCTCAGGAAATTGATGAGACAGAGCAGTTCCCACGCGAGAACGTAGAGAAGATGATGAAGTACGGCTTCATGGGTATTCCTGTACCAAAGGAGTACGGCGGACAGGGCTGTGACGTTCTTACATACGTTATGTGCGTAGAGGAGCTTTCAAAGGTTTGCGGTACTACAGGTGTTATCGTTTCTGCACATACATCACTTTGCTGCGATCCTATTCTTACATATGGTACAGAAGAGCAGAAGCAGAAGTTCTTAGTTCCACTTGCAAGTGGTAAGAAGCTTGGTGCATTCGCTCTTACAGAGCCAGGTGCTGGTACAGATGCACAGGGTGCTCAGACAAGAGCTATCGAAGATGGCGATTCTTGGGTACTTAATGGTTCAAAGTGCTTCATCACAAACGGTAAAGAGGCAGATATTTATATCGTATTTGCTGTTACAGATATTGTTGAAGATGCTAAGGGACGTAAGTCTAAGAAGTTCTCTGCATTCATCGTAGAGAAGGATACTCCTGGATTTACATTCGGTACAAAGGAGAAGAAGATGGGTATCCGTGCTTCTTCTACATACGAGCTTATCTTCCAGGATTGCCGCATTCCAAAGGAGAACCTCCTTGGACCTAGAGGCAAGGGCTTTGGTATCGCAATGCACACACTTGATGGTGGACGTATTGGTATCGCTGCTCAGGCTCTTGGTATTGGCGAGGGCTCAATCGATGCAACAATCGAGTTCGTAAAGGAAAGAAAGCAGTTTGGTCGTCCAATCGCTGCATTCCAGAACACAGCATTCCAGCTTGCTGATATGAAGGCTCGTATGGATGCTGCTAAGTATCTTGTATACAACGCTGCTTGCACAAAGGACGTTTACACACAGGATCACAAGACAAGCTACTCTATCGAGGCAGCTGAGGCTAAGCTTTTCGCAGCTGAGGCAGCTATGGCTGTTACTACAAAGGCTGTACAGCTTCACGGTGGTTATGGTTACACAAGAGAGTACGATGTTGAGCGTATGATGCGTGATGCTAAGATCACAGAAATCTACGAAGGTACATCTGAGGTTCAGAGACTTGTTATCTCTGGCGCAATGCTCAAGTAAGATTGTTTATTATCGTGTAAATAAAAGGAGATTAAATACATGAATATCGTAGTATGTATTAAACAGGTTCCTGACACAAAGGGCGGCGTAAAGTTCAACCCAGATGGAACTCTTGATAGAGCTTCAATGCTCGCAATTATGAACCCAGATGATAAGGCAGGTCTTGAGGCTGCTCTTAGAATCAAGGATGAGACAGGCGCAAAGGTTACAGTTGTAACTATGGGTCTTCCAAAGGCAGATGATATGCTTCGTGAAGCTCTCGCTATGGGTGCAGATGAGGCAGTTCTTGTTACAGATAGACGTCTTGGTGGCGCAGATACATGGGCAACATCTTCAACAGTAGCAGCTGCTGTTAAGAAGCTTGACTATGATCTCATCATCACAGGTCGTCAGGCTATCGATGGTGATACAGCTCAGGTAGGTCCACAGATCGCTGAGCACCTTTCACTTCCAGTTATCTCTTATGCTGAGGATATCAAGGTTGAGGGCAACAGCGTTGTCGTTAAGCGTCAGTATGAGGATAGATATCATGAGGTTAAGGCACAGATGCCTTGCTTAATTACAGCTCTTTCAGAGCTTAATCAGCCACGTTACATGACTCCAGGCGGAATTTTTGATGCATATGAGAAGGAAGTTACTGTATGGGGCCGTGATGATCTTACAGATCTTGATGATGCAAACATCGGTCTTGCTGGTTCTCCAACAAAGATCGCAAAGGCATCTGACAAGGTTCGTAAGGGTGCAGGCGAGAAGGTTGCTCTTGACCCTAAGGAGTCAGTAGAGTACATCGTTAACAAGCTTAAAGAGAAGCATGTAATTTAATAAGAGGAGGCAAATAGAATGTCATTAGAAGAATACAAGGGCGTAGCTATATTCGCTCAGCAGGTTGATAATAAACTTAGCTCAATTGCCTTCGAACTTATCGGTAAGGCACATGAGCTTGCAGCAGATTTAGGAACAGACGTAACAGCAGTAGTACTTGGTTCAGGTATCGCTGACCTTGCAGACAAGCTTGGTGAGTACGGTGCAGACAAGGTCGTTGTTATCGATGATCCAGCACTTGAGACATATCGTACAGAGCCATATGCACAGGCTCTTACAGCTTATATTAATGAGTACAAGCCAGAGATTATGCTCGTTGGCGCAACAGCTATCGGTCGTGATCTTGGCCCTACAGTTTCAGCACGTGTTAAGACTGGTCTTACAGCTGACTGTACATCACTTGAGATTGGTGATTTCCCACTCGTAGCTAAGGAAGGTCAGGAGCAGAAGCACAATCAGCTTCTTATGACACGTCCTGCATTCGGTGGAAACACAATCGCTACAATCGCATGCCCAGACAACCGTCCACAGATGGCTACAGTTCGTCCAGGTGTTATGCAGAAGCTTCCTAAGGAGGCTGGTAGAAAGGCTGAGGTTATCAACTACAAGCCAGAGCTTAAGGAGAACAACCGTTACGTTGAAATCCTTAACATCGTTAAGAATGCTACATCTACAGTAGATATCATGGATGCTAAGATCCTTGTATCTGGTGGTCGTGGTGTTGGTTCACCTGAGAACTTCAAGCTCCTTGAGGATCTTGCAGAGGTTATCGGTGGTACAGTTTCTTGCTCACGTGCAGTTGTAGATTCAGGCTGGAAGCCAAAGGATCTTCAGGTAGGTCAGACAGGTAAGACTGTTCGTCCAAACGTTTACTTCGCAATCGGTATCTCTGGTGCTATCCAGCATACAGCAGGTATGGAAGAGTCTGATATCATCATCGCTATCAACAAGGATGAGAATGCTCCTATCTTTGAGGTAGCTGATTACGGTATCGTTGGCGATCTTAACAAGATTGTTCCAGCTCTTACAGAGGCACTTAAGGCTGAGCTTGCTGACAAGCAGTAGTCTAGGGCTTCAAAATAACCTAGGGGCAATATCTATACTTACATAAGTTTAGATTTTTCCTATAATTTCTTTCTTTAATTTTTTGAGGGCAGGTCTTTTAAGACCTGCCCTCATTGGTTATAATCAAACTATGAAAACTCAAAAGCTCGATATGACTCACGGCCCTCTCTTGGGGAAGCTAATTATTTTTACAATTCCTATTATCCTGTCAGGTGTGTTACAGCTTCTTTTTAATGCAGCTGACGTTATTGTGGTGGGAAGATTCGCAGGTGAAGCCAGCCTTGCGGCTGTCGGTTCCACCAATTCATTGATAAATCTCATGACCAATCTTTTCATTGGTATGTCCGTTGGTGCCAATGTTTGCGCTGCTCAGTTCTATGGGGCAGGCCAGAATGAAGATGTTAAGAAAACTGTACATACCAGCACTGCATTTTCAATAATTTGCGGTGTTATTTTAATATTTATTGGTTTGTTTGGTGCACGACCTATGCTTGAGTTGATGGGCTCACCAGTGGAGGTTATTGATTTGGCAGCTCTCTATGTGCGAATTTACTTCATGGCTATGCCTGCGGTAATGCTATACAATTTCCTTGCTGCTATACTCAGAGCTTCTGGAGACACCTCACATCCATTGATGTTTTTGACAATAGCAGGTGTAATAAATGTATTATTTAACCTTTTGCTGGTAATAGTATTTAAGATGGGCGTGGCTGGTGTTGCAATAGCCACCGTTACTTCCAACTATATTTCCTGTGGATTATTGGTGGGCTTCCTAATGAGACAGGAAGGTTGCTTGAAGCTGGAATTGCCCCAAATATCAATAGATAAACGAATTCTTAAAAGAATAATTAAGATTGGCCTTCCTGCTGGAATACAGGGCACTGTATTTTCACTTTCAAACGTAGTTATTCAATCAGCAATTAATTCTTTCGGTACTGCTGTAATTGCCGGCTCTTCAGCGGCAGGCAGCATTGAAGGCTTCGTATATATTTCTATGAACTCTGTATCTCAGACAACAGTGACATTTGTCGGACAAAACTATGGTGCTGGAAATGAGAAACGAGTTAAGAAGGTAATATTTGAGACACTTGGTATTGTTATAGTTGTGGGGCTTGTTATGGGCAACCTGGCTTACGGTTTTGCCCCACAGCTACTTGGAATATACACAGACAGTGCGGATGCAATTGCAGCTGGAACCCTTCGTCTTTTCTGGGTTTGCTGTTTCTATGCTCTGTGTGGAATTATGGATACGCTCACTGGAGGACTTAGAGGATTGGGGCACTCTACAGTTCCTATGATTGTATCTCTGCTTGGCGCTTGTGCCACACGCTTGCTTTGGATTGCAACATTTTTTCAGATTCATCATACACAGGATGTGCTTTTCTTCTCATACCCAGGCAGCTGGCTGTTGACACTCAGTGTCCATAGTATATGCCTAGTAATCGTATATAGAACGTGGGTAGCGAGAAAACAATCTGAAGTCAGAATATAACAAGGCTTCCCCTCGAGGGGAAGCCTCTGGAGAAGGAGGAGATTATGAATTGGAAGGACATGCTTTCAGCTATTTCTAAGCCTGATAAAAATGCGGCTAGATATGAGCTCTCTACAGACTTTAAATACACTGGCCTGCAGGAATACCCACGCCCGCAGCTTCAAAGAAAGTCCTATATCAACCTGAATGGTACCTGGAACTATCGTATACTCAGTGGCCAAGGAAGAGTGGTTTCGTCAGGTGATATAGAGGTGCCATTTTCTCCAGAAACAAAGCTTTCTGGAACGGATGGACATGTGCTTCTTCCTGAGGAGACCTTGGAATATGCAAGGCATTTCAATATGGACAGGTTAAAGAAGACAAAGCGACTTCTTCTTCATTTTGGCGCGGTGGATCAGATTGCTCATGTGTCCCTGAATGGTATTAATATTGGGGCGCATGAGGGCGGTTATACTTCATTTACTTTTGATATTACAGACTACGTGGTTGAAGGTGATAATGAACTGAAGGTTAAGGTTCGTGATTATACTGACAGGATTGGCTATGCTAGAGGCAAGCAATCCTTGGAACCAAGTGGCATGTGGTACAGTGCACAGAGTGGTATTTGGCAGACCGTTTGGATGGAATGGGTTCCAGAAGTATATGTGACGAAGCTTATAATGATACCAGACATCGACAAGCATTGTCTGAAACTCATTATGAAAGTCTCTGAGAAGAAGGGTCAGGTGAAAATTGACTCGTCTAATCAGGATTTAATAAAAGAAGTACAGGTAGACCAGATACAGGATGATAAGCTATATATCACCGTCAAACTTGCAAACTACAAGTTATGGACACCAGAGGAGCCAAATCTGTACTTTATCAACATTGAATACGGCAAGGATGCATTCTCGTCGTATTTTGCAATGCGACATTTTGGCGTGGCGTCTGATGAAAATGGAATTCCAAGATTGACTCTTAATCACAAGCCTTACTTTATGAATGGCGTTTTGGATCAGGGATATTACCCGGAGAGTCTTATGACGCCGCCATCTGACGATGCAATGATTAATGATATTGAGACCCTAAAGAGTCTTGGCTTCAATATGATTAGAAAGCATTGCAAATTAGAGCCTATGCGCTGGTATTTTCACTGCGACAGGATTGGAATGATTGTTTGGCAGGATATTGTAAACGGCGGTACCAAGTATGATATGAATATGATTTGTAATATTCCTACAGTGGTTCGTCCATTTGGAAATGCCAAGGATAAAAACAGACTATTTCTTAGATTTACTGGACGCAACACCGAAAAGTCAAAGCAGGTATGGCATCAGGAGTGCAAGGAGATGATTGAACAGCTTATCAGTGTTCCTTGTCTAGGGCAGTGGTGCCTGTTTAACGAGGGTTGGGGACAGTTCGATGCAGCGGATTGCCTGGAATATGCTATGAAGATTGATAATACAAGACCATTCGATGCGGCCTCAGGTTGGTTCCACGAGGACTGTGGAGATGTGTTCTCAGAGCATATTTATTTTGAAGAATTAAAGGTTAAGCAGGGGCAGAGACCTTATGTAATCTCCGAGTATGGTGGATTTTCGATGAAGGTAGGAAATCATGTGAAGCGTGATGCTATTTATGGCTATAAGAAATATGAGCACCAGAAGGATTTGCAGGATGCATATGATGAACTGATGGCAAAAATAAAGTCCCTCGAGGAAGAGGGACTTGCTGGAGCTGTATTTACTCAGGCAACTGATATCGAAGACGAGCTCAATGGCCTGATTACTTACGATCGGAAGGTGCAAAAGCTTTATTAAACCAGCTCTGTGGGAAAGCCATGCTAAGGATGATTCCCATTACGATTGCACCGGCAGTTTTTATGGTTTGCAAGCCGTATTGGCTGAAGGAAACCATATCATTCATAATTAAATAATAAGATGTGTAGTAAATGCCTGCACCGGGTACCAAAGGGAAGATTCCTGAAATAAGGTAAACGGTGACGGGCTTTTTTCTTTTGGCTGCAAAGATTCTTGAGAAAATGGTAAGTGCTAATGCACCAACAACATTTCCTAAAGTAGCAGCATCCATAGAAGTCCAAATCAGATAGTAAAAAATCCATCCGATGGCACCGGATAAGCCACAGTAGAAAAGCTCAGACCTTGGAGCTGAAAACACAATTGCAAATGCGATTGTGGCAATCATACTAACAATAAATTCTATGCAATACATGTAATACATTATAAATAAGCACCTCCACCAATAAGTTGAACAATTGTGATTACGATACCAACGCCAACTGCAATACAAAATGCGGTTAGCAGTGCATCAATAAGGCGGATGGAGCCTGAAAGATAATCGCTATTGATGAAATCGCGGATACTGTTTGTCAACGGAATTCCAGGAACTAAAGGCATTATTCCACCGATGATGACTTTATCGGAGTGGATATGAAGCCCTGATGCTGAAAAAAGTATAGCAAGGATAGTTATAAAGATGCTTCCCAGAACGTTTGTGACGGTCTTGGAATTGTTCATTTTGCTCTCAAAATGAAGGAATATTCTAAGCAGGCAGCCGACGATTGTAGCGATGATACCATCTAAAGCGGTGCCGCCAAAAAGGTAGGCAAAGCCACCGCAACCGATTCCTGTGGCAATAATCATTACAGGAAGATTGTAGCCAGGGAGCTTCTTACAATCCTCAAGCTTGCCCCATGCATCCTCGATTGAAATTGTCTTCGCACAAACCTCACGACAAAGACTGTTAAGAGCAGCAATTCTGCCAAGGTGCATTGGATACATAGGAACGTGTCTTATCATAGAACTTGCGTGAACTGTGGTCTCATCCGCACTGGCGAAGATACCATTGCTGAGAACATATACATCGCAGTCTGTAATATCATATGAATTTAAAATGGCGAGGACCGAATCCTCAACTCTATATACTTCAGCTCCGTTTCTGAGCAAAATATCACCCAGCTCCACAGCGAAGGATAGAACATTTTTTGTGTCTGTCATTTGTATACCTCGGTTTAATTATTCACTTCATTATAACTAAGATAGGGAAAAATAAAAACTCTCTTTTAAGGGTATATTATCAATTAATAGAGGTTATTTAGTGAATATTTGTTAATAAAAGGGGAAAATGTGGATAAGTTGTTTATTAGATTAACTTATCCTCAACTAAAAATTTTGAATTGTGGAAATTGTGGATAACTTGGTTGATAAGTTGGTGCATGTAACAACAATTCCGATAAACACTGATTTTTCAACGAATTTTGATAATTGAGCCATTGTATTTACAAATGTACGAGTACAATGTGTGAGAATATGTTATACTAATTGGCAGTGTAAATAATTAAGTTATCAACAAATAGGAGGTTTAATAATGGCAGATAATAGTTCATGTGCTTCAGCCAGCTCTTGCTCAAGAGGCTCTTGCGAGGGATGCCCTTCAGCAGAGGCTTCAAAGGCAGGCATTAGAAATACAGCTTTTCTTGAAGCACCAAATGCTAATTCAAATATAAAGCATGTCATCGGCGTTGTATCTGGAAAGGGTGGCGTTGGTAAATCAATGGTCACATCTTCACTTGCTGGCGTTATGGCTCGAGCAGGATACAAGGTAGGTGTTCTTGACGCAGATATTACAGGTCCATCTATTCCAAAGATGTTTGGTGTACACGGTCCAGCTGCAGCAAACGCTGAGGGCATTATGCTTCCAGAGGTTGCAGAGGATGGCACCAAGATTATGTCAATCAATCTTATCCTTGATGATGAGGAGTCTCCAGTAGTTTGGAGAGGTCCAGTTATCGCAGGAGTTGTAAAGCAGTTTTGGACAGATGTTGAGTGGGGTGAGCTTGATTATCTCTTTGTAGATATGCCACCAGGAACAGGTGATGTTCCTCTTACATGCTTCCAGTCACTTCCAGTAGACGGCATCGTAATCGTTACAAGCCCTCAGGAGCTTGTTCAGATGATTGTGAAGAAGGCTTACAACATGGCTGATATGATGCACATTCCAGTGCTTGGTCTTGTTGAAAACTACTCTTATATTAAGTGCCCTGACTGTGGCAAGAAGATTGAAATCTTCGGAGAGAGCCATATCGACGAAGTGGCAGCAGAGCTCAAGCTTCCAGTTATTGGCAAGATGCCTATGGATCGTGCACTTGCTACAGCAGCAGATGCAGGTCGCATCTTTGATGTAAATAACGAATACCTCGAGGGTGCCAAGACAATCCTCGAGAACGTAGAAACTACAATTAAATAATTAGATAATTAAATATTAAATTAACAAACAGTTTTTAAATGAGCTGGTAGGCTATAAATTTTGACTGTAGCTGTCAAGCTCTGATATTTCTTAAGCGAGACATTTAGTCGAGCGGAGAAATCATCAGGCTTGTAAGCGTAACAGTCAAAGATCCTGTAGCCGTAACTAGCGGATTTAAGGAAGGAGAATTATTTTATGGCACAGAATCCTGTAGTTACGATTGAAATGGAGAATGGGGATATCATGAAGGCTGAGCTTTATCCTGAGATTGCCCCAAACACAGTTAACAACTTCATCAGCTTAATTAACCACAATTTCTATGACGGTGTTATTTTCCACCGCGTAATCAATGGCTTTATGCTTCAGGGCGGAGATCCAGACGGAACAGGTATGGGCGGCCCAGGTTATTCGATCAAGGGTGAGTTCTCAAGCAACGGCTTCAAGAACGATCTTAAGCATGAGCCAGGCGTTCTTTCAATGGCTCGTACAATGATTCCTGATTCAGCAGGAAGCCAGTTCTTTATCATGCACAAGACAAGCCCACATCTTGATGGAGACTATGCTGCATTCGGTAAGGTAATCGAGGGTATGGACGTTGTAAACAAGATTGCTGAGACAGATACAGACTGGTCAGACAGACCTGTACAGGAGCAGAAGATGAAGAAGGTTACTGTTGAGACATTTGGTGTTGAGTATCCAGAGCCAGAGACAGTTTAATTTTTGCTTTACTTAGCTTTCAAATTATGTTAATCTAACGGCACGCGTTTAGCGTGTCGTTTTTGTTTTCTATTAATCACATCGATTTATTCCCACGGGAGTAGTATGCAATTTAATACTTTAACAATATGTTTTCTGTTATGGGGCATTACAGGCATTATTTCAATTGTGTCAGCAATTGTGCATCGTCATTCAATGAAACAGTTGCATCAGAAAAAGAGACTATACATGTTTCGACTTATTGATATAGCGGCAACAGGTGCAATGCCTTCGGAAATACTGAAAAGTCTTTATTATACCTTTATTGACGATAGGTTTATGGCCAGAATTTTGATAAAGGCGATGAAGCGGCCACCATCAAAAGGATTTTCTTACGTTTATTATCATATTGGCTGTAAGCCGATGAAAAAGCTTCATACCTATATTCTTGATAGAAATGCGGTGACTCTAGGAGGAAAGGCTGGAAAGATGCCGGAGGATATTGTCAAAGAGCTAAGAGCGGAGGTTGACACATGGTCAACTGAGAGCGCGGAGGATTATAGGATGAGTTGGAAGAAAAAGATTGAGGCAGCAATAGTGAAGAATCTCCTTCTTTTCGCAAATCTATATTTGTACATCAACCTCAAAACTGAAATAAGTCTTTGGATATTTGTTTTTGTAAATACGGCAGGAGTTATCCTGAATATAGTTCTGGATTATGAATGCTGTATAAAAGATAGAAGGTTGGGAATGATAAAAAATAAGACCCATCCACCTGCAGCTGGATTGCATATTGCGTTCCAGATGATTGGTGGATTAGGTCTGATAATCAATATTTCTACTGCTGTGGCTGGGTGGCTTGGGCCGATAGCTTGATGCGAAGCTTTGTGATTCTCTTTTTTTCTACGGCAAGGACACGGATGATAGTTCCATCCTCTGAGACGTAAGTCTCTCCTACGTTTGGAAAGTGGTCGAATGCGCCGACTATGTAGCCTCCGATTGTATCGTAGTCGTCGCTTTCAAAGCCAAGAGGAATAATATCGCATAAATCTTCAAGATTCATAGAACCAAGGACTTGATATTCTCTTTCGCTCAGGCGGACAACTGGGTCTTCCTCATCCTCATCATATTCATCGCGAATTTCTCCAACTATTTCCTCTAGGAGATCTTCAAGAGTAATCATGCCGGAAAGCTCGCCATATTCGTCAAGTACAATTGATAAAGATGCAGATTCTTCACGCATTTCATCAAACAAGTCAGAGACATTCTTCATTTCATAGGTAAAATAGGCATCTCTAAGATAGTCGGTGACCTTGAAATCTTCAGGCGGATTTAACCCTAAAAAATCCTTCATATTGACGATGCCAAGTACTTTTTCAGTGTCTGGCTCGCACACGGGAATTCTTGTGTACATATCCTCTTTGAAAACAGCAATTAGCTCTTCATAGGTGGCATCTGCATCCACCATTGTCATATCGATTCGAGGAATCATGACTTCTTTGGCGCAGGCATCAGAGAAATCAAACACCTTGTGAATCATTGTGCGCTCATCCTGCTCTATAGCACCTGATTCATGGCTGACATCAACCATAGTGCGGATTTCTTCTTCGGTGATGGTCTCGTCCTTGAAGTCAGGGTCGATGCCGAACATTCTGATAAAGATACCTGAGAGAAAGTTGATTATTTCGATGACAGGAGTGAGCAACCACATCAGAGCTCCTATAAAAGGCGCAAAAGTAAGGCTCAAGCTGGTTGAATTTAATGTGGCAATTGATTTAGGGGTAATCTCACCAAATATAAGTATTAACAATGTGAGAATACCTGTGGCTATTCCAGCACCTACACTACCAAATATATCAATAGCTAGAGTGGTTGCTAAAGATGAAGCGGATAAATTAACTATATTATTTCCAATAAGAATAGCAGATAGCATCTTCTTTGGTCGATTTACAACTTTTAATACTCTTTTGGCTTTTTTATCCCCATCATCCGCCATTGTTTTTAGCTTTATTTTATTTACGGTTGTTAATGCTGTTTCAGCAGATGAAAAGAATCCTGATAAGATAAGCAGAACTAACAAAATAAAAAATTTAACTAACAAGTGAACATCCAAATGTAAAAGGCCCTCCTTAGTAATAGAAATGATAATATCTTCATTTGCGACATATTATAACACATATGTACATTGGTGGGAATTTTATATAATTTGAAAATAGTACTAAATGGTGGTACCATGAATAATAAAGATAAGAAAATTCTTAGGGATATTTTTTATAATCCCATCAGATCAGATATAAAATGGTCAGACATAGAGCATTTATTTATTTTATTAGGTGGAAAAGTCACTGAAGGGAATGGCTCAAGAGTCAGAGTTGAACTTAATAAAGAAAGAGCTGTGTTTCATAGACCACACCCAGAGAACACTACAGACAAGGGGCTGTGAAATCAGTTAGAAGATTTTTAGAGAATGCGGGGGTGACAGAATGATGAACTATAAGGGTTATATTGGAAAAGTAGAGTTTGATGATGAACAGCATATTTTTGTGGGCGAAGTTATAAATACAAGGACTGTTATTACTTTTCAGGGTTCTTCTGTAAAAGAGCTTGAGGAGGAGTTCAAAAATTCTGTTGAGGATTATTTGGAATGGTGTAAGGAAGATGGTGTGGAGTATGAAAAGCCATATTCTGGAAAGTTTAATGTGAGAATTAATCCTCAGCTTCATCAGAGAGCAGCAGTTGGTGCCAAGATGCTGGGGATGTCTCTGAACTCTTTTTTGATAAAATCCTTAGAGGATGAACTGAATTTAATGCATATTTAGTATAGTATTTTCTTTGTATATACTTTAAAGTTAATAATATACAAAAACATAAAAGAGAGAATCTGTATGAAGAAAAGACTGCTAACGTTAGCATTAATCATAGGTGCTGCTGGCTGTTTGACAGGCTGCAGCAGGTATAATCAAAAGGAAATTCAGCTGAGAGATCAGGGTGTAGCTGCAATGGAAGAGGGGAATTATGAGGAGGCGGTTAGTCTCTTTGATAAGGCCCTTGGATGTTCTATAGGAAAGGTTACTGACCTGGAGCTTGATATTGACTATTACAAGGCAGCTGCTCAGTTCAAAAATAATCAGTTTGAGGATGCGGCTTCAACTTACACTTACCTTATCAAGTATGACGACAAAAACTACAAGCCATATTTTCTTAGGGGAAGCATTTATGCCGGCGAGGGAGAGATTGGTCAGGCAATTAAGGATTATGATGCTGCTGTTGCCATTGATGAAAAGAACTATCTATTATATATAGAAATATATGATAACCTGAATGCTCTGGGGTACACCGATCAGGGCTTGGTATATTTAAATAATGCGCTTGAGGTTTCAGATAAATCTGCTGAGTCAAAGTATTTTAAGGGCAGGATTTATTATATCCTTGGACAGAGTGACGAAGCAGAGAAACTTTTGAAGGAAGCTAATGAAAAGGGTGTAATAGACGCAAAGCTTTATCTGGCAAAAATCTATCAGGATAATTCTGATTATGTTTCAGCCCAGGCGCTGCTTGAAGAATATGCTGCATCAGAAGAGGTTACAAGTGAAGCCCTTGGAACATTGGGAGATATTGAGCTTACCTATGGCAATTATGAGAATGCTCTGAACTATTATGAGGCTGGGTTGAGCCTTGATTCAATAGACAATATGTCACAGCTTATGAAGGGGAAGGTTGCTGCCCTGGAAAAGCTTAACAGATACTCAGAAGCCAAAGAGGTGCTGGCACAATATATAGAGAAGTACCCAAATGACGAGGAAGCTCAAAAAGAGCAAATATTCTTGCAATCGAGATAAATACGCTGAAAAGACACGCTATATATAGTGTGTCTTTTTTATGTCTAAATACAAAATATTGTGTGCGTTGAAACATAATTCTACTTAGAAAATAATCAAATCTCAAATGTGATTTTAGGTAATTATGACGAAAAGCACTATATATAGTGATTAGACATTGACCCTTTACTATATATTTTGTTAACATATATTCAAGTCAAAAGAGAGGAAATGCATCAGACGTCGGATGCATTTTATTTTGCTTAAACCTTGGAAGAACGCTTTAAATTTGGACAACAAAAGGTTTGTTATAGGGAGTCCTTTTGGGGAGATAATTGAGAAAGGAAATTGGTGAGAAGAATTGTTTGATGTTGTAAAAAGAGATGGGGAAATCGCAGAGTTTAATCTTGGCAAGATTAATGATGCTATTGCAAAAGCATTTGAGGCTACTGGCAAGTCTTATAATGATGATATTATTGGTTTGCTTTCACTTAGAGTGTCTGCAGATTTTCAGAATAAAATCAAGGAAAGCAAGATTTCTGTAGAGGACATCCAGGATTCCGTTGAAAACGTTTTGGAGCAGACTGGTTACACAGATGTTGCCAAGGCTTACATTTTATATAGAAAACAGCGCGAAAAGATGCGCAACATGAAGTCTACTGTTCTTGACTACAAGAATGTTGTGGATAGCTATGTCAAGGTAGAGGACTGGCGTGTAAAGGAGAATTCTACTGTTACATATTCTGTAGGTGGACTTATCCTTTCAAACTCTGGTGCAATCACAGCTAACTACTGGCTTTCAGAGATTTATGATGAGGAGATTGCAAATGCACACCGCAATGCAGAAATCCACATTCATGATCTTTCTATGCTTACAGGCTACTGTGCAGGTTGGTCATTAAAGCAGCTTATTCAGGAGGGACTTGGTGGAATCACAGGAAAGATTACATCAGCACCTGCAAAGCACCTTTCTGTTCTTTGCAATCAGATGGTAAATTTCCTTGGCATCATGCAGAATGAGTGGGCAGGCGCGCAGGCATTCTCTTCATTTGATACTTACCTTGCACCATTCGTTAAAACAGACAATTTATCGTACGAAGAGGTTAAAAAGTGCCTCGAGGCGTTCATATACGGTGTAAATACTCCTTCTCGTTGGGGTACTCAGGCACCATTCTCTAACATCACTTTGGACTGGACAGTGCCTAATGATTTGGCAGAGCTTCCAGCTATCGTTGGTGGTAAGGAGCAGGACTTCAAGTACAAGGACTGCAAGAAGGAAATGGACATGGTTAACAAGGCATTCCTTGAGATTATGATCGAGGGCGATGCTAACGGACGTGGCTTCCAGTATCCAATACCTACATATTCTATTACACGTGATTTCGACTGGTCAGACACAGAGAACAATCGTCTCTTATTCGAAATGACAGCTAAGTACGGAACACCATACTTCAGCAACTATATCAATTCAGATATGGAGCCAAGCGATGTTCGTTCTATGTGTTGCCGTCTTCGTCTTGATCTCCGTGAGCTTCGTAAGAAGTCAGGCGGATTCTTCGGTTCAGGAGAGAGCACTGGTTCGGTAGGCGTTGTTACAATCAACCTTCCTCGTATTGCATATCAGGCAAAGGATGAGGCTGATTTCTATGCCCGCCTTGATAAGCTTATGGATATCTCAGCACGTTCACTTAAGATTAAGCGTGGTGTCATCACAAAGCTTCTTGATGAGGGATTATATCCTTATACAAAGAGATACCTTGGTACATTTAATAATCACTTCTCTACAATCGGTCTTATCGGTATGAACGAGGTTGGTCTCAATGCTAACTGGCTTCGTGCAGATATGACAAATGAGAAGACACAGCAGTTTGCAAAGGACGTGCTCAATCACATGCGTGAGCGTCTCTCTGATTATCAGGAGATGTACGGTGACCTCTATAACCTTGAGGCTACACCAGCAGAGTCTACAACATACCGTTTTGCAAAGCATGACCGCGAGCAGTTCCCAGACATCATCACAGCTGGTAAGGAAGGTGACACACCATTCTATACCAATAGCTCACACATGCCTGTTGAGTTTACTTCAGACATCTTTGATGCTCTTGATGTTCAGGATGAGCTTCAGACACTTTACACATCAGGTACTGTATTCCATGCCTTTATAGGCGAGAAACTTCCTACATGGGAGTCAGCTGCAAATCTTGTACGCAAGATAGCTGAGAATTACAGATTGCCATACTATACACTTTCACCTACATACTCTGTATGTAAGGATCATGGCTATATTGCTGGCGAGCATTATACCTGCCCACACTGCGGTAAGACAGCAGAGGTTTACAGCCGTATCACAGGATACTATCGTCCAGTTCAGAACTGGAACGAGGGCAAGACTCAGGAGTTTAAGAATCGTAAGCTTTACGATATTGCAGGTTCTATATGCCGCAAGGCAGGTGAGAGACATGTTGCAGAGCAGACAGCTCAGGCTCCACAGCAGGAAATGCCAAAGGTAAATCTTGAAATTGTGTCAGAGGAGCCAGCAACTGGTGTAAAGTATCTTTTCACAACAAAGACATGTCCAAACTGCGCTCGTGCAAAGGAAATACTAGAGGATGAGGAGTACATCCTTATCGATGCTGAGGAGCAGGTTGATATGACGAAGAAATATGGCGTTATGCAGGCACCGACTCTTGTAGTTATCAATGGAGATGAGGTTAAGCGCTACGCAAACGCTAGCAATATTCAGAAATACGTGGACGAAAATTAGTCCATATTAATAGCATTTTTGATTCCTAGGAGCTCTGATTTCAGGGCTCCTTTTTAGTGCAATTTTGGGGGAGTTGGATATGGCAAAAAATGTAGATAATTGGCAAAAAAATGAGATTGACCATTTATATTATATAATGTTACATTATTAATTGTGATAATTCTGTGAAAAGTCCATTTTTATGCCTGATAGCGGCGGGCATAGGCAAATAAGGGGAGTTGTCATTAATGTTATAGAAAGGGAAATGATATTGTGAAAAAACTACGTAAAATCGCCACTTTCAGACGACTAGTGGCGTTAGCAATGCTGTGCGCATTGTTATTCAGCAATACTGCCGTATATGCCGATACGGTAGCAGAAGTTACATCTTCTGATGAAAAAGTAGTTGAATCAGTAGATGAAAACGATACAAATTCAGGCGATTCTGCTAACGATTCAGAAAGCAATTCGGACAAAGAATCCACAACAGAAGATGCAAAGCTGGAAGATTCCACAAAGAGAGTTATTTCATTTGAATTAACAAAGGACGATGAATTAGCTCAGGATGAGGAATCAGAGGAGTTAGACATGGCAGCTATGCTTGCAGAGAGCAAGGTTGAGACTCCTACACCAACACCAACTCCAACACCTACACCAGAGCCATGCAGACATGAGCATGTTTATGAGGGATGGAGACAGTTTGTAATTGATGAGGAAAACCCAGGTCAACACAAAATTTACTACTATTGCGCAGATTGTAAAGAGTATGTATTTACCGGTGATAAAGATAATTGCGATCTTCAGAGCATCGGATACGAATACGCTGACAATGGTAAGCATGTTGAAGTAAAGAAGTGCCGTGCTTGTGGTGGTGTTGTAAAGGGACAGCCTGTTGCATGTGATCTTGAGCATCATTATGAGTTCGATAATGAGACAACTGACAAGAGACAGCATAAAAAGGTATCTGTTTGTAAGTTATGTAAAAACACAGTTGTTTCTGCTCCACAGACATGTAAGACCGAGCATGTAAAATATGTTGAGTCCAACGGCAAGCAGCATTATGAGGTTACAAAATGTACAGTTTGCGAGAAGGAATTCAACGAGCCAGCTGTAGACTGTACCTTTGAGCATACTGGCAACTATGAGTACACATTTAACAGACAGCACAAGGAAGAGCTTAGATGTAAGTACTGTAATAAGAAAGACTACACAGTAGAAGAGAAATGTCAGTGCACTCAGAAGTATGACCCTGAAGATGGTGATGATAGAAAGGGACGTTTCGAGGAAGACCTTGGAGATCACTACAAGTATTATCACTGGATCAAGGGTAATTGTGATAAGTGTAATCACCGCATGAGAGATAATGCTGAGTGTAAGGAGAAGAATTCTTCATACAAATTTGATGCTTCTCAGACTAGAAGTGATGAGACAACCTACTTAAAGGATGCAAATGGTCAGTACAAAATCGACGAGGATGGCAGAAAGGTTCACTTCCATACAGAGATAAATGAATGTGCTGGCTGCGGTCAGACAATGCACAAGAAGGTAGAGTGCAAATTCAGCCAGTGGAAATACTATGGTCGTAAGAATGCGCTGAACTTCTTCGACGATGAGCATGTTGTTTATCGTGAGTGTGAGGTTTGCCACTTTGTAGAGTACAAGACTGTAAAGTGTGAATTCGAGGAATCATTTACAGGCTTATCATTCTGCCACGACTGTTTCAATATCAGTGATGGTAGAAAGGATTTCGTAGAAATCAAGTCAGTTAAGATTGCTACAGCAGATGGCAAGGACTTAGCTCCTTCAGATTTGATTGTAGATTCAAAGAATCACAGCCATGATGTTTACGATTCAGATCTCAAGGTTGTAGTAACACTTGAGAGCCCAACCTTCAACAACGACAAGAGTGAGCAGGAATGGGAAGACCTTATGGACATCGTTTTATACTACAACGATCCAGAGGCTGGCGAAGAAGCTCAGAAAGCTCAGATGAAGTTCGCTCGCTTTGGCAAGGAAGAGGGCACAGCAGTTTTCGAGTATCCATTAAACAGAAACAAGGCTAAGGCAATCACAATTTCAGGTGTCGAGGTTAACTATGACTTCGATGAGGATTATGTAAAGAATCTTACAAAGCTTGGCGCTAAGCACAACGCTGAAGAGGTTAAGGCTCACACAGTTAAGAAGTGCGGATGTGATTCAGAGGAAATCGCAGCAGTTCTTCGTGCAAAGGATGCTCAGAATCACCTTGAGCAGTTTACACAGACTGTAACTGGCGGAAATGACTGGAAGCAGGATGTTGAGAATGGTGTTAAGTGGTATTCAAAGAAGCACCATGACAATAAGGACCTTACAGTTGTTCTTACAGCTCATACAGGAAACATCCTCAAGGTTGACAATGCTCGTTTAGTTGAGCGTGTTGGCAAAGAGGAAATCACTACTGGTATTTCAAAGGCAAAGGTTGACTATGAGGTTGAAACACCAGCAGGTAATTGGACAGACAAGTTTGCAAATGATATTTGTGTAGACTATGTAAACACTCTTACATATACAGTTCCAGGTGCTGGCGATGCAGCAGGCCAGAATGATGTTGATTTTGATGGCGTTCATCATTATTACTTGGATGCATCGAACATTGAAGAGTCAATCACTACATACATTGACAACACAGATCCTACTTATTCAGTTGAGTATTTATCATCAGCTACAAAGCTTAATGACAAGTATTACAACCAGGATGTTGAGGTTGTTGTTACTGTAAATGATATCGCATTTGATTATGAGCTTGGAACATCATTCGTTGATGTATCAGGCCAGAAGGTTGCAGTTGATTCTAAGTCAAATATTGCAAGACTTACATTAAGCAAGGATAGCACTTACTTAGTAAAGGGTAAGCTTGTTGACTTGGCTGGTAACTCAACTGAAATCAACACAGAGAAGGAGTTTGTAGTCGACAAGACAGCTCCTGTATTAAAGATTAGCTTTGATAATCATGATGTAAAGCACAACAAGTATTACAAGGCTAACAGAACAGCTACTTTCGTATATGAGGACCTTAACATCGACAGCAAGGAAGCTAACATGAGCAATGTAAAGGTTTCTTCAAAGGAAGGTACACCTAGTGTTAGCGAGATGACAGGTTCAGATGGTAAGTATACTGGTTCAATCACATTTGATAAGGACGGTATTTACTCAATCAAAGACCTTACATTCGTTGATAAGGCTGGTAACAAGTTCGTATTTGGCGATGGTCATGAAAGCGACTACAATGCAGAATTCGTAATTGATAAGACAGCTCCAGTAGTAGATGTTAAGTTTGACAACAACAGCGCTCTTAACGGCAACTACTTCAAGGATGCTCGTAAGGCAACAATTACATTCACAGAGAAGAACTTTACAAGCGAGCAGGTTACTGTTAACAAGAACTCTGGTGACCAGAACGTAGTTCCAAATCTTCAGGGCTTCTCAAACAATGACTTTGATAATATTACACATATCGTATTTGACAAGGACGGCCGTTACGGCTTCACAATTTCATGTGAGGACTTGGCTGGTAACCTTTCAAATAGCTTTGTTACAGACGATTTCGTTATTGATATGACTCTCCCAGTACTTGAGATTTCAGGTATCGAGAACATGTCAGCAAACAATGGTAAGGTTGCTCCAGTTATTGTTTCAAAGGATACAAACCTTACAGATGCATGTACAGAGATTTCACTTACAGGTTCAAACAGAGGTAAGGTATCTCCAAGCATGTCAAAGACAAGCGGTACAGAAACATTTACTTACTCATTTGCAGACCTTGCTCATGAGAAGGACAACGATGATCTTTACACATTAGCAGTTAAGCTTACTGACCTTGCTGGTAACTCAGTAGAGCAGAAGGTTCAGTACTCAGTTAACAGATTTGGTTCAGTATTCGTACTTAGCGATGCTACAAAGGCAATGGTTAATGGTTACTACGTAACATCTCCACAGGATGTTGTAATCACAGAGATCAACGTTGATGCAGTTACAAAGAAGGAAGTTTCAGTTGCATTTGACGGTAGCGTTAAGGAGCTTAGCGAGGGACGTGCTTTCACAGCAAACGACAGCACAAACTCAAAGGGCTGGCATTCAATCAGCTATACAGTTAGCAAGTCAAACTTCAACAAGGATGGTATCTACTCAGTAGCTGTTTATTCAGAGGACAAGGCTTCTAATAAGCAGAGCAACCAGTCAAAGGACGCAGAGGTTGAGTTCCTTCTCGACCAGACAGCACCTAGCGTTGTCGTATCTGGTCTTGAGGATGGTGGTATATACGAAGAGGAAAGCCATGACTTCTCAGTAAACGCTGTTGATACAATCGGTGTTACTGAAATGAAGGTATTCTTAAATGATCAGAATCTTGCTAGCTACACAGCTTCAGAGCTTGCAGAGAACGGTGGTACAGCAGTGCTTACAGTTCCAAGCATGGATGATTACCAGAAGGTAACAATCGAGTGCTCTGACGTAGCAGGAAATGTTACAAAGCTTGCATACAACAATCTTCTTATTTCTGTAAAGGCAGAGGAGTTATTGGAGGAAGAGGTTCTTCATCCAACATCTCAGCTTGAGACAGAGGGTATTGCAGCTATTGGAGCATCTAAGAATCTTCCAAAGGCTCTTGGCGTTGCTGGAGCAATCGCAGGAGCTGCAGTTGTTGCTGGATTAGGCGTATTCGCTTTCAGAAGAAAGAAGTTCTAATTTCAGATAGGAGAATAACATGAAAGCATTTAAAAAGGTTTGTACATTGGTCCTGACCTTTGGAATGACAATTGCATCATTTCTTCCAGTCCATGCTGTCGAGGTTAACCCGGCAGCAGAGACTGCTACACAGGGCGTTGTACAGGTAAACACTGTTATTGTAGGTGATAATGCAAAGAAGTACGTTGTCACCGGCGGCTCAGGCTTCATCATCGGAGATTCCGAGGGAACAGAGTACGTCATTACAAGCAGTGATGTTGTCAATCCTGATGACGAGCTCCTCAAAGAGGCTTGCGACTATTATGGATTGATTAATAAAGAGGATAAGGGAACAATCAATCTTACTCTTTCTACAGAAGTTGTTATTGAGAGTGATGTTGTTTTAAATGCATCAGTTCTTACAGTTAGTAGTGAGCTTGATATGGTTGTGCTTCAGTTGCCTCAGCCAATTTATACAAGAACACCTCTCAAGATTTTAACTAACAATAAATACGACACAAATAATCTTCCATACTCTGTAGGAGATACAGTATTTGCTCTTGGATATCCAGAGGCAATTACTTACGAATCAGAGAGACAGTACTTATCAGACCAGCAGATTCAGATGTCAGCTGGTGAGATTAAGAGTCTCGGAAATGTTGAAGGTGTACAGGTTATTTCATCTGACGTAACTTCAGACACTAACAACTATGGTGGTCCACTTGTTGATGCCAATGGTTATGTAATCGGAATGAATCTTCCTATCAAGGACGGAGCAGCAAGCTGCGCTCTTGATTCCACAAAGATTGCAAAGATTCTTGATGGACTTGGAGTTTCATATTCACAGGTTAACAGCTCGCCAAAGGCACAGGTAGAGGAAGAGGACACCGAAGAGGTCACAGAGCAGGATCAGGGTGATGAGCTTGTTTTGACTCCACCTGTTAAGGAAAATAAGGGCGTATCTGAGACAGTGATTATCATTATTTGTCTCATTGGAGTTTTTGTATTAGCTTGCGGCGCAACAGCTCTTGTTATTCTCCTTTTAAACAGAGGCAAGTCAGGTAAGTCAAAAAAGGCTAATGTAGCATTTGAGACTGAAGCTGCTCCTCAGCCAGTTGACAGCGTTCCAACTGTTAATCAGGCAATTGCAAACAACAGACCAAACAATAATTTCACAGTTCCATCTCAGCAGATGGGACCAGGCGCTGAGACAACAATCCTCAGTGCAGTGCCTTCAAGTAACGATGGAGAGACATCAATTCTCAGTGATGAGCCAGAGGCTCCACAGAATCTTGGAACTCTTGTGAGAAAGAAGACAGATGAAAACATTTCTATCAGCAAGACCAATTTCGTAATCGGCAAGGATGCTGTACATGCAGACTTTTGTGTAAGCAACAACAGCTCAATCAGCAGAAAGCATGCCATGATTACGAGTGGTAGAAATGGTGCTTATATTCAGGATTGCAATTCAACAAACGGTACCTATATCAATGGTACAAAGATTGAAAGTGAGCGCCCAGTTCTTTTGAACAATGGCGATATCGTTAGATTATCTAATGAGGAATTTGAGTACAAAGCAATCTAATTAACTAATGTGTATTACTGGGAGACCAGTAAATATAAATAACAATTCAAAGGAGGATAATGTAATGGCAGAAATCAGAATTACACCAGATCAGATGAGAGAGAGAGCAAATCAGTATCGTACAGAGGCTGACACAACTCATGGAGTAATCGACAAGATGGATTCACTTCTTGCACAGCTTCAGGAGGAGTGGACAGGTGCTTCTAGCGAGGCTTATGCAGGTCGCTATGAGGAGCTTAAGCCAGGTTTCCTTAAGGCTGAAGAGCTCATCAGAGAAATCGCTACAGCTCTTGATTCTACAGCTCAGATCGTAGAGAACACAGACAGCGAAATTGCTGGACAGTTCGCACAGTAATAGAAGTCCAGATTTTGCGGCAGGCAAGAAGTTGTCTGTCGCAAAATATTATTATACTGGTGATTTGATTTAGAGATTGAGGTAGAAACCTCTTTCCTCAATCCTTAAATGAGGTCATCAAAATAAAAGCAAAGAGAGATATTAAATGGCAAACGAATACTTTATTGATGCATATTCAGATATAGGAAACAAGAAAAAAGTTAATCAGGACGCCCTTATAGTGAAGCAGGCTCGAAGCAGTAAGATAGGTCGTGTTTGCTTCGCTTGTTTATGTGACGGTATGGGTGGTTTATCACAGGGAGAAATCGCTAGTGCGTCATTTATCAACAGAATGGGCCAGTGGTTCCAGACAGATTTTCCACAGCTTTTAAATTCACCAAGTGATGAGACAGAGGATTTGTCTGGAAATTCCACATCCTACAATAGCTACTGGAGAAGTGTTGAAAACCAGTGGGAGCAGATTTGCAAGCAGATTAATCAGGGCTTGGGCCAGTACGGAAGTGAAAATGGAATCAAGCTTGGTACTACAGCAGTAGCCCTTCTTGTTATTGGAGATGAGTATTTGGTGATGAGTGTTGGCGATTCCCGTGCTTATAAAATCGACAAGCGAAGTCTAGAGCAGATTACCCATGATCAAAGCTATGTGCAGCAACAGATGGATTTAGGCAGGATGACACCGGAGGAGGCTGCAGTAAGCTCACAGAAGAGCGTGCTGCTTCAGTGTATCGGAGCGTCAGCAAATGTTTATCCAGATTTCTTTAGAGGAAAGTTGGAGCGCAAAAACAGGATTCTTCTTTGTTCGGATGGTTTGTGGAGATTACTTAAATCAGATGAGATTATTAAATACACCGCCCAGCGAGATGGTATTAAGAAAATGTCGGAAATAGTTATGCGTAGGGGAGAGACGGATAATATTTCAGGGGTAGTGATTGGAGTTTAAAGATGTTAGAAATTGGATCAGTAATTGACGGTAAATATAAAATACTGAATAAAATCGGTCAAGGTGGAATGAGCGTTGTTTATTTGGCAATGAATGAGCGTGCCAATAAGCAGTGGGCTATAAAGGAAATTCGAAAGGATTCCATGGCCAATTCTGAAATCACAATGCAGAGCTTGAGAAATGAGATTGAGATGCTTAAGAATCTTTCTCATCCAAACCTTCCAAGTATTGTTGATATTATCGACTATGATGATGCCCTGCTTATCGTTATGGACTATGTGGAGGGAAATACCCTCAGCAAGGCTGTTAATGAATACGGTCCACAGTCCCAGGAGTTTGTTATTGAATGGGCAAAGCAGCTTTGTAACGTGCTTGGATATCTTCATTCGCAGAATCCACCAATTATTTACAGGGATTTAAAGCCAGGCAATATCATGCTTAAGCCAGATGGTACAATCGTGCTTATCGACTTTGGTACAGCCCGTCAGTACAAGGAAGAGAATGTTGAGGATACTACTTGTCTTGGTACCAGAGGCTACGCAGCACCAGAGCAGTTCGGTGGTCACGGGCAGACAGATGCCAGAACAGATATCTATTGCCTTGGCTCTACTATGTATCACCTTGTCACAGGCAAGAATCCAAGCGAGCCACCTTACGAGATGTACCCAATCAGATATTGGAACGGTGCATTATCAAAGGGTTTGGAGCAGATTATTTTAAAGTGTACACAGCTTGACCCAGCAAAGAGATATCAGAACTGCGCTCAGGTTTTATATGATTTGGAGCACTACTATGAGCTGGATCAGAGCTATAGAAATAAGGAGAAGAGCAAGCTCATTGCATTCTCAGCAGCAATGGTTTTATCTATTGGATGTTTTGTAGGAGCATTTGCTTCACACAGCTATGCAAAGAGCTTCCAGAGCCAAAGCTACGAGTCTATGCTTGAAGAGGCATCACGTGTTGAGACGACAGAGGACATGAAGACAACCTATATCAACACAATAACTGTTGACCCATCCAAGCCTGATGCATACGTGGATTTGATTGATAAGATTTATCTTTCGGATGACAATTTCACTGCTGATGAGGCACTTGAAATTAGAGAAATCCTTATCAGGACTCAGGGAAAGGCTACTTATGAACAGCTTCTTTCACAGAATGCAGGAGGTTATAGCCTTTTTGCATACAGACTTGGTCTTGCATACTTCTACAACTACGAGGGTGAAGGCAACAAGCAGCAGGCAGCTTATTGGCTTAACAAGGCAGCCTCAGGTGAGCTGGATGAAAGCAGAACCGCCAGAGCAAAGCGTCTTGGTGCTATCGCAGAGTACTACGTAAATCTTGGTTCCATGGACAAGACCGGAGACAGCCAGGTTGACTATAACGAGTACTGGAACGATTTGAAAGCAGTATGCAACGGCGACATCGCAAAGGAAGATAATGCTAACACAGCTCTTGTTATTTACAAGGAGATGGCATCGCAGATTTGTGTAAACTTCCAGAATTTTGCAAAGAGTGGAGTAACATACTCAGACATGGAGCTTCAGCTTTTGAATATTGAGCAGCATGTAAAGAGCGATATTAAGGGGACAGATGCTGAAAGCTCAGATAGAGTAAAGGAGCTTGAGCAGGAGCTTACAACAAATATTGAAAAGGCTCGTCAGGCAATTAAGCTTGCAGAATAGCCGTAAGAATAAATAGAAGTTATAGGTAGAAAGTTATGGGTATAAATTCAAATGCAGCAGGTATTGCTGAGCAAACTTCATTTTATGAAACATTAGCATTGGTACTATTGATATTGGCGATTTTCTTTGCAGTGACAGCTATTGTACTGTGCATCGTTTTAAAGGTTCCACACGCTATTAGAGTTCTCACAGGTATGGGTGTCGATAAGGAAATCAGACAGATTTCGCAGGAGACTCAGATGGGAAATTCTTATTCAAAGCAGAGTCACAACAAGGCAACCTTGACCTGGAATACATCAGGTCGATTGGATAGAAAGCCAGAGGATGACGAAACACAGCTTTTGGAGGATGATGGCACAGCACTTTTACAGCCTGCTCAGCAGTTTGGTAAGCAAACATATCAGGGAGATGAGACACAGCTTTTAGATCCAGAGGCAACTACAGTGCTTAGTAGCACAGATGGTTTTGAAATTGATAATGATGCAACAACAGTCCTTGGCGCAGCACTGAACTTTGACAGTGATGCCACGACAGTTCTTGGGGATAGCGATTTTGAAATCGAGGAAGAAATAATTATTACAGGTAATCAGACAAAGGGGATATAAAATGGCGAAGAGATTTTTAATACTGACTTTAACGGGCATAATTACACTTGGCTCATTATTTAATCCAGTTGTATCTAAGGCAGCAGAGGCTACCGCAGAAATCACTACAGAATCTACGGAAGCAACAGAGCTTCAGGAGGATTCTGTAGAGGGGGTTGAAGATGAGGCTGAGGAGCCAGCAGGGGATGCTATTGCAGCAGCTAAAAATGGTGTTGTTCAGATTAACTGTGTATACGTAGATGGGGACAACAACAGCCATATTTTCAGGGGTTCTACAGGAATTCTTATTGGAAATGCCGAGAAGGAGGAATTTGTTCTTACAAGTCTTTCTCGAATGTTTCCAACTGACGAGGAGAAGAATGCGTTTTTAAGTTCAGTAGGTGTGGGGGCAGATAATCTTGACAGAGCATCTCTTAGCTACGAGGTTGTAATTGAAAATGATATTACAGCGTCAGCTTCTCTTTTAAATAGCAGTTCGGATTTGGACCTTGCCGTGTTCAAACTTTCACAGGTGCTTTACAACAGAACACCTATGACCTTCCTTTATTCATCAGAGAATGACAAGAATCAGTACAACAGCATTGATACAGCCTATGCTTTGGGCTTTCCTGATGTAATCGAGCACGAGGTGAACGAGGCATATTATTCAAACGACAGAGTCAACAAAATTTCAGGACAGATTAGCAATGTAATTTCAAATGGCGACAGCCAGTGGGTTGAGCATAAGGCAGAAATCTCTGCAAACAATGTGGGTGGACCTCTCATCACAGGTGAGGGTGAGGTTATCGGTATGAACTCACAGAAGCTTGATGGCAACTACTATTATGCAGTCAGCTCAAACACTATCGTAAAGGTTCTTTCAGGAATGGGAGTTGCCTTTGATGGAGTTACTTTTGAGGACAAGGCACAGGCAGTGGCAGATGCCGAGAAGAAAGCAAAGGAGCAGGAAGAGGCAGCAAAGCTTAAAGCACTCGAGGAAAGTGCAAAGAATAGTCAGCCTGCTATGCCAAAGTGGGTTCTTCCAGTAATCATTGTTTTAGCAGTAGTTTTAATTCTTGCAATCGTAGCACTTATTTTTGTAATCGTGCTTATGAGCAAGAAGAAAAACAACAATGTGGAAGAGATTAAAATCGCAAATGAGCCACAGAGATATCAGTTCCAACCATCAGCACCAGCTGATTTTGGTGGAGAGGTATCTTCAGATACAACAGTTCTTGGAGCAGGAAGTGCCACAATAAACACAATGGCAGGCACTAACATGGCAGCACCCTCACAGCAGCTTAATGTGGGAAGCCTTGAACGTAAGAAGAACGGCGAAAACATCGCTATTACAAAGGCAGCCTTCAACATGGGCAAGGACGACCTTCACTGCGATTACTGCATTCGTGATAACAATACCATAAGCAGACAGCATGCAATCATTCGCATCATTGGAAATACTGTTTACGTTGAGGACAACAACTCAAAGAATGGCACCTTCCTTAACGGAGTAATGCTTGTGGCAGGTCAGCGTCAGGAGCTTAGGGACGGAGACGTTATAACTCTTTCAAACGAGGATTTTATTTTTAGAAAGTAATTCGAGGTTCAAGATGGATAATAAGCTAATTATCAGATTTAGAAATGTAAAGCTGAATCAGGAATACGATATTGAGGTTCCGGCAGATTTGACAGCCAATGAATTAATATACGGCTTGAAGAACAGCTTCAAGCTGGATATCAATATGGATGATCCAAAGGAATGCTTCCTTAGAGCTGAAAATCCAATAGCGCTCATTAGGGGTGAGGCTGATTTGACCAGCTTGGGATTGCGTGATGGTTCAGTAATTTTTTATGAAAAATAATTAAAGTAGGGTTCGAAATGAAATACAAGATTACTATATACAATAGCAAAATTTATAAGGAAATAGTCGTAGAGGACGACTTTAAGGGGCTACTAATTGGTACAGAGAGAAACTGTCAGGTTCACCTTCTGAAGGAGGATTTTGACAGGGACTTTGTGTTTGAATTGAAGAATAATGCAGGCACCCTTGAGCTTTCTTCAAAGTGCGATATTACATTTTCTGAGGAGGATGGTTTGGCAGGACCAACTGCTGTCCTTCGAATCGGAAGCCTTTGTCATGCAGCTTTTACAGAGGATGGCAAGGAGCTTCTTAATTTGGAGTGCACAGTTGATTTTGATACAGTACCAGACAACTATAATTTAGTAATCAATCTTGCAGGGCAGAATACTGTCTCCATTGGTGGCAGCAAGGACTGTACCATCAGATTCTTTGATAGAGAATTGAGAGACGGCTATGTGGTCCTTAACAGAACTAATGGGGGCTTTTCAGTTGATGATACACATCTTGAGTATGGCGCATCCATCAATGGAATTCTTCACAAGGATTCAAGTGAGCTTTTAAAGGATAAGGATTTCCTGGGGGTATATGGGTACAGCTTCTATCTTGATAATAATCTTCTTTATACATCTGATAAGACTGGTATCGCAACAAACCTTGGTAACCAGCTAATCGAAGCCAACAATATTCATTTCCACTATCCACAATACATTCGTAGTGTAAGACAGAACTATATTGTGTCTGAGGATAAAATTGACATTTTGCCACCTAAGGCAAAGCAGAAGGATGATCAGAAGAACCTTTTCATGATTCTTCTTCCAACAATTATGATGCTCTGCGTTATGATTGGAGTTCGAGGACTTCTTATGGGCAGCAATATTGCCATGATGCTTATGTTTGTGGCAACAGGTATCATCAGTGGTATTACAGCAGTAATCAACTACTTCCAGGACAAGAAAAAGCGCAAGGAGAAGGAAGAGGAAAGAATTAACTACTACAATGATTACATTGGCCGCAAGGAAAATGAAATCATCAAGGCTAGAAACGATGAAAAGACAATCATGCTTCGCATGAACCGTTCCGTTGAGGATACTATGAATTCTATTCAGCAGTTCGACGGAAATCTTTTCTCACACGGCAAGGAGCAGGAGGATTTCCTTGATGTTTGGATTGGAACAGGTCTCGTGGAATCAAAGGAGCCTGTTGAATTTAAGGAGCAGGAATATATTGATGTTGAGGATGCCATGATGGATATTCCTGAACAGATTGCAAATAAATATAAGTACATCGATGGTATGCCAATCAGCCTTCATTTACGTGAGGCAAATGCTGTGGGCTTCGTGGCTGAGAGAACAAAGCTTTATCAGCTTATGAAGAATATGATGGTGACTATCGCTGGAGAATACTTCTATAAAGAAGTAAAGATGTTCCTCATCATTGGAGAGAACGATGTTCCAGATTTTGCATGGGCAAGATGGTTCAAGAACATGTCAGCAGACAATGGTGGAATGCGCTACTTTATGTATGATGACGAGAGTTCAAAGCGCGCTCTTGAATTTTTATACAACGAGCTTTCTGCTCGTGACCAGATGAAGGCAGACCAGATTGAAAATCTTCCTACCTTTGTTGTGTTCATCTATCGTTCTGAGCGAATCCGCAGACACCCTGTAATGGATTATGTGGAGAAGGCTGCAAAGCTTGGTTTTGTATTCCTTTTCTGGGAGGAGCAGGCAGAGCTTCTTAACAGATACTGCTCGCAGCTTGTATTCCTTGAGAGCGGCAGCTACAAGGGTTATATCCAGGATGCAAAGGATGGCAAGAATATCCAGACTTTCAACTATCCACATATTAGCCGTGAGGATGTGCAGCGACTTGCACTTCGTCTTGGCTGTGTATACATTGATGAGATGAGCTTGGAGGGAACACTTACAAAGCACATTTCTCTCTATCAGCTTCTTGGTATCATGAATGCTTATGATTTAAAGCTTGATGAGAGATGGAACAACTCTCAGATTTACAAGAGTATGGCAGCACCTTTAGGTGTTAGAAGCAATGGTGAGATTGTTTATCTTGATATTCATGAGAAGTTCCATGGACCTCACGGTCTTGTAGCAGGTACTACAGGTTCAGGTAAGTCGGAGATTATTCAGACCTACATCCTTTCACTTGCAACACTTTTCCATCCTTACGAGGTTGGCTTCATCATCATCGACTTTAAGGGTGGTGGAATGGCAAACCAGTTTAAGGATCTTCCACATTTGAACGGTACCATCACAAACATCGATGGTAAGCAGATTGACCGTTCACTTCGTTCAATCAAGGCAGAGCTTTTAAGACGACAGGCTCTCTTTGCTGAACATAACGTAAACAAAATTGATGATTATATCAGCCTTTTCAAGAAAGGAGAGACAGAAACTCCACTTCCACACCTTATCCTTATCGTAGATGAGTTTGCGGAGTTAAAGAGCGAGCAGCCTGAATTCATGAAGGAGCTTATTAGTGCTGCGCGTATCGGTCGAAGCCTTGGTGTTCACCTGATTCTTGCAACACAGAAGCCAGCGGGCGTTGTTAACGATCAGATTTGGTCGAACTCTAAGTTCAAACTCTGTCTTAAGGTTCAGGACAAGCAGGACAGTAACGAAGTCCTCAAGTCACCTCTTGCAGCAGAAATCAGAGAGCCAGGTCGTGCTTACCTTCAGGTTGGTAACAACGAAATTTTCGAGCTCTTCCAGTCGGCATATAGTGGCGACCCAGCTGTTGTCAGCAGCACTGAAAACAGCAAGAAGTTTGAGATTAACGGTGTGGACCTTTCTGGAAAGAGAACTACACTCTACAAGCAGAAGGCAGAGAAGAGCAAGGGTGGTCAGAATCAGCTTGAGGCTATCGTTGACCGCATAAATGAATACTGTCAGGAGCATAGCATTGCCAAGCTTCAGGACATTTGTCTTCCACCTCTTGCAGAAGTTATCGACTTCCCAGCTACAGAGCAGCTTGGTACCCAGGGTACAGATATTATTGCTGATATGGGTATTTACGATGACCCAGACAGCCAGTACCAGGGCGCACATACAATTAATCTTACAAGAGAGAATGTTATTGTTATCGGATCTTCACAGTCTGGAAAGACAAATCTTCTTCAGACTATTATCCGAAGCATTACTACAAAATACACTCCAGATGAGGTAAATATCTATATCCTTGATTTTGCTTCCATGGTACTCAAGAATTTCGAAGGCTTGAACCATGTTGGTGGAGTTGTTACATCTTCTGAGGATGAGAAGCTTAAGAATCTGTTCAAGCTCCTTTACTCAGAGATTGAGATGCGTAAGGAAAAGCTCCTTGCAGTTGGTGTGAGTTCTTTTGCCGCTTATCGTGAAGCAGGAAAGACAGACCTTCCACAGATTGTGTTGATGGTGGACAACTACACAGCCCTCAAGGAAACATACTTCACAGAGAATGATGACCTTCTTGTGCTTTGCCGTGAAGGTCTTACAGTTGGTGTGACTGTTGTACTTGCAAATGCACAGACAGCAGGTATGGGCTACAAATACTTCAGCAATTTCTCATGCAGAGTAGCATTATTCTGTAATGATACAAATGAATATTCATCATTGTTCGAGCACTGCCGCGAGCGTATCGAGGATATCAGTGGTAGAGCAATTATTGATGTTAATAAAAAGCATCTGGATTGCCAGACTTATCTTGCGTTCCAGGGACAGAAGGAAATCGAGCGTGTTCAGGCTATTCGTCAGTTCATCGAGGAAAGAAATGCTCAGTGTCCAGACCAGATGGCTCGCCCAATTCCTGTTATTCCAGCAGTACTTCCTGCAAATCAGGTTTCTGCAATGTACAGCAGATTCCTTAAGAGAAGATTCGAGCTAGTTGTGGGCTTGAACTATGCAAACGTAGATCCATTCATCGTGGACTTTGGAAATATTGGAGCACTTGGTATCACAGGAAAGGAAGGCAGAGGTCGCCACAACTTCATCAACTATGTGGTTAAGATGCTTGATAAGCAGTACCCAGAGATGACAGAGGTTCATATCATCGATGGTATCGATAAGCGTCTTGCAGACCTTAAGGATGCAGTAAATGTAGCATCTTATGCTATGACAAGCGATGCAGCAGTTGCCCTTATGGGTGAGGTAGAGCAGAAGCTTCAGGCTCGCTACGATGCACTTGCAATGGGTGATGAGACAGTCCTTACAGACAGCAAGCTTATTCTCATCGTTATTAACAGTCAGGATGCAATAGAGGCAATTTCTGGAAATGCAACTGCTGTTGCTTCATACAAGAACATTATCACCAAGTACAAGAGCATGGGTGCAGCAGTTCTTGTGGGTGGATTTGGCAACGAGACCATCCCTTACGCAGCGCCTGAGATTCTCAAGAGAATCAAGGAGCAGAAGCACTTTATGTTCTTTGATGATTTGCCAAACTGCAAGGTTACTGAGATTCCACTTACAGCAGCTCGTGCATTCAAGAAGAAGATTGAGGCTGGTGACGGATATTATCTCAAGGATAATGCAATTGTTAAGTTGAAGACACCGTTATGGAATGAGTAATTAATAGGAGAAATGAAATGAGTATTTATTCATACTGGAGATGGGGATGTCATGGATTAGACACGTCGGGCTATGACCATGCAGACGATATGGTTGATAAGTTCACTAAGCTGCTCAACAACCTGGACAAACACATAGCAAATTATGAGAGCAACAAGGAAATTGTGGATGCCGATTTCAAGAATGTATCTGTGACTCTTCAAAGTAACAATGCAGGAACACAAGGACATTGGCTTCATTTCTACAATGGTAAGGTGTGCCAATGGAAATCTCATAAGTATTCCTTCTACAGTAAGATGGAACAGGAATTTGAATTAGCTAAATCCAGACGCGATTATGTGGCGAACCAAAAGACTAGTTGGGAGACAACCAAAAGCAATGAAGCTACGGCCTTGGACCAGGCCAGACAGCGTCAGATTGAAGAGGAAGAGGCAAGAAGAAGGCAGGCAGAACGTGAAGCAGCTGCATATCTAAAGAGTCTTCTAAAGTAATGGGAGAATAATGTATTATGAATTCTTTATTTAAATGCGATGGAGCAACAATGGACTCCATCAAAGATAATTTAGTTCAGGCACAATCATATATGGATCAGGCGTACTCTCAAGCATTACAGCTACAGAAGGAGATTGTGTCAAAGGAAGACTGGACAGGAAAATCCGAACTTGTAGCAGAAGGATTTTTGGATATTCTTGTTCAGTATCAGAAGGCTTTTTATGGTGTACAGAATCCTCAAGCGCAGGCCATCGTTGCATTAAATGAGTTGGATACAAATCTTGAGAACTTCTTTTCAACATGGGAGGACTATTTAAATTTGGAGGGAAGAACATTATGAGATTTTCATCAGATGAATTAACTTTCTTAACCTTGATGACAAATGGTCCTGCACCTTTTGGAATATTTTTCGACAAGATAGGAAAGGATTGTGCAACAGATAGAGCTAAGACTGCCAAGAACGAATTAATCAAAAAGGGAATTCTGTCAGAGGCGGGAATAACTCCAAAGGGATTTGCAGCAGTCAAGCTATGGGAAGAATACCGTTATGCAAGTACTTACGTGGTAATTAAAGGCAGTATCATTGGCTTACTAGAAAATCGCAGGTGCATAGTGATTGTAAAGGAGGGAAATGATTATGAAATTGCAAGTGGCGATCGCACCGCAATCTTGTATTCATGCCTTAAGGAGTATCCAGCATTACAGCGTGGTGATAGAAAAGATAAAGTAACCTTCCTTGATATTGAAATGGATTATGAGACGGTTAGAAAAAAAATAGCAACTCTTGGGAAAAACTTTTTTACACTTGGTGTTTTTTCAGGAGAAGGTCGACAGGGAATGGAAAGATTTATTTACTGGGATGATGAATATATTTATTCCTATGATCCACATACCCATACATGTAAGACCGAGGAACCTTCAAGTGTTAGAAAGCTTTTAGTTGACGCATTAGAACTAAACACGGAGGTGCTTTCAAATGGGGTATAAGTCTGAGCTAAAGGTTGTAGATGAAGCATTTGCATATAATAGCAATATTTCATTTCTTCCAATTCATTTAGCACAATCATTAATTGATATGAATGCAGAGCTGGCAGAGATAGACGAATTGCTGGTTGATAATAGCTGTCCAAATATTTATCACTCGAACCATGAGCAGGATATTGAGTACAGTGCAGAAATGCTTGGCGAATTATTATCATACTCCAGCAATTTAGCATTCTATGCTTTGGAATTAATAGATAAGCCACTTTGTAAAAATTTTAATCTTAATGCAACAGAGAGTATCAGTAGAATTAAGGCTGACGATTTTAGTACAGAAAATGTGTTGGGTATTCGTGAACAGATTGGATACGACGATTGTGGAGAGCCTATTATCCAGGACAAGCAGACTCTTTCGTTGCAGGATTATTTGGGAATAACAGCTCCAGAGAATGGCGGAAATCTTTTGAATGTTCCAAAGGAATTCAAAGACTTCACAGATCAGTACGTTTCTGTATATGAAAGCATGAAGGCCAATCTCATAGATGAAAAGGGTAATCAGATATCCCTTGAGGAATATTTGAAGGAGCTTAACAACATGGGAGAGTTCTCTCACACCATGGACCAGCCCTTCAAGCAGTTCCTGTCAGCTATTCTGGATTTGACAATTGTTGTTCCAATTTATGAGGCATGTGTAGGTGAGGATATTATCACTGGTGAAGACCTTTCTGATTTCGAACGAGGAATGAAGGTGGTAGGAGCCGTAATTGAGGTATTCACGCTTGGCCAGTCTGGAATATTTGCCATGCCAGCCAAGGAAGCACTCATGTCCCTTGGAAAAGTGGCAATAGTTGATATAGCTTCTACTAGTGCATCTTATTGGACCGGTTATGCCTGCAATGAGCTGGGCTTACCTTTACCATTGACATTGATGTTTGCCATGGGTGTAGGTATGGGAACCAGCTATGGATTGAATAAATTATTAATGGGAAATACATTTTATTCAACAGAATCAGTGAATGTGGAATCTAGTGATGAAGCTATTGACTATATAAAACTAAGCGATGAACTTGGGGATAAAATTGAAAGAGAAGGTTATGTATTAATAGATACTGAAAATGCAGCAGTGGCAAATGCTGACTGGGCAGATATGGGATATACTTTACCACCTGTAGCAGATGGGACTAAAGTCTACAATGTTGAAGCTGGAGATTTCAAGTATGCCAGAGTCTTTAAAGAAGGTGTAAACAAGCCAAAGAGTCCATTTATTCTTCGTGCAGACGATATAGAAGGACTCACAGCAGCTGAAATTGCTGAAAAATATGCATTGCCACAGGTACCTGATAAAGTAGTTTATCCAAATATTCCTGCCGACACTCCATTGGAGGTAAGTATTGTTGGACCACAGGAATCGTGGGGAACATTAGGTGGTGATGCGCAATATGCATTGAAAGATGTTTTGTTAGATGATGATTGGTTTTTAGATATACATGATTTGAAATAGGAGATTTGAAAATGATAAAAAAAATAAATAATACTATTATTGATGTAAATGGAAAAATGCTGGAATTTGATATAAATATAAGTCAAATACTTGAGTACAATGATTTCTTTTTGCTTTTATTGAGAGAAAGAAAAGAAGTTCCAAATAATGTTATTGCTTTTGATTATGAAGGAAATGAAATTTGGAAGATTAATGATATTGTTCAGGCAAAAATTCCTAGAGGATTTGACGAAATTGAAAAGATTTCAGATGACTTATTAAAAGCGCATTACGAATTAGGCATTATTTTTGAAATAGATGTTATAAAAAGAGAAATTGTAAATAAGACATTTTTAAGATAACTGAGTATTCTAGTGAAGGTATTTAAATGATTTCTAAGAAAGAAATATGCGATATTTTAGAGAGTAAGTTGGAAATAGGAAGTGACTTTATTGTAGGTGAATTTGTTCGTAAGCCTGGTATGAGTGGCTGCATGGAGATTAAAGGTAGTTGGTACCTATATTCCGTAGATGATCATGCAGATTGTATCTTTACTGGACCATTTAATGATAAAGCTATTGTGTATGCTTGCGCAGTAAAGATGCATAGCAGCAAGTTATTCCAGGAATATAGATTTTCAAAAGAAGAATTCTCGGTATATATGAACAATCATTTTTATTCTTTGGAAGAGATGGAGTAAATATTTGGAAGGATTATTATGGCGGAGAATAATGAAATAAAAACAGGTGTTGCCCTGCTAAATTATGTGCAGGAAATTACAAATATTACCACTAGTCTGGGAAATGCCATGACAGAGGTATACACAGCAAAGACCGCATTAGAGGGTGCATACATTGGTGAGGCTAAAGAGGAAATGACAATGTACATTGGTTCATTGTATGCCCACATTCAGAAGATGGTTACACTCTATGGTAGCTTGATGACATATATTTACAATGCCTATGAGACCATGGAGGATAAGGATGAAATCCTAAGCAAATGGATTCTCAGCAACTGGGGCGTTGAAGTGCAGGTAAAGGATGGTCAAATAGTTCCACCATCAGGGAACGCTTCTTAGACAGACGATAGATGGACTCAAGTAAATATTTGAAAGGATTATTTATGGGAGAAAAGAAGGATTTTAAGAAAGAATTATCTGAGCTTTGCAAACGCCGAGAAAATATGCAGGATACCTATAATGGTATCAAGAGGCGTATCGAGGCAATGGATGAGGAAATCATCAGAAAGACCAAGGAGTTGTCTATTCAGATGAACGAGACAACAACCATGAAGCCTGATGCAAAGCTTATGGATATCTATTCTGAGAGAGAAGCGATATATAGAGACATGCAGGTAAAACAGAGGGAGTTTTACGAGCAGGTCGATCACGAATACAGAAAGCAGATGAAGGCCTTTGATGAAGAGGAAAGGGAAATAAAGGCGCAGATGGCTGCTGAAGAAAAGGAAAAAGAGGGGGAGAAGAAGGATGCCTAATCAAACAATTGTAGTTGCGTCAGCAGATGTAGGTTCACAGTCTCAGTCCGTGGGAAAGGCTGCATCATACCTTGAAATGAGAGCTCTTTCAACAACTGATGAAAAGACAACAATTTCGGCCAATGCAAATAGTAAGCAGGCATACCTGGAGTGTCAGGCATTGCTTCAAAGCCTTGGCTCAGCAATGGATAAGGAGTCATCAAATATCAGCAAATTGGGATTAGATTTCGAAGAGTACGACCAGATGTTACAAGGCTTTTGGAATCTTGGAGAACGATAAAACTGTAGGGGTGAATATATGTTAGAAAAAGATTATTTGGATCCGTCTGCCATAATGGATCAATCCAATGACGCAATAGATAAACTATTAGTAGATGTTCAGGCAATTGAGCTGGCTGAGAAAGCAATCTCAGACTTTATGAATGATTCAAGTATAAAGAGCGATGCTTTTGATGCTCTGAAGTCAAGCTGCAGCCAGTATAAAACTGTTATTAGCAATTTGAAAAAGGCTAATGAGAGTGATATAGCAGATTTTAATTCGCTGATAGCCTTCGTTGGAAGCGAATTGCTTGACGGCTCTGTTATTGTTCCAAAGATGAGGCAGGCATTATCAGACAAACAGGAGCATGACAGACTTTCAGAGGAAAACTGGTCAAAGGCCCAGAGCTGTGATGATCCTTATGAGGCTGCTGGCTATGCAGCTATAGCCGGGTATTATGCATTGCTCGCTGCAAATGACCACAGGATTTATTCATACTGGAAGGGAAAGGCAGATAAGTATGACAGCATTGAATCGTCAACAAAGGGCTTATTTAATGCAGGACTTGCTTATAAATCAGCATGTCTGGCTGACCCTAACGACCCTAATTCTGTAGGATTGAGTGGTGATGTAGCTAACAATTTGGTAGATGCAACATTTAAAAAGAAGTTCTCTGGAAGACTTAAGGACCTTGATGATGCAGAGACTATATATCAGAAGGTTCGTAATGGCGAAATAGCTGTAGATGACTTGACAGAACATCAGAAGGAAATGATTGTTGTTTACTACGAGTCGAAACATCCAGAGGACGCTAAGAAGCTGAATGAAGCAACAAGAAAGCTTGATGAAGCTGAAACTACAGATTTAAAGGTCAGAGTTTATTCGGCACCACCTCGATACAAGGATAATTTTATAAATAGTGTTAATGATGTGTCTGATACCAAAAAGACATTCGAAAACTTCCAAAAAGGAAAGGTTAAGCTGGAAAAACTTAGTGATGGGGATACAGCAGCTGCTGTTGCATGGTATGATATTTATCATCTGGATGAAGCTCGTAACATGACAAGCAACCTTTATCCTATGATGAAGGAAGGCTACGATGGACATGTGAACAACATTAAGCTTTTGGCATATACAGCTGCAGAACCATATAAATCTGCTTTTATTAATAATATTGGCAAAGTAAAAATTGATGAATTACACTATACAGGTACGTCGTATCATCAGGGGGGCAAGCTACATCTTAATGTTGATAGCATGGGTGATGCCAGCACAGCTACTGCAGCAACTTATGTAACGTATTTTCATGAGGGATCTCATGGCGTAGATTTTGTTCATAATAATCCTTCTATGAGATATATTTCACCAAGCGGTGACTCTCTGGACAAGTGTCTGCAGAATGAAGTAAAAGGTGTCATAAAAGATTACGCTATGGATGCCATGAAAGATACTAATTATTCCGATGAAAAGAAACAGCAGATGGTTGATCAACTCACAAAAGAACTAATGAATACCACAACCTATGATTCTAGTGCGAAACCAACGTTTAACGGAAACTCTGAAATGCGAGCATTGTATGATGAAGTTGTTAATCAGGCTCGTGATGACTTTAAATATTCTCGCTCAGATATTTATGGTGGTTATACTGGTGATACTTTCAGAGGTAACTGGGGCCACGATACAATCTCACAAAAAAGGGATGGTACATACTATTCATATTGGATTGAAGGAACAGTGGATAGTGCTGGAACGACAATCACGCCTAATCCTGGTCCAGATGGAAATGTACAGTATACTGGAGCCCAACAGAAAGAATTTTTTGCTGAGAGTATGGCAGCGAATATGACTAGAAATGAGACAGATTTGAATGATTATAATGCATATGGTGATGAGACGAAGGATATGTTTAATGAAATTCTTCAAGTTATTAATGATGCATCTTAAATAGGAGGATAGTGATGACAGTACAAGCTTTAAGACATTTGTTTGACGATTCATTAACTCAGATTCCAGACGAATATATTCAATCGGTAATTGATGAGTACGATCTTGATATTGACGAGACAAATGAATTTGGATGGGATAAGTTTATTATAAAAAAATATAATTCCGGACATAGATTTGGTTGTGACGTAGGTAAAATGCTTAATATACCTACTTGTGACGACAACATAGAGGATTTCATAAAAGAAATTGATCGGTTAGTGATATCAAAAAAGATTTACAACGACATTGGTATGTTTACAGAAAAATATACTATCGTAGATTTTTCTGCCGGAAAAGTATTTCATACTGTTGGTAATATTGGCAGTGATTATACCAAGTATGATAATTCTGAATTAGATAAAATGCAGTCAGAAAAAATAGTATCTGATTTGAAGGTGATTGTTTCAGAGCTTGAAAGAACAGCAGCAAAAGAACCAGTGCCAGTTTTTGACTGTAGGATTATCCTTATGAGCAAAGACAAAAAGGTAAAAAAATATTATTTAAAGAATGTAGCTGAAATGAAAGCTATAAATGGCTTTGTTGAAAATCATTTATTCTAACAGGTTAGATATACGGAGGTTATGATGAAAAAAAATATAATAAAGATATGCATTATTCTACTGTTAGTTATAATAGCCATAACTTTTTATACTAATCCCGATAGTGTGAAGAATGATTCTCAAGTAACAGAAGAATCGTTTCAGGACGAAATGCAAGGCACTTGGAGTACATTTGGGGAAAAGTATCAACTAAAATTCTATTATGATGAAAATAACATTTATAGAGTTGCATACTACGAGAGAAAGGGGTTAGAGAAAAATCAGATATTTGATTATCCATATAGAAATCTAAAAGTAATTAACGACGGAAAGTACGCTTATGAAATGGATTTAGACGCTCTAATGGAAAACATGGGGATGAAAATATCATTTACAAAAGACCACGCCAGAATGACAAATAATCTTGTGGATGGCAGGGTGATGTTCAAATCCATGTGGTAATTATCACCTAAAACCATCTGCGATAATTGGTGAGAGTGTTAGGTTGACAGATTAGATGCAGAAGAGTATCTTAAAGATAAGAAGTGTACACGAGTACGCAAACGAATTTAAAGCATTTCTTTAGAGGGATGCTTTAAATTTTGGGGATGTGCGCACGCGAGTACGCAAATAACGAATCGGATTCATAATGGAGGAGGAAAATTTTATGAAACGAAAAATTATTAGTGGTTTGCTGGCAGGATTGATGGCCATGAGTCTTTTCACAGGATGTGGCTCAGCAGCTAACACAACAACTGCATCAGAAGGGGGAAGCGACACTGGTGCAAAGGCAGAGGCATCTACCTCAGATCCAATCACAATTTCATTCTGGTGCAACTTCACTGGATCAGATGGTGACGTTCTTCGAGAGATTGTGGACAAGTACAATTCAACAAACACAGATAATATAAAGGTTGAAATTGACATCATGGACTATGGAACACTTCAGTCAAAGCTTCCAACAGCAATTTCAACAGGAACAGGTCCTTCGTTCATTCTTGCAGGTGTTGAGCTTATCAAGCAGTACAAAGAGAACGATATGATTGAGCCAATCGATGATTTCTGGGATGTGACAGGAATTGATAAGTCAAACTACAATGCAAACGTTCTTGAAAAATCATATTTCGATGGCACACAGTATGGTGTTCCAATGCAGTACAACCTTCAGTATCTGTACTATAACAAGGATTTGTTTGCAGCAGCTGGTCTTGATCCAGAGGCACCACCTACCACAATGGAGGAGCTTGAGAAGGATGCAATTGCCTGCACAGACGAAGCAAACGGCATCTACGGACTTGGACTTCCAGTTAACTATGGCAACTATGTTGAATATCTTTGGGCAAACGGTGGCGATGTTGTAAGCGTTGATGGTAAGGAGAACTTCCTTAACTCTGATGCAAATATCAAGACTCTTACCTGGATTCAGAACATGATTAATGAAGGTGTTTCACCAAAGGCTCTCGATGCAGGTGAGGCAGACACAATGTTCCAGGCAGGAAGACTTGCAATGTACACAAGCGGCCCTTGGAATATCAATGGTTTAAATCAGCTTGGTGTTAATTACGGTATTACAGCAATTCCAGCAGGTACAGATGGCGCATTCTCTCCAGAGGGTGGCTGCTCATGGATGCTCACAAAGGGCGCTGACGAGGCAACAAAGCAGGCTGCATACAAGTTCATGGCTTACTGGATTAGTGATGACATTTTAAAGGAATGGTCAAACAGAAATGGATTCCCAGTTTGGGCAAATTCAGTTTTGAAGGATTCAGAGATTCAGGCAAACGAAATCCTTGCAGACGTTTCTGCAGCTTCAACAATTGGTAGAGATTATCATCTTACATTAGACTGTGGCTCACAGATTGATGCAGATGTAATGCAGCCAATGATGGAAAAGATTCTTTCAGGCGAGGATGTTAAGGCATCTGTAACAGAGGCTTCAGCAAAGCTTGATGAGGTATTAGGTTTATAAGAGGTATTGTTTCTGGTGCTGCCATTTGGCAGCACCAGTTAATTAAAGGGGGACAAAGAAGTGAAGAGGAATCAAAAATTAGCATACCTGTTCATAGCGCCATCATCGTTGATTTTAATAATATTTGTGTTTGTGCCACTTTTTGAGGCTTTCTTCATTAGCTTGACTAACATGGATATTTACATGAATGGATATAATTTTATTGGAGTGGACAATTACCTTAGAATTCTTGAGGATTCAAGAGTTTGGAATGCCACAAGGAACACTATCGTATATACGATAATTGAAGTGCCGCTTCAGATTGCATTATCACTTTTTATTTTACTTTTGATGCTTGGAAATAATAAGTTCCACAAATTCTTAAGAACAGTTTTCTATATTCCTTATGTTTGCTCCATGACAGCAATCAGTGTTATGTGGTCTATGATTTTAAATAAGAATTCTGGAATGGTTGCTTTCATGCTCAGCAAAATCGGAATCGAAATCCCAAATCTTCTTGGAACGCCGGGCTATGCAATGGGTACCGTAATTGCGGTATCAGTATGGAAAAGCTTTGGCTACACATTGACACTGCTTTCAGCAGCAGCTCTTGGTGTTTCACAATCACTGTACGAGGCAGCAGAGATTGACGGAGCATCATGGATTAAGAAATTCATCTATGTGACAATCCCTGGAATAAGAGAGACAATAGCATTTTGTCTTGTGACAACCTTAATCACAGCCCTTCAGGTATTCGATCAGATTTATGTTTTGACTCAGGGTGGGCCACTTTATTCAACAGAGACACTAGTGGGCTACATCTACGACAGGGGCTTCAAGACAGCGCCTTTTGACGTGGGTTATGCTACTTCAGTTGCAGTTTACTTATTCTTCCTGATTGCGATAATCACATTCGTACTCAGAAGATACGCCACTAGAAGGGAGGAAGAGTAATGAACAGAAAAGCTTTTGACATCTTGGGAACAGTGGTGTTAGTTATCATCATGCTCATTATTTTATTGCCGCTGTTTTGGCTTTTGGTTTCAGCCTTCAAATCAGATTTTGATGTAATGCGTTGGCCACCGAAGTTTTTCCCATCTGAGTGGGTAGGCACGCAGTTTGCTTATGTTTGGAAGGTACTGCCGATTCCGACTATGCTGAAAAACACAGTGTGCTTTGCAGGCGCAGTAACAATAATCAGTTTGTTCTTTGATTCTCTTGCGGCCTATGCTTTCGCCAGAATGGATTTCTGTGGCAAGAAAATCATCTTTGGAATTATCCTGCTTACCATGATGATTCCATTTCAAATTGTTATGATTCCAATTTATTTGGAAGAATATAAAATGGGAATTCTCAACTCCTTCATAGGTCTGGTGTTACCACGAGCTGCAAGCGCTTACGGTATTTTCATGCTGACTTCATTCTTCACGGGAATTCCCAAATCCTTGGATGAGGCCGCTCGAATTGATGGAATGAGCGAGATACAGATATATTTGAAAATCATTTTACCGTTGTCGAAGCCAGCACTTGTTACACTTGGAATTTTCCATTTGATGAACAACTGGAACGATTTGCTCTATCCTATGATGCTCACCAGCACACAGGAGAGGCGCACGTTATCAGCTGGCTTGGCCACACTGGTTGGAAGTAATGCCATAAAATACGGACCAACATTGGCGGCTACAGTAATTGCAATCGCACCACTTTTGATAGTCTTTCTGCTGGGACAGAGGTTCTTTATGGAAGGCATCGCTACATCAGGAATGAAAGAATAGGGGAGGCTAAATATAATGGAAAACAGGTTGATTATAGATAAGGATTTTAAAATTGGAGAGGTGGACAAGCGCCTGTTTGGTTCTTTTGTGGAGCACATGGGAAGGGTGGTTTATTCGGGAATATATGAGCCAGACCATCCTACAGCAGATGAGAATGGATTTCGACAGGATGTTGCAGAACTGGCAAAGAAAATGGGAGTTGGCAGCGTCAGATATCCTGGTGGAAATTTCGTTTCCAACTACAACTGGATGGATGGAATTGGTCCAAAGGAAAAACGACCACGCAAAAGAGATTTGGCATGGAAATCAATCGAGACCAACGAGGTTGGAATTGACGAATTCATGAAGTGGGCAAACAAGTACCAGATGGAGCCAATCATGGCTGTGAATATGGGAACCAAGGGGCTGGACGAGGCAGTGGCTTTGATTGAATATTGCAACAGCGAGACTGGAACCTATTACAGTGATTTGCGCGCTGAAAATGGACATAAGGAACCATACACAATCAAGACCTGGTGCCTTGGAAATGAGATGGATGGCGAGTGGCAGCTGGGACACAAGACAGCCCAGGAATATGGCAGACTTGCCCATGAAATTGGAAAGGCAATGAAGCTTGTGGACCCATCGATTGAGCTGGTGGTTTGTGGTAGCTCAATGTCGAGAAATGCTACCTTTGGAGACTGGGAGCGAGAGGTTCTGGCAAATACCTATGATGAGGCAGATTATATTTCCTTGCACCAATATTATGATGGTCAGGACGAGGGAACCAAAGCATTTTTAGCCCGTTCTTTAGATATGGAACGATACATCGATTTGGTCTGTGGCATAGCTGATTTGGAGAAAAAGAAGCGTGGTAGCAGCAAGACCCTTAATATTTGTTTCGACGAGTGGGGTGTTTGGTCTACACCTGATTTTGAGGTGCAGAAGTGGGTGGATGAGCATCCTTGGCAAATTGCGCCACCTCTTGGTGAGCAGATATATTCCATGGAGGATTCACTGCTCTTTGCCAGCATGTTGATGGTACTTTTGAAGAAGTGTAATCGTGTAAAGATTGGCTGCCAGTCATTACTTGCAAATATCAGTGCCTGCATCATGACGAAAAAAGGTGGAGAGGCATGGGTTCAGCCAATATATTTCCCATTTGAGATGATCGCAAACAACGCTAAGGGCGTAGTGCTTGAGGCAAGATATGTGGGTGAGACCTATGAGACTGAGGAGTTCGAACAGGTGCCAGTTGTAGATAGTCTGGTTGTTTATAACGAAGCAGACAGGGCTCTTGCAGTTTTCCTTGTAAATCGAGGAGAACAGGAGACTGAGCTTGTAGTTGATGCAAGGGCTATGGCTCTGGCTAGGGTTATAGAATCCAGGGTATTGTATTCTGATGACATCAAGCTTAACAATGTTAAGAACCATGAGGCAGTTAAGCCAGCGTCTGTGGATAATGTGAAATTGCAGGGTGAAGAAATTAAGGTAAGCCTGAAACCATTCTCTTTCCAGATGGTTCGAATTGGTTTAAAATAGGGGTTAGTTCGCTTAGGGTTAAGAATTAATAAGGGGTTAATAATGGCTATTACTACTAATGATTTGGCGAAGCTTTGCGGGGTGTCCCGCACCACTGTTATCAGAGCTTTGAACAATACAGGGCGTATAAATGATACAACTAAACAAATGATTCTTAAGACCGCTGAGGACAATGGTTACAAGCCTGATCTTCTGGCTCGAAGTCTTGCAAAGGGACGGACCTATACAATCGGTATGGTTGTTTTGGATTCAAAGAATCGTTACTTTGCTCAGATGATTAGCGCGGTGAGTGCCGAGGCTGAGAAGCTTGGATACGGGGTCAATATCAACCTTCACAACAACGACCCTAAAAAGGAAATGGAAAAGCTAAAGAGGATGGCAGCCTACAAGATGGATGGAATCATTCTCTCTTCCATAAATGAGGGTGATGAGTATCGTGAGTTTCTTGAAGGTCTGGGAATACCAATCGTCTCTGTGGATAACAAGATAGCAGAGGGGATACCATTTGTGGATATTTCTCAGCGCAAGGCAATGAAGACTGCCACAGAAAAGGTAGTTGCAGCAGGCTATAAGAAGCTTGTTTTCGTTTGCCCACCAATAAAGGGCAACCCTAATGAAAATATCTATGTTCATCAAAAGCGTATGGAAGGATTTAAGCAGGCTGTGGACAAGGCTGGCGCTAAGGTAAAGGCAGACTATCTTCTTGATTGGGATTATTTGAAGCATGTGGAAAAATACGAGGTAACAAAGGACACTGCCTTTGTCTGTACTGCAGACGAGGTGGCCCTTGATATCATGATGCTTCTTAAAAATAAAGGCCTTGAGGCAGGCAAGAATTACGGTCTACACGGCTTTGATGCCATTGATACTCTTAAATATATCAGTCCACGACTCAACTCTGTAAACAACAATGTGGAGCTGGTTTCCAAGGAAGCTATGAACCTCCTTTTTCAGTACATCGACGAAAAAGAAAATGACAAGAGCAAAAGGATTATAGTGCCATTTGAACTTGTTGACGGCGAGACGGTGTAATGTGAATTTTTCGCTTTAACTCACTAAAGTGTTGTGGTACAATATCACTAGTTTATTTACTAGAGATATTGAGGAGGACAGATATGAAAAAGAGATTATTATCCCTTTTCATGGGGTTAACAATGGTTGCTGTTTGCTTTGCTGGATGTGGTAGTGCTTCTACTGACAATGGAGCAGATTCTTCTGCAGATGCAGCAGCTGAGGGGCAGGTTTACAAGGTTGGTATCATCCAGTACGTAGATGATGCGTCTCTTAATCAGATTGTAGATAATCTTGAGAAGCAGCTTGATGTGATTGCAGAAGAGAAGGGTGTTACCTTCAATTACAAGGATTACTACTACAATGGTCAGGCTGATTCAACCACAATCAACCAGATTGTTGCAGAGCTTATTAATGATGAGGTGGATGTGCTTGTTCCAATCGCAACACCTACAGCGATGATTTGCCAGTCTGCTACAGAGGAGAACCAGATTCCTGTTGTATTTGCAGCAGTTTCTGACCCAGAGGGAGCAGGTCTTGTGAAGAGCAATGATGCTCCTGGCGCCAACATCACTGGTACATCAGATGCCCTTAACACAGAAGCAGTGCTCGATTTGATGCTTGAGCAGAACAGAGACTTACAGAAGGTTGGCCTTCTTTACGATAAGTCACAGGATTCATCTGCTACACCTATCAAGGATGCAAAGGCATATCTTGAGGGCAAGGGCATTGAGGTAGTTGAGAAGACAGGTACAAAGAATGACGAGGTTATGCTTGCAGCAGATGCTCTTTGTGCAGAAGGCGTAGATGCAGTTTTCACACCTACTGACAATACAATTATGACAGCAGAGCTTGGTATCTATGAGAAGTTTATCGATGCAAAGATTCCACACTATTGTGGTGCTGATTCATTCGCTCTCAATGGCGCATACCTTGGATATGGCGTTAATTATGCAACACTTGGTGTTGAGACAGCCAACATGGTTGCTGAGGTTTTAGTAGATGGCAAATCGCCAGCTACACTTGCTGTAAAGACTCTGGACAACGGTACAGCTACTGTAAATACAGAGACTGCAGCAGCTATTGGTTTGGATTATGAGAAGCTTCGCGATATGTGCGATGGATTTGTGGAAATCCAAACATCGAAGGAATTCGAATAAAAAATTTAGGCTTCCCCTTGAGGGGAAGCTGTCAGCTTTAGCTGACTGATGAGGTGGAAGGGTTTTTTAGTGTTATGTCGACAATTTTTACTATATCGATTTTTCAGAGTGCTTTAGAACTAGGGTGTATCTACGCCCTAGTTGCTTTAGCACTTTTTATTTCTTTTACAATTCTTAATATCGCTGATTTGACCACAGATGGTTGCTTCACACTTGGTTGTGCAGTTGGTGCCATGGTCACTTTGGCAGGACATCCATTTCTGGCGCTTATTGCAGCAATGGTGTCAGGTGCAGTGGCAGGCTTCGTAACAGCCTTTCTGCAGACCAGACTTGGAGTTGAGTCAATCCTGGCGGGAATCATCGTAAATACAGGCTTATACACAATCAATATTGCAGTTATGGGATTTTCATCCCTTACAAATCTTTTCGGCTGCGATACTATTTTTTCGTTGGGAAAAGATGGTGCGATGAATGCAATATTTGGTGACTGGTACAAGGTGATCCTTGTGGTTGCAATTGTGGCTGTCATTGCCCTTGCGCTCTGGTGGTTCCTTGGCACTACCCTTGGTATGTCAATCCGTGCTACAGGCGACAATGCAGAGATGGTGAAATCATCTTCAATCAACCCAACCTTTACCATTACTGTTGGACTTTGCCTGGCAAACTCTTTGACAGGACTTTCCGGCGCACTTATTGCCCAGTACCAGAAGTCTGCTGATATCAATATTGGTACAGGTATGGTGACAATCGCCCTTGCATCCCTTATCATTGGACAGACACTCATTGGCAATAAGGGAACAACAATTCGAAGAATTCTCGGAACCATCCTTGGTTCTGTTCTTTACAGATTCATCGTGGCAATCGCTCTTAGATTGTCAGTTCCAGCTGAGGCGTTGAAACTTGTTTCAGCTATCATCGTTGCTGTTGCAATTGCAGCGCCATACGTGAGAAGAAAGACTGCACTGAAGAAGCGCGAGTTCGCAAACTATCGTGCAGGTCAGAGTAAGGAGGTGAAGGAAAATGCTTAAGTTAGATAACATTTCCAAGACCTTCAACCCAGGAACAGTCAACGAAAAGGCAGCTCTTACACATCTTTCTCTCGATTTGAAGGATGGAGACTTCGCCACAATCGTAGGCTCAAATGGAGCTGGCAAGTCCACTATGTTCAATGCTATCGCAGGCACTTTCATTGTTGATGAGGGAAATATTTATCTTGATGGAGAGGACATCACCTTCAAGAAGGAGCACGTGCGCAGCAAGGTTATCGGGCATCTTTTCCAGGACCCATTGAAGGGCACTGCTCCAAACATGACAATTGAGGAAAATATGGCACTTGCATATTTACGCGCTTCACATTCTTCAAGCCAGTATTTTTCAAGAATCAGTAGCAAGGACAAAGCACGCTTCCGTGAGCAGCTTTCGCTCCTTGGCATGGGACTTGAGGATAGAATGAAGCAGCCGGTTGGACTACTTTCAGGTGGACAGCGTCAGGCTCTTACACTTCTCATGGCAACTTTTGTAACGCCAAAGCTTTTGCTTTTGGATGAGCACACAGCGGCTCTTGATCCAGCCACAGCTGAAAAGGTTCTTGAACTTACAAAGAGCATAGTGGCAGAGCGAGGCATCACCTGTCTGATGGTTACTCACAACATGCATCAGGCTCTGGATGTGGGAAATCGTACACTTATGATGAATGCAGGTACTATTGTTTTCGATACATCGGGAGAGGAGCGTGCCAGCCTCACAGTAAACGACCTGTTGGAGAAGTTTAAAGTGGGCGCAGGAGAAGAATTAGATAACGACAGAGTACTTTTGTCGTAGGTTTTTGTATAATTTAGCACTTTAATTCGCTAAAGTTATAAGATACAATATTTTTAAAAATTTAGGACGAGGAAATATATAAATGAAAAAGGTAGTTAAATTTGGTGGTAGTTCCCTTGCTGACGCAAAGCAGTTCAAGAAGGTTGGCGACATTATTCGTGCTGATGAGAACCGTGTTTTTGTTGTTCCATCTGCACCAGGTAAGCGCAACAGCAAGGACACAAAGGTTACTGATATGCTCATCGGAACCTACGAGGATGCATTGGCAGGAAAGGACGTAACAAAGAATCTTGCTGATATCAAGGCTCGTTACGATGAGATTATCGAGGGACTTGAGCTCAAAGGCTTCTCTTTGGACGAGGACTTCAAGACAATTGCAGAAGAAATCAAAGCAGACCTTTCACTTGATTATCTTGCCAGCCGTGGAGAGTATCTCAATGGTAAAATTATGGCAGAGTACTTAGGCTACGATTTCATCGATGCAAAGGAAGTTATCTTCTTCAACGAAGAGGGACAGCTTAATTCTTACAAGACAGAAAAGACTATGGCAAAGGCACTTGAGGAGCATCCACATGCAGTAATTCCTGGTTTCTATGGCTGTGGCAAGGATGGCAGGGTAAAGACATTCTCACGTGGTGGCTCTGATGTAACAGGCTCAATCGTAGCAGGCGCAGCAAAGGTTGACGTCTACGAGAACTGGACAGACGTTTCAGGCTTCCTTATTTGCGACCCTCGCATAGTAAAGAATCCAGTTGGAATGCAGACAATCACTTATCGTGAGCTCCGAGAGCTTTCTTACATGGGTGCTTCAGTACTTCACGAGGATGCTATTTTCCCTGTTCGTTCAGCAGGCATCCCAATCAATATCAAGAACACTAACAAGCCAGAGGACGACGGCACATGGATTGTTGAGAGCACAGGCCAGCGCAACGAATATGTCATCACAGGTATCGCTGGTAAGAAGGGCTTCTGCACAGTGCTTATCACAAAGTCGCTTATGAACTCTGAGGTAGGCTTCTGCCGAAAGGCACTTCAGGCCTTCGAAGACAACGGCATCAGCATAGAGCACATGCCATCAGGTATCGACACCATGACAGTCGTTGTTCACGAGGACGAGTTCATCAACAAGGAGCAGGCTGTAGTTTCAGCTATCCACAGAAACTGCTCACCAGACTCTATCGAAATCGAATCTGACCTTGCACTTATCGCAGTCGTAGGTCGAGGCATGAAGAGTACCCGCGGTACCGCAGGCCGTATCTTCTCAGCCCTCAGCCACGCTCACGTCAACGTACGTATGATTGACCAGGGCTCTTCCGAGCTGAACATCATCATCGGAGTACAGAACGAAGACTTCGAGGCAGCCGTGAAGGCTATATACGACATCTTCGTAATGACGAAGCTCTAAAAAAGAATACACCAGGCGGCTCTTTGGACACCCCAAGGGGTCGCTATTTTTCTGCCTTTTATTCCTGAGCCCTGCCTCCGGCCCTGTGTACCGCGCAGTCCAATTCTCATTTGCATCATTGGAGCAAAATTGTAGATTCTCTTAAGCTACAGATTGAGCTTTCTGTGAGTGTTCTTTTATTGATTTTGCACTTCGAAGCCACTGTATTACACTACACAGACACTCTGTAGTTTATATAAGCTCATCTGCACAAAGCTTAGGATAATTGCGTTCATACTCCATTCGCTAAGTGGAAAAAACGAAATGTGTTTTGTAGATATAGGCACCACTCGGGATTCACGTCCATGTTCAGCCGCTCGTTCTCCTCGCCATCCGTGGCTCGTCGTGCCTATATCTATCAAAACAACATTTCTTTTCCACTAAGCTCATTACAAAATCACGCAATTATTCCTAAGTTCGCTGCAGAAGAGCTTAACCCAAAGTATGGTAGTGTCTGTGTTGTGTATACTGTGGCGTTAGAAGTGCAAAGAATGAAACGAACACTCACAAATAAAGAAAGCGAAATGTAGCTTTAGAGAATCACGATTTTGCGACTGTGCAAAGAGAATGGACTGCGCGGTACACAGGGCCGGGGCAGGGCGGCGGGCAAGGGCGGCAGGACCATCGCGTGGGAGAGGGTAGAAAAATAGCGGCCCCACACAGTAAGTGTAGAGCCGCTAGGTGTAATTCTATTTGAAGAACTTCATCTCTTCGTTGAGTTGTTCAGCAATGTCCTTCAGGCTGGCTGCGGAGTCTGCCAATGTACTGACGGTTGCTGAAAGCTCCTGAACGGAAGCGCCCGTGGTCTCAGAAGATGCTGCGTTCTCTTCGGAGATAGCTGAGAGAGAAGTCATGGCGCTGGATACCAGTGCGTTGGAGTCTACGCAGGTGTCCGCTTCGTTGGAAATCTTGTCGACGCTACGTACAGTTTCTTCTATATCTTCGAGCATGCCCTTGACGGATTCGAAGGTCTTGGCAAGAGCTTTCTGCTGCTCGGCATTTCCTTCCATAACGTGAGTGGCTGCATTAACAGCCTGCTCAGCTTCCTGAAGAAGTGCATCCATTTCGGATCTGATTTCAGAAGCAAGGCTGTCGGAATCGTCAGCAAGCTTGCGTATTTCCTCAGCAACTACGGCGAATCCCTTGCCCATTTCGCCGGCACGGGCAGCCTCGATTGATGCATTGAGGGAAAGAAGATTTGTCTGGGATGCAATTCCTGAAATACCTTCAACTCGATCGTTGATATTTGAAACGGCATTCTGTGTTGAAGAAATTCGTGATGAAATTTCCTCAATCTTTGTTGTCATGTCGCTGCTTGTATTCTGAAGGATATCAAGTGATGAGGTGGATGCTTCGGATGCAGCCTTCATTCTCTTGGCAAGTTCAGCCATCTCAACAGTTGAAGCCTGTACACTGCCAACAGCATCGGTAATCTTGCCGCTTCCTTCAGCCGCAGACTGAATATCCTCGGACTGCTGAACAGCTCCGCTGGCGATGTGTTGTACGGAGGTTGCAACTGTCTCTGTGGTTGTTGCAATCTGATCGGCCATATTTGAAAGCTCATCAGAGGAAGCCGCAACAGTGTTTGAAGAATTCTTAATGTGACCAACAATTGTGGATAGCTTGTCAATCAAGCTGTTTGTGTTGTTTACTATTTCGCCGAATTCGTCGTTCCTGTTGGTGTATTTATCAATCTTTACAAAGGAACCATCAGCAAGCTCTGCCAGAGTCTTGTTAACTTCGATGATAGGTCTAGTAAAGCTTACTGCCTGGAGATATGCAAGAATTCCGGCAAGTAATAAAAGAATAAGACCAAACACGATAGTTGTCAGAGCTGATAATCGAGCTGATTTTGTAACAGCTGCAATATCCATAGCATCACATACAATGTAGCCGGTAACAGGTTCGCGTACGTAGGCTATATATTTATCTGTACCATCAATGGTTGTCTGATAAACTTCATTTTCCAAATCAGAAGTTATATATGGTTCATCAGTGTAAAGCACTGGGGCGTCATCAACTTTGATTTCATAAAATGCATGCGAAGCAAGGGTTCCCTGATGATCAACTAGGAAAGCTTCTTCGCCGTCTTCACCGAGAACTTCACGGAATTGTTCAAGATTGTAGCTTCGATGGAGCACGCCAATTACCATATTGCCACTGGCGTCATAAACAGGTACACCGATACAGATTGAACGTGCATTGGTGGACGAGCTGACAATTACAGCGGATGCAGTAGTTTTGCCTGACATTGCACCAATCCAGTAATCGCGCTCGTGAATATCTGAAAGTTTACCGTCATCACTTCTGAGAATCATCATACCTGTTGCATCAGAAAGTGTAATGACATTTCCGTCATCAAAGTAGTTGTTGATGATTTCCATCTGCTTTTTAACTTCATATTCTGAGCGCCCAAATCGTATGAAGTCGATAGTGTCTTGGGAGCAAGCTAAAGTTTGAAGCGCAAGCTCAGTTTCCGAGAAGGTCTTGTTTATTGCGCCCTCCAAATACCAGGCAGACCAGTTAAGTGTAATTTGGGCCTCTGCCTTGGCGCTTGAGGTTGTACGCACATAGTTAATTGTAGTTGCAGCAATAAGTGGGATAGCGGCTAAGAAAACCATGGTAAAAATTAGTTTAGCCTTAACACTGGAAAAGATGCTTTTTTTCTTCATAGGAACCTCCACAAAAGCATAGGTTTTTGATTTTCCTCAGAAAATCAAGAACCGGAGATAGACCAATATTTTCTGAAAGAAAATATTGCCCTGTAGAGCAGGGTTTTTGTGGGCTTTTTCCTTAAGTTGCCCTCAAAAAGTCATACATAATGGTTACAATTTCTCCCCAAAATCTCGCAGAAGTCTAACCTAAATTTTACCATGGCTCAGTTGGGGAAAAGTGTATTTTTTATGTAGAAAAATGATAAATAATGTGAAAAATAACAAATTGGTACAGGAAACTATTATTCTGAAAAGTTCCGCAAAAGACTGAAAATTCAGCATTCTTAGGAAACTGAATGAAATATTATCGTAACAATATTAATAAGTTTGTAAAAATATATTTACATTCGAAAACGTTTAAGCTATTATAATGCATATTAGTATACAAGTGTGGCATAAACCTCTAGTTTTAATGTTATATTCGATTTATAGATATCAAGCGCGCAGATATCTTAAATAAATATTAGGTTCCTTTTTCATAAAAAAAGCAGGAGCCGGACATTTTTTCAAAAAGGGAGGTATTTTTTACATGCACAAAGGGAATAAGGGTTTTGGTAAAAAAGCACTTATTTGTTCACTGTCAGCATTGATGGCGGCAACCAGTGTGAGATTTCCATCACTCACCGCAAAGGCTGCGGGTTATGACTATGGTGATGCGCTTGCAAAATCATTGTTGTTCTATCAGCTACAGGAGTCAGGAAAGCTTTCTGAGGAAACACTTTCTAGAACAAACTGGAGAGCTGACTCAGGATTAAAAGATGGTTCTGACTATGGACTTGACCTCACAGGCGGTTGGTATGATGCCGGTGATAACGTAAAGTTCAACTTGCCAATGGCATACTCTTCAATGATTTTGGGCTGGTCTTATTTGAACAACCCTAAGGCATATACAGAGTCAGGTCAGGCAAAGTGGATGCTTCACGATATAAAGTGGGCTAACGATTATTTTGTAAAGTGTAATCCAGATTCAAGCACCTACTATTATCAGGTAGGCGATGGTGGCAAGGACCACGGATTCTGGGGAGCACCAGAGCTTGTTGAAACAAAGATGGACAGACCTTCATTTAAGGTTGGCGATACAGCAGCAAATGGAGGTTCATGTGTAACAGGTGAGGCAGCAGCTTCCCTTGCAGTAGCATCTTTAGTTTTACAGGATTCAGATCCTTCAAGAGCTGCAACTTATCTTTCTCACGCAAAGACTCTTTATGGCATGGCTGAGAGAGCTTTAAGTGATGAGGGTTACACCGCAGCAAGTGGCTTCTACACCTCATACAGCGGATTCTATGATGAGTTGGCACTTGCAGGCTGCTGGCTGTATAAGGCTACAGGAGATAAGACATATTTAACAAAGGCTGAGAAGTATGCTGAGAACTTTGGCTCAGAGTTCCAGGGCGGCGATGAAATCGCTTATTCATGGACAATGTCATGGGATGACACTCATATGGGTGCTTGCTTACTGCTCGCTGAGTTAACAGGAAAAGAAAAGTATTACACTCCAATTGAGAACAGTATCGATTGCTGGAACGGTAAGAAGGAAGGTGCAAACGCTATCGAGATTACACCTGGCGGACTTTCATTCTTAAGCCAGTGGGGTTCAGTAAGATATGCTTGCAACCAGGCATTCATCGATACTATATACGTAGGACTTGATAAGGCTGATGCAACACACATTGCAGATGCAAATTCTTATATCGAGAGAACTATCAACTATACACTTGGCAGTTCAGGTCAGAATTACATGGTTGGCTACAATTCTCAGTCACCTAAGAATCCTCACCATAGAGCTGCTCACGGATGCTGGTCAAATAATTTGAATGCAGCTCCAGAGAATTCAAGACACACACTTGTTGGTGCCATCGTAGGCGGCCCTGGTGCAGCAAGTGACAGTGCTTACAAAGATGTACGTAGTGATTATCAGGCAAATGAGGTGGCATGTGATTACAATGCGGGATTTACAGGTGCTTGCGCATACCTTTATGAAAGGAATGGATATGGCGCTATTACAACACCTAGTGCAATTGAAAAAAATGACGGTGCTGAGTTCGTTCTTAATGCAGGAATTAACTGTGAGGATAAGAACAATGCTATCAATTTTGTAGAGGTTAAGACTGTAGTTGAAAACCACACCGCATGGCCTGCAAGAGTAACAGATAACTTAAAACTTAGAATGTTCTTTGATTTAAGTGATGTTATTTCTCAGGGGTATTCAGCTTCTGACATGAAGGTTTCTACAACCTACATGCAGCATCCTGTAAAGATTTCTGAGTTCAAGTCATCAGGCGATGCTGGTATTTACTACATCGACCTTGACCTTGCTGGAGCAGAGATTTATCCAGGCGGACAGAGCGAGTGCAAGTGTGAGCTTCAGGTAAGAGTATCAGCTCCTGGTAAGTGGGATTACTCTAACAGCCCATGCTTAGCCGGCCTTGGTGGAACAAGCAATACACAGATGTCTACACCTAAGGGAATGCAGTTGTTCGAGGGTTCTAAGCTTGTGCTTGGTGATGAAGAGATTGAGGTTCCGGAGCCTACACCAACTCCAACACCTACACCAACTCCAACACCTACGCCAACTCCAACACCTACGCCAACTCCAACACCTACACCTACCCCAACACCTACACCAACTCCAACACCTACACCAACTCCAACACCTACACCAACACCAGAGCCTACACCAACTCCAGTGCCAACACCAACTCCTACTCCAACACCAACTCCAGTAGTAACTGGACCAAGTGTAGAGTACACAGTTAACAACTGGGGCTCAGGCTATCAGGTATTGATTAAGGTTAAGAACGAAGGTACAACTAATGTAAATGGTTGGACTGTAAAGGTTAGCAAGAAGGATGTGACAATTGATAATAGCTGGTGCGTATCTGTTAAGGAAGCAGGCGATTATTATGTAATCACACCAATGGAATGGAACTCTGTTATCGAACCAGGTCGCTCAGTTGACTTCGGTATCCAGGGAGCAGGTTCAGTTGCTGACGTAGTTGATATCACAGTAGAATAGGAGGTGCCCAATGCATAACTTTAAAGGATTAGGCAAGAAGACACTTTCTGCTTCACTTGCAGCATTTTTAGTATTATCAGGATGCAATTTTTGCATCTGAGTGTAAGAGCAGCTGAGAGAAATATTACTACAGCATATACTATTAACAACTGGGGCTCAGGCTATCAGGTGCTTATCAAAGTAAAAAATGATTCAACAAGCAGAGCTGATAAATGGGCGCTGAAGGTTAATAAAAATGATGTAGGAATTGACTCAAGCTGGAATGTAAATATTAAAGAGGTTGGCGATTACTATGAGATTACTCCAATGGAGTGGAACTCAGTAATCGAGCCAGGCAACACAGTTGAGTTTGGCGTTCAGGGTTCAACTCATGTGGGCGAAAAGGTAGAGATTCTTGCGGAAGGCGAGGGAGTTGGCGAGGAGGTAACTCCTACCCCAGAGCCAACACCAACCCCAGAGCCAACACCTACACCAGTTGTTACACCAACTCCAACGCCAACACCAACTCCTACAGTTACGCCAACACCAACACCTACGCCAACTCCTACTCCAACACCAACTCCAATCGTGGAAGAGTCAGAGGCAGTTGCCGGAGATGATTGGCTTCACACAGATGGTTCACGAATTCTTGATAAGCAGGGACGTGAGGTATATTTAACAGGTGCTAACTGGTTTGGTTTCAACTGTTCTGAGCGAGTATTCCATGGACTTTGGAATGCAAACATGAAGAGCGTTGTTGAAACAATGGCAGATCACGGAATCAACCTTGTACGTGTGCCAATTTCTACAGAGCTTCTTCATGAATGGGAATCTGGCAAGAACGTAAAGGTTAACATCAACTCATACGCAAACCCAGAGCTCAAGAGAGCAGATGGCAGCGATATGGGCTCAAGAGAAATCTTTGATGTTTTCCTTGCTCTTTGCAAAGAAAATGGTATCAAGGTTATGATGGACTGCCACAGTGCAGATGCAAACAATTCTGGTCATAACTACAATGTTTGGTATGGACCTAAGGGCTTCACAACCGAGGATTGGATTGAAGGCTGGACATGGTTTGTAAATGAGTACAAGAATGATGATACTATCATCGCTTGTGATCTTAAGAACGAGCCACACGGCAAGTATTCTCAGGCAGATTCAAACGCTGCAAAGTGGGATGATTCTACAGATGAGAACAACTGGCAGTACGCTGCTAGCCGTTGCGGCAAGGCAATTCTTGATGTAAATCCTAACCTTCTCATTATGGTAGAAGGTATCGAGGAGACACCAAGACAAGGCTATGACTACAATTCAGGTACTCAGAATCCTAATGCAACAGAGGACGAGCTCAAGTACTACGGCGGCTGGTGGGGTGGAAACCTCAGAAATGCAGGAAAATATCCTGTAGATCTTGGCAGCTACCAGAGTCAGCTTGTTTACTCTCCACATGATTATGGCCCAGCTGTTTACAAGCAGTCTTGGTTCGACAAGGATTTCACTGAGCAGTCACTTTTAGATGATGTTTGGCATGACAGCTGGTTCTACCTTCAGGATCAGGAAATCGCACCACTTCTTATTGGTGAGTGGGGTGGCTTCATGGATGGTGGAGACAATGAGAAGTATCTGTACATCATGTCAGACTTCATTGCTAAGAATCACATCAACCACACCTTCTGGTGCATCAATCCTAACTCAGGTGACACAGGCGGACTTCTCAAGGACGACTGGAGCACATGGGATATGACAAAGTACAATATGATGAAGCAGACTCTTTGGACAGACTCAAAGACAGGCAAGTTCGTAGGTCTTGACCACGAAGTACCCCTCGGAGACTACGGAGAAACTGTAACAGATTATTACAACTAAATCATAGTAAATGTGAAAGAGGGCTCGCTACGCGGGCCCTTGATTTTTGTGCAAAGTGGTCCTCTTTGTGTGAGGCGTAGAAGGAGATAACTAGTGGAAGATTCTATTAGTATTTTCAACCTGCTTGTTACATGATATCTGTCCAAGCTTCAGGTCAATGGTACACTTCGGCGCAAGCGCCCTTGACTCCTTGCCTTGAGACAGATATATGGCAATCAAGCAGGCTTGAAAATGGGGCTGTGGCGAAGCCACAATCTTGATTTATCAATTGACAAACGATAAGAGGGGATATTCTGGATTGCTATTGATAGATTTTTCTTTTGAAAGGCTTATTTTATCAATGGGAGTGGCATCAATCCTGTAATCACGTTGAGGTATTTATAAATTTTGTCAAAATCAAAAGAATTTTATCAATTAGAAACGGAGATAAGCGATTTTGCAGAAGCTCTTGTGATAAATATAGTCCAAAAGCCATTGTAGATTATCACAGAACAACGATTATATGCGGTTTGACAGAGGGGGAGTGATAAAAGAATCGGGGTATTCAAGTATTTAGAGCATTTTAGTAATGTTTTTTATCGCAATGACCTTCTTCAGAGCGCATACCCTCATTTTGCTGTGATATAGAGACAAGCAAAAACAGTACTTTTTTATCGCAAGGCATACTGTAATGTCAAATATTATCATTTGCCTGCGATAGTAAGATGACTTGTGGTTTGCCACAGTCCTATTTTCAAGCCTGCTTGATTACTCTATACCCACCTAAAGACTGCGTGTCAATGACGCGAAGCGCCGAAGGGCATCATTGATGCGCAAGCCTAGGTGGGTATCATGTAATCAGCAGGTTGAAAATAAACATGCTATTAGTTATAAGAATATAATATTGAAAATACCCACAGGCTCACTCAAAGAATCTCAGCATTTCACATAGCCAGCCCTCTGCAGAGGTGCCTTCGGCTGTGGCGCAGCCATGTCCTCCAGTTGGGTAGGTGGCAAGCTTTGCCTGAACCCCAGCGGCAAGTAAGGCTTCGTACATTCGCTTTGCATTGCTAGGTGGAACAAGGTCGTCATCATCGCAGGCCCATACAAAAGTTTTTGGATATTCTGAAGTAACGTTCATATCTATTGAGAGCTTATTTCTTAAGCTTTCATCTCTACCTGTTAGATTCACAAAGCTGTCCTCATGGTTATCAGAAATGCAATTTATTACAGGATATGATAGACATACTTTATCTGCCTTGACAGAGAAATCTTTGATTTTTTCATAAACCATTGGATGGTTCTTATTCAAATCCTCAAGCAATAGTTCATCTATTTCCTTTGGATAGCAGCTTTCTGATGCCACAAGATGTCCACCAGCAGAATAACCAATCACAAGTAAATCATCCTTTAGACCAGCTTCATTGCCAAAGTATCGCATTGTCTTGATGGCAAGTGCTAAATCCTTTTGAGGCTCAGGATAGCGATTTGGTGCGACTCTGTAGTTTAAAATGGCAACAGCATACCCAGCTTTTGCTAATTCCTGAGCTGTGAGAGTACCTTCACCGCCAACTGCTACGTTAAAATATGCGCCACCTGGTACTACAAGTGCCATATGCTTACCTGCATTGAAAGTATCTTTATATTTCAATAGGCAAACGCTGTCCTTGGTTCCATCTGCAACTGGAAAATAATCCTTGTCAGTTGAAATGTCCCAAAGCTGCACAAACTCGTATGCATCGGATTCCATAAATTCATGTATCATGTTGGCAGAATCTACCAGGTCTTGAGAAAGATATGGAATACCCCAAGGCATCTTCAGCTTTTCAGCTAAGATTTTCACTGGAGCATCTCGCATATCATCTGGTACGATTGCTAAAAAATCATCTGGAAATAAAAAGCTAAGATGCGCTTTTACAAATTCATCTGTAAGAATTTCATTGATAGTATTTTCTGTTGTAAACATAATAACCCCCTGCTGTTAGCTTGATGTCAACATTTTAGCAAATTCAAAATTATTTGGTGGTCACAATTTTATCCCAAGGGTAAACTGTTTTTTACATTTGGAAAAAAGCCCTAAATCCCTTATAATGTTGCTAATAGTATGCGTGACAGCATAAGTAGTGGAGGAAATTTGAATGGGTAAGAAATCAACTCGTGAAGATAAAAGCATATATTTTGAAAGCCGTGAGCAGGCAGGGTTGACCCGTGCTCAGGCCAGTGAATTGCTTGGTACTATCAGCGAAAGCCGATTGGAGAAAATAGAAACGGGGAAAACTGCCATTTATCCAGAGGATATTGTGGATATGGCCAGGGCTTACAAAAGGCCAGAGCTTTGTAATTACTATTGTACTCATCAGTGCCGCATTGGCCAGGATACTATGTCAGAGGTAAAATCATCAACTCTTTCTGAGATTGTACTTGGTATGCTTTCTGCCCTTAATTCCCTTGATAATCAGAAGAATCGTCTCATTGACATTACTGCTGACGGAATTATCAGTGATGATGAGCTTCCTGATTTTGTAAAGATTGAAAAAGAGCTTGAACACATTGACCTTACGGTTCAATCGCTCAAGCTCTGGGTTGCAAATACAATAAACGAAGGAAAGCTCAACGGAGAGAAGCTGGATTCATTGAAAAAGTAATTTGATATTATCACTAATTAATCCATAATTCTCCGCCCCGATCCTTTGCAAATTCAAAATCGGTGCGAGCGTCAAGCTGCGCCTGGACTTCTTCGGCTAGTTCAATCTCATCAGTGATGATGCCATCCACGTCCGAGTTAAGGAATTTCTTCATGGATGATTCTGAGTTAACTGTCCAAACAAGGGCTTTGCAGCCCTTGTCGTGGATGCGGGTCACTAAATCATCTGTTGTCATTTCTTCTTCCATGATTAGGGAGTCAAAATGAAGATTAGTCACATCACCCAAGCCAGCGAAAAACAGCAAACCATTTTCAAATTCTGGATAGGTGTTTTCTGCATAGTCAATTACGTCATATTTCAGTGAAATCAGCACAACATCTTTCACACAATCCTTTTCTTTTACGATTCGAACAACATCATCCACCATCTGCCTGTCGGCGGTGGCACCTTTCAGCTCGATGTACAGTTTCGTTCTGCCCTTGATTGTATCAAGCATTTCCTCCAAAGTAGCAACTTTAAATTCTTTACCACTGATGGAATCCACAAGAGTTAACTGCCTTATTTCTTCTAAGGTCATCTCCTGAGGTGTCTTTGAAACTCCAGCGAGGCGGGCAAAATCATTATCGTGATTGATGATGTAGTAGCCGTCCTTGGTACGTTGAACATCGGTCTCGCAACCGTAGCAGCCGTGGGCGATAGCAACCTCCAAGCCTTCGATGGAATTTTCCGGAGCCATAGTTCCTCCTGTGCGATGAGCAATAAGATTGGTATGCTCGCCGCGTCCAGTAATACTATACACAAATGTCAAAAAGGCGGAAGCTACAATAATACCTGCAAACACAAGGATAATGCCTGCAATCTTTCTGAAATAGCCGCTTTTCTTAGGACGTTCAAGCCATTCGGTGTCTTCGGTAAATGCAAAATCATTATAAATTCTTGTGAAACAAAGCATGAATACAGCAGATAAAACCAGGGTGGCAATGAAGTTCATATAATCCCCAAGAAGTACGACTGTCCAGGATACAAATCTGTAAATCAAAACAAGCACTACAGTTTCAAATTCTGGTGAATCAAAGTCTATGTTTTCAAAATCAATGGCATAATTCATTGGGAGATTTAGGCCTAGTGACTCAGCAAACAAACTTGCCAAAACATTGAAAATTAAATAGAGAACAAGTTCTACAACAAATGTGATGAATGCAAGCTTAATCACTCTGAAAAGAAATTCTTTCAAGTTTTCTTTAACCAATGTTATTGAGTTTTTGGCACCCTCTAGAGGAGTTTTATTATTTAACAACACTTCGTGGAGGGTAAAAATGCAGCCAGTTCCTATGATGACCATAACGATGACTACCAGGATGTATGCTGCCAAATAAAGTGGTGTGTTCAAAATTACATCCATGATGAATGTTGGGATGTAAAAGGACTTGGTAAGACTGATAGAAAAGCCGATTCCAACTGTTGGCACTGCAATAAATATATACAAAAATATCAGCAAGCCAACAGGATTTAAAAAGCGTGGTACGGCCTTGAAGCCCTTCTTGAGTTCGCTAAAAATATGAACCTGCCTGCCATTTAAAATGTCGTCGCTCATATAGATGAGTGAGAATAGTTCCGCAACTATGTAGTAACTAACCAAAATAAATCCAATGATAAGGATAATAGGAAAACGCCAGTTGAGAATCAGCATAGCCATGTTAGCTGTGGTGACTGCTGTTCCTAAAGAATCAACAAGCGCAGAAGCCCCTCGGGTTATCAGAGTAGACACTGCCAGTACCAGGAAGACCATAATAAACTGAAAGCCCCACATTTCCGGAATGGCCTCAAATAGGAGGCGTCCAAAGCTGACTGGCTTTTGATCTATAAATTCAGATTTTTTACGGAATTTGATGATTTTACCCATATATTTTCTACCCTTCTTTGATAAAGGTGTGTGCTCGACGTCTGTTTCTATTTTATAGAATGCTTATGTAAAATCTGTGTTAAAATCCTCAGTTTTTTGTGGGTTCTTTTAAGTAAAATTTAAGTTGAAAATATGGGCAAAAAGCCAAGAATTAGTAAGGGCGGTTGTGTTATTATAGACATTAGTTAGAAGAGTGTAAATAATTATTGGAGGGTATGTTATGAAAGGTAAAACACTAAAGTCACTTTTAGCGGTGACGCTATCCATGATGCTTGCTGCCACCGCTGTGGGCTGCGGTAATCAGGAGACCGCCGAACCTGGGGAAGAGGCGGCAATCGAGGAAGCACCTGTTGCAGAGGCAGAGCCTGAGCCAGAGGAGGATGACACGGTTGCACTTGGCGTGAATCTTTTGGAAAATGGAGATTTTTCAAAGGGGACTGACCAATGGGCTACCTACTGCTTCGACGGAGAGTGCAAAATCTCGGTTAATGCTGATGGTGAGCTTGATGTAGACATTAAAAAGCTTGGTTCAGTTGACTACGGCAATCAGTTATACCACGATGGCTTCGCACTTGATGAGGGCTGCCTCTACAAGATAGCCTTCGATGGCTATTCAGATGTGGAACGACCAGTTCAGATGAGATTTCAGATTAACGGTGGTGATTATCATGCTTACTACGAGGAGTACGCGGATTTGACCACCGAAAAAACTCACTATGAGTACACCTTTACCATGGGGGAAACATCAGACCCAGCTCCAAGATTTTGCTTCAACATGGGTATAATCGATGGCATGGATGCAAACATGGCAGAGCATCACATTTATTTTGATGATTTTTCACTTACATTGGAGGATGCTTCCGGAAAGGTTGCAGGCAGCGGCCAGGTTGAGGTACCAGATATTGCAGTCAACCAGATTGGATATCTTCCATCGGCACTTAAGACTGCTACTATCAAAGGCACTGGATTGAATCAGACCGCAAAGCTCATTGATGAAAAGACTGGCAAAGCTGTTCTTGAAGCTGCTATCGGTGGTGGAAAGGATGACCCTGATTCTGGTGAAAAGGAAGAGGTGTTTGATTTTACTTCTGTAAAGGAAGAGGGCACTTACCATATCGAGGCAGGTGACGCAATCTCGCCATCCTTTGAGATTTCAAAGAAAGTTTACGACGATGCATTTAAGGCTGCTATAAAGATGCTTTATTATCAGCGATGTGGTGAAGAACTCGGCAGTAACTACGCAGGTGATTTTGCTCATCCTACCTGCCATAGTGAGAAGGCTTCACTGTATGAGGACAGCTCGAAGAAGCTTGATGTGTCTGGCGGCTGGCATGACGCAGGTGATTACGGAAGATACTCGGTTGCAGGTGCAACTGCCGCAGCAGACATTCTTCTTGCTTACGAGAATTATCCAAAGGTGTTTGGAGATGATGTTGGAATTCCAGAGAGTGGAAACGGTGTTGCAGATGTGCTTGATGAAGCAAAGTACGAGCTGGACTGGCTATTTAAAATGCAACGCTCTGATGGTGGCGTATATCACAAGGTAACCTGCAGAAACTTCCCAGGTGGGATAATGCCTCAGGATGAGACTGAGGAGCTTGTAATCATGCCAGTTTCAACCACAGCTACAGGTGATTTCGCAGGCGTTATGGCTATTGCAGCACGTGTATATGCAAAGACAGACAAGACATACGCAGATAAATGTCTTGCAGCAGCAAAGAAGGCCGCTGAATATCTTGAAAAGACAGATAGAGATACAGCAGGCTACAGAAATCCAAGTGACGTCAGCACAGGAGAATATGAGGATACCTGTGATGTGGACGAAAGATTCTGGGCATACGCAGAGCTCTATAAGACCACAGGTGATGCTGAGTATGAAAAAGCAATGTTAAAAGAACTACCTGACAATGGCTATTCACTTGGATGGCAGGGAGTTGCAGGCTATGGCGCATACGCATATCTTTCAGTGAAGGCTGCGAATTCAATGGACACAGGAAAGGTGCCAGAGATAAAGAAAACCGCAGATGCAGCAGCTAAGGAAATCTCAGCAAATGCAGATAAATACGGTTATGGCTCTTCTATAGTTGGAACATATCCTTGGGGCAGCAATTTGACTATTGCAAACAACGGACAGTACATGCTTATGATGAAGGGTACAATTGATACTTACGATAAGGATGCTGTGGACAAGCAGCTGAATTACCTCTTTGGAAATAATGCTACAGGCTATTGCTTCCTGACAGGATTTGGTACATTGTCACCTGAGCATCCACACCACAGACCATCTCAGGCAACAGGCAAGACAGTTCCTGGAATGATTGTGGGAGGTCCAAACAGTGGACTTGACGATCCTTATGTTCAGAACGTGCTTAAGGACACACCAGCTGCAAAATGCTACGCTGACAACTCACAGAGCTACTCAACCAACGAGATTACAATTTACTGGAACTCACCAGTTATTTATCTGTTGGCTGGCGAGATAGCAGCAGAGAAATAGAATTGAAAATAGAGAAATAAAAACAGGTCGCATCAAAACAAAATGATGCGACCTTCTTTTTATTGTGAGCTTTATGATTAAGGTTCTATTACTGAATATCTCCAGCAATATCAATGTTTTCTCCAGTGATTCCAACCCAAGCTCCATTCTTTGCCTCGGAAGCTTCAGCGTGAGCAAGGAGCCACTTGTTTGTAGCTGTGAGAAGCTTGTCCTCAGTGTTTACGCGCTCGAAGTCAGGGCAACCAACGTTTGTGCCCTTTGGAAGGCCAACGAGAACCTGGAATCCAGAATCCTTGTGAGCCTGGCATGGAGCGTAGTGAAGAGCGGTAGCGTATACCTCAATCATTGTGCCAGCTGGGCAAAGGAAAGCCTTTACCTTGTTTGAATCGAGCTTGAAATCAACGATTTCCTCGCGCTTTGCAAGAAGAAGAATAAAGTCTGTTGTACCCATATTAATCTCGCTTGAACGATGATACTCAAGGCAGTTAAGCTTTGTGTTGTGACCGTTGCACCAGCCGAATTGCATAGGTGAACCGCCAAAGAGTGAGTTTGTAATCTTGTCTGCAGCAGCTAAGCTCTGAAGAGCTGGCTCCTCAGCAACATATTCAGTTCCCTCTGGAACAGGAGTGTTGTTCTTTAAAGCCTCTAAAATCTGCTTCTTTTCTTCTTCATAACCCTCAATTATTCTTCCGTAATTTGTAAATTCGGAATCAGTTACATTATAAATTTTCATGTCGTCCTCCTTAGAAAATAACTCTTTTATAGCATTATACAGATTATGCTCTGAGAATTCGTATCAATTATTTCCTAAAGCAGGTCAAAAAATTGTTAACAGGGCGTACTATCCCTATTTTTTTGACACAATTATGTGTTAGAATGTATGAAGATTTTTAAGATGGAGAGAACCGTGGCAACGACAAAAACTAGCAAAGCAACAAACAAAACAAAGGGCCCTAGCCAGACAGCGCCACTTGGCTTCAAAGGAAAGAATCAGGCTTTCTTAGATGCCGAGTACTTAAGTGCGCGCTTCAAAAAGTCCTCAATCGAGGATGTTATTTCCATTGGAGTTGTAATTACAAATCCAGAACATGAGGAGCTGGACAGATTTTATTCTACAGTCCAATTGACGAGAGGACACAAGCTGCCTCCGCTTATCACTGAGCTTACCGGACTTACCAACGAGGAGCTGGAGTTCGCACCAGCATACGAGGACGTAATGACCGAGCTCATCAATCGCATCAAGAAATGGCAGGTTGGCAAAATCTGTGTTTGGGGCGGCGACAAGAATAATTTCCAGAGGGACTATGAGTCTAGAAATTTGGATAAGCCACTTAAACGAAGTGTTGCAAAGTTTATCAGCACATTCGAAAACATTCAGAAGGAAGTTAGTCTGGATATTACAGGTGGATTGGATGCAAACCTTTCACTTGCAGATATGAAGACTATCTGCGGGCTTGGTGGATATGTGGCGCACAATGCTTTAAATGATGCAGAGGATATGCTTGAGTGCATTCGCATCATTGAAAAGGGTGAGATGAAATATGACGGCGTCAAGGCCGCTGAATATAAAAAGTTCCGCGGGGAATATGTGAAGAACCGTAGCTTTGATGATCCAGAAATGGATGAGGATTATATTATCGATTCGCCTCTCGGAGAACAGTTTTTACAGGAGCTAAAGGAGAAGGGCTTCGAGGATGATCCTAAGAGCAAGGCCTTTATGGATGATTTGAAATTTCTTCTTGGCAAAGGAAATACCTATATGGGTACTTTCTCTGAGACGATTAATGAATAAGAGGGTATTTTAATGAGTAAACAAAAATGGAAGCCAGGAAATATGGTCTATCCACTTCCAGCAGTTTTAGTGACCTGCCGTGGAAAAGATGGAAATGATAATGTGTTAACTGTTGCCTGGACAGGCACTGTTTGCACCAATCCTCCAATGGCATATATTTCTGTCAGACCTAGCAGATATTCCTACCCAATGATTATGGAGACTGGTGAGTTTGCTATCAACCTTACCACAGAGGAGATTGCATTTGCCACTGATTATTGTGGTGTTACCTCTGGCAGGGATGTGGATAAATTTGAAAAATGCGGACTTCACAAGGTGGAAGCAGATGAAATCAATGTTCCACTTATTGTTGAGTCGCCAGTCAACATTGAATGCAAGGTGCGCGAAGTCCACGAATATGGCAGTCACACCATGTTTGTGGCTGATGTATTGTGCGTTCATGCTGATGAGAAGTATATGAATGAAAATGGCAAGTTTGAACTTGAAAAGGCAAAGCCACTGGCCTACAGTCATGGCACTTATTTTGGTCTTACAAGTCCTCAGGGGACTTTTGGATATTCAGTAAAGAAAGAGGGAAAAAAGAAAAAATGAATAAGACAGTAAAAGGATTATTTGATTTTATAGAGAAGAGTCCATCTCAGTTTCATGTGGTGGAGAATCAACGCAAAGTATTTTTAGCTGCCGGTTTTGAAGAGCTTACAGAGGCAAATGCATGGAAGCTCAAGCTTGGCGGCAATTATTTTGTCACCAGAAATGGTTCTTCGATTCTTGCATTTAGAATGCCAAAGAAGGAATACAAGAGCTTCATGATCATGGCATCTCATTCAGATTCTCCTACCTTCAGAATCAAGGAAATGCCAGAGATGAAGGAAGGTAAATATGTGAAGCTTAATACTGAGCGCTACGGCGGAATGCTTATGGCTCCTTGGTTTGACAGACCACTTTCAATTGCAGGTCGTGCCATCGTTCATACAGGTGAGGGCAAAATCGAGACAAAGCTTGTGAACCTTGACCGTGACCTTTGCATGCTTCCATCTCTTGCAATTCACATGAACCGTGAGGCAAATGATGGTTACAAATACAATGCGCAGAAGGATTTGCTCCCACTCATTTCAATGGAGGAAAAATTCAATTTGAAGGAGCTTGTGGCTGAATCACTTGAGGTGAAGGCTGAGAATATCATCGGTTCAGATTTGTTCTTATATAATAGAGACGCAGGCCGTGTCTGGGGAGCAAAGGATGAATTCATTTCTATCGGAAGACTTGATGACCTTCAATGCTCATACAGCTCAATGATGGGACTAGTGAATGCTAAGAATAATGATAGCGCAGTTCAGATTCATGTTACCTTCGACAACGAGGAGGTTGGTAGTGGTACAAAGCAGGGCGCTGATTCAACATTCCTTTATGATGCTTTGGTTCGTATAAACGAAGCAATGGAGGGAAATAATTCAAAGCTTCTTGAGGCTATTGCAAATTCATTTATGGTATCTGCAGACAATGCACATGCCCTTCATCCAAATTACTCAGAGAAGAGCGACCCAACAAACAAGGTTTATATGAACGATGGTGTAGTTATCAAGTTTAACGCAAACCAGAAGTACATGACAGACGGTTTGGCATTCGGTATTTTCACTGAGATTTGTAAGAAGGCAAAGGTACCATTCCAGACCTTCGTAAACCGTTCAGATGTTGCCGGCGGTTCTACACTTGGAAACATTTCAAACGCTCATGTTTCAATCAACGGAGTGGACATTGGATTAGCTCAGCTTGCAATGCATTCTCCATATGAGACAGCAGGTGTGAAAGATACCGAATATTTATTAAAAATCGCAACTAAATTTTATGAAACCGTTATTGAAAGTAAATCAGCAGACAGTTATACTTTGAAGTGATTTTTACTTTAGCGAGATAAAGAATTGCTAATCAATAAAGTCTGGGAGGATTTTTGGGTATGGAATTTAGACCATGCATTGACATTCACAATGGGAAGGTCAAGCAGATTGTTGGTTCCACAATTGCGGATTTGTGGAAAGAGGGTGGACACCCAGAGGAGAATTTCGTAGCGGATAAGGATGCAGTTTATTATGCAAAACTTTACAAGCGGGACGGCCTCAAGGGCGGACACATCATCAATCTAAATAAGAAGGGCACGAAGGAATACGAGACATCAAAGGAAGCGGCGCTTAAAGCTCTGAGAGCCTATCCAGGAGGGTTGCAATATGGCGGTGGCGTTGACGATACAAATGCCAAGGATTTTATCGAGGCAGGAGCCAGCCACGTTATTGTTACATCCTATGTTTTTAATGATGGTCGTGTTGATTATGATGCGTTAAAGCATCTTTCAAAATTGGTAGGAAGAGAGCATCTGGTGCTTGATTTGTCCTGCACCAGAGTTGATGACAAATTTTACATTGTCACTGACAGATGGCAGAAGGTTACAAAGGAAATAATCACTTACAATTTCTTAGATGAGCTTTCATTTTACTGCGATGAGTTTTTAGTTCATGCAGCTGATGTGGAAGGCAGACAAAAGGGTATCGACAGAGACTTAGTTGGACTGCTTGCCTCATACAAGAAGGTGCCAGTGACCTATGCTGGCGGTGTCCATGAATATGGAGACATCGAGCTCATCAGCTATCTTTCAGATAATAATATGGATTTCACTGTGGGCTCATGCCTTGATTTGTTCGGTGGACATCTTTCCTACGACAGAATAGTTAAGAGAATCGTAAATCGTTAGAATTTATATGACTTCTTGTGGGCTACTTAAGGAAAAAGCCCACAAGAACTTGGCTTTGCCAAGCAATATTTTCTTTCAGAAAATATTGGTCCATGTCCGGTTCTTGATTTTCTGAGGAAAATCAAAAACCTATGGTTTACTGCAACTTAAGGAGGTACAAATGTTTAAGGTAAATACAAATTTTCAGAAGCTTCCAGGTAGCTACTTATTTTCAACAATCGCAAAGAAGGTAGCAGCATACAGCGAGGCTAATCCAAATGCAGATATCATCAGACTTGGTATTGGTGATGTTACACAGCCAATTGCACCAGCAATGATTAAGGCACTTCACGGTGCAGTTGATGAGATGGGAGATGCATCTACCTTCCATGGCTACGCTCCAGATTTGGGATATCCATTCCTTCGCGAGACAATCGCAAAGAATGATTATCAGGCTAGAGGCTGTGATATCAGCGCTGATGAAATCTTCGTTTCAGATGGTGCAAAGTCTGATTCAGCAGATATTCAGGAGCTTTTTGCTGCTGATGTAAAGATTGCAGTTTGCGATCCTGTATATCCAGTTTATGTTGATTCAAATGTTATGGCAGGTCGCCTTGGCACATACGATGAGAAGCTTGGCAAGTGGTCAGATCTTATCTATATGCCTACTACAGCAGAGAATAAATTCGTTCCAGAGTTCCCTAAGGAAGTTCCAGATGTAATTTATCTTTGCCTTCCAAACAACCCTACTGGTACAACTCTCACAAAGAGCCAGCTTCAGCTTTGGGTTGATTATGCAAACAAGAACGGTAGCCTTATCATTTTTGATGCTGCTTATGAAGCATATATTTCAGAGGCTGATGTTCCTCATTCAATCTATGAGTGCGCAGGCGCTAAGACATGTGCTATCGAGATTCACTCATTCTCAAAGAATGCAGGCTTCACAGGTGTTCGTCTTGGCTACACTGTAGTGCCTAAGGACCTTGTATTTGACGGTGCTTCGCTTAATGCTATGTGGGCTCGTCGTCATGGCACAAAGTTCAACGGCGCACCTTACATCATCCAGCGTGCTGGCGAGGCGGTTTACTCAGCAGAGGGACAGGCTCAGATTAAGGAGCAGGTTGGCTACTACATGAACAATGCAAAGACAATCTACACAGGTCTTAAGGACGCAGGCTTTGAGGTTTATGGTGGTGTTAACGCACCTTACATCTGGCTCAAGACACCAGACAATATGACTTCTTGGGACTTCTTCGATTACCTTCTTGATAAGGTTCAGATCGTTGGTACACCAGGCGCTGGCTTCGGACCTTCAGGTGAGGGCTACTTCAGACTGACAGCCTTCGGTTCTGCTGAGAATACTGCAAGAGCTATTGAAAGAATCAAAACATTATAATTTTATGATAGTTTGCATGGGCCATCTCCAGTTGGGGATGGCCCTTTATTACTGTGGGGTGTTACTACTCTATTGTATATTCATTTTTCATGTGAGCTTTAGCTTATTGTATCCCAGAAAAAGGTGCTATCAATGGTAAAGGTGCTGGTGCACCCGCCGTGGGCGCCATTGACAGATGCTTTTTCTTGGATACATGGTAAACAAGCTCAATTGAAAATGGGGCTGTGGCAAGCCACAAGTTTGATTTATCAATATATGCACGAAAGCATTGCGTTTCATGGTTTGTAATTGATAAAAGTTTCTTTGAGAGGGGCCTTTTTATCAGTGGAGCAAGCGAGAAGCCTATAAGTATGTTGAGGCATTGATAAAATCTGCTATTTTTCTAAGGATTTTATAAATTGGAGATGGAGGAATGCGGTATTTAATGTCTTGTTTTGATAAAACTAGGCTTATTTGCACTGGAGACTATCAATGAGTAACGTATCTATGCGGCTTGCATAGTGGCTGTTGATAAAAGTATCGAGTATTACAAAGATTCACAGTTACTTCACGGATTATTGACAAACGAAGCTGGCAATTCTGTTAAAATACATTGCATAGCGTAACAAAAGTGTATTGTTGTGGTGTTTTGAGAAAGATGGGGTTGACAAGTATGGTTAGATGGACTAAGCTCAATCAATCAATCAATCAATCAATCAATCAATCAATCAATCAATCAATCTAGCGATACTTTGCATATTTTTAAAAGAATAAGAGATGGATAACCGTCGGAACTGACAGGGACTTGAGGCCCTGTGGGTTTCGGCGGTTTTTTATATAAAAAATAAAGGAGGAAGAGACAACTTATGAGAGTTAAGATGAAAAGGTTCTTAGGCATTTTTCTCAGCATAGCGATGGTGCTGTCACTGATGCCGTGGATGAATCTGACAGTGTATGCAGCGGATGAAGTGAAGTATCTCGAAGGTGCCTGGGATGAGACAGCGGGCAAATGCTTGCTCACCGAGAAGAGCACCGATGGCTATACCGTGGTGACAAGCAGCAGTACAGCATGGGGCGGCGGTACGACCTATGTGGTAAACAGCAACGTAACCATTGCTGACCGAATTACCGTGAATGGAACAGCCAACCTGATCCTCTGTGACGATGCAACACTGACAGCAAGCAGCGGCATCACTGTATCGAATGGGAATACGCTCAACATCTTCGGACAGCAGGAGGGAACCGGTACACTGACGGCAACTGCTTATTATTACAGTGAGGGGAATAATTGGGACTCCAAGAATTATTGTGGAGCAGCCATTGGCGGCTTGGGTTATGCTGACAGTCAAAGCACAGGTACCGAGGCTTGCGGCTCGATCAATATTCATGGAGGCACGGTCAATGCGAACAGAAATAACAATAGTGAATGCTATGCTGCCGGAATTGGAGGTGCCGGCCAACCATATGACGAAGGCTATGCCAACGGCGGCGTCATAACGGTTTACTATGGCACTGTCAATGCCTATGGCAGTCAGGGCTCAGGCATCGGAGATTATCCATCCATGTACTCGAATGGCGGCTCGTTTACCATGTATGGCGGTATAGTCACCGCTGTAGGCGGCGGGTTTGCCGGCGGTATAAGCGGCGGATCTGCGGGCTCAGGAACAGGTGTTGCTGCAGCCATTTATGGTGGTATGCTTACTGCTACCGGCGCACAAGGATGGAACACTAACTATTGTCCGGGCAACGGAATTGGTTACGGGGGATATACCAGCAGCCAGTCATCCCGAGTGAACCTTGGCACGTTGACTGCCGGAACCGACGTTATCATTCAGGGTAGCAGCAATAACAGTGAATGGCAGACACTGGAAAGTCCGTTCGGCACACGCTATCGGTACATGAAAGCGGAAGGTCCACAGGCGGAGATCGTGCCGGATCATACCCACAGTTTCACCTACACAGCCAGCGGTTCAACCATCACTGCAACCTGCTCTGCAGACGGATGCACATTACCTCCAAGCCCAGAAGGAGGCAGCGACCACGTCGCTACACTGACCATCGCAGCGCCAGCACATAATACCTATGGTGATGGAAAGTCAGCTGAGGCTATTATCACTGATGAAAATAGCATTAGGGGTGAAGCAACGGTTCAGTATCAGACTATGGGTGAAAGTGGCTACGGAGATGCTACTGAAATAGCACCTACAAATGCTGGTACACACAAGGCTAGTATTACAGTGGGTGGTGCAACAGCCAGTGTGGAATATACTATTGCAAAGATTGATCCAATTGTGGATGCTCCTACAGGACTGACCGCAACCTATGGTCAGACTCTTGCAAATGTTGAGCTACCAACTGGATGGTCATGGGTGGATAGTTCTACTAGTGTTGGCGGTGCTGGAAGTAGGACATTCAAAGCAAACTATACACCAACAGATACCACAAATTACAACTCAAAAAGTAACGTTGATGTCACTGTAACTGTTGGCAAGGCTACAAATCCTGCAACAGTCACAAGCACAGCATCGGTAATGAGAGGTGGAAAAACTATTGATTTGTCACACAATGTGGCTCTGAACGGTGCAACAGGTGCTGTTAGCTATGCAATCAGCGGCGAGGCAAATGGTTGCGCGCTTGATGGCAGCGTATTGAAATCTGGAACAAGTGCAGGCAGTGTGACTGTAAACGTAACTGTTGCAGCTGATGAAAATTACAATGCTCTTGAAACAACTCAAATTATCGTTACAATCACTGAAAAGAGTACACAGACTATCACAGCTAGCGATGTAGCAGCTATCTACGGTGATACTGGCAAGAAGATTGAAGCTACCACTACAACTGGCGGTGGAACACTCAGCTACGCCGTAACAAGTGGCGATGCTATTACTGTAGATGAACATACAGGTGAACTTACTACCGTAAATGCTGGCAGTGCTGTTGTTACAATCACAGCATCAGAAACAGATGATTATGCTGAGGCTACAAAGGATGTCACTGTTACAGTTAACAAGGCAGCTAGCGAACCAGCAGTAGTCAATGCAAATGAATGGATCTACGATGGAGAAGAACATCCATTGGTAACAGAAGATAGAGCACTGTTGATGTCTAAATTTGCAGTGCGAAAGACTGTAAGCTCACTTTATCCTTTCGAATTAATCAGCGAGGAGGAAGAGACAGAATCAGAAGAAATCGAGAGTGAAGCTGAAGTGGCAGAAGATGAGCTGGCAGAGGATGAGACCGTAGAAGGCACTGATGAAAGTTCTGACGAAGAAAGCACTGACTTAAGCAGTCCTGAGCTTGATGAGGAAACAATCATCCTGAATTCATTAGTACTTGATGATGTTCTGACTACAACAGAATCAGATGAGGAAAGTGACAAGAAGGCAGAAGAGGATAATAAGGAAGAAGAAAGTGGTGAGGAAGGTGATGAGCCAGCTTCTGAAGAAGTAAGTGACGAAGTAACAGAGTCTGATGTTACAGAGGAGAAAGCTGCTGATTCTTCAGATAAGTTCACCGAAGAAGCTGAGTCTTCTACAGAAGATATAGAGGAAACTAAAGAAGCTCAGGATATCACAGACGAAAAGCCAGTAGTAGCCGCTAAGACCATGCTTAGATCCGTAAGATTACTAGGTGTCTCTGATGAGTTAGAGTTAGGCGAAAGTGAAGAGGTAGGTCTTAACTATGCACTTGGAGAAAACCGTGTGACTGCTCCTTCAACAGGCTGGAGCACTGCCGTTCCAACAGCTATAAATGCTGGAACCTATTATGTATGGTACAAGGTTGTTGGTGACAGCAATCATACAAATACCGAGCCTCAATGTGTGACTGTAGAAGTCTACAAGGCTATAGCTACAATCACAGTTAATGATAAGAATATTTATGTGGGTGATGACATTCCATCATTGGATGGCTCAGACTGGTACAGCATCGCTAATTTAAAAGGAGAGGATACATTAAGTATTGTTCCAACACTTGCTTATCAGAAGGATGGCGAAGCTGTCACACCAGATAATTCAAAAGCAGGAAGCTATGATATCGTTGCTTCAGGCGCAAGTGCAGGAGAAAATTACGTTATCAGCTATGAAAAGGGAACACTGAAGATTAGTGAGACTGCAATGGCTGATGCCAAAATAGTACCATCAGACAAGGCTACATCAGTTTTACCTGCAGATCCAGAAATTAGCAATGGTCTTGCAGAGCAGGCTGAAAAGATAGCAGAGGAGGATGGAAGCAAGGTAGAACTTAAACTGACTGTAGAGCCAAAGGGTGAGAGCACAGTCGCAGATAGCGAAATCCTTAATGAGGCTCCACAGATGAAGAGTCAGGTGGAGAGTCAGTTTAAAGATGAGGGAACAGTTAAGGTTGATGTAATCACAATTGATATCAAACAGATTATCAATGGAGAAGATGCGGAAGATCTTAAAGCTCTTGATTCCGTTCTTGAAATTGGCATCGGTTATAATTTTGCTGGAAAGTATGACCCTGTTGTTGTAAGAGAGCATGGCGAATCATCACAGATTATGAAAGCGCTTACTGAAAGACCAAAGAGTGGATATGTAGATGGAACCTTCTACGCAGATTATGAGAATAATATGCTTTATATCTACTCAAAGCTCTTCTCAAACTACGTCATTGCATACTCAACAGTTGAGGGCAATGCAGCAAACCGTGTAGCTACAAGCACAACTACAACAACTGGACAGGCTGTAACAGTTCCTGTGTATAGACTGTTCAATGCACAGAAGGGCTATCATTTCTTTACAGCAAATGCAGCAGAAAAGGATGCCTTAGTTGCAGCAGGATGGACAGATGAAGGTATTGCATGGCAGGTACAGCCTAAGGCTGGCAAGCCAGTTTACCGCTTGTTTGACAAGGTAAAGGGAATGCATATCTTCACAGCTGATGCAGCAGAAAGAGATGCATGCATCGCAGCAGGCGCCACAGATGAAGGCATCGCATGGTACGGCCATGACACAGGACGTATTGTTTACAAGGTTACAAATCCAAAGGTAAACAAGGTCCTTTACACAACCTCGGCAGCAGAAAAGGATGCTCTTGCAGCATCAGGCTTCGTGGTTGAAGAAGCGAACTTCAAAGTAAATTAACCTTAATCATTAAGGTATCTCTTCACAGGATGGCTCCCGTTTATGGGGGTCATCCTTTATTTTATGAGTGCTGTTCTTATGGAAAAAAGTATATGCATTAGTTATAATTTTCGTAGTGAAATTAAGTGAAAAGAGCAGGGCTAAATATGAGACTAAATGAGAATTGTTTATAAATCGATTTAATGTACCTAGATTGACTGGAATTTTTGTAGAAGAGTAGACATGGTTAATTCTAAATATGAGCTGATAATTAAAGATATAAAGAAGGCCATAAATGCTGGTAAGTATGAGGTGGATACTAAGATTCCTTCGGAGAATCAGTTGGCTTCTGAATATGGTGTCACCAGACAGACTGTGAGGAAGGCTTTGGGCAAGCTGATTGACGAGGGGTATCTGTATGCAAGACATGGCAGCGGCACTTTTGTAGCAAAGCGTCTTCAGAAAAAGGGCACAAGCAAGAATATCGCCGTTGTTTCTACCTACATGTCGGACTATATTTTCCCAAGGGTTATTCAGGGAATAAATCAGGTCCTTTCCGACAATGGGTACAGCATTCTTTTGAAGACTACAAACAATTCCCGCAAGGGTGAGGCCTGGTGCATGGAGGAACTGCTTTCAAAGAATATTGACGGCATGATTATCGAGCCAAGTCAGAGTGCTATCAGCTGTCAGCATCAGGTGCTATATGACCAGATGGATGCCATGGGGATTCCTTATGTTTTTATTCAGGGATGCTATGAGGCGATGATGGACAGACCTTATGTAATGCTTGATGATATTGAGGGCGGAAGGCTCATCACTGAGCATCTGATTAAGCTTGGGCATAAAAAGATAGCAGGCATTTTTAAGGCGGATGATACTCAGGGGATTCTTCGACACAAGGGCTACGTAAAAGCACTACAGGAGGCAGGGATTGCTTACGATCCAGATTTGGTTGTATGGTTCCACACCAAAGACAAAAGTACGAAGCCTATGGAAGGTGTTTTGCGTTTAATCGAAAATGGATTTCCATTTCATGCAGTGGTTTGCTACAACGATGAAATTGCGGCAGATGTAATTAAAGGACTGACAAATATTGGAAGAAGTGTGCCACATGACATATCTGTTACAGGCTTTGACAATTCCCTTCTTGCCAGAGGCAGAGGGATCACCACAATTGCTCATCCACAGGAGGAATTGGGAAAAAAGGCGGCGGAGACATTGATAGGATTAATCACTGGAAGCATAGGTCGCAAGGAGGCTCATGTGTTGCTCCCACCAGAGGTGGTGGAACGCAAGAGTACACTTTAGAAAACTTGTACACAGTCTAATCAACTTGTACACCATTAAAAACCTCACAAACTCAACATTCTTTTGAAAATATATACAACTTGCACAGGGAACTGTACAAGTTGTATTTTTTTATTAAGGGATTTATTAAACATAAAAAGGGAGGTTTTTTATGAAGACACAAATGAACTACAAGTTTTGGTTCTGTACTGGTTCACAGGACCTTTATGGTGATGAGTGCTTGTCACACGTTGCCGCACACTCAAAGGAGATTGTTGAGTGCCTGAACAAGTCTGGCAGACTTCCATTTGAGGTTGTTTGGAAGCCAACAATGATTACCAACGAGGTAATCCGCCGTACCTTCAACGAGGCAAACAACGATCCAACATGCGCAGGTGTTATCACATGGATGCACACCTTCTCACCAGCAAAGTCATGGATCCTTGGACATCAGGAGCTTAGAAAGCCACTTTGCCACATGCACACACAGTACAACCGTGAGATTCCTTACGAGACAATGGATATGGATTTCATGAATGAAAACCAGGCAGCTCACGGCGATAGAGAGTATGCTCATATCCTTTCACGAATGGGAATCGAGAGAAAAATTATCGTAGGCTACTGGCAGGACAGTGAGGTTCAGGACAAGCTTGCATCTTGGATGCGCACAGCAATCGGTATTGTAGAGTCTAGCCACATCCGCGTTATGAGAGTAGCTGACAACATGCGCAACGTTGCCGTTACAGAGGGCGACAAGGTAGAGGCACAGCTTAAGTTTGGCTGGGAGGTTGATGCTTACCCAGTAAATGAAATCGCTGAGGCAGTTGATGCAGTTTCTCAGTCAGATGTAAATGCACTTGTAGATGAATATTATGGTAAATACGATATTTGCCTTGAGGGCAGAGACCCAGAGGAGTTCAAGAAGCACGTAGCTGTTCAGGCAAAGATTGAGCTTGGTTTCGAGAGATTCCTTGAGGAGAAAAACTATCAGGCAATCGTAACTCACTTTGGTGATCTTGGTGGATTGCAGCAGCTCCCAGGTCTTGCTATCCAGCGCCTTATGGAAAAGGGCTACGGCTTTGGCGCAGAGGGTGACTGGAAGGTTGCAGCTATGGTCCGCCTCATGAAGATAATGACAACAGGCATGAAGGATGCTAAGGGTACTTCAATGCTTGAGGATTACACCTACAACCTGGTTAAGGGCAAGGAAGGAATCATCCAGGCTCACATGCTTGAGATTTGTCCAACCATTTCTGATGGCCCAATTCAGATTAAGGTGCAGCCTCTTTCAATGGGCAATCGTGAGGACCCAGCCCGCCTAGTATTCCAGTCAAAGACAGGAAAGGGTATTGCAACCTCACTTATCGATTTAGGAAATCGCTTCCGTCTCATCATTCAGGATGTTGATTGCAAGAAGGTTGAGAAGCCTCTTCCAAAGCTTCCAACAGCTATCAACTTCTGGGAGCCACAGCCTAACTTCTACACAGGCACAGAGGCATGGCTTCTCGCAGGCGGTGCACATCATACTGCATTCACCTACGATCTTACAGCAGAGCAGATGGGTGACTGGGCAGCAGCAATGGGTATCGAGGCAGTTTATATTGATGCAGATACCAAGATTCGCGATTTCAAGCGCGACCTTGCACTTGGCAATTTGGTCTACCGTTAAATTTCACATAACTGAGTTTATGTAAAATATCTGCTATTAAATCGTAAGATTTTTGATTGTGGATACAATAGTGTAATACTACAATTACTATTGTATTTATAATAGATTTTTTAAAAGAGCACAGACTGTGATTACCCTGAGGATGTAATACTTGCTATTGGGATGAATATAGTGAAAACGATATCACAATAGCTAGTATTACACCGAGGGGCATAGAGAACCAGAAACTGTGCGGGTTAGAAAAGGAGAAAAGAAAATGAAGTTATTTGTAGACACTGGAAAAATTGAGGACATTAAGAAGGCAAATGATCTTGGAGTAATCTGTGGAGTTACAACAAACCCTTCACTTATCGCTAAAGAGGGTGGCCGTTCACAGGAAGACATCCTTAAGGAAATCGCTTCAATCGTAGATGGACCAATCTCAGGTGAGGTTAAGGCTACAACAGTTGACGCTGAAGGCATGATTAAGGAAGGCCGTGAGATTGCTGCTATGCATCCAAACATGGTTGTTAAGATTCCTATGACAGCAGAAGGTCTTAAGGCTGTAAAGGTTCTTTCATCAGAGGGCATCAAGACAAATGTTACACTTATCTTCTCAGCAAACCAGGCTATTCTTGCTGCAAATGCTGGCGCAACATATGTTTCACCATTCCTTGGAAGACTTGATGATATCAACATGGCAGGTATTGATCTTATCCGTGATATCGCAGAAATCTTCGACATCTATGGATACGAGACAGAGATTATTGCTGCATCAGTTCGTAACCCAATCCACGTTACAGACTGTGCACTTGCTGGTGCTCACATCGCAACAGTTCCATACTCAGTTATCGAGACAATGATTAATCATCCTCTTACTACTGCAGGTATCGAGAAGTTCCAGAAGGACTACATTGCAGTATTCGGAGAGTAATATCTCGCCTGTTACGGCTACAAGCCTGAGAGTCTCTTTCTAAATGTAAGCTAAAGCTTACTAGACCACAAAAGTTGATTGCTAAAGCAATCATCCTTTTGGGATCATATTTCGGCTACATGCCTCATTCAGAGACCTCAGAGCTTGATGCCTACAGGCTACTTTAACACTACGGGGGAATTTACGTATGAATATTAACGAAGTTATCGCGGAGGGAAAGACCACCGCGCTTGGAATCGAGTTCGGTTCGACACGCATCAAGGCGGTTTTAGTTGATGAGGAGAACAAGGTTCTCGCTCAGGGTGATCATGAATGGGAGAATCACCTGGACAATGGAATCTGGACATATCCTCTGGAGGAGGTATGGGCAGGCGTTCAGGATTGTTATGCAAAGCTTAAGCTTGATGTGTACAACAAGTATGATGTTAAGCTTACAAAGCTTGGTGCAATCGGATTCTCTGCAATGATGCACGGTTATCTTGCATTCGACAAGGACGACAATCTTTTAGTTCCATTCAGAACTTGGAGAAACACAATCACAGGTGAGGCAGCAGCAGAGCTTTCTAAGGAGCTCAACTTCAACATGCCTCAGCGCTGGAGCATTTCACACTATTATCAGTGCATCCTCAACAAGGAGCCACACGTAAAGAACGTGGCATACTTTATGACACTTGCTTGCTATGTTCACTATAAGATGACAGGCAAGAAGGTGGCAGGCGTTGGCGAAGCATCTGGTATGTTCCCAATCGATTCAAAGACTTGCCAGTACGACAAGGCAATGCTCGAGAAGTTCAACAAACTCGCTAGTGCTCATGGCATCACTACAAAGGTAGAGGATTTAATGCCTGAGGTTCTCGTGGCTGGCGATGATGCTGGAACTCTTACAGCAGAGGGAGCTAAGCTCCTTGATTCAACAGGAGAGCTTGAGCCAGGTTGCCCACTTGCTCCACCAGAAGGTGATGCAGGAACTGGCATGGTTGCTACAAATGCAGTTTCAGTTGGCACAGGAAATGTTTCAGCTGGTACATCTGTATTTTCAATGGTTGTTGTAGACAAGCCACTTTCAAAGCCATACGAGGAAATCGATATGGTTACAACACCTACAGGCGAGGCTGTTGCTATGGTTCACTGCAACAACTGTACATCTGATTTGAATTCATGGGTTGGCATCTTCAAGGAGTTTGCAGAAGCCTTCGGCATGGACATTTCAATGAATGATATTTATGGAACTCTTTATCGCAAGGCTCTTACAGAAGATGCAAATTGCGGTGGTGTTCTTTCATACAACTACTTTGGCGGAGAGCCAGTTGTTGGCGTAAATGAAGGACGTCCTATGGTCGTTCGTCAGCCAGATGCTAAGTTCACACTTGCAAACTTTATGCGCTCAAATCTTTATGGTGCACTTGGCGTTCTCAAGATTGGAAACGACATTCTTCTCAAGGAGGAGCATGTGCCAATCAAGTCTATCACAGGACACGGCGGTTTCTTCAAGACAAAGGGGGTTGGACAGTCTGTACTTGCAGCAGCTCTCAACGCACCTATCACTGTAATGGCTACAGCTGGTGAAGGCGGTGCATGGGGTATGGCTGTACTTGCAAACTTCTGCATCCGCGACGACAAGTCACAGAAGCTTCAGAGCTACCTTGATGAGAAGGTATTTGCAGGACAGGAGTCAACTACAATGGAGCCAGATCCAGAGATGGTTAAGGGCTACGACGAGTGGATTGCAGAGTATCGCAAAGGACTCAAGGCTGAGGCTGCTGCTGTAGAGAGCTGGCGTTAACTCGAACTCGTTACGTTTACAAGCCTGAGTATTGCTCGGTCGCGAGATTGGCTCCCTGAGCAACACTCAGAGCTAGTTAACTACGAGTTCTTATACAGAGTAGCCCGTAGCAGACAAGCCCTTGGTATTGCTTTAGCGAGACATGTAGTCGAGCGGAGCATGCCAAGGCTTGTAGGCGTAACGGGCGGACTAGGAGAATACGAAATGTTAGAAGAGTTAAAGAAACAGGTATACGAGGCAAACATGGAATTGCCACGTCGTGGCCTCGTTACATACACTTGGGGTAATGTCTCAGGTATCGACAGAGCTTCAGGAATCTTTGCAATCAAGCCATCAGGCGTTGAGTACGAGGATTTGAAGCCAGAGGATATGGTACTTGTAAATCTTGACGGCGAAGTTGTAGAAGGCAAGTATCGACCAAGCTCAGACACAGCTACACACTGCGAGCTTTACAAGAAATATGAGAACATCGGTGGAGTTGTGCACACCCACTCAACCTATGCGGTAGCATGGGCACAGGCAGGTCGTGACATTCCACTATATGGAACCACACATGCAGATTATTTCTGCGGTACAATTCCATGCACAAGAAACCTCACCGAAAAGGAAATCGACGAAGCCTACGAGGTAAACACAGGCAAGGTTATCATCGAAACCTTCGAAGATAGAGGCATCAACACAAAATACGTGCCAGGCGTTATCTGCAAGAATCATGGCCCATTCACCTGGGGCAAGGATGCAGACCAGGCAGTATACAACGCAGTAGTTCTTGAAGAGGTAGCCAAGATGGCACTCTTCACCGAGCAGGTTAACCCTCAGGTTCAGCCAGCTCCAGACTGTATCCGCGACAAGCACTTCAACCGTAAACACGGCGCCAACGCCTACTACGGCCAGAACTAAAACACCGGCGGCTCTTTGTACATCACAAGGGGCCGCTATTTGTTTGCTCTTTTCTAATCAATCAAGAACTTGCCCCCTCCCAGCCAAGGCACCCGCCTGCCCCGCGCCGCATTAGGGCCCGGTCCATTCTCACTTGCATCATTGGAGCAAAATTGTAGATTCTCTTAAGCTACAGGTTGAGCTTTCTGTGGGTGTCCTTTTATTGATTTTGCACTTCAAAGCCACTGTATTACACTACACAGACACTTTGTAGTTTATATAAGCTTCTCTGCACAAAGCTTAGGATAATTTCGTTCATACTCCATTTGCTAAGTGGGAAAACGAAATGTGTTTTGTAGATATAGGCACCACTCGGGATTCACGTCCATGTTCAGCCGCTCGTTCTCCTCGCCATCCGTGGCTCGTCGTGCCTATATCTATCAAAACAACATTTCTTTCCCACTAAGCTCATTTCAAAATCACGCAATTACTCCTAAGTTTGTTGCATAGAAGCTTAATTCAAGTATTATTAGTGTCTGTGTTGTGTATACTGTGGCGTTAGAAGTGCAAAGAATGAAACGGACACCCACAAATAAAGAAAGCGAAACGTAGCTTTAGAGAATCACAATTTTGCGACTGTGCAAAGAGAATGGACCGGGCCCTAATGCGGCGCGGGGCAGGCGGGCACCCAGGCTGTGATGGGCAGGTTCAGCTAAGCCTTAAAGAGCAAACAAATAGCGGCCCCCACATACCGGTGGGAGCCGCCGGTGTTTTGGGCGAAAAGAAACCCTCAGGTGGCTGAAGCCTGAGGGTTCTTTTGCGCACATTCACTTCGAACATGCAGATATAGGGAGAAAATATATGAATGGTCCGAATGACCTAGATATAAACTAAATAAAGCAACAGATGTTGCAAAGCAGATTAAGGATAATCATGCTTGCGCACCAACGACCAAATCCTGAGTATGGCCTGTTGTAGCCATAGGAACGGCCGCGATAAACGTACCAATCGGAAAAGTCAGAGAAATCGAAATCCTGTTGCTGTCTGTTGCCTGCGTTTTGGTTGTAGCCATTGTAATAAGTTCTCTGATATCCGCTTGAGTTCTGGCCCTGGTATCCATTATTAGAATAGCCGTAGAAGGAGCCAGGATTCTGGCGCTCGTCCATAATCTGGTTGTAGGCAGCCTGTACCTGCTTGAAAACTTCCTCGGCCTGGGCCTTGTTAGGATTGTTTATATTGGCATCTGGGTGATACTTTCTGCTGAGAGCTCTGTAGGCTTTTTTTACTTCGTCATCAGAAGCGTCTCTGGTAACGCCCAGTATTTTATAAGGATCTGTCATTGCTTGTTTCCTTTTGTGTGGATTCTTTCTTCTTTCCTTTTAGCTGAAGATATTCATAGCGGGTCCAAACACCGGAGTAAATAATATTTCGAAGAATATCAACGTTTTCAACTATTGGTAGTCGTTCAAAGGACTTGGCACATTGTGCCATGAGAGAGGTCAGGTTGATTCTGACGAAGGTCTCAAATTCCTTTGGCGATTCATTCTTCATGAAAAGCAGAGGATTGTAGCTGCCACGCTTTTCATCCTTTTTTATGTCATCATAGGCATCAATAATGTAAATGAATTTGCCCATGTAATAACCCATGCAATGGAGTGTTTCACCCCAGCTGTCCTGTTTCCAGTTGAAAAGCTCACCAAGCATTTCACCAGTCAGGCTGGAAACCTTGTCAATGTCGGTCTCTCTTGAATGTTCAGCGGCTGAGAGCTTGTTTATATAAGTTTCAACTGCTAAGGTCTGCCTAGGATATTTATCCTTAATGCGGTCATAGTCCTTTTTGATGGAGGATGCCGCAAGGCCTGAAAGTTTGGAATTATCATCCCTGTAATTGTCCATCAGACTGTGATAGGAAAGGATGATGTCCATGTCTGTCGCGTAGGAAATTGCCTCACTGGTGTAGCCTGACTTTGCTTTGAGAGGATGAATAACACATCGAAATTCCTCTGTTTCAATATCAGGCTCATAAAGACTCTGAAGTAGTATTGCCAGAAAACACAAATCATAATTTAGAAGCATCTGCCCTTTAAAGCCGGCTTCTTTGCCGAGCTGGCGGCAAAGGCCACAATAAAAGCTTTGATATTTCTTTTTATCTTCATCTGATAATTGACTGCGATTCGTATTTACGTATCCAAACAATGCTTATACCTTCTTTATAAAAACAGTGTGACATTTACTGCATGTAACTTCTATTTTGCCACGTCCCTTTGGGGCTCTTAATTTCTGTTTACAAGTAGGACATTTGAAAATAGCATATACTTTTCTTTGCTGGTAATCTCTTTTGAGTCCGTCAAAGCGATTTCTTATATTGGGAATGAGTCTTGAGAAGAAGCCTCTGATGCGAACTGTCTTTTGAAGGAACAACTGATTTTCGTTGTATCTCTTCTGATAGTTCTTGGAAAGCATCCTCCAAAAGCTGTATCCCAGGCATGCCATGGCAAGCAGATATATGATGTTTGAATGGGTTATCATAGTCAGTAACATGAGGATTAACGCGGCCCAGGTAACTGTGCGGCCTAACGCGTCCACGCCTGTACGTCCTACAAAAAATTGTGCCATCTTATATCTGAAATTGTTCATGGCCTTCCTCCGAATTGCTTTGATGTAACAGAGGATAAACTTTGCTGACACGAAGGTCAATAATTTGGGAGGGGATTTAAGAAAAGTTTAAGATTTGATTAATATTAATTTACTTGATTAATTCGGAGGGTTAGAATAAACTAATTATCAGGAGGGCGAGACATTGAGAACATTTATAAACGAATCAGCGGAAAACTATTTAGAGACAATTCTTTTATTAAGTAAAAAGCTTCCTGTTGTTCGCGCTGTTGATATTGCAAATGAATTAAATTTCAAGAAATCATCTGTCAGCATCGCTATGAAGAATCTTCGCGAGAAGAATCACATCACTGTGACAGATGCAGGATATATTTATCTTACTGATGAAGGTAAGAATATTGCAGAGATGATTTACGAGCGCCACGAGCTCATTACAGAGATTCTTATGAAGCTTGGTGTGGAGGAAGAAATCGCAGCGGAGGATGCTTGTCGTATCGAGCATGTTATCAGCAAGGAAAGCTTTAAAGCAGTTAGAGATTACGCAAAGGATAAGATTTTAAAATAATGGATATAGTAGCAAATAGCGACGAGCAAAGGGAGGCGATTGTGCAGCAGTTAAGGGACGCTGGCTGCCGCATTACTAAGCAGCGCCTCACCGTGTTGGACATAATTTTAAACAGCGACCCATCATGTGTTAAGGAAATCTACCGCGAGGCGGTAAAAATCGACAAGAATATCGGTAGCGCCACTGTTTATCGAATGGTGAACACTCTCGAGGAGATTGGTGTTATCAGTCGAAAGAATATGTATCAGGTTGACTGTAGCACCTGCGATCATCGTTGCCCTGATGATGACTGCGATAGTAATTGCATGGGCAGCTGTAGCGAGTGTGAGACCAAAATCGTCATCACGCTTGACGACGATACCAAGATGGTTATTGAGAGAACTGAGCTTCAGAAATTGTTGGAAGCCGGACTTCATGCCACAGGCAAGGTGAAAGAGGATATCAGAATCACCAGACTGGCGATGTAGATGATATTCTATAGAAATCAAAAGTAAATACAGATTTTAAGCGAGCCATAGTGCCTATCGTAATGATAGGAACTATGGCTTTTTTCGGTCCCAGTAAAAAATCCAAAGAAATAATCGAACAAGAAGTGAATTTTTTATGAACGCCGCCTTTTAAAGGGCGAAAAATGGTAGCATAGATAATAGACAATACTGTGATATTAGTGTGATATTCTCTATGTTAAATTACTATCAGAATTTGACATTAAAAATAATAGTGAAGGGGAGGTCAAAAAATGGACACAATAATCAAAAACAACAATCAGATAGCAGAATTGTCTACCGAGCAGATTTTCGTCAGCAACGATAAGGAGAGATTGGGTGAGGTTTATGCCTCGGTTGATAAAAGTATAGATGCGTTGTCATTGGATAAGAAGGATGCTTTGCATATGAAGCTTCTTTTTGAAGAGACAATCGGAATGGTTAAGGCAATCACCAGCAATTTTACAGCTATCGTATGGGCGGAGAAATACCAGGGAGAGTGTTGGCTCAGACTTGTTGGAAAGACTCAGATGGATATCGATAAGAAGACGGATTTAATGTCTGTGTCCACAACAGGTGAGAATGCATTAGCGGTAGGCTTTATGGGAAAGATTCGCGACTTCGTAGAGACTGGTCTTTTAAGCTATGATGGCGTAACAAAGCTTCAGCAGAAGTACAATGGCTATGGAATCAACATGGGATTTAACGGAAGCTATATAGACTCAGGCGTTGCTACAAATCCTCAGGCATTCTCAGGATTTATGTGGACCATGGATGATTATAAGGAGTCGCTGAAGAATGTAGAAGGCGAGCCAAATGCTACAGCCTGCTGGGATGAGCTTGAAAAATCGATTGTTGCCAGTTTAGCTAAAAATGTTATAGTGGGAATAGAGAAGAATCAAATAGAAATGGCAATTATAATGGATACGAAATAGGAGGGAACGGTTATGTTAAACATCGCTAAGACACAGAATGAAGGAGTTTTAACTTTTGATTTAGAGGGAAGACTTGATACAACAACTTCTCCACAGTTAGAGGAAGCAATCAATGGCTCTATCGCAGGTGTTAAGGAGCTTATTTTTGATTTGGAAAAGCTTGAGTATATTTCAAGTGCAGGTCTCAGAGTTCTCCTTGCAGCTCAGAAGACCATGAATAAGCAGGGCAATATGACTGTTTTACATGTATCTGAAGAGGTTATGGAGATTTTTGAGGTTACAGGTTTTTCTGACATCCTTACAATTCAGTAAATCAACTGGCACAAAGTGAGGATGAGAATATGGGGACAACTTCGGAAAAATTTAAGGAAAGACAATTTTTCGATGCGATAGTGAATTTCGACGAGGATGAGCAGGCCCAGGATTATTTCTATGAGGTAATGAATTCTGCTACAGGACGCAAGAATTTAAATGGCACAGATGAAACAGTTCGAGACAGAGTTCTGAAGGCCTATGCGGTTCTGTTTTGTGAGGAATTTGATCTTGAGCCAGGTGCACCAGCTGGTGTGGATGAGGTGGCAGAAACAGCAGACCGCCTTTACATCGGCAGCATGGGCTACGATCCTAATCACTGGTATCGAATGAAATATCATTTTCCAGTAATCGATTTTGATAATTATGATAGATTTGCTGCTCTTGTAATTGCGGACATGAATTCAGGCCCACTGCACGAGGCGGCAATCAATGATGGCGATACTCTTGTGGTGGGCGAGGCAGATCCTTTGCACATGACCGCTGAGCAGCGCAAGAACCAGAAGATTAAATCAGTAACAATATAATAGGGAGGGGCAGAATGACTATTTTAGCAGTTGATGATGACAGCGCTTCCCTAAAAACGGTTACAGGCCTTATCAAAAAGATAAAGCCTGATTCAGTGTGCTATTCTTTCGATAGCGCACTTTCTGCATTGGCGAAAGCCCGCGAAGAGGAAATCGACGTGGCTTTTTTGGATGTGAACATGCCGGAGCTTTCCGGAATTGATTTGGGGAAATATTTGGTGGAGCTGAATCCATTTATCAATATTATCTATCTGACGGAGCACAAGGAGTATGCTTTCGAGGCTATGCAGCTTCATGCCAGCGGATACATTTATAAGCCAGAGGCCAAGGACAGGGTGAAAAAGGAACTTGAATCCCTGAGATATCCTGAGATTCGCAAGAAGTACAAGAGGGTATTCGCTCAGACATTTGGAAATTTCGAATTGTTTGTGGATGGGGAACCAGTGATTTTCAAGTACAATCGCACAAAGGAAATTGTTGCTGTACTCATTAATAATAGAGGCGCCCAGACCTCAAACGGCGAGCTGATTGCATCCCTTTGGGAGGATGATGGCGACCCAGAGAAGAAGCTTTCTTATCTCTGCAATCTTCGACAGGATTTGCAAAATACCTTCAAGAAGCTGAAGCTGGATGGAATCATTATCAAGCAGCGAGGCAGCATGGCAATTGCCAAGGACAAAATCGAGTGCGATTTGTTTGACTGGCTGGAAAAGAAGAAGGAGTCCAAGTATCAGTATCTTGGCGACTACATGAATCAGTACAGTTGGCCGGAATTCTTCCACGCTGAGCTGGACGACATCAGCTACGCGTTGTACGAGGACGAAGATAATATGTAGAATAAAAAAGAACCCCTGGTAGGTATCAAGCATTAGATGAGGTGGTAGGCATCAAGCTCTGAGGTCTCTCAAGTGAGACATGTAGTCAAACTGAGAGACTCTCAGGCTTGAAGCCGTAACCACCGGACTATATTAGCTTGTAGCCGTGACCAGGGGTTTTGTATTGTTCTTATTTATTCTGACTTCCAAAGTCCATGTAAATTGCAATATGCATATACAGCAACTACTGAGTCATCCTCTGTGAGCATAAACTCTACAGAAGGCTTGTCACCAGGGTTAAGCACCTTTCTCTGTGCCCCCTTTGCAGTCTCAAGTGCAATCCACTCGATGTAGTGCTCTGGAGCCATTGGATGCTCAACAGAACCTACAGTAACTGTAACCTTGTTGCCGTCTACTGTGTAAACTGGTACATGCTTTTCAACAGCACCATCAGAAGTTCCAGGAACAAGCTCCTTCATCTTCTGGCCACAGCAGGTCATAGGAGCACCGGACTCCTTGATCATGCCAACAAAGTTGCCACACAACGTACATACATAAAATTTCATAGCTGTCCTCCTTTTATAGTTATTTTCTTACTGAAAAACGTAACTCACATTTATAGTTGCAGAAAAGTGGCACGAAGCCAAATTTGTATTTTTTCTCAAGCTCTGAAGTTGAAATTTCAAAAAATCTGCGACACATTGGGCAACGAAGTTTTACCATTTCCATAAGCGTACCTCTTAATAGTGCATGAAGAACCTTACAGGGTCATTCTAACAAAGAATTGTGAAAAGTTTATTACATTAGTTTGAACACATGGTATAGTTGAATTTATAGATATTCTGATGTATTATAAAAGGGCTGTTTAGCGTGAGCTGGGCAGCCCTTACGTTTTGATTAGAATAGGAGAAATATCATGACTCAGTCACGTACACACAACTGTAATGAGCTTCGCCTTTCAGATGCTGGCAAGCAGGTTACATTAGTTGGTTGGTTCGAAAACATTAGAAAGGTGTCAAAGAATCTCGGTTTCGTTATCCTTCGTGATTTCTATGGCACTACACAGATAGTTGTTGAGACAGAAGAGATGATGGCTGTTATCGATTCTGTTAATAAGGAATCTACAATCTCTGTTACTGGTGAGGTTCGCGAGCGTTCTTCAAAGAATCCAGAGCTTCCTACTGGTGAGATTGAGGTCGTTCCTACAAAGATTGAAATCCTTGGAAAGTGTACTCACAACGAGCTTCCATTCGAGATTAATCGTTCAAAGGAAGCAGATGAGAACACTCGTCTTAAATATCGTTATCTTGATCTTCGTAACCCAGAGGTTAAGAGCAAGATTATCCTTCGTAGCAAAATCGTAGCAGAGCTTCGTGCTTCTATGATCGCTCACGATTTCATGGAGATTACTACTCCAATCCTTACATGCTCATCACCTGAGGGAGCACGTGATTACCTTGTACCAGCTCGTAATCACCCAGGCAAGTTCTATGCACTTCCACAGGCGCCACAGCAGTTCAAGCAGATTCTCATGGCATCTGGTTTCGACAGATATTTCCAGATTGCTCCATGTTTCCGTGATGAGGATGCTCGTGCAGACCGTTCTCCAGGAGAGTTCTATCAGCTTGATATGGAGATGGCATTCGCATCTCAGGAAGATGTCTTCGCAGTTATCGAGGATGTACTTCCACCAATCTTTGCAAAGTATGGCGTTTACAATTCAGCTTCAACAGCTCCATTTGTACGCATTCCATATCTTGAGGCAATGGACAAGTACGGTTCAGACAAGCCAGATCTTCGTATCGACCTTGTTCTTCAGGACGCTACAGAAGTTATGGCTGATTGTGGATTCGGTCCATTCGAGGGCAATGTTGTAAAGGCTATTGTTGTTGATGGCCTCAATGCTACACGTAAGCAGATTGATGCTATGATCGCTGAGGTAGAGGTTGCTACAGCTCAGAAGACATATTGGTTCAAGCTTGATGAGAATGGCGAAATCGTTGGTGGTATTGCTAAGTTCCTTCAGGAGCGTAAGCAGGCAGTCATCGATGCACTTGGTCTTAAGCCAGGCGATTTCGTTGGTCTTGCTGCAGGTCCACTTCTTGTTGCTCAGAAGACAGCTGGTGTATTCCGTAAGCTTCTCGGTGCAGCAGCAGAGGGACACATGAAGAAGGACACATACGAGTTCTGCTGGATCGTTGATTTTCCAATGTACGAAATCGGCGAGGAGTCAGGCGAGCTTGAGTTCTGCCACAACCCATTCTCTATGCCACAGGGCGGTATGGATGCTCTTAAGAATCAGGAGCCGCTTGATATCCTTGCATACCAGTACGACTTAGTATGTAACGGTGTAGAGCTTTCATCTGGTGCTATCAGAAACCACGATCCTGAAATCATGATTGAGGCATTCAAGCTTGTTGGTCTTGGTGAGGATGATGTTAAGGCTAAGTTCCCAGCTATGTACAACGCATTTACTTATGGTGCACCACCACACGGCGGTATCGCCCCTGGTGTTGACCGTATGGTTATGCTTATCGCTGGCGAGGAAGCAATCCGTGAGGTTATTCCTTTCCCAATGAACAAGAACGCACAGGATATTATGATGGATGCTCCTGCAACAGTAGAGCAGAAGCAGCTTGACGATGTACACATCGCAATCGTAATGCCTAAGGAAGATTAATAATTTGACATTTATGGAAGGCTAGCGGTTTTGCTAGCCTTTTTTGAGTTAGAAAATGATGAAACTGAAAGAAATGAAATTCAAGGGTACTTTCAGAGACTATCAGCAAAATGTGATTGATAATGCGAAGGAGTATGATATGAGAAAAAGATTTTTGACAATGCTTTCACTTTTTATGGTTGGAGCATTGGTAGCCTGCGGCAGCAAAGATGAGGCAGCTGAAGAAATCAGTGGTGAAGCATTAACAGCCACCGTCGAGGAGTCAGAGGATGCAGCAGATTTGACACAGGAGGAACTGGACGCCTTCACTGAATTATTTGATACCTCAGAATACGATGGATTTCTGGTAAGGCCTTTTAATAGTGTGGATGAAATTGAGTGGGGGGAGGTGTTCTATAACGGAGCAGGCATAGAGGCGACAGACGTTACTGAGGAAGAAAGGGAAGCCTGCTACAAGGCGATGGGTATTGGAGACGGAGAGGAATTTGGAGACCTAGTTGTCCTTAGAGCAGCAGATGTAAAGAAATTTGTTGAGGAACATGCCGGAGCTGATTATGAGGATGTAAAGAATACAATTTATGCAGATTATCTTGAAGAGTACGATTCATTTTATTCTTTACACGGAGATACAAACTGGATGTCCTTTACCTGCAAGAGTGGCAAAAAGCTTGATGATACGTATGTACTTCAGCTTTCAAACGATTCCTATGTGGATGAGCCAAACAACTGGGAATACCCAGACATTGAAGTGACACTGATTAAAAATGGCGATGTATACAAAATGGTTTCAAATGTGTGGGCTTGGGAAGTGGGTAATGACCCTTCACAGACCTTTGATATCAATGTGCCAGGCCATGACACTCCAGGACGCTTAATCACATATCAGGGAACAGCTGGAGATGGAAACGGGGCACACATCATCATTACCGCAGATGGCAAGCGTGTGGACTGGCTTGGAACCTGGTACTGGGACAACGACAATATGGCTGGAGACTTTGTTACCATAGACGCCATTGGAATATTTGATTACACTGCAGACGGTGCAGGCGGCATTGGGGAATATGAGTATGCGCCACGCAAGAACTGTATAAGATACTATAATTCTGATTATGCTGGCTATGTTGGCAACCTGAACTTTTTGTCTATCCACGATGACAAAATCCAGATGGATTACTATTGCGCTACGGATAACTATGACGACCTGAATGGCAATGGTTATCCTGATGAGGACGAGACCACAGAGGAGGCACTTGCCAATGCTAAGGGCTCCGTTAGCTACTCAGCTGGTGATAAGTCCCTCAGCCAGTCTGAGATTGAAAAAAGGATTGATGAGCTACAGAAGAATGAATTTGAAAGCCTTGGCGGTAAATATGATTCTGTAGAGTTTTATAGTGTTATTGATAAATTTTAGAAGATAGATGGTAAGAGGAAACTGAATCAGTATTATCTATCTGAAAAACAATTTATGATGGTTAGCAAAATATTTACAAAAATGATTTAGTATGTTAAAGTGATAAAGAATTAAAGTAAAAGTAACGTCAATTAAACAATGTATAGAATTCAGGAGGGAGAACATGAACACTTTATGCATCGTAATTGCAATCCTGGTTTATCTTGCAGCGCTTCTGATAATGGGAGTGTCATTCGCAAAGGAAAACAACACCGTAGATGATTATTATCTGGGTGGACGAAAGCTGGGACCTTTTGTAACAGCCATGAGTGCTGAGGCATCCGATATGTCTTCATGGCTTTTGATGGGACTTCCAGGTGTGGCATATATGACTGGTATATGCGATGTATTTTGGACAGCACTTGGCCTTGGTATAGGAACCTATTTGAACTGGCTTTTGGTGGCAAAGAAGCTTAGAAAGTATTCTGAGCTGAACAAATCAGTTACGGTACCAGATTTCTTCGAGCATCGCTTCAGAGATAAGAGCCATGCGTTGATGTTGATTTCTTCTGTAATCATTGTAGTATTTTTCATTCCATATGTTGGCTCAGGATTTGCTGCCTGTGGAAAGCTCTTCTCATCACTGTTTGGCTTGGACTACACTATCGCAATGCTTGCATCCGCAGCAGTAATCGTCGGATACACAGCTACTGGTGGTTTCCTGGCTGCATCAACAACAGATTTCGTTCAGTCAATTATCATGACAATAGCTCTTGTTGCAGTTGTTGGCTTTGGTCTTCACACTGTAGGCGGAGTTGAAACAGTAAGCCTTTACAGCAATTCTTTGGATGGCTATATCAGTCTCCTTGGCATGCATGATTTTGAATCGGGAAGCTATGTTTCCTATGGTGGATTGATTACAATCGTTTCCACAATGGCATGGGGACTTGGATATTTTGGTATGCCTCACATTTTGCTTAGATTCATGGCAATCGAGGATCCAGAGAAGATTAAGCTTAGCCGTCGAATTTCAACAGTTTGGGTTTTCATAGCAATGGGTGTTGCAATCTTCATTGGTGTCATGACCCGCACAATGGTGCATGCAGGCGTAATCGGAGAGCTTGCAGATTCAGAGCGTGGAATCATTGCAATTGCTCAGAAGCTTTCTGAGACAGGTATACCTCAGGCACTTTTGGCTGGCGTAATTTTGGCAGGAATACTTGCCTGTACAATGTCAACCTGCGATTCACAGATGCTGGCTGCATCATCATCAGTTTCTGAAAATATCATTCATGAGACACTTGGAATTCAGCTTTCAGAGCACATGCAGATGGTACTTGCAAGAGTTGTCCTCATCGTAATTTCTGCAATCGGTATTGTTATTGCCCGTGACCCAAATAGCTCGGTATTCGGAATTGTTTCCTTTGCCTGGGCAGGCTTCGGAGCAGCATTTGGTCCAATCATGCTCCTTGCATTGTTCTGGAAGAGAGCCAATAAATATGGTGCAATCTGCGGCATGCTTGGCGGTGGAATAATGATTTTCATTTGGAAATTCCTGATTAAGCCAATGGGAGGAATTTTCGGAATTTACGAATTGCTTCCAGGATTTATTGTAGGTTTGGTACTCTGTATGGTTGTTAGTCTTTTGACTCCAGCTCCTGAAAAAGAGATTATTGAAGAATTTGAGTCAGTAAAATAAAGCGCGTATAAATGGACTTCCTTTAAAAGGGAAGTCCATATTTTTATCTAATAATTATATTTAGGTTTACAAAAATGATTTAGTGTGATAAAGTGATAAAGAAATAAAGCGTGATAACTATCAACAGGTTAACAAATAGGAGAGTATAGAATGAAGAAGAGAATTTTAGCGGGGCTTTTAGCAGTTGGAATGGCAATGTCGATGGTTGCCTGTGGTTCATCAAAGGAGAGCGATGTAGCCTATGTTCAGGAAAAGGGAAAGCTTATTGTTGGCATCACAGATTTCGCACCAATGGATTATAAAGACGACAATGGAGAGTGGATTGGCTTCGATGCCGATATGGCACGCAAGGTCGCTGAGTCTCTGAAAGTTGATGTGGAATTTGTAGAGATTGATTGGGACAATAAGATCCTTGAGCTCCAGAACAAATCAATCGATGTGGTTTGGAATGGAATGACTCTCACTCCTGAGGTTACAGGATCAATGGAGTGCACAAAGGCATATTGCAACAATGCTCAGGTGGTAGTTGTAAATGCTGATGTGGCTGACAAGTATAAGGATGTGGATTCACTTTCAGACCTTAGCTTTGCAGTAGAGTCTGGCTCAGCTGGAGAAGCAGCTGCAGAGGAAAATAATCTCACCTATACAGCCGTTAAGTCACAGTCAGATGCGGTCATGGAGGTTGCCGCTGGTACATCGGATGCCTGCATCATCGACCTTCTCATGGCAGGTGCAATGATTGGCGAGGGAACAAGCTATCCAAATCTTGCACACACAGTTGAGCTCACCACTGAGGAGTACGGAATCGGCTGCCGCAAGAACTCAGATTTAGCTAACTATATAAATGAGCAGCTCAAGGCTTTGTATGACAATGGCACAATGACAGAAATCGCTACACAGTACGGTGTACAGGATGCTGTAGTAGCACAGTAGGATGGTAGAAAATGTTTTCAACAGTTACGATTTCACTATTTGAGGGTTTCTTAGGAACCCTCAAATTGTTTTCTTTAACATTACTTTTTTCATTGCCACTAGGCTTGGTAATCAGCTTTGGTTCAATGAACAAAAACATAATAGTTCGAGGCCCAATCCGTTTCATCATTTGGATTGTACGTGGAACACCACTGATGCTCCAGCTTCTTATTATTTTTTATGGCCCTGGAATTTTCTTTGGGGTAAATGTGTGGGGCTCAGGAGACACAGGGCGATTTACAGCGGCGCTGGTTGCCTTTGTGATTAATTATGCCTGCTATTTTAGCGAGATTTTCAGAGGTGGCATTCAGTCCATTCCAAAGGGACAGTATGAGGCAGCAGCTGTCCTTGGCCTAACCAAGACCCAGACCTTTTTCAAGATAGTGCTGCTTCAGGTAGTGAAGAGAATTGTCCCACCAATTTCAAACGAGGTAATCACACTTGTAAAGGATACTTCCCTTGCCAGAGTTATCGCCTTCTACGAAATCATCTGGGAGGGCGAGCGCTTCATCAAGAGTGCAGGTATTATTTGGCCACTGTTCTATACAGGTGCTTACTATCTGATTTTCAGTGGACTATTAACATTGCTCTTCGGATACATAGAGAAGAAATTAGATTATTTTAAGTGATGAGTGAGCATGTAGCTGACAAGCTCTAGGTGTTGCTGTAAGGAACATTTTAAAGTGACTGAAAGCGATACCTAGACTTGTGAACGTAACATGCGGAGGTATTCAATGTCAATTCTAGAAGTAAACAACATAAAAAAGAAATTTGATAATACAGAAATCTTAAAGGATATCAGCTTCTCTATGGAGAAGGGCCAAACCATTTCTATTATAGGAAGCTCTGGCTCAGGCAAGACAACACTACTCCGTTGTCTTAACTTCCTTGAGACCCCTGACGAGGGTACCATTTCAGTAAATGGAAATCTGCTTTTTGATGCAACAGCAGGAGCATATAAGGAGGATGAAATCAGAGAGAAGCGCCTTCATTTTGGAATGGTTTTCCAGCAGTTCAATCTTTTCCCTCAGTACACAGCTCTTGAAAATGTTATCCTTGCACCGAAGCTTGAGAGCAAGGGAAAGAATGTGGATGAGATTATAGAAAATGGAAAGCTTCTGTTGAAAAAGATGGGATTGTCGGACAGAATGAACAACTATCCTCATCAGCTTTCTGGTGGACAGCAGCAGAGAGTTGCCATAGCAAGGGCGCTGGCTCTTCACCCAGATATCCTTTGCTTTGATGAGCCAACCTCGGCACTTGATCCAGAGCTTACTGGAGAAGTTCTAAAGGTAATCAAGGAGCTTGCAAGTCAGCATACCACAATGATTATTGTTACCCATGAAATAGGTTTTGCTCATGATGTCAGCGACGAAATTATTTTCATGGACGACGGCGTTATCGCTGAACAGGGGGCACCATCACAGGTGATTGATAACCCAACAAATGAGAGAACAAAACAGTTCTTAGCAAACTATAAATAGCTTGTAATAAACCTCTTGTTAGCGTAGGGGGAGTTTGCTATACTATTGACAGTTTAAGTCAAGAGAGGTATAGCATGAGCCTAATTATTAAAAATGGTAGGGTGCTCAACCCACCTACAAACACAAACGAAATATTGGATATAAAAATAGACGGGAACATTATCTCAGCTGTCCAGGCTGGTATTGTTCCCGTTTTTTCTGATGAAGTTATCGATGCAGAGGGGTGCTACGTGATGCCTGGTCTGATTGATATGCATGTGCATTTTAGGGACCCGGGTCAAACCGAAAAGGAAGACATCGAGACTGGTTCCAAGGCTGCAGCAAGAGGTGGATTTACCACGGTGCTTACCATGCCAAACACAAAGCCGGTGGTTGATAATCCGGAGCTTGTGAAGTATGTCAGTGACAAGAGCCAGCAGGTTGGACTGACCCGTGTGCTTCAGGTTGGCTCAGTTACAAAGGGGATGGAAGGCAAAGAGCTTTCTGATTTGAAGGGAATGATTGATGCAGGCATCCCTGCCATTTCGGAGGATGGAAAATCTGTCATGGATTCAGGTTTGTATCGTGAGGCGATGAAGATTGCAGCAGCTAATGACATTCCTGTGCTTGCTCACTGTGAGGACATCAACCTTGTACAGGGCGGTGTCATGAACATGGGAGCAAAGTCCGAGAGCATTGGTGAGAAGGGCATCAGTAATGCGGTTGAAAACATAATCGAGGCTCGTGACATAATGCTTGCTGAGGAAACAGGGGCTACCCTTCATCTGTGCCATTGCTCCACAAAGGAAAGCTATCAGATATTGAAGGAGGCAAAGGAGGCCGGCATCAATGTTTCCGGCGAGGTTTGCCCACATCATTTCACTCTAACTGAGGATGATATTGTTGCAGGTGATGGCAATTATAAGATGAATCCTCCTATCAGAACAAAAGAGGATAGGGATAAGCTGAGACAAGGCCTTGCAGAGGGAGTGTTCGAGGTTATTTCCACAGATCATGCACCTCATACTGCTGAGGAAAAGGCTAAGGGATTCGCATCACCATTTGGAATTGTAGGACTTGAGACCTCAGCGTCACTTGCTTACAGCGAGCTTGTTCTTACAGGGCTCATCACGCCTCTTACAATGGCTGCTTATATGAGTAGCAACCCAGCGCGCATTTTAGGACGCGAAGAGCTTGGAGATATCTCAGAGGGTAAGGTGGCAGACATCACCATCTTCGACCCAAGCATAGAATACGAAATTCACGCCGCCGACTTCGCAGGCAAATCACGAAACATGCCTTACGAAGGAAGGAAAGTGACTGGTAAAGTAATAAAGACTATATATGGAGGAAGAGTAGTTTATGATTCAGAGATTAATTAATGAGATTCAGGCAAAGAATGCACCTATAGTTATAGGATTGGACCCAACCCTAAAATTAATGCCAAAGAGCTTAGTTGATAAGTATATCAATGAGTACGGCCAGACCCTTGAGGCGGTGGGAGAGGCCATGTTTGACTACAACCGCCAGATTATGGATGCTTGCGCAGACCTGATTCCAGCTGTAAAGCCACAGATTGCCATGTACGAAAGCTTTGGCATTCCTGGAATGATTGCCTACAAGAAGACAGTTGATTATGCCAAGGAGCTTGGTCTTATTGTTATCGCAGATATAAAGCGTGGTGACATTGGTTCAACCTCAACAGCTTATGCTCTTGGTCATTTGGGAAGCGTTCAGGTTGGCGACTACAAGTATCAGGGCTTCGATGCAGATATGGCTACTGTTAATCCTTATCTTGGTTCAGACGGCGTGAAGCCTTTCGTAGATGTGTGCAATGAAGAGGATAAGGGAATCTTCGTCCTCTGCAAGACTTCAAATCCATCCTCTGGCGAGTTCCAAGATAGACTTATCGATGGTAGGCCACTATATGAGCACATGGCAGAAAAGATTGAAGAGTGGGGCGCTGAGTCCATGGAGGGCGCATACTCAAATGTTGGTGCTGTAGTTGGTGCTACATATCCAGAGATGGGCGCAAAGCTTCGTAAGCTTATGCCACACACATATATCCTTGTGCCGGGGTACGGTGCACAGGGCGGCAAGGGCGCTGATCTTGTTCATTTCTTCAATGAGGATGGCCTTGGCGCAATCGTAAATTCAAGCCGTGGCATCATTGCAGCTTATCAGCAGGAGAAGTACGCAAAGTATGGCGAGGAAAACTTTGCAGGTGCCAGCCGCGCAGCAGTAGAGGATATGCTTGAGGATATTAGAGGAGCTCTTAAATAATGAAAATAAAAGAAACAGCAACAGTATTTGGACAATCTGAACTTGCCCCTGGCATTTTCAGTCTTCTATTAGATACAAAGATAGTAGAGCAGGCCATCCCTGGTCAGTTCATCAGCATTTTTTCAAATGATGGCAGCAAGCTTCTGCCACGTCCAATCAGCATCTGCGAAATCAATAGAGAATACGGTATACTGCGAGTAGTCTACCGTGTGGTAGGTGCAGGCACAGAGGAATTTTCAAAGCTAAAGATGGGCGACAAGGTGGAGGTTATGGGACCGCTTGGAAATGGTTTCCCTCTTGAGGGTGAGAGAGCCATTGTTGTAGGTGGCGGAATCGGTGTGCCTCCTATGCTTGAGCTTGCAAAGCAGCTTAATGGAAGTGTCACAGCAGTAATGGGCTATCGCAACGATGACTTGTTCCTGACTGAGGAATTCACTGATATGGCAGCGGAGCTTATCATTGCAACAGATGATGGTTCAGTAGGAACCCATGGTACAGTTGTTGATGCCATGAAGGAAAATGATTTGGAGGCGGATGTTATCTACGCTTGCGGTCCAAAGCCTATGCTTCGTGCGGTGGCAGAGTATGCAGCAGAGCATGATATCAAATGCTATGTTTCCATGGAAGAAAGAATGGCTTGTGGCGTGGGCGCTTGTCTTGGCTGCGTTTGCCAGTCAACTGAAAAGGACGACCATAGCCATGTGAATAATAAGAGGGTTTGCAAGGACGGCCCAGTATTTTTATCTACGGAGGTGGTACTATAATGAATACAAAGGTTACCATTGCAGGAGTAGAATTTCAGAATCCGGTCATGGAGGCATCAGGCACCTTCGGTTCAGGAATGGAGTACTCGGAGTTCGTTGATTTAAACAAGCTTGGAGCTGTTGTTACAAAGGGTGTTGCCAATGTACCTTGGCCTGGAAATCCAACTCCTAGAATTGCCGAGGTTCATTCTGGAATGCTTAATGCCATCGGCTTGCAGAATCCTGGAGTAGAAGTGTTCTGTGAGAGAGATTTAAAGTTCCTAGAACAATATAAAAACACAAAAGTTCTGGTTAATGTTTGTGGTCATTCAGCCGAAGAATATATTGAAGTGGTTGAGAGATTGGCAAACGAGACAAGAGTTGATATGCTAGAGATAAATATATCTTGTCCTAACGTAAAAGAGGGCGGTATAGCCTTCGGTCAGGATTCAAAAGCTGTCGAGGAAATTACTCGTCTTGTTAAATCTCACGCCAAGCAGCCTATTGTAATGAAACTTTCACCTAACGTCACGGATATTAAGGTTATGGCGAAGGCGGCAGAGGCTGGGGGCGCAGATGCAATTTCACTTATCAATACTCTCACAGGAATGAAAATCGATGTAGAGCGTCAGAAATTTGTTCTAGCAAACAAGACCGGTGGTATGTCAGGTCCAGCAGTTCATCCAATAGCTGTCAGAATGGTTTATGAATGTGCAAATGCAGTTAACATTCCAATCATTGGAATGGGCGGTATTTCAACTTGGGAAGATGCAATCGAAATGATGCTTGCAGGCGCAACTGCAGTATCAGTGGGCACTGCCAACTTCTACAACCCTACGGCAACAATGGATATTCTTGCAGGAATTGAGGATTATATGCAAAGAAAGAGCATTGAGGATATTAATTCCATAGTGGGCATTATTCACTAAATGTTCAGTAAAAATACTCAAAATTATCCGTGACACATCGAAATCTATTTGCTACACTTTATGTACGTCGACAGAAAATTTCGTTCTTTATAACGATTATGTCAAAGATTTCGAAAGGAGGGAACTGATGAAGTTCAAGAAGATAGGTGAGGACAAGATTCGTTGCGTCATCACCAAAGAAGAAATGGAACAGAACGGCATGGAGCTTGGAGATTTCGTCAGTGACCAGGAAAAAACCCAAAGCTTTATCAGGGATATTTTGGCTGAGGCATGTGAGACCCTCGGCATCGAGACTCACGCCAAGGCGTATAGTGTACAGATGACTGTTATGCCACAGGGTGATGTAGCTTTACTTATATCTCCAGATTCAAGTTCAGGTCTGGCTACAGCAATTGAGGAATTAAAGAAGCATCTTACAGGATTGCAGGAGACATTGTCTACCACCAAGAAGGAGACAATTGTTTCTGGCAGCACCGCAGATGTTCCGGTACAGCCAGCAGAGGCTCTTACGGACGAGCGTGATGAGGTTACGAGTCAGTACCTCGACACCCCATTATGGGCAATTCTCCCAGATTTGGATTCGTCTATCGAGCTTTGCAAGCACATTCCAAAGTATGAAGGAATTCAGAGTGTTCTCTATCGATATGGAGATGACTATTACGTAAAGCTCAACTTCGAGCTTACACGTCGTCAGATATCAGCAGTGATTCTTGTTATTGCAGAATTTGCAACACAGATGTTTACAGAGAGCTTTGATGGAGCATTCTTACTTGAGCATGGTGATGTGATTTGCGAGGACTGCGTGAATGTCCTTTCTCAGATTTAACTTAATAGGATAATAAAATGGCTGCCTGTTTAACAGGCAGCCATTATTTTTGCAACAAATTTTAAAGTTCAACAGAACCAACTCTGTCATTATTAGCTACATAGTAAATCATTCTTTCCTCAGGCTTGATGTAAATCTTGAGGTCCTCAAGCTCAACATCCTTGTACTGCTTCTTGAAACTATCCTTTGCCTTCTTTAAGCAAGTATCCTGGTCGAATTCAATACCCTGGAACTGAATAACTGATGAAGTAATAACAGGTTTCTTTGTTGTAGTAGTAGATTTTGTTCTTGCCATTTCAATAACCCTCCCACATGATGTATAAGACAAAACAACAATTAACTATGCTTTATTATAGTGTAGTGTTAAAGAAAAATCTACTATTATTTTACTCCGAGGATTTGCTTGGCATTTTCTATACGTTCAGCTGATGGAGATTCAACATCCTCAAGTCGATAAGGTATTCCCATTTCCTTGTATTTGGCTACGCCAAGTGTGTGATAAGGAAGTACCTCGACCCTCTCAACCGATGGGAGAGTATCAATGAATTCTCTGGTGCGTTTCAGATAATCATCGTTGTCGCTTCCACCGGGAACCAACACGTGTCTTATCCAGATCTTCACACCCATATCAGACATTTCTTTCGCCATTTGAAGAATATTTTCGTTGCCTACTCCTGTCAGCTCCTTATGAGCATCTGGGTCGATATTCTTTATATCCAAAAGAACTGTGTCTGTGAGACTCATCAGCTCCTTCCACTTGCTATAGAAGGGCTCCTCATGGGTGAATGGCTGACCGGCTGTGTCAATACAGGTATTAATTCCTTTAGCCTTTGCTTTGCGGAACAGCTCCAAAACAAAGTCAATCTGAAGAAGTGGCTCGCCACCACTCACTGTAATACCGCCGCCATTCTTCCAGTAAGGCTTGAACCTCAGCGCCTTTGCAAGCAGCTCATCCGCTGTATACTCCTGACCCTGACCTTCCGCCCAAGTCTCCGGATTATGACAAAAGGCGCATCTCATCCTGCAACCATTCAAAAAAATCAAATATCGCACTCCAGGTCCATCCACAGCCCCGAAGCTCTCCAACTTATTAACGTATCCAATTACATCACTCATACCACTACCTCGTTTCAGATCCACGCCTCATCGTGACATAATATATAAGCACTAACGACACGCTTGCGCTCTTATTCGCACGTTGCGTTACATAAGGAGCTGCTGACGCACCTCCTAAGTAACGACGGCTCATCAAGGTCGTTTAGTCGCTTATATATCTTGTCACTTGAGGCTTAGAAAAAATAAGGCCTAAGTATATAAGTGGGTACATTAAGCTGACCTTAAAGCGCCATCCCTACTTAGAGGGTATCGAAGATAGCCTCTTATGTAGGGCAATGAGCGCGACAAGAGCGAAAGCGTGTCAGCGAATGTACTCCTTATATACGATAGGCCGTAGTTTTGCCAATACGTAACGACTTTATAACGACTAGAGAGCCTCGTGGCAAGTACGTGAGATTACGTCGAGCTGCTGCTCCTTTGTCAAGTCGATGAATTTTACGGCGTAGCCAGATACGCGGATTGTAAAGTTAGCGTATTCAGGCTTCTCTGGATGTTCCATAGCATCGATGAGCTTCTCCTTGCCAAATACGTTGACGTTGAGGTGGTGTGCACCCTGATCGAAGTAACCGTCAAGTACGTTAACAAGGTTTGCAGTGCGCTCCTCATCTGTATGTCCAAGAGCACCTGGGTTGATTGTCTGTGTATTAGAGATTCCATCAAGTGCCTCTTCGTATGGAAGCTTGGCAACAGAGTTGAGGGAAGCGATAAGTCCGTTTACTTCTGCGCCGTAAGCTGGGTTAGCACCTGGTGAAAGTGGCTCGCCAGCTGGACGTCCATCTGGAAGAGCTCCTGTAGCCTTACCATAAACTACGTTTGAAGTGATAGTAAGGATTGATGTTGTAGGCTCTGAATCACGGTATGTATGGATGTGACGAAGCTTGCCCATAAATGTGCGAAGAAGCCAGATTGCGATTTCGTCAGCTCTGTCATCATCGTTACCGTAACGTGGGAAGTCTCCCTCGATTTCAAAGTCCTTTGTAATTCCGTTTTCGTTGCGGATAGCCTTAACCTTTGCATACTTGATAGCTGAAAGTGAGTCTACGCAGTGCGAGAAACCAGCAATACCAGTAGCAAATGAACGACGTACGTGTGTATCGATGAGGGCCATCTGGCAAGCCTCATAGTTGTACTTGTCGTGCATGTAGTGAATCATGTTGAGTGTACCTACATAAAGGTGTGCAAGCCAATCCATCATCTGGTCGAACTTCTGCATAACCTCATCATAGTCAAGGTACTCTGAAGTGATAGCCTTGTACTCTGGGCCAACCTGATCGCCAGACTTCTCATCAACACCACCGTTGATAGCGTAAAGAAGACACTTAGCAAGGTTTGCACGAGCACCGAAGAACTGAAGCTCCTTACCTGTCTCTGTAGCTGATACACAGCAGCAGATTGAGTAGTCATCGCCCCAAGTTACACGCATTACATCATCATTCTCGTACTGGATAGAAGATGTAGTTACAGAAATCTTAGAAGCGTACTTCTTGAAGTTTTCTGGAAGACGGCTTGAGTACATAACTGTAAGGTTTGGCTCTGGTGAAGGTCCCATGTTCTCAAGTGTGTGAAGGAATCTGTAGCAAGTCTTTGTAACCTGATGACGTCCATCAAGACCGATACCACCAACCTCAAGAGTAGCCCAAACTGGATCACCAGAGAAGAGCTGGTTGTAAGACTCGATACGAGCGAACTTAACCATACGGCACTTCATTGTGAAGTGGTCGATGATTTCCTGAGCCTCAGACTCTGTGATAACACCGTTTGCAAGGTCACGTGTGAAGTAGATATCAAGGAATGTAGAAACACGACCTACAGACATTGCAGCACCGTTCTGAGTCTTGATAGCTGCAAGGTATCCGAAGTATAACCACTGAGCAGCTTCCTTAGCTGTACCAGCTGGCTTTGAAATGTCGATGCCGTAGATAGCAGCCATTTCCTTCATGCCCTTAAGAGCATTGATCTGATCTGCGATTTCCTCACGAAGCTGGAAATCGTAGCGGCGCATACCCTGACGGTTTGTAGCAGCGAAATCAGCCTGCTTCTTCTCGATAAGGTAATCGATACCGTAAAGAGCAACACGTCTGTAATCGCCTACGATACGACCACGGCCGTATGTATCAGGAAGTCCTGTAAGAATTTTATTGTGACGGGCCTTCTTCATCTCTGGTGTGTAGATGTCGAATACACCCTGATTGTGTGTCTTGTGATATTTAGTAAAAATCTCGTGAAGCTTCTCGCTTGGCTCATAGCCATACATCTTGCAAGACTGCTCAGCCATAGTGATACCACCGTATGGCATGAAAGCTCTCTTAAGAGGCTTGTCTGTCTGAAGACCAACAATCTGCTCAAGATCCTTTGTCTCTTCTGAGATGTAACCAGCGCCGTGAGAAGTAAGTGAAGATACGATGTCTGTATCCATATCAAGAACGCCGCCCTTTGCGCGCTCCTGTGCCTGAAGCTCCTGAAGCTTGCCCCAAAGAGTGTTTGTAGCCTCTGTAGCATCAGCTAAGAATGATTCATCTCCATCATAAGGAGTGTAGTTTTTCTGGATGAAGTCGCGAACGTCAATATTATCCCTCCATACGCGTCCTTCAAAACCCTTCCATTGTTCAAAATCGTGATTTGCCATTATTCTTTCCTTTCTATAACAAAGAAACAACTAATAACTACCGACTAGTGGGGTAATGCTAAACACAACATATAGACAGTTAGCAATGTCTAACATACTAGTCGCTGTATACTATACCATATAGCTGTCAAAAAAATAACAATGTACCTCAATTAGTACATTGCTATTTGTATTTTATTTAGTCCCTGTATATTTTTCCTCGCAATACTTGCAACGATATACCTCATTCTCTGGATCGGTGAGGATAAAGATTTGGTCTAATTCCTGCTCCACGGTGCTTATGCATCGAGGATTCTTGCAGCTGATAACATTCTTGATTTCCTTTGGGAGAGTAAGCTTGCGCTTCTCAACAATGGCATCATCTTTAATGATATTGCAGGTGATATTGTGGTCGATGAAACCAAGGATGTCGAGATCAACTCGCTCCACAGGACATTCGATTTTAATGATGTCCTTGCGGCCCATCTTCTTTGACTTGGCATTCATAATCATGGCCACTGTACAGTCGCATCCAAGATTGCCAAGCTGAAGGTCGTTGTATATTGTCATGGACTCGCCAGCCTTGATATGATCAAGCACGAAGCCCTGATGAATTCCACTTATATTTAACATACGATTTCCTCCTAAACTAACTCGAGTAATGTAAGAATGAGGGCCATTCTGATAAATACACCATACTTGGCCTGGGTGAAGTACATTGCTCTTGGATCGTCATCTACGTCCACGGATATTTCGTTAACTCGTGGAAGAGGGTGAAGAACCATCATATCCTTCTTCGCAAGGTGCATTTTCTCTGGTGTCAAAATGAAGAAGTCTTTCAAACGGATGTAATCCTCTTCGTTGAAGAAACGTTCCTTCTGAACTCTTGTCATGTAAAGGATGTCCAGCTCGCCCATAACATCGTCAAGGCTGTCCACCTCTTTGTATTCGTAGCCATTTCTCTCTAATACATCCTCGCGGATATACTCTGGAACTCTAAGCTCCTCTGGTGAAATAAGTACAAACTTGATTCCCGGATATCTTACCAATGCATTAATTAATGAATGCACTGTTCGACCAAACTTCAAATCGCCGCAAAGACCGATAGTAAGATCCTTGATTTCACCACGCAAAGAGCGAATGGTAAACAAATCGGTGAGGGTTTGAGTTGGATGCTGATGACCGCCGTCGCCGGCATTAATAACGGGAATAAGTGATCGCTGAGAAGCGACAAGTGGAGCGCCTTCTTTAGGATGACGCATAGCGCAGATGTCTGCGTAAGAAGAAATAACACGAATAGTATCGGAAACACTTTCACCTTTGGCTGCTGAAGAAGAGTCAGCTGAAGAAAAACCAAGGACTGAACCGCCAAGATTAAGCATGGCAGCTTCGAAAGATAATCGGGTACGAGTACTAGGCTCGTAAAAACATGTAGCAAGCTTTTTGCCGTGGCACTTTTCTGAATAAACATCAGGATGAAGCTTAATATCATCCGCCAGGTCCATAAGCTGCTCTAGTTCCTCTCTGGTAAAGTCCAGAGGGCTCATTAGATGACGCATAGGATTCTCCCTTCGTGGCTATGTATTATCATAATTCAATTCATTATATCTAGTTTGATTTCAAAATAAAAGGGTTTTATGATAAAATATTTTTCATGAAATACGCAGATATTATTATTGATATTTCTCATGAGAGATTAGACAAGACATTTGAATATATTGTGCCAGATGAGTTGGAAGAGCAGGTGACTGAGGGAGTGCAGGTGGTTATTCCCTTCGGTCAGGGAAATCGTGCTATCACAGGATATGTGGTAGGGCTCCATGACAAGCCTGAGTTTGATGTTACAAAGCTGAAGCCTATTGCAAGAATCATGAAGGATAGCATTGCCATAGAGTCTCAGCTTATTTCTTTGGCTGCGTTTCTAAAGAGAAACTACGGCTCCACCATGAATCAGGCGCTGAAGACCGTTATTCCTATTAAGCGCAAGGAAAATGAGAAGCTGAAAAAGGAAATCAGCTTGAACATTCCTGTGGCGCAGGCCAGAGTGGAATTGACGGAAATGATGGCAAAGCCCCGTCATGCAGTTGGCAAGGAGCGTTTGCTTCGTGAACTTCTTCAGGTTGACGTTTTAGACTGGGAGCTTGCTACGAAAAAGCTTCAGGTATCCTCAACACATATTCGTGATTTGGAAAAGAAAGGGATTTTAAAGGTCGAATCAGTACGTACTTTTAGAAATCCTCACATTAATAAGGATGCTGCCAGAAAGCATATTGTCTTAAATGATGAGCAGGAGGCAGCGGCAGAAAGCATCAAGGCGGATATCGATATGGGTCGCCGCAAGACCTATCTTATTCATGGTGTCACAGGCTCTGGTAAGACTGAGGTATACATGGATGTGATGGAGCATGTAATCGAAATGGGGCAGCAGGTGATTGTTCTCATCCCAGAGATTGCCCTGACCTATCAGACGGTTATGCGATTCTACACCCGTTTCGGTGATAAGGTTAGTATTTTGAATAGCCGTATGTCACCGGGAGAGCGTTTTGATCAGTTTGAACGTGCTAAGTCTGGGGAAATCAGTATCATGGTTGGCCCACGCTCAGCATTGTTTACACCTTTTCAGAAACTGGGACTGATTATCATTGATGAGGAGCATGAACCAAGCTATAAGTCCGAGGTTATCCCTAGATATCATGCCAGAGAGACGGCAGTTTACCGTGCATCATTAGCCGGGGCTACAGTAATCCTTGGCTCAGCTACTCCCAGCCTTGAGGCATACAGCAGAGCAAAATCTGGTGAGTACAGCCTAATCACATTGAGTGGACGTGCCCAGGGACAGGATATGGCAGCTGTTGAGGTGGTGGATTTACGCGAGGAGCTTAGAAGCGGAAACCGTTCAATGCTTAGCCGCAGACTCCTAGAGCTGATGGCAGACAGGCTTAATAAAAAGCAGCAAATCATGCTGTTTTTGAATAGAAGAGGGCTCATGGGCTTCGTTTCTTGTAGGGCATGTGGTCATGTGTTAAAATGTCCTCATTGCGATGTGGCCTTGCACCTTCACAAGGATGGCACTATGAAATGTCATTACTGCGGATACACTACGCGGGCAGCCAAGATTTGTCCAAGCTGCGGTAGCAAATATATAGGAAGCTTCAAGGCAGGTACACAGCGTCTTGAAGAGATGGTGAAGCAGGCATTCCCACAGGCACGAGTTCTTCGAATGGATGCGGACACCACCAAAGGCAAGGATGGCCATGAGGAAATATTATCGGCATTTGCAGCTCACGAAGCGGATGTGCTGATTGGTACCCAGATGATTGTCAAAGGACACGATTTTGCTGGGGTTACCCTGGTTGGAATTGTTGCTGCTGATATCAGCTTGAATGAATCTGATTATCACAGTGGTGAGAGAACCTTTCAGCTTCTTACCCAGGCCGTTGGCCGTGCTGGTCGAGGCAGTGAGCCTGGTATCGCAATTATTCAGACCTATCAGCCTGACAACTATGCAGTTGTCACTTCGGCAGCTCAGGATTACTTGAGCTTTTATGACCAGGAGATTGCCTTCAGACGATTGCTTTCATACCCACCATGCTCACACATTCTTGGAATCCAGGTGAGTTCGGAAAATCAGCGGGATGCAATTGGCCAGGCAGATGCGATTGCAGCATTAATTAGGCAGACCGACGATAAAATTGTTATAATGGGACCGGAGGATGCCTATATTGGCAAGCTGAAGGATGTCTACCGTCGTGTTATTTATCTTCGTGATGATGATTATGACAGGCTGGTTCGCATCAAAGACGCAATTGATAAATTTTTGCTTGAGCAAAAACAATATAGAAACACCAATACATGGTTTGATTTTGACCCAATAAACACATTATAGAGAGGAATTAATTATGGCACTTTTAGAAATCAGAGAATGGGGCAAGGATGATGTACTTTTAAAGGTTTGCAAGCCTGTAAAGCTTCTCACACCACGCCTTAAGACACTTATAGAGGATATGTATGACACAATGTATGATGCAGATGGCGTAGGCCTTGCAGCACCACAGGTAGGTGTGCTTCGCCGCATCTGTGTTATTGATATCGGAGAGGGTCCTGTAACCCTTATCAATCCAGAGGTTCTTGAAACATCTGGTGAGCAGACAGGCAACGAGGGCTGCCTTTCAGTTCCAGGAAAGACAGGTCAGGTTACACGTCCAAACTACGCAAAGGTAAAGGCGTTAAATGAGGATATGGAGGAAATCATCGTTGAGGGTGAAGGTCTCATGGCTCGCGCACTTCTTCATGAAATCGACCACCTTGATGGTCACATTTACACAGAAAAGGTAGAGGGTGAGCTCTATGATGTGGAAGACTTGATGGAAGAGATAGAAGAGGAAGAGTAAATGAAAGTCGTTTTCATGGGTACACCGGATTTCGCGGTGGAGACATTAAAAGCAATATATGAAGCTGGTCATGAGGTTATTCTTGCTGTATCTCAGCCAGACAAGCCAAAGGGACGTAGTGGAAAGCTTCAGCCTACTCCAGTGAAGGAGTTTGCAATGGAGCATGATATTCCAGTTTTCCAGCCAGTAAAAATCAGAGCTGAGGAGGCTGTAGAGGAACTTCGTAAATACGAAGCAGATGTATTTGTGGTTGCAGCCTTCGGTCAGATTTTGCCAAAGGTGATTCTCGATATGCCACGACTTGGCTGTGTAAATGTTCACGGTTCACTTCTTCCAAAGTATCGTGGCGCAGCTCCAATTCAGTGGGCCGTTATCAACGGAGAGAAAGTCTCTGGAAACACTACAATGCTTATGGGACCAGGTCTTGATGATGGTGATATGCTTCTTAAATCAGAGATAGAGCTTGTAGCAGACGAGACAGGCGGAAGCCTTTTCGATAGGCTTGCAATTGACGGTGGAAAGCTTGCTGTCAAAACTATCGAGGCTCTTGATAGAGGCGAAATTACACCTGTTCCACAGGATGAGTCTCAGGCTACCCACGTTGGCATGATTTCAAAAGACATGGGCAATATCGACTGGACCAAGCCAGCCATTGAAATTGAGCGTCTTATTCGTGGCCTTAATCCATGGCCATCTGCGTTCTCATTTATAGATGGTAAGCAGATGAAATTCTGGAAGGCTAATGTCGTAGAAAAGTCAGGTGAGCCTGGCACTATCATAGATGTAAATAAAAACGTATTTACGGTAGCTTGCGGTGCAGGTGCTCTTGAAGTTGAAGAGCTTCAGCTTGAGGGTAAGAAACGCATGGCAGCAGGTGATTTCCTTAGAGGATACCAGCTTGAAGCAGGTAAGAGGTTTGTAAATGGCAGGGATTAATATCAGAGAAATTGCAGCTGATACATTAGTAGAAATCTTGGAGCATGGCCAGTTTTCTCACATATATTTAAAGGCGGTTTTGGATAAGTATGGCTATCTTGAAAAAACTGAGAGAGCCTTTTTGAATCGCTTGGTGAATGGTGTAGTTGAAAGAAAAATTGAGCTCGATTATATAATCGATAATTATTCAAAAACCAAGGCTAAAAAGATGAAGCCATTCATCAGAACTATCATGAGAATGGGCGTCTTCGAGATTTACTATATGGATTCTGTTCCAGATTCTGCCACCTGCAATGAATATGTTAAGCTTGCTAAAAAGCGAAGCTTTGCAGGACTATCTGGCTTTGTAAATGGAGTTTTACGCAGTATTGCCAGAGGTAAGGGACAGATATCCACAGAGGATTTGTCGATAAAGTATTCAATGCCTCAATGGATTGTGGACAAATGGACTAAAGACTATGGCAAGGAAGTAACCGCGCAGATTCTCGAGGAATTTTTCACCGAGGAAAAGCTTTGTATCCGCGTCAATCGAAAGCTTGATGAGGTGGAGCTGGCGAAGCGTCTTGCTAATAATGGCATCACCTATGAGAAGTCAGATTTACCTCATGCAGGATATATTTCAGGATATGATTCGGTGGCATCGATTCCTGAGTTTAATGAGGGATTGTTCTACGTGCAGGATTATTCTTCACAGCTGGTAGCGCATGTAGCCCAGGCTAAGCCTGCAGACAATGTTATTGATGTGTGTGCAGCTCCTGGTGGCAAGGCACTTCATTTTGCAGAAATTTTAACTGATGGGCAGGTTTTAGCCCGAGATTTAACGGATGTTAAAATAGGGCTTATAAACGAAAATATTGCCAGAGTTGGTGCAAAGAATGTCGCAGCTGAGAAGTGGGATGCCACAGTTTTAGATGAGGATTCAATTCGTAAATACGATATCGTAATTGCGGATTTACCATGCTCCGGTCTTGGCATAATTCGAAAGAAACCGGACATTAAATATAATCAAACAGAGGAATCTCTTACAGAGCTTTCAAAGCTTCAGTCACAGATTCTAGACAATGTTTGTCAGTATGTTAAGGAGGCAGGTACGTTGTGCTATAGCACCTGCACCATTAACAAGGATGAAAACGAAAATCAGGTAGAAGCATTCTTAACCCGTCACCCAGAATTTAAGGTGCAGGAAATGAAGCAGCTTTTCCCTGACAGCAAACACGATGGATTTTTTATATGTGTAATGAGAAAGAATTAGTTGATATCAGATCATTAAATTTAACAGAGCTTACCGATTTTTTGGTGGAGGATTTACATGAGCCAAAGTTTCGTGCGAAGCAGCTCTATCAGTGGATGCATCAGCATCTTGCCCTTGACTATGACGAGATGAAAAATATACCAAATTCTCTTAAGGACAAGCTGAAGGAGAGCTGTACCTATCGTCCACTTGAAAAAATCGATTTGCAGATTTCCAAAATCGACGGCACAAGGAAGTACCTTTTTGAACTGGAAGATGGGCAGATGGTAGAGAGCGTCTGGATGAGCTACAAGCATGGCAATTCCGTATGCATTTCTTCTCAGGTAGGCTGTAAAATGGGCTGCCGTTTCTGTGCATCAACACTTGATGGATGGGTTCGAAATCTGACTCCAGCAGAGATGCTTGGCCAGATTTATGCCATTCAGCGAGATACAGGGGAGCGCGTGTCGAACCTTGTGGTTATGGGCACTGGCGAGCCTATGGACAACTACGACAATATCGTTAAATTTGTCAGAATGCTGTCCGATGAAAATGGTCTTAACATTTCCCAGAGAAACATCACTGTTTCAACCTGTGGAATTGTTCCAAGAATAAAGCAGTTGGCAGAGGAGGATTTGACAATCACTCTTGCAATCTCGCTTCACGCACCTAATCAGCAGAAGCGTGCGGAGCTTATGCCAATTGCAAACAAGTACGATATTCATGAGGTTATTGAGGCCTGTGAGTACTACTTCAACAAAACTGGAAGACGAATCACATTTGAGTATTCGCTTGTTTCCGGAGTCAATGACAGGGACCAGGATGCTGAGGAATTAGGTCAGCTTATTGGCCATTTGAACTGCCATGTAAACCTGATTCCTGTGAATCCAATCAAGGAGCGAGACTTCGAGAGTCCATCCATGGACAGAGCCTACGCCTTCCAAAAAAAGATTGAAAAATATGTGAATAATGCTACTATTAGAAGAGAAATGGGTCGCGACATTGACGGGGCCTGTGGGCAATTAAGGAAGAGGCATGCAGATGCTTCGAAAGGGACTAATTAATGATAAGTTGTGGTATTACTGACGTTGGTATAGAGCGCAAGGTCAATCAGGACACTGTTTATACCAGCGACAGCCGAATTGGTAACTTACCGAATCTATATATTGTCGCGGACGGCATGGGTGGAGAGCTTGCTGGCGATTACGCTTCAGCCAAATGCGTCGAGATGGTAGTTGATGGTGTTGCAAATTCTAAAGACTCAGAGCCTGTGAAAATTCTAGAACAGGCAATTCAATCAGCAAACCAAATAATAAATACTGAATCCAAGAGTGACCCAGGTAAGGCAGGAATGGGTACAACTTTGGTTATTGCCACTATCATCGATGGTCATCTTTATGTTGCCAATGTTGGTGATAGCAGGCTTTATGTGACCACTTCCAAGAAGCTTTTACAGATTACAAAGGATCACTCTGTTGTTGCCGAGCTTGTTCGCACTGGTGAGTTGGATGAGGACGATGCCAGAAATGACAAGCGCAAGAACATGATTACAAGAGCGGTCGGTGCTGAAAACAGAATCAGCCCAGACTATTTTGATGTTGCTCTAAAGGGTGGAGAGAGTATTCTGCTCTGCTCAGACGGTCTTACCAATATGGTGGAAGACCAGGAGATTTATTCAGTCATCACCTCCGATAGTAGTTTGGAGAACAGGGCCAAGACATTGGTTCGCATGGCGAATAGCAACGGTGGAAAAGATAATATTTCAGTCATTATTATAGAATAAACATTTTTGTTTAGTAAAAGGAGAATACATGATTACACAAGGCGTATTTATAGCTGATAGATATGAAATTATCGATAGAGTTGGTTCTGGCGGAATGTCAGATGTTTATCGTGCAAAGGATCACATCCTTGGTCGTGAGGTAGCTATCAAAATCCTTAAGCAGGAGTTCTCTGAGGATGCAACTTTTGTTGCTAAGTTCAGAACAGAGGCTCAGTCAGCCGCTGGTTTGGAGCATCCAAACATCGTTAATATCTACGATGTAGGCTCTGAAAATGGTATGTATTTCATCGTTATGGAATATGTTGAGGGTATCACTCTCAAGACTTATATTGAAAAGAAGGGACAGCTTAATTTCAAGGAGGCTATCTCTATTGCTATTCAGGTTGGTCGTGGTATCGAGGCTGCTCATCAGAAGGGCATTATTCACCGTGATATCAAGCCTCAGAATATTATCATTTCCACAGAGGGCAAGGTTAAGGTTACAGATTTCGGTATTGCCCGTGCCGCAAGCTCAAATACTATCCACGCTGATTTGATGGGTTCTGTTCATTATTCATCACCAGAGCAGGCTAGAAATGGTTTTGTAGATGGAAAGAGCGATATCTATTCACTTGGTATCGTTATGTATGAGATGGTTACAGGCCGTGTGCCATTTGATGGTGACAACACTGTAGCAATTGCTATTCAGCACCTTCAGGAGGAGATGGTTGCACCAAGCGCGTACGCACCAGACCTTCCTATTTCCCTTGAGAAAATCATCCTCAAGGCCACAATGAAGAAGGCAGACAGAAGATACGCAACTATCTCTGATATGCTTATGGATTTAAAAAAGGCACTCGTTAGTCCAAACGAGGACTTCGTTACAATAGTTGAGTCTGATTTGGGCCAGACAAGAGTTATGACCAAAATCACTCCTGAGGAGGACCAGAGTCTTTCTCGCCGTGCAGCAGAGGCACTCACCTTCAACGACGATTACGACGATGAAGAAGAGTACTATGACGATGACGACTATTATGATGACGATGACTATGATGATGAGGATGATGAGGCCGATTCAAAGATGGATAGAATTCTTACCATCTCAGGTATCGTAGCTGCAATTGCTATTGTTGCAATTCTTGTTGCTATCATTGGAAATATCAGCGGTCTTTTTAGCTTTGGCTCAAAGAAGGTAACAATGATTAATGTTGTTGGCACACAGTACGAGCAGGCGGTTGAACAGCTTGGTGAGCTCGGTGTCAAAGAAGATAACATCGTTGTTTCTTACGAGGAGAATGATTCTGATGATGGAACAGTTACAAATCAGTCTGTTCCAGAGGGCAAGCAGTTTTCATTGAATGATACTCTCAGACTTACAGTTGCTGGCAAAGAATCATCAGGTGATTCATCAGATTCAGGAAAGTCAGGCAGCTCAAGCTCTAGTGAGTCAAGCACTTCTGGTGATACTGTTGCAGTTCCTAGTGTTGTTGGTCTTACTCAGGCAGATGCAACACAGACACTTAGCAATTCATTTATCACTGTTACAAGCACAAGCCAGGAATTCTCTGATGAAGTTCCATCAGGCAGTGTTATTAGCCAGTCAATCGAGGCAGGCGAGATGGTTGCAAAGAATTCAAGCATTACACTTGTAATCAGCAAAGGTAAGGAAGAGGTTACATACAACTATAGCATCCAGAATCCATATGATGGTGAGTGCACATACGAAATCGCTGAAATTGGAAAGTCTGGTACTATTCCAAAGAATGGTGCTATAAATATTTCAGAGGTTAAGGTAGATACACTTACAGTTACTCTTACTTATACACCACTTTATCTTTCTGGTGATGGAACAATGAAGCCTAATCCAAATGCAACAGAAACTTCAACTCAGGCAGTGAAGGGAACACCAAACAATTAATTTATGGTTGGAAAAATTATTAAAGGCATTGCCGGCTTCTACTATGTTCAGGTGGAAGGTTCTGGCGTATATGAGTGCAAGGCCAAGGGTGCCTTCAGAAAAGATAAAATAAAGCCTCTTGTTGGAGATGACGTTGAAATAGACGTCATCTCTGAGGAGGAGATGACGGGCAATGTTATCAGCATTCTCCCTCGCAAGTCTGAGCTTATCAGACCTGCTGTGGCGAATGTTGACCAGGCATTGCTCATTTTTGCAACTAAAAGTCCTGAGCCAAATCTCAATCTTTTGGACAGATTCCTTTGTATGATGGAAGAGCAGGAGCTACCAATTACCATCTGCTTTAACAAGGACGATTTGGCTGATGAGGGATTTGAGCAGCAGATGCGCAAGACTTACGAGCCAGCAGGCTACCAGGTGATATTCACAAGTGCTAAGCAGGAGGCAGGCATCGAAAAGATTAAGTCAATCCTTCATGGAAAGACTTCTACTGTGGCAGGCCCATCAGGTGTTGGAAAGAGTTCAATAGTAAATCTTCTCACAGAGGGACAGAACATGGAGACTGGCGAGGTTTCCGAAAAGATTGGACGTGGCAAGCATACCACACGCCACTCTGAGCTTTTGTATTTGGGTGATGATACCTATATTATGGACACCCCAGGTTTTTCTTCGCTTTTTGTTCCAAAGGTTGAGCCAGTGGATTTATATACTCTTTTTCCAGAGTTCATCGAACCGGCAGGAAATTGTCGATTTACGGGCTGTGCTCATCACAAGGAGCCTGACTGCGGAGTGAAGGCTGCGGTGGAATCAGGCGAGATTGCAGCCAGCCGCTACGAGAATTATCTTCAGATATACTCTGAGATGGTTAACGAGCAAAATAATAAATACAGATAATATATTAAGAATTTATTCAGATAGGAGACTATAGACGCTATGGAAAGATGTCTGGCACCATCAATTTTATCAGCAGATTTCGGAATTATTAAGGAGCAGCTTGAGCTTATCGACCAGGCGGGAGCTCAATACGTTCATTTTGATGTTATGGATGGTGTGTTTGTGCCAAGTATCAGCTTTGGCCTTCCAGTCCTTAAGTCAATCCGCAAATATACTGACAGACTCTTTGATGTTCATCTTATGATTGTTGACCCTGAGCGTTACGTAAAGGATTTTGCCGATGCAGGAGCAGATATTATCACTGTTCATGCGGAGGCATGTAAGCATTTGGATGCTACAATTGATTTGATAAAGAAAAATGGTGCTATGGCAGGTGTTGCAATTAATCCAGCTACACCAATTTCGAACATTGCCCATGTCCTTGAAAAGGTGGATATGGTGCTTATCATGACTGTTAATCCAGGCTTCGGCGGACAGAGCCTTATTCCATACACTATTGATAAGGTTAGAGAGCTTTCAGAGCTTTGTCGTCAGAAGAAGCTTAAGATTGATATTGAAGTTGATGGTGGAATCAACAAGGATACTATTGATGATGTGCTTGATGCAGGAGCAAACATCATAGTGGCAGGCTCTGCTGTATTTAACGGTGATGTTAAGGCAAATGCTGAGGCATTATTGGAGAAAATGAAATGATTTATATGATTGTTGCCGGTGGCAATGTAGATATCGAATTTACAAAGGGATTCTTCAGAGAGTTTGATGGAATCCCTTTGTTTGTTATTGCCTGTGATAAGGGCTATGAGGCCTGCGAGGAAATGGAGATTCGTCCAAATCTTGTTGTAGGAGATTTTGATTCAGCAGGGGGCTCTGCGGCTGATAGAGCCAAGGAAGCAGGCATAGAGGTAGTTCAGTTGAATCCAATTAAGGACGACACCGATACAGAGGCTGCCCTTGATATTGCTATTGGACGAAGCACCAAGTACGACGAGATTTATCTTCTTGGAGCATCTGGCACAAGGCTGGACCACACAATGGGAAATATCGCTCTTCTCGGCAAGGGCTTAGTAAATGACAGAGTTGTAATATTGCAAGACCCTCATAACAGGATTGAGATGATTACTGCTGGAGAAACCTATGCTATCCTTGCAGATGACCAGTTTGGAAAATACGTCTCGGTATTTCCATATATGGGGCCGGTGAGGGGACTGAAGATGAAGGGGTTCAAATATCCACTTGAGGATTGCAAGCTGGAAGGATTTAACACGCTGACTGTTAGCAATGAGCTGGAGGATTATGAGGGAATCATTACAATAGAGAAGGGGTTCCTTATTGTCATGCAGACCAGGGATTAATAATTCGAAAACTATAGGTGAGAATATGAATGTTGCGAAATTCATGAGGGGATTATTCCAAAGAAAAATGGTTGTTTTATTAGTAGCAATAGTGTTGCTTTTTGCTGTGCTATATAATGCGGGGATGTTTGGTGGTACGGACAAGCGTGTCAGGATAACATGCGTGGGTGACAGCATTACCTACGGAAGTGGTGTTTTAAAGACACGTGAGATTGATTGTTACCCTGCACAGCTTCAGACTATGCTTGGCACTACATATCTGGTTTCGAACTTTGGCTTGCGGAACGCTACTGCCTCAGCAACAGGGGATTTACCATACATGCAGTCGCAGGAATATAAGGATTCATTGGAGTCAAAGCCTGACATTGTAGTTCTGATGCTTGGCACCAACGATGCAAAAACCTATAACTGGAACCCTAAAGAGTATGAGAAGGGATTGCAGGAATTAGTTGAAAGCTATAAAGCGCTTTCAAGCAAGCCGACGGTTTATCTCATGCGAAGCCCATATTGTTACGCAATCAATGAAAATGGTGAAGCAGAGTATAGTATTCAGGCTGACGTCGTAACAGGTGAGCTTGGAGATATCGTAACCAAGGTTGCTGGTGAGACAGGAGTAGAAGTTATCGACTTGTTTGCAGTCACCGAGGGGCAGGACGACCTATATACAGATGGAATTCATTTTAATGCAGATGGATATTCGCTGATAGCAGATACCGTATATGAATATGTTAAATAATTGTTACTGTGAATCAATGTCATTAAGTTAAGATGTTTTGAGTTAGATTCTTTATAGGGTCTAACTCTTTTTTTATAAAGAATAGTTGACAAAGCTACTCAAAAGTGCGGCCGCTCTCACTACTGATTGCATTAATTAGAAGTAGTGAGAGCGGCCCTTGAAATTAACAAGACGTAAACGTTGATTTCAAGGAGGTTGCTATGAACTATTCTGTTACTGTAAAAAACTATTTGATGTCTGATATCGATGCTATGGCATCAACACCAGAAGCCTATGCGTTGAATCCAGGAAAGGACTTTACCCGGCATAGAAAGATATCGTTTAAAGATCTTGTCTTACTGCCTATTACCATGGAAGCTGGAACCATGAGACATGAGCTGTATAAATACTTTAACTACCAGGAAGATACACTGTCCAACTCTGCATACTGTCAACAACGCAACAAGCTAGCCCCAGAAACATTCAAATCACTTCTACAACGCTTCAATTCCCATTTTCCTCCCGCTCCGTATAAAGACAAGTATCAGTTAATGGCTGCTGATGGTTGTACTTTTACCTTTACCCGAAATCCGGAAGATACCATATCATTCTATGGGCCGGATGGTAAATCAACTAAAGGCTTTAACCAAATCCATACAGTTGCTTTGTATGACTTAATCAGCAGATACTATGTTAACGCTAAAATTCAGCCAATCAAAAAGAAAAATGAATTTAAAGCATTGGCAGAACTAATAGACGAATACGAACATCACGACCTCATGCCTATATTTATAGCAGACAGAGGGTTCTTTGCGTATAACGTTTTTGCGCATGCAATAGAAAATAAATCTTTTTTTCTCATTCGTGCAAAGGACAAAAACATGATGCGTTTAACCGGTTCTTCCATCGATGAACTTCCAGATGATCTTGATATAAGTGTAACTCGAATTCTTACTCGCTCAGCTTCGAAGAAAAACAGAAAGCAACCAGATAAACCTGATGCGTACAGGTATATATGCAAAGCTGTTAGGTTTGACTATCTTCCTGAAGGATCAAAAGATGAATACGAAATAACTCTTCGTGTTCTACGCTTCAAGATAACTGATCCTTCCTACGAAAACATAGTGACTAATCTTCCTGTTGAAGAATTCTCCGCAGATGATATAAAAGATCTCTATAACTTACGCTGGGGAATTGAAACATCTTTCAGGGAGCTCAAACACATCCTCGGAACTGGTAATTTTCGATCTAAAAAAAGAGAGTATATAGAGCATGAAATTTGGGCCAAACTAATTCTTTACAATTTCTGCTCAGTAATCACTCAACATGTAGTTTTCAAAAGGGCAAAGCGAAAGTATGAATATCAAGTCAATTTCACAGTGGCATTCAATGCATGTCATTACTTTATCCGCATAAAAAATGGAGATTCCCCACCAAATATAGAAGGCCTGATTAGGCAGAACATACTCCCCATCAGGCCTGGTAGGAATTATGCCCGCCAGCATAGATTCCAAATACCTGTCAGCTTTGCTTACAGGTTCTAAAAGATCATAAGTAGTATACATCTTTATGAGGCAGATGAAAATCTGTCTATTTTGCGTGCTCTTCTTTACTCAATTATTATGTTTCATCCTAATTTTAACGATGAAACTCTAGGAAACACCTTAATTCATCTTCAATAACGCACTTTCTTTCCCCTTAACTAAATGACATTGACTGTGAATAGTAACAATTAATGCCTAGTTGCTTTCAAAACTTGAGAGTGCAACTGGGCATTTTTTATGTTGACTTTTTTATTTTATGGAGTTATATTTATATCAACATATGAACAGATATTCAAATGTTCAAATAAATACATGAGAGGTTATAGACGATAGTGTCAAATGATCTATGAAAAAACTGGGTCAAAAAAATAGGCTCAGATTGAACCTTGAAAATGTAGATATGTAGGTTGTGGTAACCTGACGCCACCCTTGACAGCACAAAAAATAACTGCTGTAGGTTAATCACCGACGGCGAAGAACTCAAGAACAATTAGATTTTCTCCGTCGATTTCAGCAGTGTAGCAGTTATTTTTTGTGCCATCAAGGGCAAGCCGCTGAAGCGGTGGCTGGGTTATTACCTCAGGCTCAGAATCTAAGAACAATCAGCTGGCTGCCTGAAGTTCCATGATTTTTTGCTGACCAAAGTAAATCATGAGCTGCCACTTGGCAGGCATGTTCTCAGCTTTGGATAGTATGTCATCAACTACTGGTGGTTTGAAGTCATTGAACTTATGAGGCCTCAGGAAGTTATAGTAGGCAACCCACAAAGTCAGATCATAGTTAGCGCCATCGTAGTTATCAAACCCATTAGTGATTCGATAAGATGCCTTATAGGTGCGGTTAAGACGCTCAATCATCTGTTTAAAAGGGCGGTATTCTTTGGACACTTCATCGTTGTTCTGGAGACCGATGACCTGTGTGATCTCAAACTTGAATCTGTCACCGAACTGCCTAAAGAACTGTTGGGCTGCAAGCGGATACGCACTATACCCATCAGCGATAAACTTGAAATTTTTGGGAAGCTCAGACATACCTTTGAATGCCATTCTCATTGCAAGGATGCATGGACCTACGCCACGGTTGTCAGATACCTGATAACCGATGATGGCTCTGGTAGCAGCATTCAGAATAAGCCAGACATAACCTTTGATGCCGCGCACCTTTATGTACGTTTCATCCGCAGCAAAGACATTGCCTTTCTCATAAGGGTAATTGTCAACAAAAGGTTTTATACAGATGGCAGCTGTCTTACAGTAGTTAGCAACCTGCTGATGAGATATAGATATCCCATACAAATCAGATAATGCCTGTCTTGTTTTTCTCAAAGACAGTCCGAGATTGACATGGAACGTAAGGCACAGGGACATGATGTGGGCGTTGTGCTTGCTGAATTTAAGTGAGGATGCATTCTTTGGAAGAGAGTTCAGATCCATCTTAAAAAAATCTATCGAGAATTCGCGATAGATGTAGTGAAGCTTGTATTTATACTTGCCATTCTCTTCGGATAGATCCTCTTTATCGACTTTTTTAAGGTTGCTGAGATAGTAAGGACATTTGGGATTAACACACTTATGGATGGCGAAGTGCTTACGGTCTTTTATACGTACAAGAGTATGCTGGCAGTGAGGACATTTTAAAGATAACTGTTTATCAAAGCGATTGTCCTCAGGCGTAAAAGTAGTCTGGCAGATCTTACACATGAGCTGTCCAGCTTTACCATTGTTCTTGTAGAGATATGGCTGTGGTGCATGACATGATGGACAAGAACATTCCTCCGGGATATCGCATTCTGAACGTCTTTTGATTGGTTTAACGGGTTTGCCATAGCGCTGAGTATAGTAGTTGTTAAGGTCCTTCCAGTCCCAGTCCTGATGATAATAGACAATCTTAGGAAGTTCATCCACTTTGAACTTTTGATATTTGGGAGAATGTGAGTCATCGAAAGCCCACTGTTTGAGCGGTATATATCTGCAGATGAAGTTAATAAGCCAGCAATTCTGTTGATAGAGTTGGTGGATGATTTCAAGTAAATAAAGTATAATGTTCATGAGCATTGAGTCCTTTTCGGAGATGTTGATTTGGTCGTTGACATTATACCAAAAAGGGAGGTCAATGCTCTTTTTATTTTGAACTCCCGATAAATCAAGGTTTTAGAACTAAAAATGGGTAGTGAATTTGACACTACCTTATAGACCTTAAGGAGGAAAATATGAAGAAGAATTACAAAATCGAAGTTGATTGCGCAAACTGTGCAAATAAGATGGAAGAGGCTGCAAAGAACACAGCTGGTGTTGCTGATGCAAGCGTTAATTTCATGGCTCTTAAAATGAGCGTAGAGTTCGAAGAAGGTGCTGATGTTAAGGCTGTAATGCAGGATGTTCTCAAGAATTGCAAAAAGGTCGAGGACGACTGCGAAATTTATATCTAATTTCGTTTATTGATAAGCTGGCCTGTGACAAAAAATAAGCCTGTAGCAGACAATCTCTTAGAACTCTGGATACACACCGCCAGTTACGCATACAAGCCTTGGTATTACTCTCCTATGTAAGCTTCGCTTACTAGACCACAAAAGTTGATTACTAAAGTAATCATCCTTTTGGGATCATTTGTCGCGAGATTGGCTCCTTGAGTAACACCAAGAGCTAGTCTGCTACTGACTATGGAATTCTATGCAAGAGTTAACTAAGATTGCTTGCAAAAAGGGAACTATTCTCGCAATAAGAAAGGTACGACATGAACAAAAAGCAGAAGAAGGTTTTAATTAGAATAATAATCGCAGCAGTGTTGATGGTGGCGTTGCTTTTGCTACCACTGGAGGAAGAAAGCATCCTCAGATTTGTGCTGTTTTTGGTGCCTTATTTAGTTATTGGATATGACATCCTTAAGAAGGCTTTTAAGGGAATCAAAAATAAGCAGGTATTTGATGAGAACTTCCTTATGGCTGTAGCGACTATCGGTGCAATGGCTCTCGGTGAGTATACTGAAGGTGTAGCTGTTATGCTTTTCTATCAGATTGGAGAATTGTTCCAGTCTTATGCAGTTGGAAAGAGTCGTAGAAACATTTCTGCATTGATGGACATCAGACCTGACTTTGCTAATATCATGGAGGCAGGCCAGCTTGTACAGGTTGATCCTGATGAGGTTGAAATTGGTACGGAGATAATTGTTCAGCCGGGCGAGAAAATTCCAATTGATGGCGTGGTTGTGGATGGAAGTGCAACTCTTGATACAGCAGCTCTCACGGGCGAGAGCGTGCCTAGAAGTGCTAAAATCGGTGACGAGGTTATCTCAGGCTGCATTAACATGTCTGGCGTGCTTACAATCCGTACGACAAAGGATTTCGGCGAATCAACCGCCTCAAAGATTTTAGATTTGGTAGAGAATGCTTCATCTAAGAAGTCAAAGCCAGAGAATTTTATTTCAAAATTTGCAAGGGTTTACACACCGGTGGTATGCTATTTGGCTTTAGGTTTGGCAGTCTTACCACCGATTGTCTGCCTGATTTTAGGCATGGATCCAATGTGGTCAAAGTGGGTTTATAGAGCACTTACATTTCTAGTAATCAGTTGTCCATGTGCCCTTGTAATCAGTATTCCCCTTACATTTTTTGCGGGAATCGGTGGCGCAAGTCACGAGGGTGTGCTTGTAAAGGGCTCGAATTATCTCGATATGCTTTCTAAGACTAAAATCGTTGTCATGGATAAGACAGGCACTTTGACCGAGGGCGTTTTCCAGGTTACGAAGGTTTCACCTACAGATATTTCTATGGATGAATTACTTGAAAAAACAGCTATGGCTGAGGTATTCTCTAATCATCCAATTTCACGAAGCCTGAAAGAGGCATATGGAATGCCAATCGATTCTGCAAAGGTTACTGATGTTGAAGAAGTGGCTGGCGCAGGAATCAAGGCTGTTGTTGCAGGTGTAAATGTAGCCGCCGGAAATGAGAAGCTTATGACTTCTTTAGGCTTGGATGTGAAGCCTGTTGAAGAGCCTGGAACTGTTATTCACGTTGCTTTCGATGAAAAATATAAGGGTTATATTCTTATTTCAGATAAGCTCAAGCCTACTTCAAAAGAGGCTATTGATGTTCTGAAGCGTGCTGGTGTCAGAAAGACTGTTATGCTTACAGGTGACAGCAGACATGTGGCAGAAATAGTGGCAAAGGAGTTAGGGCTTGATGATGTTTATTCAGAGCTTCTTCCAGCTGACAAGGTGACAAAGGTCGAAGAGCTTCTGAGCTCGAAAAACGACAATGAACAGCTTTTATTCGTTGGTGACGGTATAAATGACGCTCCAGTGCTTTCAAGAGCGGATATTGGTGTTGCAATGGGCGCGTTGGGCTCTGATGCAGCTATCGAGGCAGCGGATGTTGTCCTTATGGATGATGATCCAAAGAAAATTGCAAAGGCAATTGGCATTTCCAGAAAATGCATGCGAATTGTTTACGAGAATATCTATTTTGCCATCGGAATCAAGGTTGCTTGTCTTATCCTTGGTGCAATTGGAATTGCTAATATGTGGTTTGCTATCTTTGCAGATGTTGGCGTAATGGTTATCGCAGTGTTAAATGCGATACGTGCGTTGCGTGTCCGTAACGTGTAGTATAAACTAGTCGATGACCGATGAGTCCTGTAGCAGACAATCTCTTAGAAATCTTCCAAGTACATGTAGTGCTTGGAAGATTTACTAGGGATTGACTGCGTGACAGGCTATAGTTTAAAGAAAGAATGGGATATACAAATGGTTAAACATGCTGAGTGCTGTGATGAGCAGTGCGTTCATAAAAATTTAGTTGAAAAGGTTTTAAACGAACTTCCAGACGAGGACGCTCTTTACGATCTTGCAGAGCTTTTTAAGGTTTTTGGAGATAGCACAAGAGTAAGAATATTGGTGGCTTTGTTTGAATCTGAATTATGCGTGTGTGACATTTCAGAGAGTCTTGGTATGACCCAGTCAGCTGTTTCACATCAGCTTCAGATACTGCGTAGCAGTAAGCTGGTTAAAAGCCGCCGCGAGGGTAAGCAGATTTACTATAGCCTCGCCGACGAGCACGTAGTAACAATCATCGCCCAGGGATTATCGCATATATTAGAATAAGCCGTAGGATAACAATATAATTGTTGCTGGTAGCTATTTTAAAGTCGGTAGACAACAAGCTAATAGGTGTCTCAAGCGAAACATGTAGTTGAGCGGAGATACCTATTGCTTGTAGGCGTAACCGACGTGTGTCAGAGTTGTCGGAATATCAGATATTTTGTTATAAAATCTAACAATTAAATTTGAAAAAAGTTGTTGACATTAACCGGGTTCTAATATATACTTCTTTTTGTTCGCGAGAGAGATACGGAAGTAACGGAACAGCGAATAAATAAACACTTCGGGGTGTGGCTCAGTTTGGCTAGAGCACCTGGTTTGGGACCAGGGGGTCGCAGGTTCGAATCCTGTCACCCCGACTTGGAAATTAAATAAGCACATGCGGGTGTGGTTCAATGGTAGAACATCAGCCTTCCAAGCTGAATACGTGGGTTCGATTCCCATCACCCGCTTTTTATTTTCCAATATTCAGTAATATGTGTCAGTAGCTCAGCTGGATAGAGCAACGGCCTTCTAAGCCGTGGGTCGGGGGTTCGAATCCCTTCTGGCACATTTATATGGTGGGTGTGGCACAGCTGGTTAGCGCGTCGGATTGTGGTTCCGAAGGTCGAGGGTTCGAACCCCTCTACCCACCCTGTTGCGATAGCAACTTATCAAAACAATGGGCTATCGCCAAGCGGTAAGGCACCAGATTTTGATTCTGGCATTCGCTGGTTCGAATCCAGCTAGCCCAGTTTCGATGTCTATGCCTTTTTATTTTAGGCGATGCACTCAACAATTTAATATGGGGTTGTAGCTCAGTTGGTAGAGCACCTGACTTTTAATCAGGTTGTCGGGAGTTCGAGCCTCCTCAGCCTCAGCAATGAAAGCCTTCAGACTTTTGTCTGGAGGCTTTTTCTTTTATGTAGGAATCTGTTATATTATTTATGTAGGAGTTAATTTAACAAAGGAGATTAAATAGATGAATCAAGAATCTTTTTCGTTTGTAATCTACATGATTCATGCTTGTGCTAATAAGTGGGGGAAACTACCATCCGAGGTTTATACTATGCTTAGTAGTGTTGATTGTATAAATAATTATTTAGTTAAGCATTTTGATATAATTCATACTCAAAGCACGTCCTATGTTATTGATGACATTACAGATTATTTAAATGCAAGAGGTGTTAAAATATGATTGTTTACCATGGCGGAATTGATGTAATTAAGAAGCCAGATATTAATCACTCATATAGACCATTAGATTTTGGTAAAGGCTTTTATATTACTACAGTTAAGGAACAGGCTGAAAAATGGGCTAGAAGAAAGGCTGATATCTTTAATAAGGATGTGTCTATAGTTAACTGTTACGAACTGAAAGCTGATTATGATTCCTTTAAGGTAAAAACATTTCCTGATGATTTGATAGAGTGGATAGATTTTGTATGCTCATGTAGAGATGGAAATGAAGAATACAAACAATATGATATCATCATTGGAAAAGTAGCTGATGATAAGGTTTTTAGAGTTGTAGATATGTATCATCAAGGCATCTGGGATAGAGATAGAGCTTTGAAAGAAATCAAGGTATATGAAACTTATGACCAGATAGCTTTTATATCGCAAAAAGCTATAGATAATCTTTTGACTTATAGTTCTTCATATGAGGTTAAATAATGGATGATAAGGTATTAGAACAGGTATATCAAGAAAACTTGGAAGAGAGATTGATTTCTTATATAGCAAAAGAAAACAATGTTTCTCTAGAGAAAGCAATGGCTATCTATTATGGCAGTAAGCTTTCAAATAAAATAAATCAAGGCAAGGAAGGAATGCAGTATCTAGACTACAAGGTACTTGCGGATATATTAAAAGAGACCGAACCAGAGTTGTTTGAAAAATAGTCTTCAATATGAAGGCTATTTTTTATTGGTGACAATTTGTCACTGGTTGAAACTGCAATATGTAAGTAAAATAGGATTTTAAGTAAAGATATATACAGTGCAGCATAATTATGCTACAATAAAGTTAAATAAGGAGGTAGTTATTATGCCAACAATTATGCCTATACGAGATTTAAGAAATACAAGTGAAATATCAGAAATTGCACATAGACAAAAGGAGCCTATTTTTATCACTAAAAATGGATATAGTGATCTTGTGGTTATGAGTGCAGAATTGTACGAGAAGTTTGCAAGAGAAAATCGAATAGATCAGGCTATTTTTGAAGCAGAGCAGGAGTTTGCTGAAACAGGTAAGACAGTAGATGCAAAGGAAGCATTTGCAGAATTGGAGAAAAAGTATTTTGAATAAGTATACTGTGGAATTAATGCCAAGAGCTTATAGGGATATTGAGGAAATATATGCTTATATTGCTTATGAAAAGTTGTCTCCTGAAAATGCAAAAGGACAGATTGATAGAATAAAGGAAGCTATACTTGGACTCGATACATTGCCTGAATCTCATCAAGATAGGATTACCGGTAGATATGCAGGTAAAGGATATAAACAACTAATAGTTGATAATTATATTGCTATATTTAGAATTGATGAAGAAAAGATGAGAGTACTAGTGGTGACTGTGCAGTATCAAGGAAGAAATATTTAATAAATCTTGGTTTAACCTAAGGTTTAACTTAAAAATGCAGATGCTAAAAATTCCTTTCTTTTAGTATTTTGTGGGGCTATAAATCAGTTCGAGCCTCCTCAGCCGAACTGAAAGCAGAAAATCTTACATTCATCTCGAAAGTTTAAAAAGAAGGCATAGGAAAAGCGTGAAAGATTTAATTACGTCATGATTGATTCAATTTAGTCAAATGATGGTAAAATGACTAAATTAAAGCTGCTGATGACAAGATTTATAGATGTGTATTGTGCTTTTTGTTGCACATCTCTAGTGCTAGTATTATACTTAAGAAAATAAGAGAAGGAACACACAGGTTTTGTGTGAGGGTGAGGGAATGATAATTAGATAGTTTGATTTGAGTAAACACATATTATTGGGCCTGAGGACAGGCTTGTTTGTGCGCGCTTAAATTGGATTATCGCTTATTTATCCTTTCACATTACCACCTGGTATATATAGGATTATTTAGTGAGTCTGTTTTTGCGTGGGCAAGAGCAGGCTTTTTTTAACGTATTCCTCGGGGGACTGGAGGTTTTTATGGCACAAATTAATGTTACGAATCTTACATTTGCCTATGAAGGCAGCTTTGATGATATTTTTGAGAATGTATCTTTCTCTGTGGATACAAACTGGAAATTAGGTTTTATTGGAAGAAATGGTAAGGGGAAAACCACGTTCCTTAATTTATTGCTAGGGAAATATTCTTACCAGGGCAGTATTTCTACTAACGTGGTTTTTGATTATTTCCCCTATAAGGTTAGCGGTGATGATTTGGAAAAAACTGCTGAGGAGCTGATGGAGAAATGGAAGCCATCGGTGGAAAGCTGGAGGGTAATGTGTGAGCTTCCGATGCTTTCTATAGATGCAGAATTATTGTACAGACCATTTAAGACATTAAGCTTTGGGGAACGAACCAAGGTGATGTTGGCGGTATTATTTTCTGGAGAAAATGATTTCTTGTTAATTGATGAGCCTACAAATCATCTTGATATGGAAGCACGAGAAATAGTTAAAAAATACCTGACTTCCAAGAAGGGATTTATTCTTGTGTCCCATGATAGAGACCTGCTGGATGCATGTATCGACCATGTGCTGGTGCTTAATAGAGCATCAATAGAAGTCCAGACTGGGAACTTTTCAAGCTGGTGGGAAAACAAGGTTAGAGCGGATACTTTTTCGAAGAACGAAAACGAAAAGCACTTGAAGGAGCTTGGAAAACTCAAAGCTGCAGCAGACAGATCTTCTAGGTGGGCAGATAAAAGTGAAGCTACCAAGATAGGTTATGACCCAATCAAAGAAACGGATAGATCTATAAGCACAAGGTCATATATTGGCGCTAAAACAAAGAAGATGCAAGCTAGAGTGAAAAGTTATGAGAAACGAATGGACCGTGAGATAGCAGAAAAAGAGGGGCTGCTGAAGGATATAGAGGAGCCAATCGATTTAAAGGTAATGCCGATGGAGCATTACAAGAAAAGGCTGATTGACTGTAAGGGATTATCGCTAAGATACAATGATGGTGGTACTCCAGTTATTGAAGAGCTAAGCTTTGAACTTCTACAGGGACAAAGACTGTTTTTATCAGGTGAAAATGGAAGCGGAAAATCAACGTTAATAAAAGTCATCTTAGATAAGGCTGGTTATGGAGATGCTTCAAATATCATACTGGGTGGAGAGATTTCTGTGGCGCCTAATCTGGTTGTTTCCTATATAACTCAGGACACTTCTCATCTAAAGGGGAGCCTAAAGGAGCATGCAGCGCAAAAGGGTTTAGATTATAGTTTGCTGCTTTCTATATTGCGACAGTTGGATATGAGCAGGGTTCAGTTTGAAAAGAATATTGAGGACTTTTCAGAGGGACAGAAGAAGAAGGTGCTTATAGCAGGAAGTCTTCTTACATCAGCACATCTTTATATTTGGGATGAGCCACTTAATTACATCGATGTATTTTCGCGAATGCAGATAGAAAAGCTGATTGAAGAATATCAGCCTACAATGCTAATTGTTGAGCATGATGTGAGATTTAGGGAAAAGCTGGCCACCAAAGAAATAGTACTTTGAAAGCAGGAAAAAGCCTTTAGAATCATTGACTCTAAAGGCTTTTTTTACTGATTTATAATTCCAAACAAAAATGCGGTTACACCCAGGAACCAGTGTACAATCCATACTCCAAGGACTGTATTTTGCTTTTCGTAGATGATTCCAAGTACACCGCTTAGGATGGCTGCGCCAATCATGAACCAAATGCCGTACTCAATGTGGAACACTGCAAAAACGATAGATGAGTGGATGATTGAGTAGGTGACCTTGTGTTTTGTGGCGCAAACACGTTTGAGGTTTGTCTGCATTACACTTCGTGCGGTGAATTCCTGAATAAATGCAGTGAACAAATATGCTACCTGATAAAGATTGAAACGGCGGATATCAAAGAAGCCATGCTCAGTTTGAAACAAGGTTGGATCGTAAAGCTGACCTACGTATTTAATCACTGCAAGGATTACAAATGAAATGGCACAAATAATAAGTGATTCCTTAATAATTTTCTTAGGATTGTCTGTCATGAGACCCAGGTCTTTCCAAGACACACTTGTGTAGCGCAATCCTGCTAGGCACATTAATACAGCCAGCAAATCCACAGCCTGAGTCATATATGAAGTTGGAAATGGTCTGCCAAGGTACTCCCATAAGGCGTAGAACATTACCCAGAAGCCGACTCCCGTCAAGAGGATGGCTAGAACTATTGATGCATCACGAAACTTTTGCTCCATGAGCCTTGAGTGTTCATAGGCATGATTAATAGAAGTAATTGATATTTCCTTAGTATTCATTTTTCTAAATTATTCCCCTTAAAAATTGCAGTTCACATTCTAACATCATTTTTGAAATAAGGCATCCCAAAAATACACATCTGTTCCTATTTCAACAGCATTTGTCAACAGGTGCTTAATTCCAATGTGGGTTCTATTTTTTTTCGCCACACTTCTAAAGTTTTTTTGACCCACTCCGATAATTAAAGTAGATGGAAACAGTAATACAAGAAAAAAACAGTATTTTGTTATCCATCCAGGCAGTTGTTTTTCAAAATCGCGCGGAAGAACGACTGGCCTAAACAGCAGCTTTACAATTGAATAAAGCTCGTTATACTACTTAGTTTCTTACCTTGATAACCTGGGAAGTTGGCCCTTCCTTTGTTATATAGATACGGACTGTTGCCTAAAGTATGTAGCATTCCATATCATTAAATTTTATGAAATTAACAATTAACGATGCGCTTTAAGCGCCTCTTATGAATGGAATCTTAAGAGTATCTACAAGGAGGTAGAAATTATGGTAGTACAACACAATATGCAGGCAGCTAATGCTTCAAGAATGTTAGGTATAACAACAAACGCACAGTCAAAGACTTCAGAGAAACTTTCTTCTGGATTTAGAATCAACAGAGCAGCAGACGATGCAGCAGGACTTTCAATTTCTGAAAAGATGAGAAAGCAGATTAGAGGCTTGGATCAGGCATCTACAAATGCATCAGATGGTATTTCTTCAGTACAGACAGCTGAAGGCGCACTTACAGAAGTACACGCCATGCTCCAGAGAATGAACGAACTGGCAGTTCAGGCGGCCAACGGAACTAACAGTGGAACAGACAGACAGTCTATCCAGGATGAAATTGATCAGCTTACATTGGAAATTGACCGTGTAGCAGAGACAACAAAATTCAACGAAACATATCTATTGAAAGGTGACCCAGAAGGCACAAAAGTCACTAAAGCCGTTAACGCACACGACGCTGGACTTGATGGAAAACTCACTGCAAATGGTAAGGGCGAAACAACCTTCGCACTTAACGAGCGCTTGAAAGATGGACAGCAGGTAACAATTGGTGGCAAGGTATACAAGATTGGTATCGGTAAGTCGGAAGACAGCTACTACGATGCAACAAAGCTTGGTACTACAGCCGCTAGAGTTGGAGATTCAATTACTGTAGATGGCAAGGATTATGTACTTACAAGCAAGGTTAAGTCTACAGATATAACATCGACAGCAACATACACACCTCAGTCAGGAGATTTAATTACTACAAAGGATGGCACTGTATATCAGTACTATGTACATGATAACAATGGTGTTAATGGACCAAAGAATGTATCTACTGGCTGGTATGAAAAGGCAACATTCAAGGATACCGCACTTTACGAGCAGGAAGGACATAAGAAGAGTATCGGAACAATTGCAGTTGAGGGCAGTGTAATCAGACTTAAGGATAAGCAGGCAGAAAATGGTATGACAACCTTTGAAATTACTAAGAATCTTGGTGAGGGAGAGGTTTCAACCTGGAAGCTTGGTTCTGATGGTAAGATTACAATGAATCAGTTTAAGCAACGTGCAACCAATTCATCATCAGCTAATAACATTGCGGCTGGAGATACAATCATAACAAATGGCGAGGTAACAACAGCTGTTGTAGGAGATTATATTCCTACAAAGCTGGCTGATGTATCGAAAGCGATTGGCGCGTTATCGGCTGACACAAACGGTGGCACTATCAAGGTCACAATTTCTGATATCGATGGCAATAACAAGGTTACTTACACAGTAGTCGAGAACTCTGATATGGAGCAGCCAAGCGAAAATTATCTTACACGAGGCAGTATCGTTGGACTACTCAAAGAAGGACAGCGTGTAGAATTCAAGAACGGTGCAGATACTGTCAAGTATACTGTTGCAGGTGTTGATTCAGAGGATGAGAACAATATTTCTACTCAGCATGCATATGCATTAATGGCTGAGGAGTTGCAGAAAGCATCATCTGTCGGAACTGACACGGAGGCTAAGGTAACAAACAATAATGATGGAACCTTCCTCATCAAGCAGGGTACTGTAAGTTACGCAAGCTCGCTGACATTTAATCTTCACGTAGGTGCTGACGCTGATATGACAAATAAGATTAATGTAGAGATCAACACAATGAACGCAGCGTTCCTCGGTATCAAGGGTCTTAATGTTGCAGACGAGACAGGTATCTCAGCAACATATGCCATCGACGGAATATCAGATGCCCTCGCTAGAGTATCAGCTCAGAGATCACTTCTTGGTGCAGTCCAGAATCGACTCGAGCACTCAATTGCAAACTTAGATAACGTAGTTGAAAACTCTACTGCTGCTGAATCACGAATCCGTGATACAGATATGGCTGATGCAATGGTTACATACAGCAAGAACAATATTCTTGCTCAGGCAGGCCAGTCAATGCTCGCACAAGCAAATCAGTCTACACAGGGAGTTATGTCAATTCTTCAGTAATAGCGTGGCCAAACGCAAAAGGTACTTTCAAGTACTATCCACAAAAATTGGGACCCTTCGGGGTCCCTTTTTTCACACCTAAATGTGTAATGATTCAATTCCAAAAGTATTTTTTATAATTCCTTTGAGCTGCTCCTTTGTAGCAGCAGCTTCTTTTATGTTTCCTTCAGCCTCCAGCTTTTTAATCTCAGCCAGTATGGTTTCTTCCAACTTATACATTTCATCAAATTTCTGAGGGTCAGAATCTATTATCACTAAATAAAGTCGTACACTATCCACAAACTTTTTTGCGAATACATCCATCAGGAAAACGCCGCCCTGCTTGAAGGTCAGGTCCTGAATTTTAGCGAGCTTCTCATAGGCGGTAAGATAGAAGTCTGCTGTAATTCTGCAATCGGAATATTGTTCCTGTAGGAAAAGTATCTGAGTAGCTATCAGTGCGATTTTCGCTTTTGCCAAATCATATATTTCGTCAGAAGCTATGTATTGATTGTACAGCTCAAGCGCTTCATCCCATCGTTGAAGATTAAATAAGGCTAATGCCTGGCCAGATGCAAATGAACCACGATATCTTTTTACATCATTGTTATCCACCTGATAGGTGCGGGCTATTGATTCTTTGCAAAGCTCAAGTAAATCTTCGAAGTAATCAATACCAGCATATTCCTGCGCAAGCTGATATGACCAGCGGAAATTGTCAGGGTCTTCGGCCATCATCTCTTTTAGTAGAGGGATGTTTCGCATGGAATGCTTGATATTATCCTCCTGAGTCGTGTACACATAGCCAAAATGACCAGCATGTACTGACATAATGACAGTATTGCCCTTCTTAGGCTCGATGTATTCGTGAACCTTTCCTACAAAATGGGTCTCAGGTGTTACCTTGCACATTCTGATTACTTCGATATCGGTGTATTCTTTACCTTCAAAGTCCTGATAATTACGCTGAAAATAGCCGCCAATCACGTAGTTTAATACGTCTTTACCTTTGAAGAATGAGACAATGTTTTGTGGTTCGATAAACCATTCGTCATCGTCTAAAAATAAAAACATCTTACCATTGGCTTGATCCAACTGGAAATTCCTGGCGGCTGCAAAGTCATTGCACCACTGAAATTCGAAAATCTCATCAGCATATTTCTCTACGATGGCTCTGGTTTCAGGGGAACAGCCAGTGTCCACAACCTGAATTTCAGAGTCAATAGCTTTTCGAATAGGCATCAAAGATTTTAGGCAGCGCTCGGTAGTTTCGGCTCTGCCACAGCATAAAAGACCTATGGTAAGAAGTTTGGTTTTAGGTTTATTATTCATTTGTCTACGCTTTTATAATAGCTTCAAGAAGAGCTACGCAGGCATCTTCTTCCAAGTTACCAGAGTTGATGATTAAATCAAAGTATTCAGGTGAGCCCCATTTTTCACCGGAGTGAAGCTGGAAGAACTTCTCGCGCTTTTTGTCGAACTTGCGCATTACATCCTCGGCTTTTGAAGCTTCGATGTTTTCTACAGTAACAGCACGACCTTTTCGATACTGGTCATCTGCGGTGATGAAAACGCGAAGAACCTTTTTATCTTTGAGGATTTCACTTGCGCAGCGGCCAACAAAAACGCAACCTGGCTGTTCAGCAGCTTCACGGATAATCTCAACCTCAGTATTGAAAATCTTTTCTTCCATGGAAAGGTTTTCGCCAGGAGCCTTGAAGAATGCTTTTATAGGAGTCTGCTCGTCCATACCTGAAACCTGGTCATATGACAAGCCCATGCGCTTGCAGGTCTCAACAACTACACCGCGATCATACAGGCGATAGTTTAGTTTTTTGGCAAGCTTTTCGGCGATGCTGTGTCCACCACTACCATATTTGCGTTCAATCGTAATGTAATCATACATAAAAGAGCCCCTCCTTAGAATTCTGTTTTTACAACATCAGTTACTGTTATTTCTCCTTCATTTCCTAAAAATACTATATCAAATCCGTGGTATGCCAGCTTGAAATCACGCTGCTTTCCACGGTCATAACCAGCTCTCGGATCTTGAGTTAAAATCTCAATGGCTGTTTTTCTCAGTTCAAAAGGAAGCTTATTTAAATGTTCCTCTGGGAATATTACCTTTACCTGTTCACCTTTTGATAAATTGTCGGTAAAACCACCTCTGGCCTCAGGGTGGGCATCCGCATAAGGAATGTAAGGCTTGATGTCGTATATCGGTGTTCCATCCAACATGTCAACTCCGCTGACAACAAGTACCGGACCGTACTCCTCGGTTTCTTGTATTTCCAAAAGCTTAACAGAAGATAAGCCAATATTATTGGGACGATATGGTGCACGGGTTGCAAAGACCCCCATGTGTTTTTGACCTCCCAAGCGCGGTGGTCGGACTGTTCCACCTTCCAGCGATTTATTCTTTGAAAATCCCCACAGTAGCCAAAGAAAATCATAATCTGTTATGCCATCTATGAAGGTGGGATTGCGGAATTCAGGAGTGAAGATGATGTGGCCTATTTCACTAACTAATCCACTTTGTCTAGGTATACCAAATTTTTGTGTAAATCCTGTGTTTATATGTGCTATCTCTTTTAATTCCATGAAATATTCAATCCAGAATAACTACATGCCTCATTCAGAAACCTCAGAGCTTGATGCCTACCGACTGAATTGAAGCCATTTTCTACTAGCAATTATTCTGTATTATAAACTCCTATATAATTAAAATGGGTAGCACATTTGACTCATGTACTACCCAAAAATTATGTCATACTTACGTTATTTACTTTCCTTCGTAGGATACGACTGAAGCTACGTCGTACTTTGCAAGCTTCTCGCGGCCATTGAGACCCTTGAGCTCCATAAGGAATACAATCTTTGCTACTTCGCCGCCGAGCTGCTCAATGAGCTCACATGCAGCCTCGATTGTACCACCTGTAGCGATAAGATCGTCTACGACAACAACCTTCTGGCCTGGCTTAACAGCATCCTTGTGCATCTCGATTGTAGCTGTACCGTACTCGAGATCATATGTCTTCTCGATTGTTTCGCATGGAAGCTTGCCCTTCTTGCGAATAAGTACGAATGGCTTGCCAAGTGCGTAAGCGAGAGGTGCGCCAAAGATGAAACCGCGGCTCTCTGCACCGGCTATAACGTCACAGTCAACACCATCAAGAAGCTTCTTCATCTCATCGATAGCGAGCTTGAATCCGTCAGCATCCTGAAGAATACTTGTGACATCTCTAAACATAATACCTGGCTCTGGAAAATCCGGAATAGTTCTTATGTAATCTTCTACTTTTTTCATTTATAACTCCTTTTACCTGTAAAACACCATGTTTATCCCGAGTGGGAGGGTGCAAAAAAATGAATTGGATAAAAAGATATTATCCTTTCCTATTATAAAGTTTTAATTAAGATTTTTCAATGCATATATCAGGGAACCGCTTACAGTGCCGATTCTAAAAAATCTTTTGACTGAATAATTGATTCAGGATTTCTGCAGCCAGTTGATTCTTTGTTATGGAGCTTTGACCAGGGGAGAAGAGACTGGTGGCAGAATTTCTAATATCAGAAGGGAATGCTTTGATATCAGAGTCAAAGTTGATGCCTATGCCGACAACAATCCACTGAACATCTCCAGTTTCAAATTCGGTACCAGCCTCAGTTAGAATACCGCAGATTTTTTTGTCATCAATAAATAAATCGTTGATTGGCTTAATGCGAGGCTTTTGGCCAGTGAGCTTTTCAATGGCGGTACATACTGCACTGCCTGTTGCGGTGGTGATTTCATCAGGAACCAGTGTCTTTAAATGTGATGGCTTCAGAAGAATGCTCATATATAATCCGCCTTCTGGTGAATAAAAACTGTGTTCCCTGCGCCCACGTCCCTCGGTCTGTTCTTTTGCCAGCACAATCGTAGCATGGCTGGCACCTGCAATGGCAAACTCTTTGGCAATGCGATTCGTAGAGGTGGTAGAATCATATATACGAATTAAATCTGGTTGGCTTTCGTACAGATTTTTAATTGAACCATCCAAATGGGATAGAATTCCTGCGGTGGATATGATGTCGTTGGACGTGCCAAGACGATAACCTCTATTGCTAACAGCATCTATTTCGTATCCTGTTTTTCTGAGCTCATTTATTGCTTTCCATATGGCATTTCTTGATAGACCAAGGGCAGAGGCCATGGCCTCACCAGAGATGTAGGTGTCCTTATTGTTTTCTAAAAATTCCAGTACTTTGTCTTTTGAACTCATTGAATTTCCTTTATTTAACACTTTAACGTAGTGAAGTTTACTAACTCTTTTTCTATATTGTAGAAGTATTTAGGCTATTTTGTCAAAGTTAATAAAATGAGTATCATGGCATTGAATTTCACACTTTAGTGTACTAAAATATTTAAAATGATTTTTATAAAGGGAAGGATATCATCATGGTTTACAATGTAGGCGTAATTAGAGGAGACGGAATTGGACCAGAAGTTGTTACTGAGGCGTTGAAGGTGCTTGATGCCGTTGGTGCGAAATTTGGTCATGAGTTTAATTACACTGAAATTCTTATGGGTGGCTGCTCAATCGATGCTTGCGGTGAGCCTCTTACTGATGAGGCAATCAAATCAGCATTAGCTTCTGATGCAGTTCTTATGGGTTCTATTGGTGGCAACACATCTACCAGTCCTTGGTACAAGCTGCCAGCTGACAAGCGTCCTGAGGCAGGACTCTTGAAGCTTCGCAAGAGCCTCAATCTTTTCGCAAATTTGCGACCAGCATATCTATATGAAGAATTGAAGGAAGCCTGCCCACTTAGGGATGACATCATCGGTGATGGCTTCGATATGATGATTATGCGTGAGCTTACAGGCGGCCTTTACTTTGGTGAGCGTTCTACAGTGGAGGAGGATGGTCAGCTTGTTGCAAGAGACAGTCTCACCTATAGTGAGTCAGAGATTCGCCGCATTGCTAAGCGTGGATTCGATATTGCTCTTAAGCGTCGTAAGAAGGTTACATCAGTTGATAAGGCAAACGTTCTTGATTCTTCAAGACTCTGGCGCAAAATCGTAGAAGAGGTAGCAAAGGATTATCCAGAGGTTCAGTACGAGCACATGCTTGTTGATAACTGCGCAATGCAGCTTGTTAAGGATCCTCGTCAGTTTGATGTAATCCTTACTGAGAACATGTTCGGAGATATTTTAAGTGATGAAGCATCTATGGTTACCGGTTCCATTGGAATGCTTTCATCAGCTTCATTAAATGATACAAAGTTTGGTCTTTACGAGCCATCAGGTGGAAGTGCACCAGATATTGCAGGAAAGGGTATCGCCAATCCAATCGCTACAATCCTTTCAGCTGCGATGATGCTTCGCTACAGCTTCGATTTAGATAAGGAAGCTGATGCCATCGAAAAGGCCGTAAAGCAGGTGCTAAAGGATGGTTACCGAACAATCGACATTATGCCTCGCGATGGAAGTAGCGTAAAGCAGGTTGGCACCGTGGAAATGGGAACATTAATTGTAGAAAGACTATAGTAAATAGATGAGCTAGTAGGAAACAAGCTCTTAGATTTCTCAAGCGAATCGTGTTAGATGAGCGGAGAAATACTAAGGCTTGTGACCGTAACAGGCGGATTATAGATTAGGAGGAGTCAAATAATGAGAAGTGATAATGCCAGAGCTGGTATGCAGCAGGCACCAGCCAGATCCTTATTCAATGCATTAGGATTTACTCAGGAAGAAATGAAAAAGCCTATGGTAGGTATCGTATCTTCGTACAACGAGATAGTACCAGGCCATATGAATATTGATAAAATCGTGGATGCCGTAAAGCTTGGCGTTGCTGAGGCAGGCGGTGTTCCAGTAGTTTTCCCAGCGATTGCCGTCTGTGATGGTATTGCAATGGGACATGTCGGAATGAAATATTCCCTTGTCACAAGAGATTTGATTGCAGATTCTACAGAGTGTATGGCTCTTGCTCATCAGTTTGATGCCCTTGTTATGGTGCCAAACTGTGATAAGAACGTTCCTGGACTTCTTATGGCAGCTGCAAGACTTGATCTTCCAACAGTATTTGTTTCAGGAGGTCCTATGCTTGCAGGTCATGTTGGTGGTCAGAAGCGCTCACTTTCTTCTATGTTTGAGGCAGTTGGTGCTCATGCAGCAGGCAATATGTCAGAGGAAGAGGTAGAGAACTTCGTAGAGAATGTTTGCCCAACCTGCGGTAGCTGTTCAGGAATGTACACAGCTAACTCTATGAATTGCCTTACAGAGGCGCTTGGCATGGGCCTAAGAGGTAACGGCACAATCCCAGCAGTTTACTCAGAAAGAATCAGACTTGCAAAGCACGCTGGTATGGCTGTTATGGATATGTATAACAAGGGCATCACAGCTCGTCAGATTATGACAAAGGAAGCTGTGCTCAATGCTCTTACAGTAGATATGGCACTTGGTTGCTCTACAAACTCAATGCTTCACTTGCCAGCAATCGCACACGAGATTGGCTTTGATTTTGATATCGAGTTTGCAAATCCTATTTCAGAGAAGACTCCAAACCTTTGCCACCTTGCACCAGCAGGTCCTACTTATATGGAAGACCTTAACGAGGCAGGCGGTGTATGGGCAGTTATGAAGGAGCTCGCAGACATCGGACTTCTCAACACAGACTGTATGACAGTTACAGGCAAGACTGTTGGTGAGAATATTAAAAATGCAGTAAATAGAAATCCAGAGGTTATCAGACCTGTGGACAATCCATATACAAAGACTGGTGGACTTGCAGTCCTCAAGGGAAATCTTGCACCAGACGGTTCAGTTGTAAAGCGTAGTGCAGTTGTTCCGGAAATGCTTGTTCACGAAGGTCCAGCAAGAGTATTTGACAGCGAGGAAGATGCAATTGCCGCTATCAAGGGTGGAAAGATTGTAGAGGGTGATGTAGTTGTTATCCGCTACGAAGGACCAAAGGGTGGCCCTGGTATGAGAGAGATGCTCAATCCTACATCTGCTATTGCAGGCATGGGACTTGGCTCATCAGTTGCTCTTATTACAGATGGTCGTTTCTCAGGAGCAAGCCGTGGCGCTTCCATCGGACACGTTTCACCTGAGGCAGCTGTTGGAGGACCTATAGCACTTGTTGAAGAGGGCGACATCATCGCAATCGATATTCCAAATTACACCATGACACTTCGCGTCGACGACGCAGAGCTTGAGCGCCGCCGTGCTAAGTGGCAGCCTCGCGAGCCTAAGGTTACTTCAGGATACTTACGTCGCTACGCAGCTCAGGTTACTTCGGGAAATCGTGGTGCAATCCTTCGTACACCAGAATTATAATCCGCTGGTTACGACTACAAGCATTATATTACTCCGTTCAGCGTGAAATGCTTCACTTGAGTAATATAATAGCTTGATGTCTACCAGCTCATAAATGAGTCCGTAGTAGTCAAGCTCTTAGGTTTCTTTAGCGAGACGTGCTGTCGAGCGGAGAAACACTAAGGCTTGACGACGTAACGGACGGACTAGGATAAGAGAAAGGTAAAGATATGTTACTTAGTGGTTCAGAAATAATTATAGAATGTTTGAAAGAGCAGGGAGTTGACACTGTATTTGGTTATCCAGGTGGTGCAATTCTGAATTTATATGACGAGCTTTACAAGCATAAGGATGAGATTCATCATGTGCTTACCAGCCACGAGCAGGGTGCAGCCCATGCTGCAGATGGCTATGCTCGTTCTACAGGTAAGGTTGGCGTTTGCTTCGCAACAAGTGGCCCTGGAGCTACTAATCTTGTGACAGGTATTGCAACTGCGCATATGGATTCAGTTCCTATGGTGGCAATCACCTGCAATGTTACCCTTCCTCTTTTGGGAAAGGATTCCTTCCAGGAGATTGATATCGCCGGTATTACTATGCCAATCACAAAGCACAACTTTATTGTGAAGGACATTAGAGATTTGGCTGAGACAATTCGCAGGGCATTTCTTATTGCAAAGAGCGGTCGTCCAGGCCCAGTGCTTATTGATGTTCCAAAGGATATCACTGCTCCAAACAATAAATATGAATATATGCCAATGAAGCCTATTCCAGCTGGTCGCGTGAAGAAAGACATCACTGAGACTGCTTTAAAAGAGGCAGTAGAGCTTATCAAGAAGGCAAAAAAGCCAGTTATCTTTGTAGGTGGTGGTGCGGTTCTGGCAGGCGCATCAAAGGAACTTAAGAAGTTCGTTGATTTGGTTGATGCTCCAGTTTGCGACACACTTATGGGAAAAGGTGCTTTCAACGGAACTGATGAAAGATATCTTGGAATGCTTGGTATGCATGGCACAAAGGCTTCAAACCTTAGCGTTTCAGATTGTGACCTGCTCATTGCAATCGGTACAAGATTTTCGGATAGAGTTCTCGGAAATCCTGAGAAGTTTGCAAGCAAGGCAAAGATTCTTCAGTTTGATGTTGATCCGGCTGAGATTAATAAAAATATTATGACCGACCATTTTATCATCGGTGATGTGAAAGAGACTCTTTCTAGAATCAACAAGCTTTTAGACCAGCAGAGTCATGAGGCTTGGATAAAGAATGCAAAGAAGCTTTCAGAGCAGTATCCGCTGAATGTTCCAAAAGAGGGCTTGTCTGGACCATTTATTGTTGCAGAAGCATATCGCCAGACAAAGGGTGACGCTATTATCACTACAGAGGTTGGTCAGCATCAGATGTGGGCAGCTCAGTTCTATAGATTCAAAAAGCCACATCAGCTTCTTACATCAGGTGGACTTGGCACCATGGGATACGGTCTTGGCGCAGCAATCGGTGCAAAGACAGGAAATCCTGACAAGACAGTCATCAATTTTGCCGGAGATGGCTGCTTCAGAATGAATATGAATGAAATGGCAACAGCGGCTCGTGAGAAGTTGCCAATCATTGAAATAGTAGTTAATAACCATGTTCTTGGAATGGTAAGACAGTGGCAGACAATTTTCTACGAAAAGCGCTATTCAGCTACAGTTCTTGACGATGGTGTTGATTATGTCAAGTTGGCGGAGGCAATGGGCGCTACTGGCATTAGAGTTACCACTCAAGAAGAATTCAAGGATGCGCTCTCGGAGGCTCTTCGATCCGAGAAGCCTGTGCTCATTGACTGTATCATCGATTCGGATGACAAGGTATGGCCAATGGTTGCACCAGGAGCACCTATTAATGAATTTTTCAAAGAAGATTAAGGAGATTTAGTGTAATGAGTAGAGTTTTCAATTTTAGTGCAGGACCAGCAGTTTTACCAGAGGAGGTTCTTAAGGAAGCAGCTTCGGAGATGCTTGATTATAAGGGCTGTGGCATGTCTGTTATGGAGATGAGCCATCGTTCAAAGGTGTTTGATGAGATTATCAAGGAGGCTGAGGCCGACATCAGAACACTTATGAACATCCCTGACAATTATAAGGTACTTTTCCTTCAGGGCGGTGCATCGCAGCAGTTTGCAGCTATCCCTATGAACCTTATGAAAAATAAGAAGGCTGGCTATATCATCACTGGTCAGTGGGCAAAGAAGGCATATCAGGAAGCAAAGATGTACGGTGAGGCAGTTGAGCTTGCATCTTCTGCAGATGAGACCTTCAGCTACATTCCAGATTGTTCGGACCTTCCTATCACAGATGACATGGACTATGTTTACATCTGCGAGAACAACACAATCTACGGCACAAAATTCAAAACTCTTCCAAATACAAAGGGCAAGGATTTGGTGGCAGACGTTAGTTCATGCTTCCTTTCTGAGCCAGTTGACGTTACAAAGTATGGCATCATCTATGGTGGTGTGCAGAAGAATGTTGGACCAGCAGGTATGGTTATCGTAATTATCCGCGAGGATCTTATCCGTGATGATGTTCTTCCAGGAACACCAACTATGCTTAAGTATAAGACTCAGGCAGACAATGACAGCCTTTACAATACACCTCCATGCTATGATATCTATATCTGTGGAAAGGTGTTCAAGTGGCTTCTTAAGAATGGTGGTCTTGAAGCAATGAAGGAACTCAACGAGAAGAAGGCAAAGATTCTCTATGATTACCTTGATTCTTCAAAGCTTTTCAAGGGCACAGTTAGAAAAGAGGACCGTTCACTCATGAATGTTCCATTTGTTACAGGTAACGAGGAGCTTGATGCTAAGTTTGTAAAGGAAGCTACTGCAGCAGGATTTGTAAACCTCAAGGGTCACAGAACTGTTGGTGGTATGAGAGCTTCAATCTACAACGCAATGCCTATTGAGGGCGTTGAGAAGCTTGTTGAGTTTATGAAAAAATTTGAGGAGGAGAATGCTTAATGTTTACATATAATTGCTTAAATCCTATTTCTGATAAGGGTCTTGTAAACTTCTCCACAGATTACAAGAAAGTTGAAAACATCGGCGAGGCTGATGCTTGCTTGGTTCGTTCAGCTGCAATGCACGACATGGAGCTTGGCGGAAAGCTTGCTTGTATCGCTCGTGCTGGCGCAGGTGTTAACAATATTCCACTTGACAAATGCGCAGAGGAAGGAATCGTTGTTTTCAACACTCCAGGTGCAAATGCTAATGGTGTAAAGGAGCTTGTTTTTGCTGGAATGCTTCTAGCAAGTCGTGATATCGTTGGCGGTATCAACTGGGTTCTTGACAACAAGGATGATGAGAATATCGGAAAGACAGCAGAGAAGGCAAAGAAGGCTTTTGCCGGAACAGAAATTGCTGGCAAGAAGCTTGGTGTTATTGGACTTGGTGCAATCGGTGTAAAGGTTGCAAATGATGCAAACCATCTCGGTATGGAGGTTTACGGTTACGATCCATACATTTCTGTAAATGCTGCATGGAACCTTTCTAGAAATGTTAAGCATGTTACAAATGTTGAAGACATTTACAGAGAGTGTGATTTCATCACTGTTCATGTTCCACTTTTGGATGCAACAAAGGGCATGATTAATAAAGAGGCTGTTCAGATGATGAAGAAGGGCGTTGTTATTCTTAATTTTGCCCGCGATCTTCTTGTTGATGAGCAGGCTGTTATCGATGGTATCGAGGCTGGCAAGGTTCGTCACTATGTGACAGATTTTGCTAATCCAACTACAGCGGGCAAAAAGGGTGTTATCTGTACACCTCACCTTGGCGCTTCTACTGAGGAGGCTGAGGATAACTGCGCAGTTATGGCAGTTAAAGAGGTTATGGATTATATGGAAAATGGTAATATCACCCATTCTGTAAATTATCCTGATTGTGATATGGGAATCTGTTCTGCAGAGTCTCGTGTTGCAATCCTTCATAAAAATAAAGCTGGTCTTATCGCTAGCTTCACCACAATTCTCAGTAATGACAATGTCAACGTTGAGGATATGACAAATAAGAGCCGTGGTGATTATGCCTACACACTTCTTGATCTTGGTAGCAAGCTGACAGATGCAATTGTTGATGAAATCAAGAAGGTTGACGGTGTAATAAAGGTAAGGGTGGTAAAATAATGGCGATTGTAAAACCTTTTAAGGCAATACGTCCATCTAAGGAAGAGGCTGCTATTATAGCAGCCCTTCCTTATGATGTTTACAGCAGAAAAGAAGCATATGAGAAGGTGAAGGAACAGCCTAACTCCTTTCTCGCAATAGACAGACCAGAGACACAGTTTGCCGAGGATGCAGATATGTATTCTACGGCGGTTTATAACAAAGCAGCACAGATGCTTGAGCAGTGGATAAGTGAGGGTAGATTTGTTCAGGATGAATCTGATTTTTATTATCTATACGAGCTCACTATGGATGGTCGTTCGCAGACTGGAATTGTAGCTTGTGCTTCAATAGATGATTATCTGAATTCAGTAATAAAAAAGCATGAGAATACCAGAGAAGAGAAGGAACAGGATAGAATTCGTCATGTGGACACCTGTAGTGCTCAAACTGGACCGATATTCCTGGCATATCGTGCGGATGCAACTATCTCAGGTGTGGTAGAAAAGACTAAATCACGCCGTCCAATTTATGATTTTACTGCTGAAGATGGAATCAGTCATCGATGCTGGATTATAGATGATATGATGAGCAAGATGCTGATTACAGATGCCTTTAGCAAAATGGACAGCATCTATATTGCAGATGGACATCACCGCGCAGCCAGCGCTGTAAAGGTTGGGCTGAAGCAAAGAGAGGAAAATCCTGGATTTACAGGAAATGAGGAATTTAATTACTTCCTTTCAGTGCTCTTTCCAGATGAGGAACTGAAGATTTACGATTACAACCGCGTGGTAAAGGATTTGAATGGCTTGGCACCAGAGGAACTCTTGGAGGAGCTTGATTCGGTAGTTGAGATAGTTGAAACCTCAGAGGCTCCAATCAGACCAGAGGCAAAGGGCCAGTGGAGCATGCTTTTGGAAGGTACCTGGTATTTATGCCAGGTGAGGCCAGAGGTTGATGTGGATGATCCAGTGGATGGTCTCGATGTATCTCTGCTTCAGAATTTGATTCTTGAGCCATTGCTAGGTATTCAAGATCCGAAGACTGACAAACGCATCGACTTCGTAGGCGGCATTCGTGGTCTGGAAGAGTTGGAACGCCGCTGCAACGAGGATTGCGCAGTAGCTTTTGCTATGTATCCTACAAGTATAGGAGAGCTTTTTGATGTGGCTGACGCAGGACTTTTGATGCCACCGAAGTCCACCTGGTTTGAACCAAAGTTACGTAGTGGACTGTTTATACATAAAATTTAATATATAAGCGGACATCGCAATTTTCAATGCTCCCGCAGGCCACCTCCCATACCCGCCCGGTGTAGGCCCCTCCCTTGTCCGGTATGGGACCTTCCTGCTTGCGCTTGCGTAGGTTGTGTGTCCGCTTATTTTTTTATACGTAACTTTGTGTTATAATATTACGGATTGTAACGAAAGGGAGGATTTCGTGTGTTAGCAGCAGAACTAGAGACAGTTACAGCAGAAGAACTGGTCGAAGACATTCAAAAAGGCGTTTTCCAGCAGCAATTAGAGGGGATGATTCCAAAGTTTTGGAGTTTTGGATGGAGTGTAGTTCTTTCGATTGTTGTTTTTATCATAGGAAGTCAGATTATCAAAGGAATTATTAAGGTCTTCCACAGGGCCATGAGCTTAAAGGATGTGGACCCAGGAGTAGAAACGTTCCTTGAGTCGGTACTCAAATGGCTTTTCTATATCATACTGATTACTATTATTCTTGGTTTGTTTGGTGTTACCACCACATCAATCTCAGCTGCAGTTGCAGGTCTTGGTGTGACAATTGGTCTTGCATTGCAGGGGGCTCTTTCAAACTTTGCAGGAGGAATTCTTATTCTTCTTACGCATCCTTTCAGAGTTGGCGATTATATTATTGAGCATGCCACAGGTCAGGAGGGTACAGTTGAGCGTATCAACATTATCTACACTACTTTGAAGATGATAGATGGTCGCACAGTGCAGATTCCAAACGGTACACTTTCAGCTACCACACTTACCAATAATACGGCAATGACCCGTCGAATGTTCAACGAGACAGTTGGCATCAGTTACGATGCAGATATTAAAAAAGCTAAAAAAATCATGCTTGAGATAGCAGAGAAGCAAGATCATCTAATCACTGATGAGCCTATCAAGGTTTTTGTGGCAGAGCTTGCTGACAGTTCGGTAAATGTTGGTCTTCGTTTTTGGGTAGAAACTGAGTATTTCTGGCAGACCAAGTGGGATGTGCTTGAACAGATAAAAGAAAGATTTGATGAGGAGGGTGTGGAAATCTGCTTTAATCAATTGGATGTCCACATAAAATAATGAACAAGAATTACGAACTTCTAAAAGAAGAAAAACTTGAGGGACTGGATTCTCTTGGCTTTATTTTCGAGCATAAAAAGACAAAGGCAAGAGTCTGTTTTATCTCAAACGATGATGATAACAAAGTATTTTATATAGGCTTTAGAACTCCACCGAAGGATTCCACAGGTGTAGCTCACATTGTTGAGCACACAGTGTTGTGTGGATCAGACAAATATCCGGTAAAGGACCCATTTGTTGAACTTGTAAAGGGTAGTTTGAATACATTTCTTAATGCAATCACATATCCTGACAAGACAGTTTATCCTATTGCCAGCACAAATGATGCAGACTATATGAACCTTATAGATGTTTATATGGATGCAGTTTTCCATCCAAACATCTACAAGTATCGCGAGATATTTGAGCAGGAGGGGTGGCACTATGAGATGGAGAATGAGGAAAGCGACCTGACTATCAATGGTGTTGTTTACAACGAGATGAAGGGTGCATATTCATCACCAGATGATGTGCTTAATCGTCAGATTTTGAATTCTCTTTTCCCTGATACTGCTTATTCTACAGAGTCTGGTGGCGACCCAAAGGAGATTCCAAATCTTACCTACGAGGATTTCCTTGATTTTCATAGTAAGTACTACCATCCAAGCAATTCCTATATTTATGTTTATGGTAATGCTGATATTGATGAGTTGCTTGAGTATTTCGATAAAAAATATCTTCGCTATTATGATTATCTTGAGGTTGATTCTGAAATTCAGATGCAGAAGCCTTTTGATAAGCCGGTAGAGATTACAATGGATTATCCAATTGCAGCGGATCAGGATACAGCGGACAATACCTTCCTTTCGTATAATGTGTGCATAGGAGACGTGCTTGATCCTAATATGTACCGTGCATTTGATATATTAAATTACGCTTTAGTTTCTGCTCCGGGAGCGCCACTTTATCAGGCTCTCATTGATGCGGACATAGCAGAGGATGTTGAGTGTTCCTTCGAGTCGTCACAGCGTCAGATGTATTTCAGCATTGTTGCCCGTGGCGCAAATGAAGAGGATAAAGAACGTTTTGTTAAGATAATAGAGGATACACTTCGAGATGTAATCGAGAAAGGTGTTGATCATAAGACCCTTTATGCTTCAATAAATGGTGAGCAGTTTAGGGCTCGTGAACTTGATTTTGGTAGTGCACCAAAGGGACTTATCATTGGACTCCAGTTGCTTGATAGTTGGCTATATGATAGGAATCAACCATTCCTTCATTTACACTCTGTTGAGGTACTTGATAAAATTAAATCAAGAGTTAATGATGGAATTTTTGACCGTATTGCCAATGATTATCTCTTGTTAAACAATCATAAGTCGATAGTCACTTTAAGACCAAAGCAGGGAATGACAACTGCTGATGAGTTAGAGCTTAAGGAGCGACTTGCGAAGCTTAAGGCTTCTATGACTCCTGAACAGATTAAAGAAATAGTGGAGCATACAGCTTATCTTAAGGAGTATCAGGAAACTCCAAGTCCAAAGGAGGATTTGGCTAAGATTCCAATGCTTTCCAGATACGATTTGACTCGTGAAGCTCGTCCTATTGATTTGGAAGTTTATAAGGAAAATGGAACAACAATCCTTCACCATAAGCTGAGCACCAATGGAATTCACTATTACAATATGGTATTTGATATTTCAGATATCAATTTTGAATGGCTTCCATATGCTTCACTTCTGGAGCGTTTCATTGGTCTAATGGACACAGAGCATTACAGTTATGCTGATTTCAACAATGAGATGTATCTTCATACTGGTGGAATCTCAACCAATATCATGCTCTACGAAGTGCTCGATAAAGATGACGAGATAAGGATGACCTATGAGGTTCGTTCTAAGTTTATATATGACGAGGCAGATGCCGCCAAGGATTTGGCTCTTGAGATGATTCTTCACACAGATTTCTCTGATGAAAAACGATTACGTGAGCTTATCACAGCGGAGAAATCTCATGTAGAAGCCATGCTCGCAAGCAAAGGAAATCAGGTTGCGGCAAATCGTTCACGTATAGGATTTTCAAAAAGAGCGCTGTACAGTGAGAAGGCAAGCGGACTTGACTTCTATAGATTCTTAGTTGAAATAGAAGCTGATTTTGACACAAAGAAGGAAGAAATTATTTCACGATTAAATAAATTATGCGAGATCGTTTTTTCTAAAAATCGTTTGATTATTTCTTCGACAGGTAAGGCTGAAGCATTAGAACAGGCTAAGCGTCTTACAGTTGATGTTATGTCACAGCTTTCAGATGAAAAGTTCAAATTCGAGCCACAGCCTTTTGAAAAACGTCAGGTAAAGGAAGCATTTAAAGATGCATCTCAAATACAGTATGTTGCAATGGCAGGAGACTTTACAGCCGACGGGCATGAGTATAATGGAGCCTACAAGATTTTGAATACAATATTAGGCTACGATTATTTCTGGATTAAGGTTAGAGTTCAGGGTGGAGCTTATGGCTGCAATATGATTGCAAGCCGACAGGGTGATATTATATTTGTTTCCTACAGAGATCCAAATCTTGCTGAGACAATCAAGGTCTTTGAGGAGACTGGTGATTATCTTAGAAACTTTGATGCTGATGAGCGCGACATGACGAAATATATAATCGGAACTATCAGTGGTATGGACACTCCGCTTACACCATCTCAGCGTGGGCAGCGCGGTTTGAACTGCTATATGTCAGAAATCACCTACGAGGATATTCAGAAGATTCGTAATCAGGTTCTTGATGCAACAGTCGAAGATATTCGAGCACTTGCTACTCCAATTGATATAGCGATGGCTCAGCGCAACATCTGCGTCGTAGGGAATGAGGATGCAATCGAGGCGAATCGCGAATTGTTCGATGTAATTGAAAGTTTATATTAATAATTTTTTAAAGTGAGCTGGTAGGTATCGAGATTTTGATGAGTCGGTAGCTATCAAGCTCATAGGTATCTTAAGCGAAACATTTAGTTGAGCGAAGATGCCTATGGCTTGTAAGCGTAACCGACGGACTCCGTGGCTGCCAGACTAGAGGTATTTAAAAATGAGTGATAATTTTAAATCGGGATTTGTAACTATAGTTGGTCGCCCAAATGTGGGAAAGAGTACTTTGATGAACCACATCATTGGCCAGAAAATTGCTATCACTAGCAACAAGCCACAGACGACCCGTAACCGTATCCAGACTGTCTATACAGATAGTGAAGTTGGACAGATTGTTTTCCTGGATACACCAGGTATGCATCAGGCTAAAAACAAGCTTGGCGAGTATATGATGACCGCAGCCAAGAGCACTATCAATGATGTTGACCTTATTCTTTGGCTTATTGAGCCAGACACAAAGGTGGGTGCAGGTGATAAGAAGATTGCTGAGCTTTTATCAACAGCAGAGGCTCCTGTAATATTAGTTATCAACAAAATTGATATGGCAGACGGTGCAAAGGTTGGCGAGACAATTTCTGCCTTCAAGGATTTGTGCGATTTTATCGAGGTTGTTCCAGTTTCTGCGCTTCACGGTGAGGGCTGCGATGATCTTCTTTCAACAATCTTCAAGCATCTTCCAGAGGGACCAGCCTTCTATGACGAAGAAACTGTTACAAATCAGACTCTTCGTGAGATTACAGCAGAAATTATCCGTGAGAAATCTCTTCATGCTTTGAATGATGAGGTGCCACACGGTATTGCTATTGCAATAGATACAATGAAGGAACGCCCAGGCAAGAATGCTATGTGGGATATCGAAGCTACAATCATCTGCGAGAAGAATTCTCACAAGGGTATCATAATCGGTAAGGGCGGTGCCATGATTAAGAAAATCGGCACAAACTCAAGATATGAGATTGAGAAGCTTTTAGATGCAAAGGTTAATCTTAAGCTTTTTGTAAAGGTCAAGAAGGATTGGCGAGACAGCGACTACGAGCTGAAGAATTTTGGATACAAAAAAGAGGACATTTAATTAATGGGACTGGTGACGCTTACTGGGATTGTCTTAAGCTGCTCAGATGTTGGAGAATTTGATAGACGTCTTGTGATACTCACAAAAGAATCTGGCAGAATTACAGGCTTCGCCAAAGGTGCCAGACGTCCTAACAATCCTATGGTAGCTGCCTGCTCACCTTTTTGCTTCGGCACTTTTGAAGCCTTTGAGGGCCGCAGCTCCTATCACATTACCAAGGCCAATATTACTAATTATTTCAGGGATTTGGTTATGGATTATGATAAGGTTTGCCTTGGCTCTTACTTTTTAGAGGTGGCAGACTTTCTATCAGTAGAGGGAGTGGATGAAAGACAGCGACTTGCCCTTTTATATCAAAGTTTAAAGGCTCTCGAATCTGGAAAATTCAGTCATCGTCTTCTCAGAAATATATATGATTTGAAAACTTGGGTTATTGACGGTGAGTACCCAAATGTGTTTTCCTGCATGTGTTGTGGCAAAAAGGAGAACCTGACCACATTTTCAATTAAAAGACATGGAATGCTTTGCAGGGAATGCTCTGAGATGGAATCTGGGACTGATATTTCTACTTCGACCCTTTATGCAATGCAATTCATAGTTTCATCTAGAATAGAAAAGTTGTATACTTTTGTACTGAATAATGAAACCGAGGAAGAATTGACTAGAATTTTGTGTTCTTATAGATTAAACTATAGGTCGCACAAATATAAAAGCGAGGAATTTTTATGACACAGAGTAGACCTGGTGGCACGTCAGGCATGCGAAGTAGAAATAACGCAAGACCAAGAAGTTCGAGCGTTAATCAGCGGCCACGTCAGGGAGTTGCATCAAGGGAGCTTCAAGAGGCTAGACGAAAAAGGAGACAGCGCGAGGTGATGCGTAATCGTATTATCTTTGGCACAGTTTGTGTTGCGTTGTTTGCACTTGTTGTTTTCCTTATTGTAAAGCTGGCTGGGATGTTTGTTGGCTCAGGTACAATGGCTGACACATCTACACTGACTGTGGAGAAGGATGGACAGATTGTATTTGAAGAAGTTGCAGATTTTGACGCTGAGACCTATTCGAAGGCGGATCTTAAGACATACACAAAGGATTTGATTGCAAGCTTTAATGATACTTATGGCAGCAAGGCAATCACTCTTGACAGATTTAGAGTCACAGCTGATAAAGCATATATTAAGACAACATACGTTGATGCAGATGCCTACAGTGCATTTACTTCTTATCAGACCTTCAATGGCACCTATGAGGAAGCTGCGGCAGCAGGTTATGATTTTGAGGAATTGTTCTGCATAACAGAAAACGATACTAAGGGCATTGGAACTACAGTTGACGCCAGTGAGACTTTCCCTGGTTTTCACGTTGCAATAGTCAACGAAAACGTGACAGTCAAGGTTCCAGGGCAGATTTATTATATATCCGAGCCATCAACAGAGATGGTGGATGCAAATACAGTTAGTATTAAACAGGCTGATGGAAATGAAGATGTGACAGATACTGTCTACATCCTTTACACACCTGATAAGTAATAATAGAGAGGAAATATAATTATGGAAAAGACAATGGACAAAATTATTGCTCTTGCAAAAGCAAGAGGCTTTGTATATGCAGGCTCTGAGATTTACGGTGGTCTTGCTAATACATGGGATTATGGTAACCTTGGCGTTGAGCTTAAGAACAACGTTAAAAAGGCTTGGTGGCAGAAGTTCGTTCAGGAGAACAAGTACAACGTTGGTGTTGACTGTGCTATCCTTATGAACCCACAGACATGGATTGCTTCAGGTCACCTTGGTTCATTCTCTGATCCACTTATGGATTGTAAGGAGTGCCACGAGCGCTTCAGAGCTGATAAGATTATCGAGGATTTTGCAGCTGAAAATAATATCGAGCTTAAGTCATCTGTAGATGGCTGGAGCAAGGAAGAGATGAAGGAATTCATCGATAGCAATAATGTTCCTTGCCCTACATGTGGCAAGCACAATTTCACAGATATTCGTGAGTTTAACCTCATGTTCAAGACCTTCCAGGGTGTTACTGAGGATGCAAAGAACACAGTTTACCTTCGCCCAGAGACAGCTCAGGGTATTTTCGTAAACTTCAAGAACGTTCAGCGTACATCACGTAAGAAGGTTCCATTTGGTATTGGTCAGATTGGTAAGTCATTCCGTAACGAGATTACTCCTGGTAACTTCACATTCCGTACACGTGAGTTTGAGCAGATGGAGCTTGAGTTCTTCTGCAAGCCAGGTACACAGGATGAGTGGTTCCAGTATTGGAGAGCTTTCTGCCGTGATTGGCTCCTTTCTCTTGGTATGAAGGAGGATGAGATGCGTCTTCGTGATCACGACCCAGAGGAGCTTTCATTCTACTCAACAGGCACAACAGATATCGAGTTCTTATTCCCATTTGGTTGGGGTGAGCTTTGGGGTATCGCTAGCCGTACAGACTACGACCTTACACAGCATCAGAATGTTTCTGGTCAGGATCTTACATACTTCGACGATGAGACAAACGAGAAGTATTTACCATACGTTATTGAGCCATCACTTGGCGCAGACCGTGTAGTGCTTGCATTCCTTTGTGCAGCTTACGATGAGGAAGAGGTTGGCAAGGATGGAAAGAGTGATGTTCGTACAGTTCTTCACTTCCACCCAGCGCTTGCACCAGTTAAGATTGGTGTGCTTCCACTTTCTAAGAAGCTTAATGAGGGCGCTGAGAAGGTATTCGATGAGCTTTCAAAGAAGTACAATTGTGAGTTCGACGACAGAGGAACAATCGGTAAGAGATACCGTCGTATGGATGAAATCGGAACACCATTCTGCATCACTTACGATTTTGATTCAGAAGAGGACCACATGGTTACAATTCGTCACCGCGATTCTATGGAGCAGGAGCGTATTGCAATCGCTGATCTTGTTGCATATTTTGCAGACAAGTTCACATTCTAATTGGGGGACTAATTACTCAAAACAACTAAGGAGAGAATGCTATGGAAAATATTAATGTAGAGCAGATTGAGCTTGAAGATGTAGATATTTCTAATACAGAAAAGCCAGCAGATGAGTCAGTTGAAAAGCCAACTGTTAATATTACTGCGGTAGAATTCGACAACGGAGAGGATTTGCTTTTAGAGCAGATTGATGCTTTCCGAGCAAAGGCAACTCAGCTTCAGCAGCTTATTGCTGCCAAGGAAGCTAAGGCTGCTGAACTTGAAGCTCTTGTTAAGGAAAAGGAAGAGACTAACATTAGACTTCAGGAAGAATTAAATAAAAAGCAGGAAGAGGCAGATGAGCTTGTAGCTGATGTAGAGACACAGGTTGACAGAATGATGCAGGTTGTAAAAAACAACATGGATCAACTTGAGCTTGACATTAAAGGACAAGTGAACGATAATCAAGAGTCCTATGAAACTCATAATCGAAATCTTCAGGATACACTTCGCAATGTCTCTGCAGGTCTTGATAGCATTCAAAGCGAGCTTTCAGAGAAGACACATTCTGAGTCAGTTCATCTTTATCGTCTGATTCAGGATTTGTTAAAGGAGCATGACAATAGCGAGGAGCAGGCTGTAAAGGCTTTAGAGCATTACAGCTCTCTTAAGTCCCTTGCTATTGCGAATATTGTTCTGATTGTATTTTCGCTTGGAGTTAGTGCAGCAGCACTCTTGATTTCATTGGGAATATTTTAAGTTATACTATTTTTTTACGGAGGGATTATGCCGAATACGGTTTATATTATCGGACACAAAAACCCTGATACAGATAGCGTTTGCGCAGCTATTGCTTACGCATATCTGAAAAATGCAATTTCAAAAGACACTATTTATGAGCCTAAAAAAGCGGGTCAACTCAACGAGGAGACCCGTTATGTTTTGGAAAGATTTGGCGTTCAGGAGCCAGATACTGTTCTTGACGTAGGCGCACAGCTTACAGACATCGAATATCGTCGTCTTGAGCCAGTAGATGGACACATCTCATTGAAGAAGGCTTGGGAGCTTATGCTTGAGCGTGACGTTGTCACACTTCCAGTTGTTGGAAGAACAGGTAAGCTTGAAGGTGTTATCGTAAACGGAGATATCGCATATTCTTACATGGATGTTTACGACAATAGCATTCTTTCACGCGCCCGCACCCAGTACAGCAATATCCTTAGCACCCTTAATGGTTCACTTCTTACAGGTAATCCACATGCCTACTTCATTAAGGGTTCAGTTGTTATCGCTTCAAGTAACCGCGAGGATTTGAAGGACGACATCAATCGTGATGACCTTGTAATCGTTGGAAATATTACAGAGCGTCAGCTTATTTGTATCGAGGCAGGTGCAAGCTGTCTTGTAGTTTGCGGCGCAAAGTCAGTTGATTCAAAGGTTATCAAGATGGCGGAGGAGCATCAGTGTGTACTTATCACTACAGAGTACGATACATTTACAGTTGCTCGTCTTATTCACCAGGCTATGCCTGTTCGTCAGTTCATGAGAAGTGACGATATCGTAAGCTTTGAGCTTGATGATTACGTAGATGATGTTAGAGATACCATGAAGACAGTTCGCCATCGAGATTTCCCAATTCTCGACGAGAACAGACATTACGTTGGTATGGTTTCGCGTCGTTTACTCTTAAATATGCAGAAGAAGCGTATTATCCTTGTTGATCACAATGAAAAGTCACAGGCAGTAGATAATATTGACCAGGCTGAGGTGCTTGAGATTATCGATCACCATCGCCTTGGCTCACTTGAGACTGTTTCTCCTATCTATTTCAGAAATCAGCCTCTTGGTTCATCTTCAACAATCGTTGCTCTTATGTACGAGGAGCGTGGAGTAGAAATTCCAAAGCATATTGCTGGAGTTCTTTGTTCGGCAATTCTTTCGGATACACTTATGTTCCGTTCACCTACATGTACAAAGGTAGATGAGGAAAAGGCAAGAATGCTTGCTGATATTGCAGGTGTTGATGTTGTAGAGCTTGCTACTTCAATGTTTGAAGCAGGCAGTGACTTCAAGGACAAGACACCTGATCAGATTTTCCATCAGGATTACAAAATCTTCACAAGTGGAGATATCAAATTTGGTGTTGCTCAGGTTAGCTCAATTTCTAAGGGCCAGCTGAACAGCATCAAGTCTGGAATTCAGTCATATATGCAGACAGTTCAGGCTTCTTCAGATTTGGATGCAGTATTTGTAATGCTCACTGATATCCTCAACGAGAGTACAGAGCTTCTCTTTGTTGGTGATACAGCTGACAAGATTATTGCAGATGCCTTCAGAATGCCAGTTGCTACAGATAGCTACTTGCTTGAAGGTGTTGTTTCAAGAAAGAAGCAGTTGATTCCACCAATTATGGAATCACTTCAAGAGTAAGTACTACAAGGACTTTGAGAATTTTTCAAAAAAATTCTTGAAGTCCTTGTGTTTGCCTTACCCACAGTATATAATTCAAATATCATCAAGGTATAATTCATTAGTCGATTCGACTTTTAATTCCATGACGTTTATTTTTGTTTATTTAAAATTTTTAAAGGAGATTTTATGAGAGAAAAATACGAGAGCTTACCTGTTGCAGTGCTACGTGACTTAGCTAAAGCTAGGGGAATAAAAGGCGTATCCTCTATGAAGAAGGCTGATCTCGTTGAAGCAATGCTTGCGCAGGACGAAATCGATGCTAAAGAAAAAGCATCGGAGCAAGCTGAAACTGAGAAAGCTGAAACAGCAGAGAAGCCAGCAAAGGCTGAGAAGGTTGAAAAATCTGAAAAGACACCTAGAGCTCCTAGGGCAGAAAAGTCTGACAAGCCTGAGAGACCTCGCAGACCACGCACGACAGAAGGTTCTGAGAGAGTTGAAAGAACAGAGAGACCTGAGCGTCCAGAACGAGTTGAGGAGCACAAGGATTCAATTCCTCAGGATATTCCTACTGATGGTCTTCTTCCAGCGCGCGGCATTATCGAGGTTATGAGTGATGGCTTCGGATTCATTCGCTGTGACAACTACATGCCTGGTACAGAGGATGTATATGTTTCACAGTCTCAAATCAAGAAATTTAACCTTAAGACTGGCGATATTATCATCGGAAAGAAGCGTTTCAATAATCCGACTGATAAGTTCGCAGCTCTTATGATTATTGATACAATCAATGGTTACGATCCAGCAGCAGCAACACGCCGTCCTAATTTTGAGGACCTTACCCCTATTTTCCCTAATGAGAGAATTCGTCTTGAACGTCAGCGTAGTTCGGTTGCAATGCGTATTGTTGACCTGGTTAGCCCTATTGGAAAGGGCCAGCGTGGTATGATTGTTGCCCAGCCTAAGGCAGGTAAGACCACACTTTTAAAAGAGGTTGCAACCTCTGTGAATTATTCACACCCAGATATGCATCTTATCATTTTGCTTATTGATGAGCGTCCTGAGGAAGTTACCGATATGAAGGACACCATGAGAAACAGCAAAAATGTTGAGGTTATATATTCTACTTTCGATGAGAGCCCAGAGCATCATCGTCGTGTTTCTGAAATGGTTATCGAACGTGCAAAGCGTCTAGTTGAGCATGGTCAGGATGTTATGATTCTTCTTGATTCAATCACCAGACTTGCTCGCGCATACAACCTTACAGTTCAGCCATCTGGTCGTACTCTTTCCGGTGGTCTTGACCCAGCAGCTCTTCACATGCCAAAGAAATTCTTCGGTGCTGCCAGAAACATGCGTGAGGGTGGAAGCCTTACAATCCTTGCAACAGCACTTGTAGAGACTGGTTCAAAGATGGACGATGTTGTTTACGAGGAGTTCAAGGGAACTGGTAACATGGAGCTTATCCTTGATAGAAAGCTTTCAGAAAAGAGAATATTCCCAGCTATCGATATTACAGCATCAGGTACTCGTCGTGAGGATCTTCTCCTTTCGAGAAAAGAGCTTGATGCAATGGAAATCATGCGTAAAGCAATCAACAGCGCCCGTAAGGAAGACGCTATTGAGACTATTTTAAATATGTTTGCGCACACCAAGTGCAATGATGACTATATTGATATGGTTATCAGAAAGAGAGTTATCTAATCTCGTGCATTCGGTGATTAGCATATAAGTTAGATTCAGGAGGGAATAATAATGGCATCAATTGACGAAACAGCGGTATTTTTACACAAGCAATGGAACGGTAAAATCGAGACAACCTCGAAGGCTCCTGTTCGAAACAGGGAAGACCTTTCAATCGCTTACACACCAGGAGTTGCAGCTCCTTGCCGTATCATTGCAGAGGACTCTGAGCAGGCTTACAACTACACCCTAAAGGCAAACACGGTGGCTGTTGTATCTGATGGCTCGGCAGTACTTGGACTTGGAAATATCGGTCCACTTGCAGGACTTCCAGTTATGGAAGGTAAATGCGTACTGTTCAAGGAGTTCGGTGGTGTCAATGCATTCCCTATCGTTTTAAATACTCAGGATCCAGATGAGATAGTTGCAGCTGTAAAGGCTATTGCACCTACCTTTGGCGGGATCAATCTTGAGGATATTTCAGCTCCACGTTGCTTCGAAATTGAGGAGCGCCTTAAGAAAGAGCTGGATATTCCAGTTTTCCATGATGATCAGCATGGCACAGCGATTGTTGTACTTGCCGGTATCATCAATGCTCTTAAGGTAGTAGGAAAGCAGAAGGAGAATTGCAAGGTTGTTGTAAATGGTGCCGGTTCAGCTGGAGTTGCCATTACAAAGCTTCTTCTTACCTACGGATTCAAGGACGTTACAATGTGTGACCGCGAGGGCATAATTGGTCCTGATTATCCAAACCTGAATTGGATGCAGAAGGAGATGACAAAGGTTACAAATCTTTCTCACAAGACAGGAACACTTGCAGATGCACTTGTTGGTGCTGATATTTTCGTTGGAGTTTCAGCACCTGGAATTGTTTCAAAGGAAATGGTTGCTTCAATGGCAAAAGATTCGATTCTTTTTGCAATGGCAAATCCTACTCCTGAGATTATGCCTGACGAGGCAAAGGCTGCTGGTGCTCGTGTCATTGGTACAGGACGTTCAGACTTCCCTAATCAGGTCAACAACGTAGTTGCTTTCCCAGGTATTTTCAGAGGTGCACTCGAGGCTCGTGCCACAGCAATCACCGAGGAGATGAAGCTGGCAGCAGCTGAGACTATCGCAAATCTTGTGGATGAGGATCAGCTTAGCGATGAATTTATCCTGCCAGAGGCCTTTGATCCACGTGTGCCAGTTGCAGTAGCTAATGCTATTAAGGCTCTGGTTTAAAGTTTTTTGATATTGATTTTTAGTTATAGATATTTGGAGGGATACCATGGCAGAACCAACCATGATTTATAAGATTACTATACTAGAATTGCTTCAACGAAGTGGTTTTCCTCTTAGTAATAGTCAGATTACGGATTTCTTTCTTGAGGGAGACCTCACAGATTATTTTACAGCTCAGCAGGCTATCAGTGATGACGAGGATGCTGGACTGATTCTTTCAAGAACTACACACAACAATACAACCTACGCCATCACGGAAGAGGGTAAAAAGACCTTGGAGCTCTTCAAGGAGAAAATCACTCCAGCTCTTTCAAAGGATATTAACAAATATTTGAAGATTAACTCTATTGCCATGAAGGAGGAGAACTCCTACAAAGCAAACTATTTCAAGGCTGATAGAGGCGGTTATGTGGTGCAGCTTCGTATCACAGAGAACGATGTTCCTACAATCGATTTGAGCTTCCATGTTCAGAGCAAGGAACAGGCTGAAACCCTTTGTAATAACTGGAAAGTTCGTAGTGAAGAGGTGTATTTTTCAATACTTGACATACTTATGAACTGATGTTATACTTGTGAAGCTGTTAATCGGGATGAAATGCGAAGACCTCGCGTTTTTAGCAGTTTATTTCATGATTTTTCAAATGAAATGCAGAAAAATCGTGAACATGATGAGGCCATCACCGAAGGTGATTTTTAAATGGCCGAATATCATTATTTACAGTTGGAAATTGTAAACATTTATTAAATGAGAGGTGAAAATCATGAGACAGGGTATCCATCCAGATTATTATCAGGCTACTGTTACTTGCAACTGCGGTAACACATTCGTAACAGGTTCTACAAAGGAAAGCATCCACGTAGAAATTTGTTCTAAGTGCCATCCATTCTACACAGGCCAGCAGAAAGCTACACAGGCTCGTGGACGTATTGACAAGTTCAATAAGAAGTATGGTATTGAGTCAAAGTAGTCATCCGTATGGACTTTTAAGGGTTGAGATTCGTCTCAGCCCTTTATTACGTTAAAGAGGTTAGAAATGAAGTATTCGGGTATTGGCGGTCAGGCTGTAATGGAAGGCGTCATGATGCGCAACGGCAATCAGTATGCTGTAGCCGTTCGCAAGCCAGACAATGAAATTACAGTGGACGTCAAAAATACAAAAGATATAAATGATATTTGGCATAAGATTCCAATCATTCGCGGCATGGTCTCATTTATTGAGTCGTTGGTAATCGGTCTGAAGACATTGATGTATTCAGCTTCTTTCTTCGAAGATGAGGAGGATGCAGTTGATAAATCAAAGCTTTCAGAGGCGGAATTAAAGAAGCTTGAGAAAAAGGAGAAAGCAGAGATGGGCGGAACCCTTTTCCTTTCTTTTGTTCTTGCACTTGGCGTATTTTTCGCGTTGCCATATTTCCTTTCTCTTGCATTTAATCGCTTTGTTGATTCACAGGCACTGATTGCTTTTGTTGAGGGAATTATCAGAATCGCTATTTTCATTGGATATGTAGCGATTATTTCTCGGATGGAAGATATTAAGCGTACGTTCATGTACCATGGTGCTGAGCACAAATGCATCAATTGTGTTGAGGCAGGAAAGCCACTTACAGTAGAAAATGTTAGAACTTCTACCAGATTCCACAAGAGATGTGGTACAAGCTTTATCTTTATTGTCTTTATTATTTCAGTGTTCATTTTCATGTTTATCACCTTTGATAATACATGGTTGAAGCTTGTTGCCAGACTAGTGCTTATCCCTGTGATTGCAGGTATTTCTTATGAATTCATTCGTTTGGCAGGCAGATATGAAAATGCTTTTGTTGATGCCATCTCTCAGCCAGGCCTTTGGCTGCAGCGTTTGACGGTTATGGAGCCAGATGACGATATGATTGAAGTTGGCATTGCATCGGTAGAGGCAGTTTTTGATTGGAAGGAATTCCAAAAAGAAAATGAGGGTTGTTTCTGATGACATTTAAGCAGGCTTTAGAAAAAGGTATTGTTTTACTAGAATCGGAAAATATTGCGGATGCCAGGATTGACGCATGGTTGCTGATGTCTTTTGTCAGCGGTCTTTCCAAAGCGCAGTATTTCCTGAAGCAGAACGATGAAATAGACGAGCTCACCCTTTATAAATACAAGGATGTGCTTTTGAAGAGAGCCCATCGAATTCCACTTCAGCATATAACTGGAGAGCAGGATTTTATGGGACTGACCTTCTGGGTTAATGAGCATGTGCTTATACCTAGACAGGATACAGAGACTCTGGTTGAGGAGGCTTTAAAGGTTATCCCAAGCGGAAGTCATGTTTTGGATTTGTGTACAGGCAGCGGATGTGTTATTATTTCACTTGCTGCACTTGGTCAGGGATGCTCGGGTATCGGTGTTGATATTTCTGAGGATGCTCTTGCGGTTGCTCGTGAAAATGGTAATCGTCTGGTAGGGCCAAAGGTTGCCTTTGTTCAGGGCGATTTGTGGCAGCCAGTCAGCGGCAAATTCAATGCAATTGTTTCTAATCCGCCTTATATTCGCACCGAAGAGGTGGAGAAGCTTGAAACAGAGGTTAAGGATCATGAGCCTCGTCTTGCCTTGGATGGTACCGAGGACGGATTGTTCTTCTATCGTGAGATTACAGCTCACGCCCGTGAGTATCTCAATGAAGGTGGCTGGCTTTTGGTAGAAATCGGATTTGATCAGGGACAGGATGTAGAGAAATTGTTCATTGAAAACGATTTTATAGATGTTGAAGTCGTTAAGGATTTAGCAGGAAACGACAGAGTAGTTAAAGGACATATATAACATGGAGGTAGTTGAAGCATGTTTGATAGATTAGAAGATTTAGTTTTAAGATATGAAGAGGTTATGAACCTTCTTTCTGAGCCAGACGTTGCAAATGACAATGCACGTTTTAGAGCTCTTATGAAGGAGCAGTCAGACCTAGCACCAATCGTAGAAGCATATAAGCAGTATACAGCTCACAAGCAGAATATCGAGGATTCTCTTGCTCTCCTTGATGAGGAGACAGATGAGGAGATGAAGGAGCTTGCAAAGGAAGAGCTTAACGAGTCAAAGGCTGAGGTTGAGCGCCTTGAGCAGGAGCTTAAGATTCTTCTTCTTCCAAAGGACCCTAATGATGATAAGAACGTTATCGTAGAAATCCGTGCAGGTGCCGGCGGTGAAGAGGCAGCTCTTTTCGCAGCAGAGATTTATCGTATGTATGTACACTATGTAGAGTCTCGTGGTTGGAAGGTAGAACTTCTTGAGGCCGATGAAACAGGTATCGGTGGTATGAAGAACATCGAGTTCATGGTTAAGGGAACTGGTGCTTATTCTATTCTTAAGTATGAGTCAGGTGTACACCGTGTACAGCGTGTACCAGAGACAGAATCACAGGGCCGTATCCAGACATCTACATGTTCAGTAGCTGTTATGCCTGAGGCAGAGGAAGTAGATATCCAGATTGAAGAGAAGGATATCCGTATCGACGTTATGCGTGCTTCTGGTAACGGTGGTCAGTGTGTCAACACAACAGATTCAGCTGTTCGACTTACTCACTACCCAACTGGTATTGTTATCTACAGCCAGACTGAGAAGTCACAGCTTCAGAATAAGGAAAAGGCTTTCGCACTCCTTCGTGCAAAGCTCTACGATTTAGAGTTACAGAAGCAGCAGGATGCTGAGGCAGCAGAGCGCCGCTCACAGATTGGTACAGGTGACCGTGCTGAGAAGATTCGTACTTACAACTTCCCACAGGGACGTGTTACAGACCACCGTATCAACCTTACACTTTACAAGCTTGATAAGATTATGGATGGAGATATCCAGGAGATTCTTGATGCGTTAATCGCAGCAGATCAGGCAGCTAAGCTTGCAAAGATGAATGAAAAATAAGCCTTACCGGAAAAGGCTGAAGGGGAGAATTAGGAGGGACAATACTTATGAAATTATTGAGTTTTGCTGTTCCTTGCTACAATTCCGCTGCATATATGGAGCACTGTGTTGAAAGCTTGCTTCATGGTGGCGAGGATGTTGAAATCATCATTGTTGATGATGGTAGTCAAAAGGATAATACAGCAGAAATTGCAGATAGACTTGCAGCCGAGCATCCAACAATTATCAAGGCTGTTCATCAGGAAAATGGTGGACATGGACAGGCTGTAAATACAGGTCTTAAGAATGCCACAGGTCTTTTCTTCAAGGTTGTGGATTCTGATGACTGGGTTGATGCAGAGGCTTATGACAAGATTCTGGAGACTCTTCGCGCTTCGGTTGAGGATGGCAAGAATCTTGACATGCTTATTTCAAACTACGTTTACGAGAAGGAAGGCGCCTTACATAAAAAGGTAATGTCTTATTCAAACCTTCCAGTAAATCAGTATTTTACCTGGGATGAGACAGGTCACTTCAGAAAGGGCCAGTACATCCTCATGCATTCGGTAATCTATCGTACAAAGCTTCTTAGAGATTGTGGACTAGAGCTTCCAAAGCATACATTCTATGTGGATAATCTTTATGTATTTTATCCACTTCCATATGTTAAGAACATGTATTACCTTGATGTGGATTTCTATCGTTACTTCATTGGTCGTGATGATCAGTCAGTTAATGAAAAGGTTATGATTTCACGAATTGATCAGCAGATTAAGGTAAACAAGCTTATGCTTGAGGCCTATGACTACAAGAACATTACTAACAGGCACATTAGAAAATATATGTTCAACTATCTTGAGATGATTACAGTTATCTCAACAGTACTTCTTATGAAGAGTGGTACTGCAGAAAACCAGCAGAAGCGTCGTGATCTTTGGGCTTACATCAAGTCTCAGGATTATTATCTTTACAGAAAGCTTCGCTATGGTATTCTTTGTGGAACTACTAACCTTCCAGGCCATGGTGGTCGCGCGATTTCAATCACTGCGTACAAGATTGCACAGAAGGTTGTTGGTTTTAACTAATTTATATCATGATTTAATATTTGGATTTTTATGCCCTCTGTTTTGGCTTCACGGGACTTTGTTACCTTTCTAACAAGTTTGTTAGAAAGTATCAACCCCGATTATAGGCCAAACAGGGGGCTTTTTTGCCAAAAATACGGAAATTATGCCATAAAGCTGTAATTTGATGACCAAGTGATTTAGTATAACATTGTGTTACACTATGCCCACATGGTGTACATAATCACATTAAGTAATAGTTATAAGGGTAAGGGAGCTTTTGAGTATGATTAAAAAGATACCAACACTTCACAAAATGTTAGCGCTTTTTTTAGCGCTAATCCTTTTCGCCTCAACCTCTTTTGGTGTATATGCCGAGGGTGATGGTGGAGCCTTACCAGATGAAACTACCACTGAGAATACGGGAGGTAATTCGTCGGGTGAAACAAAGCAGGAGGTTGACACTGCAGATGAGTCAACAGGGCAGACTGGGGAGTCTGCAACGGGGGAGTCAAAAGAAGTTGTTGAGGAGAATGGCGATACATCTGGTAATTCTAACGATTCTGATACAAATTCCAAAGACAATATAACTGAAGAAGATAACAAGGAGAAGGCAGAGGCTGATTCTGAGAAAACAGATTCTGATGCTTCTATTGATGATGCAGAAAAGGAAGACTCTAAGAAGGCTGACTCTAAAGAGGAAGATTCTAAAGAGGAAGACTCTAAAGTGGAAGATTCTAAAGAGAAAGATTCTAAAGAGAAAGATTCAGAAAAGGACGAGTCTGATGAAGATTATTCCAAGAAGGATGATGCAGAACTCGATGAAGAGAAGGATGAAGACTCAGATGAGATAGAGGAACAAAAGCAGGAAGACAAATCCTTTGAGAAATCTGTTGGGGATTACAAGGTTTCTGTATTTGTTGAAGCTGATACCTTTGAGAAGGATACCTTTGAGTTTACAGCATCTGAATATCAGATGACTGAGGCTCAGGAGCAGGCTCTTAAGGAAGCATATTCTATTAAGCGATTTGATGAGGATGAGCTTGTTGCGATTGATATGACATTTACTCTTGATGGCGAGGTTGTCCAGCCAAAGAAGAATGTTGAGGTCAAGGTTACATCACTTGGCTTTACTCCTGATGCAGTTGCACATTTCCCAGAGGAGGGGTCAATTGAAAAGGAAACCTTCACAGCTGAAGGTGGAGTTGTTACATACGATGCATCTAGCTTCTCGCCATTTGTATTGTTTAGCGCACCAGAGCCAGAGGCTACATCAGGTGGTGTTCTCTATGGTTCAAAGGGTTCTTCAGGAAAGAGTCCATACGGTTATGCTGAAACAGATGAAGAGCATCTTGCAGGTGTAAGCACAATTGCGGAGGCCTATGATCCAGATAGATATGCAGTTAAGCTTATCAGAGTTAATTCTGAGGAAAAGCACTTTTCAAATATTGCACCATCGGATACAAGCGATAATCCAGCAGATTGGCACTACTACATTTATAGTTCAGAGAATGATGATACATTCAAATTCCATTTCGAGGCACCAGAGAATTATTACATTAATTATGTAGGTCTTGGAAAGGTCTCATTACCATTAAGTGCAGATAATATTCCAACAGTTGAGAATAGGAAATATACACCAGTTGATTATGCAAGGACATTTGATGTGGAGCTTACTCTCAAGAAGATGGGTGGAAGCTATGCAGCAAATTATGTTGTTGTTTGTTTGAATCCGATTCCAGTTCAGTTTGATGACAATGCGGAAACTACAATAGTTAATGGTGCGCAGTTCATCAATTACGAGAATGATACGACAGCATTTGGTGATTCCTTCCTGTTTACAGATGGTAAGCAGTACGATGGTACAAGTAACTACGTTTATTACAATCAGGTTTGGCAGGGACTTGCTTCATCTACCTATGACACTGAAAATGGTATCTTCAATTTAAAGGATACAAGCGGGAAGAATCCTATCCCTACCTATAAGAGTTACAAGGATAATGAGAGTGCGTATGATTACATCTCTGATTATCAGTCAAATGTAGGTGTTCAGTTTAGAAAGGACATGGATGGCTACTGGACAATAGATAGTGATAGTACCAGATATGAAATCAAAGATAATGTGCTTGTTCCTACAGAAGGAGAGAGACAGTTCAGACCATTTGGTGAAACCAATCATTACGCCATGGTTCTTCCGATGACCTTTACAGTTAATAGTACCGGTAAGGATGATAATGGCAATGATATGATTTTCAGGTTCTCTGGTGACGATGATGTTTATGTTTATGTCGACGGAAAGCTTGTACTTGATCTTGGCGGTATCCATGATGCGATTAAGGGTCAGATTAATTTCCAATCAGGAGATATTCTGATTCAGGGAGATTACGATACTCAAATGACATCTTCAGTAGATGGTTCTGTCTACAAGAAGATGGATATGGATTGCCAGAACCTTTATACAACGCTGGGCACTACACTTTCTGGTTTTGCTAATGATGAACATAAACTTACAGTTATTTACTTTGAGCGTGGAAAGAACTTATCAAATTGTAGAATCAGCTACAACTTCAATAGAGATGAGGAGCCACCTAAGACTGGTAAGCTCAATATCATAAAGACACTTTTGAAGTTCGTAAAGCCACTCGGAAAGGCAACATTCGTATTTGAAGTATCCTATAGATATGCAAGCACCGATTATTCGTATGTATTCTCTTATGAATTTGATGAAGCAGGAACAAAGAATGATTTATTGATTGATGTACCTGCGGGAATCGAGGTTACTGTAAAGGAAGTATATGAGGGCGCAAGCTATAAATCGGTTGGCGATACCTTGCAGAAGGTTAGCGTGGATGCTGATGAAACGAAGACAGTCAAGTTTGTAAACACCTATGATGGCAGAACAAACATTGGTACGAGCATGAAAAATGTATTCAGTAGAATTGTAGATCAGGTTGTTGAGCAGTTTGGAGACTTGATTGATTCGACTGTTGAGTTTGTCTTCAATAAGGACAAGAGCTTTAAGGATACGGAAGGGGGTGCACAGTAATGAAAAAGAAAACCTTGATTATTACTGCAGCTGCACTTCTGATGCTTGGAGCAGTTGCTGTAAAGCCAGCGATGGCATATTTTACAGATACACATTCAGCTGAGGGAACAGTGAGATTTGGCAAGTATGAAATCACTCCTCACGAGAAAGTTAATGGATTTGAGAAGACTATATGGGTAGAAAATACTGGAGACTATCCTGTTTATGCCAGAGTTAAGGTGTTTGCAGGAAGTACTCACCCACTCACCTATGAAACTGAAAATACTGGCTGGGAACTTAAAGCAGATGGTTTTTATTATTTCAATCAGATAATCGAGCCAAAGAAAACCTCCAATCAGATGAAGGTCAAAATTGATCCTAATGGTGATAAGGGTGAGGAATTCAATGTAATTGTCATCGAGGAAGCTGCAAAGGTGAAAGCTGATGGAACAGCCGCTTGGGATGAGAAGTCAGTTAACGAAGAGATTTACACAGCGAATGGAGGTGGTCAGTAATGAAAGGATTAATGAAGAAACCTTTATTCGTACTTGCAACAGGAGTGATTCTTGTGGCAGGAAGTGCCATTGGTGTAACGCAGGCCACAAGAGCGGCTGAGACTACATCAAGCCAGGAACAGGGAGTTCAGTTCGAGACTGCAGAGTTTACAGTTGATTTACAGGAAAAGCAGGATGGAAGCTTTGTTACAGTTGCGGGAACAAACGATAAGCCGGGTAAACTAGTTTTTACATCTCTTGATGATGTTTCAAAGGGAAAAGAAGAAATTAAGGTTAATCACAATTACCCTGAAGAGGTAAGAGTTGTGAATAATTCTGATGGCGAATTTCCACAGTACGTCAGAGTCACTGTTACTAAGTGTTGGATTGATGAGAATGGTAAGAAAGATACCGGTGCTGATCCTGAATTAATTACACTTAATACGGAGTCAGGATGGTCAATGCTTCAAACCAGCGCAGGCAATAAAGAGTCCGCTGTATTCTATTATACAAAGCCTATCACCAAGGGACAGGCAGTAACACTTATTGATTCTGTTTCGCTTGGCGAGGGAGTAATAAATGCTTATAGCAGAACTTCTGAAGATGGTTGCGTTACAATTGAGGGCTATGAAGGAAAGACCTTCGAGGTTCAAGTAAGAGTTGATGCAGTTCAGGCTCATCATGCTGAGGAAGCAATGCTTGGAGCATGGGGTGTACTTGCAGAGTTTGACGCGTCAGGAAATCTTATCAGTATTGATGGTGAAAATCTATAGGAGGGGAGTAGGATATGAAAAAGGGTTTATTTAATTTAGTCCTTGCTCTCACTCTTGTGGTAGCAGGATTTACAGGCGTAAAGGAAACATCAAAAGCAGCAGAGTCAGATGGACTTAGCTATAGCTGGAATGTAACTTATAATGGAACAGCTTTCGAGTCTAACTATGACAGTAACGCAGCAAAAATAAAAAATGCTATGCCTGGTGATACAATTACTTATTCAGTTAAGTATATAAACGCCACTACAGAGAGCACTGATTTCTATATGAATGCAGATGTAGTTAAATCACTTGAGGATACATCTGGTGCACAGGGAGGCGCTTATTCCTTCAAAATTATTAACAATGAGGAGACACTTTTTGATAGTGAGACAGTTGGCGGTGATGCAGACGAGGTAGTTGGTCTGAATCAGGTAAGCGGACACGAAGGTGCTTATTTTTCTCTTGGTTCTATCCCAGCAGGTGGTAGCGGAGTGGTAACAATCACTATCACCTTGGATGGAAATTCACAGACTAATGCCTATATGGCTACGCAGGCAAATTTGAATATCAAGTTTGGTGCTGAGTCTACTGAGTCAGCTAAGTACAGCAAGACCGAAACAAACAAAGTCACAAAGGTTAACGCCATTACAAAGAATGTGCCAGTTTCTGAAAAGAGATCAATTGTAAAGAAGATTCTCAAGACTCTTGAAAATGGAACAGAGGTTGTTTCAATTGACGATTCGGATGTCCCACTTGCAGGTGGAGATAATGCTGGAAATCCACAGACTGGAGATTCAATTCTTCCGCTTGTTGTTTGTGGAGTAATGTTCATCATTGGAATGGGACTTATTGGTTGTTACGCAGTGCTCATGTTAAATAAGAAAAAGGAGGTAGCCTAAGATGAAAGGTATGAAAAGATTTTTGGGTTGCATCCTATCAATGGTATTTGTGTTTGCACTTACCTGGGGCAATGTGGTAACAGCAGATGCGGCATACACTTACACAGTGAATATTGTAATTGGTGATAATGAGGATGCAAGCTTTGATGAAAGCGCATTACAGTTCACCAAAACGGAAAATGAACCGGAAATAAAAACTGAGGTTAGAAAAAGAACCAACAAGGCTGGAGAAAAAGTTGATTTTAAACTTATTATATCAGGATTAAATTACGGTGATAAAATCACGTTTGATGCTGCTAAGCTTATAAAGATTAAAGGTGATGGTAATTCAAAGTATTATGTAAAGGGACTTAGAGTTGCCGGAGCAGATGATTTATATAAGCCAGAAGGTTCGAATAGCACAACAGCTATTAGCATCAATGTAACAGGTGATGAAACCTATGTAGCAGCTTACGGTGTTGGCTCAGTAATTTCATACAAGGTTCAGTATTTAGATGAAAAGGGAAATACCCTTTATCCAGAGGAAACATTGTATGGTGCAAAAGGCGAGGAGGCAGTAGTACCTGCGCGACACATTATAGACTACACTCCAGATGCCACTGAAAAGACCGAAAAAATTGCAGATAACACAGTTATTAAATTTACATATAATAAATTACCTGCAACGATTACATACGAAACTATTGAAGAAACCACTACGGTTTATGTTCAGGGTGAGCCAACATACACCTATGAATATGAGTATTTAGATGGAGGTACACAGTTAACTTCGACTACAACTCAGAGACCTCAGGTGGTAAATAATAGAAGAGAAACAACTACAAATGTGGCAGCAAATACTACCGAGAATGTAACAATCGAAGAAGAGGAAACTCCTCTTGCTGGAGATACTACAACGATCGAAGATGATGAAACACCAAAGTCGGGTGGAGATACAATCACAATTGGCGACGAAGAGACTCCATTAGCAGGAGAGGAGCCAACAACAATTCCTGATGAGGAAGTACCTGAGTCATTAGAAAGTGAACATCTAATGAGAACGGTTATCGTAACAATTGTCATTTTAGTGGTGTGCATAATTGCATTTTCAATTGCAATGTATATTGTGAATAAGAAGAAAAAAACTACATTTGCATTGCCACCAAAAAATGACGAAAAACGTTGATTTTACGGCATTTATACAGAATTTGTGGTTTAATACACGAAAAATAATCTAGTTCCAATAAGGGGCTAGATTATTTTTTTGCCAAAAAATGGATTATCTTGCCAACGCACTTTTCAATGCTTGATTATGTTTGTAATATTACATATGGCGACATAGTTTGAACACACAATTTTCAAAATTTAAACACAGTTTGTTCAAATTTATCGACCAACTAAGGAGAGAATAATTTTCTATGAAAAGGTATCTGGTTTTGAAGCGGGTAATGTCAGTCGCTGTTGCGGTTGCATTATTTGTTGCTGAGCCGATAGGAGCGTTTGCACAGCAGGCTGATGCAAGTGCTATGACGGCGGTCGCAGATGAGGCTATTGAAAAGGGAGAAATGAATATAGAATCAAACGAACCATCTGTTGACGACGCTGGCAGCTCTTCTGATGATGCTGCAGGGGAGGCAGGAAAGACCGATGCTGGTCTGTCAGGAGAGACACAGGCTGATAATTTGGGAGAACAGCCAGGTGCCGATTCAAAAAATGATGAAGATTTCTTAAATGACGATTTAAAAGAACAGGACAAGAGTAATACAGAGGATAATAATTCTGATTCAGAAAAGACATCAGATGAATCCTCTGAGGAGTCTTCTACTGAGGGTGATAATGAAGAAATAATTGAAGGAGAGATTGAGGGAGAAACAACTGAAGAGTGTGCGCATGCTAATTGCAAGTACACAAGTAATGGTGATGGCACACACTTAAAGCACTGCGTTGATTGCGGTGAAGAATTTATTGAGGCATGTGTTTTTGAAATGCCTAATGAGGAAGTGACAGAAGAAACTACTATAGTAGAAGCTAATGTAGAAGAGGCTACTATAGAAGAAAACAATACAGATGTTGTAGAGAATACAGAAGATACAATCAGTACTGAGGTTGTTGAAGAGGGTATTGAAAATATAGAAGCTACTGATAATACAAATATTGTTTGTCAGGATACAGTTGATGAAGTTTCATTATCTGAGAATGAGGAAGTAGCTCAGAAGATAGTAGATACAGAAATTAAAACAGATTTAAACAAAAGAACATGTATCTATTGTGGTTATGAAGAATTAATTGAAGAGGAAAATGAAGAGGACAAAACCTTTGAGGTTCAGGTAGGTGATTTTAAAATCACAGCCGTTGTTCCAGCAGGAGCTTTTGATCAGGATGTAGAGTTTAGAGCGGACAGAGTAACTCTTACTGAGCATCAGAAGCAGCTTGCAGATGAAGCCACAACTCCGGAGAATATTGACATGTATTATGCCTTTGATCTTCGTTTTGTTGTTTTATCAGAGGATGGAACTGAATACGAAGTTGAGCCTAATGAAGGCTATGCGGTAAATATTTCTATTGCTTCAGCAACAGAAGTTTTTGACGAGATTGTACATATTAACGATGATGATTCGATAGAAGTAATTGATGCTAGCATTTGTGAGGAAGCTTTGGAGTTCGAAGCTGAAGGTTTTTCTATCTATGCCCTAGAAGGTATTGGAGAGAATAACGTATTATACAAGAACTCAGCTTATGGTGCAGCATATTGCAGCAATGCCAGCTGGGCTTTTATAGCGCCTTTTGATAATGCTGAACGTAATGACAGATTTGCAATCCAGGTTCAGTTTAATGGTGCATACAAAAAGTTTGCTCCTTATTCAGATAATATAAAAGACTGCTTCATTTATGGTTCTAATGGTTCTGCCCATAAAGGACCTAATGGTGAATATCAGACTGATCCAAACTTTAAGTTCAACTTTGTTGCTCCTGAAAATTACTATATTAAGAGCATTGTTGTGGAGCGCGGATACGAGTTGGGAAGACTTGAATTTAATCCAGGTAACAATGCTACAAGCTATGAGTTTGAAGCACAGATGATTAGAACTGTAAACGGTCAGTTCAATAAAATCATTGTGGAGCTTGAGCCTGTTACAGCAGAGCTTACAGGGACAACCACAGTTGTTAATGGAGCCACACTTATTAATTATGTAAATAATACAAAGGTATTTGGTGAAGGCTTCTGGTTTATTACAGGTGGTAGTGGACAAAGAGATAACGATGGTGATCATTGCCACTATGGTCATGTATATCAGGGAGCTGCAGGTAATGTACTTGCCAACGGTCAGTTCTACCTTGCTAAGTATGGTCCTTATTCATCACATCCATTGTTCCCAAACAATGTGGTGAATTATCAATATAATAAATCAAATTACGATTATATTTCTAAAGCATACTATGATACTGGAGTTGTTTTCTCAAAGGATAAAGAAGGCTATTGGACAATCGACAGTAGCCAGGCTAAGTATGTTTATGATTCAAATCATAATCAGGTCGTTCCTAAAATGGGTGGTAGCCAGTTTAGACCATTTGAAAATGATGACAATCATTTTGGAATGATTCTTCCTATTAACTTTAGTGTTAATGACACTGGAACAACAAATGGTAAGGATACAGTATTCAAGTTCTCAGGTGACGACGATGTATATGTTTACATTGACGGAAAGCTTGTGCTTGATATTGGTGGTATTCATGATGCAGTAAAGGGACAGATTAATTTCAAGACAGGCGAGGTTTTAATCCAGGGTGATTACAACCAAGAGGGTCACATGCTTACATCGTCTCTTGATGAGAATTATTCTTGCTACTTTAAAAACTCAAATGGTGTTGAGGCAAAGGGCATTGGCACTACAAATATTTACAATATTCTTCCAGAGAATAATGTAAAGGAATTAAGCCAGAAGGAGCACGTTCTCACAGTTGTTTATTTCGAGCGTGGTGCTAATGTATCAAACTGTAAGATTAGCTACAACTTCACTAAGAACGAGACAAGAACTGTTGACTATGAGAACTTCAAGAAGGATGAAAAGGGTGCAGCTTTAGCAGGAGCAGAGTTCACACTTTTCACTGACGAGGCTTGTACAAAGATTGCAGAGATTGCAAATGGTCAGAGTGCAGTTACAGTTTCAGATCAGAATGGAACAATTTCATTTAAGGGCGTTGCTGCTGGAGTGATTCCAGATGGCGGAAACAGCTCTTCACGTGTTTATTATATGAAGGAAACAAATGCTCCAGAAGGGTACAAGACACCTGAGGCAGCTATTTGGAAGCTTACAGTTACTGCTTATTCAGATGGTGGAAAGTCTTATTCGCTTATTGCCTTAAACGATGCAGCTCAGTACTTGTCATTGGATGCATGGAATAATAAGGTTGGTGATGGCTGGACAGATGTTAAGGCAATTAAGAATCAGCTTGATGTTCCAGAAAAGACTTTCAGAATTACAAAGCATGTTTCTAATGGTACGGATGTGGTTCCTGATCCAGATGCAAGATACAAATTTGTCATGAAAAAGATTGTTGATAATGTATGGAATGTCATGGCAAATCAGACATATAAAATTGGCGACACGGAGTACATCACTGGGCAGGACGGAAGCTTTTACTTAAAAGCAGATGAGACGGCCATTTTCGAACATCTCTATGAAGATAAGTTTGTAATATGTGAGGTTGGTGTAGAATCTCAGAAATTTAAGTTATCTAGCTACAACACCAGAATTGTTGTAGATGATGATATGGCAAATGCAGTTTACTATGAGAGTTCATATGAAGCAGATAGATGGGTATATGTGGATTTCACAAACCTAGCTGCCAACACAAATGATCCTACTGTATTTGAGAAAAAGGTTGATTTCTATAATATGATGACCTTCACACTCCCACAGACTGGTGGCGGTGGAATTCATTTCTTCACAATCAGCGGAGTATTGTTAATGCTACTTGCGACGCTGTTATTAAATAAAGAATTAATAAATAAATACAAGGAGAAAAATGTAATGAAGAAATTCAAAAAAGTTATTGCTACTGCATTGGCAGCAGTAATGATGATGGCAATGAGCGTTACAGCTTTTGCCGCAGAGAACACAGCTTCAATCACTATACAGGGATTGAAGGACGATGCTACAGTTTATCTTTACACAGTAGCAACACTTAAGGACAACAAGGTTGATGTTAAGGATTGGGCAAAGAACTCTTATAAGTTCGATTACGCTGACAACACAGCTACTAATGTAACAGAGACAGCTATGACAGCTGATCAGGTTACAGCTATTAAGACTGCATTTGCTGGAGCAAACCTTAAAGCAGAGAAGACACTTAAGGCTTCAAACGGAGCTGTAACATTCACAGAACTTGAGGCTGGTGTATACTACATCGTTGCAACAAGTGAGCAGGCTACATACAGCCCAATGGTTACTGTTGCAATTACACGTGATAACAAGGGTAAGTACGTTGCTGCATCACAGACAGTGACAGCAAAGGGTACTGATAATGACCTTACAAAGACAGCTGATGATCAGTTTGTTCACAATGGTCAGGAAGTAAACTTCGAGATTACAAAGCAGATTCCTGATTTTGCAAATAAGTTTGTTGTTTACGATTATGCTACAAACCTTTCTGATTTAACACAGGTTGCTGTAAATGTAAATTATGCTGATGAAGATCATGCTTATTCGTTTACAAAGGTTTCTGAGGCAGACGGCGTTATTAAGTACGCTCTCGATTTAACAGAGGTTGTTTATGATGCTCAGACAAAGGAATTCAAGCATGATAATGCTGGAAAAACTCTTAAGATTACATATACAGCTACAGTAACATCACCAGAGTTTTATAAGAACGAGGCTACATATCAGGTAAATGATGGTGATGAGCTTGGAAGAATCACAGTAAATGGTTTCGAAGGTGATATCACACTTACAAAGACAGGTACAGATGGAAAGAAGCTTGCAGGTGCAAAGTTCACTCTTACAAAGAAGGGTAAGGCTGCAACTGATACAGAGCCAGCTGTAGAAGATAAGGTTCTTACATTTACATATGACTCTACAAAGAAGGAATATGTATATGATCCAGCTAGCACAAACACAGAGCTTGTAACAGGTGAGGAAGGTATCCTTAAGGTTACAGGTCTTGACGAGGGAACATATCAGTTTACAGAGACTGAGGCTCCACAGGGATACTCAATTAATGAAAACTATGAACAAATGACAAAGACAATTGGCGAGTCTACTCAATCAGTTCATGTGACATTAACTGTTGAGGATTCAACTCTTATCAAGCTCCCATTTACTGGTGGTATTGGTACAACAATCTTCACAGTACTTGGTGTTGCTATCATGGTTCTTGCAGCTGCACTTTACTTCGTAGCAATTCGCAAGAACGCTGTAAAGTAATAATCACTTAGTTTTAGAAGAACTTAGATATAAAAACTTCTTGTGGGTTATTTAAGGTAAACCCACAGGAAGTTCTATATATCATTTGCTCTCCCTAAATATTTAGGACACATTTATATGTTATGGTAATTAATGTGGTTAATTGTGCAGCATTAAGGAGAGGTCAGGTATGAAAGCATTTTTTAAAAGAAACTATAAGTTAATAGCGATTGGTGCTTTGATGATAGCTGGCTTGTCCTTGCTGCTGTATCCTCTTGCAGCAAACACTTGGAACAATCACGTGCAGTCTACATTGGTTAACAACTATGAGAATGCAGTTTCAAGTGCAATTGAAGAGGGAAAAATTAATACAGTTGAAGAGTTTGATAAGGCATATAGCTACAATGAGGAGCTTCTTCCAAGTATTCTGCCAGACTCCTTTGCTGAGGCAGAGGCCAATGGCACGGATGAATATTACATGAGTATCCTCAATGCCAACAATGATGGAATCATGGGTTATATTCAGATTCCAAGCATCAATGTGAAGCTTCCGATTTTCCATACAACGGATGAGGATGTGCTTCAGATTGGTGTAGGTCATTTGGAGGGCTCATCTCTTCCAGTTGGTGGTCCTAACACTCACTCAGTTCTTTCTGCTCACAGAGGTTTACCAAGTGCAACACTTTTCACAGACTTGGATAGGGTGAAGATTGGAGAAGACTTTTTCATCATCATTATGGATGAATATCTTGCTTATGAGGTAGATTCTATTGATGTTGTGGAGCCAGATGATACTCATCTGCTTGCAGTGGAAGAGGGGCAGGACTTATGTACACTTATCACCTGCACCCCTTATGGTGTAAACACCCAGCGTCTCATGGTAAGAGGGCATAGAGTTGAGTTCACACCGACTCTTTTGGCGGAGGCCAAGACACCAACCTTTGGAATGGTTAGCTTGCATACTAATTATCTGTTATGGGTAATTGTAGGGCTTTCTATAGTAGCAGTGTTTATTCTGATTTTGTTCCTGATAGATAGACATATCACTAAGAAGGGGGCATAACATTGAAACAAGGGCTAATTAAAGGCTTTATAATCCTGTTATTTTTGGTAGGAGTTGGAATTCTTTTGTATCCAACTATCTCTAATGAGTGGAATATTTATGTCCAAAGTCAGCTTATAAATAACTATGAGACTTCGGTTTCAAACATGACAGAAGCTGACTATTCTGAGCAGTGGAAGGCAGCAGAGGCTTTCAATGCAGAGATTACCGAAAATAAAATTGGCAACGATGCTTTTGGTACTGGTGCTGATGGTGATGCAATTACACCAACAGATCAGTTTTTGAACTCGCAATATTACTCAGTGCTAAATGTAAATGGTGATGGCATAATGGGATATCTTTCTATTCCAAAGATTAATCTCAAGCTGTCTATTGTGCATGGCACTTTTGATGAATATATTCAGACTGCTGTAGGTCATATGAATGGCACAGCGCTTCCTATTGGTGGTGAAGGAACACATTCCGTCATCGTAGGACATAGAGGCCTTCCTTCAGCGGAACTTTTTACTAACCTGGATCAGTTGAAGGCTGGCGATAAGTTCTATATCCATGTATTGGATAAGACTTTGGCTTATGAAGTGGATCAGGTTTATCCAATGATTGAAGCTGAAGATCTTGATTCTCTTTCCAATGCAATGTCTGTTGTGCCTGGAAAAGATTATGTGACCTTGTTCACCTGCACACCATATGGTGTAAACACTCACCGTTTGCTTGTTAGAGGAACTCGAGTTGAGTATTTAGGTGAGGATGAGGTTCCTAAGGGAACAGACGCAGTTGTTGAAACAGTAAAGAATTACTATTTGATTTTTACTATCGCAGGTTTTATTGTTGCGATTATCATAATTTCAATTATCAGATTAGTTTTTAAGAAAAGGAATGCTAAAGCTTAGGGATTTTAATGTGAGAGGTTTAGTGGTTAAGAGAAAAAGTATCATAGCGGCTGTGCTTGTGGCAGTGCTTGCGGTATCAGGCTTTGGCGTGTACAGAACTCAGGCAGCGGGAAAGATTGACGAGAATAAACAGTGCACGGTTACTGTTAAGAATCCTATCTCAGGTTACGCGGGAGTAATCGAGGTTAATTTCTACAAGGTTGCTGATATGGATTCGACGGGTCAGTTTAAGACCACAGGAGTTCTGACAGATGAACAGCTTAAATCTTTAAACAATGCCACAGCGGAAACTCAAAATGAGTTGGCAAAGGATGCTTATGAAGCGTTGAATCTTGGCAAAGAGAATGCAGCCTCTCCAACAAAGGTTTTATCCTTTGATATGAGTAATTCAAGTCAGGTCACAAATAATATCGACAGAGCAATGTATCTTTGCGTTCCTCAGACTGCGTTTGATACTACTACTCAATACAACTTTGAATATTATTTAGTTTCAGTTCCATCAAGCAATTACATTCAATCAACGAAGGTTGATGAATCTGGAAATATTGTTTCGGATTCCGATGATTCATGGAACTATAATGTGGAGCTTCTTTTGAAGTCAAAGGCTAGTCAGCGCTTTGGAAAACTTGAGATTGCAAAGACTCTGAAGACTTTCAATCAATCCCTTGGAACAGCAAGCTTTGTTTTTGAGGTTGAGGGCGTTGACGAAAGCGGTAAAACAATATTAAGCAATGTTTACACTATGAACTTTGATAGTGCAAAAACAGATAGCATTGTTATTGATAATATTCCAGCTGGAACAGTATGCCATGTTACAGAGGTATATTCTGGTGCAAGCTACACAGAAGTGGCAGTTCCTGTTGAGAATGCCTCTGAAGAGGGAGTGACAATTATTGCAGATGACACAGTTTCTGTAGAGTTTGTAAATGATTATGATAATAGACTTGAGGTGGGTGGAGTCAGTGTTGAGAACCACTTCGAGAAGTCTGGAGAGACAGAGTTCAAATGGAAAGGCTCCAATGCAAATTAAAAGGAGGTAGCTCATATGAAATTTAAAAAGTATATGCTTGTTGCTGCCGCACTTTTAATTATTGGCGGTGTTGCTGTTAAACCTGCAATGGCATATTTTACAGATTCACACGAGACTACAGGTAGTATTCAGATTAGCCTTGGAGATTCAAAGCTTACACCTAAGGATTCTGCTGATGGCTTGCTTAAGACTGTATCAGTTACAAATACGAGTAACTATGATGCTTTTGTGCGCGTAAAAGCTATTTACAGTAAGAATTTCTCAGCCGCTATTACTGATAAAGCAAAGGAAAATGGCTGGTCAGAGAAGGATGGCTATTTCTATTACGCGCCAGTATTGGCTGCTGGAGAGTCCACACCGGATTTAAAAATCCAGATTTCTGTTGTGGATAACTCAATTGCGGATAGCTTTAACGTGGTGATAATTGAAGAAGCTACCAGAGTTATATATGATTCCGAAGGCAATACAAGCTGTGATTGGAATAGCAAGGTTATGAATCGCGAGGATTATGATGCTAAATTCCGAAATACACAGACTCAGGAGGAAACGTCCACTGAAGATGAAGAAATAGATAATGAGGAGGTAAGCAACTAATGAAGAAAAAGTTTGTGAATCCTCTTATTGTTTTAGCAGCAGGACTTATTATTGTTGGCGCAAGTTCAGTTGGTGCAACGCGAGCAGCCATGACTTATTCCAATGAAGCGGAGCAGGTTGATTTTTCTACATCAAATCTTGCTGTAGATATTCAGGAAAAGCAGGATGATAAGTATCAGAGCGTTGCAGAAGGGGCTTTGACATTTCCAGCAATTGCCTCAGACATGAATTTAGGAAGCTTCAAAATCGGAAAGACCTATCCAGAAGAAGTTCAGGTAGTGAACACTTCCACAGGAAATTATGCCGAGTATGTTCGCGTGATGGTTCGACGCAGCTGGACAGATGAGAAAGGCACAAAGGATACTGTTTTAGACCCTTCGCTTATAAAGCTTGGCACATCAGAGGGCTGGCTTGAGGACAAGGCAGATGCAACTACTGAGGAACAGGCATTTTATCTTGCGAAGCCTCTCAAAAAGGGAGAGAGCGCACAGTTTCTTGAAACTATCACAATTGATAATCAGGTTGTAACTTACGTGAAGACTGTTGACGGCGATGTGGCAGGAACAGTTGTTAACGAGTATAAATACGATGGTAAGCGATTCTTTGTTGAGTTAAGAGTTGATGCGGTGCAGACTCACAATGCTTCTGAGGCAATCCTTGGAGCCTGGGGCGTGAAAGCATCCCTTGATTCAAATGGAAATATCATTTCAATTAATTAATTTGCGACTGATAGGAGCTATGAAATGAAAAAGTTATATTTAAATATGGTTCTTGCCCTTACGGTTGCAGTTACAAGCTTTGGTTTGGCAGGAATCACTGCTAAGGCAGAGACACAGACAGTTGACTGGTCTGTTACATATACAGGAAGTTCTATTACTTCCACATATGACAGGGACAAGGCAGCTATTGAAAATACAATGCCTGGCGATACAATTTCATATTCAGTAGAATTCGAGAATGCCAGTAAAGAGGCTGCTGAGTTCTATATGAGTGCTGACGTTGTGAAGACTCTGGAGGAGGGCTCAAGAGCTACAGGTGGTGCCTACTCCTACAAGATTACAAGCTCACTTAGCAATACACCGCTTTTTGATAGTCAGGTTGTTGGCGGAGACGCTGGTTCAGCAGAGGATGTTTTGGTTGGACTTGAGCAGGTCAATGGTTCAAAGAGTAAAAGCGAGGAGGCTTATCTTTCTCTTGGAACAGTTGATTCAGGGGCAAAGGGTACAGTTACTGTGACTGTAGTTTTAGACGGAAACTCACAGTCAAATATATACATGAATACCTTAGGAACTCTTGAAATCAAGTTCGGAGCTCAGCCTGTTTCAAATGAGAAGCTCGTGGAACACAAGAAGGTAATCGAAAAGCTTACACAGCTTATTCCTGGAGAGACCGAAATAGTCCTTTTAGATGGAGGGGTTCCTGTTACTGGTGGAAATCCAAAGACAGGTGATTCAGTTCTTCCACTTGTTTTATGTGGATGCGCACTATTTATTGGACTTTTATTCATATTCATGTATTTCAAAATGACAAAAGAAGAGAAAGAGGAGGTAGCCTAGTATGAGATATTCAAAAAAGCTACTGAGCTTTATTCTTTCTTTTGCATTTGTGTTTGCGCTTGCATTTGCCAATCCAGTAAATGCCAATGCAGCGGAATACACATACAGAATAAAGATTTATCTTGGAAATAATGCCGATGCTTCTTTCAATGAGGCAGCAGTCGCTGAGTTATGCGAAAAATACGAGATTGAGTTGGCTTCGACTCAGCTTGAAATCAAGGGTCTGAAATATGGTCAGAATATTGATATTGACGTAGATTCACTTATCTCTATATCACCAAATGCCCAGACCGGAACTGCAAAATATTACCTAGCAGGTCTTAGAGTATCTGGTGGTGATGCTATTATCACACAGGCTAAGCTTGATAGTGAAAAGCACATGGATGTTAGGGCAAGCTTTTCAATAAAGGGTGACGAGAGCTATGTGGCAGCTTATGGCGTTGGCGAGGCCATCCCTTATGAGGTTAGATACGTAGATGAGGATGGTAATGCATTACTGCCAGCGGATACATATTTTGCTGCTCTTGGCGAGAAGGTTCTAGTGCCAGCAAAGCATGTGGATGGATATTATCCTGATGCCTACTATAGAACTGCTTCGAAGGGTTTGCAGCAGGGCACAGTTTTCACATTCAACTACAAGAAGTCCACTAAGGAGACAATAGTAGTTACTGACACTGAGTACGAGACTGAGACAATTTATGAGCAGCCAGTATACGAGTATCAGTATTCAAGACTTGATAACAGAACCGGTGACAACGATCAGACTGGTACAGCAAGCAACCGTAGATCTCGAGGTAATGGCACTGGTGGAGATGCGGATGCAGAACAGTCTGATTCAGATGCAGCAGAAGGTTCAGCTCAGTCAGATGAGAATCAGAACACAGATAGCGCTGAAATATCAGATGATGAGACTCCAACAGATATCATTGATATTGACGAGGAAGAGGTAGCAAAGTTTGCATCAGGCGAAGAAGCCGTTCATCGCAATATCATGCTCGCTATAATCCTTGCAATCATAGCAATTCTGGTTATTATTATCACATTTATCCTAATTGCCAAAAATAAGAAAAAGGTTCCAGTGATGATTCAGAAATCAGATGCAGAGAAAACGGATGAAAAGTTAAAAAATGAATAATCGTTATTGAAATACAATTTTCTATAACCGATGATTTTAGCCTTGGGCGTTATAGCCTAAGGCTATTTTTGTGCCCATTTTTAGAACTGTGGGGTAAAAGTTATTAGGTTGAGGAGTTCACATCACGTTCATAAATTGTGTATTAAACAAGAAAACTTCTTGCCAAAATCTGACAATAGCTGCCAGTTCACAGACTTGTCACAAAATAATTGATATAGTCATCCTACAAAAGTTACTTCGAGTAACAAAGTTATATTTTGTAACAGAAAACGTTATTGTGAGTAACAGTTTTTTGAAGAGTAATTTAGTAATCAGTGGCAAGGTTTTAGTGAGGAAGAATCATATGAAAAGAAAGTCATTATTCAATAGAATCATCTCATTAAGCATCGTGGCAGCTTTATATATTTCGATGTCAGCATCAGCATTTGCTGAGATTGAAGAAGCAGAGATTCCTGTGGAAGAAGCGATGACAGAGAATGCAACTACCTCAGAGGAACAGGTCACTGAAGCTGTTGATGAAGAGGCTGCTGAAGCATCGGAGGAATCAGTTACAGAAAAAGTAGATAATCAAACTACTGAAACTGAAACTACTGAAACTGAAACAGATTCCACTTCACCTGAGGACGAAGTTCCTACTGAGGATGAGACAGAAGAAACGCCAGGGTTGATAAATGAAATCATTGATGCAGTGAAGGAACTCATTTCTCCGACAGATGAAGAAGCAGAACTTACTGAAGAGCCTGAATCTGAAGAGCCAGCAGAGGGAGATACATATTTCAAAATCATCATGAGAGATTATGGTACCCAAGTAAAGGTAACATACGAATATGTGATGAATGAAGAGACTGGTGAGCTGGAAGCAATAGTAAAAGATGAGCTTGAAGGTGAATTTGATGAAGATGGAAATCTTATAGAGAAAGAGGAAGAAGAGAAACCTGAACATGAATTCATATACACATCCAACAAGGATGGCACTCATACAGTAAAGTGTAGCGAGTGTGACATGGAAGAGTACACAGAATCCTGTGAGTATGATGAGAACGGTGTATGTATCCACTGCGAATGGAAAAGACTTCCAGATCCAGTACTTGTTTATGAAGACGAGGAAGTAATCGTAACAGTATCTGGTGCGGTTCCAGAAAATGCAGACCTAAAGGTAACACCAATCAAGAAAGAGAACGAGGAGACAAAGGAAGCCTATGAATCAGTTGAACAGAGACTTGTAGATGAGACAGACATTGAAGAATATGACTCATATGGATTCTTAGCATATGATATTTCATTTATTGAAATAGAGACTGGAAACGAAATTGAACCAAGTGATGATGTCACAGTAATGATGGAGTACAAGCAGGCAGTTAAACCTGTAGTTGTGGAAAATCCTGACGATTGTACAACTGAAGTTGAAATGGTTCATTTCAATGAGGAAGAGAACAAGCTTGAGAATCTTACAGAAGATGGAAGAGCAAGCTTAAAGCTGGAAAATGACAGTGCTCTTACTAAAGCAGAATTTACAAGCAACAGCTTCTCGACTTATGTAATTAAGTGGTCGTCAACGATAAATACAAAATACATAAAGATTATTACTTCGTACTATACTAAAGATAATGTTGAGATGGAGGAATTCTCTACAAATGAAATAACATTCCCATTAAGTAGTGAGACTTCAACAGAAACGATTATTAAAAATAGCAGCTTCGCTCCAGCAAAAGATGGCTACAGATTCTTAAGAGCAGAGTTGAAGGTTAATGATGAGTACAAGGAAATAGATCGATTTAAATATCGTTATTCATACGGCAACAAGTGGATAAGGGGATACTTAGGAGAGTCAACGACTGTTGGCAATGAAGTTGAATTAGTAAGTGATGAAAGCAAAGCAACTCGATTGTACTTGTCTATCATATACGAGAAGGATGCAGCGCTAAGCATCATGAAAAAGGCAACAGGAACTGCAGCAACAGATACGGATACAGCGTACATCTTTAAACTACTGAAGGCTGATGGAACAGCGGTCGGAGAAAAAGCATTCTTTGTTGGAACTGAGAGACGTTATACAGATGCTGAAGGAAAGTTTTTATTAAAGACTGGTCAAAGCGCTGACTTTGCACTTACCTCAACACCAGCGGGAGCATATCAGGTAATTGAAGAAGGAGTTAGTGGTGAGGCTTATACACTGGGAGATTTTACTACAAAAACTTTTGTAGACGGAACAGAAATAAATAGGTATGACCCAGGAACGATAGGAGGTCGAAAAGTTGACATAACTGTTACTGAATCAGAATGTACCCATGTAGTATTTAAGAATCTTCTTACATACACAGAGATTGATTATCAGAAACCAGAGGAGCTTTCAAAGTTCATTCGTTATAACGGTGATGATAATTACGACCTAGGAGTGAAATTTTCACCTCCTGCTTATGACTACACAACAGTTATTTCCAACGAGGAAATCGTAGATACAATGGAGCCTACTAAGGTTGACATCGTGCTTGTAGTCGATAAGTCAGGTTCTATGGGAAATAAGGTTAATGGAGTTAAACGAATAGTTCATGTTAAGGAGGCAGTTGAAACTCTTAGAGATGTAATTCAGACAAAGCGAAATGTAGATGCATCTTGGAAGGTTGTTTACTTTGATTACAACGCATCGGGAGATGATGTGAATTCGGCTTGGAGATCAAACAGTGGATTTACCATCAGCACAAGTACAGATGGTGCAACTAATTACGAAGCAGGACTTAAACGAGCAAAGAATATTACAGCTACCAAGCGAGAGGGCACAGACAAGACCATCGTAATCTTCCTGACAGATGGAGAGCCTACTAATTACGGAACTGGTCAGGGATATGGAGGCAGATTTGATCCGACAGCATATTTCAAAGCAAAAGCAGTAGCAAGACAGCTTACTTGTGATTCCTTCTACACAATAGGCGTAGATTTCAAGGATACTACATTCAAGTTTACTGAAGAGGATGGCTCAAGTGTTGCATTAAAGCCTAGAGAAGTTTTGGAACGTATTTCTGAGGCAGCTTCAAATGTAAGCGATAAGAGTGTTTCAACAGTTAAGTCATCTGAGGTTGCAGCATTATTCAAAAATCTTGCAGGAAGAATTGTTTCAAAACCTTCAGGAAGTGAGGATGAAACAGAAGTAAAGAATAGAGCCAGCAATGTAACAATTACAGATACACTTAGTGATTACGCAGAACCAGTAACAGGCTCACAATTCTACATAAGTGTTGATGTGGATGGTGTTGATATCTGGAACAATCCAGCATATGTTTCGGCTCAGCAAAACGGAGTCATCGGTGATGCAAACAATCCAGAAGGAACAGAAGCATACTTCGATGTGATTGACGGAGGTGCCACATATCATCTGACTGCAAAGTATGATGTGAGAACCAAGACAGTGACTCTTGATTTTCCAGATGATTACAAGGTTAATCCTGAATATGGTTACAAGGTTGTATTCATGAATATTGTTCCAACTGATTTAGCATATTCAGAATTCATCAGCAGTGGGTACAATGCAGAAGGTGAGACCGACACAGACAATGCATCCGTAGATGAAGAAAATTGGACTTCTGAAGGAAAGGCTGGATTCCGTTCGAACACAGTAGGAAAGGTTGTATATGACTACAGAGGTGAAGTAGGAGCAGAAAGATTCTTCAATCATCCAGTACTGCAGGTACACATCAAGAACGTTTGGGAAATCTACAAAACAAACGAAGATGGTAGCAGAAAGCTTGCAACAGCAGTATTCGAGCTGAAGGAAGATGGAACAGATAATTCATACACAGGCGTCAGCTCATCTGATGAGGATAAGTTAGGACTTATCGAGTGGACTCTTGGTACTGATCAAGAGATTGCAGTAAATAAGACCTACATCCTTTCAGAGTTGGCAGCACCTGCGGGATTTGCCAAGAGTGATGAAACCTGGAAGATACAGCTTGATGTAAACAATGTACCAACTGTTATACCAGTGAATGCAGAGGGGGTTGAGCAGACACAGATAGTTGTGGAGCCTGAAATCAATAGAAGTGTTATCACCTACAGGTTCTACTTTAAGAATTTTGCTCATGCTTATGAGCTACCAGAGACAGGTGGAAACGGAATTTACAGAACAACAGCATTAGGTTTGGTATTCATGATGACATCTGTATTCCTCTTCTATAGAAACAGAAAAAAATCCAAAGCGTTTTGTAAATATCGTAATTAAGGAGGTAAGCGTATGAAAGGGTTTAAGAGGATTTTAGCACTGGCCACTACACTTGTAATGGCACTTGGAATGACCATAACAGCATCGGCTGAGGGAACAGTTCCAAAGGGTACAATTACAGTAACTGGCGCTGAGAATGCAACATTGTATATCCGTCAGGTAGTCAAGGCAGACACAACCACAAAGACAGGATGGTCATTTGTAGATGCAGCCAGCGAGGAATTATTTGCAGGATTTGCAGGTGATACAGCACAGGCAAAGATAGAGGATTACAAGACTTCTTCAGAAGCTGACAGAGTTGTAAAGTTCGGTAACAAGCTTGAAGCATTATCAGTCACAGAACAGTTTACAGGTACCTACACAAATGCAGAGCCTGGTTTATATGTAATCAAAGCTACTGAAGAAGGATTTACCTACAGCCCAATGATTGCAGCTATAAACTACAATGATGACTTAGATGGTGTTAAGAATGCAGTAGTAAAGGCTAAGAAGACTCCTACAACCATCAACAAGACCTACGGCGAAGGTGATGAGTACGTTGAACTTGGAAAGGAAATCCCATACTCAGTTGAAGTTGTAGTTCCTTATTCTCCAATGGGTTCAACAACAGCATTCGTTGTAACTGATACCCTTACAGGTGGAGAGTACAAGCTTGAAACAGGAGAAAATGCAGACAAGACAAAGGTTGTTGCAACAATCGGAAATGATTCAAAGACATATTACATCGCACCTTCAAACAACAGCTTGACAATTGATTTGGCAGCTGATTGGGTAATCAATGATCCAACAGATTCAACAAGAGATAACAAGTATGCAAACGCAACATTAACACTTACTTACACAGCAATCGCAACTGGTTCAGCAATTTCAAACGATGTAAACGTAAACAACACAACAGGAAAGACAGTTAAGTCTTATACATCTAAGCTTCAGATTATGAAGACAAACGTTCCAGCAGAAGGCGAAGAGCCAGAGCTTCTTAATGGAGCAAAGTTCGTAATCAAAGATGGTATAGATGAAAATGCTAAGTACGCAATCCTCGATGCAGAAGGAAAGCTTACAGGATGGGGAACATTAGCAGAGGCAAAGGTAAATCCACTTACAACAGCAGGCGGAATCGCAATCGCATCTGGATTTGATAAGGATAAGACATACTGGTTCGAAGAAATTGAAGCACCTCAGGGTTACTCACTTAACTTAAATCCTGTAGCAGTTACTTCAGATAGTTGGATTGATGATCCTGACGAAGAAGATGCTAAGTTCATGATTGGAACAGCAATTATGTCAGATACCACACTTATTACACTTCCATTCACAGGTGGTTCTGGAACAGTAGCATTTACAGTATTTGGAATTCTTTTCATGAGTGCAGCAGCAGGTTTGTTCTACGCAAACAAAAAGAAGTCAGCAAAATAAGCAAAATTAAATAAAAGGGAATCCCCCGGTGCAATAAGCACCGGGGAGGAAATCCCTTAAAACTTCATAGCTGAAAGGAATGCATTTTAACAAGTGTAGTCCTTTGGACGATGAAGACAGAGCGATTAATGAGTCAAAGGCCTAGTGGCTTGGAAGGGAGTCGCCAGTGAATAAAAAGCATTTTTGGAAAAAGAAAATAGTTGGAATATTTTTAGCAGCAGCCATGGTTGCAAGCATACTTACAGCCCACCAGCTGATGGCAGCTCCTAGAGTGGAAACTGACAGGACGGTAACTCTTACAGCACTTGTTGATTTGAAGGATGGTTCAGTTTTCGCTTCCGAATATGCCGGTAAAGTAGAAATCGAAATATACAAACTGGCAACCTTAAGTGAAGTGGGAAAGCCAAGCTTGGATGGAAGATTTGCTGATGCCGGAATTGATTTAACTATTCTTAATAATCTCATTGATAATTCTGACGTAGAGGTATCAGTTGAGCAGGTCAAGACAAGCATAGTTGAAAAGGCAGTGACAAAGGCAACTGACCTTGAGCCAGATATGGTCATGACTTTAGATCGGAGCAACCAGCAATCATCAGTGAGCCAGAACATTGAAAATGGCGCAGGCATATATCTTTACATTCCAAGAGAAGCTATGGATGAAAGATATAGCTACAAGTTCACACCATATATTATATGTGCACCAACAAGTGACTATATCAAGTTTGGCAGAGGTCAATCAGATGCATGGGATTATACATCAGTATTTAATCTAAAGTCTCAGGCATATGAAAGATACGGAAGTCTTGAAATCAAAAAGACGTTAGATAATTTCAATGCATCACTTCAGGGACAGAGCTTCGTATATACAGTAACAGCAAAGATAGATGATGAGACTGTTTTCAGTAATGTATATACCATCGATTTTACAGCAGCTGGCACAAGATCAAGAACAATTGATAAGCTTCCAGCTCAGGCACAGGTTACAGTAACAGAAACCTACACAGGTTCAAGCTACGATACAGTTGGTGGCGATACCAAAACAGCAATCATATCTGCTGATGAACCACAGGTTGTAGAATTCGAAAATAAATACAACGATAAGCTGATAATTGGCGGAATCGCAGCAGAGAATAACTTCGTAGTGGATGATGGAACAATCTTTTGGATAGATAAGGATGGAAACAAGGTTGAGCAGTTCAACAGAATTCCACAGTGAGAGAGTGAGGTAACTAAGTATGAAAAGAATTGGATTAAGTTTAGTTGCTGCAGCCGCAATAGTCCTTAGCATCTCAGCAGTAAGGCCAGCCATAGCTTACTTCACAGACACCGTAGAGACTTCTGGAAAATTCGATCTGAAGATTGGTGATGGCAAACCTGGAATCGATGAAAAGGTTGAGGGAATGACGAAGAGCATTACCATTAAGAATACCGGAGATTATGACATTTTCGTCAGAGCGAAGGCGATTGCTCCAGAGACCTGCACATTGACACCACAGTTGGCTGAAGGCTGGAGTAAAGGAGATGGAGATTTCTATTACTACAGCAAACCGGTTTCACCAGGCGAGGCTACTGAAACAGAGTTGAAGATTCATATCACAAGTAATTCGGATTATGATTTCAACGTAGTAATTGTTCAGGAAGCAACCAAGGTTTTATATGACGAAGCGGGAAATCCATCAGCTGATTGGAATGCAAAGATCTCAAGGACACAGCAGGAAGCACCTGCCACAGAAGTTCAGGAATCAGATACAACACCAGCACAGTAAGGAGGAGCAGGTATGAGAAAATTATATAAAAGTCCTGTGTTACTCTTGGCACTTGGAATTCTGGTGATTGGTACAAGCACAGCCACAGCTACACGGGCCGCAATGGTTTATCAGACTGCAGCTGAGAGAGTGAATTTTTCAACAGCAATCTTTTCAGTGAATTTGATGGAAAATGTAGATGGTGAATATGTTTCGTTGAGTGATACACAAGGTCTTCAGTTTCCAGAGATTCAGAAGGACGATTCCTTCAAAATCGGAAAACGATATGAGGAAGATGTGAAGGTAGTGAATAACTCCAATGCAGACACTGGCTATAGTGAATATGTGAGAGTGGTTGTTAGAAAAAGCTGGAGTGATGAAAACGGGAAGAATACAAACCTTGATCCTTCACTTATAAAATTGGACATTGCTGATGGCTGGTATTTGAATGATTCAGAATCAACTCCTGAAAGAGCAGTTTACTACATGACTTCACCTCTGGCCTGTGGTAATGAGGCACAGTTCCTGGAAGGAATTACAGTAGACAATTCCGTAACATCATTTGTTACAACTACTGAAACCGAAGCATCCATCGTAAATGAATACACTTACAATGGAGAATCGGTATACATTCAGCTTACAGCTGACGCAGTTCAGACCCATAACTCAGAGGATGCAATCTATGCAGCCTGGGGTGTTAAGGCAACCTGCTCAGCAGCGGATGATGGAAACATTATTACTATTGATGGAAAGCCTACAGAGTAGGAGAAGGGGCAAGCGATGAAAAATAAAATATTAAATTTAGTCCTTGCTCTGGCACTGACAGTAGCAGGACTTACATCCACAATGATTTCGGCAGAGGCCAAGACACAAAGTGCAAGCTGGGACGTGACCTATAATGGCAGCAAGTTGGAGTCCACCTACGATGTTAGTAAAAATACAATTACAGATGTAATGCCTGGTGATGTGATTACATACTCAGTTGGATACAAAAACACATCAGCAGATGCTACAAACTTTTATCTTTCAACAGATATCATTAATTCACTGGAGGATAAGAGTGCAGATGGTTCTGCAAGTTCAGCCACTGGCGGCGCATATTCTTATAAAGTTTCCTATACAGTAGATGGAAAGGAAACAATCATCTTTGACAGTGATGTTTTAGGTGGTGAAAGTACTGTAAAAGGTCTTAATCAGGTGAAAAGTAATCTGGCAGAGGGTAAGGAAGCCTTCTTCCCACTTGGAACGCTGAATAATGGTGGCGCTGGTACAGTAACAATTCAGATTAATCTTGATGGAAACTCTCAGGATAATGCTTACATGTACAAGCTGGCAACACTGGATGTGAAGTTTGGTGTTGAAAAAGCAGAGCAACCTCAGGATAAGGTGATAAACAATACAGTTACAAGAAATGAAGTTTATACAATACCTGGTGGACAGCAGGTAATTGCAATCGACGAGCCGACGACACCACTGGCAGGTGGAAGCCCACAGACAGGTGATTCAATTGTTCCACTTGTTGGATGCACAGCTGGATTATTAGTCGGAATGGTTCTAATAGGATGGTATTTCATTATTTCAAAGAAAGGTAGGAAGGAGGTAGCCTGATATGAAGAGGATAAATAAGATTACTGGCTTAATATTATCGATGACTTTAGTGCTTGGTTTAGCGGCTACTTTTCCTATGGCTGCAAAGGCTGCAGAGAGCCAGCCTTATACCTACACAATCAAAATTATCCTCGGAGGAACAGGTGAGGAAGGTGCCAAATTCGTCGGTACAGATTCAGATTGCATCACAGTTGGCGGACTGAATTACGGTGATGAATTTATCTTTGATCCAAAGGTAAAGGTTGAGATTTCTCCTGTTACTACAGAAGATGAGGCGGGAAATGAAGTTTATTATTCCAAGTATTATGTAAAGGGAATGAGAAGAAGCGGAAGCAATGACACTGTTTCAAGCTCAGCATTTACAGTTACTCAGGATGAGACTTATGTAATCGCCTATGGTGTTGGAGAAGTTGTTCCTTACACAGTTCGATTCATAGATGAGTCAGGAAACAGACTTTTAGATGACGCAACCTATTACGGTGCTGAAGGTGAAGAGGTTTATGTTCCTCACAGATATATCGATGGCTATGTTTCAAATACTGATAACATTCACATCAAAGCGTTGGTTGCTAATCAGGTTGTAGATTTTATCTATACTAAGAATGTTGGAAAAACTGTTTATAGAAATTCTGAGACAGTTAACTATAGTACAGTTCAGGGTGCTGCGGAGCCTATCTATCAGGTGATCCCAAGACAGACCGTTGAAAATCTTCCAGTTAATAATAATAGAGTTCAGGCAGGTGATGCCGATTCGGAAGCAGCGGTAGCTCAGACTGGTGAAGCTGTAGATGATGAAGCTGTAGATGATGAAGGTGATGCAACAGAGATTACTGAGCCAGAGGTTCCACTTAGTGGAAGACAAGAGCTTACAATTCCTGACGAAGATGTTCCAGAAGCAATAGTAGATATTGATGACAAACATCGATACGTTTCATACTTTATAATAATAGCTCTTATGGGAATTGTTATTCTGACAATTGCACTGGCTGGAATATATACAATGGATAAGGATGACAACAAGAAAGACAGTTAATTCTTAATAATATTTTATAGAAATAACAGGAAACTACCTTGCAGGTTAATGAGAAAGCCTGCAGGGTAGTTTTATGTCGTTTTTAAGAAGTTTTTGACAAATGATGGAAGAATTTGCCAGTTCACAGACTTTTCATAAATTGCATGATAATTTTTAGGTTAGAAGAGGAAATAATTTTAAGAAATCATACTATTTGTACACTTTGACTCCAAAATATTGCTTAATGTGGTAAAATTATAGCATGAAAAAGATGCTTAAGCCTTTAGGAAACTTAATAATTGCACTGATTATCATAGCTTGCATTCCACTTGCAGTACCGAAGCTTTTGGGATTCTCAGAATTTAATGTTATTTCGGGCTCAATGGAACCGGCAATTTCAGTTGGATCACTTGTATACGTAAAACCAGCAGATTTCAATGAATTATCTGAGAAAGATGTAATAGCATACGAAGCTGGAGCCAGTGTGGTGACCCACAGAATAGTTGAGATAGATAAGGAACAGCTACTTTTCACTACAAAGGGCGATGCAAATGGAAGCGCGGACTTCATGCCGGTGGCTTACACAAATGTAATAGGAAAAGTGATTTTCCATATTCCGGTACTTGGTTATGTGGCAGCTATCCTCGCAGAAACATTAGGAAAGATTGGTGCAGCATTACTTCTTTTGGTGGGACTTCTTTTATCAAACTTAGGTGATAATAATATAGAAGGAAAGCATTCAGAGAATAGAGCGGTAAAAAGACATGGAATTGATCCAAAGATTATTCTGGCGCTTGGACTTTTAATAGTTTTTAGTTCAATTGGAGGAATTATCTATATATATTCTGGTTATCAGAAATCAGAGAAGATATATGAAAATCTACAGGCTAATTACACTACGGTTGCAGCAGCTGAAGCAGAGGGGCAGTGGTACGATGAACTTGATGTTGATATTGCATCACTTCAAAAGATTAATCCGCAGGTCATTGGTTGGTTATATGTGGAAGGCACTGATATCAGTTATCCAATTATGTTTTCAGGGGATGACGAAAAGTACCTTAGAAGAACCATAGATAATGAATATGCCAAAGCTGGCAGCATTTTCCTGGAAGGGTTCAATTATTCGGACTGGTCTGACAGCCACAACATCATTTATGGACATAATATGAGAAATCTTTCTATGTTTGGAAAGCTAAAGTATTACAAGTCAGATGACGATTATTATGAGGAACATAAATATTTCCAGATAATTACATCGGATGGAAAGCGAAGATATGAAATCTTTTCATATTTTGACACTGAGCCAGGTTCGTGGGTTTACACAGTGCCATTCTATCCGGATGATGAATATAAGGATTACATTAATCAGCTGGTGTCCCATTCCTATGTAAAGAGCGAAAGGACATCGCAGATTTCAGAAACTGATCAGGTTGTTACACTGTCGACCTGTTCGGCATCAGAAATGAGATTTACAGTGCACGGAGTATTGTGTGATACACAGGGATTGTAAGTTAAGAGGAGACGAGCTATGGGAAAGAAAGTTGATGGATTATTAAAGGGTGCAGCAATTACAGGTGCAGCAATAGGCGGTGTATCAGCACTTGCTGATGCCAGCTTGGCTTATGCTTATGATGAGAACATGGAGCTTCCTGACGAGATTGATTTGGAACTCACACAGGAAACTACACAGGAGACAACTCAGGAAGCAAGCGTAGCTCAGACAACTGAGGCTCAGGCTGCTTCACAGGAATATACTTTAGATGAGGCCATCGAGGCAAAGGCAGATGCTGAAGTAGAAAAGCTTGCAGCTGAAGAGGCGAAGGGGAATGCAGCAGAAGCCAGAGCAGAGGCTATCTTGGAGCAGAACTCTGTGATTGAGGAAAGAACAGAGACAGTCGAAGCTAAGAATGAAGCTGTGACAGAAAAAGGAAATTCAGAGTCTGATTTGGCTGCTCTGCAGTCAGATAAGGCAGTGGCAGAGGCAGAGCTTGCAGCAGCAGAAACTGGCAAGTCACAGGCAGAGTCTGCACTGACAGAGGCTCAGTCTGAGAAAAATGCAGCAGAGGTTTTACAACTTGCAGCACAGCAGACTAAGACAGAGGCTGAGACAGAGCTTTCACAGGTTCAGAGTGACAAGGCAACTGCTGAGGCAAACCTTGGAACAGCAGAGTCTGCACTGACAGCTGCTAACACAGAGCTTAATGGTTTAGAGTCACAGAAGTCTGAGGCACAGACTCAGTTAAATGGTGTTCAAAGCCAGATTGATACAGCAACAAGTGAGAGACAGGAATTAGTCGATGAAAAAACTGGCAAAGAATCAGATAAGACCACCGCAGAGACTAGTCTTACAAATGCCCAGACAGCCTATGAAGAAGCAGGGTATAACCATGCAGGTTTAGCGCAGCTTGAGTCTGATATTAATGGGATGAAGACTGCACTTTTAGAGCAAAAGGCTTCTCTTGGAACGAAACCTACTAATGCTCAGCTTGGAAATTTATATAAGAATTATGGCAGACCATTGGCATTTGCCATGATGAAGTATGAACTTCTTTTAACAGGCGAACTTACTCTGGCAGACGCGAACGATATCACTTTTGAGAATACAAAATATTGGAATGAAAATGACTATTTCAACAGCCATTGGGTAATAAGATATGTAAACGCGTTAACAAATGAAGGTGCTGAAATATACTTCGATTATGTTGGATGCGATTCAGATGGTAATTCAGTCATTAAAACAGAAGCAAATGGAAATGAAGATAGGATTTTAGATAATATTTGTGGCGTAAATGTTCTGGCAAAAACACCTGTATTCCAGCATGTTGATGGACTTGATGACAAGACTTCAGTAGTAGTTAAGCAGACTGCTGAGAATAAGGCATACTATGATTCCTTACTGAAAAAAGGATTTAAGAGCACCACTATAAATGGAGATACCTATTATTATAGAAACAGAACAGGCTTTGGTGATTCAACCACTTCACAAAAAGGTGCAGATATATTTACATCAACTCAGTACAGTACAACAATAAATGATCGTGTAGCAGCTGAAACAGCTATAGCTACACTTACACAGACTATATCTGATTTGACAGGCGAGATTAACAACCTTAGTACTCAGATATCTGGTTATGATACAACTCTTGGCACATTAAATGGTCAGAAGGATACTATTCAGGGAAATATTAATGCGCTTGATGATCAGATTAATCCTCTGACAGATACTGTTGCAGGTTACAATACTCAGATTACCAACCTCAACAATTCTATAGCTGGTTATGAGGCTCAGATAGGGACTCTTGAGGGAAATATTGCCGATTATACACAGCAGATTAGTGATTTGGGAGATACTATTGATGGTCTTCAGACTACAATCAATACACTTCAGACCAAGATTACAAATTATAGTGGCACTATTGATTCTTCAAATAGCACTATAGCTGGGCTTGACAGTCAGATTGCAACACTTCAGACCAAGATTAACAATCTTAACGAGAGCATTTCAAATTATGAGACAAAGATACAGGAGCTTGATACCAAGTCTGCAAATCTGACAGCTCAGATTGGAACAATCGATGCAAATATCAGTGGCTATGATGCCAAGATTACAGAGACAACAGCAAAGATTGAGTCACTCAATCAGATTATAGCTGACCTGATGGCTGCACAGCAGGCTGCAGAGACACCAGAAACACCCGAAACAACAGAGGCTCCAACAACCACAGAAACACCTGCTACAACTGAGATTTCAGAAGTGACAGAAACACCTGCTACAACTGAGATTTCAGAAGTGACAGAAACACCTGTAGCTACAGAGGTTACAGAGACAACAGAGACACCTACTACAACTGAGACTTCAGAAGTGACAGAAACACCTGTAGCTACAGAGGTTACAGAGACAACAGAGACACCTACTACAACTGAGACTTCAGAAGTGACAGAAACACCTGTAGCTACAGAGGTTACAGAGACAACAGAGACACCTACTACAACTGAGACTTCAGAAGTGATAGAAACACCTGTAGCTACAGAGGTTACAGAGACAACAGAGACACCTACTACAACTGAGACTTCAGAAGTGACAGAAACACCTGTAATAACAGAAACTACTGAAGCATCAGAGACTACTGATATTACTGAGAGCCCAATAATTGAGACTTCTGCTGAGGTTGCACCAGCAGTAGTTGCTCCAGTTATAGAAGGGACAGCTCCTGAAGAAGCAGAAACTCCAGTTATTGAGCAGGCATCTGCAGAAGCTACAGAAACAGTAATTGAAACTGTTAAGGCTGAAATTGCAGCTGGAGAAACAGTTGTACAGCCTGAGAAAAAGTTTGAGAAGGTTGCAGATTTGACAACAGCTCAGACAGCAACACAGACAACAACTCAGTCTGTGCAGCAGGCAACATCTGCATCACCTGCAGCTTCTACACAGTCTACAACTCAGGCAGTGGCAACACAGGAGCAGGCAGTTGTTACAGAAAATCTTGTGGCAGCACCAGAAGCTGAAGCACAGGAAACAGCTTCAACTCAGGCAACACAGACTACTCAGAATATAGTTGCACCTCAGGCTCAGGATGTTGAGCAGATTGAAGATGTTCAGGTTCCGCTTAGCGTTGTGGGGGTTGATACAACAGAAGAGTCAAACATTACCTCAATAGGAGATGGTGAAGTTGCTAAGTCAGGTGCTATGGCACATGAAGGTAAGAAATGGTTTGGTACAACAATTCCAGTTCTAGGAGCATTGATTGGATTGTTTGCATTCTTTAAGCGTCGTAAAGATGATGAAGATGAATCAAAGAAAATGACAGTATAAAAGTAAACACAATTAGAGCCCTGGTCGTGATGATCAGGGCTCTTTCACTAGCTGATTTTCTGTAGGATTGAATCCTTTAAGAATAAATTGCTTTCCGCAACCTGATTGCGAAGTAAATCCAGTTTTGAATCCATATTGGTAAACTGGTAGCATTTTGCCAGCATGGTGTAGCTTTCACTGACGTCAGTGCCTGCACCAACTGCAAACTCAAGAACTGTAATCACATCCTCGTAGCGTTCTGCCTCCATGAGAGCCTCTGCATATTTGTTCAGAAGTACGCAGGTTCTGTCAAAGTCATCACCAATTCTGCTCATGGTCTCGAAATTCGGCATGCCGTAGGCGAGTTTAAGGTCTGTATTTGTCATTCCCGTAAGATTCAAAAGCCTATGGGTAGACAATTCTTTCAATTCATTTTCAATTTCAATTACTTTTTCGTCAGTGCTAAAATTTAATGGAAATTTCTCTATTGGAATGGTAATATATCTTAGATTAGATATATCTTTAGCAGGTGTTATATTTGCCTGGCGCTCCTTGGCCCAGAACTCAGCTTCCTGCTGTTCCCTTTTGAGGGAAAGGCTTCGAAGTCTGATAGTAAGTAGAACTAATGCTAATAGGAAAAACGGTAAAATCGGGAATCCAAAATGCATGGTTATTCTCCTTTACTATAAAGAAAATGATTAGCGAGGTAAAAATATGAAACGTAGTAAAAAGCATCAGATTATTGCAGGTGCAGTACTTGTAGTAGTTGTGATTTGTATGGTATTTACCACCTTCGCTGCAGCTCTACTATAATTGTAACATATTAGAGGTTAATGTTATGAAAAAACTATATAAAGTATTATCAATTTCTTTAGCTTTATCTCTGGCTTCCCCTACCATTACATTTGCTGCTGAGGATGCAGCAGCGGAAGAGCAGGCAAATGAAGAGGCAGAGGCAGTAGAGGAAGAGGTTGTTACTGACAACAGAATTATTCCAAATGGCATCAGTATAGCGGGTACAGATGTCTCAGGAAAGACAGTTACAGAGGCGCAGGATGTTGTAGATGCCTATTTTGCGGCATATGACAATGTGAATTTCACACTTTCTGCCAATGGTCAGACTATCTCTGCAAAGGGTAGTGACCTTTGTATTGGCGCGAAGAATAATTATGTCACTGTTCAGGCAGCTACTTATGGCTCCTATGGCAATATAGCAGAGAGATTTAAAGCCAATCAGGATTTGGCGGCAGGCCGTACAAAGGATTTTTCGCTTTCACTTGGCGCCAACTATGATGGAATCGTCAGATATTTGAATACAGCTTCATCTCAGGTAAATGATGAGGCAAGCGATGACTATCTCACACGTGAGAATGATCAGTTTGTTTTCCATGAGGGAACAGCTGGTGTAGTAGTTCAGATTGAGGAATCTGCATCCCTTCTAGTGGATTATATTGAGAATCAGTGGGATGGCAGTGATGCCACTGTTGAGCTTGCTACAGAGGTAAAAGAGCCTAGAGGAAGCAAGGAGGAGCTGGCAGAGATTAAGGATTTAATTGGAGCTTTCTCAACAGATTATAGCTCTTCATCATCAGCTCGTAAGAATAATGTTGCAAATGGTGTAAGCTTCATTAATGGAACTATTCTTTATCCAGGAGATGAGCTTTCAGTTCTTAATACTATCACACCATTCACAGCTGAAAATGGATACATGCTTGCAGGCTCTTATGAGAATGGAACAACTGTTGAGACTTATGGCGGTGGTATCTGCCAGGTTTCCACTACACTTTACGGAGCTGTTCGTGAGGCTGAGCTTGGAGTTGTTACCAGAAGCGCCCATTCAATGATTGTTACATATGTAAAGCCATCAATGGATGCGGCGATTTCAGAGTCCGGCAGTAAGGATTTTCAGATTAAGAACAACAAGAATTATCCTATATATATAGAAGGTCATTGTGACGGCAGCAATGTATACTTCAACATTTATGGTAAGGAAGAGGATGACCCAGGCCACACAGTTGATTATGAGACTGAAATCACTGGGGTAAATGTTCAGAACACAACATGGGTTGCAGATCCAAATGTACCACTTGGCAAGATGACAACCACAGTCAGTGGTCACACTGGATACACAGCACGCCTTTGGAAGGTTGTTTACGAAAATGGCACAGAGGTTAGCCGCGACGTATATAATAACAGTAAGTACAATCCATCCAACAGAACAGTTACTGTAGGTATAGCTTCGGAGGATGCAAATCTTTCATACGCTATGCTTCAGGCTGTTGCTACACAGGATGCAGCTACAATTGCAAATGCTATAGCGACTTACGCACCAGGTGTTGCTAATTCCACACCATTTACAATTACACCAAAGTATCAGGTCACAAATCAGACCACTACTAATAATTCGACTACAAATCAGGCACCAGCTACCGAGACTGCACCTGCCACTGAGGCACCTGCAGGTACTACAGAAGGAACACAGGATGCGCCTGCAATCTAACATTTTTAGGGCATAATTATGGATATTGGAAAGTTACCAGAGAGCGTTCTGAAACGCTCTGTTATCAAACAACTTAATGTAAAGCGACCAGAGGTTGGCAATGGCCCTTCTATTGGAGAGGACTGTGCTACGGTTCAGATTGGACCTGATGAGGAGATGGTTTTATCAACTGATCCTATCACTGGAACAGCCTCTGATATAGGTGAGCTGGCAGTTACAATTTCTGTTAATGACTTGGCATCTGCTGGTGCAGAGCCAATCGGAATCCTTTTGACAGTGCTCCTTACACCTCGCATGAGAGAGGCGAAGCTGAAACACATTATGGAGCAGGTGGATGCAGCTTGCAAACGTTATAATGTGCAGGTCATCGGCGGACATACAGAGGTTACCGAGGCGGTTAATCAGCCTTTGATTTCTGTTACAGCCGTTGGTAAAGTCAAGAAAGGTCAGATGGTATCCACAGGCGGTGCAAAGCCTAATATGGATATTGTGCTCACAAAGTGGATTGGTCTTGAGGGTACGTCTATTATTGCAAAGGACCACGAGGCAGAGCTTCTCACTCGTTTGCCACAGTCACTTGTGGATACGGCTAAGGGCTTTGACCAGTACCTTAGTGTTCTTCCAGAAAGCCGCATCGCAGTGGAGCATGGCGTAGCTGCTATGCATGATGTTACCGAAGGCGGAATATTCGGGGCGCTTTGGGAAATGGGAGAGGCCTCAGGCGTAGGTCTTGATGTTGATTTGAAAGCAATCCCTGTTAAACAGGAAACTATAGAGGTTTGCGAGTTCTTCGGAATTAATCCTTATGAACTCATTTCGTCAGGTGCAATGCTCATCGCAACCAACGACGGCAATGGATTGGTTCGCAAACTTAGTGCAGCGGGGGTAGCATCCGCCATTATCGGGAAGTCCAACTCTTCGAATGATCGTCGCATTTTAAGCGGCGATGAGGTGCGCTTCCTTGAGCCACCACGTACCGATGCGTTATACAGCGTAGAACGAAAATAAACTATTATGTAACTAACAGAATTAGATGAGCTGACCCAAGCAGACTATAAATGTTATTTATGAGCCCTTGATGAGCCATCCCTACTTAGATGGTGCTTTAGCAGCATCTTATGTAGGGCAAAGAGCGAATAAGAGCGCAAGCGTGGCGAATAATAATATTTATAGTATGCTTGGGGTAGCGGATAAGGGGTGATTAAAATGAGAGAGAAGATTTTAACTTATATTGAGCATAACAGCAAAATAGATTTGAGCGATTTGGCTATGATGCTTGGCTGCGACCAGGCTACAGTTATGAATGAACTGGAGGCTATGGAAAACGAGCACGTAATCTGCGGTTACCCTACACTCATTAACTGGGAAAAGGCCAGCGTAGAAAAGGTTTCAGCACTTATTGAGGTTCGCGTTACTCCACAGAGAGGAATGGGATTTGACAAGGTTGCTGAGCGCATCTACAACTATCCAGAGGTTGATGCTGTTTATCTTATTTCAGGAAGCTATGATTTCATGGTTTCTATCGAGGGACATACACTTAGAGAGGTTGCAGACTTTGTTTCTGCTAAGCTTTCTCCACTTGACTCAGTGCTTTCTACTCAGACCAACTTTGTATTGAAGAAGTACAAGGACCACGGTATTATCATGGCAGAAAAGCATGTTGATGAGAGGGAGAAGGTGAGCTTATGAGAAACCCTCTGAATAAAACTATTACTGAGATAAAGCCTTCGGGAATCCGAAAGTTTTTTGATATTGTGGCAGAGATGCCAGATGCTATTTCCCTTGGCGTAGGCGAGCCAGATTTCGATACACCTTGGAAGGTAAGAGATGAGGCTATTTATTCTCTTGAGAGAGGCCGTACCTTCTACACTTCAAATTCAGGTTTGAAGGAGCTTCGTGTTGAGATAGCTGATTTTTTAAAGCGTCATTATGGTTTGAACTATGATCCACTTACAGAAATGCTTATGACAGTAGGTGGCTCTGAGGGTATTGATGTTGCCCTTCGTGCAATGCTTGATCCAGGTGATGAGGTTCTTATTCCTCAGCCAAGCTACGTTTCCTATGAGCCATGCACCATTTTAGCAGGTGGAAAGCCAGTAGCTATCAACCTTAAGGAGGAAAACGAGTTTCGACTTAAGCCAGAGGAATTAGAGGCTGCTATCACAGATAAGACCAAGATTTTAATCATGCCTTTCCCTAACAACCCAACAGGTGCTGTTATGGAAAAGTCTGATTTAGAGCCTATTGTAGAGCTTGTTAAGAAGTACGATTTGTTCGTTCTTACAGACGAGATTTACGGAGAGCTTACCTACACAGGACAGGGACACGTATCCATTGCCAGCTTCCCTGGAATGAAGGAACGCACTATTTATATCAATGGCTTTTCAAAGAGCCATGCCATGACTGGATGGCGACTCGGATACGTCTGCGCACCACAGGTGATTGTACAGCAGATGACAAAAATCCATCAATTTGCTATAATGTGCGCGCCTACTACAAGCCAGTACGCAGCAGTCACAGCTATTCGTGATTGTGATGAGGACGTGGCAAATATGCGCGAGGAGTACAACGACCGCCGTCGTTATCTTCTGAATCGCTTCAAGAAAATGGGAGTGAAGTGTTTTGAGCCTTATGGTGCATTCTACATTTTCCCATCTATCGCTGAATTTGGCATGTCTTCAGAGGAATTTTGTACTCGACTTCTTAAAGAAAAGGAAGTAGCAGTTGTTCCTGGCACAGCCTTCGGAGAAAGTGGCGAGGGCAATGTGCGTATTTCTTATGCGTACTCGTTGGAGGCGTTGAAGAAGGCTATGGATCGTATAGAAGAATTTATAAACGAGCTTAGATCTGCCAAGTAATTTAGAAAGAGTAAGTCAGTAAGCATCAAGCTCTAATAATTCTTAAGCGAAGCTTTTTATGCTGAGCGGAGAATTCATTAGGCTTGTAGCTGTAACTGACGTAGGTTTTAGATAATGTTAAATATTATATTACATGAGCCTGAAATTCCAGCCAACACAGGAAACATTGGTAGAACGTGCTGCGCTACCGGAACTAGGCTGCATTTAATTGAGCCACTAGGCTTTGTTCTCACAGACAAAACCGTGAAGCGAGCCGGCATGGACTACTGGGACAAGCTTGAGGTTTTCCGTTATGACGATTGGGATGATTTCAAGGCTAAGAATCCAGATGCAAAGATTTATATGGCCACCACAAAGGCCAAGCGTACTCATACAGAGGTAAATTACGAACCAGACTGCTACATAATGTTCGGCAAGGAGTCAGCAGGAATCCCTGAGGAAATTCTTGTAGACAATGAGGAGAATTGCGTTCGTATTCCAATGGGACATGATATACGCTCACTTAATTTATCAAACTCGGTAGCAATCATTTTGTATGAGGCACTGAGACAAAACGATTTCCTCGGACTTGAGACTGAGGGTAATTTACATAGACTCAACTGGAAAGAATAAAAGGAATAGTGGGTACCAATGTCGATTATCAAATCAAAAGAATTAGTACATGAATATATTAGACGTGATGAAGAGGGCAACGTGGAGAGCATCCAGGTTGCTCTTGATCATGTTAATCTTAATGTGGAACCAGGCCAGTTTATTTCTATTTTGGGACATAATGGTTCTGGCAAATCCACTTTCGCAAAGCATATCAATGCACTTCTTACACCTTCAGAGGGAACGCTCATTGTGGACGGTATGAATACTTCAGATGATGAGTATACCTTTGCAGTTCGTCAGACAGCCGGAATGGTTTTTCAAAATCCTGACAATCAAATTATTGCATCAGTGGTAGACGAGGATGTTGCCTTCGGCCCTGAGAATATCGGTGTTCCAACCGAGGAGATTATCAAGCGTGTTGAGAAATCTCTCAAGATGGTGGGAATGTACAAGTACAAGAGTCATTCTCCTAACAAGCTTTCTGGTGGACAGAAGCAGCGCGTTGCAATTGCTGGCGTTATGGCTATGGAGCCAAAGTGCATTATTTTAGATGAGCCAACAGCCATGCTTGATCCTGATGGAAGAAAGGATGTGCTTCAAGCTGTTCACACTTTGAATAAGGAAAAGGGAATCACAGTTATCCTCATTACTCACTACATGGAAGAGGTTGTAGATTCTGACTATGTTTTCGTAATGGAAAAGGGTAAGGTTTTCATGGAGGGAAAGCCTCGTGAAATCTTTAAGGATGTGGAGCTTTTGAAGGCTCACAGCCTTGACGTGCCACAGGTTACACTGCTTGCACATGAGCTTAGAAAATCAGGACTTCCACTCCCTGAGTGTATCCTTACCAGAGAAGAGCTTGTAGAAAATATTCTAAAGCTTGGTAGAGTACAGACTTCTGTTCATCATCTTACAAATACTACGGGTGATAAGAATTCTGATAAGACTGCTAACAACGAACTTATTTTAGATCACGTTTCATATAAATATAGTCCAGGCACAGCCTATGAGGTTACTGCCCTTGATGACATCAGCCTTTCAATTAAGGAAGGTGAGTTTATCGGTATTATTGGTCACACAGGTAGTGGTAAGTCTACACTTGTGCAGCATCTTAATGGTCTTATCAAGGCTACAGACGGTCATATTTACTATCGTGGCCAGGACATCTATGACAAGGACTATGATATCAAGGAGCTTCGAACACAGGTGGGAATGGTTTTCCAGTACCCAGAGCATCAGCTTTTCGAAACTACTGTTTTTAAGGATGTCCAGTTTGGCCCAAAGAATCAGGGCTTGGACGAGAAAGAGCAGATTAAGCGTGCTTACGAAGCTCTTGGTCTGGTCGGACTCCCAGAAGAGTTCTATCTTGCATCTCCATTTGAGCTTTCAGGTGGTCAGAAGCGTCGCGCTGCAATTGCAGGCGTTCTTGCAATGAAGCCAGCTGTTATCATTCTCGATGAGCCAACTGCTGGCCTTGATCCAAAGGGAAGAGATGATATCCTTGGTATGATTGCAGATATGCACAAGAAACGTGGGGATACAGTCATTCTTGTATCACATTCTATGGAGGATGTGGCAAATTACGTTGACAGAATCATTGTTATGGATGCAGGAAAGCCAGCGTTTGATGGCACTCCTAAGGAAGTCTTTTCTCATTACAAGGAGCTTGAAGCTATGGGGCTTGCTGCACCACAGGTTACCTATGTAATGAATGATTTAAAGGCCGCCGGTTTTGATATTAGGACAGATGCTACAACTGTTGACGAGGCAAAGGAAGAAATATTATGTTGCGTGAAATAACTTTAGGACAATATTATCCAGCTGAATCAATTCTTCACTCACTAGATCCAAGAGTGAAGCTGTTTGCTACGCTTATATTTATAATCACGCTGTTTTCTTCTAATAATGTGATTTTGTTTGCGGCAGTATTAATCACACTTTTTGGAATTATAAAGATGAGTCATGTGCCATTTTCATTTATGGTAAAGGGCTTACGTTCGATTGTTGTGCTTTTGATTATTGCAGGACTCTTTAATCTGTTTTTGACACCAGGTCGTACGCTGGCCTCATTTTGGATTTTTACAATATCTGATGTGGGCTTGAAAAATGCGGTGCTCATGACAAGTCGAATGATTCTTCTTATTATTGGTACTTCAATCATGACACTTACCACTACACCAAATCAGCTTACTGATGGTCTTGAAAAGTCTCTTGGCTTTTTAAAGAGGATAAATGTTCCAGTTCATGAGATTTCAATGATGATGTCAATCGCTTTGAGATTCATTCCAATTCTCATTGAGGAAACAGACAAAATAATGAAGGCACAGATGGCAAGAGGAGCAGACTTTGAGTCAGGCGGCCTCATTAAAAAGGCAAAGAACATGGTGCCACTTTTAGTGCCACTTTTTGTATCAGCTTTCAGACGAGCAAACGATTTGTCTTTCGCTATGGAGGCAAGATGCTATAATGGTGGAGAGGGCAGGACAAAGATGCGTCCGCTGAAGTACACTAGTCTGGACCAGCGAGCTTATATTTGTATTGCAATTTATTTGATAGTTTTTTATTCAGCAAAGGTAATTTTATAATATGCGAGTAATGATAGTTGTTGCCTATGATGGCAGCGGATACTGTGGCTGGCAAATTCAGCCAAACGGTGTCACAATTGAACAGAAATTAAACGAGGCTCTTACAGATCTTTTGCAAGAGCCTATCTCTATTATTGGGGCAAGCCGAACAGACGCAGGTGTTCATTCCCTTGGAAATGTGGCTGTATTTGATACTACATCCCGTATGCCAGCGGATAAAATTAGCTTTGCCTTGAATCAGCGTCTTCCTGACGATATAGTGGTTCAGTACTCATGCCAGGTGGAGGATGATTTTCATCCTAGATATGCGGCATGTCGCAAGACATATGAGTACAAGATTTTGAATCGCAAGATGCCGGACCCTACAAAGCGTAAGGATACATTCCATTACTATTACGATTTAGACGTGGACAAGATGAACGAGGCTGCTGCGTATCTCATCGGCCAGCACGATTTTACATCACTTTCATCGGTAAAGGCGCAGGTTAAATCCCGCGTCCGTACCATATACACTGCAAAGGTTTATAAGGAGGATGATGTTATCCACATTCGCCTCACTGGCGATGGCTTCCTTTACAACATGGTTCGAATCATTGCTGGAACCCTTATTAAAGTGGGTGCAGGTGAGATGGAGCCAATGTATATGCTTGAAATCCTTCGTGGCCGCAACCGTGAGCTCGCCGGCCCAACAGCCCCAGCCCACGGCTTGACGATGATAGGGATAGAATACGAATAGATGGGCCAGTAGGCATCAAGCTCTTAGGTTTCTCAAGCGAAGCATTCTAAGCTGAGCGGAGAAACTCTAAGGCTTGTAGCCGTAACTGGCGGATTATATTTTGTGGTTGACGAAACTGGATTCGTATTGTATACTATAACGGCTGATGTAGTAAGGTAACTTATTTCTGTTAGCCCGGAAATGAGTTTTACTATAACTTTCCGAGACGGTGCCCGGACATCACTTTCTTGGAGCTTTTTTTAAGATTTATTTAAGGAGGAATTCTCAATGAATACTTATATGCCAAACCCATCTCAGCTTGAGAGAAAATGGTATGTAGTTGATGCAGAGGGACAGACACTCGGTCGTCTTTGTGCAGAAGTTGCAAAGGTTTTAAGAGGTAAGAATAAGCCAGTCTTCACTCCACACGCTGATTGTGGTGACTATGTTATCGTAGTTAATGCAGAGAAGATTAAGGTTACAGGTAAGAAGCTTGATCAGAAGATCTACTATCATCACTCAGACTATGTTGGTGGTATGAAGGAGACAACTCTTCGTGAGATGCTCAACACACACCCTGACAGAGTTATCGAGCACGCTGTTAAGGGCATGCTTCCAAAGGGACCACTTGGTCGTCAGATGTACACAAAGCTTTTCGTTTACGCTGGACCAGATCACAAGCAGCAGGCACAGAAGCCAGAAGTGCTTACATTTTAATAGGAGGTAGATCATGGCTAAGAATACAACAAAGTATTACGGAACTGGTAGAAGAAAGTCTTCAGTTGCTAGAGTATATCTTGTACCTGGAACAGGCAAGATCACAATAAATAAGAGAGATATCGACGAGTACCTTGGTCTTGAGACTTTAAAGGTAGTTGTTCGTCAGCCACTTGTAGCTACAGGTACTGTAGAGAAGTTTGACGTTATCGTTAACGTTAAGGGTGGCGGATACACTGGCCAGGCTGGTGCTATCAGACACGGTATTTCACGTGCACTCCTTGAGGTAGATGCTGAGTACAGACCTACACTTAAGGCTGCAGGATTCCTCACAAGAGATCCACGTATGAAGGAGCGTAAGAAGTACGGCTTAAAGGCTGCTCGTCGCGCACCTCAGTTCTCTAAGAGATAATTGGAACAAATATATCCCTCTGCTTATGCAGAGGGATTTTTTGTTCCAATGACCTCGGTTCCCGAGGTCACCTCAAAGCATAGCTTTGAGGCTACTCACTAAAAAAGCCCCACTGGGGCTTTTTTTACGTTCGTACAGTTCTCAAAGAGATAATCGTTTCACAACGTTTTACGTCTTTGGACAATCATATACGACTTATTACACCTCAGGGCAACCGTCCTGGGGTGTTTTTTTGAAGAAAGATTAACCTAATTATGGTTAAATAATGTACTCGATTATTGGATAAAGTAATGATAATATTTTTAGTATAAAGAAAGGAGCTTGTATTATGTCATATACAAAATATGGTGAATTTGTACGTGTGTTAAGAATCAAGCATCATGAAGTAATGGGCGATATGGCTGAAATACTTGGAGCTTCATTGCCATTTATTTCAGCCGTGGAAAATGGTAAGAAGAATGTTCCTGCTGATTGGGTTTCCAAACTTGTTGACCATTATCACCTTACAGCAAGTGAAAAGGAGGAATTAGAAGAAGCTATTGAAGAGTCAAGGGCGCAATATAGAATTGATTCTAAAAAGGCGGGGAATGTGCAGAGAAAAGCTGTGTTAGCTTTTGCCAGAGCTTTTGATGATTTGGACGATGATACGGCAATGAAAATCATGGAATTATTGAGCAAGAAGGAGGATACATCAAAGTAAATGGATTACGAAACAAAACCAACTAGTAGAAAAGATTTACGTAGATTTGCAATGTATTTTAGGAAATTATTTGATGTTCCTCTTACGGGGCCTTTTCCTGTTCTTGAAGTGCTTGATAAGGTAAGTGATGTTTTTGAAGGTTGTGATTATGTTATCGTCGAAGATAATAAACTGGCGCCTCAAACAATGGCTAGATGTACTCCTAATGATAGAGGCGGATTCACAATCGAGATAAAAGCGACTGTGTATTGGGGAGCGTATAAGAAAAGGATAGGAGCATTTCTTGGTTTTATATGTCACGAAATCTGCCATGTGTTTTTGTTTGAAATAGGATATACTCCTCTTTATAACAGAAGTTTTGAGGATAAAGAAATACCAGCATATTGTAGTGTTGAATGGCAGGCTAAGGCATTATGTGCAGAGGTTATGATTCCATACAATGAGAGTAAGGGAATGAAACCTAAGGAAATTGTTGAGACATATTATGTTTCGCAGGCTTTTGCTAAAAATAGGAGAAAATTGGATAGATCTGATAATAAAAACAATGGTAAACATAAAAATGCTTAATTAAGATATCTATTATCTTTACCCATAGAAAGGAGGCAAAATTATGAGAGGCTTTACATAGGTAAAGAAAAAACGCATAACTGTTGGCGCAGCTATACGTTCTCTCAAAGAAAGACTCAGTAGAATCTTTCATATTTGGTATATTATATTCTACTTCAATCTTTCTGAGAGAGCAATAAAAAATGCAACTAAAAATCTTTTTATTGTTTGGTCAAGAATAATTCTTGGCAGAAAGATGAGGAAAAATGAAAAAAGAAATTGTTTTAGTTCCTTGTCTGTCAATTATGACAGGAGGGAACGTCTATGGGTACAACTAAATCGGGAAGGGTATTAAATACTCGCGGTGCTGCAGGATCTGCAAGCCAATTCTCAGTAGTTCATTCAAATGAAGGTGCCTATACAAAGCCACGTAACGGCAATCATATACGGCTTAAGAGTGGGGGACACGGACAAGCGGGCATGAACGAACTTGATAAGTATGGCATTAGATATAAGGTTGAGAAGACCTATCCTAATGGGGTACGAGTAGGACATGTTTTGGACCATACAAATAAGGCAAAAACAAAATCTATGGGACAATCGTGGTTTCCAAAGAACTGGACTAGCAAGGACATAAAACATGCAGGAGAGCATGTGGCAAATTTGAAAGGAAATAGACATACCAAGGATGGAGTGGCTGTATTTGGAATGTGGAAAGGAGTTCGTGTTGGAGTTATACGAACACATGGGCAAATAGGAACCATCTTTCCAGATGCAAAACAACCATATGGTAAAGGGGGTAAGAAAAAATGAATATAGAAAAGTTTAGAGAAGTCATTAAACGCAGAGAATATGTGGAAGATATTAGTTGCGGAGAGTGGGCAGACGGAATAGAGGAATGCCAGAATCTTTTAACTGATATCCTATCAGAAGACATTACAGCGACAATAGACTTCTTGAATAATGAATGCACTGCTTCGGAATATTCCTGGATAAGTGAGGTGTTGGAGGAGGTTGTTGAAAAAAAACCAAATACTGAATTAGTTAAGTGCTACAAGGAACTAATGACTAAATTCCCTGAGGAATGTGCTACATACAATATTGCTGGCGCTGTAGAAGGGGCAGAAGCAATATTGAGGTGGGAGGCAGAACATGGGAAAGACAGCGACTAATCTGGTAGATGAAGGCTTTAGAGTTTCTTTGGTAGAAACTGCATTTTTCGATGGAAAGTTTGAAATACCACATATTGATGCGCCAAAAGAGATAATTATTCCTGAAGGGATGGTTCCGTTCTCAATCAGAGAGCGGAGCCAAGATAAGAATGATTTTGTATGCTTTTATGAAAATGATATCAATTTTCGGGAAATACTAATAAATACCGAAGAGTACGTTGACGATTTAAAAAGGTTTCCGGGAATAGTTACACCAGATTGTTCACTTTATCTTGACGCGCCATTATGTGTTCAAATCGCTGATATCTATCTGAACAGAGCAGTTGGGTATTACTTAAGCCAGAAAGGGCTTTATGTTGTGCCTAACATTCGATGGGGAGATGAGCGAACTTATAAATCGGATTTTCTCGGAGAAAAAGTGGCATTTCAGGGAGTGGATAAACATAGCATTGTTTCTATCGGAACATATGGACAAATCAAATCCGCTGAATCCAAAAGATATTTCAGAGAAGGTCTTGAAGAGATGCTGAAGGAACTTGAACCAGAAGTTGTTCTTGTTTATGGCGCTATGCCTGATAAGATATTCGGAGGACTTTACGATAAGACGAGTTTCATCCAATACCCAGATTGGACTACCCGTATGAAACAAAAATGATTGTCATATGGGAGAGTTGCCACCAGCCGCATACAGTAGTCCTGAGTTTTCTACCGTACGAGGCAGGTAAACAGCAACTTGAAGTAGAAATGCCTAAAATAAGGCACATTCACTTCAATAATCGTTCTCAAAGAGATAATATTTCTGCTATTGCAGGGTTCAGAAGACTCGGTACAATGTACCGGGTCTTTTTTACGCGTGAAAAATGGTCCCTAACCTCGTCCCCAGGGACCATTAACTGGAATGAGGAGATGCCCCCTGGGAATGTGCTCCTTTGTATAAAAATGATAGCCCCTACACAGGAGGGGCAGATAAATATCTTGATAAGCTGACTGGAAGCATAATCTCTGCTATAAAAGCTGAGCTTGGTGCAGAGCCTGAATATACGGCTATTGCAGGCTATTCAATTGGAGGATTGTTCGCTATTTGCAGCTTGTACAGGACTGATGTGTTCTCAAGAGCAGTAAGTGCATCCGGATCTATGTGGTATCCTTCATTTTTAGAATATGCAGAAAAAAATAATTTTGGTAAAATGCCTTCAAGAGTATATTTTTCCCTTGGCGATAGAGAGGCACGCACTCGCAACGCGCTTCTTAGCACAGTTGAAGATAAGACTGGAAAAATTTATGATCAATACAAGAATAAGGGCATAGAAACTACGTTTGAAATGAATCCCGGAAATCATTTCAAAGATGCGGATTTGCGTCTTGCAAAGGGAATAGCCCGGATACTTAAATGATCTTAACTATTAAATAATTAACATTAAGAGAAAGACCAAAGAGAGCGGACATGACAAATACAGAACAGACCACACAAAATATGACCTCAGGAAACAGTATGAAACAGATCATACTGTTCTTTTTGCCCTTATTATGGGGAAATCTTTTCCAACAACTATATAGTCTTGTGGATAGCATTATAGTTGGCAAGGGAATCTCGGATCAGGCGCTAGCTGCTGTTGGGGCAACCGGGACACTTAACTTCCTTATACTTGGATTTGTTGTGGGGATGACCAGAGGATTTGGCATAACCTTTGCCCAGAGCTTTGGAAAAAACGATATGGCTATGCTGAATGCATACATCAGAGCAGCCAAGAAGCTCAGTATCACGTTTGGAATAGCCTTTACTGTTGTATGCGTTTCTTTGCTTAATAAGATGCTGACGTTCTTGAACACTCCTGAAGATATCTTTGACGATTCGTATAGATATTTTGTTGTGATCTTATTGGGAATTGTAGTGACGGTTATGAATAACCTTGAGATTACAATTCTCCAGTCAATGGGAGATTCCAGAACGCCCCTCACTGCTATGATCTGTTCATCACTCGTGAACATCATGCTTGATATTATTTTCATAATGGCCTTTGGCACCGGAGTTGTCGGAGCAGCAGTGGCAACAGTGGTCTCTCAGTTTGTATCATACCTTTTGTGCCTTAAAAAGCTTAGAACCATCGATTTTATGAGTCTGGGAAAAGACACGTCGGAAAAAGCAGATGAAAAGAATATATTGGTTGAACTGATGAAAATAGGACTTCCTGTGGCACTTATGAATTCGGTCACAGCTGCAGGGACCATGGTATTGCAGTACTTCGTAAATCTTATGGGAAGCGCATATGTGGCAGCCTATTCAGCCTGCATGAAATTTGCATCACTCTTTGAGCAGTTCGGAATGTCCGTAGGTCTTTCCATGATGACCTTTGTGGGGCAAAATAAGGGCGCTGGCAAATATGACAGGATACGCACAGGAGTAAGACAGGGCCTGATGCTCTCTACACTTGTGAATGTGCCTATATCGCTCCTTATGATATTTGTGCCCGGAAGCCTGGCAAGGATGCTGCTGACTGACAACATGATAATCGGTTATTGTACCGATTTCATGCCGATCATGGGAATAAGCTTTTTTGCCCTGGGCTGGCTTTTTGTATACAGATACTCTGTTCAGGGGTTGGGCAATACCTTTATACCAATGCTCTCAGGCGGGCTCGAAGTCATTATGAGACTGATCTTTGGCTTTTTGGTAGGAAGGAACGGATTTAAGGGAATTGCCATTTCTGAAGTATCTGCATGGATAGGCGCTTTTCTGATGCTCATGGTGACATACTATTGTTTAATTGGCAAAAGAACTAAAGCAATAGCATAAAGTAGCAATAAAAAGACTCCCTGGGGACGGGGTTAGTGGTCCACTTTTGGGCTTAAAGATTAAGGGTAAGGCTTGCCTATTTTAATATGACTTTATTAAAATGTAAGAAAGAACAATGGAATAATAATGCTGGATTAACCGATGAGAGAAGATAGATTATGGACAAATCATGGTCAGAAAACAATAAAGAAATACAGAAATTGCTGACGAAGGAAGCAACCTTTAAAGATGCTATTCAGAAGCTTTTGGCTTTTCGTGAGGAAATGTTTGAGCAGATCACACAGATTGTGAGTGGATATCCGGATGAGGCTTTTGCCCAAATGCCTTTTGCGGGTGCGGACGGATATCACAGTAAAACCCTTGCCTATTCTATCTGGCATATTTTCAGGATTGAAGATATAGTTGCCCATGAGATGATAGCAGGGGATAGTCAAATCCTTTTTACACATGACTTTCATAATCGCATTGGCGCACCTATTATTACTACGGGTAATGAACTTCAGGGAAACGAGATTGCAGAGTTTTCAGAAAAACTGAATATTAAAGAACTATATCTGTATGTAAAAGCTGTAAAGGAGTCTACGGATCAGATTCTTGGAAATCTGACATACAAGGATTTAAAGCAAAAATTCGGCGGCGATGTAAAGGAAAAACTTATCCGCAGTAAAAGTGTCAGTGAGAATGAGAATGCCTTTTGGCTGATTGATTACTGGTGCGGAAAGGATATAAAAGGACTGATTCAGATGCCATTTAGCCGTCACTGGATCATGCATATCGAAGCCATGCGCCGCATCAAGAATAAACTCTGCAAGATAGCACGAAAGGGTGTTGATCCTATTGCTTATTGTGGCTTTTCCTGTAATCACTGTTTCCTTTCAGAGTGGTGCGGATCCTGCAGAACGAAGTACAATGTCTGCTCTTTTGCCACCTGTGCTGAGGACAGAATATGTCCGAATGTGAAATGCTGTAAGGAAAAAGATTTGGACGGATGTTATGAGTGTGATGAGCTCGAAAATTGCAATAAAGGGTTCTATATTCCATCAAATGACGGAGCAAATGCAGCAAAGGCTCAGGCATTATATATAAGGAAATACGGAAAGAAAGAGTTCTTAAGGGTTCATGACAGGCTACATGAGAAATATGACTTCCAAAAGACACAGGAAGTTTTGGGACAGGATTATAAGGAAGGACTGAGAATTCTGGAGGAAACTTGAAAAAGCCTATAAATATGCTATTATTGAGACTGAAGAAGAAAAAGATTTCTATGAGATGGTAGGAGATTTTTTACTACAAAGAAGGCAAAAAGAAGTTGTTGAAAGGAATCTTTTTTGAGTAGATGAAAAAGTCAGCAGCACACAGTAGCCCTGAGCTTTCTACCGTACGCAGCAGGTAAACAGCAACTCGCCCTAGGAATGCCCAAAACAAGGCACTTAAGACAGTGAAAAAGTTCTCAAAGAGATAATCGTTTCACAACGTATTACGTCTTTGGACAATTATATGCGATTTATTACACCTCAGGACAACTGTCTTGGGGTGTTTTTTTATTGAATTGTGATAATCGCTAAAAGTGTAGAATTCTACAACTTTGTTGATTAAGATAATGCGAAGTGGTAATATGTAATTGATAAAAATGTAGAATTCTACAATTTAGGAGATTATATGATAAAGCGAGATAGATATCTGAATCAGTTGATCAATGCCAGAAATAATGGATTTCCGAAAGTGATAACAGGTGTAAGAAGATGTGGAAAATCTTTTCTTCTTAAAGAAATTTATAGAGAATACTTGCTTTCGGAGAAAGTTCCAGAGAATAGGATAATTATCATGGAATTAGATGATGATAAAAATAGTAAGTATCGTGATCCTTTGGAACTAGGAGCGTATATAAGGGAAAGATGCAAAGAAAATGAAAATTATTATGTATTTATTGATGAAATACAGAAGGTATATCCTATAATCAATCCAAATTTCACTGATGGTAAACATGTTTTGGCGAATGCTAATGATACTGAGGTAATCTCATTTGTAGATGTTGTGCTCGGACTCTCAAGAGAAAAAAATATAGATTTATATGTGACGGGATCAAATTCTAAAATGTTGTCTTCAGATATTGTTACTGAATTTAGAGATAAGGCAACAAACATAAAGCTGTCTCCGCTGTCATTTGAAGAATATTATGGATATGTCGGAGGTTCAGCAACTGAAGCAATATATTCATATATGCAATACGGTGGAATGCCGTTAGCTGTATTAAAAAGCGACGAAGAGAAAAAAGAATATCTAAAGAGCTTGTTCGCTACTACATATTTCGCTGATATTGTTGAAAGAAATCAGTTGAAAAAAGGAGAGGCCTTGGATGAACTATGTAATATTATTAGTTCTTCAACAGGCTCACTACTTAATTCAGAAAAAATAGCCAATACATTTGAAAGTGTTAGAAATGAAAATATCGATAAACAGACAGTTGAAAACTATATTAGTTACTTTAAAGATGCTTTCCTTTTGCGTGAGGCAAAACGCTATGATTTAAAAGGACGGAAAGAAATCGGTGCGCTCAGAAAGTATTATTTTATAGATACTGGATTACGCAATGCCAGACTTAATTTCGCATTTCCTGATGAAGGACAAATGCTTGAAAACATTGTTTATAATGAGCTTTGTTATAATGGTTATTCTGTTAATGTCGGTGCTTTTGACACTGTTGAAAAAGATAAAAATGGAAAATCTATAAGGAAAAATAATGAAGTGGATTTTTATGCCACTAAAGGGCTTAGATCTCTTTATATACAGGTAACTGCTGATATCTCTAATGCAGAAACAAGAGAAAGAGAAATACGTCCTTATTTTAAGTTAAATGATCAAGTACAAAAGATACTTGTTGTAAATAGACCGATTGGTGAAACACTAGATGAGAATGGATTCTCAATTATAGGGATTACTGAATTTTTAATTCGATACATTAAATGAGAGATACTTAATACCGTTTGGCATAATTTGTCTTTAAGCGTGAGGATTAAGGTATAAAGGAGCATCGAAATGGCATACGAAGAACTGTGCATAGTTCAAGAATGGCTGGATGGCCTCAAAGATTTAGACGTCAGTGTAAAGAAGATGTTTGGCTGCTATTGCCTATATTGCGATGGACAGGCTGTCGGGTGGATTCATGACAGTGTTCTCAGTCTGCGAGAAGTCGGTTTGGATTATCTTCCGGATGATATAAAAAGACCTGCTTTTGAAGATAAGATACAGGAATTGGTGATACCGCTTGACTATGTAAATGCGGAGTGGTTGCCAAAGGCAGTTCAAGATACTGCAAATATTAGAAGAAAGAGTTGAATCTTACAAAAGACAGACAAGGATTTAATGAGTAGAAAGTAAGATCAGAGTATTATTTTTGGTCGCAGTTATTAAAGTTGCCACCAACCGCACACATTAGTCCTGAGCTTTCTACCGTACGCAGCAGGTAAACAGCAATTTGTCCTGGAAATGCCACAAACACAGCACTTAAGGCAGTGAAAAAGTTCTCAAAGAGATAATCATCTGCAATTGCAGATTTCAAAAGACTCGGTACAATGTACCGGGTCTTTTTTGTGTGCCGAAAGCCTTCAAAACATTCAAGTAATGGTGGGGCAAGACTAATGCACATAATATTGAACAGGGTGGTAGATATAGGTATAATTATAAACAGTTGCTACAAAGTATAAATTTAAGTATTTCTGAACAGATTAACTTTCAGCATAATATACTAAGGCACATCGGAGATTGAATATGGGCATTGAGATAAAGAAAATGGAATCTGATGAAGAGATTAAAGGAAAAGCTTATGTTCATTGGAAGTCATGGCAGGCTGCATATAAAGGAATAGTGGAACAAAGCTATCTGGATTCAATGACTTTAGCAAAGTGTGAAGAAATTGCTTTCAAGTGGCCTGATAATCTTATAGTTGCAAAAGATGGCAATCAGGTAGTTGGATTTGTGGGTTATGGAAAATACCATGATGAAGAACTAATTGAGACTGGCGAGATTTTTGCAATTTATGTATTGGAAGAATACTGTGGTACCGGTGTTGGCAAGGCACTTATGCAAGCCGGTTTGGGTGAACTCGATTACCAAACGGTGGCAGTTTGGGTACTTAAGGATAATAAGCGTGCAATCAAGTTTTATGAAAAATGTGGCTTTTGTATTGATGGACGAGAAGAAGTAATAAAACTGGGTTCTCCGATTGTGGAAGTCAGAATGATACGAACGACTGAATAAGAGGGATTATGCTAAAGAATTGATAGAAAAAAGTTAATATATCTTTTCAATCGTATAAATGTCTAGAAGCAAGGAGATTTATTATTTGATTAAAATAGAATTATTATCAGAAAAGAATTTCTCTATAAATTCATTGGATTCATATAACAGAAAACAGGATGTAAATAAGGTATATCGCAGAATTGACGGGGACTATATATTGATTGAATGCAAATATACCGAAGATTGGAATCTAAATAAAAAACGTTCAGTAGCCAAGCAAATAAGCAGTGATGAATATATTACATACATTGCATTAGAAAATGATAGAGTTGTTGGTTTTATAGGGCTATTAAAACAGCTAAAAGGTCGATATATGATTCTTGATATGATGCAGGTATCTTCTGAATGTAGAGGTCTAGGCATCGGCAGACGATTATTTGAAGTAGGAAAAGATGAAGCAAGAAAAAATGGTGCGGAAGCTTTGTACATATCTGCTTGCTCTTCAGAGGAGACGATTGCGTTTTACAGAGCGATGGGGAGTGATTTGACAGTTAACCCAATAAAAGAAATTGCTGAAGAAGAACCATTTGACCTTCAGATGATATGCCCTGTGTAAGATTAATTTCAGTAAAACGTGCTAAGGAAGTAAGAAAAATGGGAACAATTAGGGACTATAGAAACATGGTGGAACAACCTTTCCGATAGCTATGGAATAAGGACATTCTTCGGATTGTCTTCGAATAATGAGATCAAGTATACAAATGAATGGTATCAATCGATGCTTGCATTGGAAATCAAAACAAGTACTATGGAAGAATTAAAAAAAATTGCTTTTTTTAATCATTTGATATTTAAGAAGGAAACGAATAAACAATAACTCGGAATATATTTCAGGATAATTTATGATAGGGATAAAATGGAAAAGAAATTAAACTCCAATCATCTTAAAATAATAGCAATTATTGCCATGACGATAGATCATGCTGCCAATTTATTCTATCCATCGTTCCCGGCACAGCCGCTTCCTATTGCGCTACATATTATAGGAAGGCTGACGGCTCCGATTATGTGGTTTTTCATCGCAGAGGGCTATCATTACACACACAACATAAAAAAGTATCTGCTTAGACTGGGCATATTTGCCATAATCTCGCATTTTGCGTACTGTTTTGCTTTTGGAATAAACTTCGTTCCGCTTAAAACAGGTATTTTTAATCAGACAAGCGTCATGTACCCATTGTTTATAGCAGTGTTGGTACTGTGGCTTCAGGATTCAGAGTTCAGGTATAAAGTGCTGAAACATATCCTGATTTTTGTACTTGTATGGAGTGCTTTTCCTGCGGATTGGAGTTGTATCGCGGTGCTGGCGATCATAGGCATTCACAGACATCGCGGTGATCTAAAAAAACAAACGCTTATCATGATGCTATGGGTTATGTTGTATGCAGTAGTGTCGTTTTTCTTTGTAAATAAAGTTCACGGAATCATAGAATTGTTTGTTATCCTTGTATATCCGCTTATGAAACGTTATGACGGACAGCGAGGAAAAGCTAAATGGCTAAAATGGTTTTTCTATATTTACTATCCGGCACATCTTGTTGTTATTGGAATCATAAGAATTATTATGTATGGTGATACTCCAATATTGTTCTGACAAACAAGAATACAGCGAAACAAGAGAGGATTAACGATGGTAAGAAAGATAATAAAGATTGATGAAGAAAGGTGCAATAAGCACAGATAAGGAGGCGTATCATGACACTGAACGAGAGAAAAGTTTGCTAAGCCAATGCAGGTCTATGCCGGTGATTATGAGGATGCACAAGATGCAGCAATTGGGATCAAAGGCTTGCAGCAAGTAAATACAATTCGATAATAGAACTGATAGTTCATGATAACGGATGCTCTGCTTGTGCAGGGCATCATTTTTGAAAATAGTGTTAGCGGCAACTAACGCTTAGTGATATCATGAAACTGCAGATAAAGTTAAACGATTGGAGGAATAGACATGTTATTGACTTTGTTTTTAGCAATAGTCACATGTGCTGCAATTTCATAATGAGCATAGGCGGGAGGTAAATGATAAAGTCTAAACAAAGAATCCTTTTTTGTGACAGATGGTAAAAAATAATAAGCCGCTTTAAGGGAGTAAAGATAGTAAATGTTTGATAAGAGATTGATGGCTATGTGTCCAGAGAGCAAAAAATACATAGTGGGTAACATTATCTGCCAATGGGTTGAACTTATGATGAACGCAGTGATGATCTTTGTCATCGCAAATGCGGTAGGAAAGCTGTATCGCAAGGAAATGACCGTAAATGAGATGCTTATTTCTCTTGCGATACTTGCAGGTGTTCTCATTGTTCGGTTTGTCATGACAAAGAAAACGACGCAGATGAGCTATCGTGCATCGAAGACTGTAAAGCGCGTAATGAGAGAGCAGATATATAAAAAGATACTGAAGCTTGGGAATACATACAGAGAGCATGCGACAACCGCAGAACTTGTTCAGGAATCAGTGGAAGGTGTAGAACAGCTTGAAAGCTATTTTGGACAATACGTGCCGCAGTTGGTATTGCACTTGCGGGAAAAACCTTTATAGACGGAAACCTTACGCTTCAGAGTACGGTCTTTATGATCCTTCTTTCAGCGGATTTCTTTCTTCCGATGAGAAAACTTGGCAGCTACTTCCATGTGGCTATGAATGGGATGGCCGCAAGCGATAGGATATTTAAATTCTTGAGCGAGGAAGAACCAAAAGAAAAGACTGCGAGACTTTCCGAGATAGGGCTGGACATTAGACTTTCAGATGTCAGCTTTTCCTATGATGATGAAAAGCAGGTACTTGATCATATATCTGCGGATATAAAGGAGAATACATTTACGGGTATCGTGGGGGAGAGCGGAAGTGGCAAATCAACCATCGCATCTCTTATCATGGGACGAAATACGATTAAGCAGGGAACTCTTACTATTGCCGGAATAAACGTTTTTGATATCAATGAAGATAATCTTTTTATGAATATCAACTATGTAGGTATTGGCAGTACGTTCTTCAGAGGAACTGTGCGGGAAAACCTTCTTTTGGCAAATCCTGAAGCATCAGAGGAAGAACTTTGGAATGTGCTGACTGAGTGTAATATAGACGGATTCTTCAAGGAAGAAAAAGGACTGGACACTCTTCTTACGGAAAATGCGGGAAACCTTTCCGGTGGGCAGAAACAGAGGCTTGCTTTGGCAAGAGCAATCCTTCACGATGCGAAGGTATATATATTTGACGAGGCTACAAGCAATATTGATATCGAGAGTGAGGAACTTATCCTTTCTGAGATAAAGAAACTTGCTGAAAAAAAGACAGTTATCATGATCACTCACAGGCTTATGAATGTTGTGGATGCGGACAGAATCTTTGTGATGGATAACGGCAGGATATCCGGATCGGGAACGCATGTAGATCTTCTTGAAACGAATAACGTATACAGAAAGCTGTGGAATACACAGAAAGAACTTGAGGACTACGGGAAGGGAGGTGTTATCGCATGAAAAAGCAAAACAAAGCGCTGATTCTGTTAAGAATGCTTAAGCTTGTAAAGCCTCTCTCCGGGTTTATGATCCTGGCTGTCGTGCTCGGAACACTTGGCTTCCTTACAGCAGAGTTCATTCCGATACTTGGTGGAGAAGCAATTCTCATAGGGCTTGGGATACAAACAAAGTTATCTTGGAACATGCTTGTATGGCTGCTTTTATCATTTGCGATACTGCGAGCGATATTCAGGTTTACAGAGCAGCGGACGAATCATTATATAGCATTTACGCTGCTCGCAATCATAAGAGACAAAGTGTTTAAAGCACTCAGAAGGCTATGCCCTGCAAAGCTTGAAGGAAGGGATAAAGGAGATTTGATATCTCTCATCACATCGGATGTGGAGCTTCTGGAGGTGTTTTATGCACATACTATCTCGCCGATATGCATCGCTATAGTATCGGAAACGATTATGTGCCTGTTTATCGGAAGCTTTCACCCGCTTCTTGGTATCGCAGCACTAATTGCGTTTACTCTTGTAGGCGTGATTCTTCCCATGATCATTTCAAAGCGGAGCGGTACAACGGGCGATGAACTTCGGGCGCAGTCAGGAGAACTTTCAGCGCATATGCTTGAAAGCATAAGGGGAATCGATGATATGCTTCAGTATTCCTTTGGAGAAAAGAGACTGAAAGAGATAAGTGATAAAACGAGAGCGCTTTCGGAGAGACAGGGAGTTTTGAGTAAGCTTACCGGAACCAACATGGCGATAGCAAATATGCTGATACTGATCTCCGATATCGCAATGCTGCTGGTTTGCGCATGGCTTTATCAAGCCGGGCAGATTGGATTTGACGGATTCCTTATACCGATGATCGCTCTCATGTCATCCTTCGGACCTGTTACCGCACTTGCGGCACTTGGTACAACTCTTCAGAGTACAGTGGCTTCAGGTGCAAGAGTCCTTGCAATCATAGACGAAGAGCCGGAGACGGAAGACATAACAGGGAAGGCATCTGTAGATTTTGACGGTGCGGAAGTAAAAAATGTTTCTTTTGCCTATGCAGGAGAAAATGTGCTGAATAACATATCGCTGCAGGTGCCAAAGGGAAGGATTGTCGGTATTGTTGGAAAGAGTGGGTGTGGCAAGTCTACACTTTTAAAGCTTTTCATGAGATTCTGGAATGCCTGTAATGGAGAAATCTCGGTATCCGGAAGAAATGTAAGTGAGATAAACACAGCGGATCTTCGGGACATGGAAAGCTACATGACTCAGGAAACAGAGCTTTTCAAAGATACGATTAGTAACAATATCCGCATCGGAAAACTTGATGCAACTGACGAAGAAGTTGTGCAGGCATGCAAAAAGGCTTCTATACATGACTTTATTATGACGCTTCCGAAGGGCTATGAAACCGAAGTCGGAGAACTGGGAAGCACCTTGTCCGGCGGCGAGAGGCAGAGAATAGGACTTGCAAGGGCGTTTCTTCATAATGCACCGTTTATGCTTCTCGACGAACCAACAAGCAATCTTGATAGTCTCAATGAAGCTGTGATTCTGAAATCTCTTAAAGAAGAAGGGAGAGAAAAGACTGTCCTCCTTGTATCTCACAGAGAGTCAACCATGAGGATCGCAGAGAAAACATTGGCGATGGAAGGCGGACGGATTTCGTGAATAAGACGGAAAAAAGCTGTTTCATGGAAGACTTTGGAGTCGGGCCATATATTGTTTATGGAGCAGGAGTGTTGGGTGGAAATCTTGCAAGCAACTTGTACTGGCAGGGATTCGTGATCGCTTTTGGACTCATGGTATGGATTGGAGCCTATGACACACTCTTTCTGGACTGGGTGCTATTTACAAATATGAAAATGTTCAGGCTAGAAGGAACAGAGCACATGGACAAGGCTTACCATCAGAAGTGGTTCCATTTAAAAGGGGCTATATTCCCAGGGCTGTTGTTTGCACTGATTCCGGCAGCTCTTGTAGGACTGTTCATAAGTTTGATGGGTTGAATAAGAAAAGAGCTTTGAGTAAGTGATAAGTCAGGAACACAGCATACATTACCTTTGATAGTTTCCAAGCAAAAGATAAGGATGCTGATTATTATAAGGACACCTATTTAATGCAAAATAAGGAGGAGAATTATTCATGGACGCAAAAACAATTATTATTTCAATTATTGCCGCATTACTTGCATTTGTTATCTGTGGATTTATCTATCAGCGAATGATCAAAAGGGAAGTTCCGGAGCCTATAGGGAAACTACAGGCAATCCTGCCGGTTGTTTTGGGATGTATTTGCGTACCGATTTCCGCTGGTTCCGGGATTGGGTTATTGGCCGTATTAAGAATCATCGGGATAGAGGGCGCAAAAATGCAGGCGCTATCGGCAGCTTTCTTTACAGCATTTTTTATGGCTGGTGGTGTGGAGGAATTGTTTAAGTTTCTTGCAATCATCATAACGCTGGTTGCTCTGAAAAATAAGGTACGCAATGTTTATGAGTATATCCTCCTGGGAGCAGCGGTTGGCTTTGGCTTTACGTTTGTAGAGGACTTTACTTTTGGAGACTCGATTATTGTGTTACTAATCAGAACTCCTTTAGTGTTCACTCATATGACATTGAACATGATAATGGGAGAGTTTATAGGAAGAGCCAGGTACAACAAATTAAAGGGCAAAGGTCCGACGGAGCTGTACTGGGCTTTGGCAATCATCATTCCAACTGCTTTACATACTCTGTATGATGCCGGAACAATTTTTAACTATCCGGTTTTGAAGAATGACGATTTTATTGTAGGTGGCATACTTGGAGGAGTAGCAATTTTGACAAATATTGTTCTTTTGATCTATGTGCTGGTAAGAGCCAAGAAGAACGCTGAAAAGTTCTCTGCTCTTTCTGTCTTACCTGAAGACGCACAGTAAAAGAGGAGAATACCAATGCTTAAAAAGTACATTGAATTCATGAAAAGATCTCCACTGATTACTGCTGCGCTCTGCATAGTATATGTTGTCGTATGTTTCAAATCAGTGCCGACCCAGACGCATTTTCAGTTTTTCATCGTAAGAACGATGCTATGTGGAGCAGCGTGTTTTTTCCTGTATCAGATATCGGGAGACATCTGACAGAAGAGGATCTGTACAATGAATATGGCAAGGTCATAACCTCAACAGGAGATAAGTTCTGCGAAGAAATGAACAAGCGCTTTCCGGAGTACACTACGTCCATACATAAATACATGTCAAACACGGAACTGATAGATGCAGCTTATGAAAATCTGGCAAGAGGAGTATCTGTTTTTGTTACAATACTGCAATACCGAAAAAACTCAAAAGGAGGATTGGTGTGGAAAATATTTTTGTAGAAGGTTTAAAAGAAAACAATATAAACAAACTTTTATCTGCACCTAAAAGTGACCTTCATAATCACTCGACCAAAGGCTGCAGAAGAGCGTGGCTTGCAGAGCGACTTCAGGTTGGTATTCCAGAGACTCCGCAGCACCTTGATGGCTTAGAAGGCATGCAGAATTGGTTCAGGTCAAATATAAAACCTGTATGTGATGGCTATGAAAATATGCTTCTTAGGTGGGAAGGTGCTTTTGCTGAGGCTGGGCGAAATAACATAACTCGTCTTGTAATGAATTTTGGTACCGCTGAAGTGAATCAGGTAGGAACAGTAGAAGAGTTTCGAGAGCTTATAGAAGGATTCCATAAATCATATTGTCCTGATAGTATCTTTGAAGCGGAGCTGACATATCCCTCCTTTGGAAACGTGGAAGAAGAGGTAGATGAGCTCGATAAATATGCCGAGGCAGGATACTTCAAGGCAATTGATATTTGTGCAGGAGAAAATGTTCAGCCATTCGAAGCCTTTTTACCGCTATATAGGAAAGCTGAGAAGTACCATTTAAACAAGAAGATGCATGTTGGAGAAACGGGTTCAGCAGAAGATGTCAGAAGGGCTGTAGAGACTCTTGGGCTCTCTGAGGTGCATCACGGAATTAATGCATCAACATCCAAAGAAACCATGAGATTTCTTGCGGATAATCATATACAGGTTAATGCCTGCCCTAGCAGCAATGTAATTCTGGGTTTTGCAAAGGATTATAAATCACATCCAATTAAGACGTTGGTAGAGAATGGTGTCAGAGTCACCATTAATACTGATGATCTTCTTATTTTTGATTCCTCAATTGAAAATGAATATCTAAAGCTTTACAAGGCAGGGGCACTGAGTGCAGAGCAATTAGATGAAATAAGACAAAGAGGATTGGGAAATCTATAAGAAAAAAGGACACTAGAGTACTTTTGTGGAAAAAGTATATTTGGTATAATAGGACACTGATACTATCAAATTTACGATTCATAAAGGAGGATAGATTGAAGAAAGTATTAGTTTTAGGCTGCTCCGGCAGCGGGAAAAGTACATTCTCCATAAAACTTCAGAAGAAGACTAAGCTTCCTTTATATCATCTTGATAATATTTGGTGGAATGCTGACAGGACACATATTTCAAGAGACGAGTTTGATGCAAGTCTTGCTGATGTTGTGAAGCGTGACACTTGGATTATAGATGGTGATTACAGCAGAACATATGAAAACCGTATTAAAGCTTGCGATACCATCTTTTTCCTAGATTATGGAGAAAAAGTTTGCATGGATGGAATTACCGGAAGAGTAGGTCAGGAGCGTCCTGATATGCCATGGACAGAAAGCGAGCTTGATCCAGAACTTGTAGAACTGGTTCAGAACTACGAGCATAAGAACAAACCAAAGTTGATGAAACTATTTTCCAAATATCCAGATAAGAATGTAATTACATTTTTTAATAGAGAAGAAGCAGAAAAGTGGCTTGCCGAAGGACAACCAGAGGTGTAAAAAGTGATAAATTTAAATTTAGTAAATGTTCTATGGACAGTCGGAAATATTGTACTGTGGATTGGGATAATAATACTGATTGCAAATTTCATTAAAAAGTTAAAGCGATAATCAAGTAGAAATTTATAAATATAGAATTATATCGAAGGGATGAAATGTTATGAAAATAGAACACATAGCTATGTATGTAAATGACTTAGAAGTTGCAAAAGATTTTTTCGTAAAGTATTTAGATGGAAAGGTTAATGATGGATGCAGATAAGCATTTTAATCGTATAAGGGGGATTATTGCTTGATTTTGTGGATAATTGCCACGCTGTGTGCGTTTTTTATAAAGGGACTTTGTGGTTTTGCAAATACATTAGTCTTTACATCTATTTTAGGATTTGGAGTGGCAAACGTTAATATATCGCCAGTGGAATTATTGCTTGGGTATCCGACAAATCTAATATTGACTTGGAAGAATCGTAATAAGCTTGAGAGAAAAGTCTATATTCCTTTGGCATTGTTGGTTTTGGGTGGTAGTATTCCGGGAGCAATCCTTCTAAAGAGTGTTGATGTTAGGCATTTAAAAGTGTTCTTTGGAATCGTTGTTATTCTTATAGCTGTTGAAATGTTTTTTAGAGAATATCAACGTACAAATGCAAAGGATTCTAATCTTTTACTAGGTATCATTGGCGTGCTGTCTGGTATATTATGTGGCCTGTTTGGGATAGGAGCGTTGCTTGCTGCCTATGTTGGGCGAGTGACTAATTCAACGGATGAATTTAAAGCCAATATAAGTGCGGTTTTTATTGTTGAAAATACTGTAAGAATCTTTACATATTATTTGTTAGGAGTATTTACACTTAATTCATTGAAACAAACAGTAATCCTTATTCCGTTCATGATTATTGGATTGTTTGCTGGAATGGAGAGTTCAAAAATCTTGGATGAAAGAGTTGTAAAAAAGATTGTTATAGTTCTTTTGGTAATATCAGGGTTATTTTTAGTTGGAATGAATTTATAGTTAAGAGATGGGGATAATATGATAATTAATGACATAGACAATGGCAATGCCTTCGAATGGGGGAATACATCTGAAGATTATGCAAAATACAGAGATATCTATCCTCAAAAGTTCTATCAGACTATTTTGGATTTGGGACTTTGTAAGGATGGACAACATGTCTTGGATATTGGAACTGGCACTGGGGTGTTGCCACGAAACATGTACCGCTATGGCGCAAAGTGGGTCGGAACAGATATAACAGAAAATCAGATCCTTCAGGCGAAAAGACTGGCTACTGAGGCTGGTATGGATATTGATTTTTTCACATGTCCAGCAGAGAATGTGGACTATCCGGATGGGACTTTTGATGTAATTACCGCTTGTCAGTGTATTTGGTATTTGGATGCTAAAGTGATTGCACCTAAGTTTGCTAAGATGTTAAAGCCTAATGGAAAGTTTTTAATATTATATATGGGCTGGTTACCATATGAAGATGCCATTGCTGGAAAGAGCGAGGAGATTATTTTAAAGTATAATCCAAATTGGTCCAGTTATGGCGATACAGTGAAACCGGTGTATGTTCCAGATGAGCTTTTGCAATTCTTTGATATTGTTAATCGCATGGAATTTCTTGTTGATGTTCCTTTTTCGCAAGAAGGTTGGCACGGACGTATGCGCGCATGTCGAGGAGTTGGAGCTGCTATGAATGATAAACAGCTTGCTGCATGGAACGAGGAACATATGAAGATGCTTATGGAAAATGCTCCAGATAACTTTATGGTTAAACACTATATTTCTTTAGCTGAATTGCAGCTGATATAGCTTCGGAGTATTTGGACTTACCTATTACTCATTTTTAAGAATTTAGAGAGACAAATAATGGTGTCTTGGCGGGTATGAAGAAGGAAAGATTTACTATGAATCACAGATAAGTGGAAGTGGAATTGAAAGGGATAATTAATGAAAAGAATATTTAAAATTTTAGGTTTTGTTTTTTGCGGAATTATCTGTGTGGCATTAATTGCATTATTAGTATCTGGCATTAGGACAAAGCTGATTCAGAATGATTATTCATCAGTCTATAAAAATCCTAAGTACCAGAATCCTGCAAAAATTGAAAACATCGATGTGATTACACAGCATGTGTCGTGTGGCTATGCTGTTATTGAGATGTTCTCTACATGGGCCGGAAAAAACATAACAGAAGACAGTCTGTATGATGAATATGGAACCATAGTTACTTCTACAGGAAACAAATTCTGTGAGGAAATGAATAAGCAGTTTCCTGAATATGACACAGAGATTCATAAATATATGAAGAATACTGAGTTCATTGACATTATGTATGATACTTTGTCTTCAGGGAAGCCAGTTCCATTTGAGTGGGCAGCTTTGTATGGGGACGAGTGGACATTGCATTACTCATTAATCATTGGAGCAGATATTCCAAATGATAAAATTACCGTGGCAAATCCTTACGGTTACTATGAGGAACTTACATTAGAGGAATTATTGGATAGAACCAGCTTTAAGGCCTATGAGAATATGCCACTTTTCATGAAAATGGGCTTTGCCATTGGCCTGTTTGAAAAGAATACACTTTTTTCAATTAAATAATGTCACGATTCATTGAGCTGATGGGGGTTTTATGAAAACGATATACAAATCAGAAAAAGGAAAAGAAGAAGTACTGAATCTATATGACAGTCAGCTTTCAAGGCTGCTAGCACCTTGGAAAGATGTCTATGTAGATACTTCTTTCGGGAAGACACACATTATCGAGACTGGTAACTTAACCGGTATACCACTTCTGGTTTTTCACGGCGGAAATGCCACCACAGCTTACAATCTTCTTACCTGCGATTTTATAATGAATGATTTTCATATATATGCAGTGGATATGGTTGGCCATCCTGGGAAGAGTGCAGAAACAAGCCTGCCATCTAGGGGATATGATTATGGAAAATGGGTTAGCGAAGTAATAGGTGGCCTTAAGTACGATAAAATAAGTCTTTTTGGCGGGTCCTTTGGTGCTGGTGTGATTGCGAAAACAATGTGTGTTTGCCCTAATAAGATTAATCGAGTTGTGCTATATGTTCCCTCAGGAATAAAGAATGCACTGGCAATAAAAAGTTCAAGCATGATGCTGCCGATGATAGCTTATTGGATCACTAGAAAAGACAAATGGCTGAAAAAGTGCATGCTCCCAATGGCTATAACCGAAGATAATATTACAAAAGATATATATGAAACAGCAAAACTGAGCATTGACCATGTTAAGATTAAAAAAGGCATGCCAAGTAATGTTGATGAGAAATTAATGAAAAAATGTACTGCACCAACACTTGTGATGGCGGCTGAAAAGGATTGTCTGTTTCCAGGAAATGGCGTAATCGAAAGAGCAAAGATAATTATTCCCCAATTGTGAGACCTACTTGTTAAAAGGGCGCGGTCATATGAACTTTTTAACGGATGAAGAGAAGGAAATGATTGTTGATTTCCTGTTAGGATAAGTTCAGAGATGGGTATAACAGAAAATTAGATTCTTCTATAAGAGAAGACATCGGTAAATTTGAATCCATAACCTCAAAATGAGCAGTACTGGAGTGAAAAATGGCTGTAGTACTGCTTGCAAGAGTGAAAATGAGCAGTACTGGAGTGAAAAATGGCTGTAGTACTGCTCGCAGGAGTGAAAATGAGCAGTACTGGAGTGAAAAATGGCTGTAGTACTGCTTGCAAGAGTGAAAATGAGCAGTACTGGAGTGAAAAATGGCTGTAGTACTGCTCGCAGGAGTGAAAATGAGCAGTACTAGAGCGAAAAATGACTGTAGTACTGCTCGCAAGAGTGAAAATAAGCAGTACCAGAGTGAAAAATGACTGTAGTACTGCTCGCAAGAGTGAAAATGAGCAGTACTAGAGTGAAAAATGGCTGTAGTACTGCTTGCAGGAGTGAAAATGAGCAGTACTAGAGAAAAAAATGAATGTAGCACTGCTTAGGAACAGAGAATAGCGTGACTAATCTAATATCGATATGGTAATCCGTGATGATTAAGAATTCCGTATAATTGAAAGACAGTGAGATATACAAATTCTCATTGTCGGGATGAACGATAGAGTGTTATCTTGGAAGATAATTTAGTAGAAACTTTTGGCTTTTCTAATCAGGGAGGATTATGTAAGTGAATGTAATAGAAGCAATCAATAAAAGACACAGTTATAGAGGAAGGTATCTTTCTAAACAGGTTCCAAAAGATGATTTGGTAAAAATAATGGAGGCAGGAATGGCCGCTCCATCTGGATGTAATATGCAAACAACCAGTTTTATGGTGAAAGTATGAAAGTATTGATTTTGGGAGCCAGTGGGTTCCTTGGGGGCACTATTTTTTCGAAAATAAAGAATAGTGGTAATGAAGTATTAGGAACGTACAGCAAGAATAATAAAAATAGAGATTATATTAAACTGGATGTTTTCGAAATAAGCAGCCTTACTGCTCTCGTGACGGAATATAAGCCTGACGTTATTATCTGGACAGTGATGAATCATGAACGTGAGGAAGAAATTGCTGAAAAAGTGATGCCTGCCCTTTGTGATGCCGTAGGTTCTAGAAGGTTTATCTTTGTGTCTACTTCAGTTGCCTATGAGAAAAACATGTCTGAAAGCGTTGAACCATTTCTTAGGACGGCAGAAAGCTATAATCATCATTACTTCAATGGAAAAATAAAGTCTGAGCAAGTTATCAGCAAGTTGCCGAATTATTGTATTGTTCGTCCCGGCAGTATTTATGGCATTGATCCTTTTGGAGAAATGGATAATAGGAGTCTTGCATTGAAAAAACATGTGGACTCCGGAGATATATATATCAGAGCCAATAATATTGAATTCAGTATCGTTGATGTGAATGAATTGGCTGATGCAATTATTGAACTGACTACAAATGATTATGTCGGGATTCTTAATGTTTCTGAGGAAAAACCAGTATCGCATTATGCATTTAACAAGGCTCTTTGTCGAAAATATGGATGGGATGATAGCTGTATTGTAGCAAATGAGGAAAAAGAAAACATATATTATTTAGACAACAGCTTAAGGAAACGAATTCTTAAGACAAGAATCGGCTGGTTGTAAGATAATATTTTCAGAGCCAATGCGAATGCCTTGGCTCTTTTCACGTTTTTAAAACAATTGCGTGCTATCATTCACCTATCGGAGGTGTGTAGCATGACTAGGATGATGAAGCGTGCATTAATCAATTGGGCATTCAGAGTATTTGTGTTTATCTTTATTTTTGGTGCCTATCTATTTAGAAAAGAAATGCTCATCAACTTCATGACTCATGAATTCACCTTTGGCATTTCGGAATATGGTATAAGTCCCCTGCATGTTTTGTGGGGGATTTTTATGCTTATGATGCTTCAGCACATACTGCCAAACAAAGAGCTTTCTATGGCCTTTAAGAAGGGCAAAGTAGAGGAATATGAGCCAGTGGAGGAGTATTCTAGACTTGAACTACTAGAGTTTGTCCAGTCGATGAATGTGAAGGCATGGATTGTTATGTTGGTTTGGCTGAGCTTTAATGCGATTTTTGCAGTTCTATATTTATTCAAAATCATAGGCGCAGCAGATATGCTGATGCTTACAGTTTTCTTTTATCTAAGTGACTACCTTTGTATTCTATTCTTTTGTCCATTTCAGACATTTATCATGAAAAACAAGTGTTGCATAAATTGTAGAATATACGATTGGGGTCACTTCATGATGTTCACTCCGATGCTTTTTATTAAAAATTTCTTCTCATGGAGCCTGTTCTTTACAGCGCTGGTTGTTCTTATCAGATGGGAAGTAAACTACGCAAAGCATCCGGAATTCTTTTGGCATGGAAGCAACAAGAGACTAAAGTGTAGTCAATGTAATGAAAAGCTTTGTGTAATCAAAAATAAGCTCAAGAAGGATAATAGTTAGATAATTCACAGGTGATTGCTTAAATATTTGTAATGGACAAATCCTCCGAACCATAATAAAATAAAAAGGCGATTTAACAAGTTAAAGAGTTAAAAGGTTAAATTGCTAAAGAGTTAGTTTGGAGGATTATAAATTGAATAAGGATAATCGCGGTAGCTTTTCTGGAAAGATTGGTTTCGTGCTCTCAGCCGCGGGAGCATCAGTAGGTTTAGGAAACATTTGGAGGTTCCCATATCTTTGTGCAAAATACGGTGGGGGAATCTTTTTAATAGTATATGTATTGTTGGCATTGACCTTTGGTTACACAATGATTGTTGCTGAGACAGCAATCGGTCGTCACACTAACAAAAGCCCTGTTGGAGCCTTCAATCAGTTGAGCAACAACAAGCTTATGGGCCTTGGTGGATGGATAAATGCTATTATTCCAATCCTTATTGTTCCATATTATTCGGTAATCGGTGGATGGGTATGTAAGTACTTTTTTGAATATCTCAGAACAGATGCAAATGTAATAGCAGGGGACAACTTCTTTGTTGATTTCATAACAAATGGTTTTGAGTCGGAGCTTTGGTTTATCGTATTTGCGATATTGGTTCTTGTTGTCATTTTCATGGGTGTTGAGAATGGTATCGAGCGAGTTTCTAAGTTTGTAATGCCAATTCTGGTTGTACTTGCTGTTATCATTTGCATTTATTCAGTGACACGTCCTGGTGCCTTAAGCGGTGTGAAATATCTTTTCATTCCTAATTTCAAGCATTTTTCAATCATGACAGTTGTTACTGCTATGGGACAGATGTTTTATTCACTTTCGATTGCCATGGGTATTCTTATTACTTTTGGTTCCTATGTAAAGAAGGAAGTCAGCATCGAGGATTCTACAAAGCAGGTAGAAATTTTTGATACAGCTATTGCTGTTCTTGCCAGCCTGATGATTATCCCAGCAGTTTTCGCATTCTCAGGTGGAGATGAGAGCATGCTTAAGGCAGGCCCATCACTCATGTTTATTACAATGCCAAAGATTTTTGCGAGCATGGGATTCGGTAGAATCATTGGAATTCTTTTCTTTGCTCTTGTACTGTTTGCAGCTGTAACAAGTGCAATTGCCCTTACAGAAAGTGCTGTTTCCACATTTTCTGATGAGTTTAAGTGGAGCAGAAGACGCGGTACCATTATTATGGCAGTGATTATGGTTGTTCTTGGCAGCCTTTCATCACTTGGCAATGGACCACTTGCAGATGTTAGAATTATTGGAATGCAGTTTTTGGATTTCTTTGATTTCCTTACAAACTCTGTTATGATGCCAATCGCAGCCCTTGCAACCTGTATACTTATCACAAAGTTCATGACAGTTGAAAAGCTTGAGGCTGAGGTGGAACAGGACAACCACCCATTCAAGAGAAAGGCAGTTTTCTCATTTATGATTAAATTCCTTTGCCCACTTTTTGTTGTTATTATTTTGGTGAGTGCAATTTTGAATGTGTTTGGTATAATTTCAATGTAGAATTAAGCATAATTAAACTGTTGCTTTCATTGGCAACAGTTTAACCCTATAATATAATGGAAAGAGGATAGATTAGTATCCTCTTTTTTTAATAGAAACTTTTGGGGTGGGGTATGGAACTTAATAGCTTTTATGACCTGTATGCGAACAATTTGGCTATCAATATGATACTGATAGTAGGGGCAACGGCAGTTGCTTTTATATTGGCACGCCTTTTGCCAATGGTTGATTATCGTATATGCGAAAAGGTGGGCCTTAATATTCAGGGCGGCGTTAGCCGTGGCAAGAGATATATTTTCTATAAATGGCTTCGAAGAGGGTTGCTCATGTTTGCCTTTCTTTTGTATGTGTTCAGCCTTATTTATCTTACTATCCTTGTGCGCACAGAGAATCCTGACTATTTGGTTCGAAATGCAGGTTTTAGCCTTTTCACAATGACCGCAAAGGGTATAGAGCTTCCTGCTGAGGAATTTATCGAATTTTATCTCAACGTGATGATTTTTATTCCGATGGGATATTTGGTGCCATATCTTTTTAGATGGTTCAGACGTCATGCAATTCGAAGGACTATAATCCTTTGCTTTTTGGTGTCAGTGACTATTGAAAACATTCAGCTTATAACAAAGAGAGGCTCTTACGATACAGCAGATGTTATTTCAAACACTTTGGGTGGTGCTATCGGTATTGCTCTTTTTATCATGAGGGCATATACCCTTACAAATCCTGAGTGGAAAAAGGATTATCGCAATTACAAGAGATGGAGAAGGCTGGCAAAACAGGGATTACTTTTCCCTTTTGCAAGAAGGTTGAATGTACGTCGTGTGACTATCAAAGCCACGAGTGAAGAGGTTGTTTGGGATTTCTATGCTAAAAAGCTTGGACTTCAACTGTCTAAGTTTATCGTGCCCGCGGAATCCAAGGGTTGCCAATTCCTGTTTCAGCTTGGACGCACTCAGCTTGAAATAATATGTTTGAACGAAGATGTTAAGCTGCCAAATCAGGCAATTACTTTTTCCTATGATAATCTGGACACCATAAAGGCGAAGCTGGAGAAATCAGATGTGAGCTTTGAAGGCTTCTATACTGATGAATATACTAATCACCGAATGCTGAAAATTAATGCTCCAGATGGGGTGGAGCTTAATTTGGTGGAACTATAGATAGAGGAAGTTTGTATTGATGAATGTAATTAAGATAGATGATATTAATGATAAGCGAGTTGCAATCTTTACTGAATATAATGAGGCGCAGCTTTATCATTATTTTGAACCTAATGGCGGAGTGTTTATCGCGGAGACGCCAAATGTGATTGAACGAGCACTGAATCGAGGCTGTGAGCCAATGGCTTTTCTTGTGGAGGAAAAGGCTTTTGAAAGTGAAGTGGTTCAGGAACTACTTTCAAAGACAAGTGCTGCTTCTGAAGAGGATGAATTGGGAGTTTTTGTAGCAGAGCTTAATGTGATTAATAAAATCACTGGGTTTAACCTTACACGAGGTGTGCTTGCTGCATTTAGACGCCCAACCTTGCCAGCACCATCTGATTTGCTTGAATCCAGTTCAAAGGTGGCAATTCTGGAGGATGTTATGAATCCTACAAACGTAGGCGCAATTTTCCGCTCAGCAGCAGCTCTTGGGGTGGATGCTATTTTTCTTACACACGACAGCGCTGATCCATTTTATCGACGTGCTGCCAGAGTTGCCATGGGAACATCTTTCCAGGTGCCGTGGACTTATTTTGATAAGGGAAGCAACTATGTGGATATCCTTCATAATGCAGACTACAAGGTCGTTTCTATGGCGTTAAAAGATAATGCAATTCCATTATCATCTCCAGAATTAAAGCAGCATGATAAGCTTGCTGTTATCTTTGGTACAGAATCGACTGGCATAAAAGAGGATACTATTGCAAACAGTGACTATGTCACGATTATTCCAATGCATCATGATGTGGATTCCCTGAATGTGGCGGCAGCATCAGCGGTAACTTTTTGGGAGCTTTGTGGTAAATAAAGGTAACTATAGATGGGCAAGCAATTGGAGGCAAACATGTACGAAAAAATTTCAAGATTACTGATGTATGGAGACTTAACAGAAGAAAGCATTCTATACCGATTGGGACGAGCTATTGATAGAGTTGAAGCTGGTGACTATAACAAGCGTGAAATTACAAGAGAGATTAATGCAATTAGCAAGAGTCTTCTCATGCTTGCCACTGACTATGGCTTTGATGACAATCTCTGGCATAACTATATTGCCTACTACATCATTACAAATGAAAATCCGTTTTCTCTTGTCACAGAAAAGACTGAGGTGAAGTCAGGTACTGTGAACCAGCTTGTGGAAAATGATTTTAAGCTTCTAAAGGAAATTTTTGACTATGATTTTTCTGGCTTGGAGCAGGAACTTGGAATCAAAAGCTTTACCGTATTTACGAATTATTCTGCTGTGGATAAAAATAAGCAGATGTATAATCGGAATGTTAGCGAGAAGGTTAGAAGATTATCGAAAGCCCTTGAAAATGCTCCTGATGAAAAGGGATTCTTTAAGGTTATTACGAATTTCTATAAGTCCTATGGCGTGGGAATGTTTGGTCTTAACAAGGCGTTTCGTATTGAAGAGGTGGGCGAAAATGATATGAAATTTGTGCCTATCAACAACATGGAAGAGGTTGTTCTTGATGATTTGATTGGCTATGAATATCAAAAGCAGCAGCTTATTGATAATACAGAGGCCTTTGTTCAGGGGAAGAAGGCTAATAATGTACTGTTGTTTGGAGACAGTGGTACTGGAAAATCTACAAGCATTAAGGCCATCGTGAATCAATATTATGATCAGGGACTTCGCATGATAGAGATTTACAAGCATCAGTTCAAATATCTTTCAAAGATTATTGCTAGTATAAAGAATAGAAATTACAAGTACATTATCTATATGGATGACCTTTCTTTTGAGGAGCACGAGATTGAGTACAAGTTCCTCAAGGCTGTTATTGAAGGAGGCGTGGAGACCCGTCCAGACAATATTTTGATTTATGCCACATCAAATCGTCGTCATCTTATCAAGGAAACCTGGAACGATAGAAATGACCAGAGTAATCAGGACGACCGTCATCACTCAGACACAGTGGAAGAGAAGCTTTCTCTAGTTCACCGATTTGGTGTTACCATCAGCTACAGCAAGCCATCTCAAAAGGAATATCTGGATATTGTTCTTGCTTTGGCAAAGCGCGCAGAGCTTGATATATCAGAGGATGAGCTTATTGCAAAGGCAAAGATTTTTGAGATGGAGCAGGGAGGTCTTTCTGGAAGAACAGCTCAGCAATTTATAAATTTCATTAGTTAATTGCATTGGCTGCGTATTTATGTTATAAGTTACAGATATATTTTTGCGCAAGGCAATCTATGGGAGGAACCTATGACCTATTTTACCTGTTTCTTTCTGGACAATGAAAAGGATATTATTGTAAACCTGTACAAGGATTTGGACAGGATGTTTTATGTGCTAAAAACGCCTAATCATGGTACGGGCAATCTGATTAGAAATTTGTCACGAATCTGCAATTTGCCTCTCACTAAGGATGATAATGATATGCTTGTTATCAAAGGAGAGGTGCCATGTTTTATTGATGGTAGCAATCGAGAAAGCTATATTTTTAGGCTTCGTGACACTAAGGTTGCGAGTATTTACCCTGACGGAACAGTAGAGGTAAAGGCTACAATTCCTGCCATCGCAAAGACTCTTATGAGTCAGACCAAGGATTTTGTACTCCCTGTTGAGAAGACAATCTTCAAAACGTATATACGTAGAGAGTTGAAATTTAGAGCGGATTTGCACACTCACATGAATGGTAATCTTTCAGGAGATGTGCTTATTGCACTTGGCATTTCTCATCAAATCAGATATCCATTATATTATGTTAAAAAGCTTGATTTAAAGCTTACTGATGCCCAGTGGAGCCGTCTTAACGAGCAGCGCGAGAAGGTTGCAAGACAGTTTGTTTCTTCAGGGCTACAGGGAAAGTATCTTGATAGAAGAATTAATGATAATACCTTTATCAATTTTGCTGATTTGATTCTTAACAATCTGGATAACGCCGAAGATAATATCGTAAAGATTCGTGGTTCGCTGGCAGTAATAAAGGATGGACAGGCCGTATTTACGAATTTGGAAAAGGTCTACCTCTACCGCTATGTATTTTGTAAAGCAGTAGAGCATGAGGAGCCAATAAACCTTTCAAACAAGGTTGAAATGATTCCTGACATAGATGTGAAAAATGCTTTGATGCAAATGCTTAGAGATAAGGAAAATCCTGTTTATTGTAGCAACACTATCTTCCAGGATAAGCTTCTTTGGATTGCAAGAAGTTACAAGAAGCAGGGAATCTACTATGCTGAAATCAGCGATACCACTTTGGTAAAGAAATACGAGTCTCTTGAAATGCTACGTCAGGTTCATGAGGTAATGCCAAGCATTTATAAGGAGACTGGCGTGATGATTCGTTTTCTTGCTGCAATGCGTCGTATTCCTCTTACCATTATCAAGGATGCTGTTACACCGGAAAACTATTTGGAGCAGAACCTTGAGGTGCTGAAGGCAACAGCACTTGACCCTTATGTGGCAGGCTGTGACTTTGTTGGAGAGGAGATTAACGATATCATCACTCTTAAGCCAGCCTTCAAGGAAATTGTTAAAATTGCAAAGGTAGACCCAAGCTTTGTGATTCGAGTTCATGCGGGTGAGAATGATAGTCAGAAGGATAACATAGCTCATTCTATTGAGTGCGTTCGTGATTCCTTGGAACCAGGACAGCCAATGCCAAAGATGAGACTTGGCCACGGCTTGTATACCTACAGCCTTGCCAGCAAAAAGGGAAAAGAAGCACTGAAGCAGCTTAAGGATAATAACGTCACACTTGAATTTCAGATTACAAGTAATGTACGACTGAACAATCTGAACACTTTGGAAAAACATCCGCTGAAGGCGTACCTGAAGCAGGGCATTGCCTGTGTTCAGGGTACTGATGGTGCTGCCCTCTATGGAACAGATGCAATTGACGAGCAGCTTTCATTGGAAAAAATGCTTGGACTTTCTGATGCTGAGCTTCAACTTATGAAGGATGCGGAAACTAAGATTATCGAGGAGAGCCAGAAGGCTTATTCTGAGAAGAAGGCAGCATTTGCGAAGCTACTTGGTGACAGAAGCATAGAGGAGGTTCTCCTTGAGAAGATGCAGACAGTGAAGATTTCCAGGGGAAAGACCAAGGGTGAGGTAAAGCTGGATGCCAATACAGAGTTAAAGGACCAGATTACGGAAATCAGTTGGGACAGATTACCTGTGGTTCTCATAGGAGGAAGTTTCAATACTGAAAGCAGATCAACTAAATTAAGCGCAAATGCTACAAAACAGATTGATGAGCTGCTTGAACATCTTAATCCAGAGGAGGTTTCCTTTGTAATAGGACATACGCTTTCAGGATATGAGAAATATTTGTTAGACCATAATGATAAGGGGTTTAGGGTATACTCATTTGTACCTGCTGTCATTACAAAGCGTGAGGCTGATAAGATAAAAGCTTCTGGCGTAAAAGTGAGAGTTTCTACAGAGGCTCAGGCAATGGGAATCTACAAGAGTTTTAATTACGAGATTTTTGAGCGCCGTCCATCTATGGTGGTTGCGTTTGACGGAAACAGTGCTGCAATAAATTTGATTCAGGAAGCTAAAAATGGCAAAGGAAAAGCAGATATTTTTGTCTGGGCTAATTCGAAGAATCTTATGCAAAAGGCGAAATCATTGCAAGGTTATGTGCATTCGTTTGATAGTGAAACTAGACTTGTAGATGTTATGGATTATTAAATTAGCTAGTAGGCATCAAGCTCTTAGGTCTCTCAGTGAAACATTTAGTTGAACAGAGAGACCTAAGGCTTGTAGCCGTAACTAGCGGACTATAATACTTCTATCTTTCTAAATATTCTGTGAAAAAAGGCTAATGGACCCATAAATGATGTACAATATCATGTAGCTAGGTGTGTAATACTCAATCTATTTATTAGACGGAGGACATCGATGGGAAAAGCGCAATACATTCAAACTATCGTAGGTGACGTACCTACTGGGCTACCAGGCGGATTCTTTATCTATGAAGCAGATGGTGACGAGAAGATTCTGTTTGCAGATTCAAACGTCATCAGTCTCTTTGGGTGCGAAAATTTTGAGGAATTTATGGAATTCGTGGGTGGAACCTTCAAAGGAATGGTTTATCCAGAGGATTTATATAAGATCGAAAATCAGATCCAGGCTCAGACTGTTTTTGGCGATAAACGTCATGACTATGTCCGTTATCGAATAGTAAATAAGCAGGGTGAGACAAAATATATTGAAGACTTTGGGCATCTTCTTCATTGGAATAATGGAAAGAGCTTCTTCTATGTTTTCATTGTAGATGTTGATCAGAATGAATATTTGAATGTAACTCGTAATTCCTATGCAGAGGCAGAGGTTCTTTCATCGAACCGTGAGACAGATGAATTGACGGGCTTGTTTAACATGTCCTTCTTCTATCACAAGGTTCAGATTCTTTTAAACACAACTGACATGTGGAGAGAGGACAGTGCATTTATTCATTTTGATATCCCAAATTTCAAGCTGTACAATGAGCGCCATGGTTTTAAGATGGGCGATGAATTGCTCTGTGATATGGCCCGTATTATAAAGGATGTTTTCTACACAGGTACAGTTGCAAGATTCTCCGATGACCATTTTGTAATATTTTCAAATGGAAGCAAAGATGAAGTAATCAAAAATGTCGAGGAAGTATACAAGCGTATGCTTCTTCAGGATGATGTTAATAAAAAGGTTAGAGTGAAGGCTGGTATCTACTTTCTGGACGACCAGCGAGCAGAGGTTGGACTGGCCTGCGATCATGCCCGTCTGGCGTGTAACAGTATTAAGAACAGGCATGACCTAAATTATTGTATTTACGATGATATGCTTCGCGACAAGATGAGGCGTCAGCAGTATGTTGTTGACCATATTGATGAAGCTATCGCGAAGGATTATATAAAGGTTTACTATCAGCCTATTATTCGTGTGGCAACTGGAGAGGTTTGTGGTATGGAGGCACTGGTTCGATGGGTTGATCCATCTGTTGGAATGCTTTCACCCCTTGATTTCATCGAGACCTTGGAACACTTCCATTTGATACATTTGGTTGATGAATTTATGGTAAAGAGAGTGTGCCAGGACTTCAGAAATCTTATGGACAATGGACTTCCTACAGTTCCAGTTTCCGTTAATATTTCACGACTTGACTTCGATGTTTGCGATGTACTGAAGCTTCTTTCAGATTTCTGTGAGATTTATGAAGTGCCAATCGATATGATTGAGGTTGAGATTACTGAGAGTGCCTTCAATGATAATACCGGTATGATAAAGAATGAGGTTTCAAAGATTAGAAATGCTGGCTATGAAATCTGGATTGATGATTTTGGTAGCGGATTTTCTTCTTTGAATACCATTTCTGATTACGAGTTTGATGTGCTTAAGCTGGATTTAGTTTTCCTTAGAAGCTATGATTCAAATCCTAAGACCAGGACATTGATGAGCCATATTATAAAGGGCGCCAATGACATGGGAATAAAGCCTCTCTGTGAGGGTGTTGAGACTGAGGAACACTATCAGTTCCTTAAGGAAATTGGATGTGAGAGATGTCAGGGCTACTATTTTGGAAAACCTATGCCATTGGAAGAAATGCTAGAATATATTGCTAAAAGGGGATTGAGTTATGAGGGATATACTTTTGAGTAGTTCTTTCATAGATTACTTGCAGGGCATGAGTGACATGGCTGTTGTCATGAGACTTTTGATTGCCACTGTTTGCGGAAGTCTGATAGGCTGGGAACGAGTGGTGCGCAGACATAGTGCTGGAATTCGAACCTTTTCTTTGGTGAGCCTTGGCTCTGCGGTTGCTACAGTATTGAATTTATATCTTGCAAATCTTCAGGGGTTCAACGCAGATGTTAGCCGAATTCCTGCGGGAGTTGTCAGTGGAATTGGTTTTCTGGGAGCAGGCACGATTATCGTCACAGGACGAAATCAGATAAAAGGGCTTACCACCGCTGCGTCACTTTGGGTTGCATCCTGTATGGGGATGGCCTTTGGCGCAGGCTATCTGACTGTTGGATTTGCATGTTTCATTCTAGTGATGTTGGCAAATCTTGTGCTGATGCGAGCAACTCAGCAGATAGAAGAGTATAGCAGGTATGTCAGCATCTATATCGAGGTTGAGGAAAACAACGGAATTAAAAAGCTTCGGAAGAAGTTCTCTGAGATGGGATATCAGATAAGTAGCATGAACAAGACCAAGGACAAGACCCTGTCTGGCACGGACACAGCGGTTATGGTGGAGCTGGATTTCGGAAGTGCACATTCCCATCAGAAGCTGATGGATGAATTGAATAATTTGGATTTTGTAAGTTATGTAGAGGAGGTATAAAATACCTCCTCTATTTGTTATAATTACTCAAGAAGCATTATTTAGTCAATAATTTGGGAGGGTTATTATGCTTAGAGATGGTAAGATTTGGATTGCGAACACTGAAAGTGGTCAGCCTGTGTACATGCTTCCTAAAATGGCAAATCGCCACGGACTTATAGCTGGTGCTACTGGAACTGGTAAGACTGTTACACTGAAGGTTTTGGCAGAATCATTTTCGGAGATGGGGGTGCCGGTTTTCCTAGCTGATGTAAAGGGTGACATTGCTGGTATGTTGGAAAACGGCGTTGACAGCGAAAATATGCAGGAGCGCATCAAACGTTTTGGTCTGGCTGAGCATGGCTTTGAATACACCAAATACCCAACCACCCTTTGGGATGTGTTTGGGCAGAATGGTATTCAGGTGCGCACCTCCATTTCAGATATGGGACCATTGTTGTTGGGAAGAATCTTAGGCCTGAATGATTTGCAGAATGATCTTTTGACAATTGCTTTCAAGATTGCCGATGATAATGGTTGGTACCTATACGATACCAAAGATTTGAAGGCAATGCTTAATGAGTTGGCAGAGAATAATAAGGACTACGCGGCTGAATACGGAAATATCAGTAAGCAGAGTATAGGCGCAATTCAGCGTGCAGTGGTTGCTCTTGAGATTGCAGGCGGTGACAAATTCTTTGGTATGCCAGAGCTTAAAATTACCGATTGGCTCACAACAGACCCTAACGGCAGAGGAATGATTCATATTCTCGATAGTCAGAGTCTTATTAACAATGGAACTCTTTATTCAACCTTCCTTCTTTGGATGCTTTCAGAATTATTCGAAACAATGCCAGAGGTAGGAGATTTGGAGAAGCCAAAGATGGTATTTTTCTTTGATGAGGCGCATCTTCTTTTTAAGGATACACCGAAGGCTCTTTTGGATAAGATTGAGCAGGTGGTTAAGCTGATTCGTTCTAAGGGAGTGGGAGTTTATTTTGTAACGCAGAATCCTCGTGATATTCCTGATGGTGTTTTGGCTCAGCTGGGAAACAAGATTCAGCACGCACTTCATGCATACACACCATCTGACCAGAAGGCTGTGAAGGCTGCAGCAGATTCCTTCCGTGAGAATCCTGCTTTTAAGACAGCAGATGTAATCGAGGCTCTTGGAACAGGTGAGGCTGTTGCATCTTTCCTTCAGGAGGATGGTACGCCAAGCATTGTGGAGAAAGTATTTATTCTTCCACCAAAATCAAAGATGGGTGGAATAGATGCAAGTGTTCGTGACAACGCAATTAAATCAAGCAATCTTTATTCGACATATGCAGTTGCGGTAGACCCTGAGTCTGCCTATGAGATGCTTAATAAAAAGAATCAGGATGAGGCAGAGGCTGAGGCTCAGGCAAAGGCAGATGCAGCAGCTGCCAAGCAGCAGGCTAAGGAAGAAGCAGCGGCAGCAAAGGCGGCAGCTCGCGAAGCAGAGAAGGAGGCTAACCGCAGAAAGCGTGCAGCAAAATCTGTGGGAACCACTGTGGCAGGAACTGTTGGCCGCGAGGTAGGAAAGAAGGTAGGTAAGCAGCTTGGTGGCAAGTTTGGCCAAACTCTCGGTGGCAACACAGGAGCGCAACTCTTCCGAGGTATCCTTAATACGTTGTTGAAGTAATGCTAGAGAGCCTTGGTAGCTATCAATCTCTATATGTCACCTGCAGAGCCAATCTCGCTCAAAGGTGATATATAGGATTGTTAGCGTGACCAAGGCTTATTGGTATTTATTGACTCAGGCAATCATGATTGATACAATTAATCTCGAGTGTATTCATACACTTGGGAGATAATTAATCATGAGAAAAAATGATAGTGTAATAGGGTTCAAACAGAATAAAAGACATTCAAATAGGCTTCCATTTTTAATTGGTGCATTGGCTATAGTTTTAGCATGCGCCGGCGTGGGAGCCTATTTTTATTATGATTATTCACATCGAGTATATTCCACTTGTGTGGTTGAGCTTGGCGATGAGATATCAGCCTCTGATTATCTGAAGGATGTGTCCAAGACAGCTATTTTCACACCAGAGACAGTGGTAACAACCGAGCATGCTGGTATATACAGGGTGGGCATCTACTCCGAGCCTTTCACCTATGATTGTACTCTTGAGGTGGACGATACTACTGCACCTGAGCTTACAGTGAAGAATTTGACACGCACAAAGGAAGAGATACCAGGGGCAAAAGAGTTTGTTGAATCAGTAAGTGATGCCTCAGGGGATGTTACTGTATATTTCGGTGAGGGCATCAGCTTTGATAGTTATGGAGAGATTCCTGTGGAAATTGTTGCTGAGGATTCATCAGGAAACAGAACCAGTGCAACAGCTACTTTAAATCTTGTTGAGGAATATGATATTACACCTCCTGTTATCGAGGGACAGCTCGATAAAGTGGTTTATGTTGGTCAGAGTGCCAGTTTCAAAGCTGGAATCGAGGTCAAGGATAATGTGGACACTGATATAGAGGTTCAGGTGGATTCAAGCCATGTGGATATCGATACTCCCGGTGAATATCCGATTATTTATACTGCCACAGATTCCATGGGAAATATGGATTTGGCAGAGGGACTGATAAAGGTAGTGGAGCAGACCTACAGCGAGGAAGAGGTCTATGCTTTGGCTGACGAGGTGTTAGCTAAAATCATTACTCCTGACATGTCTGACTATGATAAAGCTCATGCAATATATGTGTGGATTCAGGGAAATATTGGTTACTCGGAAAGTACAGACAGAGATGACTGGCTTCGTGGAGCCTATGATGGTCTCACAAAGCGTCATGGCGATTGCTACAATTATTTTTCAGTGGGCAAGGCACTTTTAACACGGGCAGGCGTGAAGAATGCAGATATCGAAATCATCCCTACAGCTACCCGCCATCATTACTGGAGTGTAGTTGACTGTGGAGAGGGCTGGAGACATTTTGATTGCACCCCTCGAACCGACAAGAGCTTCAAGGGCTTCTATGTTACGGATGAGGATTTGATGGCTTATTCGAGCCAGCATTATCGCTCACACAATTATGACAGAGAGAAATATAGGTATTTCGAATGAAAAAACTAGGCATAATAGGTGGCCTTGGGCCCATGGCGACTGCTTACTTCATGCGTCGCATAATAGAGCTTACCGATGCCGCCACAGATCAGGAAAATATCGAAATGATTATATACAACTGTCCTTCGATTCCAGACAGGACAGGCTTTATCCTTGGGGAAAATCAGGAGAGCCCATTCCCAAAGATTCTCGAGATTGCCAGATCTCTTGAACACCAGAATGTGGACTATATTGCCATGCCATGCATAACTGCTCATTATTTTCATGACCAGCTTGCAGACAATGTTTTTATTCCTGTCAGCAATGGTATTAAGGAGGCTGCCCAGTATCTTAAGGAACGCGGCATCAAAAGAGTTGGCATAATGGCAACTGATGGCACTGCGTCAATGCATCTATTTGATTCAGTATTTAAGGATTATGATATCAGCTGCCTTTATCCAGATGAGACTGACCAAAAGCAGGTCATGAGCATCATTTATGATGATGTTAAGGCTGGAAAGCCTGTTGATATAGAGAAGTTTTTCGATGTGAAGGCCCACCTTTTAGACGCTGGAGCCGAGGTGATTATCCTAGGCTGCACTGAGCTTTCAATAGCAAAACGCGACATCGATGTTGGCGCACAGGTGCTTGATATTGTTGATGTGCTGGCAGCTGACTGTGTGAAGAAGTGCGCCAAGGCACGCCCAGAGTGCGAGAATTTAATTACAGAGGTATAGAAATGCAAAACAATGTACTAGATTATTTGGAAGGGAGCCTTCTCCGTTGCCCAGACAAAATCGCATATGCGGATGATGAGGTTCAGCTTTCCTTCAAAGATGTAAAAAGAATAATGGATAGTGTTGGCACAAGCCTTTTGAATCGAGGCTGCAAGCGTGAGCCGGTTATAGTGTTCATGAAGAAAAGCCCAAACACTATTGCAACATTTTTTGGCGTAATAAATGCAGGCTGTTATTATGTTCCAATCGACAGCGAGATGCCTGCTACACGTATTAATTTGATTTTAGATAACTGCAAGCCACGGGTTATCATCTGTGATGAAAGCACAGTTGATATCGCAAATAGTTTTGATTATAAAGCAGAGGTGGTATTGTTTTCTGATATCGTAAATACGGATTCGGATGATGAGGCTCTTGCACTTGTTCGTAAGAAGGCAATCGATACTGATCCAATTTATATTGTATTTACGTCAGGTTCTACAGGAGTTCCAAAGGGAGTATGTGCCTGCCATCGTTCAGTAATCGATTATATAGAGCAACTGTCAGAAACACTTGGCTTTAATGAGGACACAATCTTTGGAAATCAGACACCGCTGTATTTTGACGCATGCCTCAAGGAGCTTTATCCAACCTTGAAGTTTGGTGCTACTACCTATCTGATTCCACACTCATATTTCATGTTCCCAATCAAGCTTGTGGAATATATAAATGAGCATCAGATTAACACTGTCTGCTGGGTTGTTTCTGCGCTGACAATGATTAGTGCCTTTGCAACCTTTGACACCGTGGTACCTCATACATTAAAGACTATCGCTTTTGGTAGTGAGGTATTTCCTATCAAGCAGTTCAGATTGTGGAGAGCAGCAGTGCCTGAGGCGAAGTTTTTTAATCTATACGGCCCTACTGAGGGAACAGGAATGTGCTGCTATTATCCTGTTGAGCGTGAGTTCGCGGATGATGAAGTGATTCCAGTTGGCTTTCCATTCAAGAATACAGAAATCCTCTTGTTGAAGGAGGATAATACACTTGCAGCAGATGGTGAGCAGGGTGAGATTTGTATTCGTGGCACTTCGGTAACTCTGGGATATTACAACAATCCTGAGAAGACAAGCGAAGCATATGTGCAGAACCCATTAAACACAGCCTATCCAGAAATCATTTATCGAACTGGAGACATTGGTCATATCAATGAATATGGAGAGTTGGTGTTCCACTCACGTAAGGATTTCCAGATAAAGCACATGGGTCACCGCATTGAGCTTGGTGAAATTGAAGCAAATGTAAACCTTGTTCCTGAGATAAAGCTTTCAGGATGCATTTACGCCAAGGAGCAGGGCAAAATTGTGCTTTACTACGTGGGCGATATCACAGAGGGTGACTTAATCAAGGCGTTGAAAACAAAGCTACCACGCTACATGCTTCCGAACAAGGTGAATCGTCTCGATGAGATGCCATTCACAGCCAATGGAAAGATTGACCGTGTAACGTTAAGCAAAATGTATTCAAGTAAGTAAATTATTATAATTATTAAAATATTAAGTGAGTTGGTAGGCATCAAGCTCTTAGGTCTCTGTATGAGGCATGTAGCCGAAGGAAGAGACTCTAAGGCTTGTAGCCGTAACCAACGGACTAGGAGGTTTATTATGAATGAATTAATTGAGATTTTAAACGATTTACATCCCGAGGTGGATTTTACAACGGAGAAAGGGCTTGTTACAGGCGGAATCCTTGATTCTTTTGATATAGTTTCGCTTATATCTGAAATTAATGAGGAGTTTGATGTAACTATTGGTGCAGCGGAACTTACACCTGAGAACTTCGATTCTGCGGAGACAATTTACGCACTTATTAAGGCTAAGTTAGATGACGAGGACTAATTAAATGTTATTTACCAGTTACGAATTTTTAGGATTTCTGTTAGTGGTATTTATATTGTATTATCTTTTGCCAGGAAGGGCGCAAGTGCCCTTCCTGCTTCTTGCAAGTTATGCTTTTTATTTCATAGCAGATCCAAGATATTTGATTTTCATTGCTATCACTACAGTTTCAACCTTTTTTGCAGCCAAAGCCATTTCTGACAAGAAGGTTAGCTTTGATGTATGGTTCAAGGAGCACAAAAAGGAATATGAAAAGGAAGAGCGAAAGGCATTAAAAGCAAAAGAGCACGCTGCTGAGAAGAAAATCTTTTTATGCTGTCTTCTTTTTAATCTTGGTTTTCTTGCGGTAACAAAGTACACAAACTTTACTATTGCAAATATCAACAATATTATCGGTGCTTTTGGTAATCAGGGACAAATTTCATTTGTGGATTTGATTATCCCGATGGGTATTTCTTTCTACACTTTCCAGTCAATGGGATATCTTATTGATGTTTATAATGGCAAGTTCGAGGCTCAGAAAAATCTCATTAAGTTTGCATTATTCGTATCATTTTTCCCTCAGCTTGTCCAGGGACCAATCAGCCGCTATGCAGATTTGAGCCAGACTCTTTATGAGGAGCATAGATTTGATTGGCATACTGTGTCATTTGGCTTAGAGAGAATCCTTTGGGGCTTCTTCAAGAAGCTTGTTATTGCTGATAGAATTCTTGTGCCTGTTAAAGCGATTATCGCAAATACGGATTCATATAATGGATTCTATGCATTTGTTGGAGCGATGTTTTACGCTTTAGAGCTTTACGCTGATTTTACTGGTGGAATTGATATTACAATCGGTGTGGCAGAGACTATGGGAATTAAAGTCACAGAGAACTTTAATCGTCCATACTTCTCTAAAAACATCAAGGAATATTGGAACAGATGGCACATTACCATGGGTACCTGGTTTACGGATTATATTTTCTATCCAATCAGTGCCAGCCAGTTTATGATGAAGCTGTCAAAGAAGAGCCGCGCACGTCTTGGAAACAATCTGGGTAAGAGAGTGCCGGTTTATCTTTCAAGCTTTATTGTCTGGTTTACTACTGGTATCTGGCATGGAGCCAGCTGGAATTTCATCGTTTGGGGACTTGGTAACTTTGTGGTTATCATGATTTCTCAGGAGCTGGAGCCATTCTATCGTTGGTTCCACAGCAAGGTGAATGTGGCTGGAACCCTTGGCTGGAAGGTTTTCCAAATCATCCGAACAGTGCTTATTATGTCGTCACTTAGAATGTTTGACTGCTATCGTGATGTTCCTCTTACATTCAAAATGTTTGGAAGTATTTTCACTCAGTCAAGCCTGTCACAGTTAAGTGCTGAGGTATTTATCGGAATGGGAATCACAGCCTACGACTATCTTGTTGTGTTCATCGGTATGCTTGTGTTGGTTTCAGTCAGCCTGATTCAGCGTTCAGGCTCAGTCAGAGAGAAGATAGCTACCAAGGCTGCCCCTGTACGATTTATCATTTGGTATGGCTTATTTATGGCTACAGTAATCTTCGGTGCCTATGGTATCGGATACTCGGCTAGCCAGTTTATTTATAATCAATTTTAAACGGAGGATTCAATGAAAAAGATTATTTCAACATTTTTAATATTATGCATTGCCTTCTCCGGCCTTTTCCTTGCAACCAAGTTGCTGGAGCCAAAGTATATGTCTGGTATCTTAGAAGGTGCAATGATTGGCGAATACTATGATGACCCGACTGATCACAATGTAGTTTTCATTGGTGACTGTGAGCTTTATGAAAATATTTCACCAGTATATTTGTGGGAGAATTACGGAATCAATTCGTATATACGTGGAAGCGCGCAACAGCTCATATGGCAGTCTTATTATCTCGCAGAGGAGACAATCAAAAGAGAGCATCCAGATATCATTGTTTTCAATGTGCTTTCCATGAAATATAATGAGCCACAAAATGAAGCTTACAATCGTATGTCAATCGACGGTATGCGTTGGTCATCAAGCAAGGTGAACAATATCAAGGCATCAATGACAGAGGAAGAGCGTTTTGTGGATTATGTATTTCCATTATTGCGTTATCACAGCCGCTGGAGTGATTTGAACTCTGATGATTTCAAATATCTTTTCCATAGAGATAAGGTTTCATTCAATGGTTACTATATGCGAGTGGATGTGAAACCAGCTGAGGATGTTCCGGAGGGAAAGCCACTGGCGGATTATCAGTTTGGAGATAACGCATATACGTATTTAAACAAGCTTACAAAGCTTTGTAAGGACAACGATGTGCAGCTTATTTTGGTTAAGGCGCCAACCCTGTATCCATATTGGTATCCACAGTGGGATGAGCAGATAGCAGATTTTGCCTCATCAAATAATCTTTCATACATCAATTTCCTGGAGTATCAGGATGAGATGGGAATTGATTGGCAAACAGACACCTATGATGGCGGCTTGCATCTGAATCTTGCAGGTGCAGAAAAGATGTCGAATTTCTTTGGAAAGCTATTGGTAGAAGAGTATATGGTGCCAGACCGAAGAGGAGAGCAGAAGCTTGAAAATTATTGGGCAGGTGTTATAGAAAGATACAATTCGGAGATTGAGCGACAAAACAGAAACTTGGAGCTTTATGGTTCGGTTCATGAACCAGATGAAAAATAGGAGAATTCATTATGAAGTTTGTAATTCAAAGAGTAAATGAAGCATCAGTTGCGGTAGATGGCAAGACAATTGGCCAGATTGAAAAGGGCTTTCTTGTACTTATTGGGGTTTCTGGTGATGATACCAAAGAGATCGCAGACAAGATGGTAAAGAAGCTGTTGGGACTTAGAATTTTTGATGATGAGAATGACAAAATCAATCTTTCACTAACAGATGTGGGTGGCTCATTGCTTCTCATTTCTCAGTTCACACTATATGCCAACTGCAAGAAGGGGTATCGCCCATCCTTTATTGATGCAGGCGCCCCTGATATGGCGAATGAAATGTACGAGTACATTATTTCAAAGTGCCGACAGGAGGGCTTCCATGTGGAGACTGGAGAATTCGGTGCAGACATGAAGGTCTCTCTTCAAAATGATGGGCCGTTTACAATAATTCTTGATTCAAACGATATTTGCTAGCTAATGAGGGGGGATTATGGACAAGAATTCTTTTGCGATTACACCACCAATGGGGTGGAACAGCTACGATTATTACGATACCACTGTCACTGAGGATCAGGTAAAGAAGAATGCAGATTTTATGGCTGCTAATCTAAAGCAGTACGGTTGGCAGTATATAGTCGTTGATATTGAATGGTATTCAAATGATGCAGGCACAAGACGTGAGCAGTTTCAATATATTCCTTTTGGAGATGATGAGATTGATGAATATGGACGCTTTATTCCAAGTCCATCACGCTTCCCGTCAAGCGTAGGTGGGGCAGGCTTCAAGCCTTTGGCAGATTATTGTCATGAGCTTGGATTAAAGTTTGGAATACACATCATGCGTGGTATTCCTCGTGCAGCTGCAGAGCGCCATTTGCCAATTTTGGGTACAGATTATTCGGCGGCTGATGCTGCAAATCCATCAAGTATTTGTGGTTGGAATCCGGATATGTATGGCTGTTTGGACAATGATGTTGGACAGGCTTACTATGATTCCATTGTGAAGCTGTATGCTGAGTGGGGTGTGGATTTTATCAAGTGTGATGATATCTGCGATTCCTGGATGTACAAGCCTGAGGACTTCAGTGGCTGGCATGAAACCAGAATGCTTCATGATGCAATTAAGAAATCAGGCAGGGAGATTGTGCTTAGTCTTTCACCAGGACCTGCACATATTGACAAGGCATTTCATTATCAGAAATATGCTAATATGTGGCGTATAACTGATGATTTCTGGGATAAGTGGGAGCTTCTTAAGAATATGTTCTTCCGCTGCGAACAGTGGCAGGATCACGTTAGAGCAGGCTGTTTCCCAGACTGTGATATGCTTCCTATAGGAAAGGTTGGTGCAGGTTTCAAAGAAAGTCGTGACAGCAGATTCACTCAGGATGAATTGAAGACCATGATGACCCTCTGGTGCATTTTCCGTTCGCCACTTATGATTGGTGGAGAGTTAACTCTGATGACGGAGGATAATCTTAAGCTTCTTACAAATAAAAATCTTCTTCAATTGTTGGAGGATGGCTGGAAGGCACAGCAGATAATGCGAGATGATAATCAGGCCATTTGGATTTCAAAGAATGAAAGGTTTGGTAGGAGAGCAGCTGCGTTCTTTAATCTTTCGGAAGATAGTAGTAAGGTGCTTGTGGAGCAGGCTGTTCTTCCAAATGAAGAGACAGTCACAGCAACTGATATCTGGACAGATACAGATGTTTCACTTTCGGTTGGCAGCGGGATAGAAGTTCCTGCTCATGGAGTAAAATTATACATATATTAAAAAATCAAGGCCATCCCAAACTGGGATGGCCCATTGCTTTAATCATGAAAATATTGAATGTAAAGTCTCGCCGATGCTTTGTAGCAAACTAGGTTTTGTTTCTAACATTCTCTCTAAATCTTTTCCGTAATGTCCTTCCTTGTAAGCCTGTGCAAGTCTTGATTCCATTCTCTTAATGTTTTCTTCATTCATAGCATTTACCTCCTGCTTATGCCACACAATAAAGTAAACATTAATCCCCCTAAACGAATCACCAACAAGGTGGTGTGTAATTAGTAGTATAACTTATCTTGTATGTCTAAAGTATGAAGAGAGTGGTACTGATTTGTGACTTTTTTATGTCCATCACAGGGTTGTAGAAATACTGATTTTTATATAACAAAAAAGAGCAACCAATTACTTGGTTACTCTCTTTTAAAAGCTGCGGAAGGCGGGACTTGAACCCGCACGCTCGCAATGAGCACAAGATCCTTAGTCTTGCTCGTCTGCCAGTTCCGACACTTCCGCGTGTCTTAACGACAAGAAGTATAATATCAAAGACTTCACCAGGAGTCAACACTAAAATTACATTTTTTTCATATTTTTTGAGTAAAATGTTTTCAAATCGATTTTTATGTGATATTATGCTTAAAAATAGATTGCGAACAATCGAATTGTAATAAATCAATACGGACTTAACAGAGGTATTTTATGTTATTTTCAATAGGTATAATTATCATTTCAATATTGTACTTTGTCTTGCTTGAATTATCCAAAAATGTAATTTTTGGTTGGGTAATTGCGGGTCTTGCCATAGTGCTGGCTTTTATCTGCAGATTCAAGCTTAAATTAAACGCTATTATGATATGGGCTGTTTTTTGTGGAGGCCTTATAGCGAATTATCTTTTATCGGCACCTCCATTTAAAACACTTCCTGCTGTGGATTATGAAAACCCCCAGGTAACAGAGGTGGTTCATGTCGCTCAAGGAGATTTAACCGGAGTTTACAATGAGGATAAATCGGTAAAGGTTTATGCGGGAATTCCATATGCGGCTGCACCTGTAGGTGATTTGCGCTTTAAAGAGCCTCAGCCAGCAGAGGCTTGGGAAGGCGTTAGGGCTTGTGATGAATTTGGACCGATGGCTATGCAAAATCATTCTCATCCAATGGTTGACAGTTTGTCACATATTTTGGGATGGCATGACTATCAATTTAAATTTGGTGATGAATTTCTTGAGCAGATGAGTGAGGATTGTCTCTATTTGAATGTCTGGACACCTGCATCGGAGTCAACCGAATTGAAGCCGGTTATTTTTTATATACATGGAGGTAGCCTTACAACGGGGCAATCATCTTATAGCGAATACCGCGGCGAGAATTTAGCCAAGAAGGATGTGGTGTTTGTTAATTTCGCATATAGGCTTGGTGTATTCGGTTATTACGCAGCAGAGGATTTAAAGGACGAGTCGCCAAATGGAACAACTGGCAATTATGGTCTTTTAGATCAGATTGCAGCTCTCAATTGGGTAAGAGAGAACATAGAGGCGTTTGGTGGAGACCCAAATCAAATTACAATTGCAGGAGAGTCGGCAGGTTCATCCTCAGTAAATGCATTGTGTGTGTCACCTCTCACGCAGGGCATGTTCAACTATGCAATTGCTGAATCAAGTGGAATCCTTGCGGTAGAACCTTTTCATACATTCCGTAAATACGATTTGGCAATTGAAGAGGGGGATAAGGTGAGAGAGCAGCTTGGGGTAACAAACTCTGCAGAACTCAGAGATATCCCAGCAAATCAGCTTCTTCGAACCGACACCAATCAATCGGCAATGACAATTGATGGATATGCAATCATCGAGCAGCCATATCTTACTTATGAAAAGGGCAATAACCATGAAAAGGCCTTGCTTAATGGCTTCAACGCCAAAGAATCTGACGCATTTATGTTGAACACTAAGGTGGATGCTGACAATTATGTGGATATTTTGGCGGAGGCTATCGGAGATGAGGCTGGGGAGATGGCGCAGGTTGTTCCTGCTAATAGTCCACAGCGCGACCAGCATTTTATTGTTGATGCAATGGGAGATGCTAAGGGAGCTGCGAACATTGCCTATTCTGCTATTTGGTTTAGCTATTCACACTATCTGTGGAACAATTATCTGATTGCGCAGGGAGTGCCAACCTACGAGTACTATTTCACAAAGACAAATAATAGCTTGTCTAATTATCATGCGGGTGAGTTGCCATATGCTTATGGAAATCTGTGGCGTCACACGGGATTATATGAAGAGGATGATTTCGCCCTGTCAGAGATAATGCAGGAGTATTGGGCGAACTTTGCCAAGACGGGTAATCCAAACGGGAACAACCTTCCAGAGTGGAAAATGAGAGATGAGGGGCAAAATCAGTTGCTCCAGCTTGATACAGAAATAAAAATGATTGATGATCCTAATGAGGAGTTGTACAAAGTGATAGATAAATATCAAAATTCCTTGAAATAATCATCAAAATAATTATTTGAGCGGTCTTTGATGGGCCGCTTAAATAATGTATACTTAAATCGGTACAGATTGAGTGGGAGAATACCGATGACCTTATCAGATTTAAATTTTATTTTTAGGGGACTGCCCCTGTTTTTGATTATATATTACATCTTCCCGGCTAAAGCGAAGCCATGGGTTTTGTTGCTAGCCAGTGTCCTTTTTTATGCCCTTAATGATTATTTGCTACTGGGCGTTCTTATATTTTTTACTTTCGTTAACTACTTCCTTGGAAAACTTGTTTCTAAAGAAAAGAAATCAGCATTTATTTTTTCAATTATCCTGAACGCAGGGCTACTGATTGGCTTTAAGGTGGCAGGTCGCCTTGATAAGAGCATTCTTTTGCCCTTGGGCCTAAGCTTTTATGTGTTCAAGATGATTTCATTTCAAGCAGATTTATATAGAAAGAGAGTCTGTCAGTTCAGCTTTGTTAACATGGCGGTCTATTTTTCAATGTTCCCTCAGATTATTTCCGGTCCAATTAGTCGCTATGATTTCGTGACAGCAAATCGGTTCTGGATAAAAGGAGAAGAGGGGACTTCAAAGAAAGAAAGATTTTTTGAAATCCTTGGAAACATCGAGGATGGACTTAGATATTTTGCTATTGGCCTTTTTATGAAGGTCATAGTTGCTGACCATATTTCGGCTCTTTGGGCAGAGTTAAAGACTATCGGTTATGAGAGTATTTCTACACCGATGGCTTGGATTGGCGCCTATACATACTCCATGAATTTATATTTCGATTTTTGGGGATATTCTTTGATGGCTGCTGGCGTTGGTGTAATGTTAGGATTCCCATTTATCGAGAACTTTATTCAACCATATTGTGCTACTTCTATTTCTGATTTTTACAGACGCTGGCACGCTACATTGGGTAGCTGGTTCAAGGATTATATTTATATTCCTCTTGGAGGCAGCAAAAAGGGGATTGTTAGAACGATTTTTAATCTGTTGGTAGTTTGGGCAATAACAGGAATTTGGCATGGCATGACAGTTAATTTCTTAATCTGGGCTGCGGTGATTTTTGTTATTATTGTTGTGGAAAAGTTTATTCTTTCTAAGCATGAGAGACTGTTCAAAATCATTGGACGAATCAATGTACTAGTGGTTATTCCATGCACATGGGTGATTTTTACTATTCATTCAATAAGAAAAATTGGTACCTACTTCCTAAGATTATTCCCTGTGATTAATAATGGAATTGCTGTAAATGAGGATGATTTTTTGCATTTTGTTCCACCATATTTGCCTTACTTATTAATTGGATTGGTTTTGGCAATGCCATTTTGCCAGTCATTTTTCAGAAAGTACAAGGACAATGTGTTTGTTACATTAATTATTTTTGCAATGTTTTGGGTATCGATTTTCAGTTTGGCTAACTCTGCAGGAAATCCATTTATGTACTTGCGATTTTAGAGGTATGTGAAATGAAAATTAAGAACTATTTATTGTTAATTCTTATTGTTGTAAGTGGTGTGGCACTGTCAGTGTGCAGCTTTGTTTGTTTGCAGACAAAGTACAAAAGCTATACCACCAGCATAACGCAGGAACCGGTTGTTGCTCCACTATTAAAAGGCGCTGCTGACGGGATTTATCCATGGTCTGAATATGTTGCACCAGAGGGGGCGGATTCGATAGTTGGTGATGATTCTCAGGGGAATGTTCAGAATGGGGATACCGGTAATTCGGAAACTCAGAATGAAAATACTCCCGACGAGACAGTGGCGGAGCCTAAGACATTTACTATGGTAGATGACGATTATTTTAATGACGCGGTCTTTATAGGTGATTCAAGAGTTCTAGGCTTGTCTATGTACTGTGAGGCTCTGGATTCCCGAAGCACATTTTTTGCAAAAAAGTCCCTGTCAATTTATGACATTAGGGACAAGGAGTGGGTTGAAACTGAGGATGGCAGAAAAATTACTGTTTTTGAAGCTCTTCAGGGAGTTACTTTTTCAAAAGTATACATGATGGTTGGTATTAATGAGCTTGGAAGAGGTACTAATGAAAGCTATGCCGAGGCCTATAAGCAGGTGATTGACAGGATTTTGGAAATCAACCCAGATGCTCTGATTTATATCAACAGCATTATGCATGTAACTAAAGAGAAGAGTGATGGTGATCCAATCTTTAATAATGGAAGTATAAATGTGCGCAATATGGCGGTTGTGCCTTATGCTGATGGCAAGCATATTTTCTTTTTAAATGTAAATGATGCAGTTGATGATGAAGAAGGAAATTTACGTGCAGATTTGTCTGGAGATGGAGTTCATCTGAAGGGTTCCTGCTATGAACCATGGCATCAGTATTTGCTTTATAATGCCATTGTAGAGTAGTGGTTTTAATGAGTTTTGGAGCGTTCTAAAGCATGTTGAGCTAGTAGTCAGAATTATCTGATTTGCAGCTTTAAAGTTCGACAGTTTAATTGTGCAAAAAACGTTGACGCATGCTGTTTTCTCTGATATATTATGTCTTGTCGTTAAGACAAAGCGAACTTCAAAAGAGTTCTTGCGGAAGTGTCGGAACTGGCAGACGAGCAAGACTAAGGATCTTGTGCTCATTGCGAGCGTGCGGGTTCAAGTCCCGCCTTCCGCATTGGTTATTAATCACTGTAATGCCCTTTAAATTCAACGTTTAAAGGGCTTTTATTTTTTTAAATTTCTAAAATTAGCTAGTTTTTAGGACAACTGAGGGACAACCACCCTCTAGCTTGCTTAAAGTATCATCTTCTGCATCAATTTGTGCGTATGAATAATGTCTCAGGTTAGTTTCAACACTATGACCCAACAGCTCTGCTCTCTTAGTAAGAGACACATTATTAGGAATGAATACATTAGAGTTTAGACTCATCCTAAATGCATGGTTATTAGTAATTGAATACCCTAGGCTCTTCATTAATCTGCGCAGGCATGATGTATACGCATCAATCTTGATCCAATTTCCATTAATATCACAGAAAACATATTTGGTCTTAATCATTTTACCATTCTGAATATTTTTTAAATTGTTCAAAATTAATCTGATCTGTGTGGTGATTGGAAAAAAACGTCCGCCTTGGGAAATTCCCTTCTCATCCTTTGTCCATTCTGCGTAAATGTAATTCTTACCACCCTTTGGTCGTTCTGTGAGCTGCTGTGCATGGATGTGAATACTTTTCTCATCAATATCATCCCATTTCAAGGCACATAACTCAGCAACTCTCATTCCTGTCTCAATGGAAAGAAGAATCATGTAGCCGTGAACAAAATAGCCGTCGTATCTTTTCTGCTCCATACGAGAATAAATCTCACTTTGAATTCGTAAGATATCAGCTTTAGAAAGAATCTTATCTACGTTCTTTGGCTTGGAATTGTCACAGGCAGTTAGGTAAGCTCTGTTGTTAATCGCCAAGACCGGATTACTCTGAATATAGTCATGTTCAAGAGCATATCCAAAAATTAGATTCAGCACACCTTTAAATGCATAATATGCCTTTTTCTTAGGATTAGTCCTCTTGACAGTAGCCTTTGTGTAGGCTTTGATGTCATCCTTTGTGATATTACGAACATCTTTTGCTCTGAAGTCATCATCGATAAAGCGATTGAAACTATCCCAATATCTTTGGATGGTAAGCTTGTTGCAATTCTCAGTTTTTTGCTTGTTCTCAATTGCCAGCTCAAACACATGCTCTATCGAGTATGACATTAAATAACAATCATAATACTCTAGGAGTTTATCCAATAAGCTTTCCTCTGTCTTAGAATGTAATCTGACTTCGCTATTAACTTTTGTCACCCATAAGCCTCTAGCTTCTTCGTATCGAATACTCTTGGGTGTTCCATTACCTTTAACATGCACCTGAGCTACAAGAGCTCTTTTCGCCTTTATTGTTTTTGAATTGATCATGTCCATTTCACCTAGCATGTCGGCACGACTAATAATACCACACTTGAATTCTTCGACCAATTCCTTTTTACGACTGTTAAAGTTGTCAATTAGTTTTGTAAGTTCTTTTGTATAGAGAACAAAATATCTGCTTCTCATTTGTAAATCCTTTTTCTAAATATCTATAACGACTTGTAAATTGTTATATCCTCCGTTTTTTCACTTTTCTTTGCTTGGCTAAGCTGTATCAGAATAAGCTGGGCCGTCAAGGATGACTCCTGTCACTTGCGAAGTCCTTGATGGCACAGGTTATCCTGATACAATAGAAAGCCACAAAGAATAATTACTTATATTTTTTTTCAATTCATTGTATTTACCTCTTTTTCCGTATTTTTTGTTTTCTCACTAACAGTGCGCAGCTTTTGAGATTCCTTTAAGCTCAAGGGTTTGGGCTTGCCCAACTTTTTCATGGGAATGTAATTTCCATGAAAAAAAGGACATTTGTCTATGCTTGCAAGAAACAAACGGACCCACTTTTTGCCTTGCTATAAATAAAATGGCCCACTTTTCGAAAACTGGTACACTTGATTTTTATGTTTTTTTATAAATACAATTTGAGAACCATTCCATTAATTCAAATTAATGGAGCATTATAAGAAAATAATGGAAAAAACAGATTCTAATTTAGAAATAGAATTTTTCCAATATTATTGATTATCGCTACGTTATTCGTAATTATTGGAAAAATTAAATTCAGACTTCATAGGATTAAAATTGATGTATTCTCCAATAAAGATGCTACATATTTGTTCAAATTGTCCATTAACAATCTAGATTTTAATCTCGATATCTAAGTGTAAGTATTTTTATAAGGCTATGGATGCGCTTATTTCAACGGAATGAAGTTGGAATAAGCGCTTTTTTAGTCACTATCACCACCGCTCGGACCTTTTTGGAGAGCGGAGCAGCTTTGACTGACAGATGAGCTGCAGAAAGGAGTTTTATGGATTTATGTGGTATTTCAGCTCGTGCTAGTAGCTATGCTAAGGAAAGTAGCTATAATGTCATAAGCGAGCGAAAGGGAATCTTTGAAAGCTGCTTGAATAGCAAAAGTAAGGCAGTTGAACAAATTGATGAATCGGATATCAGTTCCGATAGAAAGGTTGTTGGTATCACAACTTTTCCAGCAGGAGAGGGAGTGAAAATTGGAGTAATTGCATATGAGCCGCCGGAGTCTACTAGAGAAGATCCAATTATTCAGATGGGATATACAGATATGTCTGGCGAGAAGAAAATCTATAACATCCATGTAAATGAAGTGGATCCAGAGAATGCATCTGATTTAGAAATGTTTGCTTATCTTACATACAAAGAACTTACAGGTGAGAAGATACCAAATGCATTAAATAATTATGATGCATATTCTAGGATTAAGGATTATGATGGTGACTATTATCGTCATGACTATATAAATGGAGAATCAAGATTTATAGGCGAAAAAGTTAATGCAAAAGAATTATTGGACAGAGTTCATGCCTGGATAAGTCAAATTCAACACCCCGATGCACAGATGACTGCTAGATGGTGTGAGTGGTTACAGAATCTCTTTGAAAAATAAAATAATTATGGCTACGGAAAGCATTTTTTCAATGGATTGAAATATTGAAAAAAATGCTTTTTCTATTATAAGTGAATGGGGTGGTCAAGATGATTGTAAGTTAATATGGATTAGTCCAACGAACTAATCTTTTCGGTAAACAATGTGTCTTAACAATATCAGTAACGATAGAAAGGAGCGCCATGGATGTAGGTAGTATTTTATCACAAAGAACCTATTTGGGAATGAATTACCAATTGAATACAAATGCTTCAAAAACAAATACTGATTCGAATTATAATGCTAACGTCAAAGGCAAAGATAATACATCAGGTGGTAAGTCTGAGAAAAAATCATTTGCTAAATGGGTATATAACCAAGAAGAAATGGAGAAATATGTGGATGATCTAATTAAGAGCAATGAGTATAAAACTAAAACTTTAAGGGAATCTATGTTAGAGGTGAATCCAGGTTTCAAAAATGCTACTTTTACTTTTTGGGATGATCCAAATAAGCATTATACATTCGAAGAAATGATTAAAGAGGATGAAAGGCGTTACGGACAAAATTGGACTAAATAAATATATGGGTTAGAACCGCTCGGACCTTTCTGGAGAGCGGAGCAGCTTTGACTGACAGATGAGCTGCAGAAAGGAGTTTTATGGCAGATTATTTAGCTGAAAACAATTATCTTATGCAGGGTACTTTTTCAAGTAGCTATCTTTATTTTTCAAATTTTGTAAATAACAAAGATAGTGATTTTGAAAAAGCTATGAAAGCATCATCAGATGAACAACTGAATACTACTGAGCTTACAGAGGATAGTAAGAATAAAGGTAATAGCTATACACGAGTTGTATCAGCGACTGTAATGAACAGTGAGTTACGTACAACTACAGGCGCAAATGGCATTACAGCTTTTTCTTATCAAGGTGTGATGCAACAGTTTGAAATCAGAATAGATGTTAATGGCGATGATAGAAAGTATACAGCCATTGGTACTGATAAAGATGGACAACAGTTTGAAAAAGAAATAGATCCTTATAATGTTGATCCTACTGATGCAGACTTTACAGAGTTTGCAGCTTTGTGCTCATACATTCGTGAAACAGAGAATCTTGCTGATGAAACAATGAAGTTTGTGAGCGACTTTGAGGTAAATGATATCTTTGAGCGCATGGATTATCTTGCTACCTTCTCAAGTGAAATGGGCAAGTATGAAATGGCAGGTCTGGGAAACCTTACGTTAGAAAACTTTATGCCGCATATCAATAAGTTGATGGAAACTCTTATGGGAGCAACCATGGAGAAATATAATTTGAGTCTTGATGAAACAAGCAGTGTTTTGCAAGACAAGGAACAACAGCTTATAGATAATATTTCTAAGGCGACACAAAAGGTTGAATCTGAAAATGATTATATTATTTCTAAGCATGGAGCTGTTGATGAAATAAATTCAGAAAAGGCTTCAGATGATAGCGTGTTTATTGGAATGACGACTTTTCCAGTTTCTAGTCTAGTCTCTCATATGGTTGAGGCGGTTATTCCACCTGAGTCAACATCAGAAGATCCAGTTGTTCAGGTTCGTTTTAACGGAGATGACGGAAAGTATCATGTGTATAATATTCACGTTAATGATGTGAACCCAAATTCAGCTTCTGATATGGAGATGTTTGCTTACTTATCTTATCAAGATCACATTGGAAACAAAACTCCAGGCGCATTTAATAATTGGGCCGCATATCAAATAATGAAATTCACACATGAATTAGAGAAATATGGTGATTATCGCGAGTTGCTAGGAGAAAAATTTTTTACAGGGGTAAAAAATGATGCTGAAGCCATGATTAATCAGGTATTTTCGTGGTTAAAGAATAATAATAATCCTAGCGCCCAAAAGCAAGCCGGCTGGTGTAGGGATTTACTTGATATGTTGAATATGGAGAATGTTGCAGCGATACAAGAAGTTTAGAAACGCGATTTTATTGGGATTATATAAATAAAAATATCCTTTAATAATCCGCGGAAAGGAGTTTTATGGAAATAGTAAGTACAACATCAAGCTATATATCAAGTATAAGCGCTGCTTATAAAAAAGCTTATAACAATACAGGTAAAGTTGGTTCTCAATTGAGCATATCTTATAAAGAATCTATGACCAATGACCCATTAGCGTATTACAAGCAATTGTGTAGCAAATATCCGAATATCTCTTTTCGCTTAGATGATTATTTTAATGGCACAAATGCTAAGGGATATAACCTTGGTTATAATAATAGCATGAATCAGGTGGGTGAAAATTTTGGAGAAATGGGTCAATGTAGTATCGAAATTGATATATCTGTTATTGAAAAAATGATGCAGGATCCTAAATATGAACAACAAGCTAATGGTTGGATTCAGGCATTTGAACAAAATTATGCTGGACATGCTGCCGATGTGGCTAGTTCTGGATGCAGTAATTTTTGCTTTACAATACATGACTTTGGGGATGGAATACAAACAGGTAGAACATGCGGTTTTACACCATTCTCAACAGAGGAAGAAGTAAGAAAAATGTGGGCTGACGAAGAATATCAAAAGTCAGTTAGTCAGGTATTCGATAAACAGAAAGCTGACCTTATCGAAATCTACCTGAAAATGACTGAGAGTTGTATTCTTAAGAAAGATGAGCTTGCACCATCAGAACAGACCAAAGAGGAACAGCGAATTGAAAATATATCAAAAGCAACTCAGCAGGTAGAGGATGAATATGAGTATGCTATTTCGAAACATGAAAAAATTGAGAGTGTTGATATTGCTGATGTGCCAAATGACCGTAAAGGAATTGGATTAACAAGTTTTCCAGTATCTTCTATGACTAGTGCTCTTGTTGGAGCATATATCCCTAAAGAAAGTACAGAGCAAGATCCTATAATCCAAGTAGACTATAAAGTAAACGGAGAACGACATATCTATAACATTCACGTCAATGATGTGGACCCTACAAATGCATCGGATATGGAGATGTTTGCATATTTAACGTATCAAGGATACATTGGTAATAAAATCCCTGGTGCTATCAATAATTGGGATGCATATAAAACTATACGACGCGAAGATGAATTAGATACTTATGGCGAGTTCAAGCAATTACTTGGTGAAAAGTATTTTACTAGCACAAAAAGCAATGCTATTGCCATGATAGAAAGAGTTTATTCTTGGATGAAGAACATAAATCACTCTGATGCCAAGGTTCAGGCTGGATGGTGCGAGGATTTATTAGCAATGCTTAGTCCTGTAAATGATACGCTGGAGCCCTTTATTTAGAGAATATAAAAAAAGCAGCAGTGACACTAATAGTGTCCTGCTGCTACTTTTGTTATAGCCTATTTTTGAAGTTGCTGAGTGATTATTGCACGCTCTCTGTCTGAAACGCCCATATTAGTGAGAGTCTGTTCAAGAGTCCATTTCATATTTGTCATAAGATTTTTAACAGTTTCAATTTTGTCTTCAGTCTTGTATTCTTCTGCAAATTCTGCTGCGTATTTTTTTACTGATTCACACATAACATCACGTCCTTCCTCAGTTTCCTTGAAATGATGTAGACCTTCGGCTAATTCCTTGTAATACATGCCATCGGAAGTCTTTGAATTGAAATCATGCATCAACATACCGATTTCATCATTTCCTTTATATTTACCATTTACATATATAATGTGTGAGCCGTCATTTAATGGCTCTCCTGTTTCAAGAACAATTCTATCTGCTCTATATATCGGTAATCCCTTACCAAATTTATCATGTTTGTAAATGAAGATTACATAAGAATCTTTTAGAATCTTAAAGGCATCTCCTTCTTTAAGCATTCTTGAGTCGATTACGGCACTATGAAATCTTGGTCTGCGTACATGAGCACCTTCAGAGCTTCCTTGTACCTCGATATCTATTTCATCGCCATTTACGTCAATCGCATGAACATCAAGAGTTATATCTCTACCGCCTACTATAGGACTCCTTAATTCCTCTTGAACTTCAATATCAGTTACTTGTATTTTTCTTCCAAGAATAATTCTCAAAAGAAGTTCTGTTGCTGGAATATTTTGGTTGAATACTAAAGTCATTAAATCATCGTCGAAAAGTGTCATATCATCGACAAGCTTCTTAACCTTAGCATCATTCTGCTCCGCAACTTTTGCGTTTATATCTGTCATATAAATATATTACTCCTTACGTTAATAATATCATCTTGTATTACCTAAAACAATCATTAAATCAATTTAGAATGTCCTATTAATATGTGAAAAATGCCTGTAATTAAGGGATTCTATAAAAAAGACAACCAAAGGGACAACGGGTAATGCCGGCATGCTTTTCCTCCTTGATTTTACTGATGTTCCCGACGTATATGTCGGTTCAAGTCCCGCCTTCCGCATTCGGTTAAGAGGCCTAGAAACATTGAGAAATCAATGCTTCTGGGCTTTCTTTTTTGGAAAAAGGGATGATTTTGAGGGGTTCCCTAAGGGTTCCCTCGTTGCTATCGTCCTGTGAGTCCAGTAAATCTCTTACATTTTCTAAGTAGTCTTTCTTTGCAAAGCTGTAGAACTGCAAGTTGGTCTGAATTGAATGACCTAACATTGCTGCTCTATCTGCAACAGAAATCCCCATTGGTAAAAGTACATTTGAATTAAGTGACATTCTAAGAGCATGGTTGTTGGTTACATGGAAACCTTTTGACTGACATAATCGTCTGAGGAAAGTTTCGTATGCATCCTTTTTAATCCAGTCACCATCTTCATTGCAGAAAATGAATTCTGAATCAATTCCAAGAGCATCCTGCTTATCTTTTATTTCAAGAAGTAAGTTCTTAATTTTCCTAGTAAGTGGAAACTCTCTACCATCCTGAGAAATGCCTTTCTCATTCTTTGTACAAGTGTCATAGTAATAAACTTTTTGTCCGTTCTCTTTAACTGAAAGCTGCTGTGCATGGATATGAATAGATGTAGCTAAAATATCCTCCCATTTAAGAGCACAGAGCTCACCAACACGGACACCTGTTTCAATAGCAAAAAGCGCTGCATAGCCATTGATATAATAGCTTCCCCATTTCTTCTTAGTCATACGATATCTTATTTCATCTTTGATGATATCGATTTCTTCTGGGGAAAGAATCTTATCCTCTGGCTTAGCTTTTCTGGTATCGCAGGACTTCATATAAGGCTTGTTTTTAATCATCTCCACTGGATTAGTAGGGATAATCTTATGAGCGTAAGCATAGTCAAATATGAGGTTAAGAATACCTTTGTAGCTAAAGAATGCCTTTTGCTTTGGATGTTCTCTATTGACCCATTCCTGAGTGTATTGCTTAAGGATTAAGTCATTGACGTTTCTGATATCCTTTGAGGCAAGCTCTTTTGAAATGTAGTGTTTAAAATCAACTCTATTCTTTGCGAGAGTGTTTGCCTTCGGATTCTCTGTCACTTCTTTTTCATGCAATGCAGCATTGAAAACAGATTCAATAGAGTAATCCCTGATACCTGTTGTGTAATAAGCAAAAAGCTTTTCCATAAGCCCATCATAGGTGACAGCTTTTATCTTTTTGCCATCAGGCATTTTAGTACTGTAATAATCTTTGGGATTATTAGGTGTTGGCTCGTGATGGGCTATTGAACGAGGTAACCCATCAGCTGTAACATGACTGTTTAGTACCAGTCTGTCACGTATAGCTTGTTCTTTTTTTGATATCAATTCTAGTTCATTTCTGACACCGTCTGCGTCTATAATACCCAAGGAGTGTTGTACATTCAAGAACTCCCTTTGGCTTTCAAGTGATTTACGTGCTTTAAAAACTTCTAATACATCTACATTATTTCCCATATTCCCTCCAAATAAAAAAGCACCTGGTAAGGAAAACTCCTTATCAAGTGCTGTGAAATGTTTATAGTTACTGGCTTCCCGAAGGCATGAAAAAAGACAGCCCGATAAAGGCTGCCTGGTAAGGTGAAACTGTGTAAACTGTAAACAGGTTATTTTAAAACATTTATTTTCTTATATAGATTTTTATACGTTTTCATCTTTCTACTGTTTAACTGTTTACACTGTTTACAAATATCTAATCAATAAATGGATTTTCATCTTCGTTGATATCAGGTTCAAAGTCTGGTAGATTAATTCTTCGCCAGGCTCGTTGTGTTCCATATTCTTTAAATCTATGGCTTGTCAGCTTTGCGTAGTCGTTCATTTTTTGATCCATGATTTCTGATATTGCGTTTGATTCCCATTGAGCTGCTGTTTCATAGGCTGCATGATTAAGTGCTTCGAGAAAAAGCATTCTAATGCAGACATATTCTGGTTTCTTTTCTTCAAGATAGTTCCTTATTGCTGTTTCTATTGGGTCCTCAGGAGAATATCTTTCCTGTGTCTTTAAAAGCTCGTCATTTAGCTCCTTAGGAAGCGTAAGTGAATAATCGCCTGACTTATAAATGACCATAATTTCAGCCCATAGCTGTTCGATATAAGCTCTAGAATGAGCTTCATTATCAAGGATGTGGCACTCAGCGTTTTCCATGTGAACTTCAATAGGAAGAAATCGTCTGTTACCTGATTTATCCATAGGAAGGAACTGTGATTTGTTTGATGTTCCAGCAAATACACACTGTCTGGGATGGTCTACTGCATACTTATCATATGGGGCTCTGTAATTATCGTATTGACGACTTACAAACGACTTTGTTTCTTCAACCATCTTTGAATTCAATACAGCAAGCATTTCTGGCATTTCGATAATCCAGTGTCCCTGCAAACGTTGAAAAGCTCTGTCATCATCTAGTCTTTTGATGTCATCAGAGAAATAAATATCATCCATTGCCAGGAATCTTAGAAAAGTGGATTTACCTGCACCTTGTCCACCTACCAGGCAAAGCATAAGTTCAAACTTTTTACCTGGTTCAAAGACTCTAGCAACAGCTCCCAGCATAAACACCTTAAGTGATTCTGTAGCAAGCTTTGTCTTCTCAACTCCTAAGAAATAATGAAGCGCATCACCTATGCGACTTTTCCCGTCCCATTTAAGAGATAGAAGCTTTTCTCTGATAGGATGATATCTATTTTCCTTTCCAACAACTCTGACAGCTCGTTCAATCATTTTGTCGTTCTTAAGGTGATACATTGTTTCAAGATAAGTTATGATGTTGTCTAAATCAGTGTCAGAAAAGCTGGGAGATTCTCTGTGCCAGCCTAAGTCTTTGCATATATCGTATTTCTGGCTGAGTTCATTGAACTTAATGGCACCTTTCAATACTGGATCATTTCTAAGAGCGTACTGGCAGTTGTAATTGCTTTGCAGTACCTTTCCTTTTTCATCAATCTCAAGCATTGAAGCAACATCATTGCCTTCATCCTTATCAGGCGGTGTAATTTTGTAGCCCTCGCTTTCGAGTATTGTAGTTATCATTTTGTAGCTATTATCTGATAGACTAGTTGAGTTCTTCATTTCTTCTCTTAACATTCTCAATCTCTCCTTTGTAAGTGTTTATAAAATTAATCTGCTCATCTCGGTAACCGAAAGTCAGTTCGTCAATCATCCAGTCGATACGGTCTAGATTCATGAGAGCTTCTTCAAAAAGCGGATGGCAGTTATCTAAGCCTTGCTCCATTGTTGGAGCATAGTTTTGTTTGAACATACGAAGCTTTTCTCTGTATTCATGTAAAGAAAAAAGAGCATCTCGGACATATAAGTCGAATGCTCTTTGAATCTGATATTCATTATTCTTTTGTAGGATAATTGAATTTTGTTTAGTTGGCTTTGACGATTGCTTATGTGGTGATAAAACTCCGCAGTCTAAGCCAAAATCATTTGCAATTTTATTAGCTGCAGCAAGTGGTGGCAGACTAAAAAGTTTGCCAACGAAATCAACAACATCACCAGTAGCACCACATCCAAAACAGTAATATCTGATATCCACCTTAAGGCTTGGTGTCTTATCATTGTGAAATGGACACTGGCACAATCCATTTCTGTTTAGATTCATTCCATAAAAAATGGCTGCATCCTTAACAGACACAGCCGACTTAACTTCTTTAAAAATATTCAAATTTAAATCCTCCTTATCTTTCCATATCGTGATTACGTTTTCTTGTAACAACGTGAACATCTTCTTGTTGCATTCTCATCATTTCTTCTGCAATCTTTTTAATCTGATAAGCTTCAACCGCGGTATCATGACATTTGTCGTATATAAGCGCTATATCAGTTCTTTTCTTTTCAAGAGCTACCAATTCATTCTTTAACACTGACCAATTAGGCTGTTGACCACACCAAAAGTTATCAAGCATTCGCTTTGCTAGGTGGTATCGGTTCAATTCGTCACAATGCTCATCTTTATATTTCTGATGATTCCTCTTCAATTTGAAAGTGAATTGTTTGTCATAAACTGGTTTGTACTTTGCATACATTTCCAGATATCTAAAGGCTTTTTTAATATCTTTAATTCGATCATCTATGCGTGAAATATCTGTTGATAATTCATCTGAATCTCTGTAGGCTTTACGAACAAAACTTGTTAGTTCCTCCATAGATGAAATATTATTTTGAGTTAGAAATAGAATTGTCTTTGCATGAGCTTTTAGATTTTTAGTTTTTCCTTTTCTGCTCCAAGCATTGTCATTTCGCTTGCTATAGTAATCGTTAACAAGCTCTCCAAGTGAAGGAACATAAATCTTTTGCTTATGACAGCTTTTCAAGAAATCAGAAAGCCATTCAAATAAATCCTGTAAGTTAGTAGAAAGCTTTGTAATCATTTCATTGAATGCTTTTATCCTTCGATTCTCATCACCAATCTCAGTTCTAATGCCTTTAGCTTCCATAGCTCTTACATGAGGTCCTTCATGGACTGTTGGTAGAATATCAAGCCCTTGTTCAGCATAAGAACGATTATCAATCTTACAGCTTAGTCCTTTGTCCTCAAAAGCTTTATTAAATATATCCGCATAAGCTTTGCGCCAGGCATTAAGTGTTTCAGGAGAACCCCAGTCTGTTGTTGGGACCGCATTGAAAACATACTTACCGTTCGTTTTTTTTATACGCTCACCATTTTCATCCAGGAGATATTCGCGCTTTTGCTTTTCACCCCAGGTTCCATCTTTATTAAGCGGTCTGATAGGGATTAACATGTGTACATGAGGATTAGGGATGCCACCATCTCTATCAGGATTATGAACTGCATAGTCTACAATCATTCCTTTTGCTAGAAAGTTTTCTTTTATAAACCTCTGGGCTATCTCAAGATTTTCTTCATAGGTTAATTCATTTTGAAGCGCAAAATTGAAGTTATAGCAAAGCTGAGCTTTAGGATGCTTTTCGATTCTTTCAATTTCGTTGAAAAGTGTTTCTCTATCACGAAGTCTTTCAGGTGCATAGTCTGGAAGCAACAGTTCTTTGAATAGGACACCTTCCTTCTTTGTGTAATCATGAATCTTTCCATAGTAATCATCATGAATCCTCTCGCCTGTGATGTACGCATCTGTTGCTGTTGCACTTTGCCCTTTACCACGACTAACTTGCGTAACATGAAAGTGATATAGTGCCATTTAGTATTCCTCCTTTACCTTGCAGATGAGTTCTGCAACTTTTTTCTGAATTGCTGGAATAGAAAAAAGAGCATCATAGACTGCCATGAATTGGTTATCTGTTAGCTCTTTTGTTTCTGGAAGCAAAGATTCTATGTGACCTGCTCTTGTGCAAAGTCTGTGAGTTCTTCGCTTACGTTCTTGTTTACTTTGTTGCTTAGCTTTGTTCTCAAGCTTTGTGAGTTCATGCTGAAAACGCTCACACCTTTTGATTGATTTTTCATAAGATGTAGTAGCTTTCTCTAAATCTCTTCTTGCTTTAGTAAGCTTTGGTGGAGTAACGAAAGTGTTAGTTACTTCCTGTTCATTCAGTTTTTCCATAAATAAAACTCCTTTCAAAATAAAAAATATGTTGTGTCACAGCTTTTTCGATTGCTTGCAATCCCGGAGCGACAGCGAACGCAAATCGGCGAAGCCAGGAAGACTTTTGCAACGCAAAACGCACATACCTCTTGAAGAGGTATAGAAGTGCGCCCTTACTTAAAAGTAAGGGATTTGAAAAGCGCTATGACGGTGGATTTTCATCCTTCTACTTTATATTACGAGGAAAAATAGCTTTACCTCTGTTTTGCTAGGATATTGCAGTTTTTAGCTTTTAATTAGAAAACGAAATGTGATTTTGATGCAAATTTGCATCAGCTATGCTATGATTTTTAAAGATATTTTTATGGGAGAATTGTATTGATGAGTGAACGATTACCTGGAAATTTACAAGAAAGATTAAGAGAACTAAGAGAAGAACATGGCTATGCAAGCAGAAATAAACTAGCAGATGCCATCGGTGTAGATCGAACTAGATACGGTAGAATTGAAAATGGCTCTACTAAAACCATTAGCAGTGATATATTGGTTAAACTTGCTGAACTGTATGATGTATCGGCGGATTACATTCTTGGAATTTCAAATACACCTGAAAAGACTTATTACGACATAAGTGAACTAGGCTTAAGTGTTGAAGCTGCAAAAAATCTATATACAGGAAAAGTAGATGCTAGAGTTATCAATGAACTTCTTATCAACAATAAGTTCGCTGTAGCAACAAAGATGATGGCAACTTATTTTTCTGGTGCTGTTTCTGATTTGTTAAAGGCTCAGAACGCCCTCATGGATTACAATTATGATATGATTTTGGAATATCAAAATACTGGTGAGCTTCCAAAGGATGATAAAGATATCGTTGATTTAAAGAAACAATTTAAACACGCAAAAGTTCCTGCTAATACATACGAGTTCGATAGAATCCAAAGACAACTTATGGGGGCTGTAAAAGAAATTCATAATAAGATAACTGAAGAAGTTAGTGAATACCAAAAGCAACAACAAGTTATTTATTATGACATTCTTGAAGCGGTGAAATCAGAGGTTGCTAAAGTTCCAAATATAAAGGATTTACCAGAAGAACAAAAGAAGGAAATAATCATTAATGCGATGAATATTTCTGTTGAGAATGTATCTACACTCTCTCCAGAGGATAAAGCGCGTGTTGAGTTAGCTATTACCCAGATAGCACCTACACTTATGGATATAGGGAAAGAAATGTAATGGAAAATATTGATAAAGACCAGCACAATAGAAAACTTTGTAGCCTGATAAAGAATAATGACTTGTTAGCTGAGAATCAACTTTTGATGGAAAATGAAGCTCTAATTGTTGGATTAGCTGGCAGTATGGAAGTTGCCTATGATTTAGATTTGAATCACTGGGGTGGAATTGAAAAGGATGATATCATCCAAGAAGGTCGTATTGCAATGCTTCGAGCTGCACAGACATATGATGAATCAAACAACATTAAATTCTCCACCTATGCTTATACAATCGTCAAAAATGCTATGACAGACTTGTGTAGAAAAGGTATATCGGCTTTTGAGAATAGAATTATTGAATCTGGGATGAATTTGGTGTTCCTAGATGAGGACTATTCTAGCAATGAGTATGATGTTCACATAACAGAGACCGTTTCAACCGGTGAGTTCAACCCTACCGCTAGGCTTGCTGTACTTCATGTTATGCTTGAGAAAATGTATAATCGATTAAAACTTTTGCCACCTCGTCAAAGAAGGCTACTTGCTTATCACTATGGTTTGGGAGCATTAGAATGCAAGAGTATCAGCGAAACCGCTGCGTACTTCCATCTGACAGAAAAGTACATTAAGATAATTGAAGACCAAGCTTTATCTACGCTACGGGATGGTATGAATGATGGTAAAATCGTATAGAATTGCTAAATGACGAAAACAAGTTTTTTTGATATAATATGTACAAGAAATAATAAGGAGGCAGTGAAAATGGTAGATTCTAACATTACTATTCAGGACGCATCAGAAGTTGATCCTAGCCTGCTTCGTATGCTTGATAGGGGCTTAGAGGATATTGAAGCTGGTAGAACATTACCACTTGATCAAGCCATGGAAGAAGTTCGAAGAATCAGAAAAGAACGTAGAGCTGCACGAATGAATATGGGAGTTGCAGCTAATGGATAATTTTGAAGTCAAGTTGTCGCGTGAGTCTATTTATGATATCGCCGATATCTCTGAGTATATTGAACTTCGATTTGGTTTTGAACGAGCAGAACAGTTTGATGACGAAATACAGGATGTTCTTTCAGAACTTAGCTGGAAATTCAAGCACAATCGAGGTACTGGTATTTACTATCGTGGCAAGCTTATTCTAAAGAAGGTATTTAAACCTTCCATCATTTTCTACTTTGTTGATGATATAGAAAAGAAAATCTATGTTGTTAGAGTTTTACGCCATGAACGTGATTGGCAAAAGATTCTTAGAGAAACAACAAGCTATACATTTGATTAAGAGGCAAAGGCATTCCTTTTGTAAGGAATGCCTTTGTTAACATCTAAAGGCTAAATGCTTTTAGTTTGGTACAAATGTTCCTGTTACAACATGCATACCTTCTTCAAACATTTCAAAAAAATCTATTTCCGCCTTTGAAAATTCATTATTGCCATTTTTATCAAACAAATCATTTCCACGTACTGATTCAGGCACAGTAGCTAACCCAGACAGACCTGTGCATTTAATTGTTTTATTATAGTTTCCATCAGTAGGCAACTCAATTTTTATATATGTTTTTCCTTCCATAAAGTCTTCGACTGTGCATTGTTCTATATTGGGATCACTATTCAGTACTTCCCAATTATAATCGATCCCATAACACCTCATAAATATAACAGTATTATTAAATGTTCCATCTCGCACTGGGGTTATTGTAATTGTTTGCTCCATAACAGGGTGTCCGATAATATTATTTCCTTTGCTTGATGATATTACTTCAAAATTAAGATACTTTGTAACATTTGATTCCGTAAGTTCTACTTCCTTATTACTGCTACAAGCAACAAAAAAAACAGCCAGTGTACTAACTATCATATATCTTATTAATCTTTTTGTTCTTTGCATTATAATACACCTCGCTCTTATTAGACAGATATCTTCATATATTAACCTGGTCATACTACACGTTCTTATAATTATTGTCGAATTTTTGAAACCAGTTCTTGACAATTCTTATAATACTCTAGCTAAATATATGGTATTTCACCCAACGATTTATTTTCAAGGAGATGATACCACAGTATTGTGATTAATCCGTTAAAATAATGTAATGGAGTGACATTGTCCTTACTGGGTAGCAACATGGATTTTATTTTCATATAAGTTACACAAATGCATGTTATTATATAATTTAGTCATTGTATAACAATGTCGTTTATATTCTTTTAGATACCAAGATATAATGATTCTCAAAATTTATATTAGTGAAAAAAGGTACTTGTATGTCAAAGAAAAGTCGAATTTTTGAGGTAAATACAATAGAAAGGCCCAACATCTTGCTTCTAGGTAATGGAATGCTCAAATTATCAGATTCTTCAACAAGCTGGGACGACTTATTGGCTAGTATAAGTAATAAGAATGCTAAGCCAAACGTTAATAAAGTTCCCTATGCGATGCAGCCAGAGGCTCTTTGCGGTATAGATGTTGAGGACATACAACGACGTGTTGCGGATAACATAGAAACCATTTCTAGTATACACCCACTTTTGCAGGAACTATTAAGTTTACCGTTTGATGCTATTCTTACAACTAACTACACATATGAAATAGAATCGGAATTATCAAAGAAGCCCTTTACTTCTTATGCTAGGAAAAAAGCATTTACTGCATTGGATGGAAATACAAAGGTAAATCACAATACTTTTATATGCAATGCAATAGAAACAATGTCTGGAAAGACAATTCCTGTTTTTCACATTCACGGAGAAAAAGAACGTAAACACTCAATGATACTTAGTTATTACAGTTATGCTAAGTCATTGAGTTTACTTACAAACTATAATAAGGACTTAGGAAATCAGTTACTTGAATGTCAGCAAGACAAAACAAAGTATAGATGTAAATGCTGGCTTGATTATTTCCTTATTGGCAATGTATGGTCTGTGGGATTTGGTCTCGACGTTTCTGAATTTGATATATGGTGGGCAATTGAAAGAAAAGCAAGAGAAAATGCAAAACATGGATTCTTTAAGGCCTATTTTGATGGAAATGATGATGATAGCTGCCCTCAAGAAATATTGTTAACTGCAATGAATTGCAATTATCAGTTTTATCCTGTTTGTGGGAATGATTATGCCACTATGTACAGGAAAATAATAGATGATATAAAAACAGATATCATGACATCAATTGAAAATAATTGAGAGATATGGATTTATTGGGAGGCAATTAGTTTATGGATTTTGATATGTCAAAACAATATTTTTTAACAATCTTAAATAATAATTTTAAGACCGAGATTATTAGCCAGAGCTTTCTAGAAGATTATTTTAAAATTATTTATTTCCTAATGAAAAACCCAGGGAAACATGCAGGAGATGATGTGTTTGAGGCAGTAGGCGTCAAAAGTTTTCGTCCAGAGACCGTATCAATAATAACAGCTATTTTAGATCCCTTTTTTTTTAATACGTCAATTGGAAGCGACAGACGTAAATACTACACTATAAATAAAATGTTCATGACTGTAATATCATTACTAGAGAGAGAACACATCGACGAAACTATAAGTTCTGCTCTCTCACGTATTCGCTCAGAGGAGGCACTGCCTGATATAGAATATAATGTTGATACAATTAAGAATGATAAGAATAAATTAATAAAATACATTCAGCATATCGTAAAATTGGAAACAATAATTTATTCACTCGAAAAAAGATATTCAGAATTAGAGGAAGAGAGAGAAAAAGCTATTATTAAAAGCTTTGAAGATGCAAAGAAACAGATTATATCTAGAGAGAATAATCTTAAGGTAGAATTAGAGAATATTCAACAGAATAAAGAAAAGTATCTAAAAGATATTGAAGATAGCGTGAAAAAACCAAAAAAACCTACAAAACCTTCATTTTCTTTGACCCCTCCAGAGAGCCCTTATACGCGAAAACCTGGTCTATTTAATAGAAAAAAAATCATTGCAGAAAATGAGCGTTTACGGAGACGGCACGACGAACAACTTCTTGAGTACAGGAGAGCAAAAGATTATTTTGACCAAGATATGACGAAGTTTTATACTGAATTGGATGACTATTTAGAGGAATGCGAGAAACGAAAAAAAGAGGCTAGAGACAGAGCCATTGAAGAATATGATTTACGATATCCTAAGGAAAAACTAATTGAAGAAGTAAAAGATATTCAAACAAATTTTTATTCAAAGATAAATGATTTGATTGCTAACTCAGAGTGTGCTATTAAAAATGAAAGCATACAATATGAACAGGAATATATATTGCACTTATTAAGAGATATCATAAAGGCTCAAATAAAACTCTATAGTTATGGTGTTATTTATGGTAAATATAGAAGTTATGTTGCATTATCAAGCTTTTGTGATTATTTGTTAGCTGGCAGATGTACTGAATTAGAAGGACCTGATGGTACGTATAATCTATATGAACTAGAAAGCAGGTCAGATATTGTAATCAATAAACTAGATAAGATACTGACATCACTAGATCAAATAAAGGAAAATCAGTACTATATATTTAATGAAATTAAGACGGCAAATGATTCATTAGATATGATTAATGGCCAACTGTTAGTTAATAACTCACTTGAGGTAGTAGAGATAAGCAAATTAAACGATATTATCGCAAATACTAATCAGACAGCCTACAATACCGCTGTTACTGCGTTTTATTCAAAAAAGAATGCCGAACTCACAGATGCATTAGGATTTATGGTCGCTTTATAAAAGCTACCTGTGTGATGTTGATATTATTAAAAAGATATTTTTATTGAGGGGTTCCCTATGGGGTTCCCTTTCGGGAGACGGTGTCAGAACCTCCTTTCTTAGCGGGTTTCTGGACTGACAGAACTGTTCAAGTCCCGCCTTCCGCATCCTTTAAAAGAGAGTAACCAAGCAATTGATTGCTCTTTTTTGTTATATAAAACTTTAAAATATATACAACCAATTAACTGGTTACTCTCTTTTAAATGTGCCGATGAGTTCCTTGAAGCCCGGACTTCAAGGTCTCCTCGGCACAAGTGCCTTCGTCGGTCGGTTCAGCCACGGGAAGGCGCACATATTCTATGCCACTTCGTGGCGGATGTGCGCCGTGGGAAACGAAAATATCATTTAGCAATGCTATTTTCATTTCCATATCTCACCCCGCCTTCCTTTGAATCAGCTACGTCCTTATTGTCATTTTGGAGGGATTATCACGTAGTTTTTTTATGAGTGTCCATAAACTTATACTCGATATATTAAGAAACGTTGTTCATCTTTGGCGTTATGGACATTTGAATGATAATATAAGAGTTAAACTTTGGGTTTATGTTCAAATACAAGAATTTACTACGTGCCATATATGAAATCTTATTATTTGCCACGTAGTCATCAAAAAGATAAGCCTCACTATAGGAGATATAATTGTCCAATCGCGATTGCACAATTACCAAATATACTATATTGTAGAATAACGAGAATGTTTGGGAGGAATACTATGAGTAACGTATATGAAGAATGTCCAGTTCTTGAAAATGATAGGTTTTTACTGAGGTTTGTGACACAAGAAGATGCTACTGATTTACTGAAGGTTTATAGTGATAAAAATGCTTTACCATTTTTCAATAGTGATAACTGTCACGGGGATAACTTCTATTATCCTACAAAAGAAAAGATGGATAAGGCTATAGATTTTTGGCTATATTCTTATAATCAAAAATTCTTTGTACGTTGGACAATTATTGATAAGAAGACAGAAGAAGCTATTGGAACTATAGAGCTATTTCATAGGACTGCTGAAGATGATTTTAATCACGTTGGAGTGCTTAGGTTGGATGTCAGAAGTGATTATGAAAAAGCTGAGACAATAAATGAATTGCTATCAATTATTATTCTGCCATCATATGATTTATTTGAGTGTACAGAAATAATTTCTAAGGTCCCAGTTTATGCCATAGAGCGAATGGATGCTTTCTCGAAGTATGGATTTGAAAAGAGTGAGACTTTACTTGAAGGCACAATGGATCATTACTTGTATAAAGATTACTGGAAGATTATAAAGGGGAAACAATGGAAAAACTTCTAGACAACTTTGTTGAAAACGCAAAAGAAATATTGAAAGACAATCTGGTAGGAATTTATCTACATGGTTCTGCTGTGATGGGATGCTTCAATCCAGATAAAAGTGATTTGGATTTAATTGTAGTGGTAAAAGGATCCATTGAGGATCCTGTAAAAAAACAATTCATGGATATGGTTGTGAAACTCAACAAATTGGGCCCTGCAAAAGGAATTGAGATGAGTATTGTTTCTAGGAATGTTTGCAAGCCTTTTGTTTATCCCACCCCTTTTGATTTGCACTTTTCCATAGGAACTCTAGATTGGTATAAATCAAATCCTAATGATTATATTCAAAAGATGAAGGGTACAGATAAAGATTTAGCAGCTCACTTTACAATCATTACTAACAGAGGTAAGTGCCTATACGGTTTGTCAATTGATGAAGCGTTTGCGCCTGTGCCTAAAGAAGATTATTTGGATTCAATATGGGAAGACATAGTTGATGCCAAGGATGATATTCTTGAAAATACAATGTATATCGTTCTTAATCTTGCAAGAGTGTTAGCCTACAAGAAAGAGGGATTGGTACTTTCAAAAAAGGAAGGTGGAGAATGGGCACTTAACCATATTCCAACAGAGTTTCATACACTTATATTGGCAGCATTAGATGAATATATCCACAATGAAGCTGTTACTTATGATGAAACGCTTGCTCAAAAATACTCTGCTTATATGCTTGAAGAAATTCAAAAGTCCTGCGAGATAATTGGAACTACCGTAAAAGGGCATATCGACCGTCCATTAGGTTCTACTCATCCCAATTATCCAGGCATGATTTATCCAATTAACTATGGGTATGTTGATGGTGTTTTTGCTGCTGATGGCGAGGAGCAGGATGTTTATGTGTTTGGCACAAACGAGCCTTTAAAGATATTTGAAGGAAAAGTCATTGCTGTTTATCATAGAACTAATGATAATGAGGACAAATGGATTGTTTCATTGGATGGTACCGATTATTCGGATGAAGACATTTTGTCTGCAATTGAGTTTCAGGAACAATACTTTGAAGGTGAGCTTTTAAGATAACACAAGAATAGGGGGAATAATTATGGCAGCAGCAATAATTTATTTATCAATTTCATTTTTAGTTTCATTAATTTTTGTGATTATAGGGATAGTCCAGGTTCATGCAAAAGAGCCAGTAAGTATAAATACAGGAGAAAAACCTCCTAAGGCAGAAGAGTTGGTTAGTGTCACAGAATGGAATCGTAAACATGGTAGAAATTTTATTGTATATGGATGCTTATTATTTTTAACGTTGGTTTTGTTTGGAATATCTCAAATAATGATTGATAATACTAAGCTATCATTAATCCTATTTGCTGTGGCAATAATTGGCGAAATAGCTTGGCTTGAGATAGACCACATCCTTCTTAAGAAAAAGCTTATTATAAAAGATGTTGCATAAACATTTTCAAAAATGTATGATGGATACATAAATTACAGGAAAGTGAGGTGTTCAATTATGATGAATAGCAAGAAAAATACAAAATCTGAATATCTATTGAAAACCTCGGCATTTCTAAAATAAGAATTCTACTGTACCGTGGTTTATTAGCCACGGTATTTTTTTGCCATTCCTTCATAAGATATTCATACAAGACTTTTGTTACCAATCAATTATTTTAATTTTATGGAGGAATCTTATGATTAATCTTAGAAAAATCTCAGAAGAAAATTTTATTGATGCATTTAATCTTAAGTTGGGACATGGTCAGGACAAGTTCGTTTCCCATCCAATTCGAAGTCTGGCACAGGCTTATGTTTATAGAGACCAATGTCAGCCATTTGGAATTTATGATGATGACATTATGGTTGGATATGTTATGGTAATTTATGATTATGACATTCCAGAATACAACATCTGGCATATGATGATTGATGAAAAGCATCAAGGAAAAGGTTATGGGAAAGCAGCTCTTGAGCAGATTCTAGCATATATAAGCACAAAGCCATTTGGAAATTCGATTAGAGTTACACTAACTTGCAATAAAGATAACAAGACTGCACTGGCATTGTATCGAAATATAGGTTTTATAGAGACAGGTGTGGTAGACGATGATGAAATTGAGCTTACACTAGATATATCTATGTAACATATACATTAAATATTGCTGTAGTATACCGTATTCTGGGTGAACTTCAAGGGTTCCCTTTCGGGAGACGGTGTCAGAACCTCCTTTCTTAGCGGGTTTCTGGACTGACAGAACTGTTCAAGGCCCGCCTTCCTTTGGATCTGCTACGTCATTATTGTCATTTTTGGGAAATTACCACGTAGTTTTTTCGTGAGTGTCCATAAACTTATACTCGATATATTAAGAAGCGTTGTTTATCTTTGGCGTTATGGACATTTGAATGATAATATAAGAGTTAAACTTTGGGTTTATGTTCAAATACAAGAATTTACTACGTGCCATATATGGAATTTCATTATTTGCCACGTAGTCACCAAAAAGATAAGCCTCACTATAGAAGATATAATTGTCCAATCACGATTGCACAATTACCAAATATACGATATTGTAGAATAACGAGAATGCTGGGGGAATACTATGAGTAATGTATATGCGGAATGTCCAATTTTTGAAAGTGAGAGATTTGTACTGAGGTTTGTTACTAAAGAAGATTCTACTGATTTACTGAAGGTATATAGTGATAAAAATGCTTTACCATTTTTCAATAGTGATAACTGTCACGGGGATAACTTCTATTATCCTACAAAGGAAAAGATGGATAAGGCTATAGATTTTTTGGTTCTATTATTTTAATCAAAAATTCTTTGTACGTTGGACAATTATTGATAAGAAGACAGAAGAAGCTATTGGAACTATAGAGCTATTTCATATGACTGTTGAAGATGATTTTAATCACGTTGGAGTGCTTAGGTTGGATGTCAGAAGTGATCATGAAAAAGCTGAGACAATAAATGAATTGTTATCAATTATTATTTCACCTGCATTTGATTTGTTTGAATGTACAGAAATAATATCTAAGGTTCCAGTTTATGGCATAGAGCGTATGGATGCCTTTTTAAAGTTTGGATTTGAAAAGAGCGAGTCTATGATTGAAGGCACAATGAATCACTATTTATATAAAGATTACTGGAAGATAATAAAATGAAAAATATTACCAAAAGCCATTATAAGAACTTCATAACCTGGGCTAAAGAAAGAAAATACAGCCAACACAGTATACCCATGTTCCATTGCAGAGGGCTTTCAATCTGGGGATATTTATGTGAATGATGGAGCTGTTGTGGAGGCAGTTTTCTTCTGGCATTATTGTGGCTTTGGATATGTTTCTGGTAATCCATCAGAAGAGTTTTTTGAAGAAATATACAAGAAAATCATATCACCTAGTGAACGAAGATTAGTTTTGATTACATCCGATAAGAATGTAATAGAATTCTTTCAGAATAAGGATGTTTTGATAGATTCCAGAGCTGAATATTCTTTCCTTAAAGCGGAAATGAACACTTCAAAAGATTTTAATTCTTTTCAGATAGAACTGATTGATGAGAATAACATATCAGCGATTGAGGGAAGAATTAACCCTTCATTTTCCTGGAAATCGGCAGAGCAGTTCTTAAAAGATGGATTTGGGTATATTGCCATAGAACAAGGAAAAGTCTGTGCTGTTGCTTTTTAAGCAGCTGTTAGCTCAGATGAAATAGATATAGGTGTAGAAACACATGAAGATTATCGGAGGAATGGACTGGCAGCAGCAATAATTTATTTATCAATTTCATTTTTAGTTTCATTAATTTTTGTGATTATAGGAATAGTCCAGGTTCATGCAAAAGAGCCAGTAAGTATAAACACAGGAGAGAAGCCACCTAAGGCTGAAGAACTAATTAGTGTTGAAGTATGTTTCTCATCCAATTCGAAGCCTTGCCCAGGCTTATGTTTACAGAGATCATAAGTGGAATACTTATATTTAATGGAACGTCCTCGTAAAAGAGGACGTTCTTTTTGATAGAAGTAAATGTTTCATAAAGAAAAGCTTGTTGACAAAATAATAATAGTGGGGTAGATTTTACACGAGGGTTAGATAGAACTAACGCGAAATAGATTAGTCTAATAAAAGGAGGAAATGTATGAGTTTAAACGAAGTAAAAGAGAATCGTGAGGCAGTTATCACTCAGGTTGAGGGTGATACAAGGTTTATGAGCAGAATTACATCTATTGGACTTACTCCTGGATGTAAGGTGAGCGTTGTGAAGAATGATAAGAATAGGCCTATGCTTGTTTATTCGAGAGACACAATGATTGCTTTGAATCGAAATGAATGTAAGGGTATCCAAGTAGAGGAGGTGGCACAGTGAGCACAGCAACTATAGCACTTCTGGGACAACCAAATTCAGGTAAATCAACTCTATTTAATGCTCTTACAGGTATGAGGCAGCATGTAGGTAACTGGCCTGGCAAAACCGTAGAAAAGAAGGAGGGCTCCTTTACATACGCAGGTAAAGAATATAATGTGGCTGACTTACCTGGTTCCTACAGCCTTTCTGCCAATTCAGACGAAGAGGTAATTACAAGAGATTTTATTACTTCTGGCAAGGCTGATGTTGTGTGCATTTTGGCTGATAGCTCACAGCTTCAGAGAAGTCTTTTTATGCTGGCAGATTATGCTGGTATCAATGCACCATGTTTTCTTCTTTTAAACATGGCAGATGTGGCAGCTGATCAGGGAAAGAAAATTGATGCGAAGGCTATTGAAGAGAAGCTTGGAATTCCAGTTATTCCATTTTCAGCAACAGATCTAAAATCTTATACTGGCTTTTATAAAACTTTGGAGAAAGCTCTTAGCAAGGGCTCAAAGTTAAATGTAGCAGAGCTTGAAAAACAGTATGACAGCATCAGGGGATATCAGGAAATATGTAATCTTATTCCTGAGAATACAATTCCTGGTTATTCATCAATGTGGCTTGCTACAAAGGTTCTTGAAAATGACAAGGTTGTTATCGAAAAGCTAAAGCAGGCTTTAGGTGCTGCATCATTTGCGGCTATTGAAGAGATAAAGAGGAATGCGCAGGGCGCTGTTGCTGTAGGTGGATGTAAGTTCGCATGGATTGATGATGTGATTGCAGGTGCAGTTGAAGCTAAAACACAAAAGGTATCTCTGGGAAAATTAGATAGAATTTACACCAGCAAGAGATGGGGAAAGCTTGCAGTTGTTCTTACTGTATTACTTGGACTTATAGCTTCATTTATTCCGGCCCTTCCACTTATGTTTGTGGGGGAAGGTGTTTTGGCCTTAAAGGGTCCTGTAAATGCATTATTAATTGCAATCGACTGTCACGAATTCGTAAGACTTATTGTTACTGATGTTATTATTCAGTCTTTCTCATACATTTTTAAAATGTTAGGATTTGTCTTCGGCGTTACACTTGTGTTTGGACTTCTCGAGGAAGTGGGAATTATGGCACGTATCTCATATGTGTTTGATAACACAATGGGAAAGCTTGGATTACAGGGAAAATCAGTGATGCCATTTTTAGTTAGCTTTGGTTGTACAATGGGTGGTGCTGCAGGTTCTCGTGTTATTGATAACTGGGGTCAGAAGGTTCTTACTATAGCTCTTGCATGGGCTGTACCATGTGGAGCTGCATGGGCTACTATTCCAATGCTGGCTTCAATTTTCTTTGGGCCAGGTGCAGTACTTGTCATTGTAGTTATTCTTCTTACAATGCTTTTACATATGTGGGTTACTGCAAAAGTATTTGGTGCAAAGCTTGTTCAAAAGGAAGATAGATATGGAATGATTATGGAGCTACCTCCTTATCATAAGCCGAAGTGGGGAGCACTTTTCAGATATGTATTTGGCAGAACGAAAGAGACATTCGTCAGAGTAACAAGAGTTGTTCTTTTGGTATGTGGAGTGTTCTGGTTACTTAGTTATTCACCATCTGGTACAGGTGGAATTCTTTATACAATTGGTGTTGTTATTGAGCCGGTTACAAAGTTATTTGGTATGCCATGGCAGTTGTTCTTATCATATATTGCTTCAGCTGTAGGTAAGGAAGGAGCAGTAGGTGTTATCAGTGCATTATACAGCGGTGGCTCTTATAGTACCGCATTTACGAATGCAATGAGTGGTGCAGGCAGTACAGCTGCAATTACTGGACCAGGAAGTCTGAGTTCTGTTCTTCTTGCAAATGTTTCAAAACCGGAGGCATTAGCATTTATTTTCGCTATGACCTTTAATATGCCATGTGTTGTTGCTCTTGCTGCAACATATCAGGAAACACACTCGGCAAAATGGACTGGAAGAATCGTACTTTACTACACCGTGGTTTCATTGATTCTTGCATTTATCGCTTATCACATTGGTTTGCTTATCTGGTAAGAAGGTGATTTGAGTGGAGCAACTACTGGAATTATTAAAAGATGGCAATGCCAGAACGATTGATTTACTAGCACTAGAAATGAACACAACTGTTGATGATGTTAACAGGCAGCTGGAGTATTTGGAAAACATGGGGATAATCAAGAAGGTTATTTTCAATGTTCATGGGTGTAATAGCTGTGAAGATTGTTCATCAGAGGGAGGGCACACCTGTAAAGGTTGCCTTCCTGATGGTGGTTTTGAAAACATGGGACAGATGTGGGAGATTACTACAAGGGAGGATTTTAAATGAGATTATTTAAGAATTTTGTTAGTCAGACCAGAAAACCTGAAGGATTTTTAGGTCAGATGATGGTAAATGGAATGAACAGTGGGCATGCTGAAATTGAAGGAGCACTAAAAGACGCTGGTTTTTCAGCTATAAAAACAGACCATCATGAGAGCAAACCTTGGATTACTGTGATTGCAGAGAAATGAGGTTGATATTATGAGTGCAAAATACGAAATACTTAAGTTTTTGGTGAAGGCTTTAAATTTGAAAAAGCTTTATTTTGGTGGTAATGATGAGGATTTTATTGATAGTAAAAGAAAATTAAATGCTAGAATTACTGTTCCTGATTTACAGGATGATGAATTTAACATAAGTCAAATTCAGGTTATGGGATGTAAAGTTCTGAAATTGATTCATAAGAAAAAAGTAAATAGAGCCAATATGTTTATCATAGGTGGTGGTATGGTTATAGCTCCCAGAGCTGGTTCAATAAAAAAAGCACTTAGATTTGCTAAGGAAACAGGTTTAGATTTGTACATACCTTATTATCCTTTATGTTTAGATTATCCAATTTCAAAAGCCTATGAAATGATACACGAAACATACAAGGAGATGCTTAAAGATTATGATGAAAAGAATATAAGCATACTTGGTTCATCTTCGGGCGGAAACTTAGCTCTGGGATTGGTAGCTTATATTAACGATGGACATAATGATGTTCCGATGCCAGCACATATCATTGCGCTTTCGCCAGGTACTTGTGTAAATTCAGAGGAAGAATGGAAGCGTATGCTTGAACTTGAAAAAAAGGATGTCATGGTTCCAGCAGATTATATGAAAAGAGCTGTGGATATTATGAGACATGGTGATAATTCAGTTCCTGATTACATGATTTGGTTACAAAAAGGTGACTTTACAAATTGCCCACCAGTTACTTTTATATATGGTTCTGATGAAACTTTATATGCTTGTGCTCCATCTTTTGAGAGAGTAATGAAACGATATAGTGTTAGCTACAATATGATTGTAGGAAAAGGAATGTTCCATTGTTATCCAGTGTTCCCAATAGTAAAAGAAGCAAAAGAGGGGTGGGAGCAGATGGTTCAATTAGCGAGAGAGGCTTAGATATTATGCAATTTGAAGAAATAGGAAACATGTCAGGAAAGACGCTTATGCTACTTCCTGGAACGTGCTGCGATTGGCAGACAAATTTTGGAACAGTCATACCGGAGCTTGCTGAAAAATATCATCTTATATGTGTAAACTATGATGGTTTTGATGGAAGTGATGATATATTTCCTGACATGATAACTGTAACAGAGAAAATTGAGAATTATATAAGGGAGAATCACTATGGCAGACTTGATGGTGCTATAGGTTCTTCTCTTGGTTCCAGCTTTGTAGGACAGCTTGTTATGAGAAAAAATGTGCATATAGACCATGCCATTTTTGGTAGTCCAGACCTTGACCAAAGTGGAAAAGTAGCTGCAAAGCTTCAGTCTATGCTTGTAGTTCCGCTACTTACCAGCTTTACAAAGAGCGAAAAGAAGCGGAATAAGACTAAAGAAAAATTGAAGAGTTTTTTTCTGATGAATGACGAGACTGCTGAGAAGTTTATGACCCTGATATTAGAGAGTTTGATATGCAACATGAGCAGTGGCTTTTCGGAGAAAAAGAATATTCTGAGCCTGTGCTGAAAGCTATAGATGAATTTATGGATGTGGCAGTTTAAGGGCGGCCAGAATTTTAGAAGCCATTTCTATTAGAATATTGATGGCATAATTTATTTACTAGAAGAGGTGATGGTTTTATGAGAACGGCAGAAGAATATAAGGACTTAACAATTAAAGAGTTTACCAAGGCAGCAGATATTTATGAGTCGAATCAGGCTGGTATTTATGAAATGTGTAAGGATGATTATCCATACATAGCATCTGAATTAGCTCAAGAAGATTATCAGGATTTATTAGATTGTGGATGTGGTACTGGACCTATGATTTCTTTATTACATGAAAAGGATTCAACAAAGCATTACACAGGTCTAGATATCACCCCTAGGATGATAGAGGTCGCTAAGTCAAAGAATTTAAATGGTGTAGATTGGGTTGTTGGAGATTGCGAGAATTTACCATTTGAAGACAATTCTTTTGATGTAATTATATGCTCAAACAGTTTTCATCATTATCCAAATCCACAGAAATTTTTTAACAGTGTGAAGCGTGTATTAAGACCAAATGGAAGGCTAATTCTGCAGGATTATACAGCGCCAAGTATCGTTCTTTGGTTTATGAATCATACAGAAATGCCACTTGCAAACTTAATCGGACATGGAGATGTTAAGGCATATTCATTAGATGAGATTAGAAAGTTTTGTTCTGTCGCAGATCTTAAGATAGATAACCTAGAGGCATGCGAGAAATTTAGAATGCATTTGGTAGCAAGAAAATAGTAGAGGTGAGTAATGTTAAAGAATTACATGAGTGAGGGACAAAAGACACTTTCTTCCAAAACAAATGAATAGCATTGTAGTCAGAATCCAGCTGAATGGATAAGCCCATATGATAAAAGTGATATCTTCCATACTAAGGGCACTAGTTTTACTGTTTCTGCATCGCTTTTTATTTTGGCGTATGCATCCTGTGATGTGGCAGCGGTAGTGGAGTTTGGTAAAACGACCGCAAGTTCTTGAAAACTTCCTGAAGTTATACTATACTAACTTGGCCGGTACATATTACTCAAAATGAGTAATAAATATACTGTACCCAGGAAGAGGATATATATGAAAAGAAAGGTATTAAAATTACTTCGCTCAGGTGTTGCAGTTATGGGTGTGGTAGCTATGCTTAGCACGACGCACTCATATACTTTGACTGTTGCAGCAGCTGAACAGGGAGTCATCAAGAACCACGAAAGTATCACTCTTGAAATTGGAGATACCGTCATTCTCCAAGGTGAGCGTGCTTATGGTTACAGTGATTATGAAATCTCATGGACATCAGACAATGATGGAATTATTAGTATTGAATCTACTGATGATGGTAATTCATGGGATAAATATACCACTGCAGAGATAAAGGCTGTTTCTCCAGGAACTGCCACAGTTAATCTTAAGGCAGATTATCACGGAATGTGGTCATATGATGAAAGCTTTACAATTACCGTAAATGGAACTGCATCAGAGGAACCTCCAGTAGATGAGCCTGTTATGGTCGAAGATGATAAGAATCTTTTTCTACTATCGAAGGTATATTAGAGGTTCGCAGAGGAGGAACACTTTCTGTAGATTATATTGATTACGGTGAGGATGCTGGATTCACTCATGGCTCGGTAATCAATGGTCAGATTAGAATGATGAATGGTTCTACATTAGAAAATGCCAGAATCGTTTCGCATACAAATTATTCAGCGAGAGATGACATTAATCGCAATAACAGCAATCCAGTAGTAGTTACTAATGGAACTGTTTATGTAAAAGGAAATGTTTATATCAAGGGTGATGAAGCTGCTGATTATGGCGTAGGTCAAAAAGGACTTGCCGTAAAAGGAAAACTAGTTGTACCAGATGGTTCTGTATTGGCTGTATTTGGCGGTGGAGAGTCTCAGCTTTCTTCTATGGGTGGAGATGCAATCACACTTAATAATGGTACTATTTATGGCGATGGAAAAGTAATTGCAGTCGGTGGATTTGGCATGAATCTAACAGGTAATCGTGATATCCTCGGTGGTGGAGCAGCCGTTTCTGGAATAGGAACAATTGACACAGACAGAGCATATCTTGAGGGCGGTTATAGTTTTGAAAAAGAGACTCAGCCTATCAATGGAAACATTACTCTGTCTTATAGAACTGACCGTAATCTGGTTACTGGAAAGTGCATTATGGGTACAGAAGAAACTACTAGTCCAAATTATTGGCATGGTACAGGTGATTCAGATGGAATCTGTCCTGATTTAAGCAAATATGTTGTAGAGGACAATGCTCCAATCAGAAGACACTCATATCGTAATTCATACTGGTATCCATCATATGGTTGCAGTTATTACAATTGGTATTCTAATTATTTATTTAATACCATAATGTGGTATTGGTTTTTCTAAAATCTAAGAATTATAAGACGGGAGTGGTTACTAGTAGTAGCCACTCTCTTTCTTGGTACTACCATTTGAAATTTGTTATGTCAATTCCTTAGACAATCATATACAATATATGTCATTAGTGTATTATCATAAAAAAGCGAAAGTTCTTGGAGAAGCGAAATGAATAAAGATAATATGAAAAAAGTAATTTTTATAGATGTAGATGGTACCTTGGTTGATTATGAAAATAACCTACCAGAAAGTGCTGTAAGAGCCATTAGAGAAGCACGTAAAAACGGCCACAAAGTATATATCTGCACAGGTAGAAGTGAGGCAGAGGTATATCAGAATATTTGGGACATTGGGCTGGATGGAATGATTGGTGGAAATGGTTCATATGTTAAGGATGGGGACAATGTGGTGATGCACCAGCTGATAACAACAGAGCAGTGTAAACATATTGTTGACTGGTGCCATTCCCGGAATTTGGATTTTTATCTTGAAAGTAATAATGGACTTTTTGGCAGTGAGCACTTTGAAGAAAATGCTTTACCAGTGCTTCAGGAGTATTCAGCTCGCAAAGGTAGAGATACTAACATAACTATTCGCCAGATTTTCCCTGATATGATTTTTGATGGAGATTTGTATCGCTCAGATGTAAACAAGGTTTCCTTCGTTCTTAGTACATATCAGGATCACTTGGATTCCATTATGGAGTTCTCTGATTTAACGGCAGGCACCTGGGGTGGCGCTGGTGAGAAAGCACTCTTTGGAGATTTAGGTGTAAAAGATATTTCAAAAAAACGCGCGGTGGATGTATTACTTGAGCATCTCGGGGCCACAAAAGAAGATACCATAGCGTTTGGCGATGCAAAGGTTGATATTCCAATGTTTGAGGCTTGTGGTTATTCGGTGGCTATGGGCTCTGGCGGTGAAGAATGTAAGGCAGCTGCAGACTATGTTACGGATGATGTAGACAAAGACGGTTTATACAATGCGTTTAAGTATTTAAGATTGATATAGTAGAAATAGCTTCTTGCGGGCAATCTCAGAGGAGGACATATGAATACGGACAGAATTAACGAACTAAGAAAAGCATGGGAAGCTGAGGAGAAAATTGCTCATATTCACGGATGGCATTTTTATCACAGAACAGGTTGGCGGTGATAATGACAGAGATTTGGTAGAGATGGTATTACCGGAAGTTCCGGCACCATTTCCTGAACTTACATTAGCTATTCAGAAAGAGAAGTTTGAGAAGGCAGGTTTTGAAATTGTTAGAGCTGAGGAGGCTTATCGTCCAATTCGTTTTTACGATATAGGTGCCTTCGTTTGGTTCGCCCACATCATTGAATGGGAGTTCCCAGGATTCTCTGTAGATAAATGTTTTGACAAGCTTTTAGAAATGCAGGAAGTAATAGATAAAAACGGAGTTGTAGAGGGAACAATCCACAGATATCTTATTGTTGCCAAGAAGAAGTAATAACATATAGTGGGAGAAGGCTATTGTCATGAGCTAAATGCTGGCATAGCAAACAGTGAACTGTATATTTTTGATGGATATGGTCATGGTGTGTTTGAAGAGGATAAGGATTTTTACAATAAAGTACTGGAATTTTGCAACAGAGTCTAGCGGACAAAATAAAGTCCAGACTAATGGAGTGAAGAAGAGGGTTTTGAAGAGGAAATGGTAGATTATAAAATTAACATAAATGGCCTAGATGTAGATGCCCATTATAGCGAAGAGAATATCAATGAGATATTCCTTCCATTATTGGAGCGTCTGACAAAGCTTCAAAAGGATAAGAATAGACGAATCCTTGTTATGCTTGCTGCGCCTCCGGGAGCAGGGAAGAGCACTTTAGTTTCATTTTTGGAGAAGCTAGCAAAGGAGACTGAGGGAATCACAGAGCTTCAGGCTGTTGGCATGGATGGATTCCACAGAAGACAGGAATATCTCACTAGCCACACCACAGTTCGTGATGGGCAGGAGATGCTTATGGTGAAAATCAAGGGTGCACCCATCACCTTTGATTTGCCTCTTCTTAAGGAACGTATTGAAAAAGTTGCAGCAGGACATAACTGTGGATGGCCAATTTATGACAGGACCTTGCACAATCCAGTGGATAATGTAATCACTGTATCCGCTCCAATTGTGTTGCTAGAGGGGAATTATCTGCTTTTGGATGAAACAGGTTGGGATGAACTGGCAAGCTTTGCGGACTACACAATTAGAATAACGGCAGAAGAGGAGCATCTGAAAAAACGTCTTATAGAAAGAAAGGCTGCTAGTGGAAACTCAATAGAAGATGCTACAGCTTTTGTGGACTTTTCGGATATGGCAAATGTACATACCTGTCTCACAAAATCAAAGAAGGCTGATCTAACACTAGAGGTTTTGGAAGATGATACCTTAAGAATTGAGGCATAAATAATTCAATAATATGTACAATCCTTTGCCCATGCGAGTTCCCAAAAATACAACCCGTAATCTTTACCAAAACATTAAATCGAACTTTGAACTATCTGACAAATATGATTAAAATGGATAAATTATCTTGCAATTTATAAATCTCACGCTATAATGATAATTACAAAATAGAAAACAGCAAAGAGAAAGGGAGGTAAAGACCACCAGAGAATTAAGTTTTAAAACTAATTGTATTATTAAAATCTAGTGATTGGAGGTACGGTCCACCAGAGATTTAAGTTTTAAAACCAAAGTTATTTGTTAAAATCTAGGAAATGGAGGTATGGTCCACCAGAGGTTTAACATTTTAACACACGCGACAATTTCATTATGAGGTCCATCACTGATTAAAAGTTTTCAAATGGACAGCAACAATGAAAAATAAAGCTGAATGAGAGGTATAGTCCATTGGGATCGAATTTCAGGGGCGGCACTAGTTAGGAATCAAGAGATTTCGAATTAGTGTCGCCCGTTTTTTATTATAAAAACGGGCTTGACTTGGAACGTATAATTCCATACAATATTAAATGTTCGCAGAAGTGGCGGAATTGGCAGACGCGCAGGCTTCAGGTGCCTGTGGTAGCAATATCGTGTGGGTTCAAGTCCCATCTTCTGCATAAAAATATCCCTCAGGTTATCCTGAGGGATATTTTTTTGCAGAAGATAGAAATAACTCAATTTCATGAAATTGCTCGCAATATCGAGTGGGGTGCGGTCATCCAGTGGATGACCCTCGCGAAGCGAGGAGCACCGACCGAGCCGGCAGGCGAGACTCAAGTCCCATTCCCTACGGTGCAATACCAAGGCTTGTATTCGTGACTGGCGTAAATTTTATAGAATTTCAAATAAAAAAAGGATATCCTTTTTTTCTACGTAATACGTTTTATAGGAGTGTCGTTTGCTACATGTATGGGAGGCTAAAATGGGCACAATTCGCGAGATGATTGAGCAGATGGAGAGGGAGACTTTGAGCCCTTATGCCACACTCAATGAAAATTCACGTGGCCGCGAGAAGGATGAGCCACAATGTGACATTCGCCCTCTATTTCAGAGGGATAGAGATAGAATTCTTCACAGCAAGGCTTTTCGCCGCTTGAAGAATAAAACTCAGGTTTTTCTTACACCTCAGGGTGATCACTACAGAACCAGATTATCTCACACTTTGGAAGTTTCACAGAATGCCAGGACAATTGCCAAGGCTTTGAGACTCAATGAGGATTTGGTGGAGGCAATTGCGCTTGGTCATGATTTGGGCCACACCCCGTTTGGACATGCAGGAGAGGCTCAGCTTAATGCTATGTGCTCTACAGGTTTTGTTCATTCGGAGCAGAGCGTTCGTATAGTGGAAAAGCTGGAAAAGGGCGGCCAGGGATTGAACCTTACATGGGAGGTTCGTGATGGAATTCGTAATCACAGAACCAGTGGCAAGCCAGCTACACCTGAGGGGCAGATTGTGCGCCTTTCTGACAAGATTGCCTATGTTAACAGCGATATTGATGATGCTATCCGCGCCCAGATTTTAAAGGAAGAGGATATTCCTATAGAGATTCGAAGGACTCTTGGTATGACTTCAGCCCTACGTCTGGACACGCTTATTCATGATGTTATCATCGAAAGTCAGGATAGTCCTCAGATAAAGATGTCTCCAGAGATTGAGGAGGCAATGTCGGATCTTCGTAAATTCATGTTTGCCAATGTTTACAAGGATTCAGTGGCAAAGGTGGAAGAGGTGAAGGCGAAGCGAATGATTCGCGAGCTTTACGAGTACTATACATACCATTTTGAGGAACTTCCACCACGCTATCGTGCAATGGAGGAGGAAGGCGAGACACAGGAGCGCATTATTTGTGACTATATTTCTGGTATGACAGACCAGTATTGTATTACTAAATTTAATGAATTCTTCATGCCAAAGGCATGGGTTGTAGACGGATTTTAATCGGGAGAATAAATGCCTTATTATTCAGACGACATCGTTGAGGAGGTCCGCTCGCGGTCAGATATTGTCGATGTCATTTCACACTATGTTAATTTACAAAAAAAGGGCAGTCAGTATTTTGGACTTTGTCCCTTTCATAATGAGAAAACAGGTTCATTCTCTGTAAGCCCTCAGAAGCAGATGTATTATTGCTTTGGTTGTGGCGCAGGCGGTAATGTTTTCAGCTTCCTAATGAACTATGAGAATATGACCTTCAAGGAGGCTGTGGAGGAACTGGCTGGAAAGGCCGGTGTCACCTTGCCTCAGCGAGAGATGACCTATCAGGAACGCCTGCGAGCCGACAGGCGTAGCCGTCTTTTTGAAATTAATAAAGAAGCGGCGGCCTACTATTATAAGATGCTTCGTTCTGATGCAGGTAAGCAGGCGATGGAGTATTTCACAAAGCGTGAGCTCACTCCTGATACTATGCACAGGTTTGGATTGGGTTGCACCAGCAAGTATTCCGATTCCCTATATAAATATCTGAAGGGAAAGGGATACGAGGATGATATTCTGAAGGATTGCGGCCTTATCACTATCGATGAGAAACGAGGCGGCCATGACAAGTTCTGGAATCGTGCGATGTTTCCAATCTTTGATGCCAATGGCAAGGTTGTTGCCTTTGGTGGACGTGTTATGGGTGATGGAGAGCCGAAATATCTGAACTCACCAGAGACAGAGATTTTCAACAAATCAAAGACTCTGTTTGGGCTATATTTCGCCAGAAAGACAAGGCGGCAGCAGTTTATACTATGCGAAGGCTATATGGATGTTATTTCCCTACACCAGGCAGGCTTTGATAATGCGGTTGCTTCCCTTGGAACTGCTCTGACAGAGGGGCACGCAGGAATTCTGAAGCGCTATGTAAAGGATGTTTACCTTAGCTATGATTCCGACGGCGCAGGTCAGAAGGCTGCACTTCGAGCAATTCCTATATTGAAGAATGCGGGAATTTCCTGCAGGGTTATCAACATGTCGCCTTACAAGGACCCTGATGAGTTCATCAAGAACCTGGGAGCCGAGGAATATGAAAAGCGAATTCAGAATGCTGAAAACAGCTTCATGTATCAGATTCGCATGCTACAGAACAATTACGATATGACTGATCCTGAAAAGAAGTCGGACTTCCAAAAAGAAGCGGCGCGGATGATTGTTCTGGAATTTCCAACTCAGCTTGAGAGGGAAAATTACACAGAGTCTGTGGCGGACAGGTTTGGAATTCCAAAGGCTGCTCTTTCGAAATATATTTTGGAGCTTGGCCAGTCAGGAATCACTGCGAAGCGCGACAGCGGGCAGCAGACAGAGCATAGGCGTGCAATTAAGCCTAAAGATGATGGAATGAAGATGTCTCAGAGGTTGCTTTTGACATGGATTGTTGAGACACCTACCATATATACAAAGATAAGGCCATACGTTGATCCAGCGGATTTTGAAGATGGCGTTTATCGAACAGTTGCGTATGAGGTTTTCAAATATTGTGATGAAAACACTCCTGTAGACACCGCACGAATCGTCGATTTATTCATGGATGACGAGGACCGCAAGACAGTTGCGGCATTGTTTAACACCACAGTTGGCGAACTTACAGACAATAGTGATCTTAGCAAGGCTCTTAAGGAGACCCTGCTTAGAATAAAAAAGAACTCCCTGGAGCTGGCTCAGAAAAATGGAGCGGATTTTAAAAGCCTGGTGGAGGGCAAGAAGACACTACAACGCCTTGAGCGTTTAGACATTTCACTTGGTTAGTTTTTTACCTATCAAGATTTTTTACATGGAAAGGATTAAAAATGGCAAAAAAGAAAGTTGATGAGTTAATCGAAAGCGGAGACTTAAATGCTGCTGCGGAGGCATTTCTTGCTGAAGCAGAGGAAGATGTGGATGACGTTGATGATGCCGAGGTAGAGGACAAGGACGTTGATTTTGGCGACCTTGAGGAAATCTCTGTTGAGGATCTTGAGTTCAACGAGCATGATTTCGACAACATTGACGAGACAGAAGAGGATGATGATGTTGATGAATTCCTTGCTTCAGTTGGAGCAAAGACATCTATCGATGACGATTTGGATGACGATGAGGATGACGACATCGATACATTCGGAAGCGATGAGCTCGATTCAAAGATTGCAGAGCTTATCAAAATTGCTAAGACACAGAAGAACATCCTTGAAGACTACGAAATTTCTGAGTTCTTAAAGGATTACAAAATCGATGCAAAGCAGATGGAGCGCATCCTTACTCACCTTGACAAGAAGGGTATCGATGTAAACTTCTCATCTGGTCCATCTGATGCACTTTTACTTGCTAGCAATGACGAGGATTTAGAAGATATCGATATGTCAGTGCCTGACTCAGTCAGCATTGAGGATCCGGTTCGTATGTACCTTAAGGAAATCGGTAAGGTACCACTTCTTTCTGCTGATGAAGAGGTTGAGCTTGCAAAGCGCATGGAGAATGGTGATCAGGAAGCTAAGAACAAGCTTGCTGAGGCAAACCTTCGTCTTGTTGTTTCTATTGCAAAGCGTTACGTTGGCCGTGGTATGCTTTTCCTTGATTTGATTCAGGAAGGTAACCTTGGTCTTATGAAGGCTGTTGAGAAGTTCGATTATACAAAGGGTTACAAGTTCTCTACATATGCTACATGGTGGATTCGTCAGGCTATCACACGTGCTATCGCTGATCAGGCTCGTACAATTCGTATTCCTGTACATATGGTTGAAACTATCAACAAGCTCATCAGAGTTTCTCGTCAGTTACTTCAGGAGTATGGCCGCGAACCGACTCCAGAGGAAATCGCTGCAGCTATGGGCATCACAGTAGACAGAGTTCATGAGATTCTTAAGATTTCTCAGGAGCCAGTTTCACTTGAGACACCTATCGGTGAGGAGGAAGACAGCCACCTTGGAGACTTCCTTCCAGATGAAAATGTACCAGTGCCAGCAGAGGCAGCTACTTTCACACTTTTGAAAGAGCAGCTCCACGAGGTGCTTGATACACTTACAGAGCGTGAGCAGAGAGTTCTTATCCTTAGATTTGGTCTTGAGGATGGCAAGGCTCGCACACTTGAAGAGGTAGGTAAGGAGTTCAACGTTACTCGTGAGCGTATTCGTCAGATCGAGGCGAAGGCTCTTAGAAAGCTTCGTCACCCTAGCCGTAGTAGAAAATTAAAGGATTACTTGGATCAGTAATCGCATGATAAAATCCGAACAATAGTGAAGGATTTTATTATGCTCAAGAACTGCCCATTGCCGAAGGCAATTATAATGGCAGTTTTTCCTTAGAAATGAAACAAGAAAAGAACATATTTTAATGATAAAATTGTCACCAAGATTACAAATTGTATATGACATGATTCCTCATTGTGAAACTGTTGCAGATGTTGGCTGTGACCACGGTTACCTCAGCATCGCACTTCTGGAAAATGGAGTCGCAAAAAAGGTTATCCCAATGGATGTAAACAAGGGCCCTCTCAGTAAGGCACGCGAAAATATCCAGGCGGCTGGCTTTGAAGCACAGGCAGATCTTCGTTTATCGGATGGTCTTGCCAAGCTTTCAGGAGATGAGGCTGATGTCATATGCATTTGTGGCATGGGTGGTGCACTTATCGCTCGTATTATCAGGGCAGGACTCCAGGTTGCAAAAAGTGCCAGCTGTCTCGTTATAGAGCCACAGTCTGAGTACTATGAACTTAGAAGCTTCCTTATGGATGCCGGCTTCGTGATTGATGATGAAGACTTAATCTCAGAGGAAAATAAGATTTATCCTATCATCAAGCTTCACTATGAATCAGACAATGCCAAGCGTTTGTCTTATTCATCTGCGCAGCTTGAATACGGTCCAGTGATAATCGAAAAGGCGCCACAGCTTTTACATACGCTTTTAGACAAAAATGAAAGTGAATACAGCTCAATTATTAACAAGCTTGAAAATGGGGGAGTTCCATCAACAGAGGCTACAATGGCTCGCTGTCAGGAACTTAAAGAAAAGCTTGAAATAATAACTCAAATTAAAAATTCACTGTAGGAGGAGAAGGTGCTATGGCAAAAGTAATCATTAATGGCAATGAAGAAACCTACGAGGAAGGCACACGACTTTTGGATATCGCCGAAAAACACAAGGCTGATTTTAAAGACGATATCGTCCTTGCAAAGTACAAGGGAAGCCTCACAGAGTTGAACAAGGCTGTTACCGGCGTTGCCGATTTGGAGTTTCTTACAACAGCTGACAAGGATGGACGCAGAGCATACAGACGAAGCGTTGTTTTCCTTCTTCAGCGTGCCCTTATGGATGTTTATCCATTGCCGGCAAATCCATATCTTAGGGTTGAACATTCTCTTGGACAGGGCGATTTCTGCACCTTGGAAGGTGTAGGAGAGGTCACCGAAGAGGATTTGAAAGAGCTAAAAAGGGTTATGCTTGATTTAGTGGACAAGAATATTCCACTAAAGAAATATTCCATCAAGACTACTCAGGCAAAGGAGATGTTCCATAGCTTCAATATGAAGGACAAGGAACAGCTTTTAAAATACCGCACAAGCTCGAATATTAATGTATATGATTTGGATGGATGCATTGACTATTTCTATGGTTACATGGTTCCATCCACTAAATATCTTCAGTATTTTGATTTACTGAAGTTTGAAAATGGCTTTATGCTCATGTATCCTGACGGAAGTCTGCCAGGAATTGACACTCGCGAGGTAGCAGAATTCAAAAAGCCTATGAAGCTTTTTAGTGTACAGCAGGCTGCTTCAGAGTTTGGCCAGACCATGGGCGTTCCAACAGTTGGAGCCTTGAATGAGGCTATAGCCAATGGAAGAATTCGTGATATCGTCCTTTCACAGGAGGCTATTATGGAGCGCAACATTGGCGATTTGGCTCGCACAATTGCAGCCAACAAGGATGTTAAGTTTGTCATGATGGCAGGTCCTTCTTCATCAGGAAAGACGACCTTCTCACACAAGCTGTCAGCTCACCTTAGAGCCTTAGGCTGTGTGCCACATCCCCTTCCATTGGATGATTTCTATTTAGACAGAGATAAGATGCCAATTGATGAGTATGGTGAGAAGGATTTTGAGGCTATTGAAGGCTTGGATATTCCATATTTCAACGAATGCATGGTGAAGCTCCTTAATGGAGAGCGTGTTCTTTTGCCAAACTTTAACTTTAAAATTGGTAGAAGAGAGTACAATGACCATTACATGCAGTTGGGCAAGAATGATATTCTTGTCATTGAAGGAATTCACGGCCTCAACGACAGAATGAGTGCGTCCCTTCCAGCAGAGTCTAAGTACAAGATTTATCTTTCTGCTTTGACCCAGCTTTCCATTGATGAGCACAATCCACTATCTACAGCAGACGGTCGATTGATTCGTCGAATTGTTAGAGATGCCAGAACAAGAGCCACTACAGCGGCAGAGACTATAGCTATGTGGGACTCAGTTCGTCGTGGAGAGGAGAAGAATATCTTCCCATTCCAGGAAAAGGCTGATTATATATTCAATACAGCCTTGATTTATGAAATGGCTGTGCTAAAATTATATGTCGACCCAATGCTTTATGCTATCGAGCCTGACCACCCAATGTATGCGGAGGCCAAGCGCTTGATTAAGCTTTTGGATTATTTCATTCCAATGGCACCAGATGTAATTCCAAATAATTCACTGGTTAGAGAGTTCATTGGAGGTTCATGCATCCTGTAGAATTAGGATGCTATAAAACAGTTAAATAAGGTCCGATGAGTAGTCGCTGCTTCATTGTAATGGTGGAGGAGAGGAAAGTCCGGGCTTCACAGGGCAAGGATGCCGGCTAACGGCCGGTGGAGGTAACTCCAAGGATAGTGCAACAGAGATATACCGCTCAGCTATGAGCGGAGTATGGCTGTAATAATGCACAGATTCAAGCTTGCTTGAGTATCTGTGTATTATTGCAGCTGTACTGGGCGACAGCCCGTACCGAGAAAAGTGTAACTTTTCGAGGGACCGCTCATTTGAGTAAGGGTGGAAAGGCGGTGTAAGAGACCACCGTACCGCTGGTAACAGCGGTAGCCATGTAAACCCCATCCGAAGCAAGTTCTAAGAGGTGCGTACGCGGCCCGCCAGCACCAGGTTGAACGCTTGAGGCTGTTGGCAACAGCAGTCCTAGATAGATGACTACTTTAAATGACATAACCCGGCTCACAGTCGGGCCTTTTTTTATTCACTGGAAAGTGTCAGACTATATTGTGATTTTTCACTAAATGACAACGCAAAACACACGAACCTGTGTATATTATTAACGAATGTGAACTTTTTGTGTCTTAAAAGTTTTTTTCGTGGTATAATGAAAGCAGATTATGCGGGAGAATGGAGTTGTGGTTTACGTGTTGTTTTTGTTTTAGTAAGGATGGTGAAAAATGGAATATCAGGTAGGCGATTTTTTAGTTCATGAGGCAAGTGGTGTGTGTCAGATTGAGGATATCGATGACATGGAGCTTATGGGCAAAGGTTCAAAAAAGACCTACTACTGCATGTCACCTGTATTTAAGGCAGGGGCAAAAGTTTTTACTCCAACTATTGGTTCAACCGTTAGACTTCGTCCGGTAGCAGACCAGACAAGATTCTCCCAGATACTCGATAATATTGACAATATCGAATGTATTCATGAGCCAAATGACAGAATGCTTCAGGAACGTTTCAAGGAGGTCATGGGTGATTTTACACCAGAGGCTCTTGCCAGAGTGGTAAAGACTGTCCTCATCAGAAAGTGGCAGCGTATCGAATCTGGAAAGAAGGTCATGGCCTTAGATGAAAAGGTACTGAGCGTTGCAGGTCGCAAGCTATATGAGGAAATGGCATTTTCCATGGGAAAGGATATCCAGTCAGTTCAGAATATGTTTGAGGATGCAGTAAAGCATCATTCTCTTCAGTCTGTTTTGATTGGCGCTTAATTTATGATTTCATACTCGAATTTATCAGCTAGAATAAAAGATAATAATGGTCTTGTTACAGCCTTAAATGTGCTGGACAAGGCCATTACTTATATTACAGTTTTATTTTACGTAGGCCTTCTTGCCTATTGTCTCTACATCATTCCTGTCAGTGGAGGAACTCTGCTTTACAGGTGTCTTTTAGTTCCAGGGGTGTCTTTTGCCCTTGTCAGTTTTTTCAGAAAGGTAATCAGTTCTCCAAGACCTTACGAGGCCTATAATTTTGTCCCAGCCTTGAAAAAGGATACAAAAGGAAAAAGCTTTCCTAGCAGGCATGTTTTTTCGATTTTTATGGTGGCTTTCACTTATTTTCAGGTGAGTACAGTAATAGGAATCGTTCTTTTAGTACTTGGCGTGGCCCTTGCTGTGATTCGCGTGGTAGGTGGAGTTCATTTTATCAAGGACGTTGTAGCAGGCGCAGCAATGGCATTTCTTGTTGCTACCATATGCTATTGGATTTTTTGTGGCGTTTTTGGTCTTATTATGCTACCATTTTAGATATAAATAATTACCGGAGAAAATTTATGAAGAAGAATGCAAAAAGAGCGCTTGCTGTGTTGTTTAGCATTCTTGGCACGGTTTTGGGGCTGTACATAGGTGGCTATGTACTGTTCGTGCGCTCAGTTTATTGGTTAGTTACAGGTTTTACTGCAGGTACACTTTCGGCGGGAATGTTGCTTGTAAATGTCATAAAGATTTTTATTGCATCGACAGTCGGCGGGGCTATTTGGTGCTTATGTGACATTATTGCCAGCCATATCAAAGGCTTGCCGGAGGATGACGATTAGTTTTGGCATTATAGTTGTTTGCAACAATTTGTGGGTGAATGACTAAAAAATATAATGTAACAAAAGAATTGGGAGGTAAAATGTAATGACTGGAAACGTAATTGTGGGACAATCAGGCGGACCGACCGCCGCAATCAACTCCTCTTTAGCAGGAGTTATCAGGACAGCAAAAGACCGTGGCGCTGGTAAAGTCTACGGAATGTTAAACGGTATTAAGGGACTCATGGAAGAGAAATACATTGATCTTTCCGATTACATCAAAAATGATTTGGATGTAGAGCTTCTTAAAAGAACACCAGCAGCATATTTGGGCTCATGCCGCTTTAAGTTACCTGAAATTCACGAGGACATGAGCACCTACGAAAAAATCTTTGAAATTCTCAACAAATTAGAGATTGAAGCTCTGATTTACATTGGTGGAAATGATTCCATGGACACTATCAAAAAACTTTCTGATTACGCCATCTTAACTGGCTCTCAGATCAGGTTTATCGGTTGCCCAAAGACTATCGATAATGACCTGGCTCTCACCGATCATACACCAGGATTTGGTAGCGCAGCTAAATATATCGGTACCTCTGTAAAGGAGATTATCCGCGATAGCTTTTGCCTTGAGTATAGCAAGGGACTTGTTACTATCGTAGAGATTATGGGACGTAATGCAGGCTGGCTTACAGGTGCCTCTATTCTTGCAAAGGGCGAGGATTGTGATGGCCCAGATTTGATTTATCTGCCAGAGGTTCCATTTGATATTGAGAAATTCAAGGAGCGTGTTGAGAAACTCCTTAAGACACAGCCATCAGTTGTCGTATGTATTTCTGAAGGTATTCATACTAAGGAAGGTAAATATGTCTGCGAGTACGCTCACAACAATGAGTTTGTAGATGCTTTCAACCACAAGCAGCTTACAGGAACAGCAGCTTACCTTTGCAATTACATTGGCGCAGAGCTTGGCTGTAAAACTAGAGCAATCGAGCTTTCAACACTTCAGCGTGCAGGCTCACATCTTGCATCTCGTATCGATATCCTTGAGGCCTATCAGGTAGGTGGTGCCGCAGTTCTTGCTGCTGATGAGGGCGATACTGGAAAGATGGTTACACTCATCCGCCATTCTGATGATCCATATCAGTGTGGAACAGAGGTAAAGGATGTTCACAAGATTGCCAATGATGAAAAGCTTGTTCCACGTAACTGGATTACACATGATGGTTCATACGTAACTGAAGCATTCATCACTTATGTTAGACCACTTATTCAGGGAGATGTTTCACCTATCATGGTAGACGGTATCCCAAGACATATTATTCGTCCTACCAAAAAGTAGGATGTTCTAAACATTTGATTTCGGAGGGGATCATATGCAGGTATTTCATGGAACGATTATTACTTGCGACGAGAACAATACTATAGCCAATTATTTGGTTGAACGAGAGGGAAGAATTGCCTACATCGGCAAGAAGCTTCCTACTCAGTACGAGGTTGTGCCACCAATTGAGCTTGGAGATAATGTGCTTGTTCCAGCATTTGCTGATACACATATGCATTATTCTGGTTTTTCTGTTCTGCACAAGATGTTTCCTATCAATGATACGGATTCGAATGCTAAGATTTTAGAGCAGCTACGTGCATACGCAAACAATACCAGAGAGAATATTATTGTTGGTTTTGGTGCTACTGAGTTTGCGGTTTCCGAGGGACACTTGATTTTACGTGAGCAGATGGATATGTCGTGCCCAGATAAGCCAGCTTTCATTATCAAGCATGATGCACATTCGGGTGTTGCCAATAGTTTATTCATGGATGCTATCAAATCCAAGGTATCAAACCTGAGAGGCTACAATCCTGAGACAGGTGAGTTAAAGCAGGAGGCATTTTTATCTGCATGCGAGTTCATTACCCATGGCATGTCTACCAAAAAGGTGATTGATTCCATGGTCGAGACTTCAGATTTCCTTGCCAGCAAAGGCATAGGACTTATCTGTTCTGCCAGCGGAATGGGCTTCATTCGTGATTATGATTTCGATATGGAGCGCTCAGTTGCCAAAGGTCTTGATAATGGTATGCAGGTCAAGGTAGCTTACCAATGCTCAAATGTTGATAAGATTTCCAAGAAGGATATGACTCGAGTAGTCTTTGGAAATCTTGATGGTACCTTCGCAAACAAAGATGCGTCATTGAACGAAGACTACATTACAATAAATAATAAAGGTGTTTCATTTTTCAGTGACGCTGATGTTCAAAAATTCTGTATAAATGCCAACAGAGCTGGTTATCAGATAGCTCTTCACGCTGTTGGTGATGCGGCATTTGAACAGGCTGTTAATTCAATTGCGATGGCACTTGAGGATTACCCTCGCTATGACCACAGGCATATTATTATCCATGGATGTCTTCCATCGGAGAGCGCATTAAAGACCTGTGCAAAGTACAACATCATGATTTCGGTACAGCCTTCGTTACTTTCGCACATCGATGGAGTTTATGGTTTCGTTGAGTCAATTCTTTCAAAGGAAAGAGCGCAGCGTATTAATCCTCTGAAGACAATTTCTGAGCTTGGAGTTAAGGTTTGCTTTAATTCTGATGCACCAGCCTCAGACCCGAACCCTGTAATGTGGATTCATGATGCATGCAACAACAAGAATCCTGAGCAGTCGGTTTCAGTTTACGAAGCCTTTCGAATGGCTACATACAACGGAGCTTTCTCGTGCTTCGATGAGAAGGAACGAGGCACCCTGGAAATGGGTAAGAGCTGCGATCTTGTCGTATTAGACAAGAATCCTTACGAAATTCCAGTTGAGGAATTGAAGACAATAAACGTCTTGGAACTTTATCTGAAGGGTAAGCCATATAAACGGTCACGTACCGGTTCCATGGCAACCATGCTTCGAGGAATGTTTCCACAATAAATATTTATCCCTCCCTGAAAAGGGAGGGTGTTATTTTCTTTAGGAGAATTTATGTCGTTATCACTTGTTATCGGAAGTTCTGGAAGTGGCAAATCCACGTCCATTTACAATAGAATAATTCAGGAATCAATTGCCAACAAAGATAAAAATTTTTTGGTGATTGTTCCTGAACAGTATACAATGTCAACCCAGCGTCTGCTGGTATCTATGCACCCAAATCACTGTATCATGAATATTGATGTTTTGTCCTTTAATCGCTTGGCTTATCGTGTATTTGAGGAGCTTGGTGCGGCAGTTCACGGCGTCCTTGATGATACGGGAAAGGCTCTTGTCATTCGAAAGCTGGTAAATAACCATTTGAATGAGATGACTACCCTCAGAAATAATATAACCCGCATCACTTATATCACTCAGGTGAAGTCACTAATTTCAGAGCTTACACAGTACAACATTACTCCAGAGCGACTGAAAGATATGATTGATACACCGGTTATGTCCCAGAGTTTCAAGCGCAGAGCCTCAGATTTGTTGGTTTTGTATCAGGCGTTTCTTGATTTCATTGATGGAAAATATGTTACTACCGAGTCGATTCTTTCAATGCTAAATTCTATGCTTGATAACTCGGAAATTGTGCTTGGTTCGACAGTAGTATTGGATGGCTTTACTGGATTCACGCCAATTCAGTATCAGCTTGTTGAGCATATGCTAAAGCTATGTGATGAGGTGGCTGTCACAATCACAGCAGATGAGTCGGATTCATTATTGGAGCAAAAGCCAGATGATGAGCTTTTTGCCATGTCCTCAGAGTTCGCCCTGAAGATGACAGGTCTTGCCAAAAAGGCAAAGGTTGAGATTAACGAGCCTGTGATTATCTCTGATGAGAGTGGCTGGCTTTCTGAGAATGAACCACTTAAATTTTTAGAGCGAAATATTTTTAGAAATAAAAAAGTTGTTTATGATGGGATGAATGCAGCCGATTCGTTGGAAATTATTAGCCTCCGCAGTCCTCGAGAGGAGCTTAGAAATATTGCTATCACTATCAATCAGCTTGTTCGAGGTGGTATGCATTACAAGGACATTGCTGTGGTTGCGCCAGATTTGGAACAATATAGATATCTTTTGACTGGAATTTGGAAGGAATATGATATTCCATATTTCATTGACACTAAGACCGAGATTTTGTTCCATCCAATGTCTGAGGCTATCGATGCTCTGTTTGATATTTTCAACAGAAATTTCAGACGAGAGGATGTGGTTAGATTCCTTAGGGCAGGTCTTACGGATTTATCTTTTGAAGAGATAGATTTTGTTGATAATTATCTTCTTGCAACAGGTATTCGTGGAAAGAATAAATACTTCCATCCATTTGCTATTCGCGCAAACAGTTTTTCAGAGGATGAGGATATGCTTCGGGTTAATGAAATTCGAAGCAGATTCATTGAGCCTTTTGAAGCTTTTGACAGAGCTATTTCAAAGACGACAACAGTGCGTGAAATCGCTACTGCTCTCTATGATTTTATCGTCGCATTTGATTTTGAAAATAAAATTTCAGCCCGTCAGGAAATCTATGAGGATAGTGACAATGCAGTAAAGGCAAAAGAGTATAGCCAAATTTATCATGTCATCATGAATGTGCTTGATAAGATGGTTTCCATCCTGGATGATGAGGTGATGGATCTGGAGGAGTTCAAGGATGTCTTCAAGGCTGGACTTTCTGCTGCTACAATCGGTGTTATTCCGCCTGCAAATGATAGTGTCATTGTGGGTGATATTGAGCGTACCAGGCTTTCAAATATCAAGGTTCTATTTTGTATGGGGGCCTCTGATAATGCCATCCCTAAAAAGGTAGAGAACGGAGGTATCCTTTCTCAGCTTGAGAGAGAGCAGCTTTTGGAAGCCGGTTTTGAGCTTGCACCATCAGACAGACAGAAGAATTTCCGTCAGAGATTTTATCTCTATCTGATGCTTACAAAACCAAATCAGAAGCTATATATCACAATGCCTCGTGTAGATGCAAGTGGCGCTGCAGTGAACCCCTCGTATTTAATTGGAATTCTAACCAAGATGTTTCCAGAAGTTACCATGAAGGAAATCGAGGATTTCAATATGTCAGTCAGGCTCCTTTCGAAGAAGAGTGCTGTGGACTATTTAATTGAGCTTTTGAAAAATGCAGTTTTCCTTGGCATGGATAGTCTTTCAGAAGACGAGCTTCGTGTTTTTGAACAGCTGCTTTCCTGGGCAGTAAATGATTCAGAGGTGGACATAGATTCCATCATTGATGCAGCATTTTATGTTCACAATAAGGAAACGGTTTCTGCTGACATTATGGATGCTGTTAATGAAGCCTTCAATGAAGATGAGACTGTATCAGGTTCGGTTTCACGATTTGAACTGTACAATGAGTGTGCCTACAAATATTTCCTTACATATATTATGCAGCTTCAGGAAAGAGAAAAGTTTGAGCTTTCCAGCATTGACTTGGGAAATTTCTGCCATGAGGCTTTGCAGCGCTATTCTGACAGAATTAAAGAAGATGAAAGAACCTGGAAATCATTATCAGCTGATGAGCGTAATGCATATATCGACCTTGCCATTGGTCAGACCATAGATTCTATGCCAAAGGTTGGAACCCTTGAGGATAGCACTCAGCGCTATATCGTAAATACGATGAAGACCACACTTAAGAGAACTGTTGAGGTCATCACAACTCAGGTTAGTCGTGGTGAGTTTGAACCTGCCTTTTTTGAAGAAAGAATTGATTCTGAAATTAAGGATTTTGAAACGGGTGAGGTTATGGCAAACCTTAAGGGCAAGGTGGATAGAATTGATTTAACAGATTCGGTTGATAAAGCTGTTCGTATTATTGATTACAAATCAAGCGGTCGCGAGCTCAGCCTTGAGGAGTGCTATTATGGTATATCAATGCAGCTTCCAATTTATATGGGAGTTGTGCTGAACAAGCTGAAGGATAAATATCCAAATGCTACATTACACCCTTCAGCAATGCTTTATTACGAGATGACAGATAAATATCTTAGCGGTGAGGGGGACAGCCCATCTGATACGAAGGAGAAGCGTCTTACTCTAAATAAAATGAATGGGCTTCTCTCTTCAGAGGAGTCGGATTTGCGCGCCAATGATTCAACAGTTGGACTGGAAGATGGTCAGGTTAAGACTTCAGCTATTGTTCCTTACGGCGTGACAACCAAGGGAGAACTGTCCAAGCGCTCAAAGGTAGTAAGTCGGGAGGATATGCAGACTGTCATTGATTATGGCTTTTATTCTGCCGCAAATACGGCTGGGAAAATCATAGCAGGTGAGTTTGATTGTGAGCCTGTAAAGCTTGGCTCGGTGGATGCCTGCGAATACTGTAGCTTTAAGAGCGTTTGTCATTTTGATGAAAATGCAGAGGGCTTTTCTGTAAAAAAGATTAATAAGCTTGGAGAAAATTCTGTGATAATCCAACTTATGAAGGATGCAATGAATCCAGATAATAATCAGGAAGGAGATGAGAGCAGTGGGGCTGACTAAAGAACAGGAATTAGTTCGTGATACAAGACACAAAAATATGCTTGTTAGCGCTGCGGCTGGCTCAGGTAAAACCTTTGTATTAGTTAAGCGAATTATTTCAGAAATATTAGATGAGAAAAATGGAATAGATGTAGATAGAATTTTGGTGGTGACCTTCACCAATGCTGCTGCGGCAGAGATGAAGGATAGAATCCGAGTTGCCATTGACGAGGCCGTTGCAAAGAACAGCTCTGATCTTCGAATCAGAGCCCAGGCAACCCTTATTCATGGTGCTCATATTCGAACCATTGATAGTTTTTGTAACTGGGTTGTGAAGAACTATTTCTATGAGATAGACCGGGACCCATCATTTCGAATTGCAACCACAGGTGAACTTCGTATGCTTGAGGACGAGGTTTTTACAGACCTTCTTTCAGAAAGCTTAGAGTCTGGTGACGAGGATTTCAAGCTTTTGGCTGATGCTTATATCACAGGTCGTAAAACTGGTGCTCTGAAAGAGATGGTTACCTCACTTCACGATAAGGCCACAAGCTTCCCTTGGGTTGATGAGTGGTATGATGACGCACTTCGTATATACGATATTAATACTGAAGAGGAGTTGGCATCTTCGGAATTTATCAAGTGTATTTTAGAAAGGACGAATCTTATTGTAGGGCAGCTTTCAGAGAAGCTTTCTAATATAGTTTCTCTCTATGATGAAGACTGCGGCTCAAAAGATAAGGAGCTATTCAATAATGAGTTAAACCAGATGCTTAGGATTCTGGAAGCAGAAACCTTTAAAGAAAAATACCAGGTGTTTTCAAATTTATCTTTTTCAACTTTCCCTCGTTCAACTAAGGATTCAAGCCTTAGTGCTGAGGAGCTTGAAATGGCAAAGGATTTTAGGACCAACGATTATAAGCCGATGTTAAATGACTTGGCTTCAGATTTTTATTCAGAAAATCTTGAAGAAATGCTTGCCTCAATTCAGTTTATTGGAAGACAGGCGAAGGCGCTGATTCATTTTTCAAAGGAATATACCAATCGCCTTTTCGCTGAAAAATCAAAGAAAAATATTTTCAGCTTTAATGATATCGAGCACATGGCTCTTGAAATCCTTCGAAATAAGGATTCAAAGGAGCATGAGCGACGCCCTGTAGCAATTGAACTTTCAAACCATTTTAAAGAGGTAATGGTTGACGAGTATCAGGATTCAAATGAGCTACAGGAACAGATTTTGACAGCAGTTTGCTCAGGTGATAATTATTTTACAGTAGGTGATGTTAAGCAGTCGATTTATGCATTTAGACAGGCCAGCCCACAGCTGTTTATTGATAAGCTTTCTTCCTATCCAAGTGATGGTTCTACTGGCTCAATCAGAATTGATCTAGATAATAATTTCCGAAGCCGAGGCGAGGTTCTAAATTTCTGCAATGAGGTTTTTGAACCATTGATGCAGGAGGATATGGGAGGCGTACGCTACGATGAAAAGGCAGCCCTAAAGGTTGGAGATAAAACTTTTAAGGGGAACACCTTAGATTATCAGTCAGAAATTATTATAGCCACACAAAATCCTCAGGATATGGCTGAGCTTGAAATAGATAATAAGGATACGTTAGAGGCTCTGGTTGTTGCCAAGCGCATCAAGGAGCTTATGCAGGATAATTTTCAGGTTAGCACAAAGGTGGACGACGAGCGTCAGCTTCGCCCTATGAAATATTCGGACGTTGTTATTTTGATGAACGCAGTGTCAGGTCATGCTACCAATTTTATAAATGCACTTAAGGAAAGCGGAATTCCTGCTTATGTTGCCGAGGAAAAAGGCTTCTTTGAACGTGAGGAAATTGAAACGGTTTTATCCATGCTGATGGTTATCGACAATCCATTTAATGATATTCCGTTGGCTGCTGTTTTACATTCGCCGATGTTTAAATTTACGTCGAATCGTCTGGCACAGATAAAGGCAGGTGGACAAGGTGAGTCGTTATATGCGTCCCTTTTGGATTACAGCAAAAATCATCAGGCGCAGGATATCAATTCGTTTATACGAATTCTTAACCGGTATCGTGATATGGCAATTGATACCCCTATTCACGAGCTGCTTGAGTCAGTTTTAGAGGAAACAGGGTATGGTACATATGTCAGCGCACTTCCGATGGGAAAGATGGCTGCTGCCAACCTGAACAAGCTGGTTGATGAGGCTGTTGCTTTTGAGAGTACCAGTTACAAGGGGCTCTCCAGATTTGTTGCCTATATCGAAGGATTGAAAACCTATGATGAGGATTTAGGCCTTGCCAAAACAGTGGGAGAGAATGATGATGCAGTCAGAATCATGACTATTCATAAGAGTAAAGGTCTGGAATTTCCGATAGTGTTTGTCTGCGGCTGTGGCTCGTCAGGTCGTAATAATACCGATAGTTTTTCTGTGGATAGAGATTTTGGTATTGCACTTAAATATAAAAATCCAGAAACCAGAATTGAGCGCTCAACAGCCTTTTTCAACTTTCTTCGAATAAAGGCAAATGCTTATGATAAGGGAGAGCTCTTTAGAAAATATTATGTTGCACTTACTCGTCCTGTGGACAAGCTTATAATAACGGCAAGCATAAAGCCTACCACAAAGCTATCAGTGCCTGATATTATTGAAAGCTACAAGCCGTCTTCTGGAGTGCTTGACTATCTTACAAAGGAAAAGGCGAGCACTATTATAGAGCTTATTATAAGGGCAATCAGGACTTCAAAATCTCAGGTTCCAATCAGGATTGTGGACTGCGCAGATCTTTTTATAGATGATGTGAAAAAAGAGATTCTTAAAAAGGATACTAGGGATAGAATCAATGCACTTGTGACAGCAGCAAGAGCAAATAAGGATGAGGATAACATTATCGTAAATACGTTATCTTATAATTATCCAAATGCCTTGGATAGCAAATATAAGAGTAAATATTCGGTATCGGAAATTAAGCATCAGGCCATGGAAGAGGCCTTTGAATTTGAGGCTGATGCAGCGCCAGCATTCATTCATAATGAGGACGCAAGCTATGTACCTGCCTTCATCCGAAGACGTGATATGGAAGCGTTAGAAAAAGATGAGGGAGAAGAGAAATCTTCTGTTCCAGCAGGTGCTCTTTATGGAACTGCCATGCACAGATTTATGGAGTGTTTTGACTTTGCAAGAGAGGATTTTGCAAACTCTTTTTCAGAGCAGCTTGATTATATGAAATCAGTAGGCAGCCTTTCTGAGGAAGAACAAAATCGAATCAGATATAAGAAGCTCATTACGTTTATTAATTCACCTATTGCAAAGCGCATGTCTGATGCGGCACTTAATGGAAAACTTTATAAGGAAAAACCATTCGTCTTTGGCAGCAATGCAGATAGTCTTTTTGGTGATGAAATTGCCAGTGATGAAATGATTCTTGTCCAAGGAATAATCGATGTGTATTTCGAGGAAAATGACGGTATAGTTCTTTTGGATTATAAGACTGATAGAGTGGACGAAGACCAGGAATTAGTGCTAAGATATGAGAAGCAATTACAGCTTTACAAATCCGCAATCGAAAAAGCATACAACGTTCCAGTAAAGGAAGTTGTAATCTACTCGTTTGCGTTGGATAAAGCGATACCTTTATAAGATGTAGTTCACATAATAGCTTATATTTTTAAATGAGGCGGTAGGCAGCAAGCTCTTAGGTTTCTCAAGCGCATTCTAAGCTGAGCGGAGAAACACTAAGGCTTGTAGCTGTAACCGCCGGATTAGGAGAATTAGATCATGTATGATAAGAAAGTAATAGAAGTATTTTTAAAGGACCAGCTTAAGCTCTTCCCAGAGAAGGTTGCAGAAGATGAGCAGGAAGCCGCAGAATTCCTTGAGGATGTCTGTGCTGTTGTTTGCAAGAATAAAAAAGAAGTCCTTGAATATCTTGAAGATGCCATGGATACCACTGGTATGACAGAGGATGAAATCCTCTCTGCAGAGGAAGTCTTTGCGATTGGTGATGGAAGATATTTGATAGTAGAGGGATAGGAATGAAGCTTTACAAAAAAATCTGTGCAGCACTTTTAGTGGGTGCAATTTCAATTTCTTTTTCTGGCTGCACATATAATGATAAAACTGTTTATTTTGACACTAATAGTGGCCGAAATACAGTGTTTAAAATCGGTGATATGAAGTGCTCAAAGAAAGAAGCACTTACATATCTTTTAAACGAAAAAAATATCTATGGTTCAGTTGATGGTGTGAACCTTTGGACAGAGGATTTTGATACCGACACAATGACTGGTTCCATCAAGGATTTAACAATGGAACATTTAACACGTGTTTTTGTTTTAAATCTCTACGCAGAGGAACATGAAATTGTACTGACAGAGACTGAGCAAAAAGCATGCCAGGATGCAGCAAAGGAATATTATTCTTCACTTAATTCTGCAGAAAAATCTTTCACCGGTGCAAGCAAAAAAGACATTGCTGCAATGTATGAAAAATACGTTCTAGCAATGAAGGTATATAGAAGCTTAATGGACTCAGTTGATGAGGAAGTTTCAGAAGATGAATCCCGTGTTATGGAAGCATTTGTTTTGTTTGTCTCCGATAAGGAAAAGGCAAATGAAATCCAAGGCATGATTGATTATGGATATACATTTGAACGTCTTGCGTCCACTTATACAGAGCTTGATTCTTACCAGGTTACATTTGCTCGTGGAGAGTACCCAGACGAGGTTGATAAGGTAGTTTTCAATCTTGATACAGATGAAGTTTCAACTGCAATTTCTGCAGATGGTGGTTACTACTTTTTCCAGTGTTTGGATAAGTATAATGAAGAGCTTTCTGAAGCAAATAAACAGGTCATAATCGATAATAGAAGAAAGCAGGTTTTGAATGATATTGTTACTGATTTAGAGGAGAGATATTTCTCTGATATGAATACTAAATTATGGGATGAAATTTCATTCCCAGAGGATGTTTCTGAACTCACATCTGCATCATTTTTTAAAACCTTAAACGACAATTTATAAGGCTTCATAATTTCAAAAAAAATAAAAGTTATTATTCGTAATAAAGTTCATACGAATAATAATTTTTTTCTTTTTATTAAGAATAGTGATTCTTTTGATGTAAAATTATCATAAAAAGAATTTATATATTTGGTTTTATTGTTAATTTGGTAGAAAATTACACCAATAGACTAGCAATTAAAATAGAGAATGACTATAATATGTTTTAAATAAAAAAACAAAGAATTTATTACTCAAATAGGAGGGTGAAAAATGGTTACTAATGTAAAGAGCGCTAGTGCAAAAGTTACAGTTGAAGATGTTAAAAAATCAGCTGCATCTGCAGCATCAACTGTAAAGGCAGCAGTCGCTAGTACAACAGAGGCTACTAAGAAAGCAGTAGAAGAAGTTAAGAAAGAAGCTACAGCAGCAAAGAAGACTGCGACAGCTGCTAAGAAGACAGCTACAAAGAAAGCTACTACAGCAAAGAAGGCTGCAACAAAGACAGTTAAGAAGACAGCTGCAAAGGCTAAGAAGGCAGTTTCTACTTCAGCAGTTATTCAGTATCAGGGACTTGAGTTCTCAGAGGCTGATTGCTTAAAGAAGGCACAGGCTGCTTTCAAGAAAGACTACAAGGGCAAGACACTTGAAGAGCTTAGCATCTATATCAAGCCAGAAGAGCGTAAGATTTATTACGTTGCTAATAAGGACAGTGTTGGTTCAGTAGATCTTTAATTATTATTTTTGAGAAGTAAATTTTATTGTTGTAACGTATGGTCATATCGTATATACGATATGACCTTTTTTAACGGGTGTATGTCATTCGTATGACATACACCCGTTAAAAGAATATCTACAGGATTACCCTAAATACTCAAAAACAATCAAATGTACTCAAACATTGTAGTAAATTTACACAAATTCACTATATTATTTTTGCATTCTATTCACAAATCTAGTATTTTACACAATAAATCGTATGTCAACCGATTGACACAATCACATAGCAATGATAATATCTTCACATAAACAACACACAACCTATTTTTGAAGGAGGGTTAATTGTAATGAAGAAGAAGTTAGTGTCACTTGCAATGGTAGCTGCTATGTCAGCTTCACTTGTAGCATGTGGTGGTTCTGATGGAGGAGCAGCTTCATCAGGTGAGAAGGCAGAGAGCACAGGGGTTTCAATCACAATCCTTAACTCTAAGACAGAGATTCAGACTCAGTTCGAGGAGATGGCTGAGGAGTACGAAGCAGCAAAGGGTGTTCACGTTGAAGTATATAATGCTGATACAGATACAACAGTTGCATCTCAGGTTGCTACAAAGTATGCATCAAACGATCCATACACAATTACAATGGTAGATGCAAAGGATATTTACTCACTTGCAGATGATTATGCTTATGATCTTTCAGGTCAGGATTGGGCTAGTCATACAACACTTGGTATCACAGTTAATAATAAGCTCGCAGGTTTCCCATTCTGCGTAGAGGCTAGAGGAATTATTTACAACGCTGACGCAATCGAGAAGGTTACAGGCGAAGCTTTTGATCCATCATCTGTTGCAACACTTGATGATTTCCAGGCACTTCTTGATAAGCTCGTAGCTGGTGGCATGGAGCAGCCAGTAGGTATTCTTTCAGAGTACTGGTCACTTGGAGCTCACTGGTTCCCAATGGTTTATGAGGAGCAGGCTGATCCAGATGCTTATGTAAACGGACTTCTTGCTGGTACAGAGGACCTTGCTGGAAATCAGAAGTACAACGAGCTTATGGATACATTTGAGACACTTGTTAAGTACAACTACGCTAAGGGTTCTGCTTCAAATGCTGATCGTGAAGAGACATCTATGAAGCTTGCTCAGGGCGATATCGCTTTCATGTTTGGTGGTAACTGGGATTGGTCAGTAATCAACCAGTATGACTACACAGAGCACCTTGGCATGATGCCAGTTCCACAGAACACAACAGATGGTTCTAATGGAAAGCTTGTTGGTGGTGGTTCTAAGTACATCTTCGTTGATAGCTCTGATGCAACATCTGAGGAGCAGAGACAGGCTGCACTTGATTTCCTTAACTGGCTTGTAAACGATGCTGAAGGAAATACATTCCTTACAGAGAAGTGTGCACTTGTTCCAGCATTTGATAATATCGATGCTTCAGCACTTGACCCACTTTCACTTTCAGTTAAGAACTACGCTGATGCAAACAATCTTATCCCTAACTACAACTATCTTCCAGATGATCACATGACAGTTGTTGGACAGGAGATTATGCAGAAGTATCTTGACGAGGCTATTGATAGAGCAGAGGTAGCAAAGGAAGTTACTGACTACTTCAAGACAGCAACTCCTATTGCTCACTAATCCTTAATTGACATGATAGGGCCTTGGGATAACCTAAGGCCCTAATATATGAAAGGGAATAATATGAAAACAAATACAATGAGCTACAAATTAAAGCAGTATTTGCTTTTTGCAGGTGTATCCACAGTGATTTTCGCTTGCGTTGTAATCATACCTTTTATTTATGGTTTATACCTTACATTTACAAGCTGGGATGGTGTATCTCGTAGCAAACCATTTGTTGGAATTACCAACTACGTAAATGCGTTTGCAGACGCTGGATACTGGACATCTCTTGGACGTACATTTATCTATTCAGCAATCGCTGTAATTTTGGTAAATGCGGTGGCCTTCATTATCGCTTACATGGTTACAAGTGGTATCAAAGGTCAGAATTTCTTTAGAGCAGGTTTCTTTGTTCCAAACCTTATCGGTGGTATCGTACTCGGTTATGTTTGGAAGTTTGTATTCAATAAAGCTTTGGTTTCGTTGGCAGGCTCTATCTCATCAGGCCAGGCTAAGTCACTCCTTGCAACAGAAACAGGGGCGATAGCAGCACTTATCATCGTATCTGTTTGGCAGTACGCTGGTTATATGATGCTTATCTATGTTGCAGGTTTCATGAGCGTTTCAGAAGATGTTATTGAGGCGGCAAAAATTGATGGCTGTACAGGAACACAGTCAATCATTCACATATCAATTCCACTTATGACAGCATCATTTGTTCAGTGCTTGTTCCTTACAATCACAAGATGCTTCATGGTTTACGATGTTAACCTTTCATTGACAAATGGCGATCCTTACGGTAGCTCAGCACTTGCAGCTATGCATGTGTACAATCAGGCATTCGTCAATAAGAATTATGGTACAGGCCAGGCTGAGGCTCTTATCCTCTTCGTAATCTGTGCAATTATTGGTGGAATTCAAGTATACGTTGGTAAGAAAGGGGAGGTGCAGGCATAATGGAAAACGAAAAGGCAGCTCGCAACAAAAAAATAAGACATGCCATTATGATTATTTTCCTTACACTTTTGTTTATAGCATTTGTATTCCCTTTCATAATGGTTATCATCAATGTGTTCAAGGTTAAGGCAGATATTACTGCAAATCCTTTGGCACTTATCGGTAAGCATGGATTTACCTTGGAAAATTTCCCAAATGCGGTAAAGAAGATGAACTTCTTCCTCTCATTTGGAAATTCACTTTTCATCACAATTCTTTCTACAATCGGAACTATCATTTTATCATCAATGACAGCTTATCTTATTGTTAGAAATAATTGGAAGGCAAACAAAATCTTATTTGTACTTATGATTGCTTCAATGGTTATTCCATTCCAGGTTCTCATGATTCCTCTTGTTTCTCTTTATGGTGGAATCTTTGGTGTACTCAATCATAGAATTACATTGATTTTCATGCACATAGGTTTTTCACTTTCAATGGCTACATTTATGTTCCATGGAAGTATTCACACAAATGTGCCTATCTCTCTTGAGGAGGCAGCTACAATTGATGGATGTAACAAATGGCAGATTTTCTCTCAAATCGTATTTCCGATATTGAAGCCAACAATTGCTACAGTTGCTATTATCGACGCAATGGCATTTTGGAATGATTATCTCCTTCCATCACTTGTTCTTGGACGCAAGGAATTATATACTATTCCTATTGCAACAAAAGTATTCTACGGCACCTATTCAACAGATACAGGATTGATTATGGCAGCACTTCTTTTAGCAATGCTTCCTATTCTTCTTTTGTATTTGTTCCTGCAAAGATATATCGTAGAAGGAATTACTGCTGGGGCAGTTAAATAAGGAGAGAGTATATGGCGACACTAAAGGATGTGGCAGCAGAATGCGGACTGACTGTTACAACTGTTTCAAGGGTTTTAAACAACAGGGGGTATATTAGCGACGAGACTCGGAAGAAGGTATACGCTGCTATGGATAAGCTCAATTATAGGCCCAATGAAGTCGCTAGATCTCTATCTAAAAAAACTACAAATACAATCGGGGTAATTGTGCCACACATTAGGCATCCATATTTTTCGGAAATGATTAGCAACATCGAAAATGCTGCTAGTAAAAAAGGGTACAAGATTATCCTTTGTAATACTAAGGGGAGAAATAACAAAGAAAAAGAGTATCTGGACATGTGCACTAGCAATCGTGTGGCTGGAATTATACTTTTCTCAGCCAGCGTTGCAGTGCAGGAGTTCACTGACAGCAATATTGCACTTGTCACTGTTGAGCGATTCGTTGAAAACGGTACTGCGGCCGTTGAATGCGATAACCGACAGGGCGGTGAGCTTGCTGCTCAGCATTTGATTGATTGCGGTTGTAAAAAGCTTTTGATGGTCAGTGGTGTTTCAGAAAATTTGATGCCTGCTGATGATCGAGCTATAGGATTTGAGGATGTTTGTAAGCGGAACAATGTCTTCTACCAAATAGTTTCAACTTCAATTGGTCAGTATAATAGTTTGGATTATCATGAGCTGTTGGAAGGGGCTCTTGAGTTGGACGAAGAGATAGACGGTGTTTTCGCCAGCTCGGATCTTATCGCTGCACAGGTTCTTCAGGTCTGCGCAAAGATAGGTCGAAGAGTTCCAGAGGATTTAAAGATTGTGGGCTTTGATGATGTTATGATTTCACAAATCACCGACCCACCGATTTCCACAATCCATCAGCCAATAAAAGAAATGGCAGAGGCAGCTGTTGATATGGTTATCGACGCCTCAGAAGGCAAAACTGTTCCAAAGCGAACCCTCTTGCCAGTTACGCTAGTAAAACGAGAAAGTACATAAATACGAAAGCACTTTGCAAAGTTTGTAAAGTGCTTTTATTTGTATGACATTTTATGGCATGAAAGTGTAACAGCCAGAAATATCGTATTTTTGTTAGCACTCTTATTAATAGAGTGCTAAAAATCTATTGACTTCTCAAATCCTCAGTATTATCATATATTTCAGTGATAAATAATGAGCTGTAGCTAACAAGCTCTTAGGTTTCTGAATGAGGCATTCTATAGCCGAAAGAAGAAACTCTAAGGCTTGTTAGCGTAACAGCGGTGTATATAAGGAGTGAGGATAATGAGTAACAAAAAAGGTAGTTTATCAATCACAAGTGAAAATATTTTTCCAGTAATTAAGAAGTGGTTATATAGTGACCATGATATTTTTTATAGAGAGCTTATCTCAAATGGCTGTGATGCTATCACAAAGCTTAAGAAGTTAGACATGATGGGAGAATATTCTCTTCCACTTGATTACAAGGCAAAGATTCAGGTTATCGTAAGCCCTGAGGACAAGACTCTTACATTCATTGATAATGGTCTTGGTATGACAGCTGAAGAGGTTGATGAATACATTAATCAGATTGCTTTCTCTGGCGCTACAGATTTCCTTGAGAAATACAAGGACAAGGCTGATTCGGATCAGATTATTGGACATTTCGGTCTTGGATTTTATTCTGCATTCATGGTTGCAGATGAGGTTCACATTGATACTCTTTCATATAAGGATGGCGCTACAGCAGTTCATTGGGAATGTGATGGCGGCACAGAGTTTGAAATGGGCGATGGCGACTGGGATTCAGTTGGAACAAAGATTACACTTTTCTTGAATGAAGATTGCCTTGAGTTTGCTAACGAGTATCGTGCTCGTGAGGTTATCGAGAAGTATTGCTCATTCATGCCTACAGAGATTTATCTTTCAAAGAAGGATGCACCTGAAGAGTATGAGACAATCGATGCAGCTGACAAGAGAGACACAGATAAAGTAATCGAAGAGATTCACGAGGAAGCCAAGTTTGAAGAAAAGGAAAACGAAAACGGAGAGAAGGAGCAGGTAGAGGTTTCTCCAGCAAAGGACAAACTGAAGATTGTTAAGCGCCCAGTTCCTCTTAATGAGACTCAGCCACTTTGGACAAAGTCTCCATCTGAGTGCACAGAAGAAGACTACAAGAAGTTCTATCGTGATGTTTTCCGTGATTATAAGGAGCCACTTTTCTGGATTCATCTTAACATGGATTATCCATTCAATCTCAAGGGTATTTTATATTTCCCTAAGATTAATACTGAGTACGATTCAATTGAAGGAACAATCAAGCTTTACAATAATCAGGTATTTATCGCTGATAATATTAAGGAAGTCATTCCTGAATTCTTAATGCTCCTTAAGGGTGTCATTGACTGTCCAGATCTTCCTCTTAATGTATCACGTTCTGCACTTCAGAATGATGGATTTGTTACAAAGATTTCTGAGTACATTACAAAGAAGGTTGCTGATAAGCTTACTGGAATGTGCAAGACTGAAAAGGAATCTTATGAGAAGTATTGGGATGATATCGCTCCATTCATCAAGTTCGGTTGCTTAAAGGATAATAAGTTCTGCGATAAGATGAATGACTACATCTTATTCAAGGATATTAATGATGCTTATATTACTCTTCCAGAGCTTCTAGTTAAGGAAGAAAAGGCTACAGATGAAAATGGCGATAAGGTTGAGGCAGAGGTTGTCGATGAGACAAAGGATGCAGATGCAAACAAGGAGCCAGAGGACACTAGAAAGACAGTTTACTATGTAACAGATCTTCAGCAGCAGTCACAGTATGTAAACATGTTCAAGGAGCAGGGACAGAATGCGGTTATCCTTGATCACGCAATTGATACTTCATTTATTACTCAGCTTGAGCAGCGTAATGAGAATTATAAGTTCTGCCGTATCGATGCAGATGTTACAGATACTATGGTAGAGGAGACAGCCGAGGACGAGCTTAAGTCTGAGACAGAGACTCTTACTGAAGTATTCCGTAAGGCACTTAATAATGAAGGCCTTGATGTTAAGGTTGAGAAGTTCAAGAACAAGGATCTTTCTTCAATGCTCACAGTATCTGAAGAGAGCCGCCGTATGCAGGACATGATGAAGATGTATGCTATGGGTGGAATGGACATGGGAATGTTTGGCTCAGCTTCAGAGACACTTGTACTTAATGCAAACAATGATTTAGTTCAGTACATTCTTAACAATAAGGACTCTGAAAACGTGCCAACTTTTGCAGCTCAGCTATATGATTTGGCTAAGATTGCAAATGCACCATTATCACCTGAGGCAATGACTGAATTTGTTGCACGTTCTAACAAAATCATGATGTTATTAGCAAAGTAATATTTGAATGCAAGCTTGCATTTATAACGAATGGCAGACAGAAATGTCTGCCATTTTCTAATAATTGCTATAATGTAGAGCAAGAATTCGTAATAATATGTTAGTAATGTGATAGAAGTGTGAATAAATTATTGAAAAACTATGTACATTAGACTATCATAGATTCATGGGGAGGATACGCACTATAATCAGCGTATTTTTTATGAGTTGGGGGAAATATGGCGACAGCTAGTAACAAAAAATGGTGGAAGAATTCTATTGTATATCAAATCTATCCACGCTCTTTTTGCGACAGTAATGGGGATGGAATAGGTGATATTCCTGGAATCATTTCTAAACTTCATTATCTTAAGGATTTAGGGGTCGATATTATTTGGCTCAGTCCTGTTTATCAAAGCCCTGGCTATGACAATGGCTATGATATTTCTGATTATAAGGGCATCAATCCAGAATATGGCACAATGGAGGATATGGAACGGCTTATCAGTCGTGCCAAAAGACTCGGTATAAAAATAATAATGGACCTTGTTATTAATCACACCTCGGATGAGCATGAGTGGTTCAAAAAGGCTCTTGATGGTGATGAAAAGTATAGAGACTTCTATTATTTTAGAGAGGGCAAGGGAAGAAAAAGGCCAAATAATTGGGGGTCTTTTTTTGGCGGCGCAGCATGGTCGAAGACAGATAAAGGTGATTACTATCTTCATCTTTTTAGCAAAAAACAACCAGATTTGAATTGGCATAATCCTGAAGTCTATAATGAAATTACAGATATTATGCGCTTCTGGCTTGATAAAGGTATTGCAGGTTTCAGATGTGATGTCATTAACATCATATACAAAACAAGTCTGGATAATGGAAAAAAACATTTAGCCCTAACAGGAAAGGAATATTACTTAAATACCGAGGGCTGCCATGACTTGCTCAGACGTTTTAATGAAGATGTTTGGTCTAAGTACAAGACATTTATTGTTGGGGAAACGGTGCTGGTTACGCCTGACGATGCTAAGCAGCTGTGTGACGAGGAAAAAAGAGAGCTTGATACGGTATTCTTTTTTGAACACATGGATGTAGATAGCAGGGGCGGAATTAAATGGTTTAAAAAGCGTTATAAGCCATATAAATTGATAAAGGTATTGGATAAGTGGCAGAATGCCCTAGAGATTCCAGCAAATTATCTAGAGAACCATGATCAGGTTCGTTCGATAAATCATTTTGGAAATACTAAGGAGTACTGGGAGAAAAGTGCGAAGCTTTTGTGCGGGCTAAATCTTTCTTTAAAAGGTATTCCGTTTATATATGAAGGCGAAGAAATTGGAATGACAAATGGTGATTTCCGAGGTCTTAGCGATATAAGAGATATAGAATCCTATAATGTAAATAAAGCGTTAAAGCGTATGCTTCTGACACATTCAATTAGAAGAAAAATCATTCTTCGCACAAGCCGCGATAATGCTCGTACACCAGTGCAGTGGGATTCAACTGATAATGCAGGTTTTACAAATGGTGAGCCTTGGCTGAAGATAAATGAAAATAAATCATTTATAAACGTAGCTTCTGAATCAGATGATGAAAATAGCATCCTGAATTTCTATAAGAAAATGATTGAGTTTAGAAAGAACTCAAAGGCTCTATCAGAGGGGACATATAGAAAGGTTGCATCACCAAGTGATGTCTTTATCTATACCCGTGAGGCAAAAGAGGAACGCCTTTACGTTTATTGTAATCTTACCTCTTATCCACGTGAGGTTGAGTTCTATGGAGACCGTATTATCTTCGGTAACTACGATGAAGACGACCGACAGGACTTTATTCTCCAACCATATGAATATCGTATAGTAGCATCAAATATCTAATGATATAAAAAAAGAGGCCTAGGCCTCTTTTTTGTTTAGATTTTTATTAGCTGTTGAAAGCATAAGTTTAATTCGATTAAGCTGATTTACTTCTGATGCGCCTGGATCATAGTCAATTGCTACTATATTTGCATCAGGATGCTCGTGTCTGATTCGCTTGATAACACCTTTACCTACAACGTGGTTAGGCAAGCATCCGAAAGGCTGGATACATACAATATTGCTAGCTCCCATCTCAATGAGTTCGAGCATCTCGCCTGTAAGGAACCAACCCTCACCTGTTTGGTTACCAATAGAAACAATATCTTTTGCTTTGTCTGCAGTATCAAGAATATACGCAGGAGCAGTAAATCTCTTTGATTTATTAAATTCATCTCTTGCGGCACTTCTGAGCCACTCGAAGAACTTGATTCCCAGGTCACAGACAATTCTGGTCTTCTTGCTTGCTCCAAGATTCTCTTCCTTGAAGGTTGCATCGTAGAAGCAGTAGAGAAGGAAGTCTGTTAAATCAGGAATAACAGCCTCAGCGCCTTCCTGTTCAAGCAAGTCTGCTAAGTGATTGTTAGCAGCTGGAAGGAACTTAACAAGGATTTCTCCAACGATACCAACACGTGGTTTAACAAGTCCTTCGATGATTGGGAGATTGTCAAAGTCTCTAATCATCTCGCGACACATCTTCTTGAACTTTCTATGAGAAAGAATCTTCTTGTTGGAAACGAATTCAACAATCTTTTCTTTCCATTTTTCATGGAGTTCATTTGTTGAACCCTTAATTGCTTCATAAGGACGAACTCTGTAAACACATCTGAGGAGAATATCACCAAATGTAAGAGCATAAAGTCCGTGCTGAATAAGGCTAGGTGAAAGCTTAAAGCCTGGGTTACCCTCAAGACCACTAAGGTTAAGAGAGATAACAGGTACATCTGGGTAACCTGCCTTGGCAAGCGCTCTACGGATAAATCCAATGTAGTTTGAAGCACGGCAACCACCACCAGTCTGAGAAATCAATAGGGCAGTACGGCTCATATCAAATTCGCCTGTATCGATTGCAGCCATGAGTTGTCCAACAACCATAAGTGAAGGATAGCATGCATCGTTGTTAACGTACTTAAGACCTTCATCGACACAAGTACGTGTTGGAATGTCAGGAATCACAAGATTATATCCAGCCGCGTTAAATGCAGGCTCAATTAAATCAAAGTGGATAGGTGACATCTGAGGACAAAGAATTGTGTAATTCTTCTTCATTTCCTCTGTAAATATAATACGGTTATAGTTTGCAGGAACAATCTTTCTTTCCTGTTTCTTCTTTTTCTTTACGCGAAGCGCAGCAAGGAGTGAACGCACACGAATTCTTGCTGCACCAAGGTTGTTAACCTCATCAATCTTAAGGCAGGTATAAATTTTGCCTGAGTTTGTAAGGATATCAGCAACCTGATCAGTTGTAACGGCATCAAGACCACAACCGAATGAGTTAAGCTGAATTAAATCAATGTTGTCATGCTTTTTAACATAGTTTGCTGCAGCATACATTCTTGAGTGGAACATCCATTGATCCATTACGATGAGAGGACGCTCAACTTCGCCGAGATTAGAAATAGAATCCTCGGTCAAAACAGCAATACCATAGCTGTTGATAAGCTCTGGAATACCATGGTTAATCTCTGGATCAACGTGGTATGGACGGCCAGCAAGTACAATACCATGCTTTCCTGTTTCCTCAAGGTACTTAAGAACTTCAGCACCCTTTGCATACATATCGTTACGGAAGTTTTCCTGCTCAGCCCATGCAGCATGTGCAGCACTTCTAACTTCAGACTCGCCAATGTTGAATTCTGCTTTGAATACCTTTACGAGCTGTGAAGCTAAAATCTCTTCACTTGTGAATGCCATAAATGGATTCAGGAAACGGACCTTGCCACTGGTAATCTCATCTACGTTGTTCTTAATATTTTCAGCGTATGAGGTAACGATAGGGCAGTTGTAGTGGTTGTTAGAATCAGGGAACTCGTTTCTTTCATATGGAATACATGGATAATAAATGAAATCAACGTTTCCTTCATTGATAAGCCACTGCACATGACCGTGCGCCATCTTTGCTGGATAACATTCTGACTCAGATGGGATTGATTCAATACCAAGCTCATATACCTTTCGGTTTGAACGTGGAGAAAGAACAACTCTGAATCCAAGCTTTTTAAAGAAAGTTGCCCAATAAGGATAGTTTTCATACATATTTAAAACTCTTGGAATACCAACGGTTCCGCGAGTAGCCTCTTCTTCTGTTAGAGGCTCATATTCGAATAATCTATTGTATTTATAATCGAAAAGGTTTGGAATGTTTTCTTTATTCTTGACACCGCCTGCACCCTTTTCACAACGGTTTCCAGTGATGAATGAGCGACCACCTGAAAAACGGTTAATTGTAAGTAAGCAGTGGTTTACGCATCCCTGACAACGTGTGAGCTTTGTATCGAAAGTAAGCTCGTTAATCTCGTCAATGCCAAGTGTTGTAGTAGTAGGATTTTCCTCGTAACGCTCTTTTGCAATGAGGGCACAACCGAAGGCACCCATAATACCAGCAATATCAGGACGAACGACATTTACACCAGCTGTCTTCTCAAGAGAACGAAGAACAGCATCATTGTAGAAAGTTCCACCCTGAACTACGATATTCTTACCAAGCTCTGAAGCGTCAGAAAGCTTGATAACCTTGAATAATGCGTTCTTAATTACTGAGTAAGCAAGACCAGAAGAAATGTCTGCTACAGATGCACCTTCTTTTTGAGCCTGCTTAACCTTTGAATTCATAAATACAGTACAGCGAGTTCCAAGGTCAATAGGGTTAAGTGCGAATAAAGCTTCCTCAGCGAAATCCTGAACAGTGAAGTCAAGAGACTTTGCGAAGGTTTCGATAAATGAACCACAACCAGAAGAACAAGCCTCGTTAAGCTGAACGCTATCAACAACACCATTCTTGATGCGGATACATTTCATATCCTGTCCACCGATATCCAAAATACAGTCTACATCTGGATTGAAGAATGCAGCTGCATAATAATGTGCAATGGTCTCAACTTCGCCATCGTCAAGCTGAAGTGCAGCCTTTAAAAGTGCTTCGCCGTAACCAGTAGAGCAGGAGTGTACAATATGTGTATCCTCAGGCATGATAGAGTAAATCTCCTTCAAAGCCTTGAGAGAAGTAGCAAGAGGGCTACCATTGTTGCTTGAGTAGAATGAGTAAAGAAGAGTTCCGTCCTCGCCTACAACTGCAAGCTTTGTAGTTGTAGAACCTGCATCAATACCAAGGTAAACATTGCCGTGATATGTGGATAAATCACCCTTCTTAACCTCTGCCTGTGCATGACGGTCCTTGAATTCACGAAAATCCTCTTCGGATTCAAATAATGGCTCAAGTCTTGCAACTTCAAATTCCATTTTTATGCCATCTGCAAGTTTATCAATAAGATCATCCATAGGAACGTGATTTTCTTCCTTTGAATTAAGTGCAGAACCAATTGCTGCAAAAAGGTGAGAATTATCAAGCTCGATAGCGTGCTCCTCGTCAAGCTTTAAGGTGCGAACAAATGCCTCTTTAAGCTGATCCAGGAAGTGAAGGGGGCCACCGAGGAATGCAACGTGTCCACGGATTGGCTTACCACAGGCAAGACCAGAAATTGTCTGGTTAACTACTGCCTGGAAGATAGAAGCTGAAAGGTCTTCCTTTGAAGCGCCCTCGTTGATAAGTGGCTGTATATCTGTTTTGGCGAATACACCGCAACGAGCTGCGATAGGATAGATCGCCTTGTAATCTTTTGCATAAGTATTAAGACCAGGAGCATCTGTCTGTAAAAGTGATGCCATCTGATCAATGAAAGAACCTGTACCACCAGCGCAAATACCATTCATACGCTGCTCAACATTTCCATTTTCAAAATAGATAATCTTTGCATCCTCGCCACCAAGCTCAATAGCAACATCTGTCTGTGGAGCGTAGTGAGTGAGTGAGGTTGAAACGGCAATAACCTCCTGTACAAATTCAACGCCAAGATGCTTAGCAAGTGTAAGTCCGCCTGAACCAGTAATCATTGGACGAACTTCTATCTTTCCAAGCTTAGACTTAGCCTGTGTTAATAAATCAGTGAGAGTTTGCTGGATGTTAGCAAAGTGTCTCTGATAATCAGAAAATAATAAATTGTTTTTGTCATCTAAAACGGCAATTTTTACAGTAGTAGAGCCGATATCGATTCCGAGTTTGAATAATTTGTTTTCCATAGTTCTCCTAATTCTAGGCTTCCCCTGGAGGGAAAGCTATCACCGAAGGTGACTGATAAGGTGTTAACCTTCTTATTATATGTACTTAAATAATTAACCTCAGCTATTATAAATGTAGACGCAAAAAATGACAATAAACAAAATCTTAATTTTGTCCTGAGGCCGCTGTAGACCCCACAGCTGATTTATGAGGTGTTTTCTTTTTTTTCTCTTTACAAAAATTAAACCTTGTTGTATATTCTTTAAGTACAGGGCGTACATTTTTGCAGGAACGAAAGTTCTTGTAAAAAAAAACGCTTTTTTTTATTTTCAGGAGGAAATATGTGGCAGCTATACCATTGTGCAATAGTTGGAATTCATATTTGAATATTTAGGAGTTGAAGGCACCTTAGTCTAAGGGTGTAACTTTCGACTCCTTTTTTGTTTACTATTCAGAGCCAAGTAATATTTAATAGAAAAAACTTACTTGTAAGTGCTTTTCTATTAAATATTATTTGGAGAGAACACCACATGAGCAAAAGGAAAACACTGTAAGTGTGATTTTGCGAATGTGTTCTGAATAGTAAACACAGATATTATTATTTTATAAAGGAGTATAAGATGACAAAACACGTATTTGTTACTGGTGGTGTAGTATCAGGTTTAGGAAAAGGTATTACAGCAGCGTCTTTGGGACGTCTACTTAAAATGAGGGGTTATAAGGTTGCTTCACAGAAGCTTGATCCTTACATGAACGTAGACCCAGGCACCATGAGTCCATATCAGCATGGTGAGGTTTTCGTTACAGATGATGGAGCAGAGACTGACCTTGATCTTGGTCACTATGAGCGTTTCATTGACGAAAGTCTTAACAAATATTCTAATCTTACTTCTGGTAGAGTTTACTGGAATGTTTTGAACCGTGAGCGTAAGGGTGAGTACCTTGGCCAGACAGTTCAGGTTATTCCTCATATCACAGAAGAGATTAAGCGTTTTATATACATGGGCGCAGAGACATCTGATTGTGATGTTCTTATTACCGAGATTGGTGGTACAACAGGTGATATCGAGTCTCAGCCATTCCTTGAAGCTATCAGACAGGTTTCATTGGAAAAGGGTCGTGAGAATTGTCTATTCATCCATGTTACACTTGTTCCTTGGCTTTCTGGCTCAGAAGAGCACAAGTCAAAGCCTACACAGCACTCTGTTAAGGAGCTTCAGTCACTTGGTATCGCTCCAAATATTATCGTTTGTCGTGTAGATCATCCACTTGAGCAGTCTATCAAGGATAAGATTTCTCTTTTCTGTAATGTTAAGAAGGACTGCGTAATTGAGAATGATACTCTTGATTGCTTATACGAGGCTCCACTTATGATGCATAAGTATGGCCTTGATGATGTTGTTTGCCGTGAGCTTGGTCTTGAAAACCGCACTCCTAAGATTGATGAGTGGGAGAAGATGGTTAAGACTATCAAGGGTCTTAAGAAGACAACTAAAATTGCTATCGTTGGAAAGTATGTTGCTCTTCACGATGCATATCTTTCAGTTCGTGAAGCTCTTTACCACGGTGGCTATGCTAACAATGCTCACGTTGAAGTTGAATGGGTTGATTCAGAAGAAATCACAAAAGACAATGTTAAGGAAAAGCTTGGAATGTGCGATGGTATTTTAGTTCCAGGTGGTTTCGGCGACAGAGGTGTAGAAGGAAAGATTGCTGCTTGTCAGTTTGCTCGTGAAAACGACATTCCTTATCTTGGTATCTGCCTTGGTATGCAGGTTGCTGCTATCGAGTTTGCCAGAAATGTTTGCGGACTTACAGATGCAAACTCTCGTGAGTTCAATAGCACAGGCAAGAACTGCGTAATCGACCTTATGGAAGAGCAGATGGCTGTTCTTAGAAAGGGCGGAACAATGAGACTTGGTGCTTATCCATGTGCAGTTCGTACTGGTACAAAGCTTTATGAAGCATACGGCGCAGAAAATATTTCAGAGCGTCATAGACATAGATTTGAGTTTAACAATTCGTACAGAGATATTATGACTGAAAAGGGACTTACTATTTCTGGTACATCACCTAATGATGAGGTTGTTGAGGCAGTGGAAGTTTCTACAAACAAGTTCCACGTGGGTGTTCAGTTCCATCCAGAATTCAAGAGCCGTCCAAACAAGCCACATCCATTATTCTCAGCTTTTATTAAGGCGAGCTTGAACTAGGAATCAATAAATTTTCATATATAAGGAGAGAAAATATGTTAGAAAAAAGATTCAAACTCAGTGCTAACAACACTACAGTAAAGACTGAGATTTTAGCCGGTCTTACCACATTCATGACAATGGCTTATATCATTGCCTTGAATCCAAACATCCTTACAAACTATGGAGCTGGTGGAGCACAGCTTTGGAATGGTGTATTCCTTGCAACTTGTCTTTCATCAGCAGTTGCAATGCTTGTAATGGCATTACTTGCTAACAAGCCTTTCTGTCTTGCTCCAGGTATGGGTCTTAACTCATTCATGGCAATCGTTATTGGCAACCTTGTAGCAGCTACATCAATGGATTATGTACAGTCTTTCCAGGCTATGCTTTGCATCATCCTTATCGAAGGTATTGTATTCTTCATCCTTTCACTTCTTAATGTTCGTGAGAAGATTGTAGATGCTATTCCACTTGGAATTCGTCTTGGTATTTCACCTGCAATTGGCCTTATGCTTCTTAACATCGGCTTTGGTTCAAATGTTTACATTGCAGATTCTAACTACAATCAGTTCTATGTAATGAGAGATTTCTTTGGAGCACTTACAGCTTCACACGCTAAGGAAATGATGACAGACGCTTATCCAGTAATGGTTCTTTCAGCTGTTACAATGTTTGTTGGACTTTTTGTTATCGTTGTACTTGCAACAAAGGGCTTCAAGGGTGCTGTTATCACAGGTATGCTCGTAGCTTCAGTTCTTTATTGGATTTGCGATGCTGTATTCCTTGGACAGAATCCATTTGCTTCACTTGAGACAGCTTCATTTGTTCCAGCATTTGGTGACATGGCAGCTACAACACTCTTCAAGTTCAACTTCGCTGGTCTTGCTCAGATGGGCTGGTTCACAGCAGTTACACTTGTTATTACTTTCTGCATCATCGATATGTTCGATACAATTGGTACACTTGTTGGTACAGCATCACGTGCAGGTATGGTAGACCGTGAAGGTAACATGCCAAACATGAAGGAAGCACTTCTTTCAGATTCAGTTGGAACAATGTTTGGTGCTTGCACAGGTACTTCTACAGTTACAACTTTCATCGAGTCAGCTTCAGGTGTTGAGGCAGGCGGACGCACAGGTCTTACATCACTTACATGTGGTATTGCATTCTTCCTTTGCATCTTCCTTGCACCAATCGCAGCAATCATTCCAGCAGCAGCTACATCAGCAGCTCTTATCTATGTTGGTGTACTTATGATGACTGGTCTTAAGAAGGTTAACTTTGATGATCTTACAGTTTGTGTACCTGTTACAATCATGCTTATTGCTATGCCAATATCTGGTTCAATCGGACATGGTATCGGTCTTGCAATGATTTCATACACATTCATCAAGGTTTTCACAGGAAAGGCAAAGGAAGTTTCAGCACTTACATATGTAATTTCTGTTCTCTTCCTCATTAAGTTCTTCTTAGCAGTATAGGCTGTCCATAATTAGACACACTTACCTCCGCTATACTACATTCATAAGAAATGTAGAAGCGGAGGTATTTTTTATGAAAAAGAAGCTGGATAAAGAATTAATTATCTCATTTGGAACTTTGGCATTATTATTTGCCATGGGAATTATTTTCTTCATTTTATATGTTTTTAATATCGATGTTTCATCCCATATTACTGGAATAGTGGGTTCCTATTCGGGTTTATCAGGTGGTATTTGGCTATTCCTTCTTTGCCGAAATTGTTGACTATGTATAGGGGTTTATCTATAATTAAATTATCTATATATAGTGTGATAAGTAGGGGATTATAGCAATCTCTTGTGTTATCGCCTCTTTTGAGAAATGGAAGGTAATTTGTTATGAAGAAACTGTTTAAACGAACTATGAATGTAATCGCCGTGTGCGCTTTTGTATTTGCATTAAATCTTGTGGCTTTTGCACAGGGTACCACTATGATTTCTGTGTCTAAGAATGCACCTGCTGTAGGGGACTCTGTCACAATTTCAGTTACTGCGTCAGAGTCTGGTACTATCACTGTGAAGTACACCTCAAGCATGCTTACATTTTCTAGTTGTAATGTTTCCGGTTATAGTGCTTCTGGAAACACAGTTTCTTTCTCTGGCAAAAATGGAGATATCGTATTTTCGGCCACTTCTGCAGGTACAGCATCTATAATTGTTTCGTCATCAAGCTGTTCAGGAAGTAGTACAACTCTTGCAATTGGCGGAAGTGCACCAGCAGAGCCAGCTGCTCAGGAAAAGCCAGCTGAGACTACTCAGGAGACAACTGTAGACGAAGCACCAGTTGAAGTTGAAGAGGCTCCAGCAGAGGAACCAACTGAAACATCAGAGGCTAGTGTACCTACTGCAGGTAGCATCGGTACTCTCAATTCAAATGGTGGATTTGATATTAATGGCGTTTCTTATGTTGTTTCTGAAAGATATTCAGATTCTGAAATGCCTTCAGGCTTTTCAAAGACTACAGTAAAAATCGGAAGCAGCACATACAGCGAGCCAACAAATGGTTCAATCACACTGTTGTACCTTAAGCCAGCAGATAATATTGCAGGTTCAGGTGTATTCTACCTCTACAATGCTGAGGCGGGCACAGTTTCTGATTTTCTTTTACTTAGCGGAAGTGATGATTTTGTTATTATTTCTTCATCTGATTCAGCACCTTCATCTGCATTTCAGGCTACAACTCTTGAAGTAACAGGTGGCACAGCATCAGCTTATACACTTGATGGCTCCTTCTATTATGTTTATGGAACTAACAAATCAGGCGATTCTGGCTGGTTTGTATATGACAGTGCAAATGGTACAGTTTCACGCCTGGACGAGAGTCTTCTTAGTGCTACAACTACTGCATCTTCTAGTGAAGTAGATGATGAGACTGCTACATCTAATGATAATGTGGATGTTTATGTTAAGAAGCTTGACATTTACCGCAAGGTAATCATGGGACTTATTGTTCTTTGCGTAGTCCTTGTTTTTATTATCATTAATTCACTTGTCAGATCACGTGACAGAGACGATTTTGATGGTGATATTTTCGCTAAAGCTCCAGTAAGATCTTCTTCAAAGAAGGTTCCTCGTTCAATTGTATTTAAAGGTTCTTCAAAAAATGACGATTATTATGATGAAGAGGATGATGAATACGACGAAGAATTCGACGAGGAAGAGGAGTACGAAGAAGAGTACGAGGATGAATATGATGAGCCAGCCATCTCATCACGTGAACCAATTTCAAATTACAATGCTCGTAGAACTTCGAGCTTAAAAATGATGGATCTTAATGATCTTTAAACCTAAAAGGAGACGAGAATGGAATATTCAAAACAGGCAAAGCGAGCTATAACAGGTGCATCCAAACTTTCTAAATCTTTAAATCACAGTTATGTTGGAACTGAGCACCTCCTTATCTCTATTATCGAGCAGGAGAATTCTCTTGCTGCCAAAGTTTTGAACTCTAATGGAGTTAACAGGGATGCATTATTGAAGTTGGTGGAGGAGCTTATTTCACCAGGTGGAGATGTTGTTATTCGTGAGAGGGATGGTTACACTCCAAAGATGGAGCAACTTCTTGACCATGCTGCCGAAGAGGCAGACAAATGCAATTCTAAAACTATAGGAACTGAGCACCTGCTTCTTGCAATGATTCGTATGCAGGATTGCTCTGGCGCGAGACTTCTTAATTCACTTGATGTAAATCCTCACAAGCTCTTTTCAGAATTGGTTGCTGGAATGGGCGCAGAGGGTGCAGTTTATAAGGAAGAAATGCAGGCTATGAACAGTGGCCGCAAGCGAAATGAGACTTCTTACCTCGAACAGTTTTCCAGAGATCTTACAGCTATGGCTGAGGATGGAGAGCTTGATCCTATTGTAGGGCGTGACTCAGAAATACAGCGTGTAATTCAGATTTTATCTCGACGCGGCAAGAATAATCCTTGTCTTATTGGCGAGCCAGGTGTTGGAAAGACAGCAATTGTTGAGGGGCTTGCTCAGCGAATAGTCGAGGGCAATGTGCCTGATTCAGTGATGGGGATTAGAGTTTTATCTCTTGATTTGTCTGGTATGGTTGCCGGTTCGAAGTATCGCGGAGAGTTTGAGGAGCGCATCAAGCGAGTTATTGCAGAGGTGATTGAGGAAGGGAATATCCTTCTTTTCATAGATGAAATCCATACACTTATTGGTGCTGGTGGAGCCGAGGGAGCTATTGATGCTTCCAATATTCTCAAACCTGCCATGGCTAGAGGTGAAATACAAATCCTTGGTGCGACAACCATAACAGAATATCGTAAATATGTGGAGAAGGACGCTGCTCTTGAGCGCCGTTTCCAACCGGTTATGGTAGAGGAGCCTAGCACAGAGGAAACTATCGAAATTTTAAAGGGTGTTCGTCATTTATATGAGGAGCATCACGGTGTAACAATACCAGACGATGCGGTAGAGGCTTGTGTAAATCTTTCTGAAAGATATATTGCAGATCGTTTTCTCCCTGATAAAGCTATCGATTTGATGGATGAGGCAGCTGCATCGCTCAAGCTTACTTTTGTAAAGAATAACACAAAGGACGATACCTTATCTTCAAGAATAGATGAGCTTGCAGTGGAGATGGAGGAAGCAATCATTTCTGGAGATATTGCTCTTGCCAGCTCTCTTAAAAAGGAAAAAGATGAGCTCATTGCAAAGAAAGAAGCAGATGACAAAAAGCTTTCAAGAAAGCGCAAGACAAAACCTGCCGTTCTCACAGAAAATGATGTAGCAGCAGTTGTTGCTCTTTGGACAAAGATTCCAGTTACTAAGTTGACTGAACAAGAGTCTGTTCGTCTTAGAAAGATTGAAAGCATATTACATAAGCGTGTAATTGGTCAGGAGGAAGCTGTTTCAGCTGTTGCTCGTGCCGTTAGACGTGGACGTGTTGGACTTAAGGAAAAGGGAAGACCTATTGGTTCATTCTTGTTCTTGGGTCCTACAGGTGTAGGTAAAACTGAGATTTCAAAGGCTTTGGCTGAGGCAGTTTTTGGCACGGAAAATGCCATGATTCGTGTAGATATGAGTGAATACATGGAGAAACACTCAGTGTCAAAGATGATAGGTTCACCTCCAGGTTATGTTGGTTATGAGGAAGGTGGTCAGCTTTCTGAAAAGGTTAGAAGAAATCCGTATTCAGTTATTCTTTTTGACGAGATTGAGAAGGCGCATCCAGATGTATTCAATGTTCTTCTTCAGATTCTTGATGATGGACATGTTACAGATTCTCAGGGCCGCAAGGTCGACTTCAAGAACACTATTATCATCATGACATCCAATGCCGGAGCGCAGGCAATCATAGAGCCTAAAAAACTTGGATTTGCATCAAAGGAAGATGCAAGCAAGGACTACGAGTTCATGAAGAATGGTGTTATGGAAGAGGTGAAGCGAATATTTAAACCAGAGTTCCTTAACCGAATCGATGAGACTATAGTATTTAGAGCTCTGAACAAAGATGATATGAAGGAAATTGCAGGTCTTCAGGTTAAACAGTTTGTTGAACGCTGCAAGGAGCAGATGGATATTACTGTTACTATTCCTGCTACGGTCAAGACATGGATTGTTGAAAAATCTTTCGATCCTAAATATGGTGCACGACCAATTCGTAGAAAAATACAGACAGCATTGGAAGATGTTATGGCAGAGGAGATTCTTGCCGGCAAGATTAAATCCTCTGATACAGTCAAAGCTAAGGTTAAAAATGATGCTGTAGTTTTTGAAAAATGCTAATTTTATTTGCTCCCATTTATTGTTAAAACCAAATTCGTTTGCTATAATTTGTCTAAGACAATCTGCAAACAGGCAGTACATAGGAGGAATGAGAATGGCTGTAATTAGCGAGTTGATTCGCAGTGAAGCAGATGGAAGCATCAGCTTTGGGGATTACACATTAGCTGACAAGAAGAAGCTAGAGGACTACAAGCATGAAGGGGATTTGTACAAGGTAAAGACATTTGCTGATATTACCAAGCTTGAACGAAATGGAATGTTCGTATATGAATCTGTTCCAGGTACGGCAGTTGAGAAGTTCGCTTGCTCAGCTGATTTGGTTTCCTTTACCGTAGAAGGTAAGGAAGATGCAATGATTACCCTAGAGCTTGAGCCGGAGACCGAGTATGCCATTACTGTTGGGGGCTCCGCAACTAGTCAAATGAAGACAAACCTTGGCGGAAAGCTGAATTTATCAGTTGAATTAGACCCAGGGGTTGCTGTTGACGTACAGGTCAAAAGAATTTAATAGAACAATAAAATTATTTAATCAATCTTCCCATCCATTATCGGATGGGGAGATTTTTTGTAAGGAGAAAGAATGGCTAAAAAAAATATTTCTGTTTTTTTCTGTCAGAATTGCGGTAACGAAACTTCAAAATGGTCAGGCCAGTGTCCTGCCTGTGGCGCATGGAATACTCTTGTAGAAGAGGTTGTTGATAAAGCAACAGTTAAAACAAGAGCTAAGGTCTCTGACGTGAAACCGACGAAGCTTATAGATGTCACTACGTCAAATGAGATGAGGATTTCCACAAATATTGAGGAATTTGACAGAGTTTTAGGCGGTGGAATCGTTCCAGGTTCAATGGTTCTTGTGGGTGGAGATCCAGGTATTGGAAAATCTACATTACTATTGCAGACTTGTCAGAAACTTTGCAATGCAGGTACCAATGTCATGTATGTTTCAGGCGAGGAATCTCTCCAACAAATTAAAATTCGTGCAGACAGAATAGGGACCTTTAACGATAAATTGGATTTATTCTGTGAAACAAATCTTGATACAATAAAGGCTGTAGTTGAACGAGAAAAGCCAACTGTTCTCATAATAGATTCTATTCAAACAATGTATAATGAGACTGTAGGCTCTGCGCCAGGCTCAGTTTCTCAGGTGAGGGAATCAACGGGCGTATTGATGGAAATCGCCAAAGGAATTGGGATTGCGGTATTTATTGTTGGACATGTAACAAAAGAGGGAACAGTGGCTGGTCCTAGAGTACTTGAACACATGGTTGATACGGTACTTTATTTTGAAGGTGACAGACATGCTTCCTATAGGATCCTTAGAGGTGTAAAGAATAGATTTGGCTCCACAAACGAAATTGGTGTTTTTGAAATGCGTGATACTGGACTTGAACAGGTTAAGAATCCTTCTTCTGTAATGTTGGACGGTCGTCCTGACAATGCAACCGGGTCTATTGTAACCTGCTCAATGGAGGGAACTCGCCCAATTCTTGTGGAGATTCAGTCTCTGGTTAGCAAGACAGCGTTTGAAATTCCACGTAGAATGGCCACAGGCTGTGATTACAATCGCGTAAACCTTTTAGTTGCAGTTCTTGAAAGGATGAGAGATGTAAAAGCAAATAAATCTTGTGGTATCTTCCTCGGACGTTCTGATATATATGTAAATATCGCTGGCGGAATCCGCATTAATGAGCCCGCTGTTGATTTGGCAATAGCATTGGCAATCTATACTAGCGAAAAGGATATAGCTGTTGATCCTGGCGTGATTGTGTTTGGCGAGATAGGACTTACAGGTGAAGTGCGTTCTGTTTCTATGGCAGAGCAGCGTGTTACAGAAGCTAAAAAGCTTGGTTTCAATAAAGCAATAATTCCAGCATCTAATTTACCTTCAGTCAAATCTATAAAAGGAATAGATATTGTTGGTGTTTCTAATATCAAAGAAGCAGTTGATGCCATATCTCGTTAGAGGTATGGCATTGTTTTTTGAGGATTAAAAACCAATTGTCGAAAGAATTAGCACAATTCAAACAAATTAGAGATTTTTGAAGAATAGATTTACTTTAAAAAATCACAGTTTTTTTGTTGACACCATGGGTTTAGGATGTTATTATAATCGAGCACTGAGGGACAGCAAGTCACACAGAGCAAAACAAATAAACGAAGATTGATAACTGAACAGTGAAACAAACCTTGAATTAATACAAGTTTTTGAAACATGTATCCTTGAAATTCATTTAAGTTTCTTAATGAAACGAAACCTTTATAGTAAACAAGTCAGTTTTATACTGATTCGGAATTAAACTTATTGTAGCGAACGAGTTCGCTACTTGCATAACTTTTTGCTTCGCGAAAGCTCGCAAAAAGTCATGATTATAACATGAGAGTTTGATCCTGGCTCAGGATGAACGCTGGCGGCGTGCTTAACACATGCAAGTCGAA